>NZ_FORG01000092.1 GCF_900113945.1 Xenorhabdus mauleonii
GCGGCTACTGCAAGATGGCTCTCTATTACTGGTGACTCAGACATTAGATGGCACTATTTCCGGCGCACAAATCATTAAGCCGAACAGTGATAAACGCCTTGTTTCCGGTACGAGGAAGAAAGGGAGTGTTATTCCGGTATCTGAAATTACCGGAGCGCCTGACACCATCATCATTACAGAAGGTTACGCGACAGCGCTGACTATCAGCCAGTTACATAATGGTGTGGTGCTGGCTGCGATTGATGAAAGTAATTTACTGAATGTTGCCGAATTGGTCAGAAAGCAGTGGCCTGAATCGAAAATTATCCTTGCGGCTGATAATGATTGGCACTCACAAGGCGAACGGGACAAAAACGGCAAGCTTAAAAAGAACGTGGGGAAAATTGCCGCTGAGAAGGCGGCTAATGCTATCAATGGTTGGGTAACGTTACCGCCAACGGAATATAAAGCCGACTGGGACGATTATCGTCAGCGCTACGGCATCGAGACAGCAAAGCCGGCATTCAGTAACGGATTATATCAGGTCGGAGAGAAAAAACTCATGGAAGCAGAAGCGGTAGTGATCCACGAAACTAAGCTCAAAAAGGCCACTAACAATCTGGCACAAATGGCAGCCAGTCAGCGCGGGGCATTATTGGTTGAGCATTACAAAAAAATCGCGGTACATTCTGAAAGTGAGGCAGTTTATCACTATGATGGCACAACATGGGTAACTCTGTCAGATAACGAGCTGCGTCGTGCAATGGTGGCAATCTTCGACCAGCACGATACCCCGTACAGCCCAAACGGGATCAATAACGCTATCTGCGCCATGAAATTACAAATTCCAGTCATTGGCGAACAACAGTCGGATTTAATCGGGTTTAGTAATGGCGTGTATGCGTTATCGACACAACAATTTATCCCACACCAGCCGGAACACTGGCTAATGAATCATAACGGCATTTCATTCACGCTGCCTGCTGTCGGTGAAAATTTGCCGGATCATGCTCCTGACTTTTATCGCTGGTTATCCCATGCAGCGGGTCAGAATGAAAACAAGATGAATCGTATCAAAGCTGCCTTGTTTATGATTCTGGCAAACCGTTATGACTGGCAGCTATTTATTGAAGTGACGGGTGAGGGTGGCAGCGGTAAAAGCGTGTTTACGTATATCGCTACCTTACTGGCAGGAGAACATAATACCGCCAGTGGCAATATGAGAGCACTGGATGAAGCCAGAGGCCGTTATCAATTTGCCGGAAAAAGCTTAATTACGCTGCCCGATCAGGTTAAATATGTCGGTGAAGGTGCGGGTATTAAGGCCATTACAGGCGGCGACCTGATTGAAGTTGACGGGAAATACGAGAAGCAATTTTCTACCATCATCAAAGCCGTGGTATTAGCCACCAATAACGAACCCATGAGTTTTACCGAACGTAACGGTGGCATTGCACGGCGGCGAGTGATATT
>NZ_FORG01000090.1 GCF_900113945.1 Xenorhabdus mauleonii
CTCACTGGCCGTCGTCAATACCCGGATATTATCGGTATGCCGCAAGTCATTAAACGGGCGGGCACTATCAGCGCAGATGCGGCTGCTGATAACCCGTATGCCGACAGCTGGCTGATTAAGCTGGAGCAGGCTCTGGCAACAGCATCAGCCAGTCTTCAACAGAGTATTACTACCTTGCAGGAGACACTGAATGCTTTGCCGGAACACGTTACGTTATCTGCTGTTTCCTCCGTTGAACCACTGAATATCGGTGTCTACAGCCATTCGCCATTGGGATATCGCTGTGTTTGGCTGCTGGTCGGTTATGACCAACTGGCAATGAAAACCTTTCAGGCGTTCCATTACGGTTTTATTTCTCGTTCAGAGCGGGATGCGTTGCTGCATAACGGCAGTCGGGTGATCCGCCAGATTTATGGTCTGGTGCGTTCTTACCGCCCTCTGAAGGTGACCCGTACAGATATTGAGGAAAAAACACCGGCCGGCCTTGAAGCCATTAAATGGCTGGGCGAGCCGGAACCCGATATTTTGTCGGGTCGGTTGCGTTCCGGTTTTTCACCGAGCCGGCGTGCGGTTGTTCAGGATGCGGGCAGGGGGTGATATGCAGCTTTATTTGTGTGAAAAGCCCTCTCAGGCCAGAGATATCGCCCGCGTGTTGGGTGTGAAGCAGCGTGGGCAGGGATGTCTTTTGAGCCAGAACGTGACCGTGACGTGGGCTATCGGGCATTTATTGGAAATGGCCGCCCCGGAGCACTATGGCGAACAATTTGGCCCGCCTTGGCGGATGGAACCTCTGCCGGTGCTGCCGGCGCAATGGCAATGGACGGTGAAAAAAGAGACCGCTGATCAGTTTGCGGTGATCAAACAGTTACTGAAACAGGCGGATGAAGTGATCATCGCCACGGATGCTGACCGTGAAGGGGAAGTGATTGCCCGCGTGTTGCTGGAATATTGCGGTTTCATCGGTCCCGTCAGGCGGCTGTGGTTGTCCGCGCTGGATGAAACCAGTATCCGGCAGGCTCTGGCCGCGTTATTACCGGGGGAACAAACGGCACCGCTTTATCAGGCCGGGCTGGGTCGGGTACGCGCTGACTGGCTGATGGGCATCAATCTGACCCGCCTGTATACCCTGAAAGCACAGGCTCAGGGATTTGGTGAGGTGCTGTCCATTGGGCGGGTACAAACGCCGACACTGGCGCTGGTCGTGAACCGCGATAATGCTATCGGCCGGTTTGAACCCCAGCCTTACTGGCAGGTGATGGCCACATTGCAAAAAGATAATATTGCCTTTCGGGCCAAGTGGTTGCCCGGCCCCGATGCGTGTGATGAAGAAAAACGCTGTATTCGCGAAGATATCGCACATCGTGTGGTTAAAGCCTGCCAACAGACACAACATGCTGTGGTGACGGAGCTCACCCGGAAACGGGAGAAAACCCCGACGCCGCTTTGTTTTGATTTGGGGACACTCCAGCAGGTGGCTTCCCGCCAGTGGGGCATGGGGGCCGGTCAGGTACTGACGATTGCCCAGTCGCTGTA
>NZ_FORG01000083.1 GCF_900113945.1 Xenorhabdus mauleonii
TTACCAAAATCAGTCATAAATGAACAAAGCCAGTTGATGTGTTTGTTCATCATGATAAGTGTCCTTTTTTAATGGAGGTCTTGAAAGTATTATATTGACCTGTATTATATAGGTCAATAATGACCTTGACGCATTTTAAAGGATTAAGACATGGCTCGCATTCCCGACGCAGAATTACAGCACCTGAAAACCGCCGTTCCGTTAGTTGCCATTATTGAGCAGCAGGGGCGGCAGTTGTTTAAGCGCGGTAAAGACATGACCGTGTTGTGCCCGTTCCATCAGGAAAAAACGCCGTCGATGGTGATCACCCCGGCCAAAAATCTCTATCACTGCTTTGGCTGCGATGCCGGCGGCTCGGTGCTTGACTGGGTGATGAAAACCGAAGGGTTGAGCCTGCGCCATGCTGTGGAGCGCCTGCGTGCCGTGCTGGGTGTTAATCCCTCGGTCGAGCCGCTGGTTGCACCGGCGGAGCTGGCCGGGGAAGCCGTCGGGCAACAAGCCTTGCTGGCACGGGTGGTTGAGTTTTATCACCATACGTTACTCAATGCGCCGGAAGCGCAGGCTTATCTGGCGAAGCGGCGGCTCAATCACCCTGAGTTAGTCGCGCAGTTCAAGTTGGGTTTTGCTAACCGCACGTTGGCTTACCGTCTGCCACCGAAAAAAGTGAAAGCGGGGGCAGAGATCCGCCGTCGGTTGCAGGCGATCGGGGTGCTGCGGGAAAACGGCCATGAACACCTGCGCGGTTCGCTGGTTGTGCCGATTATCGATAATCAGGGGCAGGTGCAGGAGCTGTACGGGCGTAAAATCAGCGATGATCTCAGTCGGGGTGCGGCAAAACATCTCTATCTGCCGGGTAAACATACCGGGGTCTGGAATGAAACGGCGCTCAGTGCTTCCAAGTCGCTTATCTTGTGTGAATCGCTCATCGATGCGATGTCGTTCTGGGTCGCGGGGCACCGCAATGTCACCGCCGCCTATGGCGTGAACGGCGTCACCGCTGACCACTGGCAGGCCTTTGCACAGCACGGCATTAAGCAAATCCTGATTGCCTTCGACAATGACAATGTGGGCAATGAGGCGGCGGTCAAACTGGCGGCGGCGCTGCTGGGCAAAGGCATTGCCCCGTTGCGCGTGGTGTTCCCGCCGGAAAGGGATGCCAACGGCTATCTGTGCCAGTTGGCCGAACCGGAAACCGCCTTCGCGTTGCTGATTGACGGCGCGGTGCCGATGTTGGATGTGGCAGGCATGGAGACCGTTGAGCATCAGGCGGCGGAGCCTGTCACGGTGCCGGAAACAACTTCTTCTTTAGCCGCTTGCCCCACTTCCAGCGTGGCGCCGGGCGTGGTCTGTGAGTCCAGCGAACAGGGCGAGTTGCTTATCTCCCTCGGCACCTTGCGCTGGGGTCTGCGGGGACTGGGTTCAATCAAGGCAGGTTCAGCCGCAATGAAACTCAATGCGCAGGTGCTGGACACGCAAAGCGGCGTGCTGTTCGCCGACGGGGTTGACCTGATGAGCGCCCGTTCACGCAACAGTTATGCGCGACTGGCGGCGACCGAACTGGGGTTAGGGGAAGCCGACCTGCGCCGGGCGCTGGGGCAGGTGTTACTGGCGGTTGAGCAGTGGCAACGACAGGCAGCCATGGGCACCGAGAATAAAGCGCCGGAAATGAACCTGAGCGAACGGGAAGCGGCATTGGCGTTGCTGCAAGACCCCTATTTAACGGCGCGTATCACGTCTGACTTGGCCGCCTGCGGGGTTGTCGGCGAATCGACTAACCTGTTGGCGGGCTATCTGGCGGCGGTGAGCCGCAAACTGCCCAAACCCTTGGCGGTACTTATCCAGAGCAGCAGCGCGGCGGGGAAATCGTCGCTGATGGATGCGGTGCTGAACCTGATACCGGAAGAAGAGCGCATCCAGTACAGCGCCATGACCGGGCAAAGCCTGTTTTATCT
>NZ_FORG01000080.1 GCF_900113945.1 Xenorhabdus mauleonii
GCTCCGGCCTTTTGAAAACTACGGTGTCCGTCTGCCGGCTATTCAGATACTGGTTAACGGAATTGAAGGAACAAATCTTGACCGGGATACGCTGAGTGAACTGACTGATATTATCCGTCATCAACGCTATGACGCTTCCGCACTGGGCGGCAGGCAGGTTTACCAACTGCTGGAAACCCGGATAGACCTGTTGGACATCTACAAACTGGGGCATGTCCGTGCCCAGCCGGTGCATCGCCTGGAATACAAAACCACCCGTAAAAGCCCAGCGGCGGCGATCACCATGCACCGCCTTGCCTGCGAGTTAGTGCCCTTATGGGCAGAAAAATTCGATGCGGTACTGATTGAGCAACCGACGGGAGAGGCGCAATGAATGTTATCTGGCGTGCCGTCTGCTTTCGTTATGAGACGGTTGAATTATTGTTCAGTGATGATGAATGGTTTGTTTTTGTGGATGCGCCGGATCGTGAAACCGCACAGGCGAAACTTCAGCTGCTGTTGCCCGCTATTCTCGATGTGTCTCCGCACGAGGTAGAGCACTATTATCCCCGTAATGAAGCCGAGTTGCGCAGGCAGGCTATGTGCCCTGATGCGTCGCCGGATTTAGCCTTGCTGGAATGTGGCTGGGAAAATGACCAGCCGCAATATCTGACCGAAAAAGAGGTACTGTTCTGGGTTTCCGCGCCTCATCTGCAACAACGTTTAATCGACGCCCTGAATGCGGTCAGTCAGGAGGTCGCCGATGGGAATGACGCATGAACAATTGAAGATCATCAGCGAAGAAGCACCCAGCTATGCATATGCCGAAGTCGGGGTACTGGGTGGTCTGGTGCTGGACAATGATCGCTGGGATACGGTGGTGTTGTTACTGGTTGCCGACGATTTTTACTTCCCGGCTCACCGGATACTGTTTCAGACCATCGCTGAACTGAGCGAAAAAAACTGCCCGTTTGACCTGATCACCCTGACCAATAGGCTGACCCAACGCGGGCAAATCGATCAGGTTGGTGGTTTTGCCTATGTGGCCGAAGTGTGCAAAAACACGCCGAGTGCCGCCAATATTGAGGAATACGCCCGTATTGTGGCGGAAAAAAGCCGCTTACGTCAGTTACTGGCGCTGGGAAAATCCCTCAGCGCGGACGTCTTTCAGCCGACTATTAAGTCAGACATCCTGATTGAGCAGGCGGAAAGCCAGCTGTTTAATTTGGCGGAAAAGGGAGCAGCCCGGCAGCAGCAGGAAATGACCCTGTTGCAGGGGGCAGACAGTCTGATCACCCATCTGGAACGCATACAGGGCAGCAACGGGATAACCGGAACGCCCACCGGATTTCAGCTCCTCGATGAGAAAACCTGCGGCTTGCAGGCCGGGGATCTCATTTTGCTGGCCGCCCGCCCTTCCATGGGCAAAACCGCACTGGGGCTGGCCTGTTGCCTCGGTGCCCTGCGTCTTCAGGAAAATGCGGTGGTGCAGATTTTCAGTCTGGAAATGCCGACGGCCCAACTGATGTTGCGTCTCACCGCCATGGAAGGCGGGGTTTCCCTGAGTGCCCTGCGCGGCGGGATACTGGATGATGAGCAGTGGGGACGTATCAGCCAGAGCCTGGATCAGTTTTCCCGCTGGGATCAGCGGCTGGTTATCGATGATTGCAGTCACCAGACACCCGCGTTACTGCGTGCCCGCGCCCGCCGCTATACCCGCAAATACGGTAAACCCGCCCTGATTATGGTGGATTATCTTCAGTTGATGAATGCGCCCGGCCAGGAAAACCGGACACAGGAGATTGCCGAGATTTCCCGCAGCCTGAAAGCGTTGGGCAAAGAGCTGGACTGCCCGGTGCTGGCGCTGTCCCAGCTTAACCGGCAAGTCGAAAATCGTCCCGATAAACGTCCCAATAACGGTGACTTACGGGATTCCGGCTCGCTGGAGCAGGATGCCGACCTGATATTGCACCTTTACCGCGATGAAGTTTATCACCCGGATTCCCTCGATGTAGGTATTGCCGAAATCATCATCGGTAAACAGCGTCAGGGGCCCACGGGCACCGTGCGTGTGCAATTTAATGGTCAGTATACCCGTTTTCAGGATATATCCGGCGGGGAGGGGCGGTAAGCGATGACCGGTAAACACCACAATTTAGGCCATGCTCTGTTACAGCAAGGGCGTCAGGCTGTGGCGACAGTTCATGAGTCGCTCCCAGCTTCGGAAATGCCGATGATACTGACGCTGGATCAACTCCGTCCCAATCCTGATAACCCCCGCACCAGCCGGAATCCGCGCTTTGACGATATCAAAGCGTC
>NZ_FORG01000079.1 GCF_900113945.1 Xenorhabdus mauleonii
CGTCTGGTGGAAAAAACCGAACAGCGTGACGGCTTCCGCCCACAAGTCTGGCGCTACCGATGGAATACGCAAAACCAACTTACCCATTGCGAAACCCCGGACGGCTCGCGTTGGCACTATCAATATGATGCTTTTGGTCGAAGAATACGTAAGCTCAAGGTACATGACGGCAAACTGACAGCGACCAACCTGCAACGCTGGCTGGACGGCAAACCGGATTTGACACCGAGAACCGATGCCATCATGGGGCAGGATTACCTGTGGAGCGGTGACCAGCTTATCGAAGAGACGCCGATTTACGCGGATGGCTCGCTGGCGCTGGACAGCCGCGTACGCTGGCTGTATGAACCAGGGGCATTGACGCCATCAGCTCGTGTTGAAAAAGGCAAGCTACACTATATTATAAGCGACCATCAAGGTACGCCACGCGAGATGCTCAACGAAAATGGTACGCTAGTTTGGGCGCAGCGGCTGAAAACGTGGGGCAAAGCGGAAAAATCGCAGGTGCTTGCGTCGAATGATGCGGATTATCACGTGGGGTGTAATTTCAGGTTCTGCGGCCAATATGAGGACCAAGAGAGCGGACTGTTCTATAATCGGCACCGCTATTACTCACCGGAGACGGCGCAGTACATCTCGGCCGATCCTATTGGGTTAGTGGGTGGGTTTAATCCGTATGGCTATGTGCATAATCCTTCGAAATTTGTAGATCCGTTCGGGCTGAGTGGAACTTCGAATATATCCAATGCACCTCCAGACCCATACCAAGGTGTAAGAGATGCCTCAGAGTACTTGAACTCAATGGGAGTAGACAGAGTTCGGAGAAAACAAATCATTGACTCTTTTGATCTCTCCGGTATGTCTGTACAAAAAGCTGGTAATAACCTTTATGGTAGTCGCTTTCACGACTTTGGAAAAACGGCTAGGCCAGAAGGGCAATATGTATTTGAAACGTTCACACCGTATACGAATAGAAGCGGGTTAGCGTTACCCCCTGATTGGAATGGTATGACAGGAATCAAACAATTCCAGATCACACCAGGCACTACAATCATTAGAGGACGCGCAGCCCCTCAGTATGATTTTGGTCCTCAATATAGTGGTGGTGCTGAGCAAATATTTGTTCTTGAGCCTTGGAAATATGGATCTTTAAAATGAAAACATCAGGTAAAACTTTTTTAACAGATGCTCTCCAATTAGTTTCTGACGCAATAGAATTGCATCAGCAAGGAAAAAAAGCGCCTTTATCTATTAATGTATTAAATCAGATAAAAAAAGAATTGGAAGAGATGGTAAAGACTATGAATCCAAATAGTTACGTACCATCTTATCCAAGATTTATTATAGATTGGCCTGATGATTCAGGGCTTATAGAAACACTGCTTAATGTGTCTTATAACTATAAACGAATAAAGGCGAATTAAAAAACTAACGTTGTTCATAAAAATATAATGCCGGAAAGATCCCCATGATCTTCCGGCTTTCTTATCTTTAGAGCCGCTCAATCCCTTCCCTTAGCGGCTTTTATAATCCCCAATCAGCTCACGCATCCGCAGCTTAATGTCATTGATTTGCGCTCGCTGGCGCTGGTATTACTGTTTAAGGCTGTTCGTCTCGTCGCTGTCGGGGATCAATACTAAACAGCCATCCATGATTTTTACGGTAACAGAGCCGCCAATCTCAAAGCCTGCCTGTTTAAGCCACTGCCCCTTAAGGCGGAGCATCGGGGGCGGGTTCTCACTGCCGTTTTGCGGGACGTATCCCACGGTGTAGAAACGCTCTGTTTTCGCGGTCTTATTTACCGCATTAAATCAAGTTACCTAATCAACCGTTTTACCTGATGTTTTAATATCAAGGCATCCAATACTGCCGTCATGGAACATTGCTCTTCCTTATCCATCTGATTAACCGCTTCAAACTTCAGCATCAGTTTATCCTGCAACTCGCGCTCTTCCGCACGGTCACTGCCGCCACCGGGGAAACTTACCACTATGAACGGGATGCCGCCGGCCAGATTATCCGGGAGACTGATTTTACCGGGCGAACGCTGACCTTCCAGCATGATGTACTGGGGAGGGAATCGGTGCGGGAAAGTGCCAACGGCTTTATCCTTGCCAGCCGCTACACCGCAACCGGATTGCTCGCGCATCAGTCGGCAGGACAGGCTACCCAATTTTTCCGGGAAACACTGGCTCAAAATGACCCACATTTTCCGCCGCAAGCCTCGGCGGTCAACCGCAGCTGGCAATATGACCGGGCGCATAATGTGCGCGTGATTGACGACAGTCGCTGGGGGCAAACCCGTTACCGTTACAATGCCAACGA
>NZ_FORG01000075.1 GCF_900113945.1 Xenorhabdus mauleonii
GAATACGGTTTAATGCGCCCCGTTAGCCCGGATAGCTCAGTCGGTAGAGCAGGGGATTGAAAATCCCCGTGTCGGTGGTTCGATTCCGCCTCCGGGCACCAAGATTTGATGCGGGTTTGTCGAGTTTGTTAAACTTCCTGACAAAAGCGCAAAAAACAAACAATAGTTAATAAAGTGTTAAATGACAATTTGCACGCTATTGTGGTGTTTAAGACAAGATACAGGGTAGCTGTTTTAACAGCTACCCTTTTCTCGTTGCAGGTAATGATTCCAGTAATTGATTCTGATGTCAAGTAAGGTGAAAACTTCACGAAATACAGGATGGTAACAACGCTCACTGCATACCATCAAGATTGATGCAGGGCAGTTCACACAAGCCACCGCCTGAATCCGGTCTGAGTCCTGCCCTGTTTTTTTAATCCGTTTTATTCATTTACTCATGCACATCAGAACGATCGGTGTACAGCCCCAATTCCCGTTCTAATGCTTTTCCCGTCACTTCCATATCAAGATCAATGTACTCCATCGTCGTCGCAACGTTACGGTGCCCCAGTAATCGTTTCACCAGCGGCAGATTGCGATCCGGCGATTTCATCAGCGTTGATGCCATGGTATGGCGAAACCGATGCGGAGAGACAGCAAAATCACATTCTCTGGACAACCGGCGGAAGAAAGAGCGGAGCTGTTGCTTTTCTCTATTAATATCGTATTTGTAACGGGAAAGCCGGCTTGGATGTGGCACACTTAGCCGACTAAGGTCAAAAATCGGATCACTGGCTTCAGCCCCGGCAGCCGTTGCCCGTTCAATTAAGTGTGCCAGCCGGGGTTTAAGGGGATGGACAATCGGTATCTCCCATTCACTGTGATTCTTGCTGCCTGCCAGACCCAGTTCAATGTAATTTCCTTCCAGATTGATATCCCGCACCCGCAGGTGCAATAACTGGTTCTGGCGCATCCCCGTAAAACGTAGCGTCGCCAACACCGTTGACCAGTACCAGGTCGGATACAGAGCACAACGCCCTCCCTTCGGCGTTGTCTGGAGCCGTTCTTCCTCCGCGAACTTCCCCATCAACAAATTAATGCGGTTTACCTGCGATTCACTCAGAATTTTCTTCTTTTTCTTCTCTTTTTTCACCACCGCATTATTAAACGGGTTCTCTGTATGAGGCAGCAATTTTCGTTCCATGCCGAAATTAAATATCGCCCGTAAGTGAGACACCTTATTATTCCAGGTATGGCTCGACTGTTTCTTCTCCAGCAGAAGATGACGACGCCACCGGAGCACCTCCCGGTGAGTCACCTGCGCCGGTGAAGTGACATCCCCCATAAATTGTATAAAACCCCGTACGACCTTCCGGTAACTCCACTCAGTATCTGGCCTCAGGATATGTGAAAAAAAGTACTCTTCTAATAACTCTTCCCAATTGAACGTTTCTGTTGTGTGCAACATCTTCTTTGTTCCCTCTGTTATCACACCTTCATCGGGTTCCTGTTCATAAAACCCTTGCCGGTGTCAAAAATACAAATAACCCTTTAAATTATTTTCTTTTAAATGATGACGTTAGGTAACCATAAGTGACAATACTTCTGTCACCTGTACCGATCGTTTGATCAGTTTTAAATCATGATGGTGATTTTTCCCGTCAGACTGCCACTCGAAATTAATCATTTGATTGAAATAATGACATCAGTGTCCGGGTATCGTCCGTCGTGGACGGAGATGAACGGTTGATTTCACCGGCAGGGAGGATCTCCGCTGTTTCCGGGGTAATTGCTGATCCGGTTTCAGAAGTAAAAGTCGTTTCTGTCTCAGTGGATGATGTAACCTGTTTATCCAAGGGTGAATGAACCTGCCCGGCGGCTTCCTGAAGCAGTGCATCAATCAGCGGCACAGTGGACGGACGGCCATTAAGATGCTGCATCAGGCAATGCCAGACTTCCGGTACGGAAACCAGCCACATCATGGCTTTTTCCGGTAACAGACTGGCTGCCAGAAACACCTCCTGAGGGGCAGACGGTATGTTTTCCGGGAGATGAAAGCGGAAACGAAAGGGTTTATCAGGCACACAGATCCCCGGTTGCCAATGATGCCCGTCTTCCAGCTCCCCTTCCAGTTGCCGCAACAGCGGCAGGTGGTAAAACAACGCGGCCCAAAACACCACGGCCTGCCACAGCAGGCTTTGCGCTGCCTGTGTTTCCGGCGGTGCCCCCGGAGGCAGCATATGCCCTTTCGCCAGCCGTACCGCACAGGTGGTGAATGCCAGCGTCAGGTCAGCAAATCCCCCCAACGCTGACCACTCCCCTGCCGGGGTTGCCGGCACCTGTTGGACACTGCCCAGCAATTGCTTCACCGGTGCAAGATAAAAACGCTGATACAGCCCGTCAGGGAATGCACTGTTTTGCCATAATTGTTGGAGATATTGGCGACGCTGGGGCGTTACTAACAATTCATCGGCTGATTGGGGTTGAAAATACCCCCGACAATCTTCCGACGAAAATGATTTGGGCTGTGGGTGTGCCTGTCGGGTAAAACGGGATTTAAAACGCTGAAACATTATT
>NZ_FORG01000074.1 GCF_900113945.1 Xenorhabdus mauleonii
TTATTGCCGGGCAGGAATAACAGGAATGAGAATAACCCTATTAATGGGCCTATTGGCCACTATCCTGACGGGGTGTCATTCCCCGTCCAAACAACGCCAACCCCAACCCATCTCCGAACAGGTGATTTCTGCAACGCAGGTCACGCACACTATTCAGCCTGTTCCTTCTGATATTTATCAACACACGCCGGAAGTTATTCGTCATGGCCGATATCTGTTGGTCAGTATCGACCCGACAGCTGCACAGCGTGACCCGCTTTCCCAGTTGATTGAGGTTCGTCTCCTTGCATCCCAGAAGCCTACGGTGGGCGATGCCTTGCGTGATGTCTTGCGCCAGTCGGGCTATACCTTGTGTGCACCCGAAAAAACCAATGACATTTTATATCGCCAGCCGTTGCCGTCGGTGCACACTCAGTTCGGCCCTGTTCGACTGCGTACGGCTTTGCAGCTCATGGCAGGCCCAGCCTGGCAACTGGACGTGGATGCGGTACAACGTCAGGTTTGTCACCATCTGCGACCGGGTTATCAGCTCCCGCAACCCCCACAAGGAAAGCAGCCATGAAAGGGTCTCAAATGGGGCTGATGATGTGGGCAGTATTCGGCAGCCCGGCATGGGCAGATGCACCGACACCTTTAACATCACAACAGACGCAGACGGTGGAAAGCCAACCGCAAACGTTGAAAACACAGGCCGGGCAATGGGGATTGAAGATAGAGGAATATCAGCGTTATCAGCATCTGATGGCGGGGCCAAGGGGAATTCAATCGCCGGGACTTGATCCGCTGACAACCTTGGGCATTGAGGCTGAAAATGAGGCCGAACGCCGCCGTTATGCTGAACAGTGGGTCAAAACAGAATTCGCTCGTACTGAAAAAGAGCTGCGCTTTCAGCGAGAAGTGAATGCCGCCTGGCAGCGGCTGTTTCCTGATGTCTTGCCAGTTAATATGACGAAAACACGGGAGGTAAGCGGCCGTCTGGCCCTGTTTGTCAAAGCGAAAGAGTGCCCGTCGTGTGAAACCCGCTTGGCGGAGGTGTTGGCTGCGAAGCAACCTGTTGATATCTATCTGGTCGACAGTCAGGGGAATGATGAGCTGTTACGGCAATGGGCCACAAAGCATCAGATCCCCGTTGAGCGGGTACGCAGCCGACAAATCACCCTGAATCATGATGCGGGCTACTGGTTCCGGTTTGGTAAAGGTCGAATGCCGGTCTTGTTGCGTCAGGGAGAGCAGGGATGGCAGATCACCTCATGATGAAACCGCTGAACTTATTCCCCGTTGTGGGTTTATTATGGATGAGTGCCTGCCATGCCGAACTGAATGTGATTGCCGATTTAGGCGGCAAAGATGCCTCGCCCTTTTATGACAGCATTAATGCCGAACAACATGATGTATCTTTACCATCAGCACCGCCTTTCTCTCCCGACGTGGAAGGTGAAGCCGCCATGCTGCCTGTCAGCACACCGGAATTGTCACCGGGGAAAATCACTAGCAGGTCATTGCAATTGCCGGGGATTGGCGCGCTGTTTCTGATTGGGGATGATCCGGATTCGCATCAATGGTTAAGTCAGAATGCTACTACATTGACGAAACAACAGGCCGTGGGGTTGGTGGTGAATGTCAGAGACATGACGGGGTTACAGGCATTGCGCGCATTAGTTCCGGGGTTACTGCTGTCACCTGCTTCCGGCACCGAGCTGGCTCGCCGGTTGCAATTGCAACATTATCCGGTGTTAATTACCGACACTCGGCTTTCCCAGCAGTTATCGCCATGAGCCGCCGTTATGTGGTTGAAGCTCTGTTACGCCCGGCCGTTGAACTGAATACGGCGCTGGTCGCTGCCGTTGTGGCATTTATCTGTATCTGGGCACCCTGGGCCATTGCACTGACACCTTCAGTCAGTTACGTGATGGCGGGCGGTTTTGCTGCACTGGCGATGATACGCACGTGGCAGAGCATTCAGGTTATCCGCTATCGCAGAAATCTGCGCCGCCTGCCGCGTTACCTGATGAGTACAAAGCACATTCCTGTCAGTCACCGGCAATTGTTTTTAGGGCGGGGATTTCGCTGGCAACAGAAACATACCCAGCGTTTGCAGGATACGCGCCGACCGGAAGTGGAACGATTCGTGCAAGTATCCCGGGTCTATCAGTTTGCCCGCGAACTGGAACGCCGAACCGAATACCGCTGGCCGGCATTATCTGCGCTGCTGCGCAAGGATTCGTGGTTTAATCCGGTGCGCCCGCTGCCACCAGTGGGCGGTAATCCGGCACTCCACGGCATTGAGCCACAGGAAGCGGACGTTTTTATGGACTTGCGTGAGCGGGTCGGGCACACGTTAGTGATGGGGACAACCCGTGTAGGAAAAACCCGGTTGGCCGAACTGTTGATAACGCAGGATATCCGACGTGGTGAGGTGGTGATTGTCTTTGATCCCAAAGGGGATGCTGACTTGCTAAGACGTATCTGGGCAGAAGCGCACCGCGCGGGTCGAGGTAATGAACTGTCCCTCTTTCATTTGGGCTGGCCGGAAATTTCTGCCCGCTATAATGCCGTCGGGCGGTTCGGCCGGGTATCCGAGGTGGCTTCCCGTTTGGCGGGGCAGCTCAGCGGAGAAGGCAACAGTGCCGCGTTTCGTGAATTTGCCTGGCGGTTTGTCAATATTGTCGCTCGTGCACTGGTGGCATTGGGGCACCGACCGGATTACCAGCTGATAACTCGCTACGTCAATAATATCAGTGAACTGTATCAGCGCTATGCCATCCGAGTGATGGAAGAGAGGCAACCGGAGCTGTTGGCGCAAATCAATCATTCTCTCAGCAAACTGAAAGAAAA
>NZ_FORG01000073.1 GCF_900113945.1 Xenorhabdus mauleonii
ATGATTACTTGAATTTTATATTAATACTTGAGGTAGCTTCATTCTGACCGAACAAAGTGAGGGAACTATCAAAGTTGCCCGCAGGGCATTTCAGGGAGCAGCTCGGCTGCGACATCCTTTTTTGTGATCGGTCTGACTAAATTTTGAGATTTATCCACAGGGCACGTCTTTTTTAACTTGTTTTTTTGTTTTTATTCTTGTTTTCCGTTGTTTTTTTTAATTTAAAATCAATATCATACATGATAATACATCAATAAAAAGGCGGTAATACATCAATAAAAAGGCGGTAATACATCAATAAAAAGGCGGTAATACATCAACAAAAAGGCGGTAATACCCACAACAATACATCAATTAAAAAAAAAACCATTGATGAATAGAGAGCATCAACTATAATTAATCTAATTGATGTTTTAAGGATCAGAATAGTATGAGTAAACTTATAGCCTACAAATCCAATGCATTGATAGAAGCCAGTTACAAGCTGACCTTACAAGAACAAAGGGTTTTGCTTTTATGTATTGGTAAACTCAATCCGAAAGATGAAAACCCCAGAAAAACCTTTCAACTTACTGCTGATGAATTTTACTTAGCATTCCCTGATATGAACCGTAAACATGCAGAACGCCGTTTACAAGAAGCAATAGAGCGATTATGGGATAGGACAGT
The DNA here is from genome assembly GCF_900113945.1 of Xenorhabdus mauleonii. Classification (GTDB taxonomy): domain Bacteria; phylum Pseudomonadota; class Gammaproteobacteria; order Enterobacterales; family Enterobacteriaceae; genus Xenorhabdus; species Xenorhabdus mauleonii. The sequence goes on from NZ_FORG01000073.1 coordinate 670, forward strand.
TATTATTCATTGGAAAGACAACAAAGAAGATATTCGTTGGATTCAACGTAAAGCAAAATATTTTGATGGAGAAGGGAAGATAGAAATTAGCTTCTCTGACTACATAATGCCTTATCTAACGCAACTTAAAGGGCAATTTACCAGTATTGCTGTTAAGAATGTTTCTGCGCTAAAGCGTACTTATAGCATAAGAATTTATGAGTTGTTAATGCAGTTCAAAAAAACAGGAGATAGGATAGTTGATATCAATGACTTTCGTACAATTCTAAATTTAGAAGATAAATATAAAGAGTTTAGAACTCTGAATGACTCAATCATAAAACCATGTATAAAGGAATTAAACGAAAAAAGTGATCTAGTAGTCACCGTCGATACAGTAAAAAAAGGACGTACTGTTGTATCTCTACACTTCCAATTCAAAGAGGATAAACAAATAAAATTAGCCATTTAGTCTTTATTCTCATTTTAATTAAACTTCTTTTATAGTAGGGTTTTTAGTCAGTTATTCCATTCATAATGGATTCCGCCACCCCCTACAGAGAAGGAGTTTTTATGGCTAATTTAATTTACGCAACTATAAAAGGAAAAAAGCAAGGAATCATTTCCACTGGCTGCTCTACTTTTGATTCGATAGGAAACAAATATCAATCTGGTCATGAAGATGAAATATTCATTCTTTCTCTTGACCATGAAATGACAAGAATGGGTAACGTTAATCACCGACCTATTTCATTCACTAAACCAATCGACAAATCATCACCCTTACTTGGTGTTTCAATATCTGATAATGAAGAACTTGAAATAGAATTTTTCTTTTATAGAACGGCTAGTAATGGCGGAATCGAACTCTATTATTCAATAAAATTAAAAAAAGCTTTTATCGAGAGAATCAATGTTAGTTACCCTCACGCTATAAATCATGCTAATCAGCAGCCAGAGGAAATGATTTCTGTTAGATATGCCAGTATAACATGGCAGCATTTCGCTGCCGGAACGTCTGGATATAGTTTCTGGGAAGATAGAGTCTACTAAGATGAAAGCTCCTCTATCTTTAGAGGGGCTAACAATACATTAATCTTATGAAAAAGCGCCAAGCCCAATACACTATCAATGACAGCAACATCATATTTAACGTCCATGATCTGAATTTCAATCTTATGACTTTAAATAGTAGTGGAAAAATAAACAGAGCTGACACAGGTGCAGATACATCTCTTGTGTCATCAGCAACAAACGTGCGATGAGCTACACAAGCATTTTTTATTTCCACTCCATCAATATATATCTCTTCCTCAAAGAAAGAAAAAGAATCTATAAGAAGAACACAAAAAATATAATATATTATGTATTTTATTATATTTATATTCCTATTCACCATTAACTCCTAATATCATATATATGGATTTTTTCTTTTCTAATATTCTTCTTCCATATGAAGTATAATCTCTCTCTTTGTAACTACTTGCTGAATATATTGATTTTAGAAAATCTTTTTTATCTCTAGCTATTCCTCTGTTATATCTAGATCCAGCCAGTATTATTTGTTCATCAGTTAGTATACTTGTATCCATTAATTCCGGATAATCATGAATTATTAGATCTCTTAGGTGGAGAGCGGATATTTTTATATTGAAATCATCTTGTAGTAGACAATTGGCAAGTTGAAGTTGCTGTCTTGTTGTGAGCTTGGATGGGTCAATTCCTAATGTTTCTGCTGCTGCTCTTAACTGAATAGCTAACGCACCAACTGATGTTGCATTTGATGTTTTATTATTTCCATTTATAGTATCGTCTATCAATTGCCTAACTTGCAGAACGCCATATGCTTTGATTCTATCGGGTTTTCCCCCAACCTCAGCTACAGCAACACCAGCCAGCAAAAGCACAGGAATTTTAGCTTCATATGCATATTTTATTATTAGATCTTTATTATATTGTAAATAAGCAGCTTTATATGCCCACAAATAACTTTCCCCTGTAACTGCTCTAGGGTTATTTGGCAACCACCTATATCTCATATAATCAAATGCATCAAACTTTGGGAATCCCAGTTCATCAACAACGGTACAATAAGGGTTTTTCATTTCACATCATCCATGTAGTTATGAATTCAAATTGTTTAAGAGAGAATACATTACATCCTCCCTTTAAATAATCTATTTATAACTATTTTTTCTTTGTTTTTTCGGAATTATCGGATGACTGATTAAATTTGTGTTCCAATGCACCAATTTGTTTTCTTAACTCTCCGACCT
>NZ_FORG01000072.1 GCF_900113945.1 Xenorhabdus mauleonii
TTGATATGAATTATTTGATTGGGCTGTACTTCACTGGAAGTTGAAGTGGTGCCCGGAGGCGGAATCGAACCACCGACACGGGGATTTTCAATCCCCTGCTAAGTTGAAAGAATGTTAACTATTTGATTGTTGTTGCCTTGTGTACCGATTCTGGTACACAAAATGATAATTCTTCCCATAATTTCCCCCAAAGGGGGCGAAGGCAAATCGACCCACGCCGCTAACCTAGCCGGTTTTTTTGCCGATGCCGGTTTTCGGGGTCTCCTGATTGATGCGGATTATTCACAACCCACTGCCAGCAGTATTTTTCCCCTGAACTACGAAGCCCCCGCCGGGCTGTATGAATTGCTGATGCAGACAGTGGATCTGAATCAGCCTGAGCAGATCATTTCCCGTTCGGCCATCAACAATCTGGATATCCTGATCTCCAACGATCCCGATGAACTCCTACCAACCGCGATGTTGCATGCCCCCGACGGTCGTTTACGCCTGCGCAATGTCCTGCAACACCCGCTCTTCAGTCAGTACGATATTATTTTCATTGATTCCAAAGGGGCGACCGGCGTGATGAGCGAACTGGTTGTACTGGCGGCTACGCAGGGCGTTTTGGGGGTTATCAAGCCCATTTTGCCTGACGTCCGCGAGTTCCTGCGTGGCACCCTGCGGATGCTGACCCGGCTCCGGCCTTTTGAAAACTACGGTGTCCGTCTGCCGGCTATTCAGATACTGGTCAACGGGATTGAAGGCACGAACCTTGACCGGGATACGCTGAATGAGCTGACCGATATTATTCATAATCAGCGCTATGACACTTCCGCACTGGGCGGCAGGCAGGTTTACCAACTGCTGGACACCCGGATAGACCTGCTGGATATCTACAAACTGGGGCATGTCCGTGCCCAGCCGGTGCATCGACTGGAATATAAAACCACCCGTAAAAGCCCGGCGGCGGCGATCACCATGCATCGCCTTGCCTGCGAGTTAGTGCCCTTATGGGCAGAAAAATTCGATGCGGTATTGATTGAGCAACCGACGGGAGAGGCGCAATGAATGTTATCTGGCGTGCCGTCTGCTTTCGTTATGAGACGATTGAATTATTGTTCAGTGATGATGAATGGTTTGTTTTTGTGGGTGCGCCGGATCGTGAAACCGCACAGGCGAAACTTCAGCTGCTGTTACCCGTTATTCTCGACATTTCCCCCCACGAGGTAGAGCACTATTACCCCCGTAATGAAGCAGAGTTGCGCAGGCAGGCTATGTGCCCTGATGCGTCTCCGGATTTAGCCTTGCTGGAATGTGGCTGGGAAAATGACCAGCCGCAGTATCTGACCGAAAAAGAGGTACTGTTCTGGGTTTCCGCGCCTCATTTGCAACAACGTTTAATCGCCGCCCTGAATGCGGTCAGTCAGGAGGTCGCCGATGGGGATGACGCATGAACAATTGAAGATCATCAGCGAAGAGGCACCCAGCTATGCCTATGCCGAAGTCGGGGTACTGGGCGGACTGGTGCTGGACAATGATCGCTGGGATACGGTGGTATTGTTACTGGTTGCCGACGATTTTTACTTCCCGGCCCACCGGATCCTGTTTCAGGCCATCGCGGAACTGAGTGAACAAAACTGCCCGTTCGACCTGATCACCCTGACCGACATACTGACCCAACGCGGGCAAATCGATCAGGTTGGCGGTTTTGCTTATGTGGCCGAAGTGTGCAAAAACACGCCGAGTGCCGCCAATATTGAAGAGTATGCCCGTATTGTGGCGGAAAAAAGCCGGTTACGTCAGCTACTGGCGCTGGGAAAATCCCTCAGCGCGGACGTCTTTCAGCCAACTATTCAGTCAGACACCCTGATTGCGCAGGCGGAAAGCCAGCTGTTTAATCTGGCGGAAAAAGGAGCAGCCCGGCAGCAGCAGGAAATGACCCTGTTACAGGGGGCAGACAGTCTGATCACCCATCTGGAACGCATACAGGGCAGCAACGGGATAACCGGAACCCCCACCGGATTTCAGCTGCTGGATGAAAAAACCTGTGGCTTGCAGGCCGGGGATCTCATTTTGCTGGCCGCTCGTCCTTCCATGGGTAAAACCGCACTGGGGCTGGCCTGTTGCCTCGGAGCCCTGCGTCTTCAGGAAAATGCGGTGGTGCAGATTTTCAGTCTGGAAATGCCGACGGCACAACTGATGTTGCGTCTCACCGCCATGGAAGGCGGGGTTTCCCTGAGCGCCCTGCGCAGCGGGATACTGGATGATGAGCAGTGGGGCCGCATCAGCCAGAGTCTGGAGCAGTTTTCCCGCTGGGATCAGCGGTTGATTATCGATGATTGCAGTCACCAGACGCCTGCATTACTGCGTGCCCGCGCCCGCCGTTATACCCGCAAATACGGCAACCCCGCTCTGATTATGGTGGATTATCTTCAGCTGATGAGTGCCCCCGGGCAGGAAAATCGGACACAGGAGATTGCGGAGATTTCCCGCAGCCTGAAAGCGTTGGGCAAAGAGCTGGGCTGCCCGGTACTGGCGCTGTCCCAGCTTAATCGACAAGTCGAAAATCGTTCTGATAAACGCCCCAACAACGGTGATTTACGGGATTCCGGCTCGCTGGAGCAGGATGCCGACCTGATATTGCACCTCTATCGCGATGAAGTTTATCACCCGGAGTCCCCGGAGGCAGGGATTGCCGAGATCATCATCGGTAAACAGCGTCAAGGGCCAACGGGCACGGTGCGTGTGCAATTTAACGGTAAGTACACCCGTTTTCAGGATATATCTGGCGGGGGGATAAGCGATGACCGGTAAGCACCTCAATTTAGGCCATGCCCTGTTACAACAAGGGCGTCAGGCAATGGCCACAATCCATGACAGTCAACCGATGGCAGAAATGCCGATGATACTGACGCTGGATCAACTCCGTCCCAATCCTGATAACCCCCGCACCAGCCGGAATCCGCGCTTTGACGATATCAAAGCGTC
>NZ_FORG01000071.1 GCF_900113945.1 Xenorhabdus mauleonii
TTCCTAATGTCACAGCCATCACCAAAGCGATAATCAGTGATAATCCGATGCCTCGTTTTAATCTTGCACGTTTCTCTGCCATCATCGAACTTACCTGCGCTCACGGTTGGGGGCTTCCAACTGATAAAAACGGGCATCCTGACTGTCCGCGACCTGTTTTTGCGGATGAGCGTGAATACGCTGCGTATCACGCTCAATAATGGTCAGAATGGAATTACGGGAAAGAGCCTGCTTCAGCTCCATTTCATTTTTCAGGGCATTAATTTCCCTGTCCAGTGCGGCAATCCGGCGCTCACCTTCTGCCAGCGCTTCCGATTGTGCTGCCGCATTGGGTTCGGACATGCCGGTGTTCAGCATCCGGCGCATCAGTAACGCGGTTTCAATAGTCTCACTCATCGCCAGCTCCCCCGCCAGACGTGCAGTCAGTGCAGCCCTGTCGGGATCACGCTGCAACGCCTGGATAACACCTTGCGTTACGGCCAGACTGCCGGTTTTCAGTTTGGTGAGATTCGCCCGCGTGGGTTTCTCCGTGCCGCTGACCAGTTTCACCAGTTGTTCGGCGTTCGTTTTGGTATGGGCTTCCAGCATCGGGGCAAACCCCGTTCCCGCGACCGTCGTTCCCGGCTGGTGTTGCTCACCCCCGCTGCTGCATTCTGTGGCTTGCGCGCAGGTACGGATGGCCCGGTCGCCCAGTACACTGACCACCGCTTCGGCCGCTTCCCGTGCTGTGCTGAATTTACGGCAGGCACTGCCTTCACAATTGAAGGTGCTGACCGACGATTGGCTCAGTACCGGCAACTGATTCATCATATTAAAGCCGGCACTGGCTAAATCACGGGTCGGACGAATGGCATTCTGCCCTTTTCCGCCCTGTCGTTGCCCGCCAATCCACGCGTGCCCGCCAGCGCCGGTCGCTTTGGTGCCGGCATTGTTGACACGCACCGCATCGCCATCCCCGCCGTTGACCTGATTTTTGTACTCCTGCAACGCCGCCGATTGGCTCCATTTGTTGTTCTGCGCAAAATCCATCATTCTTTTCGCCATGTTCTGGCAGTTGAACTGGGCTTTATCAAACGCCACATTAGCCTGCAATACCCCGTTGGTCAGCATGTCATACAACCCCGGATTGGCTCGCTGAATTATCATGGCCGGGAGACTGGCAACGGCACCTGTGGCCCCCTGAACCACATCGCTCATCAGGTTCTTGAATCCCGCCGTGATGCCGTTGAGCTGGTTGCTGATCGTGGTTTTCAGGTCAAAATTGCCGCACATCAAATCCGAACTCCAACCCAGCTCCAAACCGGCCAGCATGGTTGAACCACCACGACTGGCCGGTTCCGAAATCACCGAGCCGCCTCCCAGCGTATAAAACAGCGTATCGGAGACCGCCCCGCTGGCCTCTGCCCCGTAGCCCAGGGCACTTCGATTCACCTGCGGTAAGGTGAGGGACAGCCCGGTGGCATGGGACTGTATCGGAGCAAGTATTATTGCGCCTACAGCCAGCCATACGGCGTTTCTTGTCGTCATCCGACCTCCTGATTCACATATCCGTGCTGCTGAGAAAACGCTGTCCGCGCCGCTTGCAGCAGCTGTAGGGCTGCCACAAGGCATACGCCTGATTACCGTCTGTCGCGGCGGTATGACTGCCATCCGGAAACACGGCACAAGACTGACTTAACTGTGGCGATAACCGCTGCCACTGATGATTCTTCATGCCGGTATTTTCCGTCACTGGCGCCGGTGGCCAATAGCCGTCACGGCGTTGCCCGGTCAACGGCTGATAAACATGGGGCTGCCCGGTACGAGTAATGATGTCTGCCACCCGCTGCGCCACCACTGCTGAGGCTTTATCATCATCCGCCTGCGTAACAAAGCCGGCACGCGGGTAGAGATTGCCCCACATCGTGCCACGCATCTGGCTACCCAGTTCCCGCTGACCAGGGATAAGGGCTTCTGGATAAAATGACTCCGGCAACCCGCTGCGCCACGCCACCGTATCCAGTGTGCTGAGAAAATAAGGCATCAGCGGTGTGGCCGCACTTTTGCAGGAATAGCCCGGAATTTGCCCGCCTAGCAGGGTGGTAGCGGGATGCCCGATGGCATCGGCGTATTTGAAACGCAGATGAGTACTGCGCTTTCCGGCTACCTGAATCGTGTGATTTCCTCCACCGTTGGTCAGATGGGATAAGGCTCCTGTCACGGTATTTTCCAGCCCGCCGGATAAGGCGCTGATTTGCGCCATGTCAGACCACGGATTGCCACCGGGGCTATGATAGGTAGAAATCACTGTTTGCGGCAGGAAATGGGTCACTTTGACCGAGGTTTTTACCGTACAGCCGTGCCATGAACAGAACAACCAGTAACAAATACCACTAACCCGCCACTGAATGCAGGCAGGTGAGAAACTGCTTGCCACGATTTGGGCGGTATTAATGGCAGCTAGTGTGGCCGGCGAAAACGCCGCAACCAACGTGATGAGCACAGGAAAAGCAACGCGTGACGGATTCATGATGGGTGTTGCTCCCTGAGCGCTGCTGCTTTGGCCACATCCGCGGTGCCATACACCACATCACGGCCATTAAAGACCACCGCCGGGTACTGACGTACCCCCAGCTGCCAGGCCTCAACCACCTCTCGGTAGGCGTTGATAAGCAACTGTTCCTGTTCACGCCATTGGGGCGATTGCAGTACAGCCTGTGCCTGAAGAGTTGCCTGCTGGGGATCAGTGGAAAGTTGAGGGAAGATTTTTTTCTGATACTGTTCAGCCGCATCCAGCCAGACTACCTGGCAGTTCGGCGTCAGATTCACCGGTGGATGCTGACGGTCAGTGTACACCACCGTTTTGGCCCCTGAGGACAGAGATACCATCCAGCCCGCTAAGAACAGTAAACCCGTTTTTTTCATCGTGTCCTTTCCATGCCACAAAACATCGGAACAGCGTGAAGAAAATAGGAACAAAAATCAGCAAACAATTC
>NZ_FORG01000069.1 GCF_900113945.1 Xenorhabdus mauleonii
ATGATTACTTGAATTTTATATTAATACTTGAGGTAGCTTCATTCTGACCGAACAAAGTGAGGGAACTATCAAAGTTGCCCGCAGGGCATTTCAGGGAGCAGCTCGGCTGCGACATCCTTTTTTGTGATCGGTCTGACTAAATTTTGAGATTTATCCACAGGACACGCCTTTTTTAACTTGTTTTTTTGTTTTTTATCTTGTTTTAGGATGTTTTTTTTTATTTTAAATCAATATCTTAAAACAAGATAGGTGGTGCTTTTGACGGTAATAGGTGGTGCTTTTGACGGTAATAGGTGGTGCTTTTGACGGTAATAGGTGGTGCTTTTGACGGTAATACTCACAGGCATTAGTGGTTGACAAAAAAGAGTATCCACATATATTTATTGTGGTGTATAAAAAATATGAACCACTAATGTTGACGGTGAAAATATGTCTAATCTTATAGCTTACAAATCAAACGCACTTATTGAAGCTAGTTATAAGTTAACTCTTCAAGAACAAAGAGTTTTATTGATGTGCATTGGCAAATTAAACCCACAAGCTGAAACCCTTGAAAAGACCTTTCAACTAACAGCAAATGAGTTTTATTTGGCATTTCCAGATATGGGGAGAGAAAATGCGGAAAGGCGGCTACAAGAAGCTGTAGAAAGACTGGCTGAACGTTGGATTTATATTCATTGGAAAGAAAAAGAAGAAAAAATAAGATGGATTCAAGGCCAAGCTAAATATTTTGATGGTCAAGGTAAAATTGAGTTGGTTTTTTCTGATTTAATCATGCCTTATCTGACTCAATTAAAAGGCCAATTTACAAGCATTGCTGTAAAAAATGTTTCGGCACTTAAGAGAACATACAGCATCCGAATTTATGAGTTATTAATGCAATTCAAAACAGCAGGAGATAGGCTGATTAGCCTTAAAGACTTTAGAACCATATTAGGAATTGAAAACAAATACTTACAATTTAGAGACTTAAATAAACTTCTATTAAAACCAGCCATTAACGAGCTAAATCAAAAGAGCAATATTACTGTGTCCGTCGATACAGTTAAAGATGGGCGTAATGTTATAGCTTTACATTTTAGCTTCAAAGAGGATAAGCAAATTAAAATGGCTATATAAATGGAGTTTATTTAGCTTACTTTCATTAATTAAAATTACATATGTTAAATAATTAAAATATCGTATATATCAATATATTCATATTGGTTTAAATACTCATTTATGGCAGCATAAAAAACCAAAAAACATTATTATTTAGTTGATAAGACCATCTTTTTATGATGTATTACATAATTGACAAAACAATAGATTATATTGTACTTTCACTGTTTTGAAATACAGTGAGGGGAATAGAGTGGCTAATATTATTTATTTGACAATTAATGGTAAAAAGCAAGGTTTAATATCCTCTGGGTGTTCATCAGAAAACTCCATCGGAAATTTATATCAATGTGGTAGAGAAGATAAAATATATATTTATGAATTAAATCATTCTTTATCTAGAGAACAAAATGTAAATCACTACCCTATTACGATAAAAAAACCAATAGATAAATCAACCCCGTTATTAGGAGTTGCTATATCAAATAATGAGGAACTAGAATGTGTCTTTGATATGTACAGAACAGATAGTAATGGTGGGTTGTCTCTTTATTTTACTATAAAGGTAACAGGTGCCACTATAAGCAACATAGATATTATTTGCCCTAATTCATTAACTCACAATGATGCTCAACCACTGGAAAGTGTATCTTTTAAATATAAAAGCATAACATGGCAACATTACTTAGCAGGAACTAGTGGGTATAGCATTTGGGATGATAGGGTTTACTAATTATGTTTATAAATAGAAATAATAATTATTATTCTTCAATGGGAGCATTGACTGCCAGAAGTGTAATGGAGTCAGCTTTAACTTCCTCAAAATTTCTAGATAGCTTCTTAGTAAAGCAAAGATTCCAAAATGAAGTAAAAAAATTCACTGATCATAAGCTAGATATTATATCAAGCAAATCATCTTCTGAATCATCTAAATTACAAGCAATACAGGATTTAAAACAGGAAAAATCATATTTAACCAATCAAGAAAACATAATAAGACATGAAAAGGCAAAAAAATACGCATACATTGAAATAAAAAAAGAAAATGATGCATATACTTATGTTTTAAAAGGAATTGGTTTGATTTCAAGTGCAGTCCAATTTATTACAGGTGTTGCTCTTGTAACCGCGACAACTCCAACAGCAGTTGGCTATGTTGCCGGATCATTCCTTATAGTTCAAGGAGCTGGTAGTTTTGAGGAAAATTTAACTTCGTTACTTAATAATGATGCAGAATATAAAGGTTATTTAAGAAGAGGGTATGAAGATACTTTTGAATTTTTCGGTTCAGATAAAAGAACAGCAAATTTAGTTTATGGCGGAGTAGATATTGCGCTATCTGGATATGGAGTATTTAGAAATGTATTAAAACCAGAAGCTTGGAGATTATTCTATTATATAAAAGATGACTATGTAGCTAGTTACAAAACCATGGGGGGATATGCTCTTACTTTAGAAATATCAGCAGATGTAGTAACATTAAAATCAATCTACGATGCATATAACGATACCGATATTAAAAAATGATGTTACAGTCGTTTGTATTTACGCATAAATATAAACGACTTATAAGATAATTTAAATGAAGTTATAAATAGAGAAAGTGGCAGTAAAATAAGAATAGCTATAACAAGACCTATTATATTTATTTTTTCCGCCATTAAAAAAAAGAAAATCAAAACTGAAAATGACAGAGGAAGAACAACTAACAACCTATAAAAACGATTTTCCAAATTCATCATTTCATCTAACAGTGTTGTATTATTTCTTTTATTTATGGATTTTAATAATTTCATCTCGTTAGATGTAAAACCACTTTCTTTCATTAGCTCTTCTGTATTTTTATTAGTCATTTTTTACCTTTTTATTTAGCATTAGTTTATACCATATAAACTACACATGAACTTCAATTGTCAAATAAAAATATTTTACTTCTCTCATTATAACTATTTTTTCTTTGTTTTTTCGGAATTATCGGATGACTGATTAAATTTGTGTTCCAATGCACCAATTTGTTTTCTTAACTCTCCGACCTGATTATAAGTACTTAGCATCGCATCGAAGTTCCGATCAACCGCTTGGCCAAAAAAGAATTTGGCACTGAAAGCGGTCACAAGCACGATGGC
>NZ_FORG01000066.1 GCF_900113945.1 Xenorhabdus mauleonii
AAAAGAAACCAAAACCAAAGCTGATAACGCATTACCCCGTAGTGGTGGAGAAGTGACAGGGGACATCACTATTTCTACCGACAGTGAAATTACCTGGCATAGGAATACTGACCTGGCTGCTATTGGATTTAAAAATACTGGCGATGGTGATACCGATTCTTATATGTGGTTTAAGACGGGAGATAATGGTAACGAGTATTTCAAATGGAATCATATCATTGCCGGGGGAGGAACCTCAGAATGGATGAGCTTAAAATCGGATAACCTCCGAGTTAAAGGGCATCCCGTTTATCATCAGGGAAATAAACCTACCGCAGCAGATGTCGGGGCATATTCTAAAGCAGAAACAGACATTCAAATAAACAAGGTTGATAGTCAATTTAACCAATTTAAAGCAAATTTACAGGAATACATTCCTCTTCCTTTAAATCTTTTTAGTAACTCAATGATGAGATCCGTTGAACCGGAAGGGCATCCAACCAATTATAGTGCTGTAGGATGTACTATACAAGCAGTACACCCTTATACTAAAGGATTTGAAGGGATTTACACAGAAACAGCACCCTCTAATGTAGCGCCAGATCCAGATTCTGCAAATGAAAATAATCCATACTGGTACGGAAGGTATTACTTAGGTGCTCGAATGGGGCGCGGCGGTTTAGGTAATGGATGGGGTAGTATAAATTCAGGTAAAATTCTGAAAATAACATCCACAGCGTTCTCAGGAAAAGATAAGTATTTTAAAATTCCCGTAGAAACTCATGGTGTTTTTGAACAATTAGGTATTCGTTTTTGGGTGAAAATAGTCAAGGGGAAATTCGGTATGGGGACAGATAGCGGGTACAAAGCAAATGAACGTGGAGATTTAGGACTAGGTTATATTATTGAAAAGGCAGACGCAAATTCTGCTCAAGATGGTTGGTTATTTGTAGAAAAATTAATAAGCATATCTCGAGTGACTACCTTACAAGATAATGCAATCATGTTTGGTTTACCTTATTATGAAGATTGTGAGATTTATTTGGCTCTTCCTTATTTATATGTACCAATGTCTAATAAGTCTATGACAGTAAGTAGCCGTGGGTAAACGAATGCATTTTCAATATTTATTCTAGGAATAGAATCATGAAAGTAATAAATAAATCTGATAATAAAATTATTGGTATCTTTAATATTAATAGTGTTATGGAAGAAGTTAAACTACTAGGTTATAATGTAGTTGACTGTGAGTTTATTAAATCTCAATCAGAGTTAGATCGAGATAGTCTATTATACTTAGAATCAACAGATTGGCTTGTAACTAGGCATCGTGACCAATTAAGCTTAGACATTGAATCTTCGATTACTAACGAAGAGTATCAATCTCTTTTAGAAAAACGTCAGGCAGCTAGAGTTTCTATTGTTGACCAAGATGCTTTAAAAAAATACAATTTGTTTTTTGGTGAAAAAAATAACAAATACTAATAAAGGCTAGAACCTTACCATGTATTAGCTAATATAATAAAAGGAATATATTTGTTTTTATTATTTTGAATTAGAATTTAAGAAACCACGTATACGCTTTTCATCAATCCGTATACGTGGTCAATATATTTTATTTTTAATATTTTTAATATTTTTAAATCATATGATATTCAATCACTCAGAAAAACCAAGTTAATTCATAACCCTGCTGTAACCATCGCAGATTTATGCCAACTATTCAGAGAAACGGAATAATATGATTTAGGGGTTTCACCAAATATTATTACTAAATAGAGAGATACAGAGGAATTTGGCCATCCGTCATATAATTCTGCCAATTCTCCTGTTTCACTAACATAGTTCTTATACATAACCTTTGCACCAGTAGGTAATAATTCATTTTCATTACCTGAAATTTTATCAATACTAAAATCTGCATGGGTAGGGCCTGTTCTCCTAATTATTGCTTTCATCCAGCCATTTGGAGATGATATTGTTAGCTCCACAGGCAAATGGTCGTAATAATAATGGCTTACTGTATTATATGGAAGTAAAGCAAATGGTAATGGGAAATAGACGTGTTCAGGTAAAGATACTGCTGCTGGAACGTCATTCGATCTTTCTTGAAAATTAAAATAAGGATATTGATAAACACATGACTCGTTTTCTACTGGTTTCAATGATCCAATATTCATATTATTAGAAATCTGTTTAACAGATGTTAGATCTCGTTCTCGTAACACGACACCATTGAAATATTGCACCTTAGGTAAATCTTTTTCTACATAAACAGAAATCGTTTTCCATCCTCTGCCGACTAAACATCCTAAATGGACATATTTACCATATTGATTATATCTACCTGTTTTTACTATATACCCTGTGGTTTCTTGGATATTCCGATTACTAAGTGATTTCAATGAAATACGATTTATTGATTTCTCTCCTCGATTGTCCTCAGGATACTGAGCTTCTGCTGTATAAGAAAGAGATATATTTAACCCTTCGAATAGGCCAATCCCATATACATCCATGAATTCAGTATCCATAAAAAACGTATATGATATTCTATTGCCTTCATTCTTCATTGGCCCAGTGGACATATTATTGAGATATGATCCATATGATGTATGCAAGCCTGTAGATCTATAAATATAGCCAATTCCTTCAGAACCTCGTCCATTCTGTAAATGGATCTCTCCCTTGACTAGCTTAGGGGATTGAACCCAACCACCAGCCATAATAAAAGCACCTACAGCATTTCCATATTTGTTATATCCCTGAGTATTAAAATGTACATTATCTGAATAGACACCATCATAGATTGAATATTGAACCGTAGTATCACTCTCAAAAACAGGGCATCCATATATATTAGCCAGTGTTCTGATAGCCTGTGTAAAATATTGAGAATGATGATTTACTGAATTAAATATGATTGGCGTTGTTGTATGTAATACAACTCCGCATCCCCAATCAACATAACGTTGAATGAGTTTTTCCATATAATGTATATACTCATCAAATGTTGCTTGATGCCCACCGCCAGAATCATTAATCCCTAACATGATATGAGCGACATGTGCATTAGGGCTATGTACCCATCTCTCATAGCTAGTTCTAGCAGTATCTCCCGAATAACCACGATTGATTACATGATGGTTTACACCAGTAAATAAATTCAATATATACATCAGTGCCATTGGATATGTGACGGGTGCATGTGTTGCCGAATCTCCATTATCTGGAGGAACTTTATCCTTGGAGCTTGTATCAAATCCAGCTGTCATACTGTCACCAACACAAACAACAGTAACGTCTTCATTCCGTTTAAATTTGTTGTAGGCTAACGCTAAATTAATGGCATTACGGCGGCTATAATCAGCGGTGGTGGTAGCTGATTTCATCGCAGCCAACTTAGATTGCACAGTACCACCATCACGAGTTCCAATCAACGAAGCTCCATGCTCAGAAGACAATTCCTTGATTTCCACC
>NZ_FORG01000064.1 GCF_900113945.1 Xenorhabdus mauleonii
CGGCCTCAGGCAAAAATCACTGTTCCGGCAGACCACGAAAAGATAATCCATCCTGCCATACTCCCCACGACAAAAAGGAAAATCCGATGACAAACGCACACAGCTCCCGGTTCACCACTTTACGCCAACAACTTGACG
Source organism: Xenorhabdus mauleonii (assembly GCF_900113945.1). Classification (GTDB taxonomy): domain Bacteria; phylum Pseudomonadota; class Gammaproteobacteria; order Enterobacterales; family Enterobacteriaceae; genus Xenorhabdus; species Xenorhabdus mauleonii. Next base: position 139 of record NZ_FORG01000064.1, read on the forward strand.
CGTATCTGGATACGCAGGCCGCACAGGGAAAAAGCCCGCGCACGCTGGACAGCTACCGGGAACGGCTGTTGCCGTTCGTGGACTGGTGCGAACAGCGCACGGTTCGTTATCCTGCTCAGGTGACGCTGGGGTTGCTGGAAAGCTGGCAACGCACCCTGCGGGCATACCGCAAAGCCGACGGTCAGCCTTACAGCCACAACGGACAGCGTGAACGCCTGAGCACGTTGCGGTTGTGGTTCCGCTGGCTGTTGCAACGGCATCACCTTCTCTATAATCCCGCCGAGCAGCTGGTGTTGCTGAAAGAAGAGAAGCGGTTACCCGCCCAGATACTGAGTGAACGGGAAACGGTGCAGGTGCTGGACAGCCTGAATGACGGGAGTGTCTTGGGGCTGCGCAACCGGGTGATGCTGGAAGTGTTCTGGAGCAGCGGTATCCGGCGTATGGAGCTGCGCCAGCTCCGGCAAGGTGATATTGATGTCGAACGGGGTGCCGTGGTTATCCGGCAGGGCAAGGGTAATAAAGACCGGGTGGTGCCCATCGGGGCGCGGGCGCTGCACTGGCTGGCGCGCTATCTGATGTCGGTGCGTTCTGAACTGGCCGCACAGCATGACAGCGGCTACCTGTTTATCTCGCAAAAAGGCCGGCCGCTCAGTCTGGGGCATCTGACCCAGATAGCCGGCCAAGCCATCCGGCAGCAAGCCCGGCTGGACAAACCCGGTGCCTGTCACCTGTTCCGCCATTCGATGGCGACCCAGATGCTGGACAACGGGGCGGATATCCGCCATATCCAGGCGATGCTGGGGCATGAGAAGCTGGATACCACGCAACTTTACACGCGGGTCGCCATCGGCCAGCTTAAGAAAGTGCATCAGCAGACGCATCCGGCTGAACGGGCAGGCCACGGAGAACCGGATAATCCGCCGCCAAACGCTGACACCGAACCCCCGGAAAGCCGTGCAGTGCGGGAAGTGGCGGAGAGCATAGCACCCGACAACAACGCCCGGCGTGGCGGACAATCTGACCGTCCCCGTTGAGTTCGCGGGGTTCGGTGCGGGGGCAGACCGTGGCCGGACTGCCCGTTGGCATCGGTGTCTGCGGGGGTACGTGGGCAATGGCCGGCCTGAGCAAAGGTATCCCCGTTTAGTCGGTGCAGGCCGCCCAAAGCCCACTCAACATAATGTCGGGGAATTATACGCACGGTGCCGAGTGGCTTCCGGCGTTCAGCTGCCCAACGCACAGCGGCTTCATGCGTATAATACACATTATGTCTTGCGCCCCCGCTCATTAGTCCGCAGGGCACGGCGCACAAGGCTTCGCCTTCTGCTGTCAGCGTCTCAGCCAGTCCTCGGCAATCCGAGTTCTCCTTTAGCTGCCTTGCTGCGTCCAGCCAATATCCCTGAAGGCAGGTCGGCCTGCGGCCTCCGTGAATTTACCTCCCCCGCCCCAACCCTGCTGCATTGGCTACGCGCGGCTCGCAGTCGCAGGCTCCTTGCTCGTTCCCGTGCTCGCCATCTCCGCCCCGTGCAGCCCCCGCAGGGGGCTTCCCTTGAACAAAATCCTCTGTCATGCAAAAACGGCGTTGTATCTGAAACGTCGGTGATCCAGAGCGTCGCAGGGCGCCGCTTGCTGGCTCTCTGCCGCCCGCACCCGCAGAACGGCCGTCCGCCGCCCAAGCAAGTTGGGCGACGTTCGCCCGTTGCCGAAAGGGAAAACCGTTACAAAATCAGACTGTTCAACCTATCACGGGAAAAAATGGCCGCTATACTGCCTCTGGCGTTTTGGCAAAAAAATCCTGAAAGTGCGTATCGGCGTTTTTGGTTCGTGGCGTGGGTAAAATAGGGAAAGACGGTTCTTTAACAAGCTGATAATAAACGTAAAAATCGCTTTAAAAAGTATAACCGTGCTGGAACCTGCCCTATGACCCGATAGGGCTGCTGGGCGGGGTAAATCCGTATGGGTATGTGCATAACCCCACAAATTGGATCGATCCCTTAGGGTTGGAGGGATGTCCGAATAATATTAAGTATGGTGAATTAGATGAGTTAGGTCGGCCAACCGGAGTTCATGCTACTTTAGATAAAGGCCATATTAATACTGGTACACATGCTAACCCGAACATACAGCCTCCGGGATTTATTACAGGGAAAGGTTCTAATCGAGCTAGGGGGCATCTGCTCGGACGACAATTAGGTGGTTCTGGAGATGATGTAAGGAACCTAGTTACCCTTCAACAAAGACCTGCTAATACTCCTTTCATGAGTGGTGTAGAAGGTAGAATAAGAAAGGCCATGGAACAGGGTCAAGTGGTTGAATTTGAATCTATTCCTATTTATAAGGGTCCATCTAGAATTCCGGCGGGTATTACCATGAAAGCTGAAGGTTCGGGCGGATTCTATGAGTACGTAACGGTTCTTAACCCTCCGGGAATGTAAATAATGAGCATAAAGAGTTTAAATAATATACTGCCCTTGCCAGCCCATCCAAATGAGAATGGTCAGGGCGAAGAATGGCCATCGATAGATGATCGGCACCCTTTCCCTAAAAATTATATTGAATTTATCACTCAATATGGTACAGGCAGAATTGCTGATTTTATCACTATATTTAACCCATTTAGCGAAGATGATGACTTGAATTTTTTCAGGCAGAAAGAATGGGTTATTGAGGATTTTAATTCTCTTGTTGAATCTGATCCGGATTACTATCCGTTTATTCTTTATCCTGATAATAATGGGTTACTTCCTATAGGCGTTACTGATAACGGTGATTATATCTTTTGGGTCGCATCATCAGATGACTGTGAGTTGTGGAAGGTAGCCATTATTGCTGCAAGGGCACCAGAAGTTGAATATAGACAAGAAAACTTCATTGATTTTTTAGAAGGTATTTTATCAAGAAAGATCAAGTGCATGTCGTTTCCTGATGGTTTTCCACCTAATACTATAGAATTTAGTAGTATTTAAAAATAAGCCGGAAAGATCCCCAAGATCTTCCGGCTTTGTTTTTTAGAGCTGCTCATTCCCCGCTCTTAGCGGCTTTTGTAGTCGCCAATCAGCTCGCGCATTCGCAGCTTAATGTCACTGATTTGCTCGCGCTGGCGCTGGTATTGCTGTTTAAGGCTGTTTGTCTCGTCGCTGTCAGGGATCAGCACTAAACAGCCATCCATAATCTTCACCGTGACCGAGCCACCAATCTCAAACCCCGCCTGTTTAAGCCATTGCCCCTTAAGGTGTATCGCGAGCGGGGCACTGGCCTTGTCGTTTTGCGGGACGTATCCCACGGTGTAATAACGTTCTGTTTTAGCAGCTTTATTTTGCGCCGCGTTTTGCTTAGAATGCGCCTTAGCCATCATTCAACTCCTGATTAGTTGGTTGTGGTTAGCATTCTGATCGTGCTCCAACACGGTCAGAATGCGTTAAGTATCATCGTGTTATATTAATAACCTGCTTAATCTTCTCTTGTGTGATCGCCATATCCAGAAAATGACAAATCACGTCCTGATCTTCTGCCTTTAACTCATCAACCTGTTTACACAGCTCTTTTAGCCGCTTGTTTTTAATATCAAAAACTGGTGCGGTTGTGCCTTCTTCGCCCAGTAATAAGTGGTCAATACTGACTTCCAGTAACTGTGCCAGTTTGATGATGTAATCGAACTGTGGCTTAACCTGCCCCTGCTCCCAGCGTCCCACCATGCGGGGCTGAATATCCAGCAAATTAGCCAGTTCCAGCTGTGTTAGCTGTCTTTCCTTGCGCAATCCCGCAAGGCGCTTACCAAAATCAGTCATAAATGAACAAAGCCAGTTGATGTGTTTGTTCATCATGATAAGTGTCCTTTTTTAATGGAGGTCTTGAAAGTATTATAT
>NZ_FORG01000088.1 GCF_900113945.1 Xenorhabdus mauleonii
TGGGCACCGGAGATGTTCCTTGATGAACTGATTGGGGATTTATTGCAGGCTCTGCCGCATCCGCAGCTGAATTATGACCGCTGGATACTGGAACTCGATCCGAAGGAAAATAACCGTCGCCAGCTTTTTGGTGAACAGGCCGCCACGTTTGATCCTGGCCCTGTACCGGAAATGCCCGAAACGGCAGCACCTGAGAGGAGTCAGGGGGATCAGAACCGGGCGTCAGACAGGGAACCGAATCCGGGCATTCTTGCTCAACCCGCCACGGATGCGGCACCGGCATCGAAGACACCATGCGCTCCGATCGATAAGGCTCCCGCGCCTGCCCGGTCTTCCCGAAACAATCCGGTGATCCCGCCTTATCAGCCGGAGAGCTCACCTGAACCGGAATTGTCTGAAGCTGACGATCTCCACTTTGCCCGGACCGGGCTGGAGCCGGTCAGTTCCGTCTGGCACATCTCCCCGATGCAGGACGATATCGAACATCTGCAAAATATGGCATTTCGTCTGGCATTCGAACTGGCTGAAGTGATGGGCTGTGATCGTGATTTGCGGGCGGTGTCGGATGTGCAGTCGGCGGGATTTTGTCTGACTGACAGGCCGGATGTGCATCCTTTTTCGTGTTTATTGCACTCTCTGACCGGAGAGATTTCTGCTGACCGTTGTGAACTGACGCTGGCTGCCGTTCTGCTCGGTACCGCCGGGCGGGAAGCGGTGCCCTTGCTGGATGACAGTCAGACCGTGAAGTTTTTGCGGCTGCTGCGGATTATCCGCCGCCTGCGGGAGCTTCAGCGCGACATGGCACCGGAGACGTTGACGATGTAGCAATACCAGTCCGGGGTGCCTGCTTTTCAGTGTGTTGTTCATTCATTGTGTTTTGACTGGCCTGATGATGGAGGAAGTGTATGAATCATTTATCGCAAGCGACCAACAGCCTGCTGTTGCAATTGGTGATGGATTTGAAGAACGGCTATATCCGCCGTTGCGAAGCACTGGGGCTGGCCCCCTCGGAGATGCTGATGTTACAGAGTCTGACGATTGAGGATTTGCATTATCTGGGTAACAGCCCGGTCTCGGTGCTGAGTGTGCAGATTCATCACGCCAATCTGGCCCGCATTTTACATCAGGCGCGTATCGAGCAGCAGCGGATGCAGCGCATTGACCGGGCACTGGAACTCAGTGGTTCGATTGATCTGATGCACTATTTTTTTGGCCTGTCCAGTCTGGAAGTGGCAGCGCGTCGGCGTATTGCCGGGATTGCTGTGAAATCGGGGCGGGTGTCGGTACTGACGGAAGAAGAAAACAGTGACCTGTGGCAACGCTGGCAGGTGGCAAAACTCAGGGATGCGGACAGCGCCGAAGGGCTGGATATCATGATGGATGTGGCAGAGCATCACGATATTTCGCTGACCTCCGTCTGGAATGCGGTCAAAGAGTGGCAGCAGGAAGAGGCATCAGGAATGGCCTGCGCGAAAAAACAGGCCTAACACGGAAATGCAGGAAACGATGTCAGGAAAATTAACGGAAATCATGCCCGGCCTGCATGCACCGATGACGGCACCGCTGTCTTTTCGGCGTAAGGCGCAATATCAGGTGCTGTGTTATCGGCGGGGTCAGCGTAATTACGTCCGGCTGAAGGAAAAAGGCACCGGGTA
>NZ_FORG01000078.1 GCF_900113945.1 Xenorhabdus mauleonii
TTGACCTTGAGCTTTGAGCATCAGGACGGTGAACGCCGTTTGTTGTCTGCCATCCGTGACCGTCATGATAACCGCATCATGTTCCATTATGACGATTTGTACGATGAGGGCGTTCCTCAATTGGCACAGATTACGCATACCGATGGTTATCGCTTGTTGTTGGATTATGACCAGAACCGACTGGTGTCGGTAGAATACCTGACGGACGAACTGCGTCAGAGGCTGGTGACCTGCCAGTATGATGAACGGGGTTACTTGTCGGAATGCGACACTTTCCAGCACAGCCACTTGTGGCATGAATATGACACCCACGGCTACATGACCCGCTGGCATGATAGTGACGCGACGGATGTATCAATGGGTTATGATGGCCGGGGTCGAGTAGTGTCAGTGTCTACCCCGCAAGGCTACTGGCAAGATCGTTTCCAGTATGATGACATCAATAGGGTGACAACCTATCTGGATGCGGAAGGAGGGTGTACACGCTATTGGTATAACGAAAACGGCCAAATTACCCGCAAAGTTGATCCATTGGGGCGGGAAACGCTGCTTGAATGGGATCTGAGCCATAAGCTCTCAGAGACCGACCCGTTAGGCAGAAAAACCACATTCGAATACAGCCCGTACGGTGAGCTGACTACACTGACGTTGCCTGCCGGTGAAATGTTTGTTTACGCGTATGACGAATATGGTCAATTATTGCAGGCCACATTACCGGATGGTAAAAACTGGTGTTTTCACTACAGTGAACAGGGCGCTTTAGATTCTGTTACGGATCCACAAGGGCGTTTGGAAGAATACCGTTATAACCAGCACGGTGAGTTACTGCGCAGAATACAACCGGACGGGGCGCAATGGCGTTATGGATATGAGCAGCATCGGTTGCATCAGGTGCTATCACCCAATGGTTACACCACACGTTATGATCAGGATGGATTGGGACGGCTGCGATGTATGACCGATGCGTTAGGGCAGGAAACCCATTTTCAGCACAGTGCATTTCATGCCAGCCTAGAAAATAGCGTAACGGAAATCGAGCTGCCGGATGGCGTGAAGCAGCAGATTGACTATGACAGTGAACGCCGGGTTTCTGCCGTCACTGATGGTGAAGGAAACACCACGCGCTACGTATATGGGCCGTTTGACTTACTGACACAGCTGATCCGTCCAGATGGAACCACATTGAATTTTGGTTATGATCGTTTGATTCGACTGAGCAGTGTGACCATGGCAACAGGTGAGGTGTATCGTTATGAACGTGATGTGGCCGGTCAAATTATCCGTGAAACCGATTTTACCGGGCGGACAGTGGAATATGCCTACGACCTGCTGGGCCGCCGTACGTTGACCCGCCATCCGGATGGGCAGCTTATCCGTTATTGTTATACTGCCCAAGATCAAATGACTCGACAGGAGCACTGGACAACGGGAAAATTAAGCTGCGAGCTGAACGCCGTTACCGAATACCGATATGATGCCCAGCGGCGATTGGTCCGGGCGATTTCCGCTGATGCAGTGGTCGCATTTGACTACGATGAGGCCGGTAACCTAATCAGTGAACAGTTGAATGGCCGGGAAATTACCCGTGAGTGGAACAGTATCACGGATCTGCCGACAGCTGAAACGTTGGATGGAAACACCCTGCAATTTGGCTATGACAGAATGGGCTGGATTAACCATATTCAGTTTAACCAGCACAGCCCCTTATCGTTGCATTATGACCCGCTGGGACAGGAAACGGTGCGGGAAAGTCCGGAAGGTTTTATTTTGGCCAGCCGCTATACGGCAACAGGATTATTGGCCCACCAGTCGGCTGGTCATGCGACGTCCTTGTTCCGTGAAACCTTGCAGCAGAATAACCCCTATTTCCCTCCACAAGCGACAGCCGTGAATCGCAGCTGGCAATATGATCGGACGTATAATGTCAGGGTGATTGATGACGGACGCTGGGGACAAACGCGTTACCGCTATAATAGTAATGGGCAAATTGTTCAGACGATGTATCAAGGGGCTCGGCCGTATGAAGAGCAATTCCGTTACGATGCCAACGGTAATTTAAATCTGCATCTCCCGGTAGATGCACAGGGCGCGGTCGCACAAATTAGTCAACGTCAGAACGCTGGTCGCGTCGTACAACAGGGTCACTCCCGTTACCGCTATGATGACAATGGCCGGTTGGTAGAAAAAACGGAACAACGCGATGGCTTCCGTCCACAGGTCTGGCGCTACCGCTGGGATAGCCAGAATCAGCTCACCCATTGCGAAACGCCGGACGGCTCGCGCTGGCACTATCAATACGATGCTTTTGGTCGAAGAATACGTAAACT
>NZ_FORG01000063.1:0-1983 GCF_900113945.1 Xenorhabdus mauleonii
AAATGGGTGGCATGGGCGAATATTTTTGCCCAAGTGGCCTTTCCCGTTGCAGCGGCGTTTACCCCTGCGGTGGCAACCGCCAAAAGTGAGCACCAAGTTCGGGAAACTCAACCACATACCGGGCAAACCCAGCCTTATCGATTGAGTGCGGGTGAAAGTGTTAAAACTGTGGCAAAACGCCACGGCCTGAGTGTCACGGAGCTAAAAAAGCTTAACCAGCAGCGGACATTCCATAAACCGTTTGCGAAACTGGGGGCCGGTGATGAGATTGACGTGCCGCACTCGGCTTCCGATGCATTGTTGGCTGACAGTCTGAAAGCGACGACTGATGCCCCTGCTACAGAAAACAGCGCCGAGCGTTGGCTGGCAAGCACTGCTTCCCAAGCGGCGAGCATGCTGAAAAGCGGCAATATGGTGGATAACGCCAAAAACCAACTGCGCAACATGGCAGTCGGTGAAGCCAACCAAGCCGTGCGAGACTGGCTGCAACGCTACGGCAATGTCAAAATTCAGGCCAATGTGGATGATCGCGGACGACTGGACGGCAGCCAGTTCGACATGCTGCTGCCATTGTACGATACCGCAAAACACCTGACGTTTACCCAATTTGGCCTGCGCCATATTGACAGCCGCACCACGGCAAACGTCGGGCTGGGCCAACGCCATTTCTTTGACGATGGCATGTTCGGCTATAACGCCTTCCTCGACCACGACATTACCCGCGACCATACCCGCTTCGGTATCGGGGCGGAATACGCCCGTGACTTTATGAAATTCGCGGCCAACGGCTATTTCCGTGCCAGCGGCTGGAAAGACGGCAAAAAACTGACTGAGTATGAAGAACGTCCGGCCAACGGTTTTGACCTGCGGGCCGAAGGCTATATACCGACTTATCCGCAGTTGGGCGGCAAACTGACTTACGAACAGTATTTCGGTAATGAAGTCGGGCTGTTGAGTGAAAAACAGCGGCAAAAAAATCCCGCCGCCTTTACCCTCGGTGTGAACTATACCCCCATTCCGCTGGTGACACTGGGGCTTGACCGTCGCCAGAGCGCGTCCGGTGGCGGAGACACCCTGTTTAACCTCGGGCTCAATTATGAGATTGGTACGCCGTGGTCAAAACAAATTGATCCCGATGCCGTGGCCTTCAAGCGCACCCTGCAAGGCGGGCGCTATGATTTGGTCGATCGTAATAACCAGATTGTGCTGGAATATCGCAAGAAAATTCTGATCCGCCTGATGATGGAACCCCGGATTATCGGACGTGGCGGGGCCATTATTCCGCTGAATGTTACAGTCAGCACCAAGCATCAACTGAAAGATATCGTTTGGGACACCAGTAATCTGGTGAGTGGGGGCGGTAAGTTGGAAGCCGCAGGAACAGGGGCACCGGCAGACAGTCTGGCCGCAGAAACAGTGCGCGGCGGCACTCATTACCTGCTGACCCTGCCACCGTATCAGGCGGAAGGCAACAATACCTACAGCCTGTCCGGTGTGGCCTATGATACGCAGGGCAATGCCTCTGAGCGGGTAGAAGCCCAGATCTTGGTGACCGCTTCGGCCGTCAATCCGGCAGGCTCCGGTTTTGAACCCGCCAATAAATCCATGGTGGCTGATGGCAAGACCCAGACCGTTATCCGCCTGAAACTGACGGATAAAAACGGCAAGCCGGTCAGTGGTGCCGCAGGTAGCATTTCCCTGACGGATGATAAATCCAAACTGACCGGAGACGGTAAAGATCCGCTGTTGGGCACCGAAATTAAGGAGGTGCCGGAAGGCAGTGGTATCTATGAAGTGACGGCCACCGCGGGTACCAAGCGCGGCAAGTGGACTATCAAGCCTACGGTCGACGGACATGAACTGCCATCGACCGTGATTGATTTCGGCGATTCGCTGGCCAACATGATTGATACGGATCAGACCAAATTCGAGCCGGACAATGGCACGTTGAACAAGGAAAACGAAGAAACCGATATCGTCCTG
>NZ_FORG01000063.1:2277-4046 GCF_900113945.1 Xenorhabdus mauleonii
TGGACGGCAAAGAGCTGAAACCGACTCAGGTGGTCTTTGGTCAGTCACTGGCGGACATTGTGGACACCAAAGGCTCGGCCTTTATACCAGCAACAAACGTGCTGGCGTCTGACAATGAAGACAGCACCATCATGACGCTGGAACTGAAGGACAAAAAAGGTCAGCCAATCCGGAATGCCAAAGACAGTATTACGTTTGAGGATAACGGCGACCAATTGACGGGCGACGGGAAAAACAAACCGACTATCGACAAAGTCTGGGAAGAGCCGGAAAACAGCGGGATTTACAAGGTGAAAGTCAAGGCGGGGGATAAAAACGGTCACTGGAAGATCACCACCAAAATAGACGGTGTAGCGCTGGAGAAGCCGACAGAAATCACCTTCGATCCCAACAAAGCCGATCTGGTTGATCCGAATAAATCCACGTTTGTTGCCAAAGAAAGTGAGTTACCCAATGACGGCGACACCACAGTGATTGAAGTGGATTTGAAAGACCATGAGGGTAAGGTTATCACAGGTGCAGAAAACAGCATCAAGATGATACCGGATGATCATGGGTTGTACGGGTCAGGCAAAAAAATGCCAACGGTCGGCAAATTTAAAGAAACGCCACCGGGCAGCGGTCATTATCAGGCGACGGTGACTGCCGGCGATAAAAAAGGCAAATGGGAATTAGCTCCTGAAGTGTTCGGTAAAAAGATCGAGAAAACGACGACCATCACATTTGGAAAATCACTGGCAGATAAATTAAACCTGAAAAGTCCTGAGGTTGACCCTGCCGATGGCAGTACGGCCCTGCCGGCAGATGGCCATACCAAGAAAACCCTGCGTATCACCTTGAAGGATGGAGATAACAATCCTATTTACGGTGCCAAAGACAGCATCATCGTGACCGGTGATTACTCCACACTGAAAGGAGATGGTAAAGACCCGGTTATCGATAAAGTAAAAGAAGTCGGTGATGGGGTGTATGAAGTGGTGATCACGGCTGGGACAAAAACCGGCAACTGGGCAGTGACAACGACTGTTGACGGTAAGAAGAATCCGCAACCGTTAGAACTGGAATTTGATGTAAACAAAGCACCAAGCGTTGTGATCTCACATCTGGAGGGGGAACTCGCCATCGGGAAGACCCTGACAGCCAACTATAAGTTTAACAGTAATGACAGTAATACCGTCGATCGTTCGTTTTATGTCTGGGGTGCAAAAGGCACGACAGCCGCTCGGGTAATAGAACTGGCAGAAAAGGCTGGTGCAAAAGAACCGATAGAGCTGGAACAGGAAAATGGGGAAGGCCGGGTTAATGGCAAACCGATAACTTACATCATTCAAGAGAATGATAAACATAAAGTATTGGAAGTATCGATATTGGCAGCCAATGATGCCAATTTGCGGGCAAAAGGTCCGGAAACCATGGCGGTAGACGACCCAAGAACTGCCACCACGATTACCGGCGGTAATGGCAGTGGTGGTGTACCCGATCCGAATGCTGTACCTGAGGTTGATGAACTGGATCTGACAGGTAAACTCGAGTTGTCATCAACGCTGACTGTTAGCTATAAATTTATGCCAAATGGCGGAGATGCGAGGGACAAGTCACAATTTGCCTGGAAAATACTAAGCAAGGAAGGGGATGCAATGAACTGGCAAGACGTAGATCAGCCGGCGCAGGGTGATAACAAAGGTCAGGCCAAGCTCATACTGGAAAAAGAGTTGGAATTGGAGATTTCAGGTGAAGTGATTGTCATGTCTATTCTACCGGCCAACTTC
>NZ_FORG01000061.1 GCF_900113945.1 Xenorhabdus mauleonii
CCCACCTGACCCCATGCCGAACTCAGCAGTGAAACGCCGTAGCGCCGATGGTAGTGTGGGGTCTCCCCATGTGAGAGTAGGACACTGCCAGACATCAAATTATAAGTGTTGCCCGTTTGGCAACACTTTTTTATTTTAGCATTTGCTGATATGGCTCAGTTGGTAGAGCACACCCTTGGTAAGGGTGAGGTCCCCAGTTCGAATCTGGGTATCAGCACCATGAATATTATGTTCGGCAAATAAAAACAGAATTTGCTTGGCGGCAATAGCGCGGTGGTCCCACCTGACCCCATGCCGAACTCAGTAGTGAAACGCCGTAGCGCCGATGGTAGTGTGGGGTCTCCCCATGTGAGAGTAGGGAACTGCCAAGCTTTAATTTAAGACGAAAGGCCACTCTTATGAGTGGCCTTTTGCATTTCTGTCTTTGGAATCCTCATCAATAGATAAGCATCAGGCAACTACGTCTTATCTTTCAAATATAGAGTCTGATAGACTACAACATAACTTACTTATTTATTGAGCTTAAAGTGAATGTCTGCCTGTCAATCTACCCAGTTAAAAACGTTCAACACATTTGGCATTTCAGCCAATGCAGATCATATTTGTACAGTGACTTCTATTGAATCTCTTGTGGCCTTATGGCATGAAGCAATGGAAAAACATCAACCGATATTATTATTGGGAGGAGGGAGTAACGTTCTCTTCACCGAAAATTTTAAAGGGACGGTGATTTTAAACCGTATCCTTGGTATCGATATAAAAGAGTCTGAAACTGCATGGCACATTCATGTTGGAGCTGGTGAAAATTGGCATGGGCTAATTACCTATTTACTCAAGCAACAGATCTACGGTTTAGAAAATTTAGCTTTGATCCCTGGTAACGTGGGTTCTGCCCCTATTCAGAATATTGGGGCGTATGGAATTGAATTTAAAAATGTCTGTGAATATGTTGATTTTGTTGAATTGAAAACCGGTAATTCAATTCGTCTAACGGCAGATGAGTGCCAATTTGCATATAGAGACAGTATCTTTAAGTATCAGTATAAAGATGGTTATGCGATTACATCTGTTGGCTTGCGTTTACATAAAGCGTGGGAACCAATTTTAACTTATGGGGCCTTGGTACATTTCTCACGGGAAAACGTGACACCTGATCAAATATTTGATGCTGTGTGTGAAATGCGCCAGAGTAAATTGCCAGATCCCGCAGTAATGGGAAATGCTGGAAGTTTCTTTAAAAATCCTATTATATCGGCTGAATTGGCACAAAAAATTAAGTTAGAGTATCCAACTTGTCCTCAATACTACCAAAATGAGGAAAGTGTAAAAGTTGCTGCGGGTTGGCTTATCGATCAATGTCACTTGAAAGGTTATTCGATTGGTGATGCTGCTGTACATACTCAGCAAGCATTAGTATTGATTAATAAAGGAAATGCATCAGGACAAGATGTTATTGCCTTAGCTGCTCATGTACGTAATGAAGTGGCTAAAAAATTTAATATTTTCTTAGAGCCTGAAGTACGCTTCATTGGTAGTGAAGGTGAGATTGATGCAGTGGAGTGTATTTCATGAAAGATATTAGTATTCCATTAAAACTAATTAAAGTGCTATCTGATGGAGAAATTCACTCAGGACAGCAACTTGGCCAAGAATTGGGAATGAGCCGAGCGGGGATTAATAAGCATATCCAAACTATTCGTGATTGGGGAGTGGAAATTTCAACACTCCCTGGTAAGGGGTATCGTTTCCCAGCGCCGATGGAGCTTCTCGATCAGGATATAATTTCGAATTACCTGCCAAACGATCGTATTGAAGTAATACCTGTCATTAATTCTACCAATCAATATTTATTAGAAAAATTGGCTGAACTGAATTCAGGTGATGCCTGTGTCGCAGAATATCAGTCTGCGGGGCGAGGACGCCGTGGAAGGCAATGGGTTTCTGCTTTTGGCAGAAATTTATATCTGTCTATGTATTGGCGATTAGAACAAGGCCCTGCTGCGGCAGTTGGTTTAAGCTTGGTTGTTGGAATTGTGATTGCGGAAGTCTTGAATCGTCAGGGAGCTGAAAGAGTAAAAGTAAAATGGCCAAATGATTTATATCTGGATGATAAGAAATTGGCAGGGATATTGGTTGAATTAACAGGGAGAACGGGTGATGCTGCTCAGATTGTCATTGGGATAGGTATGAATATCTCGATGAACAATGAACAGCAGCAATTAATCAGCCAACAGTGGACGAGTTTACAACAAGCAGGGATGGAAGTTGAACGGAATAAATTGATTGCTGAAATTATTCTGGAACTGAAAGAGGCATTAATTCAATTTGAAAGTGAGGGATTATCTCCTTTTGTTTCTAGGTGGTTTAAGTTAGATAATTTTATTGATCGCCCAGTAAAACTAATTATTGGAGATCAGGATATTTATGGCATAGCTCGTGGAATTGATCAGCAAGGGGCTTTATTGCTTGATATCAATGGAGTTATCACACCTTATATAGGTGGAGAAATTTCCTTGCGGGGCTGCTGAGGATAGAGCCGGAAATATTTCCGGCTGCTTGTCCTATTTCCGTAATCTGACACTTTCAATGGTATGATTGACACCTTTAGTCATAATCAAACTGGCACGTTCCCTTGTTGGAAGAATATTTTGCTGTAAATTTAATCCATTAATCTCTTTCCAAATGTTTGATGCGACACTTACAGCTTCCTCTGACGTCAATTTAGAATAGCTGTGGAAATAAGAATCTGGATCGGAAAACGCGCCTTGCCGAAATTTAAGAAAGCGACTGACATACCATTGTTCCAGTAAGTTTTCTGCAGCATCAACATAAATGGAAAAATCAACGAAATCAGATACAAAAACATGATGTGGCTCGTGCGGGTAATCCATACCGCTTTGTAATACATTCAACCCTTCAAGAATGAGGATATCTGGCTTCTCAATGGTGAGCTTTTCTTCGGGGACAATATCATAGCTCAGGTGAGAATATACCGGCGCGGAAACTTTCTCTGCCCCTGATTTTATATCGGCGACAAATTTGACCAAGCTACGCATATCATAGGATTCAGGAAACCCTTTTTTCTTCATTAGGCCACGTTCATTTAACACATTATTAGTGTGTAAAAAGCCATCTGTCGTTACTAACTTTACACGGCGGTGCTCGGGCCAACGACTGAGTAGCGCTTGTAATAAACGGGCTGTCGTGCTTTTTCCTACAGCAACGCTGCCTGCGATACCAATAATATAAGGTACCTTTTGCTCATCAGTCCCTAAAAATTGCTCAAGAACAGCTTGTCTGCGCAGATTGGAGCTAATATAAAAATTGAGTAGACGCGACAATGGAAGATAAATTTCAATTACTTCATCAATTGAAATCTCTTCATTAATCCCTTTTAAGGCTGCCACTTCTTCTTCTGTTAATGTCAAAGGCACTGAGTCGCGCAATGTTGCCCAGTGTTCACGATCAAATTGTAAATATGGAGTCGTCAAAAAAGATTCTTTCTTATTCATAAGCCAACATCTGCCTGTCTATGCAGGTTGGACAGGTTGTTGATAACACCCGTATCCGACAAAAAATAAATCTCATAATATCGGTTGAGTTAACTCAGGCGTAGATTTTTTTATGATTTTAGTAATTTTTTTGATGAGAAATACAAAAATCTAAAAAATGTTCTACGTCTGTGGCTGTTTTGAAAGGCTATCTTTATTCTTTTTTGAAAAAAGAATATAAGCTGCTGCAAATGGATTGCAGAAAATAACGGACAAATATAGTCGGTTAGCTTTTCTATATGATGTCTTATTGTTTGTAATTTGGTCACTAATGACTGAAAAATTCATCAACATTACCAAATCCGGATGCTTTATGAGCGAATGAATAAAAAAAACAATTTTTTTGTTGCATCGAACTCAAACACCTCATAGAATGCGCAGCACTTGATGCCGGCATAGCTCAGTTGGTAGAGCAACTGACTTGTAATCAGTAGGTCCCGAGTTCGACTCTTGGTGCCGGCACCAATTTTAAAATTTGGAAAGGTGGGGTTCCCGAGCGGCCAAAGGGAGCAGACTGTAAATCTGCCGTCACAGACTTCGAAGGTTCGAATCCTTCCCCCACCACCATTAACCAGTTTTCATCTTGAGTGTTCTGCTCGAGTTATGCTCCAGAAAAAACACTTAAGATATAAGATACAGCTGATTAAACTCAGGTAGCCGAGTTCACGCGGGCATCGTATAATGGCTATTACCTCAGCCTTCCAAGCTGATGATGCGGGTTCGATTCCCGCTGCCCGCTCCAAGATGTGCTGATATAGCTCAGTTGGTAGAGCACACCCTTGGTAAGGGTGAGGTCGGCAGTTCGAATCTGCCTATCAGCACCACTTCCCCTGTTCTGCCTCCTGATTTTCTTCCTGTGAATATCTAAACAAGCAACTGCTTGGTTGATGTGGTGAAACCACCGATTCCGTGTCTTAGAGGGACAACATAATGTCTAAAGAAAAGTTTGAACGTTCAAAACCGCACGTTAACGTTGGTACTATCGGCCACGTTGACCACGGTAAAACTACCCTGACTGCAGCAATC
>NZ_FORG01000056.1 GCF_900113945.1 Xenorhabdus mauleonii
TTGATGGATCAATTTGAACGCTATTTTCAGCAGGAACTGGCTTACTTGCGGGAGCTGGGAAAGCTGGCGTGTGAAACAAAGCCCCATCTGAAGGATGTACTGGGTGGGCGTGATCCAGATGTTGAGCGGTTAAAGGAAGGATTTGCCGCATTAATGGCACGTCCGAGTCAGAAAATTAATGATGCATTTCCTGAGCTGACTCAGCCGTTACTGCGAAATTTGCAGGCGCAGTCCATTAAGGGTATTCCCGCCACCAGCATTATGCAGATTGAGGGCGGAAAAGATGCAGATTTTGCGTTTTCACTGCCGCGCGGCACGAAAGTTCAGACGCCTGTCGATCAGACTTTTATCACTTCTCGCGCCTGTGAGGTTCAGCCAATCATGTTGATTGGACGGGAAATCACCCATCAGGATCAGGAAACGCAAATTACCCTGACCTTTGAATATACCGGCAAGGATGATCATTGGGATGTCCAGCCGATAGAGTTCTTTCTCAGCCGTGATGAAGCGGTTGCGGATAGCTTGTTGCTGGGGTTGTGCCGCTATGGTTATCGCGGTGAACTGCGCCATAACGGGCAAACTTATGTGATGGAAACCCTGCGATTTGTGCCGCGCTCAGGGGGGGACAGATTGATTTTGTCGCCGCCCGTTGCAGTGGGTAACTGGGCACCGCAAATGTTGCTGGAATCGTTCTATCTGCCCCATGTCCACCATTTCCTGACGCTGGATATGCCGTATCCCGTGCAATCGCGGCGTCTGCCGATGACTGATAACCGCACATTTACACTGATTCTGAATCTGGACACCCTGTTGTCGCTGTCTGATAAGCAGATAGCCGAGGCGTTTTTGCTGCATTGCGTGCCAGTGGTCAATCTCCGCCTGGAACGACTTACTTTGCCGTTCAAATCGGATACCGCCCGTTATCCGTTGCCATTGTCACCGGAGCAGGGGCTATTGCATGTCGCTGCCCTGACCCTGAAAGGTGAACCCAATGAAGCAGGGCAGGTGCGGGGGGAAGCCGGCCAGTTTTATCCGGTCAGCCAGTTGACCGGTCTGTCCCGTCATCAGTCGGAATATGACGATGCGTGGTTCTACGCGCTGGAGGTGAGCCGTGATGCGTTGGGACGATTGGAGTATGCGCTGGTGTTTTATGACAGTCACGCAAAATTGATGGCACAGCCGCCCAGACGCCAGTTTACCTGCCATTTTGTGGCATTTAATCCACAGCCGATCACACTGCCTGCGGGTACGGAATGTCTCACCGAAAGCCTGCCGGATCGCTGTCAGATAAAGACCGTCACGCCGGTATCCGGTAGCTATCCGCCGGTGATTGACAGCCAGCGGCACTGGCGATTGTTGTCCCATTATGCGACCAGCGGTTACGTTCTGTTATCCGCAGAGGCGTTCAGGCAACTGTTGCGGGATTACGATTTTTATCCCGACCATGACCGCCCTGTCAGCCGCCAACTTCAGCGGATGATTGCGGGGATCCAGTCCATTAATTCTGAGGCGAAAGATCGGCTGGTCAAAGGGCAGCCACACCGTTGCCTGTATCTCGAACTGACGCTGGATGAAAGCGCTTATGCCAGCCGGGGAGCGTTATTCCGCTTTGCCGATACGCTCTACCAATTCCTGCCGTTTTTCCTCAGCAACGACATGCTGATGTTGATGGACGTCACGTGCCAGCCTTCCGGCGAACAATGGCGCCTGTCGCCGCTTCCCCTCCGGGGATATCGTCCCCTTATGTAAGGATCAACAATGGATGGATTAGTCTTTACCTGTCAAATTGGCAAACTGCCTAAAACGACCTTTCAGGTGGTGGATTTCAGTTTGCGGGAAGCCCTGTCAGAGCTGTATCACCTGAGCCTGACGGTGGTCAGTGCCCTTGACAGTATCACCCTTGGTGAACAACTGGGGATGGCCGCTTCCCTGACCGTAATACGTGATGGCGTTGTGGAACGCACTGTGAATGGCATCATCTCCAGCGCCGAGCAAGGCAACAGTGACGGCCGCCGTACTTATTACACGTTTGCCATTCGCCCGGCAATGTGGCGCATGACACTGAATCAGGACAGCCGTATTTTTCATCGTCAGTCTGTGCCGGACATCCTCAAGCAATTGCTGAAAGAGCATCAGATCACATCGGACAGCAAATTTTATGCCGAGGAAGGCCATCACCCCGTGCGGGAATACACCACGCAAAAGCGGGAATCGGCCTATGATTTTTGGTGCCGGTTGGCGGCCGAAGAGGGGATTATTTTCTGGTTTGAGGAAGACAAACTTTTTTACAGCAACTCCCACCTTGGCATGCTGGCGGGCTTATCCCTGACCTACAACGCGCAGGCCGAAACAGATAACACGGATACGACGGTTTCCCAATGGCGTTACGGCGAATTTCTCTGCCCGGATGAATTTACCCACAAAGATAATAACTTCCTGCGCCCGTCTTATCCTTTGCAGCATCAGGCCATGCTGGAGCAGGGGCAGGGTCATGGCGTGTTTGAAAGTTACGGCCGTTTTCAGTTGGATGCAGAAGGCAAACCGCTTTCTTTGTTGCGACTGAACCAGCTCAACAGCGGAAGCAAGATGGGTTCTGCCACCACGAATTGCATTCAACTTCGGCCGGGCAAAATCTTTACGCTCAATAGCCATCCGATTGCTGCCATGAACGATCGCTGGCAGGTGGTGAGCATTACGCATCACGGTGTTCAGCCACAAACCGACGGTGCGGCGGGTGAAGGCACAACATTGACCAACACCCTCACTTTTATTCCGGGCTGGGATGACTGGCGTCCGCCGTATCGCTACAAACCGATGGCAGACGGGGATGAAGTGGCGACTGTGGTCGGGCCGGAAGGCGAGGAAATTTTCGTCAACGAACACGGCGCGATAAAAGTGCATTTCCACTGGAACCGTTATGACGAACCGGGCGATGGATCTTCCTGCTGGATACGTGTGGCACAGGGCTGGAACGGGCATGGTTTCGGATTTATGGCCATTCCCCGCATTGGTCAGGAAGTTATCGTGTCGTATCTCAATGGCGATATCGACCGGCCGATAGTGACGGGGTGTACCTATAACGGACGTAATCGGCCGCCGCTGGATTTGCCGGCGGAGAAAACCCGCACCACGTTCAAAACCCATACCCACAAAGGGGAAGGCTTCAACGAACTGCGTTTTGAAGATGCGAAAGGCCGCGAAGAAGTCTATATCCACGGCCAGAAAGATTTCACGGCGCATATCGAAAATGACGTGCTCTGGCATATCAAGCACGACCAGAAACAGCGCATCGATAATAACCATTACCTCGACATTCAGGCGGATGAACATTCGCAGGTACAGGGCAGCCGTAAATACAGCACGGCGGGTGATGTTTCTCACCGCATTACCGGCTCGCAACACATCCAGGCCGGCGACGCCCTGGTCAGCGAAAGTGCGCAGGAAACCCACGTCAAAAGCGGCGGCAAAATCGTGCTGGAAGCGGCAACGGAAATCAGCCTGAAAGTGGGTGGCGCGTTTATCAAAGTCACACCGGGCAGTATTCAGTCTTCCATGATTGATGTGGGGGCTGGCTCCGGCAGCAGTGGTCGGGGCGTTTCACTGCAATTGCCGGAAGGCGTTCCGCCCTTGCCTGAGGTCAAATTTCCGGTCAAAAAATACTGTGCCTTGCAGGCGCAAGAAAGCGCTGCGTGGGTGATCAAATCGCCGGGAGGGAAATCATGACGACCGCTGTGAGTCATCACACCCGCTGGACAACGTGGTTCAGCGCGCCGAATAAGGCACCGGTTTTCCTCATAGTCAACCAGCTTGCCGCTCCGAATCCCGTTGACATTTTTTATGCCAATGATTGGGTGGCGCAGGCTTTTCCGCTCTACAGCGGTACGCCGCTGGCGCATCTGATGGAGCAAGGGCCGTGGTTAATCCAGCCCAAAGCCGCCAGTTTGTCTTCCCTTGGCCGCTTGCTGGATCGCCGTGCACTCAGTGATGAAAGTTGGGGCTGGGCATATCGCAGCGAGGCGGCTTGGCAGGCACAGTTACTGCATTGGCAGCGGCATCAATTCGCCACCCTGCATGATGAGCAGGTGGTTTTCCGCCTGATGGATACCCGCATTGTTCGGGTACTGATGCCTGCCATGCAGCCAACGGACTGGACATCCCTGCTGAATCCGGTCACGGAACTGATGCTCGACATGCCCGCACCGACAGTGTTCAGCCGTCCGGCAGACTGCCCGATGAGCCAGATTGAGCGCCCTTTTGTACTGGAGCCGCACTTGATTGCCGCGTGGGAGCAGTCTGATTTAGCACTGGAAAGTTACGCCCAGACACTGGCGTATGAACTGTGGGAAGCGCAAGGCG
Organism: Xenorhabdus mauleonii; assembly: GCF_900113945.1. GTDB lineage: Bacteria > Pseudomonadota > Gammaproteobacteria > Enterobacterales > Enterobacteriaceae > Xenorhabdus > Xenorhabdus mauleonii. The sequence continues at coordinate 4,357 of NZ_FORG01000056.1, forward strand.
AACTGGCGATGAAGTTGGATACACCGAGTGGCACGTTGCCTCAACGCCTGGCGTCCTGGCTGAAACATCGGCGTCTGCAGGGTTCCCGTCTTCAGGCACTGACCTTTCATGATTTTCTGGCGGAAAGCGGCATGCCCACGCCGCGTCTTAACCCAAAAGGACTTCATTGATGAGTAATACAGGAAGATTAGACTGCGTGTCCTGCCATCAGGTCTTTAAGCATTGGCTGGAATTTCAACTGACTGACAATCAGGGCAAGCCGTTGGGCGGCATTCCTTATACCCTGAAAAGCTGGGATGGCATTGTGAAGGCCAACGGTGTGACTGACGGTCAGGGCGTTTTGCGGGAAGAGGATTTACCGCCGAAGCCGATGATCCTGCATGTGGATGGGCAAAAATTAGCGGAACAGCTGATTGATAAATCCCCAACGGAGGCGGTGGCAACAGCAAAAGGAACGGGGGCTTATCACCAACTGGTGCCGGGGGAAATCAGTAACGCAACACCGGAAGTGGAAGGCTGGACACAAGAAGCGTTGTTAGCTTCACGATACTACCTCGATCCCAGTTACCCCGGATTTATCGTGCGACCGAGTCATAACCGCCGACATGTATTGGAAATCGCCCGTATCGCTAAACCGGTCTTTGCCAAATCCTGCCTGCAACCGGCGGGTTGTACTGATGCGGGAACAGTAATTGAACCGCATAGCAATTTTGGGCAAATGCAAATCTACCACACCGTATCAAAGCCGAACGGAATGGGAACGGCAAACCACAGCACGAAAAATGATTCTGAGCCGTTAATTTTACAGGCGCTTGCCTGGGTGGGAAATCAGGTGTTTCCTCGCGCAGAAGCGAATCCG
>NZ_FORG01000068.1 GCF_900113945.1 Xenorhabdus mauleonii
GAACAAGCCAAGTCTTACGCATTAGGTAAAATAAATAACACCATTGCGACAGAAACCCAACAATGGCTGTCCCGTTATGGCACCGCCAGAATTAATTTTTCCCTTGATAGAAAGGGGAAATTGGATAACAGCGCGGTCGACCTGTTGCTGCCGCTGTATGACAACAAAACCGACTGGTTGCTATTTACTCAACTGGGGTATCGGCACAAGGACAGCCGCCACACCCTCAACCTCGGGCTGGGTGGCCGTTATTTTACACCCGGTTGGATGTACGGGATCAATACCTTCTTTGACAACGACTTGACGGGAAAAAATAAGCGGCTGGGCGTGGGGGGAGAAGCCTGGACGGATTATGTCAAGCTCTCGGCCAATACCTATTGGCGCGTGACCGAATGGCACCAGGCCCTGTCCAATCAAGACTACGATGAACGCCCCGCCAACGGGTTTGACCTCAATGGTGAATTTTACTTGCCCGCCTATCCCAACCTTGGCGGGAAGCTGGCCTATGAACAATACTACGGTGATAACGTCTCCCTGTTTAATCGTGATACCAAACAGAAAAACCCCGGCCTGGCCAGGATCGGCCTGAATTATACTCCGATCCCGCTGGTGACCATGGGAGTGGATTACAAATACGGCAGTGGCGGAAAAAGTGAAACCTTGTTTCAGGCCAACCTGAATTACCGTTTTGGCACCCCTTTTGATGTCCAGATTTCCCCCAGCAGTGTAGCGTCCCTGCGGACACTGGCGGGAAGCCGCTATGATCTGGTGGAAAGAAACAACAATATCGTGCTGGAATACAGAAAAAAATCGGAGTTCACTATCACCCTGCCCAATCTCCGGAGCGGATTCAGTGCCCAGAAGCTAAACGCTGAGGCTAAAATCATTGCCGAACAATCGGTGAAACAGATTGATTGGCAGACTGACCCTCAGTTTATTCAAAATGGCGGGGCAATAATGCCCAAAAACAACAACCAGATTGAGCTGGTGCTGCCAACATACATACCTAATGGGGTCAACGACTATACCTTAACGGCCCGCGCCGACAGTCAAGATGGCAGACAAAAGGCAGCTCATATGCAAATCCATGTTGAGCCTTTTATCGTTAAAGAGAAACGCATTGAGAAATCGATAGAAGGTTCCTTGGCGGCCAATGGCCAATCAGCATACGATCTGACCGCTGTTATCACCCACGACAACATAAATAACATGCCACTGAAGGATCACACGTTCTCAAATGTGGAATGGTACCTCAAACCAGAGAATAAAGACGCCACACTGACCTGGGATAAGTCAGAAAAGAGTGACGGTAAAGGTCGGTTGACCGCTACTCTCGTGAGTAAAACACCTCTGGATAAGAATACCCATATTTTCCTGAAGATGAATGGCATGGCAGAGACCAATATCGGAGGCGGGGACAACACAGTCAATTTCGACAATATCAAGTTCAGCGAGGAGATGCTCCAACAACCACCAAACGTACAGAAAGGCGACGGGCAAGATACATATTTCTTTAAAATCAAGGTGGTTAATGCCCAGGATGAACCAATCAAAAAACAAGTCATTTCCGGCGTCAAATGGAGAATCAAAGATAACAGGGGAGCAAAAGATCAGGTGAAGCTGGTAGCACCTGAGAATTCAATGACCGATGAAGACGGGTATTTAGTCGCCAAGTTGACGAGCCACTATGGTTTTGATGACCTTATTGTGGAGGCCGACCTGACACCTACCATCGGTGACAGTAAAACCCTGTTATCGAAACCGGTGAAATTTGAAACAGTCCCGCAGAAGGCCGGCATTCTGCTGAAATCTGTCGTTGTCCCGAGCTTTAAGAAGGAATTTTCTGCTGACGAGCAAGAAAAGCCTCATAACGTGCATGATAAACTGGAAGTGTACCTGACCCGGAAACAGCCAGACCAAACCACGGCATCGCCGATAACGCCAGATTCCGGGGGATCATCAGAAAGCATCCAACTCAGCTCTGACAACGAACGAAATGCCAAGGTAGATCATAAGCAAGGTAAAATCACATTCCCTCTGGCAACCTGGGGATGGTCAGGCAGCCAAAATGATCCTAACCATGTAGCTACAGTGGCTGCGAACGTCACGGATAAAACCACTGGAGCCAAATCAATTTATACCTATAAATTCAATCCCAAACATTACTTCTATAATCCAAATAAGACACTGCCAGTGCCCTATAATGGTTCTAGCTCTCCTGCTGGCGCATTTAAAAGCTGCGATACAATTAATTTAACCGGAGGGCCGTATCCTGAAAATATGGGGAATAATACTAATGCATTCAATGATCCCACTTCTTTATACCTAAATTCATTGTACAAAGAATATCATTCTACAGACTCAACGCTTGGCATTTTTGATAAACCGACTAATAAAAAAACTTACATAATAATAAATGCCTCTCCAACCCAACTAATAGGTGATAAACTCGGAAAATATCTACTATTAGATTACGATATCAATAAGATAATAAATCCTACCAATATAGCCTTTCCTAATTATCCACCGTATCTTCCAAGCGAAGAATGGCTCGGGAATTTACTTTGCCTCAAGAACCAAATACCGGCCAGCAACGGAGAAGTAGGAGAAATATGAATATAACGCATCCAACATCTATTCTTTAATCGTAAGCTTGATGCTTTATGCGGAGAAATAAAGAACAGGCCCAACAAGATCTGGGCCTGTTTTCAATAGGGCAAAAAAATTTTGATAAAATCACGATCAATCATTAAGTTCAATGACAAATATGGCATGATTTAGCATTAATGGGCTTTACAGCGAAATATCCAATGAATATATATACGGGAAAACGCCACTTTCTCATAAACAATAAAAACAAACTTCAACCAACATAATGTCATTACCTTTTTTTATCAGCCGATAATAATTATTCATTACGCAGATCAATAAAAAAACTCCTAATGTATGTTAGGCATGGAAAATATTATCTTTTTATATTCATTGGATAGTTATACCCAATTAGGCTTCAAATTTCTGATTGATAAAAAGGAAATCACCCCTATTAGATAAATCACATCACAATCTGAATGATTGAGGGAATATCGCCAACACACCAGCATCTTAAAGAAATTCATTATAAATCTGTGAACTGAGTTGTTAACACTATGTTTTAAAATCAATATTTTAAAAAAATGTTTTTAACACAATAAAGATCAAGCGCTGGCAACAGCCCATATTTCGTGAGGAATTCAGATATGGACTCGTATATTAACCATAAATCGATCCGATTTT
>NZ_FORG01000054.1 GCF_900113945.1 Xenorhabdus mauleonii
ATAGACCGGTTTTTCGTTTTTTTCCTTTGAAGGAGTCTGAAGCGAAACAGGCTGAGATTGATTTTGCCCTGCAACGGGCTGTTCACTTAAAAATGCGGTCGGGTATTGTGCCGGGGTATGGCCATGGCCGATGCCCTGCTCGTTTGCCGGTTTTTCATCGGCCGGCGTTATCCAGATCAGATCATTTTGCCCTGTGCCTGCATTCACTGAATAGGAATAACTTCCCGCTCCCAGCGGTACCGGACTGTCGGGCGTAGTCAGCGGGGTTGAATTCAGCCGCTCGGTCAGTAAATCAATCTGCGCCAGTAATCCCTGCTGCTCATCCTGCAATTCGCGCTGACGCTGTTCATCAGCCTGCCGGATAGTGGCAACCGCTGCGTCTATCTGACCGGCAACATCGTGATGCTGATTTTTAAGCTGGTCATTTTCTTTCAGGATATCGGCATTCTGCTGATTTAAACGCTGCTGCTCTGCCCGCACTTTATTGAGTGTGCCGACCAGCGTTCGCAGAGTATCTTCCGGCGTATCGCCGCCGATACCCAGTGCCTGTAACTCCTCCGGGGACAGCGAGGCAAGGGCATTATTGGGCGGTATCACAGGCGCGACTGTGTCTGTTGAACTGCAACTTTTGATGCCGATAAACCCGCCGACCATCAGCACCGCCGGCACCAGTATCTTGACCAGGCTGTTGGATTTAATCTGCATGAGGGTCTCCCGATTTCACGGCTGTCGGCTCAGGAATAAAAGCGTTATCCGGCTGCCCCTGAATGACAAGATACAGCCCCGTCGTATCTTCCGGCGTGCCGGCTGCACCCAGCCAGCGATGCTGAAACGTCGCAGCCACAAACTGCCCCTGCAAAGCGCGCGGGTCGAGCGTGAGAGTGCGTTTGGCGGTATTGCGCAATTTCAACGCCACGACGGAATAATTTTTCACTCCCCAGCCTGCCAATGGGGTTATTTCAATCGGCACTGAGGGGTAGAGCGTCGTGATTATCGAAGGTAAGTGCAGGTTGACCGGATGAATGCCAGTGACCGGCTCAAGGGTGCGCAGCGGTGCATACAACTGCTGCGCGGCATAGCGGGTTAACACCACCGGCACGGGTGCCGATAATTTGGCTTGGCTCTGCGAAGAGGATTTTTCTACTGACTCGGTGGATTTTTCATCCGGATAAATAATGCGTATCGGCTCGGTCGGAGCCTTTTTGGCGGTACGGATATCCAGCAGGATAATTTCGCCGTTTTCGCTATCCTGCAATTGCAGACGGGTCGGCGAAAATGATTGGCTGGCTTTCAGATAAATTGCCCCACCGGCACTTTGTACCCGCAGTTTATCACTGAGTGACGGGGGCACGCCGACACGCATATTCCGGTCAGCAAAAATAATCCGTTCCTGACCCACTTTCAGCGTCACTGATAACGGAATGCGTTCCCATTTCAGCAATTCATCTGCGGTCACCCCAAAACTGGACAACAACACGCTGCTCAGCATCAGTCCCACACAGGCAAAGAGAGAAGGCCATTTTTTCATTGAAACATCCCTTTTTTCTCTTCCACGGGTGGCGGCATGGCTTCCAGCCGTTGTGGCATCCCGTCGTAACAATCCAGTGCCAGTCCGAACGGATTACGCTCGGCATCCCCCTCCCAGCGCACCACTTTCAGGGGATAGCGCACCAGAGCCCGTTTGACCGGTTCGGCGTGGTAATACTCATCCGCCACCAAATCCAGCCTCACCCTCCAATTATCCCGGTTGTGTACCGTCACACTGTTTGTCTCATAGCCCCGACCGGGAATTTCGTAGACAACCCGCACCCGGTCGAGCAACTCACCGCTGTCAGCCCGGGTTTTGGCATCTTCCCGCAGAAAATCCTGACAGGCCGGTGTCAGATAGGCTGATAAGGCCACAATTTTGGCCGGATAATCCTGTGCCCCGTTTTTCGGCCAAGCATTCAGTTGCTGGAAAATATAAAACGCAAAACTGTAGACACTTGGCGCAGGGACTTCCCACCACGCCCGGGTGCTGCCACTGCGCAAATCCGGCGGGTTATGAATGGTGAGATTGCGCGGTGCTGTCATCCAGCCGATCAGCGTGATCAATAAGACCAGCACCAGTACCCCGCAGGCAAACCGCAGGGTCAGAATATGCTGATCACGGTTTTTCAGTGCATGACGAAACCGACTCATTGTACGCTCCTGCTGCGCCGTAATGACCAACCCTGAGCCGCAATAATCAGCGCCGGATCACCGACACCTAACCGACGTTTTTTCTCTTCCAGCTTCAGCCAGAGATAATTTTCCGGTTTGCCGCGCTTCAGCTGCACGAGCCAGCGCCCGCCAAAGCTCACCAGCAGCAAAGGCGTGACCAGCATGCCCGTGGGTATCATGACCCAACCCACTAACGGGATCAGGGGCAGGCTCACCATTAGCCCGATCCCTATTCCGGCTAATGCCGCCAGCCCCATCTCCGGGGTGGTGAAGCCACGAAATACCACCGGTTCAGCGTTTAAGCGATCAGGTAGGAACAGGATCGTCTGCATCAGCGGCCCCTTAAAAAATAATGCCGGCCGATTTCGCCAGCAGCCAAATCACCGCAACCAGCAGCACCACACCGACCACGATAATGGAGCCAAACTGGGTCCAGGTGGCTTTGCCGTCACGCACTTCGGAGAAGGTTTCCACAGCGGCAGAGGCGACTTTAAAAAACGCCACGGCTGAGAGGATTAAGCCCCCAATCACAATGCCATCCTGTGCGTAGCCCTTCACTTGTCCCAATAACCCGCCCCCGCCGCCACTTTTCGGCGGTTCGATCGCAGGTAAATCAGCCCAGGCGGATTCACAAGCAAGGCCAAACAACAAAAACACGGTGCTGATTCGCGTTATCAGGTTAGTGCTGAGACGGCGGCAGGCCGTTAATATTGGTTTCATATTTACGCGGTTCCTTTTTCAGTAGGTTCATTGCATTAACTGGCAAACATCCAGACCGATATCACCAGTAAGAGAGCCGTTCGCAGGGCAAACTGGCTGAGGGTCTGGTTACGCACTTTTTCATTCGCCCAGCCGTTCCAGACATCCACTGCTGCCCAGGCAGCCCAAAGAAACAGGGTCGCTAAGAAAAAACCGACGCACACCAGAGACAGAAAATGAATATCAAAGTGCCCTGAAGCGACTTCAAAGGCATTGCGCTGGGTAGGGGTCATTACGGATGTTCCTGCCGATACTGACCGGATAACAGTGCAGACCCGCCCGGCTGGTCACGGGAGGGGGTCAGGTAGTGATCGATACCGGTTTTGATGGTGTTGAGATCGGCACTGATACGGGCGTAATCAAAGTAGTAGCGAGGGAGGGTTGAGGCATCAGCCTGCTTTTCGGCAATACTTGCGCGTTCCAGTGCTATCTGCACCTGAGCAATCAGATTTTTGGCACTGGCCAGTTCATCTTTCTCGGCTGCCTGCGCAAGCGGCATATACAATAGGGCCAGTCCCAGCAGACAGGCGGAACGGAACAGGGAAAAGTCACCACGCATTAACACGCACCTCGTCATAGTATTCAGGATGCCGAGGATGCGGGGTTTTTTACGTCAGATCAGCAATAAACTCTTTATGCTCTGGTGAAAATTAGCTAAATAGTCTGACTAATTTATTCAGCCAACACTTAATCATGAAGGAAACCCCATGCTGAGGATTGATTTAAACGTCCCTGATGATGAATACGAAAAGGCGAGGAAGCTGGGCGCACACTGGGATGCCGTCGCCCAAATCTGGTACATCGACAACAGTTTTGACCCAACGCCATTTATGCACTGGCTGCCGTTCTACAATGTGCATGCGGAATGCTGGTATCTCGCCCAGACTCAGACGACCTGCCCACACTGTCATGAACCTACCACGGTGACCGCGTTTCTGCTGCCTGCCGGACACCAGCTGCTGGAAGCGGTTAACGGCGATGAACCCGGCACGGAAGTGGATTACACCGAGCAGGACAGCCCAGCGTTTTTGTTTTATATCGCCGATATTCCCACCCTCGTGCGCAGCATACTGCCCGGCTTTCACCACCGCCTTCGCCAAGCCGTCAGCCAACGGCTGCACCGGCAACACTGGATAAACCACTGTGAACACTGTGACGCACAACAGGATGATACCGAACTGTTTGCCGAAATGGGCGGGGCGTTTTTCCCTGCGACTAAAGCACAAGCAGCTGCCATTCAGTTACATCGTATCGATCAGCCGTTTGTGGGGTATTGTGAAGATATTTCGCATCATCACTACCATTTCGATCCGAAGGAAGGCAGCAGCCGAGCCTGTCAGGCCTGTGACTGGTTTGAGTGCATGACGCGGGTGGTGAATGTGACGTCAACGTATCAGCATTAGTCTGAAAGACTGACGCGCCGCTGTGCGGCTTGTCTGCTGACACTGAAGTACAAAACAAAAAACGTTTTGCACTTCAGTGTCAGCGTCTTAAAGGTATTTCTTAAACATTGAAGTGGTGATCACCACCGCCATACCTAAAAGTAACGCCGCTGGCAACAATATCACGGTGGGATACACCACATCCGGCCACGATAAATACAGCACACAGGGAATAGTGCAAGCGGGTTTAATTCCCCGTTTGGCATGGTGATAAACAAAGCTCGATTCATATCCTGCCCCGTAACGCCGCAAATCACGACGTCCCAGCCCGTCAACCAGTGCAACTAATACCACCATTGCAAACAAGGGAACGGATAACAGCAAAATGGCCAGCCGGATCAGCGTCACCATCGTGATAAACACGGTTGCCAGCCAATACTCTCGCAAATGTGCCAATAGGCTATGTAACACAGCATTAAACTCGCGCAAAAAATCATTGTTGCTATGGAGCGGGTATTGCCGTTGTCCCTGAACCCAATTCATAAAACCACTGTCTACAAAAATCCACTGATAAACCCGCGTCAGCCTGGCTGAAACGGTTTGTGAAGGTTCAGCCAATAACAGACTTCGGGTAAATTCCGTGGATAAAAATTGCAGCTCGGTTTTCATCATGGTCTGACTGTGAACGGCTCCCTGCTCCGGCCAGAAAAACGCCATACCGAGATATTCCAGTAGCAAGCTGAATAGCCACGACATGACAATAAATCCAATAAGCTGCCACGGCCATTCCCATAGCACACGATAGAGCAAACCGGGCTTACGGGGCGGTTGGGACGATTGACAGGATGGGTTTTCTGACTGCGCCATAAACGGAAACTACCCCTTCTCTTCCCACCAGTTTTCACTGGTGCGGTAGTGTCTGCGCATCTGTTCAGCGATGTTCTGCAAACTGGCTGGCATTAAGGCATCGTCGTCATCGCCCGTTGGCAAAGGCATACGGATTTTCCACAACTGCCCGCCTTCCAGTAACGCGAACGCCTGCCCTTTCGGCAGGTTAATCATTTCGGCGGGTGTAATCAGTGGGGTTTTGACGGTGCCTACCCTGTCCTGGGTGGACGAGGTAAAATCTTGCCCCTGCTCGACATCGGCAATATCAGAATGCCCCGATACCAGCGTCTTGCTGTAGATTTCCACTTCCGGTAGCTGGCTGGTGAGTAGCTCCGCCGTCCGGTTATCCCGTACCCGCAGCATAATCAGGGTATTGAAGTTACCCACCACCTGCGCGGTTTTGGCCGGGCTGCCGATGCGGGCTTCGATATCGGAAGAAGTCTGGGTATACGCCGTGACCTGCATACCCGCACCGCCGCCTTTGTTAATCAGTGGAATAAATTCATCCCCCATCAGTTCGTTGAATTCGTCACAATGCAGGTTGATCGCCAGCTTGCCGTCATGGCGAACCGGCAATCCGGCGTTCATGCCATATTTGTAAATCTGCCCCGCGACACTGACCAGATCCGCAAACATGCTGTTACCCACGGCCGAGGCCACATCACTGTCAGACAACGCATCCAGCCCGATATAAACAATCCCGTTTTTGCGGATCACCT
>NZ_FORG01000089.1 GCF_900113945.1 Xenorhabdus mauleonii
CACGTTGAAGGTCCGGAAGCGTCTGCCACACACCCGCGCATCGTGCATAAAATCAATGGACCCGCTCTGATTAAGCGCTTCTGGTAACGCCAGTGCGGCCGGCTTCGACGGATTTCAGAACGGCGATAATCTGGTGTTCGGTGAATCGGGCTTTACGCATGGTGATCTCCTCAAGGGACATAATCAGTATGTCGGAAGATCTCTAAAAGTAAATGGTCCGGTTTAGAGGGATGCTTACAAAAGGTGTTAGGTTATTTAGGTGGGCAGCGTCTGATCTTAAAAGAAAATTTTCACTTACTAGCGACCCTATGCTTGCTTATAAAGTTGCCAATGCATCAATTAAGGGTTTTTTACTGCTAGATAATTATCATCTTATTGATGATTATCTTTTTAATGATGATGAGAATTAAAATAGCCGAAAAAGTAAATAACTTTCGCTTTCAAGTATAGGTAATAGCTTATTTTTTTATCTAATGATGTTATAAAGGAAGTAAAAGAAGAAACCAAAAAATACATGAAAGCGAAAATACAAAGCATCAGCAATGGGCTGTTATTAGATAGATATATTGTTAAAAAATAAAGGGATATCAATATAGCGTTTGATGCAAAAATTGTCTTTACATCCCAATGAAGTAAGTCACTAAGCCATTCATTGTATCCTTCCATTGATTTGATTTCTTTCTCGTATGCTATATTTAGATATTGTATTTCCTCTTCATTCCAACCTTTTGATGATTTGATTTTTTTTTCATGACTATCTTTTAAGGTTTTAATCTCCTTCTCATATGCTTTTTTTAAAACTTTATTTTCCTTCTCGTATTCGCTTTTTAAATGCAAAATATCCCTTTCATATGCATCTTTTAAAGATTGAGTTTCTTTTTGTGATAGTTTGCTTAATAAATAAGCGTTGTTATTTTTTATGTTCATGATTTTTCTTTTTTATGGGCGACAGTATTTTTTTGTAAACCATAATTACTATAATTATCCCTTTAGTTTTATTTGTATTTTCTCATAAGGTGATTTTTTATTCTCATATGAAAAAATAGTATTTATCTTTTCTATTAAGGCATTATCAAATTTAAATTCATGGGTTATTTTGTCATCAATGCACTGAAATACTGTTAATTCTAAATGCTCATTTTTATCGATGGCATTAAGTAACAAAGGTGATGCACCATCTACGTTTTTTTCAAAAATTATTTTTTCTATATCATTAAGGCCATCAATGCCTTTTGATAACTCAAGGGAGTGTAGCTGTATTTTATCTTTGTGAGCATCATTGCCTGAACAGTTTTTCGATAGCAATCCTTGTTCTGCCCCTAAGATTTCCATGTAAGTAGTATATTGCATTGTATTTCCTCTTTGTTGTTAATGAATTCCAAGTAAGCCATTTTATTTAAAAATAGGCAATAAAAACATACGTAACAATATAGTTAATAACTATTTTTTCTTTAATCTTTCGGAATTATCGGATGGTTGATTAAATTTGTGTTCCAATGCACCAATTTGTTTTCTTAACTCTCCAACCTGATTATAAGTACTTAGCATCGCATCGAAGTTCCGATCAACCGCTTGGCCAAAAAAGAATTTGGCACTGAAAGCGGTCACAAGCACGATGGC
>NZ_FORG01000055.1:2839-4010 GCF_900113945.1 Xenorhabdus mauleonii
TGGGTGTGACTGCGTACCTTTTGTATAATGGGTCAGCGACTTATATTCTGTAGCAAGGTTAACCGTATAGGGGAGCCGCAGGGAAACCGAGTCTTAACTGGGCGTTAAGTTGCAGGGTATAGACCCGAAACCCGGTGATCTAGCCATGGGCAGGTTGAAGGTTGGGTAACACTAACTGGAGGACCGAACCGACTAATGTTGAAAAATTAGCGGATGACTTGTGGCTGGGGGTGAAAGGCCAATCAAACCGGGAGATAGCTGGTTCTCCCCGAAAGCTATTTAGGTAGCGCCTCGTGAATTCATCTTCGGGGGTAGAGCACTGTTTCGGCTAGGGGGTCATCCCGACTTACCAACCCGATGCAAACTGCGAATACCGAAGAATGTTATCACGGGAGACACACGGCGGGTGCTAACGTCCGTCGTGAAGAGGGAAACAACCCAGACCGCCAGCTAAGGTCCCCAAGTCATGGTTAAGTGGGAAACGAAGTGGGAAGGCTCAGACAGCCAGGATGTTGGCTTAGAAGCAGCCATCATTTAAAGAAAGCGTAATAGCTCACTGGTCGAGTCGGCCTGCGCGGAAGATGTAACGGGGCTAAACCATGCACCGAAGCTGCGGCAGCGACACTCAGGTGTTGTTGGGTAGGGGAGCGTTCTGTAAGCCGTTGAAGGTGGCCTGTGAGGGCTGCTGGAGGTATCAGAAGTGCGAATGCTGACATAAGTAACGATAAAGCGGGTGAAAAACCCGCTCGCCGGAAGACCAAGGGTTCCTGTCCAACGTTAATCGGGGCAGGGTGAGTCGACCCCTAAGGCGAGGCCGAAAGGCGTAGTCGATGGGAAACAGGTTAATATTCCTGTACTCGGTGTTACTGCGAAGGGGGGACGGAGAAGGCTAAACCAGCCGGGCGACGGTTTGTCCCGGTTTAAGCGTGTAGGTGGGCAGTTTTGGTAAATCCGGACTGCTGGTAACACTGAGGCGTGATGACGAGGCACTACGGTGCTGAAGTGGTTGATGCCCTGCTTCCAGGAAAAGCCTCTAAGCCTCAGGTAACATTGAATCGTACCCCAAACCGACACAGGTGGTCAGGTAGAGAATACTCAGGCGCTTGAGAGAACTCGGGTGAAGGAACTAGGCAAAATGGTGCCGTAACTTCGGGAGAAGGCACGCTGGCGT
>NZ_FORG01000055.1:4114-5498 GCF_900113945.1 Xenorhabdus mauleonii
TGACGTGCTCCCGGAGCCGAGGCCAGTCGCAGATACCAGCTGGCTGCAACTGTTTAATAAAAACACAGCACTGTGCAAACACGAAAGTGGACGTATACGGTGTGACGCCTGCCCGGTGCTGGAAGGTTAATTGATGGGGTTAGCGGCAACGCGAAGCTCTTGATCGAAGCCCCAGTAAACGGCGGCCGTAACTATAACGGTCCTAAGGTAGCGAAATTCCTTGTCGGGTAAGTTCCGACCTGCACGAATGGCGTAATGATGGCCAGGCTGTCTCCACCCGAGACTCAGTGAAATTGAACTCGCTGTGAAGATGCAGTGTACCCGCGGCAAGACGGAAAGACCCCGTGAACCTTTACTATAGCTTGACACTGAACCTTGAGCCTTGATGTGTAGGATAGGTGGGAGGCTTTGAAGTGTGGACGCCAGTCTGCATGGAGCCATCCTTGAAATACCACCCTTGAATGTTTGATGTTCTAACGTAGGCCCGTTATCCGGGTTGCGGACAGTGTCTGGTGGGTAGTTTGACTGGGGCGGTCTCCTCCCAAAGCGTAACGGAGGAGCACGAAGGTTAGCTAATCACGGTCGGACATCGTGAGGTTAGTGCAAAGGCATAAGCTAGCTTGACTGCGAGAGTGACGGCTCGAGCAGGTACGAAAGTAGGTCTTAGTGATCCGGTGGTTCTGAATGGAAGGGCCATCGCTCAACGGATAAAAGGTACTCCGGGGATAACAGGCTGATACCGCCCAAGAGTTCATATCGACGGCGGTGTTTGGCACCTCGATGTCGGCTCATCACATCCTGGGGCTGAAGTAGGTCCCAAGGGTACGGCTGTTCGCCGTTTAAAGTGGTACGCGAGCTGGGTTTAGAACGTCGTGAGACAGTTCGGTCCCTATCTGCCGTGGGCGTTGGAAGATTGAAAGGGGCTGCTCCTAGTACGAGAGGACCGGAGTGGACGCACCACTGGTGTTCGGGTTGTCATGCCAATGGCACTGCCCGGTAGCTAAGTGCGGAAGAGATAACCGCTGAAAGCATCTAAGCGGGAAACTTGCCTTGAGATGAGTCTTCCCTTGTCCCTTGAGGACACTGAAGGAGCGTTCGAGACGAGGACGTGGATAGGCTGGGTGTGTAAGCGTTGCGAGACGTTGAGCTAACCAGTACTAATGAACCGTGAGGCTTAACCTGACAACACCGAAGGTGTTTTATGGGGTTTTTGAGACGAGACATTCAGAGAAGAGACAGCTTGTTCGGGATTGAAAACAGGATTTGTCTGGCGGCAATAGCGCGGTGGTCCCACCTGACCCCATGCCGAACTCAGCAGTGAAACGCCGTAGCGCCGATGGTAGTGTGGGGTCTCCCCATGTGAGAGTAGGACACTGCCAGACAT
>NZ_FORG01000053.1 GCF_900113945.1 Xenorhabdus mauleonii
TTTTCTTTCAGTTTGCTGAGAGAATGATTGATTTGCGCCAACAGCTCCGGTTGCCTCTCTTCCATCACTCGGATGGCATAGCGCTGATACAGTTCGCTAATATTATTGACGTAGCGGGTGATCAGCTGGTAATCCGGCCGGTGCCCCAGCGCCACTAGGGCACGGGCGACAATATTGACAAACCGCCAGGCAAATTCACGAAACGCCGCACTGTTGCCTTCGCCACTGAGCTGCCCCGCCAGACGGGACGCTACCTCGGATACCCGGCCAAACCGCCCGACGGCGTTATAACGGGCAGAGATTTCCGGCCAACCCAAATGAAAGATGGACAGTTCATTACCACGCCCTGCCCGGTGCGCCTCTGCCCAGATGCGTCTTAACAGATCAGCATCCCCTTTGGGATCAAACACAATCACCACTTCACCACGCCGGATATCCTGCGTGATAAGCAGTTCAGCCAATCGGGTTTTTCCCACCCGGGTAGTGCCCATCACCAACGTATGCCCGACTCGTTCGCGCAAATCCATAAACACGTCCGCCTCCTGCGGTTCAATGCCGTGAATGGCCGGATTGCCGCCCACCGGGGGCAGCGGGCGTACCGGATTGAAGGGTGAGTCTTTACGTAACAGCACAGATAAAATCGGCCAACGGTATTCGGTTGTTCGTTCTACTGCACGGGCAAGCTGATAAACCTGAGACGGTTGCACAAATCGTTCCACTTCCGGTCGTCGCGTATCCTGCAAACGCTGGGTATGCTTCTGCTGCCAGCGAAATCCCCGGCCCAGAAATAACTGCCGGTGGCTGACGGGAATATGCTTTGTGCTCATCTGGTAACGCGGCAGGCGGCGCAGGTTCCGGCGATAACGCAGAACCTGGATGCCCTGCCAGGTGCGCACTATCGCCAGTGCGGCAAAACTGCCGCCTATGACATAACTGACGGAGGGTGCCAGTGCGATGGCCCAGGGTGCCCGAATACAGACAAATGCTGCAACGGCGGCGACCAGCGCCGTATTCAGTTCAACGGCCGGACGCAGCAAGGCCTCAACCACATAACGGCGGCTCATGGCAATAACTGCTGGGAAAGCTGGGTGTCGGTAATTAACACCGGATAATGTTGCAATTGCAACCGGCGAGCCAGTTCGGTGCCGGAAGCCGGTGACAGCAGTAAATCCGGGGCTAATGCGCGCAATGCCTGTAACCCCGCCATGTCTCTGACATTCACCACCAACCCCACAGCCTGTTGTTTCGTCAATGTAGTTGCATTCTGGTTCAACCACTGGCGTGAAACGGGATCATCCCCAATCAGAAACAGCGCGCCAATCCCCGGCAGTTGTAATGGTCTACCAGCGACTTTCCCCGGAGTGAGTTCCGATGTGCTGACAGGCAACATGACAGATTCACCTATGACTTCGGGAGAGAAAGGCGGTGCCGATGGTAAAGACGCATCATGTTGTTCGGCATTAATGCTGTCATAAAAGGGCGAGGCATCTTTGCCGCCTAAATCGGCAATCACATTCAGTTCAGCATGACAGGCTGTCATCCATAATAAACCCACAACGGGGAATAAGTTCAGTAGTTTCATAATGAGGTGATCTGCCATCCCTGCTCTCCCTGCCGCAGCAAGACCGGCATCCGACCTTTGCCAAACCGGAACCAGTAGCCCGCATCATGATTCAGGGTGATTTGTCGGCTGCGTACCCGCTCAACGGGGATTTGATGTTTTTTGGCCCACTGCCGCAGCAGATCATCATTCCCCTGACTGTCAACCAGATAAATATCAACAGGTTGCTTCGCAGCCAACACTTCAGCCAGACGGGTTTCACATGACGGGCAATCTTTCGCTTTGACAAACAGGGCCAGACGACCGCTTACCTCCCGTGTTTTTTCCATGTTAACGGGCAGAACATCAGGAAACAGCCGCTGCCAGGCCGCATTCACTTCTCGCTGAAAGCGCAGCTCTTTTTCGGTACGGGCGAATTCTGTTTTGACCCACTGCTCAGCATAACGGCGGCGTTCGGCCTCATTTTCAGCCTCAATGCCCAAGGTTGTCAGCGGATCAAGTCCCGGCGATTGAATTCCCCTTGGCCCCGCCATCAGATGCTGATAACGCTGATATTCCTCCCTCTTCAATCCCCATTGCCCGGCCGGTGTTTTCAATGTTTGCGGTTGGCTTTCCACCGTCTGCGTCTGCTGTGACGTTAAAGGTGACGGACTATCTGCCCATGCCGGGCTGCCGAGTACGACCCACACCATCAGCCCCATTTGAGACCATTTCATGGTTGTTTTCCTTGTGGGGGTTGTGGGAGCTGATAACCCGGTCGCAGATGGTGACAAACCTGACGTTTTACCCCATCCACGTCCAGTTGCCAGGCTGGGCCTGCCATGAGCTGCAAAGCCGTATGCAGCCGAACAGGGCCTAACTGATGGTGCACGGAAGGCAACGGCTGACGATATAAAATGTCATTGGTCTTTTCAGGTGCACACAAGGTATAGCCCGACTGGCGCAAGACATCACGCAGGGCATCGCCCACCGTAGGCTGCTGGGAAGCAGGGAGACGCACCTCAATCAACTGGGAAAGCGGGTCACGCTGTGCGGCTGTCGGGTCGATGCTGACCAACAGATATCGGCCATGACGAATAACTTCCGGCGTGTGTTGATAAATATCAGAAGGAACAGGCTGAATATTGCGCGTGACCTGCGTTGCAGAAACCACCTGTTCGGAGATGGGTTGGGGTTGTTTGGACGGGGAATGGCATCCCGTCAGGATAGTGGCCAATATGCCCAGTAATAGGGTTATTCTCATTCCTGTTATTCCTGCCCGGCAATAAAAGCCTCAATGTGCAGGAAATAACAGGATTTTTTCAATCAACAACTGAAACTGCCTTTTAGGAAATAAAAACTTTATTGCTTATTGTTCTGCTGTTTTTGCTGAAACCGTCTTGCGTGTCGTACGTTCAATCAACTGACCGGCTTGATCAAAATAACGACTCGGCCAAATTTCGGAAGGATGGACCTCAAGGGTATTTGCAATGATCCATTCCCCTTTTGGCCATGAGCGGGATAAGGTGTTGGCAAGGGTTGAAGAGCTTAATCCGGCTTCGCGGGAGACTGCGGCGAGGGTTGTACCACGTTTGCGTAATGCACAAATAATTTCGGCTGGGTGCCAGTCTTTCTGAGTGTGAGTCATCGTCATACCTGCTTCCCTTTCTGTAGATTATTGGTGGTAGTTCAGACAGGGTTAGCAATACCGGAAACACTCGACCGGCGAGACGTGAGTCTCCCCTGCCTGAACCACCATTGAAAGGGTGATAGCAGACACACTGGTAGAAATATCCTACCAGTGGAGTGTTTCTCAGGGTTGCTAATCCCTGACTATCGGATTTTGCCGATAGCGTTTCTACTTTAACGAATTATGTTATCTAATTCAATAATCGAACGTGTAAGTTTAACAAGTAAAGTAACTTACCTGAGTTACTGGCATTCCGTTTAGCCATGAATTCTGTCTGAAGAGGTCTCTTTTTCACAAAAATCTGTATTTGATTGCCAGAGTGATGAGTGCTCCCAATTATCAATAAATCCCATCGTTTCCCAGTTTACACAGCAAGGTTTTTCTTTCATTAACTCCGTTAATTGT
Organism: Xenorhabdus mauleonii; assembly: GCF_900113945.1. GTDB lineage: Bacteria > Pseudomonadota > Gammaproteobacteria > Enterobacterales > Enterobacteriaceae > Xenorhabdus > Xenorhabdus mauleonii. Next base: position 3,636 of record NZ_FORG01000053.1, read on the forward strand.
GTTTTTAAACCATTATAATAAGACACCTGAGCTGAAAGGTATTTCAAAATAGCCAACCGACTATAAAGCGTTGTTGGATTAATAATATGTTGTTCTAATTCACGCCCTTTTTTCGGCGGGAATGCCCGGAAGGAGCGATTCCAGATACGATTGTGGTGTGCACAAAGATTGCGAATATGACTTAATGTATGAAACCACGACGCCATGACTTCATAACTTTTCACATTAAATTTGCGTGCAATGGCTTTTTGATCCACCTGTAATAACGACTTATATATTTTTGACCATGAGCCAAAGCTCAATGTTTCTGTGATCATCCAGGAAGGCGGGTATTTTGGCGTGTGATATTTCTGCTTATAATGTTCAATAAACGTTTCTTTAGCCTCATTAATCTGACCAAAAAAGTTTTCATAGTGGTAGTCATTACTCAGAACAGATAAGTTCATGAACCAATGAGCACCATATTTTCCGCACATGTGCTCAGATAAACACGTTCGTAAAGCTATTTCCACTTTTTGTATTTGTTCGAGGATAATCAGACGCAATTTTCGGTCGAATTCATAGAGCTGAAGAACATCTTCTAATGTCGTTCCTTCAACAAAATGTTTCGGCTCAATCGGCTGTGGTATACGCTGTTCATCCATAAGATAAAAAGGATAGAAATAACCGCGTAATCTATAATAACCGATGAATGTCAGTGCATGCTCCGCAGCCTTTTGCTCTTTTATGATTAAGCCGCGTTTCCGAAGTTTATTAATAAGAAAAGAAATATCTTCTGGACGCTTTTGATAAATCTTCTTTTGCGTTGTAGTCGTCATAGATATCACAGAAAGTAAAATTCAGGCAAAAAAAAACCTGCCAATTTGCGCATTCCCTGATTCAGGGACTCAGCGTGGCAGGTGTACTTGTTATTAAGTATACATGTCTGTGCTAATATTTTTTATCAAAAAGTGCTATTAATGTAAAATAATCATTTAATATCATAAAGATATAGATAACACTTTTGCGTTACACGTTAAAACATCCAGCCCTATTTTAATTTAGCAGGGCAATATGTTAATGATGGAGGCATCACTCAGAACGGAATTTCCGAATCCCAGTCGGTGTCATCCTCTTCCGGTAACACTGAGACCTGTTCTGGCTGTGTTTTTTTTCTTTCCTGATTAACAGGTTGAGACGGTAGCTGCTTCTGTGCTGGCTTATGTCCAGCCTGCTGAGATGCCGCGTGCTTCAAATCCCCACGACTCCCCAGCATCTGCATCGACCCATTCACATTCACCACCACTTCAGTTGAGTAGCGATCCTGCCCCTGGTTATCCTGCCATTTGCGCGTTTTCAGCTGGCCTTCGATATACACCTGCGTCCCTTGCTGTAAATACTCCGCCGCAATGTCGGCTAATTTGCCGAAAATGGCGACCCGGTGCCACTCCGTTTTTTCCCGCAACTCGCCGGTTTGTTTATCCCGCCAGTTATCTGAAGTGGCCAGTGAAAGCGTGGCCACCGTACCGCCGGTCGGCAGGTAACGGATTTCCGGATCCTGCCCCAGATAGCCCACTAAAATCACCTTGTTAATTCCGCGTGAAGCCATATTCCTTTCCTTATCGGTTAAACTGACTGACGTTGTGTCCATTGCCCTTGTTTCAGGGCAAACTCCGCTTGTTCGCGGTAGGCAAAATACTCCACGGATTCACGCGAGCACGGTTCTCCCGCATCCATCGTGCCGATATAAAAACCTGCACGGCTTCGCAACACGGTTAACGGTAATTGTTTATGGCAATATTGCAGGGCCAGAACCCCAATCGGTGCAACATTCATCACGGTATCCTGTTGTCTTATTCATAAAGGAATGCCCTGAAATTTCAGGGCAGGTCAATGGAATATCAGAAGGAATTTTCTGCATATTCTTTTTGCGTAATGCCGTTCTGAGGCGGCATCGAATCGGATTGTTCAGCCTGATACACTTTTTCCTGACCGATTTTAATCCAGTCAACTTTGATCAGACGGGCTTTCAGGCTAACGCGCTGTTCACCCGCATGATCACCGCGTTTCAGGGTAAAGATATCCGTTGAAGGATTGCTTAACGTAAAACCCAGTAAGACTTTTTTGTCCTCGTCTACCGCTTTCTGGCAACGGCCGACCAGACTGGTTGCTTCCTTGCCAACCACGGTGATATCAAAACGCACATAGACCGGGTTATCACTCGGCCCGTTCAGCGCATTGATCACACAGCTCAGGAACGTGCCACTGGCGGTGCTGACATGGCGGATATTATTCAGATAACCCAGACCCTTAATATTCAGGTTGAAATAGTCGTTTTTGGTTAAAGTTGTGGTGTTCTCAGACATACGATGTTCTCCATGGAGATAAAAAATACGGTGTGACGGAGAAAATCCGCTTCCCTGACGGGAATGATTTTTCCCGCCGGGCGTCAGACGCCTACGTGGTTGACGTTCTGATAAAGAATAAAAAACCTTCACTGCCGTTGGACCAGCAATATCTGCTTTCAAAGGTGGGCAGATGTACCGCAAACAGGCGCTCCCTTTCAGGCTACGGGAGTTTTCGGCTAAAAACTGCGTGATTTTTAAAGCATTCGTCAATGGGATCAATCAATAACCCTATCTTCATGCCGACGAATTTCCCCGCCGGTTTTTTCGGGAGCCGGTCACCGCGCTGGCATTCAGCATCCCTTTGCACGCCGGGTAGCGGGTGCAGCCCCAGAACGGCGTTGTTTTTCCCATGCGTTTTTGCATCGTGCCGCCACAACGTGGGCACACAGGGGGTTTCGGCAGGGTAAACTGAATCGGCTGCGCCTTGCCCTTTTCCATTAAATGAGCCAGCCATTGCGCCTGTTTCTGCATAAAGCTATCCAGTGTGG
>NZ_FORG01000077.1 GCF_900113945.1 Xenorhabdus mauleonii
TTGACCTTGAGCTTTGAGCATCAGGACGGTGAACGCCGTTTGTTGTCTGCCATCCGTGACCGTCATGATAACCGCATCATGTTCCATTATGACGACCTGCACTATGAAGGTGTTCCTCAGCTGTCACAGATCACGCACTCGGATGGTTATCGTTTGTTGCTGGATTATGATCAGCATCGGCTGATATCCGTCGAATATTTGACGGATGAACTACGGCAAAACTTGGTAATTTGTCAGTATAACGATCGCGGCTATCTCTCGGAATGTCAGACTTTCCAGCATAGTCATCTATGGCATGAATATGATACTCATGGCTACATGACCCGCTGGCACGATAGCGACGCGACGGATGTATCAATGGGTTATGATGACCGGGGCAGAGTGGTGTCAGTCTCTACTGCGCAGGGCTACTGGCAGGATCGTTTTCTGTATGATGATGCCAATAAAGTCACCACCTATCTGGATGCCGAAGGGGGATGTACCCGTTATTGGTACAACGAGGATGGCCAGATTACTCGTAAAGTTGATCCATTGGAGCGGGAAACGCTGCTTGAGTGGGATCTGAGCCATAAGCTCTCAGAGACCGACCCGTTGGGCAGAAAAACCACCTTTGAATACACCTCTTACGGTGAGCTGACAGCACTGACGTTGCCTACCGGTGAAACATTTGTTTACGAATATGATGAATACGGGCAATTGTTGCAGGCCACATTACCGGATGGTAAAAACTGGCGTTTTCACTACAGCGAGCAGGGGGCTTTAGATTCCGTCACGGATCCACAGGGACGGTTGGAAGAATACCGCTATAACCAGCATGGGGAGTTACTGCGCAGAATACAGCCGGATGGGACGCAATGGCGTTATGAATATGAGCGACACCGGTTGCATCAGGTGCTATTACCCAATGGTTACACCACGCGTTATGATCAGGATGGATTGGGGCGGTTGCGTTGTGTAACAGATGCGCTGGGGCAAGAAACCCATTATCAGCATAGTGCGTTTCATGCCAGCCCAGAAAGCAGTGTGACGGAAATCGAGCTACCGGATGGCGTGAAGCAGCAGATCGACTACGACAGTGAACGTAGAATCACTGCTGTCACTGACGGTGAAGGAAACACCACGCGCTATGCGTATGGAGCGTTTGACTTATTGACTCAGATGATCCGTCCGGATGGCACGATACTCAATTTTGGCTATGATCGTTTGATCCGGCTGAACAGTGTGACCATGGCAACAGGCGAAACATATCGTTATGAACGAGATCCGGCAGGTCAAATCATCCGTGAAATTGATTTTACCGGGCGGGCAATTGAATACGCCTATGATCAACTGGGCCGCCGTACGTTGACTCGCCATCCGGATGGGCAGCTTATCCGTTACTGTTATACTGCCGAAGACCAAATGACTCGACAGGAACACTGGACAACGGGTGAGTTAATCTGCGAACTAAACTCTGTTACGGAATACCAGTATGATACCCAGCGCCGCTTGATCCGGGCGTCTTCAGCCGATGCGGTGGTTGAATTTGACTACGATGAAGCTGGTAATTTGGTCTGTGAACGGTTGAATGGTCGGGAAATTGCTCGTGAGTGGGACAGTACTACGGATCTGCCGACGGCAGAAACGCTGGATGGAAACACCCTACAATTTGGTTATGACCGGACGGGGGGGATTAACCAGATTCAGTTTAACCAGCACAGTCCCTTATCACTGCATTATAATCCGCTGGGACAAGAAACAGTACGGGAAAGCCCAGAAGGCTTTATTCTAGCCAGCCGCTATACGGCTACAGGATTACTGGCGCACCAGTCAGCTGGTCGAGCGACAACCTTGTTCCGTGAAACCCTACAACAGAACAATCCGCATTTCCCCCCGCAGGCGACGGCGGTGAACCGTAGCTGGCAATATGATCGGGCTTATAATGTCAGGGTGATTGATGATGGGCGCTGGGGACAGACGCGTTACCGCTATAATGGTAACGGGCAAATTGTCCAGACGATGTATCAAGGGGCACGACCGTATGAAGAGCAATTCCGTTACGATGCCAACGGTAACTTAAACCTGCATCTTCCCGTAGACGCGCAGGGAGCAGTCACACAAATGGCCCAACGTCAGCTGGCAGGGCGTGTGGTACAGCAGGGCAATATCCGTTATCGCTATGATGATAATGGCCGATTGGTGGAAAAAAAGGAGCAGCGTGATGGCTTCCGTCCACAAGTCTGGAATTATCGTTGGGATAGCCAGAATCAGCTCACCCATTGCGAAACGCCGGACGGCTCGCGCTGGCACTATCAATACGATGCTTTTGGTCGAAGAATACGTAAACT
>NZ_FORG01000052.1 GCF_900113945.1 Xenorhabdus mauleonii
GAACAAGCCAAGTCTTACGCATTAGGTAAAATAAATAACACCATTGCAACTGAAACCCAACAATGGCTGTCCCGTTATGGCACCGCCAGAATTAATTTTTCCCTTGATAGAAAGGGAAAATTGGATAACAGCGCGGTCGACCTGTTGCTGCCGCTGTATGACAACAAAACCGACTGGTTGCTATTTACCCAACTGGGGTATCGGCACAAGGACAGCCGCCACACCCTCAACCTCGGGCTGGGTGGCCGTTATTTTACGCCCGGTTGGATGTACGGGATCAATACCTTCTTTGACAATGATGTGACGGGAAAAAATAAACGGCTGGGCGTGGGAGGAGAAGTCTGGACAGATTATGTCAAGCTCTCGGCCAATACCTATTGGCGCGTGACCGAATGGCATCATGCCCTGTCCAACAAAGAATACGATGAACGCCCCGCCAACGGATTTGACCTCAACGGCGAATTTTACTTGCCCGCCTATCCCAACCTTGGCGGGAAGCTGGCCTATGAACAATACTATGGTGACAATGTAGCCCTGTTTAATCGTGATACCCAGCAGAAAAACCCCGGCCTGGCCAGGATCGGCCTGAATTATACCCCGATCCCACTAATGACCATGGGAGTGGATTACAAATACGGCAGTGGCGGAAAAAGTGAAACCCTGTTTCAGGCCAACCTGAATTACCGTTTTGGCACCCCTTTTGATGTCCAGCTTTCCCCCAGCAGTGTAGCGTCCCTGCGAACACTGGCGGGAAGCCGCTACGATCTGGTAGAAAGAAACAACAATATCGTACTGGAATACAGGAAAAAACCGGAATTCAATCTCACCCTACCCAATTTCGTGAGCGGATTCAGTGCCCAGCCTGTCACCACGAATGCCACTATTGTTTCCGCAAAACCGGTGAAACAGGTTGATTGGCAGGTAGATCCACAATTCCTTAAAAATAAAGGTGTGATAAAACCCCGCGGCAATCAGCTTGAACTGGTGCTGCCTACATTCGATACCGCGACTGATGCCATCAACGACTATACCCTCAGGGCTAACGCTAACAGCGAGGATGGCAGACAACGGACTGCGCAAATGAAAATTATTGTTGAACCTTTTGTGGTTAAAGATAAAAGTATCAAACAAACAACAGAAGGCTCTGCGATTGCCAACGGCCAATCCGCTTATGAGCTGACTGCTAGCATCACCCACGGCAACGAACATAAAGCGCCACTGAAAGATCAGGTATTCTCAAACGTGAAATGGTACCTCAAACCAGAGAATAAAAAGGCCACACTGGCGTGGGATAAATCAGGGAAAACGAACGGCAAAGGGCAGTTGAGCGCCACCCTTACCAGTACCACGCCGCTGGACAAAAGTACCCGTATTTTTCTGGTGATGGATGGCATGAAGGATACCGTGATAGGTGGCGAAAATACCGTCAACTTCGATGGTGTCAAGTTCGACGGGGAAATGACTCAACTGCCTTCAGGCTCTCTGAAAGGCAACGGCCAAGATACGTATACCTTTAAAGTTAAGGTACTCAATGCCCAAAATCAGCCGATCATCAAACAAGTCATTTCCGGTGTGACCTGGAAAATCAAAGACGACAAGGACGCCAAAGAGCAGATGAAACTGGTGACGCCGGAGAATTCCATGACCGATGGAGAGGGGTATTTAGTCGCCAAGTTAACAAGCCAGTATGGGTTTGATGACATCATTGTGGAAGCCACCTTAACGCCATCCACAGGAGGTGCGCAAACCCTGCCATCAAAACCGGTGAAATTTGAGGTTGTTCCACAGCAGGCCGGCATTTTGCTGAAATCAGCCGTTGCTCCGAACTTTAGTAAAGAGTTCCCTGCCCAAGAGCAAGGAAGGCCTCACAACGTGCATGATCAATTGGAAGTGTACCTGACCCGGAAACAATCTGGCCAAACCACTGCATCGCCAATCATGGTAGATGCCGGGGGATCATCGGAACACATTGACTTCAGCGTTGACAATGAACGAAATGCAGCGGTAGACCAGAAGACGGGTAAAATCACATTCCCTCTGGGAACCTGGGGATGGTCCGCTCCTAACATAATTCTTGATCATAAAGCCACGGTCATTGCGAGCGTCACGGATAACACCACCGGAGCCAAAGCAACTTATACCTATCACTTCAACCCCAACTATTACTTCTATAATACCAATATGATAAGGCTAGTGCGAGCGGCGGGTACGGTGCATAAGGCGGGTACGAAAGTTGACCCCGATAAGGCTACTTCACTTGTACGGCCAACAAATTGTGATGATTTTTACTCTTCTGATCAAATTGAGTTTCACTATAAATATCCCGACGCTCTGACTAAAGAAGGCAATTTAGCCGCATTCACTGACCCAACTATCACTCTCCTAACAGAGCTAGTTAATGAATATGGCTCTGTAGATAAAGAGCTCGGAATTTTCAACAGTACTGCTCATAAAAACGAGTACATAATCATGAATGGCTCTCCATCCCAAGTACCTGACCAAGCCTCCAAGTATTTTCTATTCAATTACAGAAATAATTCAATATTACCGCCAGATGATACCAAAGGGGATGGGGCATATAATAACAAACAATTGACAGGAAATTTGTTGTGTGTCTTGAACCGACCGATTCCAAATAATAATCAGCCAGTAAATTAATCGATCAGTCAGCCCATTTAAATGTCAATATGATGCTTTAATGTGGAGCAAAATAAAAACAACAGGCCCAGAACTTACTGGGCCTGTTGTTAATGGGACGTACAAATATCGATAAAATAGCCAACCAACAGCTCAATTCATTCTATTACAAACACAGCATGATTAAACGCCAATGGATTTTACTATGGCACATTTAAATCAATACCTATAAGGAAAAACACCGTTTTCCCATAAATAATCAAGACAGATTTCAACAGAGATAATGCAATTACCTTTTTTTATCACCCGATAATAATTATTCATTACGCAGACTGATAAAAAAAATCCTAATGTATGTTAGGGGTGGGGAATATTATCTTTTTATATTCATTGGATAGTTTTCCCAACAAACATCAATTTGCTGGCTGGTCAAAAAATCATCCCCGTTAGATAAATAACACGCACAATCAGGATGGGTGAGGAAATATCACCAACACACCATCATCTTGAAGAATAACATGTATATGCGTAATAAATCTGCAAATTGGTTTTTAACACATGACCCTAACACAATATTTTTAACACCCTATTTTTAACATAACGTTTTAAAAAAAATGTTTTTAACACAACATGTTTAACACAATAAAGATCAAGCGCTGGCAACAGCCCATATTTCGTGAGGAATTCAGATATGGACTCGTATATTAACCATAAATCGATCCGATTTTCCGTTCTTTTATATTCGCTTTTGCTGCCCATGACACCCATGAATGCCTTTTCGGCAGGGGAAAGGTCGCTTGAGGACAAGGCCGCAAGAGAAACCTGGCTGAATCCAGCCACTGCCAATCCAGCAGAAAATGATAAAGTCGGGGTGGTGACCCAAAATATCCAGCAGGTCAGCAATGTGCTGTCCTCATCCCCCGCTCAATTGACAGAACAAGCCAAGTCTTATGCATTAGGCAAAATAAATAACACCATCGTGACAGAAACCCAACAATGGCTGTCCCGCTATGGTACCGCCAGAATTAATTTTTCCCTTGATAGAAAAGGAAAATTGGATAACAGCGCGGTCGACCTGCTGCTGCCGCTGTATGACAACAAAACCGACTGGTTGCTATTTACCCAACTGGGGTATCGGCACAAGGATAGCCGCCACACTCTCAACCTCGGGCTGGGCGGCCGTTATTTTACGCCCGGTTGGATGTACGGGATCAATACCTTCTTTGACAACGACTTGACGGGAAAAAATAAACGGCTGGGTGTGGGGGGAGAAGCCTGGACGGATTATATCAAGCTCTCGGCCAATACCTATTGGCGCGTGACCGAATGGCATCAGGCCTTGTCCAATCAGGACTACTATGAACGCCCCGCCAATGGGTTTGATCTCAATGGCGAATTTTACTTGCCCGCCTATCCCAACCTTGGCGGGAAGCTGGCCTATGAACAATACTATGGTGACAACGTCTCCCTGTTTAATCGTGATACCCTGCAGAAAAACCCCAGTTTAGCCAGAATCGGCCTGAATTATACCCCGATCCCGCTGGTGACCATGGGGGTGGATTACAAATACGGTAGCGGCGGAAAAAGTGAAACCCTGTTTCAGGCCAACCTGAATTACCGTTTTGGCACCCCTTTTGATGTCCAGATTTCCCCCAACAGTGTAGCGTCCCTGCGGACACTGGCAGGAAGCCGCTATGATCTGGTGGAAAGAAACAACAATATTGTGCTGGAATACAAGAAAAAACCGAAATTCGAGATCTCCCTGGACAATCTTCGGAGCGGGTTCAGTGCCCAGAAGATCAGCGCAGCCGCTAATATCAACTCCGACAAACCGGTGAGACAGCTTGACTGGCAGACTGACCGTCAGTTTATTCAAAACGGCGGGGCAATAATGCCCAAAAACAACAACCAGATTGATCTGGTGCTGCCAACGTACAAGCCTGATGGAGTCAACAACTATACCTTAACAGCCCGCGCCGATAGTGAGGATGGCAGGCAAAAGACAGCTCAAATGAAAATCCGTGTTGAGCCTTTTATCGTTAAGGAGAAAAGACTCAAGCAAATGATAGAAGGCCCCTTGGTGGCCAATGGTCAGTCAGCTTACGATCTGACCGCCGTTATCACCCACGACAACGTAAATAACATGCCACTGAAGGATCACTCGTTCTCAAACGTGGAATGGTATCTCAAACCAGAGAATAAAGAGGCCACACTAACCTGGGATAAATCAGGGAAAAGTGGTTCTGAAGGACAATTGACCGCCACCCTCACGAGTAAAGCCCCCCTGGACAAAAATACCAAGATTTATCTGGTGATGGATGGCATGGCAGAGACCCCTATCGGGGGCGGGAATGGCACAGTCAACTTCGACAATGTCAAGTTTGACGGGCAGATGGTCCAAGAACCTTCAGGCCCCCTGCAAGGTAACGGCCAAGACACGTATACCTTTAAAGTCAAGGTGCTCAATGCTCAGAATCAGCCGGTCATCAAACAGGCTATTTCTGGTGTGACCTGGAAAATCAAAGACAACAGGAACGCCAAAGAGCAGATGAAGTTGGTGACGCCGGAGAATTCCATGACCGATGGAGAGGGGTATTTAGTCACCAAGTTAACGAGTCACTATGGGTTTGATGACATCATTGTGGAAGCCACCTTAACGCCATCCATAGGAGATGCGCAAACCCTGCCATCAAATCCAGTGAAATTTGAAGCTATTCCACAATCCGCCGGCATTTTGCTGACGTCAGCCGTTGCCCCGGGCTTTAAGAAAGAATTTTCTGCTGATGAGCAAGAAAAGCCTCACAACGTGCATGATAGACTGGAAGTGTACCTGACCCGGAAACAGCCAGACCAAACCACGGCATCGCAGATAACGCCAGATTCCGTGGGATCATCGGAACACATTGACTTCAGCGTTGACAATGAACGAAATGCAGCGGTAGACCAGACTACGGGTAAAATCACATTCCCTCTGGCAACCTGGGGATGGTCAGGCAGCCAAAATGATCCTAACCATGTGGCGACGGTAGCTGCGAACATCACGGATAACACCACCGGAGCCAAAATAGTTTATACCTATAGATTCAATCCCAAACATTACTTCTATAACCCAAATAAGCTACAGGTAGCGCCTTTCTACCCCCTTGATAGCAAAGATTATCCTGCAAATAAAAAATATCCCGAAAGAAAGACTGAAACTTGTAATGTATATTCCCTCCACAATAAGAATGGAAAAATACCATATCCTGAGAAAATGGAGAATAATCCTAACGCATTCAATGATCCACTAGAGAGGCATTTGGTGTCATTAATCAATGAGTATCGGAGTTCAGATAAAAATCTTGGTATTTTCAATAAAAATACAGATAAAACTGATAACATAATAATCTTTTTATCTCCAAACGACTCACTTAACGATACTTACAACGCATATAGGACATATAATTATACAAACTCTAAAATAAATATGGGGGCATTCCATACCAGTAATCGTGTAGATATGCTGAATTACGATGCATATGATCCAGATTCTCCAGATGCAGAGAAGAAGCTAGAAGCTAGAGGATATTTGCTTTGCCTCAAAAACGCATTATCATAGCCCACACCATTCACGGAATGATCGTAATTGATTTAAACAATATGGAAGGGTTAAATGCCAATATGATATTTTAATATGTAGCAATAAAAAACAGGCCCAGTGAAATCTGGGCTTTTTTTTGGCGATGAAAAATATCGATAAAATACCTATACGGTAAAATACCACTTTCCTATAAAAATAAAGAAAAACTTCAACAGAGATAACGCCATTACTTTTTTTTATCACCCGATAATAATTATTCATTACGCAGACTGATAAAAAAACTCCTAATGTATGTTAGGGATGGGGAATATTATCTTTTTATATTCATTGAATAGTTATACCCAATAAAATTCAATTTGCTGGTTGGTCAAAAGAAAATCATCCCCGTTAGATAAATAACACGCACAATCAGGATGAGCGAGGAAATATCGCCAACACACCAGTACGTTGGAGAATAACATGTATATGCGTAATAAATCTGCAAATTGGTTTTTAAGACTATTTTTAAAAACAATATCTTAAAAAAAATGTTTTTAACACAACATGTTTAACACAATAAAGATCAAGCGCTGGCAACAGCCCATATTTCGTGAGGAATTCAGATATGGACTCGTATATTAACCATAAATCGATCCGATTTT
>NZ_FORG01000051.1 GCF_900113945.1 Xenorhabdus mauleonii
CGCAACAACTCTTCCAGCGGGACGTCACTGCCGTGGCTGCGCTGGATGTCATAGATGGCGGTTTTCAGGTAAGAGAGCGTGAAGCTGCCACGGGTTGCCTGTTGCTGTACCAGGGACGCTGGCCGATGTTGTTTTGCGGCTTTCGTTAAATCACGGCCAGCCTCCCACGTTGTCAGAGGGGAGGCTTCTGCCAAACGCTTAAGCTGGGTGGTACCGCTGTCTAGTATGGATTGATACAGCCAAGCCAACTGGGTACCCTCTGGCTGTTCGGTCTTGGCCTTCAGTTGTTGCTGCAACGGTTTGTAGAACAGCAGACCGCTATTCCAGCGTGGCACTGATGCCATACACTTAAACCACATGGTAGGTTTTCAATATTGGCATATAATTTTCCTATATTCATAACATATTAGGGTTTAGGCACTAATTTGAAATATCAAAATTAATAAAGGGCATTCAATTATTGATATTCAAAAATCTAGGTTAATACTTTTATTTATTTTCAATGATGTGAATACACGCATTAAGAATTGAGTAAAAAACTCATCATGACATAACGGTATGTTATTATTCCGTCGGATACATACAGCAAAATGACATGGACAAATGTGCCCGTAATTTACCTTAAGATGAAATAAATAAAGGCCACCTGCTTTGTAATTGGCGGCTCGGTCACGGTGAAAATCATGGGGAATTGTTTAGCCATGGATCATTCCAAATAAATTCTTTCTTCTGGTAACAAATCGTAAGCCATATCCAATTTATCCATTTTTACCAATTCATAAATATAATGTGCTTTCTTTGTAATATCTTCAATGTTGATAATCCATTGGTTCACATAATTTTCTACTGCTTGATTACGTAGACCAATCTGTATAGTTCTACGTTCTAATTTATTTAAATGAATGCCTCTTTCTGGATCCCATTGAATAACCACGTCACTCTGTTGAACTTCTTTTTTCCATTCCTCCTGAGAATGAAACAAATCGGGGTCATAATGACTAATAACACCCTGCTGCAAAATTTCTCTAAATCCCTCATGAGTGATATCGATAGCCAAAATACGTTCCTGCCCGCTATCTTTCATTCCCCAACCGGCACGGTACATCATCCATAAAAATGAAGGCTTAATCCATGTCATACGCGTCATGCTAAAAGGTGGTGAAATGAATGTATTATGTTTAATTGCACTGTCAGCAATCGTTACAGAATAAGCTTGATAAACCCTAACTGATTGCTTCGTATAAAATGCTCGTATTAGATTGTTTTTATATGTAAACATAGTCATCCTATTATTAATACTCAACTTAGATAATTTAATATATGGCTAAAAAACCAGAAGATCACAAGATTTTTTCGGCTTTGTTTTATGAAATTACTTGGTATTCCTTTTTAATTGATTAATGGCATTATCTCTAATAACTTCATTAACTGATTCTGAAATAATTTTCAGTTTTTCCAATGTTTCCGGTGTTCCAATATCACTTAATCCCCAGATGAATTTTACAGCTAAAGCATAACTATTATCGAAATCAAGATAATCGAAATGCATATTAACAACCTGATATAGATAGCTAATACTAACTGAATATCTTATTTTTTGTAACAAAATAGAAATATCTTCATGTCTATAATTCCAAGACGCGAATAAAATCTTATTTAGTTTATTTATCGGATGATTTTGGGAAGTAAAAATAAAAAAACAATGTAATCATATCTTCATGTAAATCAGGATTTTCATTACTTATTGTTAGATCTAAATTCTTAGAAAAAACCTCAACCGTGTTTCCTTAAAAATCAAATTGATCTTTAATTTCTTCAGGAGATATTCAGCAAAAATAAAACATATCTAATAGTTTTGAGTTAGTTTCACTCATTTTAAAAAAATATTTTATTTTTTTATTATTTAAAATAAATCAAACCCATTTCATCCTTTGCTAATTGCTGAAATATTGATGTATCAGGATGCAAATAGCAACGGACAAATACTCTGTATAGTTTAAAAAATCGAAAGTTCACTGAAGCATTTGCAATATTAAATCATTATTTATAAATATCTATACTCATATTTAGATGCAATTATCTCCACATAGCTATCATTGCCATTGATTAAATAGTGCTTTAAATCCAGCCTATTATGTGGATCATATAACGATCTTTTACTGTTCAATATATCCGAATTTGCCACTTGATAAAAACCGGGATCTGGGTAATATCCATTTCGTTCCCAAAATTCAATCCTATTTTTCTTAATATTTTTTTCCTCTATTGAGTAATTTTGGCTATTAATATCAAAAAAATTCATAGTGATACACCTTAGTTCAGCTACAATCAAAAAGTGAATTTCTATATCTTGATATGTGTCATTTTTAAAATTATCAATATCTTGTACATCTATTCTCAATTTTACTCCACCTGATTCTGTATAAATCGTTTCAAGATCTGTAGTTGATATTCTAAATTTGATCTTTTCTGGTATTAAATGTATTATCATATCATTTCCATCTTCAGTTACCAATAGCCTTAACGAAACCGAATCTTTATTTATAATTTATAGTATTTATAGTATTTATAGTATTTATAGTATTTATAGTATTTATAGATATTAGCATGCATAGCATAAAACCAACATTCTAATCATAGCCAAAATTAATTGGAACTCTTCTAGTTTTTGAAGATAGAGAAAATCTAATTACAAGAAAGAAACAGTAATTCTATCTGGATAAACCTTGACATATTCATTTTCTAAATATGAACATTCATATAATAAATCATCTTGAAATACTAAATTTGACAAAAATAATCTATCTCCTACCAAGTAACCATTCATTTCATAAGAAAATGTATTCCCTTGCTGTTTTAATAACGTGTTTCTGTCCTTAGAAGGCTTAATTTTCACACTATTTAAAAACATAAACCCAAGTTCAACTAAATGGATATCACCAACTCTCAACGAAGTTGGAAAATCATTTATAAAACAGCATATTTCACACTCTCCGAATGATAATATGACTTCTTCTTCAATATCTTTATTCAAAGAAATAATTTTTGCATAATATTTCATAACTATAATCCATTGATATCTCTTGGAACTAAATTAATAATCTTATTATGTTGATCACCGTTAAGTAATTTCCGAATTTCTTTACCACTCTTAGTATAGAGTGTAGATATTTTACCTTGAAAATTAACGCCAATAAATACTAACTCCTAATCCACCTTAAATAAAGGACAATAGATTAAATCTGCAGAATTTGAGATTATCAGCTCGATCACGATGAAGATCATGGGCAGCTGTTTAATATTGATCCCCGACAGTGACGAGACGAACGGCCTCAAACAGCAATACCAGCGCCAGCGGGCGCAAATCAATGACATTAAGCTGCGGATGCGGGAGTTGATTGGGGATTATAAAAGCCGCTAAGGGCAAGGAGTGAGCCGCTCTTAAAAAAACAACAAAACCGGAAGATCATTCGGATCATTCCGGCTAGATTTAATGACTACAAAATATTATTGAGGGCCATTCCATTCAAGCTTTTCTTTCAAGTTTTCAGGAACGATGCTAAATAACTTTTTTATATCATCTTCATGAGAGAAATAATTTAGACATTCTCTTTTATCAGCATTCTCTAAATAAAATCGTGCGTGATTATTTAAAAAAAACACATCGTGTTCAGTCATTTTTTCTTGGGTAAGAGACACCACAACATTATGCAATAACTCCGCCTCATGATAACATGATTTATTAAAAGCTTTTCCAATGAAAGTTTGCGTCTGAATATTTCTTATATATGAAAGTGCCTTCCATAACATATTGGAATAGATATCAATCTTTCTCATTATTAATAACCCTAACTTGTTTCTTAAATTATCACAAAATTATGCCAGTCTGTTAGTACTGGCACTGGCTACTATCTGGATATCCAAGTGGGCTGGTTTATTTATAAAAATGAAACATCAACAAACCCTAATATGATATTTTCATTCAAGGATTAAATTGCAGTGGTCTTCAAGCGTCATGACCATATCATGGTAGATTGTCTTATGTAAATCATCAGGAGTCGTATTGGCGATAGCCTTAAAAGAAAGCTCACTGTCTTTCCAGATCACACTTATTCTTTTATCTTTTCGTTTAATTTCTATTAAACAGTCATTGAAGGCATCAAGATTATTTCCCATATAGCCAAATTTGCCAAAGAATGCATAGCCAAACTCACAATAAAAGGAGTAGTAGTCATGGATATATTTCCCTTCAACGACTATGGTATCTTTTTCTATTTCACTCTTCATTCCGCCAACTATATAGCTCGCTGATATATATATTTTCTTTGATTCCAAAACCATATCCAGCCAAACTCTTTCATTGTCATCAAATCGTGATTTCAATAATGAAACAGCCCCTATTTTATACATAGGATTATTCTTTTCTAAATATAGATATAATATATCATCAGACTTGATGACTTTTTTAACAGAAAAATCAAAGTCTAACCTTTCCTGAAATTGGTTGCATTTCAATGTATAATCTTCATCATCCAATATAAAATCAACGTTTTTAACGTCTAGCCCAGAAAAAGCGAATAAAAGAACAGAGCCTGCTCTGGAAAAATCATGACATTCAATCAGATTTTTACAAGAAAACAGTATATCCCCTTGGCTGTTATAAATGTAATATAATTCTTGCATTTATCCATCACCTCTATTTAATTTAGTAACCGTAATATTAAAATAAACACCAAATACTCAGATATTTCCGCACTTCTTACTCAGTAAGAAGTGCGAGATTTATATCATTGATGCCTTTATTTCTGTTCAACGATGACATCAAATATTCTGTCGTAGTGGTCAGCAGTAAATCCTATCTGTGTTTTACCATTGCCTAAATCTTTCGTTAATATTCTCATTCTGTTATTTCCTTCAACTACCATCCATTCCCGAGATCCTTTCCATCTTTGTATAGCTGGCTTATTACTAGCACCTTTAAAAATGGTTTGTCCTCCAATATCACGATCAATACGAGGGATCCCTTTACCACTAAAAATATCATTAATGGCTTTATTCATTGCCTCAAGCAGCTGAGGTTTAGGTGGATCATTTTTAGGCATTTTTTTGAGAGAGGCCACAAGTTTATCGCAGTCTCTACCCGCCAACCCGAACGGATCGATGAACCTTGAAGGATTATGCACATACCCATACGGATTAAATCCCCCCGCCAGCCCTATCGGGTCGTAGGGCGGGTTCGGGTACCGTCATACTTTTTTAAGCGATCTTTCCTTTGACTATCAGCTTGTTAAAGAGCCATTTTTATCTGTTTCACCTCTCTTCGCCAACCCAAAACGCCGATACGCACTTTTGAGATATTTTTACCTTGCGCCCTGAGACACCTTTGACTCTATAACCCACAAATCAGTGAAATTAAGCTGCGGATGCGTGAGCTGATAGGGGATTAAAAAAGCCGCTAAGGGCCGGGATTGAGCGGCTCTTAAATGAACAAAGCCGGAAGATCACATAGTTCTTCCGGCTATGAACTAAATCACCTTTTGGTTATCTCTAAATAGTGGTTATATGCTTTTTTACTAAGATATTTTCTAGCTAGATTATAACTATAATCACTACCCATTATCGCTTCAAAAATACAAGTATTTAATATGTCTCTCACTCCATCATCTTGAATAGAGAATAGCTCATCAATAAATTCAAAGATATTTTTTATTTCTTTTATTAAAACTTCGTTATCGTTATAACTATTTTCAACATTAGAATAAAAATAACTTCTAGGCTCAACTTTACCTGATCCATATAGATTTATTAGATCAGAAAAAAATGAACCAAAGCCGCCAAATACTAGGTATACACCTTCATCCTCATAACTTGTTTCAAGAAATTTTGGAGAAAATTCTTTTAACTTATCGATTAGTTCATCATTTGTCATAAATGCCCCAATGCATTTCTTAAATCATCTATCATATAGTTTGCTAGACTTCGGTCAGACGAACTTAGGATCTCACTTCTGTATTTCCCATCACCACTTGCTAAATTTTTCAATGCCTTTAAGTAGTCGTTACCTTTATTTATATGATCTGAGCCTCCTATTAACTGCCCAGTATTCTTTGTATACAGAATAGATGCAGCCGTACCACCATCAGGAGTACTCGCACCTGGTCGATATAATTCTGAGAACATACTTTTCAGCTTGGTATTATCTATTGAGTCTATTATTTGCTGCCTTTGCTCCAATGAAATAGCATAATTATTTTTTCTTGCATTCTTTAATAGATTGACAGCGCAATTCTCACCCGCCAACCCGAATGGATCAACCCATCCTACCGGATTATGCACATACCCGTACGGATTGAACCCACCTTTCAGCCCTATCGGGTCCGGCGAAATGTACTGTGCCGTCTCCGGATTATAGTAACGGAACCGATTATAGTATAGCCCGCTTTCTTCGTCCTCATACTGCCCGGCAAACCGTAGATTACAGTTGACGTGATAATCCGGATCATTGGACGCAATCACCTGCGACCGTTCCACTTTTCCCCACGTCATCAACCGCTGTGCCCAGACCAGCGTGCCGTTTTCATTCAACATCTCCCGTGGCGTACCCTGGTGGTCGCTCACCACATAATGCAGCTTACCCCGTTCATACCTTGCTGAAGGAGTGAGCGCGCCCGGTTCATACAACCAACGTACGCGACAATCCAACGCCAGCGAGCCATCCGCGTAAATCGGCGTCTCTTCTATAAGCTGGTCACCGCTCCACAGGTATTCCTGGCCGTAAATGGTCGTGTTACGCGGGGTGAGATCCGGTTTGCCGTCCAGCCAGCGTTGCAGGTTGGTCGCTGTCAGTTTGCCGTCATGTACCTTGAGCTTACGTATTCTTCGACCAAAAGCATCATATTGATAGTGCCAACGCGAGCCGTCCGGTGTTTCGCAAAGGGTAAGTTGGTTTTGCGTATTCCATCGGTAGCGCCAGACTTGTGGCCGGAAGCCATCACGCTGTTCGTTTTTTTCCACCAGACGACCATTGTCATCATAGCGATAGCGGATATTCCCTTGCTGCACGACACGCCCG
>NZ_FORG01000050.1 GCF_900113945.1 Xenorhabdus mauleonii
AGGCCATTGATGATGCGGGTAAACACAACATCGCCCAGCGATTACAACAACGTGTTACCGCTATCATGCGCTATGCCACCCAGAACGATATTCTGGCATCCAACCCGGCTAATGATATGGCCGGAGCACTCACCATCACAAAATCACGTCATCACCCTACCCTGCCTCATGAAGCCTCACCTGATTTTTTGAACCGCTTATCGGCTTATCGCGG
Source organism: Xenorhabdus mauleonii (assembly GCF_900113945.1). Taxonomy (GTDB): domain Bacteria; phylum Pseudomonadota; class Gammaproteobacteria; order Enterobacterales; family Enterobacteriaceae; genus Xenorhabdus; species Xenorhabdus mauleonii. Next base: position 215 of record NZ_FORG01000050.1, read on the forward strand.
GCGCTTGCTGACCAAAATCGCGGTAGAGCTGGCATTGCTGACGTTTGTCCGTTCCAGTGAACTGCGATTTACCCGTTGCCAGGAAATCAACCTTGTTAACCAGAATAATGAAGATTAAAAAGTGAGTCAGAAAGTGAGGAGCTGTGAGGAAAGGGAATTTGCACCTCACCTTATTCCTCACTTTTCTCGCCTATATGCGGAAAAAGTGAGGAATGCAAAACTCATTGATTTTTAATGGTAAATAAATCCCGATTCCTCACCTATTTTTGCAGTGAGGAAAATAAAGAGTGAGGAGAAAAATGAGGAGTAGGCGAGAAGTTACTTTTTTTCTGGCAGGTGTTTTTTAGGCTCTCCGTGTTACCGGGCTAATAAATTAGCCCGGTAACACGGAGAAGACAAGCGCAGCGCCTCAGTGTCAATCTGAACGATCAAAATGATTGTGAGAATAAAATGCTTATTACATTAACTGACACCTTTTTCAGAAATTGCACTTACCTATGCGAGCCCAAGTTTATTTTTTATTTCTCTAACCTTCGGCGTCAATGTGAAACAATCTTCCAACAGCTCCTCATCCAATGACCAATAATCAATAAGTTGCAAATGATATTGATAATTATTTGAAAGTAAATTAAGCACATTAGGAATTGATTCATCATCACAATTTACATTTTGAGTTAAAAAGTCATTTGCAATATCTAACATCAATTCCATTAATGTATTTTTTTCCAATTCAGAATAATTATCACTTGAATAAGCAACAATATATTTCTTCAGCCACTCCTTAGTTCGGTATTCTTCTGGCAATTCAAGCACCCAATCTTGGATAAAGCTATCCCCTTTGGGTAATCCTAACTCATTGCATATATGTTCTATTGTATTCATTTATCGTCCTTCTAATTTAATTCGAATGTGAAGAGCTATATGGAAATGATGTTCTAACGGAACCATCTGATTTTATAACTATCCTTGCCATGTCGGGCGTAATTTCTGTTCCATCGGGTAGATAACCTCTACCTTTTACAGTTGTTGGTAATGGGACATCGTGAACACCTGCTCATTTTGGGGCTGCGTCTGCAAGAAAAAATAACAAAATCGTCCGTAAAAATATAAATATGGCTACCTTTAATTTTAAAAGATAGCCACATACGATGTAAAAGTGAGGTTTATTTTTCTAGTTGTGTAAAATCATGCTCAAAAAATAAATTTTGTAGCGCAGATTCAACGTCATTTCCTATTAAGCAAAAATAATCATCATATCCACCATAAAAACCACCAGATTCAGATAGAAAAAATGTCATGTGTTCAGAAAAACCTATACCTATCGGACATAACTTATTTTCAATTATGTTTTCATAGTGTTCTACCCACAATGGGTCTAACCAATCAGTCGGTTTTGTAGGTGTAAAATCACTCACATCTATATTTGTAGGGTCAGCATAAGCTTCATGTTCAATCTTTATTTCACCTAAACTATGAAAAAATTCATAGCATTATGATGAACATCATAACCTTTTCCTTCTAATACAGATAAATATTTATCAATATTTATCGACCTGTTTGGATACCAGCCACTTCTAAGTAGCCTTTCTTTTATTACATCATTAAATGAATAAAACATTTTCTATCCTGTTAAACTGGCTAAATTCATAAGTAAGAAATAAAGCCGGAAAAACATTCCGACTTTATTTGAATAAAATCATTATAAGATTTACTTTTGTATTGTTTATCGTAAGGATAAATTATTTTGCAAGTTTCATTTTCATTTATTGTATTCCATACCCCTCGAATCCATTTAATCTTACCTTTATATAGTATATTTCTGATATTGTCTTCGTATTCATAGTTATCATTTTCGCTATTCATGGCAAATTCTAGCGTATAATGTTCATCACATAACAATTCAGATGTTCTATCTAATTTATCAATCACAATAACTTTATATTTCCCACAATCACCAGTAGCTATATACCTACCTTTATCATCTTTGGTTAGCAAACCAATATCGAAAACATATTTTATTTCAGATACCAACTCTTCAAAACTAGTATCTGTACCTAATACTATACTTAAGTAACGTGTCATATATCACCTTGAATTATTTATCTTTAATAATTATTTGATTATCACCTTTTCGTAGGTAATCATCAAGCTCATGGCTTTTGTATATTCTGAATCCAAAAGCTTCATCCCTTAACCCAGGCAGTGTAGCTCTTAGCTTTTTATCAATCTCTTGCTCAATTTTAGCTATTTCTGGGAACTTATTACCATCACGTCGTCTATTGGTATACCTTATATCACTACCCAAATAATCAGATTTAATAAATGCATCCACATCAAAGCTTTTTAAATTGACAGGCCTTGCTATACTTAAATCATGCGCTTTGCTAATCTCACTCGCGGCACTGCCGCGATAACCGACTTCAGCGTTAGGATCAATTTTAAGTATTTCGGGTAAATGCTCGCGAAGTACGGAATTGATCTTCTCCTGAGTATCAATTAATTCTGCATTAAGATCATTTGCATTCTTACTCAAATAAACATAAATCGCCGGAATATTCGAGATTGGAAATATCAGAATATAATCGCGAAAATCTTTTTCCTGTGGCGCGGGTGTCGTCAGCTTCGTCGGCCCATTATCCCTTCCATCCGGTATCGGCGTAGATGTGCTATTTCCGCGAATTTCATTTGGATCTTGCTGTGGATTGATGCAGGCACCATCCCGCCAGTCTTTTTCCTCGGGGATCGGTAATCCCGGTGTCTGCCCCGTGATGTTGGGATCAAGTACGGCTACCTTGGCGTTTGCCGTCGAATTTTGCGGAACATATTGATGAATATCCTGCTGTGAGAATTCACCCGATGCGGCATTCAAATACCAGACCAATGTCGGCGAAGTCGCCTCATCTTCCCAAAATTCATACCGATTTAATGATTCATTATGTTTTACGTGCCGAACCTTAACGTCCTCCATACCACCGTTCTCACGGGTATGGTATCCCACTGCGGCCAGTTACCCTGTCTGTGCATCTTCCACAAAACGGTAGCGAACACAAGTCGGTGCTACTCCTTTCTCGTCAGCAATTTTCGTTAAACTTTCGAGACTCAGTAAGTCACTGTCACTGCCATTCCACCAATTCCGTATCATGACGCCTGCTGTCACCAGCAGCGCTTTCATCGCAAACTCATTACTTGTCACGGGATCAGAACGGAACAGATCTACGTTGCTTTTTTCACTTTTGGATATCAGAAGGCGAGTTATTTCTTTATCCAACTCACTACCTCTATCTACCGTAGAGCCAACACCTACCGCCCCCCCTATTCCCATTCTCATCAACACCTGAGGCGGCAAAGGTACCATACCATACGCGGGTTCTATCACCTGCATTTCACCCAAATGGGTATGCGGCTCGGTTTCCGTTCCCGCATCGGTACAACCCGAAGGTTGTAAACAGGATTTGGCAAAGACCGGTTTGGCGATGCGGGCGATTTCCAATACATGGCGACGGTTATGGCTTGGCCGCGCGATAAATCCCGGATAACTGGGGTCGGGGTAGTATCGAGAATCTAACAGCGCTGCTTGTGTCCAGCCTTCGACTTCCGGTGTTGCGTTGCTGATTTCCCCCGGCACAAGTTGGTGGAATGCCCCTGTTCCTTTGGCTGTTTTCACTGTCTCAGTGGAAGATTTTTCAATCAACTGCTCCGCTAATTTTTGTGCATCCACATGCTGGATCATCGGCTGCTTGCACGTTTACATTATTCCTTACAACAACTTGCAAGATGCAGATAAACTAAATAGCGTCATAAAATTTGCACTATCACTGCTGGATGAGTGATATTGCTTTGTCTGTTACTGTTGTTGATTACAAAATATTAGTAACAGACAAATACACAATTTAAATTAATAAATAATACCTTTATATTTCAACATCAGTTCTCGACCTTTATCGTCTAATAATATTGGTAGTTTATGTAAAAAAACATAACCATCGTCATTAAATTCAAGTAAGGTTTGATCCGATGGGGAGATAAAAAAAGTTGCGCCATTAAAGAAACACTGAGAATTTAATTTACGATAACAATCAATAAAAATATTAATATTTTCTTTTTTTATAAAATAAACCTCATCCTTTGAATAGGAAAGATCAGTTATTATATAAATATCGTTGTGAATATATTGTTTAAAAAAAATTTTATTTAATATTTCATGATCATCTAAACTCTCCCAATCATCTATTTTACCTAATAATTTATATCTACCATCTTGCGGAAAATCAATGTGCTCCAATACAGATATATCGCCACCTAATATAGAATACAAAATGTCATTAGCTTGTTTCATAGTATATTTTTTATGGTTTTCCATCATACTTATCTCTACCTTTTATAAAAATTTTATCTGTTACAGAATAACGAGCCCCATCAAAGTCCCTAACAGTAACATGTGGTCCCTCATTGGTGTTCTTATGTCCTACCGGGTTCCATTCTATTTTTCTCTGCCTATCAGGGCTCATATACCAAAATTCTTTTTCTTCAGTATAATTATCTAAGCTACCTCCTGCTGCATTCTCTGCTGCTGCTAACAATTCATCCTGACTGTTTACATATTTCCTTTCGACATTAGTACCTGCTGAGTTTTTTATGATTTTACTACTCATATAAACATAAATCGGTGGAATATCTGAAACAGGAAATATCAGAATATAATCGCGAAAGTCCTTTTCCTCCGGCGCAGGTGTGGTCAGCTTGGTTGGTCCATTATCCCCTGCATCCGGTATCGGCGTTGACGTGCTATTTCCACCGATTTCACTCGGATCCTGCTGTGGGTTGATGTAAGCACCATCCCGCCAGTCCTTTTCCTCGGGGATCGGCAATCCCGGTGTCTGACTTGTGGCTTGGGGATCCAGCACAGCGACTTTGACATTGACGGTCGCATCTTGTGAAACCGATTTATCGATATCTTGCTAGGATAATCCACCGGATGCCGGATCAAATCAGCGGCTGCCAGCACGTTTCCTTTATGCCTTACGAAACCAGAAAAATGCAGATAAATTGATTAGGGCTGTAAATTTGTGCCATCGCTGCTGGATAAGTGATATTACTTTGCCTGTTACTGTTGTTGGTTACAAAATATCAGGGACAGGCAAATATACAATTTAAATTATTGTCTCACTATATTACTTTTTTACCTTCTGAGAATGCTTATCTAGATTCATTTAAACTCATATTATTAGCTCCTCCTTGAAAATCATGATCATCAGACTGAATTGGATCATTTTCCCATCCACAAATATCACAAATGAGATATTCTCCAAGAGAATCTAGGGTAACATTATTACAACATGGGCGATGATATTTATCGTTCATCGGTCTAACCAATATTTGGAGGTTTATACATTAAAGCAAAAGGCTACTCGTTTAAACAAATAGCTTTTAACACTCCATTTTAAATATTATTCTTTTATTTCATTCAATTAAATTACTATATTTTTTCGTTCTGGAAAACTCAGGTTCTTTCCAATTTGGGCCTTTAATTATATTCCCTTTATCATCTTTAGCTAATTTTCCTTCATCTAGTAGTCTTTTATACGTTGTCCATAGCTCGTTTTTCTCAATGACTTCAAAATTAAATCTTACATACATACTATCTATGGATGGATACGAACTTTTAAGGGAAAAAAATAAAAGTATATCCTCAACAGATTCATTTATTATCATCATCTCCAGTGGGTTCATAATTTCACCTACCTATTTACATAATATCCCTCTTCAAGTCACCAGTTTTTATGAGTTAAGAAGTATATAATATATGGGACTAAGATATCTCATTGAAAGTTTATTGCATTTATATAATGCTATTAAATTACTTATGGATTTTGAAAAAGGAAAAGTAAATTCTTCACCTTTTAAGTTTTCCATCAATTTAAAAACACATCTTAATTTTTTCTATTTATTAGATTTTTCCCTAAGATACTCTTCATAGATGGCATCATATTTACCTGTTTTCACAAAATCAGGAGCGACCCAATTAGGACCTTTGATTGTCTTACCCTCCTCATTTTCCATTAATTTACCCTCACTAATTAGCCTTTTATAAGTAAATAAAAGCTCCCGTCTAGCAACAACCTCAAATTTATAGTCAGTATACATTCTATCCAATGACCGATAAGAGGCTGTTAGTGCAAAAAGCATCATAACATCTTCAACAGACTCATTTTCAATAATTAATTTCATCATTGACATTAATAACGTCTCTTTTTTGGTAAACCCAGTGCTTATCTATATTCTTCATCGCCGCGTTCTGTTTTAAATAAATGTAAAAAAGACTTCATTAACTCTATAAGAATAACTTGCAAAGGAGAGAGAAATACTCTCCTTTTTGTATTTACCGCATATGATTAATACATTAAAAAATACAGCCACATTAAATGCCATATTTTTTATTTTTAATAAAATCAGGTTCTCTCCAATTGGGACCTTTGATTGTTTTTCCCTTTTCATTTTGCACTAACTTACCATCTTGCAATAGCTTCATATATGTACTCAATAAAATCCCTTCTGCAATAATCTCAAAACGATATTGAACATATAGAAGATCTATAGTTTGATAAGATTTTTTTAATGACAGATACAAAAGTGCATCTTCAACTGATTCATTTTCTATTATTTTTTTTATGCAACTCATGGCAAATTCTCCAAGCATTGTTATTAACTTTCACGTTCTATAGCTATTGCAATAGCTTCCGGCGTATATAAGGGCTCTACCTTTTCATTAATTTTATAATCTTCTAATGTAGCTGTGTGTGCATTATTCCATGTAATCAAATCGTTAGCGCCATCAGGAACTCCTAAAGCCCTATAACGTTCTAACTCTCTTGTTTCATGTGTATAAAATCGTCTATCGTAGTCGGTTATAGGTATTTCTCCGGATAAAATTTTCTCCAATCGTTCAATCATTATTTGGTTTTCTACGGACTCATCAAACCTGCTGGTATGTAGTTTAACTTTATCGATTCCTTCTTGTGTAATTTCAATATTTCTCCAGTCTAAATCCTGAACAGAACCACCAGCTTTGGTAGGATCATAAGATCGCCCACTGTATTTGCCTTTTTCAGTTCCACCATATGGACAATTCATATAAACATAAATCGGTGGGATACCTGCGACAGGAAATATCAAAATATAATCGCGGAAATCTTTTTCTTTCGGTGCGGGAGTGGTCAGCTTGCTCGGCCCGCTATCCCGTCCATCCGGTATCGGCGTTGACGTGCTATTTCCACCGATTTCACTCGGATCCTGTTGTGGGTTGATGTAAGCACCATCCCGCCAGTTCTTTTCCTCGGGGATCGGCAATCCCGGTGTCTGGCCTGTGGCTTGAGGATCCAACACTGCGACTTTGACATTGACGGTCGCATCTTGTGAAACCGATTTATCGATATCTTGTTGGGATAATCCACCGGATGCCGCGTTCTGATACCAGACCAATGTCGGCGATGAAGCACCATCTTCCCAGAATTCATAGCGATTTAAGGACTTATTATACTGCACATGGCGGACTTTGACCGGCTCCAGCATATTCTCTTTGCTGGTATGGTATCCCACTGCGGTCAGCTGCCCTGTTTCTGCATT
>NZ_FORG01000082.1 GCF_900113945.1 Xenorhabdus mauleonii
GCGGCGGTCTCGCGCAAGCTGGATAAACCGCTGGCTGTGTTAATCCAGAGCAGCAGTGCGGCAGGCAAAAGCAGCCTGATGGATGCGGTGCTCAATCTGATGCCGGATGAAGAGCGTATCCAGTACTCGGCGATGACCGGGCAAAGCCTCTACTATCTGGGTGAAACCAGCCTGCAACACAAGATACTGGCTATCGCGGAAGAAGAAGGGGTACGGCAGGCGGCCTATGCGCTGAAACTGTTGCAATCGGACGGGGAACTGAAAATCGCCTCAACCGGCAAGAATGAGCAGAGCGGCGAACTGGTGACGCGGGAATACAAGGTGCAAGGCCCAGTCATGCTAATGCTGACGACCACGGCGATCGATGTGGATGAAGAGTTGCTGAACCGCTGTCTGGTGCTGACCGTCAATGAGTCACGCGAACAGACACAAGCTATCCACGCGATGCAGCGGCATCGCCAGACCTTAGAAGGCTTGCTGGCTGACTCGGAAAAAGGTTATCTGACGACGTTGCACCAAAACGCCCAGCGGTTGTTACGGCCGCTCAAGGTGGTCAATCCTTACGCTCATCAACTGACGTTCCTGTCAGACAAAACGCGGATGCGGCGCGACCACATGAAATACCTGACGCTGATACAGGCCATCGCCCTGCTGCACCAGTACCAGCGGGAGGTGAAGACAGCGAACCATCGTGGGCAGGTTATCGAATATATCGAAGTCATCCAAGACGATATCGTACTTGCTAACCAACTGGCTCATGAAGTGCTGGGGCGCACACTGGATGAAATGCCGCCGCAGACGCGTAAGCTGCTGTTGTTGATACAGAGCATGGTAAACGAACAAGCCCAGCGTCAGCACTGCCAACCCAACGAAATCCGTTTTACCCGGCGGGATATTCGTGACTTTACCCACTGGACGGATAATCAACTGAAAGTGCATTGTCTGCGGTTGGCTGACATGGAATACCTGTTGCCGCATGGCGGCAGTCGGGGGCATCTGTTGCAGTACGAATTGCTGTGGGACGGTGCTGACAATGGTTCAGCCCACTTGTGTGGCTTGCTGGATGTAAACGAAGCAACGTCAAAAGTCGCAGGTAATGAACGCAAGTTGGACTCAGAAACAAGCAAGTTGGTGCCAAGTTGCCCCCAAGTTGGGGCTGAGTTGGACTTGGAAAATATGGCCTCAAACCCGATGCAGCAAGGGTTGGCGTCTTCGCAAGTTGGGGGCAGGCAAAAAGCAGTTATGAGACGAAAAAATAAAATCGTGTCATTGTCTGCGCCTGATGGGAGTCATCAACCCAAAGCCAATATGATAGGCGATGACAGCAAGTTGGACTCAGGAGCAAGCAAGTTGGTCTCAAGTTGCGTTCAAGTTGCGTTCAAGTTGGGGCTGAGTTGGACGTGGAAAATACGGCTTCAAACCCGATGCAGCAAGGGTTGGCGTCTTCGCAAGTTGGGGACAGGCAAAAAGGAGTTATCAGACGCCAAAATAAAATAACCTCGTCGCCCGCTGCCTTAGCTGCCGATGCCCAGACCGAAACGGAGGGAAATCATGGCAAACCGTAAACCGCGCAAAGGGAGCTTCCTGACCGTTGCTGAGGTGTACCGCAAGCCCGTTGGCCCGGCGCATGACCCGAAAAGCCTGTATGCGTTGCTGCTGCGCTTTGTGACGTGGCGGCGGGAGCGGAACTGGTCGGAAACCACACTGAAAGTACAGACCCACCATACCTACCACTTTATCCTGTGGGCCACGGAGCGGGGCTTGTACTATGCCGCCGATATCACCCGACCCATCCTGGAGCGTTACCAGCGTCACCTGTTCCTGTACCGCAAGAAGAACGGCGAGCCGTTAAGTACCCGAACCTAGCGCACCCAGTTACAGCCGTTGCAGGTGTGGTTCAAATGGCTGACGAAACAGAACCTGATACTGGCGAATCCGGCGGCGGATCTGGAACTGCCC
>NZ_FORG01000049.1 GCF_900113945.1 Xenorhabdus mauleonii
ACCCGCATGCTGCAATCAAAATTATTATTAGGCCGCATCACGGATGGTGAAAAAGCGCGGTTAAACGCCTGGCTGGATTACTTTGAGTTGCTTGAGGTTGTCGATACCGCCGCCGCACCCGATATCCAATGGCCGGAACAGCCGAAGTAAATAAAAAGGGGCATAAGCCCCAATTAATCTATTGTTCAAATAACCCCAAGCGGCATGTTTTACCACTCCATGATTTTAGCGAATCGGGCTGGGTAAGATCCTTAATATATAGGCTGGCATGGTCGTCGCCAGATCCTTTCACGAGAATATCATAGTCATGATTGGCGATTGGGATAAAATGCTGGCTTGTTGTTTGCTCACCAAAATAATTATTGTAGTAATGGGTGGCTTCGATCAGTTGATCCGGTTGAATACGATACTCTTTGGTTGGCAGTGCTCCCTTCATATCCTCACTGGCAGGCATACCTTCTTTCTTACTGGTGGTAATTTGCAAGCCAAGAATACCGAAAGCGCCTGTGAGTCTCCTTTCCAGCACTTTTTTGTAGCAATCCTCTTGTTTTTTATAGAACCGAAGTACGGTATTACCACTGCTTTGTATACGGACACGGGAAGCATCAGAGCCGTTATAATCGCCCAGTGCAGGACGCAGGTAAGCATTACATCCTGTTAATGAAACAGTTAGTACCATGACCCCTATTTTTAAAAATTGCATTTTTAAATGCTTCCTTCCTCAGTTTTTACTTTTTTACTCATCTAAACATTATTTAATGGCATTAATTCATTGAAATATCAATGAGAAAATAAAAACTAAGCGTATTTTCAAAAAAGAGACAAGATGAATAGGGGTTATTTTGTGCCAACCCCCACACAACCCCCGTCAACTGCATTTTATTGTAAAGCCGACCACCATAATGCCATCCCCTTTATCGGAGCGTTTCCCTATGGCCCAAGACTATCACCACGGCGTACGTGTGCAGGAAATCAACGAAGGCACCCGCACCATTACCACCGTCAGCACCGCCATTGTCGGCGTGGTCTGCACGGCGGACGATGCCGACCCGAAAACCTTTCCCTTAAACACCCCGGTCTTGCTGACCGATGTCCTCACCGCCAGCGGCAAGGCCGGCACAACCGGCACCCTGTCAGCCACCCTGCGCGCCATTGCCGAGCAGGCCAAGCCCGTGACCGTGGTCGTGCGTGTCGAACAGGGCAAGACCGAAGCCGACACCACAAGCAATATCCTCGGCGGCGTCACCGACGAAGGCAAGAAAACCGGTATGCAGGCGTTACTGGCGGCGCAAGGTCAGCTGGGGGTCAAGCCGCGTATTCTCGGCGTCCCCGGGCACGATACCCAGCCTGTGGCCGACGCACTGGCCGGCATTGCCAAGAAACTGCGCGCCATGGCCTATGTCAACGCTTACGGGTGTAAGACCCTCAGCGAGGCCATCACCTACCGCAGCAACTTTAAGCAGCGTGAGCTGATGCTGATTTGGCCGGATTTCCTCAACTGGGATACGGTCAGGAACGGCGAGACCGTGGCCTATGCCACCGCCCGTGCCTTGGGGCTGCGTGCCAGAATCGACGAAGAAACCGGCTGGCACAAAACCCTGTCCAATGTCGGTGTCAATGGCGTGACCGGCATTTCGGCCGATGTGTTCTGGGATTTGCAGGATGTCGCCACCGATGCCAACCTGCTGAACCAAAATGATGTCACAACGCTTATCCGCAAGGACGGTTTTCGCTTCTGGGGTTCCCGCACCTGTTCGGATGACAAGTTGTTCCAGTTCGAGAGCTACACCCGCACTGCACAGGTACTAGCCGACACGATGGCCGACGCCCATATGTGGGCCATTGACAAACCGCTGACCCCGTCACTGGTGCGCGACATCATTGAAGGCATCAACGCCAAGCTGCGTGAACTCAAGGCCAACGGTTACCTGATTGACGGCAAGTGCTGGTATGACGACAGCGTTAACGACAAAGACACCCTGAAAGCGGGCAAACTCACCATCGACTATGACTACACGCCCGTCCCGCCACTGGAAAACCTGATGCTGCGCCAGCGCATTACCGACCAGTACCTGATGAACTTCGCCAACAGCATTAACAGCTAAGGGGCTAACCATGGCACTCCCGCGTAAACTGAAATACCTGAACCTCTTTAATGACGGCAACAGCTACATCGGCGTGGTGGAAGAAATGACCCTGCCCAAACTGAGCCGCAAACTCGAAGCCTATCGCGGCGGCGGCATGAACGGCACGGCCCATGTCGATTTGGGGCTGGACGACGGCGCACTGGATGCCGAATTTACCCTCGGTGGCGTGGAAGCCCAGCTGTACAAACAATGGGGCATTGAGAAAGTGGATGGCGTTGCCCTGCGCTTTAACGGCTCCTTTCAGCGTGACGACACCGGCGAAGTGATTGCCGTCGAAGTCGCCCTGCGCGGGCGCTTTTCCGAGTTTGACCCCGGCAGTTACAAACAGGGGGACAATACCCAGACCAAGGTCAGCGCCAAAAACACCTACTACAAACTGACGTGGGACGGGGAGGTATTGATCGAAATCGACACCGTCAACATGGTGGAAGTGGTCGGCGGGGTTGACCGTCTCGACGCCCATCGCCGCGCCATTGGCCTGTAATCCCTGACCCTTTATTTTCCCTTACCACTGGAACCCTGACCATGACCGAAAAAAACGCCGTGACCCAAACAGATGCAACCACCGTGACCCTGCCAGAACACACCGTCGTGACACTGGAAGAGCCGATTGCCCGTGGTGCAACCACGATTCAGGACGTGACCGTCCGCAAACCCAACAGCGGTGCCCTGCGCGGGGTGCGTTTGCAAGCCCTGATGGAGATGGACGTCGATTCCATCATGTTGATATTACCCCGCATCACCGCACCGGCATTGACCAAAAACGACCTGCTGCTGCTGGCCCCCGGCGACCTGATTAACCTGTCAGTTGAGGTGGTCAATTTTTTGTTGCCGAAATCGGTGAAGTCCGATTTCCAGAACAATTAACCGTTGATGAACTGGTGGCGGACATTGCCACCATCTTCCACTGGTCGCCTGACGTGACCGCCGGCATGAACCTGCCCGAATTGCTGGAATGGCGTTACCGGGCCATGAAACGCAGCGGGGCCGACAATGAGTAATCAGAATTTACGCTTGCAAGTGATACTGGGCGCGGTGGATAAACTCACCCGCCCGTTTAAGAGTGCACAAGAGTCCAATAAACGGCTGGCCGAGACGATTAAGCAATCACGCCAGCAGTTGAGTGAATTGAACCAGAAAGCCGGGCAAATTGACGGCTTTCGCAAGACCAAGAAAGCATTGACCGATGCGCAACAAGCCTATCGCGCTGCGAATGAACGTGTAGAAATATTGGCTCGCACGATGAAAGGCTTAGAAAACCCCACCAAAGCCCAAACCCAGCAATTTGAACGGGCAAAAAACGCCGCGGCAAAACTCAAAACAAAACATCAGGATCTCAGTATTTCCCTGCAACGCCAACGCGATGAACTGGGTAAAAACGGTATCTCAGTCAAACGGCTGGCTGAAGCCCAGCGGCAGCTTAACGGGGATATCAAACGCGCTAACAGCACCATAGACCAGCAAAGCGAAAAGCTGAAACGGTTGAAAGAGCAGGAAAAACGCCTGTCTGCTGCAAAATCTCGCTACCAAAAAACCAAGGACGTGCGCAACCAAATGGCCGCTACGGGCGCGGCTGCCACTGCAACCGGCATTGGCGCGCTTTATGGGGCTAAACGGGTGATGATGCCGGGCTATGATTTTGAAGTCGGCATGTCTAACGTGCAGGCACTGACTCGGCTGGATAAAAATGCCCCGGAATTGAAAAAATTGCGTGAACAGGCCAGAGAGTTGGGCGCAACAACCAGCTTTACGGCCAATGATGTGGCCGGCGGCATGGGCTTTTTGGCCATGGCCGGGTATGACCCCGACAAGATCCAGAAATCCATGCCCTCCATGCTGGACTTGGCCAAAGCAGCTGGCATGGATGATTCACTGGCCGAAGTGGCCGACATCGCGTCAAATATCCAGAGTGCCTATAAAATCCCCGCCGATGAAATGAAACGGGCAGCGGACGTACTGACTTACGGTTTTACAACCTCCAACACCGATTTACGCATGTTAGGGGAAACGATGAAATACGTGGGCCCTGCTGCCCAATCTGCCGGTCAGGATTTTGAATCCATGGTGGCGGCCGTCGGGTTGCTGGGTAACGTCGGTATACAAGGCTCGCAGGCAGGCACCTCGTTAAGAATGGCCCTGTTACGGTTGGCCGCCCAACCCAGTGCGGCAAAAAGTCCCTCAATGAATTGGGCATTGCCATTTCTGACAACAGCGGAAAAATGCGGACGTTACCTGAAATCTTGTCTGACTTGGAAACGGCCTTTCAAAAGCGTGGGATTGGCGGTGTCGGTAACACGAAAAAAATCGCGTTTGTGAAAAATATTTTCGGCGTTGAATCTTCCTCCGCCATTCTGGAATTGCTGGATAAACAAGGCCAGATAGATCCCGACAAGCGTATTGACGCCTATATCAAAAAAATCCATGAACAGGATGATACTGCCCGTCTTGTTGCCAAAGCCAAGGCCGACAATATGGACGGAGATATCAAGAACCTGCGTTCTGCGTGGGAAGAGGTGGGGATTACGTTATACGACGCTGTTAATGAACCATTACGGGCAATTTTCCAGAAAGCCACGGACATTATGCGTACCATCGGAGAGTGGGCCAAAGCCAATCCCGAACTGACCAAAAAACTCAGTTTGATTGCGATTGGCCTCGGTGTCGTGTTGACGGCCTTTGGCGGGTTAACGCTGGCACTGGCAGCACTGCTCGGCCCCCTTGCCATTGTGAGGTTAAGTTTGTCAGTGCTGGGGATCAAAGGTGCCGGCTCCATTCTGGGGTTGGGCAAGGCCTTTACGGCCGTCGGCAAGGTGCTGTCATGGTTAAAGGTACTGATGATGACACACCCCATTTTAGTGATCATTAGCCTGATTGCCATCGGGGCTTACCTCATTTGGAAAAACTGGGACAAACTCGGCCCGTGGTTTAAAAAACTGTGGGACAGCATTGCCTTGTGGGTGTCCACGGCGTGGCAATCCATCAAGCAAAAAATCCTGAACAAATGGGAAGAGATCAAGCTCAGTATTGCCACTAAATGGGACGCCATCAAAAAATACATCGCTGATAAATGGACGGAGATTGTCGAGGACACCAAAAAATTGCCGGAAAAATTTAAAAAATTCGGCACGGACATCATTGAGAAATTGATCGCCGGCATTAAGGCCAAGTGGAAAGAATTCAAGCAAAGCGTGTCTGAGATGGGAACGCAATTTAAAGACGCCATCACCCCGGAATTTATGAAGGAGCAGAAGAAAAATCCCCATGTTCAACAGGCACTAGAATCCTACCGTAATGCATCTGGCGGTAATCCCTTTGCGAACTTTGCCGGTGCCCATGACAGCGGCGGTTACATCCCGGCAGGAAAATGGGGGCTGGTCGGGGAAGTTGGCCCGGAACTGATTAACGGCCCGGCACAGGTGACCAGCCGCCGACAGACTGCCGCACTGGCGACAATGGCCGCCGCCGCTTTATCCATGGGCAGCCTTTCCCCGGCTGCCGCCCAGCAAGCCCCGTTACACCCCTACAGCCTGCCCGCCGCCCAATACCACAGTGCCGGGGTGACCGTCATTAATCACCCGCCACAAAATCATGACCGCCCGGCGTATAGCATTCAGATTTACCCAACCCCCGCCCAATCGCCGCAGGACATTGCGCGCATGGTGGCCCAAGAACTGGATCGCCGGGAACGCCAACAACGTGCCCGTGCCCGAAGTCAATTTTCTGATAGTGAGGACATTTATTCATGATGGCTGCATTGGGTTTATTTGTGTTTATGCTGAAAACCACACCGTACCAGAACCTGCAACATCAGCAGGCGTGGCGCTACGGCTTCAATAACCGGATAGGCGCCCGCCCGGCGTTCCAGTTTATCGGGCCGGGCAATGACACCCTTACCCTCTCCGGCACACTGCACCCGGAAATTACCGGCGGTCGGCTGTCCTTGCTGGCGCTTGAACTGATGGCCGAAAGCGGCAAGGCGTGGTCATTTCTGGACGGCAGCGGCACGATCTATGGCATGTTCATTATTGAGAGCATTGACCAGACCAAAACGGAATTTTTTGCCGACGGCGCCGCCCGCCAGATTGACTTTACCGTCGCCCTGAAGCGTGTCGATGAAAACCTCGGTGAGATGTTCGGCGACCTGCGCCGCCAACTGACTGACCTGAAAACGAATGTCACCAATAAACTGAACGGGATATCACGCTGATGCCTTTACCCTCCCTGCCAAAAATGGACTGGATAACGGGAAGCACAAACACCCCCGTGTATGTCCTCAGCGCCAACAAAACGAATATCAACGCCCGTATCCAGAACCGCTTAATGTCCCTGAGCCTGACCGATAACCGGGGCTTTGAGGCTGACCAGCTCGACATTGAACTGGACGACAGCGACGGCCAGTTGTCCCTGCCCCCACGCGGCACCACCCTGTCATTGCACTTGGGTTGGCAGGGGGAAGCCTTGATCCATAAAGGCACCTTTGTAGTGG
Organism: Xenorhabdus mauleonii; assembly: GCF_900113945.1. Lineage (GTDB taxonomy): Bacteria > Pseudomonadota > Gammaproteobacteria > Enterobacterales > Enterobacteriaceae > Xenorhabdus > Xenorhabdus mauleonii. The sequence goes on from NZ_FORG01000049.1 coordinate 6,634, forward strand.
ATGAAATCGAATACAGCAGTGCGCCGGATAAAATCAATATCCGCGCCCGCAGCGCTGACTTTCGGGCGAGCCTCAATACCAGCCGGGAATTGTCCTACCACCAAAAAACCCTCAGCGACATTGTGAGCACCATCGCCACCCGTAACAACCTTAAGCCTGAAATCGACAGCGCACTGGCCGGCATCCGATTAAGCCACATTGACCAAACCAACGAATCGGACGGCAGTTTCTTAACCCGACTGGCGAAACAGGAAGGCGCCATGGCCACGGTCAAAAATGGCTACCTGCTGTTTATGCGGCAGGGACAAAACCAAACCGTCAGCGGCAAACCCTTGCCGACCGTCTCCATTACCCGTCAGTCTGGCGACGGCTATCGCTTTTCACTGGCAGATCGCAATGCCTATACCGGTGTCTCGGCCAGCTGGCTCAATACCCGCCAACCCAAGGCCAAAGAAAACGTCACCGTCAAACGCAAGCGACGCAAAGCCACGCCGAAAAAAGAAGAAGAAAAACAAGGGGATTATCTGGCTGGCAGTGAAGGCAATGTGTTGGTAATGAAACACACGTATGCCAATAAAGCCAATGCGGAACGGGCGGCCAAAGCAGAATGGGAAAAAATCCAGCGCGGAGTAGCCTCTTTTTCCCTGCAACTCGCCAAGGGGCGACCGGAATTGTTTCCTGAACTGAAAGTCAGGGTCAGTGGCTTTAAACCGGAAATCGATAAGGCGGACTGGACACTGGTCACCGTCACCCATACGCTCAATGACAGCGGACTGACCTCGGCCTTAGAATTGGAAGTCAAGGTTTCCGATACTGACATGAGCGCGTGATCTGCTATACTCACGCCATTGCCTAACAGAACTGGCAGCCCTTTCCGAGCAGGTACGCATATCATGATGAGATGCCCCCTTTGCGGCCACGTCGCCCATACCCGCAGCAGCTTTGAACATACACCCCAAACCAAAGAACGTTACAACCAGTGCCAAAATATTAATTGTGGTGCCACGTTCGTCAGCCATGAAACCTTTGTCCGTTATGTTGCCAAGCCAACGTTAATTGAAGCGGCACCGCCCCATCCCGTGAATGGTCAGCAAACTGTCATGAACTTTTGATAAGCACAATTGAATAAATAAGCACCAAAGGCACATCATGATTCAATCGGGTGTGCTTTTTTTTATGGAAAAAATATTTTCTGCGGGGATATTTTTGAGGGAAAACAGGCGTGAAAAAGGCAGTGTGTATTTATACAGCGTCGCCAAAGTGCTGCCAATCTGCCGCCAATTTAGCGATTTTGTGCAAACGCAGAAAAGAAAAAAGCCACCTGATAGGTGGCTCTTTCTAACCCTAACCTGCTGTATTACCGCAGATTTTTATATGGTGCCCAGGGCGGGACTTGAACCCGCACAGCCTTACAGCCGAGGGATTTTAAATTCCTCATTATATTTATATTTATCATATAGTTAAGTTAATTTTTCGCTATACATGCCATTTTATGACACTAATAAATTCAATGAGTTACAAACATAAAAAGGTTGATATCGTGAATAAAAACACAAGGTACTTCTAGTCCCTTGGTAAAAAACTTTAGTAAAAATAATTATTTTTCATTTATTTTATATTAATAAAAACAACAAATTCTGGCATATAATTTAAATAAATAATCAGCGTAATAGATGTTATTTTTTATTAAAAACATGCCATATATTTAGCTTATTTCCCCACCAAAAAGCGCACTTATTTCAACCATCCTCACATATATCTTCGCAACTGCATATCTTGTACATTAATCGGGCTAAAAATATGAGGATTTTTTACCCATTATCTCCTTAGTATCCCCCAACTAAACACTGCTGTTACCTTACCTACCTAATTTTCCTACTCCTAACAAACCTTGGTTTAATAGCACAAGGAACGGGCAATTCAACCATCACCGTGATGAGCCAGAAATCGGTGACTGATCTAGCCAACAAGAAAGCCGATGCAGAAATATTCGATTCATCCGGAGCGACACGGATCTTCAACTCCCCTAAAACTCACTATATCCGTGTTTCTCAAGGTGGCTACCTTGAATTTAGAAGGGTCGAAGATGATGTCAAGATTGTTCAGTTTACCCCCGATGGCATCATGACCGACGGTGAAATTCCGATTAATCTTGTCTCAGGATTTAATGAAATTTTTGTCGGCTCACTGGGACATTTTCCGTTTCGGGCGACGCAATTGCCGAAAAAATGGTATGCGCTTAATGGTGATCGCTTCAGCATCACATCAGCGCAAGGGAAAGCATTAAAATACCTGCCGGA
>NZ_FORG01000047.1 GCF_900113945.1 Xenorhabdus mauleonii
CATGCTCACCCTGGTCATAGCAGTCGTAGCCTTTGAAGCTGCCTGACGCTTCGCTGTACCAGTGACGGATTTCACAGTCAAACATTGCAGACAGCACTCCCATCAGCTCCGCCGAAGGCGGTGCCCAAGGGGAATCAAAACGCACGGTTAAACTGCTGACATTCCGGCGCTCCCAGCGGACATGGTGGCCAAACGGCCATTCCAGCCCGTATTGCTCTTCATAAAACTGCGCCGTAGTGGAGATCTCTTTCAGCAACGTGCTGTTCCCGTTGATTTCGGTGGCAAGACTGGTTGACATAATCATCAACATATCGCAGGGCTGTGCCGTCTGCGGATAAACCTCCAGCCTGTCCCAACACGCGCCGATATCCAGCGTGTCAGACCAGCCCACCATGCCAAACCAGTCGGTATACTGGCGGGTCAGCAGACGGGCGATAACATCCCGTGCGGCTTCCGGCACTTTGTCCCAGGACATCAGGCTGAGGCCGGACTGACGGTACAGGTTATCAATGCGTTTGATATTGTCCGTATTCAACGGCACATTATTCTGCAACAACAGCAGCCACTGCTCAAAGGCCAGATGCTGCGCCGTGGGTGCCGCCGTGCCGCGCACTAACGCAGGGTACGGCGTGTAAGTTTGCGGTTTGGTCGGTTTGAGTATCCCTGCACAACCGGCCAGAAACAGGCGTAAACTTTGCAACACCGCCTGACGGTAACGGGGGACTTCTTCCCCGCAGACCCACTGTTGCATGACATCAATACAGACGGATTTGCCGGTAATTTCCAGTTGATTGGTGCACCATTCTGCCATGGTTAAGTTCCTCACTTGAGCGATAAAAATGATCAGGAGGAACCGCCCATTCGGGTACAGTTCCCCCGATGGGTATATCCTTCGTCTTTCATGCTGCCTCTTTGTTGGCTGCGCTCATTCACCCCAGTCACATAGTTATCTATGCTCTCGGGGATGAATTCTCTTGCCGCCGCGATGCAACCTGAAATCCATTGGATATAGAATAAAAAAGATTACGGTTTGGCTTGCTTTAACAACCTGTCAGCCAGACCACTGTCAAAAATGACCGTCAGTTCATCATGGATATCCAGATAAGGCGTACTGCGCGGGTCAGCCTGTGCATTCAACCGAGCTAAATCGTATTTATCCACCAATGCGTTAATGGCTTCTGACGGCCGGACGCCACAGGTTGCCAACGCGGCCACGGTGTCGGTTTCACACAGTGCCGTGTCCGTCAGATTCAGGCCAAAATGCCGTTTCAGTAAAGCGGCGGCAATCACCTGCCAGACCGTTAAACGTGTTGAGGTCATCACGCAGCCGCCTGAATACTGACGGATACACCATGCCGAAGAATATCCCGCACTTCACTGCACTGCTGATAACGGGATGAAACCCGATGCAGCGACAATAAATGCGCCTGATGCCATAACGCACATGCCGCCGGCGCATTCTGCCAGCTCTGTTCAAGCATCGCGGCCTGACATAACCGCTGCTGTTGTCGTTCCAGTGACAGACGTTCCGACGTCAATGTGACCGGCAGCGCCCAGACAATTTCGTCATCAAATCGGCCGCCGAGCACTTTTCTATCCTGTGCGTCAACAATCATGACGGTCAGCGGAAAAAAAGTCCGTTCACACTGATCGGATAACATCTCCAGTGCCGACCAATCCCCCAACAGATGAATCACCTTCAGACGTTGTACTATCTCTGTAATGGTGGAGGCTTCCCCTATCGTCAGGGTGTCCGTCAGCAATAACTGTGACGCTGTCGGATGCTGTCTCAGGCCGGTTACCTGGGCGGTAAACAATGCTTCATGTAATACGGTGCCGGCATCATCCGGTGCCGGTAAAAAAATAGGGTTCATGATGGTGTTCCTTGATTTCACGTTAAATAAAGAAAACACCCGCCCGGAACCAGGAAGGTGTTTTTGCTCCCCTGGTCAGGCGCTTAAGAAAAGCGTTAACAGCCTCATGTGCTGATAACGTCAGTGATGATTATTGTTGTTATGGCGAAATGGCGGACTGACAATCGCTTCTTCAGGCTTCAGTGTCATGACCGTTCTTATCAGTTCGTTTTCCGGGTGCTGCTGCGCGTACTCCTGCAATGCACAGAACCGATACGCTTCCTCATTCGGTTCATTCAGCACCGCAACACGGGCCAATACGATTGAGGTAACCGCCAGTCCGAAGGCATCAGCAGAAAGCGTCACCGTTAATTGTGTGTCCGGCAGGTAAACAGAATAGGTTTCCGCCCGCGTCGGCACCAGGTAAGTCAGCGATTCAGACACATGTCGGCTCGTCCACTGTTCAGGCTGATAATCACCACATAACGTTGACGCGGTATCGGCCAGCAGGGACCCCAGAAACAATCGTTCCAGTGGGGTCTTGTCGGGAAACACGGCCAACAGCGCAAGATTGTCCAGCATAATCAGTTCATTATTTGGCATCACAGCCTCCCTTTAAGCCCAAAGCGTCACGGATGCATTGAGCTTGAGGATGTTGCAATGCCGCATATTCACGCAGGTTACAAAACTGCTCAGCATACTCGCCTTGCTTCATGAGTGCGGCCAGATAACCTAAAACGGTCAGTGTCACCATCAGCCCGAACGTATCAGCGGAGACTTCGCCGTTAAAGTCCGTTGTCTTGACGTTGACAACATAGGCATCCGACCGTGTTGGTACGACATAAGCAACGGTATCTGATACCTTTAGGCACTGCCACCGATCACGCCGGTAGTCCTCACACAGCACCGCAGCGGCTTTAATGAACGTGTGCTCCAACAACATCCGCTCCAGTGAACTGGTTTGCGGAAAAAGGTCAGCAAAAGGGGAATGTTCAGACACGGGCAGCGTATGCACCGTGGTCGGGGGTGTATTTTGTTGCATGGTATTCTCCTGAATAAAAAAACGGAGAACACCGACCCAATGGGAAACGTGTTCCCCGTTGGGTGATTGGCCTGTTGGCCATGATGGAAAAGATTAAACAACCTTCATCGTCATCAGACTGACGATATCTGCTTCCAAAGGTGCGCAGATGTACCACACGATGGTGTACTCCCTTGCAGGCTACAGGAGTGTTACTGTCGCTGCCCGAAGGTGATCCTCACAAGCGACCGGATCATCGATAAGTCTGACTACGCTAATCAACGGAAAGTATAAGGTCAATGGATAATTCGTTTTTCTGAGGCAGTAAATAATGTCAGGAATACAATGGGCTTTGAAGTTAGCCTAGAGTTAGGATGAACTAGTTTTAATATTCCATATACTGTCCGCCGTACTGCGATGAAATCTCGCTGATTTAAGTTTGAAGGGCTTATCAATAATATCAGCAAAACTGCGCTTGAGTACCTCATGATATAGCCAACTGAAATTGAGCACTAAAATAATGTTTTTCCAGAACCGTCAAAAAGTCCGCAACTGAGCCTGTCAGACTATCTGATTAGATTGAGCCTACCAGCCTATCATTCTCTTCTCAGATATATCTATTCTAACCACAATTGTTATAGCTGTAATAGTTCCGCTTCTAAACGGCTTGCTATCTCAGGTAACTGAGCGTCTGCGAGGTAACGTCGCGCATTCCTTGATGCTCTGCTTTCTTCGGAAAAGTAACGGGCTATATCCAACGTGATATTGATTTGGTCAGGAGAGAAAAAATTTATCCAGTCATCAGAATAAAACGGCATGGGGTGAGGATTGACGACGTTATAGGCAATAGATTTCATTGGATACAGGTCGATAACCTCAATCAATCTTTTGTCAAATGTAAGAAGCGCCGGGAAGAGGTAACGAGCTTCTTTCGAGGGGGTGAACGTCATCATTTCTTCCATTTGTCGTATGTGCCAAAGATCCCAGGCCATGTTGGCAAGTTGCACAAGTAGGTCGCCTTTGTTTTTTTGTATTTTTCCGAAGAAATCAAATTCTTGGCCTCGCTCAAAATAAACTTTAGCCAATATAGTCTCTCGAACAAATAAGCTTGCCATTTCATCATCACAGAACTGCAAAAAGAGAGAAAGCTTATTTTTGAGGCTGGTTCTGGGGGATTTGAGCTGTATGGCTGCCATTTTCAGCAGGAGTACATACATACACTGATGTCTGAAAAACAATCCATTCATTTTAGACTTATCTTCATACTCCTTATACATTGTTGAAAGATGCTGTTGTGCTTTCATAGTCAGTTCATGCTCAGTCAGTGTTGAGCGTACTTCTCCATGTTGTTTAAACCAATTAACATCAATATTTATTAATTCTTCATAAGCTTTCAACGTGCGATAGACACCATCTGCGGTTTCAGAATTCCCAAGTTTGAGGTAATTTTCAGATATGTAAGGCTGAGGATCAATTTGCACATCATTTCGAATGAGAAATTCAAAGACTTCTGTGAGATCCTTTGGTAGGCTCGTATGCTCTTTTCCAGAGAGGTACGGTATCAAATGGCTGGCTGCCTGAGTATCCAGTGAAATAGAATAATCGAAGGGGTAAGTTGCTGTACCAGACTCCATATCACGACATGTTTCCGGATCGAGAACAAAGACTCGTTCAGTATTGAACAGGGAACGAATGGCTGCGCCAGCGCTGAAAGTTCGATTCACGGCGTAGCCAGGCACCCCTCCTTCGCCCGTACCAAATACAAATTTGTAATTCTTCATAAAAGGTAAATATTGACGATACAGTCTATAGGCTTCTTCTGTGGTATCGCTTTTGCAGATTTCTGCAATCCTTTCAGGGATGGAGGCATTTTCATAACTACTCATTATTTTCCTTACAAGTTGTGTAAGATTCCATCTATTACTACAGCATAAGTCTTGTCGTGTAAATGAGATAAGAGATCCTAATGGTTTTAGGTGGCTAGTTAAATGCAACCACAGCCTGATGTATATACTCATCTAACTTCAAGATGCTGGGTTGATTTTTAAATTAACAAGATGAGTTGTATCCTGTCATGCATCTTCAAGTTTATTGCGTATATTAAGCAAATAGACCTTGCTTACGATTTTGTGTAATCGCCTTTTTCACTCATTGCATTTAATCTGCTCCTTATTGATTGACACAGAATGCTGTTAGCAATGTCCGCTCTTGGCTGTGAGTTAAGATCAGTGAACGTATCAGATCTCGTGTGAACTAATACATGTGAATCAATACAACTTATTCGCTCTCAATATGCCTGTAATACACCTGCCGGATATAACGCCCCCGCCCATCACCATGCCCTAAATCCATCGACACCAGTGCCAGCGCTTCCCGCTCGCTGAAGCCCTGTGCTTTATAATGTGCACCAGATTGCTGGGCAAAATGGTAACGCATACTGTGTGGTGCTTGCTTACTCACCAGTCCGGCACGTCTGACCACGTAACGGTAACGGTCTATCGCCTGATGGATCGTGGGTTTATTAATCAATCTGCCACTGCGTTCTGCCTTTGCTCGCTCCGCATAGTCAATAGCCCGTTGCAGCGCTTCCCGATCCAGTATGACCGTCTGCCTCGGTCGCCCACCTTTGGTGCCGAACACCACCCGAACCGACGTATGACCGTTTTCCAGCGCTTTTTTCCAGGTGGATAAAGATTTGTAGGATTCAACAGCTTCTTTGGTACGCAGCCCCAATACATACGCCAGTTGCATCACCGCCGCCACGCCCCGATCTTTTTGCTCGACCTGCTGAAAAGCCGCCTGAAATTCCGCCGGGGTTAACGCCATTTTTGTTCCCCGACGATCTGTATTGGCAATACCCAGTGCCCGGTTGCTCAGACGTGGATTATCGGCTGCCGCCAGCTTGTGTTTCCCGGCCTGCGCTAAAATCGCTCTCAGTGCTGACATCTCATTTTGCAGCGTCCGGTGACTGATATTGTCAGCTTTTCGCTCGGCAATGTAGTGCTCAATATATTTTGTTTTGAGGCTGTCCATCTGCCGGAGCTTAATGCCTTTGTCTTTCAGGAAGTGAAGAAATTGTCGGGCAATCCGCTCACGCTCCGCCACCGTCGCAAAACTCCCGCCCGCTTGCCGGGCATGGGTCATAAATTCTTTTCTGAACCGTTCAATTTTAGAACGTGCCGATTTCTGCGCCATCCTCGCATCTCCTTTTTATTTATTTATTTTTAAACAAATCCCTGCGTGTCGGTTCAGATTCACCGTTCCGTGGTGCGTCAGATAATGTGTAGCAAGGCGAGGTTGTGTTGAGTTTTTGCAGGAGCTCGCGACGTGCTCAGCACAGCGATGACATGCTCCCCGTTCAGAGCCTGATCTAATCAGGATGAACGCCTCATTATCGTGACGTGGGTAATTTCTCCTTTTTTCGGTATCAGCCTGTTGTCAGGCAGTGGGTAAAAAGCAAACAAAACAGAACGATTCAGACAGAAAAAGGCCCGTAACAACGGGTGACTTTGAGTAATAGGGGGATCAAATGGGTCGTAAAGGCAGGCCGGACGTGTTCTGGACGTTGGCCGCTTAGCGGCGTCACTTGGTAATCGCGCTGCTTTTACGCAAGTGACGCCGCACAACATTCAGGACGTTTATCGTCGGTATTCGGGACAACGCAAAGCCTGCGCTGTTCGTATTGCGTGATAAGCCGGGTGAATGACACCGGATAACTTTCATCGTCGGACGGTGAGTTATTGTCTGACGATATCTGCTTCCAAAAGTGCGCAGATGTACCGCAGGGTAATGCGCTCCCTTGCAGGCTACGGGAGCTTTTTTCGCCATCGAACGGGTGATCCTCACAGGCGAACAGATCACTGATAATTACATTTCGATGGTAACGTGTGCATCAAACCGGGTCAATGTCAGTGCGATGATCTCTGCCCCACGATTTTCACGCGCTCAGGGAACGCGTACTCAAGCGCAATACCCTTCCTTTATTCTTTAATGTCCAGGGGCTTTTTATCGGTAATGCCGGTTAATTCTGATAAATCAACATCCTTCCCTTCAGTAAGAAAGCGGTTTCTGCGTCTCAGGTTGTACAGGTGACGACAATGCTCACACATATCATTCATATTCGCCGGGTTTCTGATGGCCCTGAGTGACCTGACGGCATATTTACCACACCGACACCGCACGACATAAATGGATGTGCTTTTCGGGTTACCGCGTTGTGATAAAGGGCGGACACCTAACACCGTCAAAAAGCCGTATTCATACCCCTGAACTTGCATCAGTATGTTGATTAAATTGGGTTCCCTTTTCGTTAACCGCAAATCATACGTCGTTTTGTAAGGAATAAAATGATCGGATTGTTTTTTAACTTTTTTATTTTTGTGATTTTTATCAATATCACGCATGACTTTCCCTGAACCTTTTCAGACGATATTCAAGGCGTTCCAATTTAATCCTTTTTATATTGAATTCAATAGCGAAAAAATTAAATTGAATCGGTAATTCGAATTTTCCCCACATTTATTTAATGACAATAAACGGCGAAGCCTCAATGGCTTCAACCACTGAGGCTTCTATAAATCGTCTACTATCAATGAAATGGCATTATTGATATAGAACATGTTAAGTATTATAGCGTTTACAGTGTATGTCATATGAAATAAAATGACATGGGATTATTCTCTTTTTTGTGATGTACCTCATGAAGATTGTACATTCAAATCCCAATATAAAATACAACAACACAAAAAATGAATATAAAATCATACTGAGTAAAGAAATCCCATAAATTCATTCAATAATATATTGGCATTAAATAATTCATTTACCCATCCTGTTAAAAACAGTTATTTCATCTTTCATTATCGAGGCAATAATAAATAAATTAAACAGTCAGAAGAATATAAAACTGACCTAACATTCAAATGATGACTCAGGGATAACCACGTATCCCTGACGTTGTAAACACGGGTTTGTCTACTTTCCTTTTGACATCATCTTCTGCATCACCATCTGACCAAACATGCCAGCGGATTGCCTGACCTGCCCCACGCCCTGACTCATCAGGCCGCCGACATCGCCCATCCGCACCCCAGCCCAAGCCAGCGCCCCCAACCAGATCATCGGCAGGACAATAAACAACATGCCCATCACCAGCCCCATGATTAAATCATCCGACGTGTTCTGCATGCCCGCCAGATTAAACAGGCTGTGGGTGTCTGAGCCGTACAGGGCGTCCAGCAAATGACTGTCCAGCCAGCGCGCCAGTTCCCACCAGAAGGTCAGGAAATTCAACGCAAAAATCACACAGGTCAGGGTAAACACGGTCTTAAACTCATACGCGGCCACCAACAGCAGCAACGGGATTAAGATATACAGCGCCATCAGAATCACCGCCTGCATCATCGGCAGAGCCTGTCGTACCGCATCGAACATCGGATAAGCCAGTAAGCCCCCCAACAGTGCACCGGCAGAGGCCCCTATCCGGGTCGAGCCATCCCACAGTGTGGGGTCCGCATTACCGCCATAGCCGGCATATACTTGTCCTGCTTGAGACACCGTCAGGTTCACCGGGCTGACCAGGCGGCGGATCACGGCTTCCTGATAAGCGGGCGTGTTTTTACCCAACATTTTCAGTGTCGCGGACAGACGCAGCCACAGCCCCGGATCGGCCTGCGCCAGTACCCGATCTTTCAGGCCGGTATTGGCGGCTGACCACCATGCCTGACAGGTCGGATAGCCGCCCTGCCCGGTATACGGCCGGCCGTTGTCCCGACTTTCCTGCCACGGAAAGTCAGCCCGGGGCAGACGCGATTGCAGTGTCCGGTAATCCCCGGCTAAAAATATGCGGCTGCCCAACCAACCGATATCATTCAGGATAATCGGGTCGCTGGTGTGCTCCTGATCGCGTTGTTGCCACTGATACAGGGCCAGCGCATAACAATCGTGGGTAAAATCCTGCAACTCGGCCGCCAGTGCCGGACTCGTGATACGGGTATGCTGCACGTCAAAACGCAGTTGCCGCAAATCCGGCCGACAGGGAATAGTGGCCACCGCCGCCTGTGTCAGCCCTTTGGATAACCGGTGCACCACGGCCCACCAAACCGGCACTGCCGCCGTTTGATTATTCAGGCTGGATATCACCGGCGCATAACCGCTGTTCTCCGGTGTACCGGGTGTCCAGGTGCCACAACTTTTGGTCCGGGCGGTATCATACTGGAGGGTACTGAAGCTAACATTGACCAACGGCACGCAGCAAAACACCATGACGAAAAACGCACTGTAGAGCGTATTTTCAATCCGGGCCAGTGACTGCAATCCATTGGGACCTTCTTCCTCCCCGCACTCCCGCACTTTCAGCCAAATGGCAATCACTTTGACCACTAACGGCAGGGTAAACAACCCCGTGGCAATCAGAATATGCCACAGGCCATTATTCACCACCCAGCCGAGCAGGGTCAGGAAATATTCCAGATAACTGTTCGTGGTCATGACACACTTCCCCGGCTGGCTGAC
>NZ_FORG01000022.1 GCF_900113945.1 Xenorhabdus mauleonii
GCGGCTACTGCAAGATGGCTCTCTATTACTGGTGACTCAGACATTAGATGGCACTATTTCCGGCGCACAAATCATTAAGCCGAACAGTGATAAACACCTTGTTTCCGGCACGCAGAAGAAAGGGAGCTTTATTCAGGTATCTGAAATTACCGGAACGCCGGACACCATTATCATTACCGAAGGTTACGCGACAGCGCTGACTGTCAGCCAGTTACATAATGGTGTGGTACTGGCTGCCATTGATGAAAGTAATTTACTGAATGTTGCCGAATTGGTCAGAAAGCAATGGCCTGAATCGACAATCATTCTTGCGGCTGACAATGACTGGCACGAGCCGGAAGAACGGGATAAGAACAGAAAACTGAAAAAGAACGTGGGCAAAATAGCGGCAGAAAAGACCGCTAAAGCGATTAATGGCTGGGTAACGTTACCGCCAACGGAATATAAAGCCGACTGGGACGATTATCGTCAGCATCACGGCATAGAGGCAGCAAAGCAGGCATTTAGCAACGGGTTATATCAGGTCAGGGAGAAAGAGCCAGTGAACGCAGAAGCAACGGAGAACTACGAAATTAAACCCAAAAAAGCCAATAATAATCTGGCACAAATGGCAGCCAGTCAGCGCGGGACATTGTTGGTTGAACATTACCAAAAAATCGCAGTACATGCTGAAAGCGAAGCGGTTTATCACTATAACGGCACGACATGGGAAACCGTGTCAGATAATGAACTGCGTCGCGCAATGGTGGCAATCTTTGATCAGCACGACACCCCTTATAGCCCGAATGGTATCAATAACGCTATCTGCGCCATGAAATTACAAATTCCGGTTATTGGCGAACAACGGTCGGATTTAATCGGGTTCAACAATGGCGTGTATGCGTTATCGACACAACAATTTACCCCACACCAGCCGGAACACTGGCTAATGAATCATAACGGCATTGCATTCACGCTACCTGCTGTCGGTGAAAATTTGCCGGATCATGCTCCCGATTTTTATCGCTGGCTATCCCATGCGGCGGGGAAGAATGAAAACAAGATGGATCGTATCAAAGCGGCTCTGTTTATGATTTTGGCAAACCGTTATGACTGGCAGTTATTTATTGAAGTAACAGGCGAAGGCGGCAGCGGTAAAAGCGTATTTACGTATATTGCTACCTTACTGGCGGGAGAGCACAATACTGCCAGTGGCAATATGAGAGCGCTGGATGAAGCAAGAGGCCGCTATCAGTTTGTCGGCAAGAGCCTGATTACACTGCCCGATCAGGTTAAATATGTCGGTGAAGGTGCGGGAATTAAGGCCATTACAGGCGGCGACCTGATTGAAGTTGACGGAAAATACGAGAAGCAGTTTTCAATAATCATTAAAGCCGTGGTATTAGCCACCAATAACGAACCCATGAGTTTTACCGAACGTAACGGTGGCATTGCACGGCGGCGGGTGATATTCCCGTTTAATATTCCGGTCAAAGAATCCGAGAAAGATCCACAATTGCCGGAGAAAATCAGTCGGGAGCTGCCTGTAATTATTCGTCACTTGTTAAACGAATTTGCCGACCAGAATAAGGCTAAGAAACTACTACAGGCGCAACGCGACTCGAACGAAGCGTTAACGGTAAAGAGTCATTCCGATCCGCTGTATCGCTTTTGTGGTTATTTGGTGTCTGTCAATGATACAACTGGGATGAAGATGGGCAATAAGAACATCAGCCCACGCGCACCGAGAATGTATTTATATCATGCTTATCTTTCTTTTATGGAAGCGCACGGCTTTGAACGTCCGCTGACACTAACCAAATTTGGTGAGTCCATTCCCAAGATTATGCTGGAGTACCGAAAAGAGTACCGGAAAGTGCGAACCAAGAAAGGTTTTTCCTACAACGTTGAGTTATCGGAGGAGGCCGAAGAATGGCTGCCCTCTGTGCCTGAGTGTCGAGATTTTACATCACCTGTATAAAACTTTTAGCTTTAGGCCTACATTCTATACATAATTTCAAATATCTATCTGTATTTAAAAGAAAATAATAGATGTATAGTTATTTTTAAACTATACATCAACTCTACATTCTCTTCATTAATCTAAAAAATGGGTGAACAGGTGATACAGTCAGTGAATATCATGTTAATTGCATCAAACTCAGATGTAGCAAGGATTTCAGGGGATTGTGCAGAGGGTGCATAACTGAGAGGATGAAAAAGATTTTCAGGGGGGGTTGGCAAGTAAACGAAATCAGAGTAACTGGAAAAAGTAAATACAGAAGCGCAAGAAGCAACTAAAAAGATAAAAGGTTATCATTCTTATTTTTGTCATGACTCCAAAGCGTTATAATGATGTTTTTCAATATATGCGCCAATTAACTTTTCGTGGACTTCAATCGAACGTGAAAAACAAATTGTTCTTCTTGCCAATCGTTTGATGTGAATACGCAGATTGAGATTATGCCGCTCAATGCGTTGTGTAAAAATTTTCCCCACTAAATGTTTTTCAGGCTCAATTTCTCTGGCGTAACTCCCCCAATCATCCGTGGTGAAGAAACGAATGCTAAAAGGCATCAGTAAGTTGAGCAATTTGGGACAGGTCGCATCCGTTCGCGAACCGAATACATGTGCTATTACCTGTTTTCTCTTTGTATCAAACGCATACCAAAGCCAGTGGCGTTGCTTTTTGTTACCGACAAAAGACCATTGTTCATCTAATTCGCAGATAAGAGTCACATCTTCGTAGACGACCTGCCTCGCTGTTACTTGTTTTGGCGAGAGCTTTTTAAAGTGCGTATAACGGTATTAATGCCAACACCTAGAACACGACCGGTGTCTCTCACACCAGAACCATTCATCGCCATATCAACAATTTTCTCTTTCATGTCAGGCTTATGACCATTATAACGATAGTTAAGTTGAAAGGTTTTCTGGCAATTTTTGCAATAATAGCGAGGGAAACCGGCTTTACCTGTTCCGTGCTTACGTACTGGTTCCGTTTGACCGCAATATCGGCAAGCAACTTCTATCGTGACAGTCATATCGCGCTCCACTGAAAAAATGCAAGAATATCAAATTAACACTTTGGAGTCACGACCCTTATTTTTTATTCATGACTCATCGAGCCAGCGTAGCGCAGCCTCAGCAAGGTTAAGTCTTTTTTCTTCAATAGAGTTACTGTAGATTCGTTCTTTTTTGTCAATTGTGCGGGTTACTTCATGGCGCTTATATCTGTCTATTAATGTCTCTCTTCCTCCGGGCTGTTTATTCGCTTTCATATCCTTATTGATTTCACCCAAATGACTTTTGAAGTAATTATTATAAGTATTCATTAGCTTCATTGACTGTGCATGTTTAAAAAAATCAATAGGCAATAATTTTATTGCTTGATCGCAAAGCACTACTCTAGCCACCTTCAATAAGGCATCATCAAGTACTGGAGCGTAAGGAGCATGGTTTTCTCTAATAAATTCTATTTTATTGTTGAAAAGATCTTGATGAAGCTTTACAAAGTGATCACTATATTTATTCATTTTCTTCAAAAAATGAAGTGAAAAAAGCAAGCAATCTGCATCACTATTTTGTATTTGGTTGTAAATATAAAGGGTTTTTATGTTGGAAACATCATTAAGTTGATTAATCGTAAGATATAGTCTGGAAAAAATAAACTGATTTTTCCCGCGACTTGAATCAACAAAAATGATAGAAATATTATTATCCATATCTTTAAAAACATTAGCTGCGGCAAAATGTGTTCTATCATCACCAGCATTAATCACAAATCTCTTGTGCTCATTATTCTTCAATTTATTTAATTCATTTATAGAATTAGCAAAATCATTTATAGTCATAATAGTAGGGTGTGCATTCATACTGGATGTCGCATTTAAATGCTTTAATATTATTTGGCAATTAATACGATCCATTAGTATGTTATTGAATTGAACGTTGTTTATTTTATTTGTTCGGATTTTGTCTATGTACGATATTAACGAATCTTTATCAGGCATTTTAATACTCCAATTAGTTATCTGAAAAAACCATAGCGCTGATTGTTAATTTTTGACCTTGAGAGACACAAGGAATAATGACTGTGTTACTTATTGTATTTTACTCTACTTCATTTTTAACGAAAGTTCTTAATCTAATTTTTTATTAAACAACAAGCATTAAATTTTTTGTATATTCAAACAACATAGCTAGAGTTCTTTCTTATTATTTTTCATGATGTTAAAAAAATCACTTACTGAGAAAATAAATTAATTATGAAAATATCATGAAAGAATTACTTGAATTACGCCAACAAAAGGCTTCCCTTACCGAACAAATGCGCTCACTGCTTACCAAAGCGGAAAACGAAAAGCGCTCACTCAATACCAATGAAGCCAAACAGTTCGACGAACTGCGCAGCCAATCCGACACACTGAATACTGAAATTGCCCGTTATGAAGCATTGGCTGATGAAGAACGCAGTCAGGCAAAAAACCAACCGACCAGCAAAAAGCTCAGCAATGACGAATTACGCCACTATGTTCTGGCGGGTGAAACTCGCTCCCTATCCACGGGCGTTCCGTCTGAGGGCGGCTATACCGTTATTCCCGAACTGAACAAACAAATCATGCAACAACTGACTGATGAGCCAGTCATGCGCCGGATTTGTACGGTGAAAACTACACGCAGCAACGAATATAAGCAATTGGTTTCTGTCGGTGGTGCAGCTGTGGCACACGGCGAAGAAGGCAAGGTACGCACTGAGACTGCCACGCCGAAGATGGAAGAGGTCAGCATTAAACTATTTCCTATCTACGCCTACCCCAAGACAACCCAAAAGATTATCGATTTTAGCGATGTCGATATCTTAGGCTGGTTGACTGCTGAGATTGCCGACACTTTTGTCGATACCGAAGAAACCGATCTCGTGAGCGGTGACGGTAGCAAAAAAGCGAAAGGCTTCCTGTCTTATTCCCGTGATACCCAAGCTGACAAAGTACGTGCATTTGGCACATTGCAAAAATTGGAAATAACCGCGCTTTCAGCGGATAGCCTGATTGACCTGAAATTCTTACTCAAAAACAAATACCGTAAAAATGCTGTCTGGGTGATGAATTCCAATACAGCCGCTCAGGTGCAGAAACTAAAAAACGGCAATGGTGATTATATCTGGCGGGAACGTTTACAGGCGGGTGATCCGGATATGCTGCTGGGCTTGCCTGTCCATTACCTCGAATTTATGCCGGAGGGTGTGATCGGTCTGGGTGACTTCAAACGTGGCCATTTTATCGTTGACCATGAAACGGGCATTCGTACCCGTCCTGACAATATCACTGAGCCGGGATTTTATAAGGTACATACCGATAAATATCTGGGCGGCGGGCTGGTGGATTCCAACGCGATTAAGGTACTGGAAGTGAAAGCACCCAGCAACTAAGCAGAAGGGGTATCGCGCCCCTTTCCAAGTCTTGGAGTCTATCAATGAAGAATGATTTTGAAATCCGCACCGCTTCACTGTCTGCCACCAATAAGACGCTGACAGGTTATGTGATTAAGTGGAACAGCCGATCACATGTGCTATGGGATGAGTTTATTGAACAGTTCGCGCCGAATGCGTTTAATACCAGTTTAGCGACAAGAACTGACATCAGGGCATTGTACGAGCATGACCCGATGAACCTGTTAGGCCGAACCACGTCCGGTACGTTGCAGCTTGCCGAAGATGCCACCGGATTACGTTTCGAATTAACGCCGCCAGATACCCAATTGGGGCACGATGTATTAACACTGGTTGCACGCGGGGATATACAAGGCATGTCCTTTGGTTTTCGTGCCATTAAAGATCAGTGGGATACCCGTCAGACACCTTATATCAGAACGGTATTGGAAGCTGAATTGCGGGAAATTACGATTACGAGTATGCCCGCTTATCCTGAAAGTGGCGTAGAGATTGCCAAGCGTTCACTGAATGCCGCTAAGTTCTGCCCTGTGGATTTGCGTCATTACTGGCTGCAACTATCTGAGGTGTAACCATGTGGCCTTTTACGCGAAAAACGCCTGAAACCCGCAGCATGGGTATTGATGAGTTTCTTTCTCTGGCAGGCATGGCTAATACCAAATCAGGCGAACATGTTTCTTCGTCTACGGCAGAAGGCTTACCCGCTGTGATGAATGCCGTTACAGTGATTAGTGAAGCGGTAGCCTCCATGCCTTGTTATCTCTATCGAGTTCAGCACCAGAACGGCAAAGAATCCCGCGAATGGTTGAGCGATCACCCCGTTGATTACTTGCTGAATGAATGTCCGAATGACTGCCAGACACCGTACCAGTTTAAGCGAACCCTGATGCGTCATTGCTTATTGAGTGGTAATGCGTATGCGGTGATTGTCTAGGGGCGGGATGGTCAGCCACAGTCATTACACCCTTACCCGCCGTCAGCGGTTGTACCACAACGATTATCCGATCATCGGTTCGCGTATACCATCACCGAGCCTTATAGCGGCAAGGCCAAAACCTATCTACAGGAAGAAATCCTGCATTTGCGTTATGCCACCGAAGATGGTTTTCTTGGGCGATCACCTGTTACCGTTTGCCGTGAAACTCTGGGCTTGGGGCTGGCACAACAACGCCACGGCGCAAGCATTATGAAAGATGGCATGATGGCGGCGGGCGTGATTAAAGCGGCTGACTGGCTGGACGGGATCAAGGGAAGCAAGGCACTGGAAGCCCTCGAACGTTATAAAGGTGCGCGTAATGCCGGAAAAACGCCGATCCTTGAAGGTGGGATGGAATACCAGCAGTTAGGCATGAGTAACCAAGATGCCGAATGGCTGGCCTCCCGTCGCTTCACCATTGACGATATCGCCCGTATGTTCAACGTCAGTCCGATCTTTCTGCAAGAGTATTCGAACAGTACCTACAGCAACTTTAGCGAAGCCTCCCGCGCTTTTCTGACCATCACTATGCGCCCGTGGCTTGCCAATTTTGAACAACAAATCAAAGCGGCCTTGCTGATGACCTCGCCAAAACGGGGGATTCGTTATCAGGTGGAATTTGATACAGCCGATTTGCTGCGCGCCAATCCAAGGGAACGTTTCCAGAGCTATGAAACTGCTATTAAATCCGGTGTTATGTCACCGAATGAAGCCCGCGAACGCGAGGGATTATCGCCCCGTGAAGGTGGTGATGAATTTAGTCAGGCATGGAAGCAAACCGTAGAAGTGAAAAAGCAAACGGAGAACACGAAATGAGAGCAGGCAGATTGAGACACCGGATCACGCTTCAAAAAAACGAATCAAGCCGCTCGCCTATGGGTTCAGTGATAAACAAATGGGTGGATATTGCCGACGTTTGGGCAGAAGTTCAGCCGATAAGCGGGCGGGAGTTGGTCGCCTCTGGTGCCGTGTTATCAGAAGCCACGGTGCGTATCTGGCTGCGTTACCGTGATGATATCGCCACAACAAATCGCATTGTCTATCAAGGTGCCAGCACCCACGGCAAGAGTTTTGCCATCGTTGCCGTTATCCCTGATCCGAAACACACCCGCTTAGAGCTGCTTTGCAAGGGAGGAGTGAAATATGGCTGATATTGACATTCCACTGAATGAAATCAAACAACATTGCCGGATTGATGAAAGCGACGCCCTTGATGATGCGTTGCTTACCGCGTATGCCGAAGCCGCGCTGGAAGTCTGCCAGCAACATATTGGTAAACGGTTTGATACTGGTTTGGCCTTCACGCCCGCAATCAAGGTGGGCTGCCTGCTTTATATCGGCCTGTTATATGAAAATCGGGAAATGGCAACCGATATTGAGCTTAAAGAAGTCCCGTTCACCATTAAATCACTGTGGTCTGTCTATCGTGATGTGTGAGTTTACTGATGCCGTGGCAGCCTTTGAAACGCTGTAGCTACTCTAACTGCCGCGAACGTGTGAAGTCAGGCCGATGCACGCAACATCAACGGGAAGCCAGACGCCAGCAGGATAAGCAACGCGGCACCCGAACCCAGCGAGGTTACAGTAACCGATGGGGACGCTATCGGCTGTACTACCTGAAAGCCAATCCGTTATGTGCCCATTGCTTACAGCAAAATGTCTACACACCTGCAAGCATTGTGGATCATATCATTCCGATACAGGGTGACAGTGATGTGCTGTTCTGGCCTGCATCCAATCATCAAGCATTATGCCAGACCTGCCATAACCGTAAAACCGTACAGACAGACCCCATCACCAAAGCAAAGCGCAAGCAGGGGATTTATCAGCAACAGGAAACCGAAGCGGCAAGGTATCGAGACTGGTTATCAAAAGAATAATAACGAAATGAAATAACGGGGTGGGGTAGCAAAAATGACAAGTGTCCCTTTCAGCGGAACCGCCCCCTCCTTCAATTTTTACGCACGGCACTTTTTTTTGAAAATAAAACAACAAGGAAAAAAATCATGGCAAGAGCGCCAAAACCGCCAACTTACCTTAATGATATTGCCGCCAGTCAATGGAAGGCCAAAGGTAAAGTTTTAAGTGAGCGGGAAGACCTGACTGCCGCTGACTGGAACAACTTAGAACTGTACTGTGTTAATTACTCTATTTATCGAAAAGCCGTGGCAGACCTTGATATCAGGGGCTTTAGCATTATTAATAGCCAAGGCAGTGAGAGCCGAAATCCGTCATTGAGTGCTAAATCGGATGCCGAAAAAATCATGATAAAAATGTCATCGTTGCTGGGTTTTGACCCTGTATCACGGCGTAAAAATCCGGTGGAAACCGAGGAAGAAGACGAGCTGGATCGCCTATGAACGCATGGGAGCAGTACGCATTTGATATCGAAAATGGCAAAATTCCGGCCTGTAAACGGGTAAAACAGGCCGTGAAACGCTACTTTAACGACCTGAATAACCCGCTTTATGCGTTTGATTCTGAGGTTGTCACACGTTTTATTGCCTTTTCCCGTGTCTGTCCGCATGTCAAAGGCCACCTTGATGAGTTTTGGCACATGGCAAATTGAGCATGAAGAGTTTGTGTTCAACTTAAGCGAGGAACAGCAACAACGATTGAATAACTTTGAGGGGGTTAGCTAATTGATTGATTTTTAGTAACTATCCAACAAGATAAAAAACGATAAAATCAAAGCGTTAAAAGGTGAGCAATTTCGCCTTTATTCCACCAAGTTTTATCAGTCATCAGATAGATTTTATTAATTTACTGCCTGTCATTTTATGTCATCCTGCCACCAAAACATGCAACCTATCAAATATTAGTCAATCTGTACTCTCCAATATTGATGAACCCATTTTATTGATGTTCACAGGCGGAGTAGTATCCCACCGCCTTCATGTTATTTAGCAATGTGTATTGTTGATTAAATGGGGGAATTACCATGAGTATTCAAAACAGTAACAGTTCCGTAACCGTTCCAACAATGGACGATGTCAGAAAAGCCATTAAAGAAGCAATTGAAGAACACGCTGCAAGTCGTAATCATCCTTACGCAACGTTAGAAAATCAAGGTCTTGTCACTCTAAGTAATGACGTCGATAGCGATAGTGAAATGACTGTGGCAACATCCAAGGCCGTAAAGACAGCAAATGATAATGCTGACACTCGCTTGTCTAAGGGTCAGAACGGAGCTGATATCCCGAACAAAGAAGAATTTGTTAAAAACCTCGGGTTAGAACCAATAATGGAAGGATTAGCTTTACCTGTTGGTGTTCCTGTTCCTTGGCCGACAGAAGCACCACCCGAAGGCTGGCTGATATGTAATGGTGATTCATTTGATACAGAAAGATATCCTAAACTGGCTCTTGCCTATCCAAAAGGGGTATTACCTGATTTGAGAGGGGAATTTATTCGCGGATTAGATAATGGCCGCGGCATTGATCCTCACCGTACATTATTGTCTAAACAGCAAGCGACCATGTTGCCATCGGTCTATACCTATAAGGCCAAGGCGGGGTATAAATATAAGGATCCAACAACAGGAAGGGAATATGCAGGGATTCTTGTCTCACCGCCAATGAGTGCATATGAAACAGAAGGGACAGAGGGAGAACAGGGATTCGACTTCAGGCCTAGAGACTTTGATGAGCCAGTGAACGCTCAAACAGGAGACTCATATTTGGCCGTTCCACTAGATCCAGGTGGTGGTGGAGCATACTTAACTACATTCCGTGTTCGCCCACGTAACATAGCATTCAACTACATCGTCAGAGCAGCTTAATTCTGAACTAACAATTTAACCCACATCTTTCGGCGGAATAGTATCCCACCGCCTTCATGTTACTTAGCAATCTGTATTGTTGATTAAATGAGGGAATTACTATGCAAGATAAGAAGCCTGATGCACCTGTTTCAGAAGATAACAATCTGGTGACAGTTACTACGCCGGAATATGTCAAAGAGTCAATCAAAGCAGCCATTGCTCAACACGCTGCAAGTCGTAATCACCCCTATGCAACACTAACTGATAGAGGGTTTGTCACTCTCAGTAATGATGTGGATAGCGATAGTGAAATAACCGCCGCAACCTCTAAAGCTGTTAAGAAAGCCTATGATTTAGCGAATACTGCCAATCAAAACGCACTTAATAATAATTCCGATCTCTATTTAGAGAAGGCGCAAAACGGGGCGGATATACCGGATAAGGCGGCGTTTGTGAGTAACTTAGGATTAGACGAAACTGTCAGTCAAGCCCAAAATGCCTATCCTAAAACTGGAGGTACTATTCAGGGTGAAGTGACTGCAAATAGATACTGGACAAAAACCTCCTTGAATCTAGGTACAGGGGATTGGGGGAAGAAGCATGGCATCTTGAACTCTGGTAAAGATAGCGCTGGGTTTGAGGGTAATAATGTTGAGCTTTTCTCATGGAATGGGATTGGAATGAGGTCAACTCTCAACGACGAAACTAATATTTATTTTAATCCTCGCAATGGAGAGATTGGCACTCGCGGTGTTATCAATGCCAAACAGTTAATAACGCCTTCAGTGATAGTTGGTGGTGGTGGTTTTAATGCAGGTTCCGCTGACAATGCCAGTTTTGAAGGAAACAATGTAGAGATACGTTCATGGTTTGGTGTCGGTTTTAAACCAACATACAATAACCCTCAGGAGCTGGCTACAGTTTTCATCAATACTCGTACTGGTGATATATCAGCTCGAGGAATAATTCGAGCCGGTAATGGTGAGGTACTTTCTTTGGGACAAAATTGTCATCAAGATGGCAATGGATATATCAGACCGAGTTTCTCCGTCATCGAAATACACCCATCCGGTAACTTTACCACTAACGCTGAATCTGAAGGCGCTATTGTTCAACGTTTATCTGAAGGGATATATCTAATCCAAAATGTTATAGGGCTTGGCACTGATGGAACAATGAATAACATAGATATTCCATTATGCCAGAACAAACTACCATTGATTTGGATCAACCATGAAGTCCTCCCTAATGGCTCCATTAAATTAATGACTTACCACCGTGAACACTCAGATGCCCCTACTTTCGCCAGAAATATAAGAGAAGGCTACGTTGACGGTGATTTGATTGATATCCCCGAAGGCAGATTTGTTTCTATTCGAGTGCAAATGCCTTCTTCTAAGAGTGAATAATTGCAAGTTTAATTTTTCTGTGGATTGTTGTCGCTGATTCCAAATTGGATCTTTCTGCATGGACACGGACGTCAAATAACAAACTGTATTAGCCTACACCCTACATATAGTACCTCCGGTGAGCTTTGGCCTTTCTCTTGAGTAACCAACAGCAGAGACCTAAAGTGTCCTATGGGATATAACGCAAAAAGTTAAGCTGTTTTACTGGTTCACTTATTGAATTTGATAAACCAATTCATTAAAGTAGCCTCGCCATCGGCAAAATCCGGTGGTCAAGGTTTTGCAGCCTTGAATGTATCCCACTGGTAGGAAATTTCTACCAGTGTGTCTGCTATCGCCCTTTCAATGGCGGTTCAGGCAGGGGAGGCTTCTGCCTCACCGGTTGGATACATCCGGTCTGCAAACCCTGTCTTGAATCGCCACCATCAATTTTCTCGATTAATGGAAGGGGTAGCAAAGATGATTAATGCCAAACCAGATTGGCATCAAGCCGATATTATTGCTGCATTACGCAAGCGTGGTACAACCTTATCAGCTATTTCCCGTGAAGCGGGACTCAGCTCATCGACACTAGCAAATACACTTTCTCGTCCGTGGCCTAAAGGCGAGTGGATTATTGCCAATTATCTCGAGATACATCCCTCTGTAATATGGCCTAGCCGTTATTTAGATATGGACGGTAATTTTATTGATCGCAAACCCCGAGAAGAATCAAATCAATAATATTCTAATATCGCAATATCAGGGGAATAGTCACCTTGTCTAATCAGATGTATGATTCGCTTTGATAAGGTGGCACTAGCTGCAATGTTATGGAAAGATCAGGTGACAACCTCTACGGGGAAATCTTCTTACTGGTATAACTATCAGTTGTCTGTTACCACAACCTCTTATGCTACCAATGAAATGTGTCGCAACGCTCTATAGTTCAGTACATTTAATGTACTGCCTGATTTTTAATTATCTCAAATTCACTCTTAATTCTTTTCTTTCTTTTATATTGTTCTTATCTTATGTTTTGTTTATAGGTTTGTTCAGTGTTTTATGTATAAACAATTATATAAACAAATGAGGGAAATTTAGTTAAGAAATAAAGTTTGTTGATTTTATATCAAGTGATTATGTCTTATCTATAAGCCTAGACTATATATAATTACTCAAGGCTGTTCTCATGGCGTATACTGATGCGCTATTTCGTTCTTGTTTAGTGGATTGAAGCGGTATACATGGCTGGAAAAAAACCAACTAACAACAGTATGGCTGAACCAAAAGATCGCCAAGTGGAAGGGCTGAAACTTCCACCACACTCTTTGGAAGCAGAGCAATCCGTGTTGGGCGGTTTGATGCTGGATAACGAACGTTGGGATAATGTTTCCGAACGTGTCACCAGTAATGACTTTTTCAGCCGTCCCCACAGGCGTATTTTTTCTGAGATGCAACGTTTGCTCGAAATGAGTAAACCTATCGATTTGATTACGCTATCGGAATCTCTTGAGCAAAATGGTGAACTTGATAGTGTCGGGGGCTTTGCCTACCTGGCTGAATTATCAAAAAACACCCCTAGTGCCGCCAACATCAATGCTTATGCTGATATCGTTCGTGAACGCGCAGTCGTGCGTGACATGATTTCTGTGGCAAATGAAATTGCCGATGCAGGTTATGATCCACAGGGCCGCACGAGTGAAGAGCTTTTGGATTTGGCGGAGTCCAGAGTATTCCAGATTGCAGAAAATCGGGCGAATAAAGATGAAGGCCCGAAAGGCATTGAGCAGATCCTGGAAGAAACAGTTGAGAGGATTGAACAACTTTATCAACGTCCGCATGATGGTGTAACGGGAGTTTCGACAGGCTATCAGGATCTGGATAAAAAAACTGCCGGATTGCAAAAATCAGACTTAATTATCGTCGCTGCGCGCCCTTCAATGGGTAAAACGACTTTTGCGATGAACTTGTGTGAAAACGCTGCGATGATGCAGGATAAACCTGTTCTGATTTTCAGTCTTGAGATGCCCGGCAATCAGATCATGATGCGTATGCTGGCATCGCTTTCCCGTGTAGATCAAACACGTATCCGTACCGGTCAGCTCGATGATGAGGATTGGGCGCGTATCTCCAGCACTA
Organism: Xenorhabdus mauleonii; assembly: GCF_900113945.1. Classification (GTDB taxonomy): domain Bacteria; phylum Pseudomonadota; class Gammaproteobacteria; order Enterobacterales; family Enterobacteriaceae; genus Xenorhabdus; species Xenorhabdus mauleonii. The sequence goes on from NZ_FORG01000022.1 coordinate 13,701, forward strand.
TGGGTATCCTGCTGGAAAAACGTAACATGTACATCGATGATTCATCCGGTCTGACGCCGACCGAAGTCCGCTCCCGTGCACGGCGGATTTTTCGCGAACATGGCGGACTCAGCTTGATTATGATCGACTACCTGCAATTAATGCGGGTCCCTTCTTTATCGGACAACCGAACCTTGGAAATTGCGGAAATATCTCGCTCACTGAAAGCATTGGCGAAAGAACTTCAAGTACCGGTTGTTGCACTCTCCCAGCTTAACCGTAGTTTGGAGCAGAGGGCGGATAAACGCCCAGTGAACTCCGACTTGCGTGAATCCGGCTCTATCGAACAGGATGCCGACTTAATCATGTTTATCTACCGTGATGAAGTTTATCACGACAACAGTGAGCTGAAAGGAGTGGCAGAAATTATCCTTGGTAAGCAACGTAACGGCCCTATCGGTACGGTAAGGTTAACGTTTAATGGCCAATGGTCACGGTTCGATAATTACGCAGGGCCAAGCTATAGCGACGAATAAATTTAGTGTCTATCGTTCATATTCAGCTGATTGATCATAATCAGTGCCCATGAGGATAGGCCCTTATTGACCAAACCTGACTGAGAAAGATCATAAAAAAGGGGACAAAATGAAAGCGGCAACTGCTGTTATCGACCGCCGCGCTCTGCGACACAATTTGCAACAAGTTAGGGCACAAGCTCCTGACAGTAAAGTGATTGCCGTTGTGAAAGCAAACGCCTATGGACATGGTTTATTAGAAACAGCGTATACAATGGAAGGTGCTGATTGTTTCGGTGTTGCTCGAATTGGAGAGGCTCTTGCCCTGCGTAGTGGTGGCGTCGTCAAACCCATTTTGCTATTGGAAGGTTTTTTTGAAGCGGCAGATTTACCTGTTCTGCTTGTTAATCATATTGAAACCGTGGTGCATAGCATTGAGCAACTTGAAGCATTGGAACAGGCGGATTTGTCCCATCCGATTAAAGTATGGATGAAGCTGGATACAGGCATGCACCGTTTGGGGGTGAGGATTGATGAAGCTGAAGATTTTTATCAACGCTTGAGTCGCTGCCGTAACGTTGAGCAGCCTGTCAACATCATTAGTCATTTTAGCCGAGCGGATGAACCTACCGTAGAAACAACACAGCAACAAATCGATTGTTTTATGTCATTTGTAACAGGTAAACCCGGTGAAAAATCCATAGCGGCATCGGGTGGGGTGTTACTGTGGCCACAAGCCCATTTGGATTGGGTTCGTCCTGGGATTATGGCATACGGAGCCTCGCCGATGGCGGACAGAACTGCCGCTGATTTCAATTTGATCCCAGCCATGACATTGAAATCTAATTTAATCGCTGTACGCAAACATAAAGCCGGTGAGTCAGTCGGATATGGCGGTACATGGTGTAGCGAACGTGACACCTGTCTTGGGGTTGTTGCTATGGGATATGGTGATGGTTATCCCCGCAGTGCTCCGGCGGGAACCCCTGTCTTTATTAATGGGCGGGAAGTTCCGCTGGTGGGCCGTGTTTCCATGGATATGATTACTGTGGATTTAGGGCCTGAATGTCAGGATAAAGTAGGGGATGAAGTGACGCTTTGGGGAAGTGTTCTGCCAGTTGAGAAAATTGCAGAACATTCAGGGTTAAGCGCTTATGAACTCATTACGAAACTGACTTCACGTGTTGTTATGGAATATTTAGACGAGTAACCCAGTAAATAATATTATTCCTTACTATCTGAATTTCTTGCTACTGTAACTTGCCATTTTATCATTCGCCCCGGTCACATCGTTGCCTAGATTTCCGGGGTTATTGGCTACTTTCTGTCGTGCTGTAACTTGGAGTCAATTGGGTATATATTGTCTGCCATCGCATTTTTTGTATAACCTAGTAGCAAGGGATATAACGTTATGTTCCAGAATGTTGACTCGTATGCAGGTGATCCTATTCTGTCGTTAATGGAAGCATTTAATAACGATCCTCGAACGGAAAAGGTCAATTTAAGTATCGGGCTTTACTACGATGATGAAGGTATAACTCCACAATTACAGACAGTGGCAACCGCTGAAAAACAACTAAATGCCCTGTCACAATCAGCGTCTCTTTACCTGCCAATGGAAGGGTTGCTTGCCTATCGGGTGGCAATTCAAGAGTTATTGTTTGGTAAAGAACATCCATTGTTGCAACAAAAACGCATTGCAACCATTCAAACGGTCGGTGGTTCAGGTGCATTGAAAGTTGGTGCTGACTTCTTACACCGATATTTCCCTGATTCTGAAGTATGGTGCAGTGATCCAACATGGGACAATCATGCCGCCATTTTTGCTGGGGCTGGCGTCAAGGTCAATTATTACCCTTATTTTGATGATAAAACCAAAGGGGTAAAATTTGATGAAATGCTGGAAACATTCAAGAAATTACCAGCAAAAAGCATTATTTTGATGCATCCATGTTGCCATAATCCAACCGGTTCTGACTTGACCCATGAGCAGTGGGATCAGGTGATTCAGGTTGCCAAAGAGCGAGAGTTAATCCCTTTCCTTGATATTGCTTATCAAGGCTTCTCTGAAGGGATGGAAGAAGATGCTTATGCTATCCGTGCAATGGCGGATGCAGAATTACCTTGTCTGGTCAGTAATTCGTTCTCGAAAATTTTCTCACTGTATGGCGAACGGGTGGGAGGATTGTCGGTTATCGGGGATGATGAGAAAGCGACTGAAAATATTTTAGGGCAACTAAAAGCGGGTGTACGGCGTATTTATTCCAGCCCACCAAATTTCGGTGCTCGAGTTGTATCTCAAATATTGAACAACCCGGAATTAAAAAAGCAATGGCTGGATGAAGTAGAGCAAATGCGGTTACGTATTCGGGAAATGCGGACAGTATTGGTAAATGCATTGCAAAAATCCTTGCCGGAAAAAGATTTCAGTCATTTTCTGAAACAACACGGTATGTTCAGTTATACCGGATTCAGCAAAGAGCAAGTTGATCGGCTGCGTGAAGAATTTGGTGTTTATTTGGTTGGTTCTGGCCGTGTTTGTATGGCGGGTGTGAATCATCACAATGTACAGCGGATTGCTGAGACGTTTGCTGCGGTGAGTCAGTAAGATTGACAAGTAGAAGAATTAAAATTCCCCTGTTCAGAAAATGACAGGGGAAGTATTACCAATGAGCGTCGCTTTTATATATAATCCCCTCTCAAATGCAAAAAACTTCTTCATATAGTCACTCTCTTTAATTTTTGTTGCCGTTATTTAATCTTAATAACAAATCTAATTGAATATTTAACTTAATTTTTTGGTATAAAAAATTAAAAAATGGAAATAAAGAAAATGTAATACCAACTCTTGAACTCTTTCATCAAATATGACGATGAACATTAATCTGTAAAAGCGTTATGGCGCTTTTATTGGGATAATTCTTAAAAGAGTTAAAGTATTATGGATATGCAATCAAGAAAGTATGGTAGAACATTTCATTACCCGTTCTCGCCAGGAACAACCAGTGACGATCGTATTAATCATCACTGGTGGCAAGACATACAAAAAATTAAGCAAATTATTCACACGGAAAAATTGGATGGTGAAAATAATTGTTTAAATCGCTATGGCGTATTTGCCCGCTCTCATGCTGCGCCAACACAATCCGCATGGACTCAGCAAATCCGCCAACGTTGGCAATTGCTCAAGGGTGATCTAGGGGATATCGAGATTTTCGGTGAGAATCTTTATGCTATTCACTCCATCGAATATCGCCATTTAGAAGAATATTTTTTCGTCTTTGCTATACGTGTTAAAGATAGTTGGCTCAGTTGGGATGAAGTCAAATTTTATGCTGCATTATTTGATTTTCCGACAGTACCAGAAATCAGTATTCCCGAAACGCAGAACGAATTCGAATTTAGCCAAAATATTGTTAAAACTGCCAAGCAGGAAAGTTATTTTTCTTCATGGGACACTCAGGCAAATCAGCCTTGTTCGATGGAGGGCATAGTTAGCCGAGATGCAGGAGAATATTTGGTGGCTGATTTTCCACATCATGTATTTAAATATGTACGAAAAAATCATGTCAAAACAGATATTCATTGGAAGCGTCATTGGCAAAGAGCTCCTCTTTATTTTGAAACTCTTTCTGATTTGAAGAGAACCGATGATCTGAAAAAATCTGGAGAAAAAGGAGAAAGGGAATGACTTGGAGCTTCTGCCATAATAAATCATGGGATTATTTATCTTCAGCTTTCTCTTTTGTTGCTGATATGAATGAGGTTCAACAAGATCCAATACATCATGCTGAAGGAGATGTTGCTGTTCATACTCAGATGGTACTGGCAGCTTTGGAGCAATTGCCGGAATACTCATTGCTAACAGCGGAAGAGCAGGAAATTCTTTGGACAGCAGCATTATTACATGATGTAGAAAAACGTAGCACAACGCGGGTAGATTGGGATGGACGGATTATTTCACCAGGGCATGCCCGTAAAGGGGAGCTATCGACCCGGCAAATCTTGTTCCAACAGGTACCGACACCGTTTGCAATCCGGGAAAAAATTGCTGCACTTGTACGTTTTCATGGATTGCCATTGTGGTTAATGGAAAAGCCTAGCCCACAAAAAGCGTTATTGGCTGCATCATTGCGTGTTGACATGCATTTGCTGGCTTTATTGGCAAAAGCTGATGTATTGGGGCGTACATGCCATGACGCTGAAGAACTACTGGGTCGCATTGAACTGTTTGAACTTTATTGTCGTGAACAGGGATGTTGGCGTGAACCCAAAAAATTCCCTTCCGGAGAAGCGCGCTTCCATTACTTTTCTACCGATAGCGAACAACCTGCTTATCAGCCTTATGATGATTATGGTAGTCAGGTAATTTTATTGTGCGGATTACCAGGGATGGGTAAAGATCATTTTATCCAGCAATACGGTCAGGGAAAATCGGTCATAAGTTTGGACGCTCTCCGTCGAGAACATAAAATTAGTCCGGAAGATAAAAATGCAAATGGCTGGGTGGTACAGCAGGCAAAACAGCTAGCCAGAGAAAAATTGCGTATCAGGCAAGACTTCATTTGGAATGCGACTAATTTAACAACACAAATGCGGCAGCAGTTGATCTCGTTATTTGTAAGTTATAACGCCAAAGTCAGAGTAGTTTACATTGAGCAAGATTACTCGCGCTGGCGACAGCAGAACCGTAACCGGCAATATGTTGTGCCAGATAAGGTGCTGGATAGGATGCTTACTAAATTGGAAGTCCCGGCACCGGAAGAAGCACATGAAGTTTGCTATTTTATTGATTCGGCCATGCTGACATATTGAATTGAGATATACGCGTCGTACTTCAAGGCGCACGTATTATCATCCCGCGACGCGGGATGATAATACGTTGCTTCCTGAAACTTGGAGTTAATAGGGTATATGCGCTTGGTAATTATTGGGCAAACAGTCCGTTCATGATTGGCATTAGAAAATGCAGCACTATCGGCAAGCATAAAACTGAGTATTCAGGAAACAGCTGAAGTTACGGGTGAGAGCCGCTCGCAGGTATGCTGCATTCAGCCCTTTATCGATAATGAAATAAAGAAAAATATTATGGACAAATGCGAGTTCAAGCCCTGGTTAAATCGCTGGAAGCTCATTCCAGATGGTACTCCGCTTATCACCCATACGTCACAGCTTCTCCCGGTTACAACAGAGACAGGGGGTATAAAAGCTATGCTCAAAATTACAGGTGACGCGGATGAACAAGCCGGCAATGCGCTTATGGCGTGGTGGGAAGGAAATGGAGCAGCTCATACAATTGCCCATGAAAATGAAGCAATTCTGCTCGCACGTGCAACAGGTTCAGCATCACTGTCTACGATGTCCCGCGAAGGTCAGGATGCTGAGGCTTGTCGTATTATGTGTCTTACAGCAAATTTGCTTCATACAGCCCGAGAACGGCCTTTACCACAGCTTACTCCTCTCCATGAGTGGTTTTACCCCTTAAAGCCAGCTGCCCGTAAGTATGGGGATATCCTGACTCGTAGCGCTGAAATATCAGAAGAACTGCTATCGACTTCACATGATGTGGTTGCATTACATGGCGACTTACATCATGAAAATGTTCTTGATTTTGGGGCATCAGGTTGGCTGGCAATTGATCCAAAAGGGTTAAAAGGTGAACGAGGTTTCGATTTTGCCAATATTTTCACCAATCCGGATCTTGTTAATCCATTGCCCCGGGTTGCTACTGTGCCGGATATATTTAAACAACGACTGAAGATCGTCACTGAGATTGCTGGACTGGACAGAGTGCGCCTTCTGAAGTGGATCATCGCATGGTGTGGACTATCAACAACATGGTCACTCGAAAGCAATGAGACAGTAACCATTGCCTTAGAAGTCGCTAAACTGGCAATTGCCGAACTGGACCAGTGAACAGAACGTTGGGGATAACCTTTATGGTTTAAATTTCGCCTTAGTGGGAAATCATTTCACAAACGTATGAAGAAATGTCGGACACAGAGTAATTGATGCGCCAACTTAATACATCTAAAACAAAAAACGCCCTTGACGTTATTGTCAGGGCGTTTTTTGTACGTCTTTTTCTATTGGCGCCTAAAAAATTTTTTTGACGTTAGAGACGCAATCCTTTTTCAATGTTCTCGGCAAGCATTCCTGGATCGCCGATTCCTTTAATTGCCTTCAAAAATGGAAGATTCATCTTATCTGCGATCTCATCAATATCGATTTCATCTTCCAGTGATTGCTCGTACGTCAGTTCCATGATCTGGTTCCATAACTTTCCTGCAAACCATGAGCAATTTGTTACAGGCGTGTATACACCATTTTTCAGGTCTTCAGAGGTAAGATTCATCAGTCGTGACAAAAGGTTACTCTCGTCGATTAATTTAGGAATAATTTTCGATTCGATTAGTTCAGGAGTTATCGTTTTTTCATCTACTTTTACACAGCGTTGAAGGTTAAATTTTCTCTTTGGCGTATCGTTGCTATGTTCTGAATTTTTTACGAATCCATAACCTGCATGGAAAGCATATGATGTATGATCACCTTCTTCAGGGCTATTGAAATAAATAATCCATGCATGGCCAAAACTACCGCCACCAAAGTCATTTCCCAATGCTTTGAACACTTCTTTGATAATGGTGTCTTTTTCACTCCAAGGATACTGTTTTCCAATTGCCATGGCTTTTTCGATGATTGGCTTCATATTCGTACGTTCAGCCGTTCGATTGGTTCGAATACAAATTTGTGGATAGCCGACGTTTTTATCTCCAACTGGCTGATATTTATCTGCCTTGATCATAATTACTTCCTTAATGTTTATATATACTGAAAAGGGTTCTTTTTATTCGAAAACAAAAAGAATTTGATTAAATAATATGGTGCATTGTCACCTGAATACTCAATATTTCCATTGCTGGAAGTTCACGTATTTATGAAGATGAGTAATGCTGTGAAATATAAAAAATGAATTGAAACGAAAAAATGTAATATATCCATTTGGTATAGATTACGTTTTTAATCTAATCAATTTTGTTTTTTATATATTTATTTTAAAACAGGATTACTTGGTGGTAATGCCTGTTCTGTTAGATAATATTATAGGTTTTATATTTTTTAATAAAACGACTACCCTTGTATGATACATATTACAATTCTCCCATAATATATTGCAGGATATGAGTGTATTTCGATCAATATTTGAATTTAGATTGTCAATATGGTTATTTTTTAATTTTATTTTACACCAATTATTAAATAATAACTTTTGTTATTAAATGAATTCTATAAAACACGGTCAAATTTCTGTATTAAAAATGATCGCATTAAGAATGAAATTAAAATAATTTTTTTATACTGTTTTTCCTATGCGATTTTTATTACGTCTATACCCTATTAACTCCAAGTTTCAGGAAGCAACGTATCATCATCCCGCGTCGCGGGATGATGATACATGCACCTTGAAGTACGACGGGTATATACAGTTGGTATGATGTCAAAATGTAAACTGAGAGATTTGGTGAGAAGAGAGCTACGGCTTTGAAGAATGCTGGCATAAAGGGATGTTGGATTGATAGTTAGCCGTTAATTGTTGTGTCGATTTCGATGGATGTTAATTTGATTTCTATAGATATTGATTAAAAGTGGAAGGCTACTGAAAATTCAGCCTTCCTGCCTTTATTTTACTTTCTTTAACTTTGACTTCTTTTAGTCTTTAGAAGAAGACAATACGTTATTTATTCAATAGCTGATAAAATGTTGGGTTATCATCGCATTGCCCGCTACCACATTCCAGAATGGTAGAAACCAGATTGGCTGCAATCAGTAGTGCGAACAGACCCATGGCAATTTTGCCTAATGCGGGTGGTGTATATTTCGCTGAATCTGTATTGCCAGCTTTTAATGGCATAATAATCGCGATGGCGATAATAGTCAGAATAGACAGAATTGCAGCCCAAGTATAAAAATGCAACCCGAAGAAAGTTGAACCATATCCTGTATCTCCCGGCAGGATATGAAGAGAAACCTGACGCATGGCAACAAAACCGGTCACAATACAACCCAAAATGGAAAGGCTGTAATGGGCGTTTTTTACACCAAAATAAATATTAAACAAAAAACCAAAGCCAATCATAATTATTCCTGCGCGTTGCAATAAGCACAATGGGCAGGGAAGTTCAAAACGAGCTAACTGATAATAAAATGCGACGATTAAGATAACACTTATACCAAACAAACCCAGAATGTTTAAGGTGGTAGCGAGGTTAGTATTGCGTTGTGCTGACAGTGTATTATTCATTATGGCCTCCGATTAGAAAGAAAGGTTTAAGGCATCAGTGGCATGATATTTAAACCAAAATATCGTGATAATGAACAAAGCAAACCAAAGTGTGTATGTCAGCTTTTTCTTGCCCATAATAACTGTGGCAATGATAACCAAAGCGATTAGGAATGGTAAAAACATATACATATTCAATCTCCGTTATAAACTTAAAGCATATGTTATGCCATTATGGCATTAATGACTGAAAAATGTGATCAGTAATTAATATTAGTCCAACAATACTATAGTCCAACAATACTATAGTCCAACAATACGATGCTGATTCAGGACGGGGTAACTAACTTGAATTGATTAAAAAAAACTTTTCAGTATGAGTGGAAATGAATTTTGAACAGTATTTGGTTAACAAATGGTGAAAGCCATCCTGAATAATTTCCCCACAGTTACCCTTCATTATGAGGAAACTATGGGGGATAGTAGGCTAATTTAGTAACTAAAGTAAACTAATTGCGTTCAAGTATTGACTTCAAGAAACGAGCAGTGTGTGATTTATCACATTGAGCAACTTCTTCTGGCGTTCCTGATATCAATATTTCTCCACCGCCGCTACCACCTTCAGGGCCGAGATCGACAATCCAGTCAGCCGTTTTGATCACATCCAGGTTATGCTCAATGACAACAATGGTATTTCCCTGATCCCGAAGTTGATGCAAAACTGACAGTAACTGTTGTATATCCGCGAAATGTAAGCCGGTTGTGGGTTCATCAAGAATATACAGTGTCTGGCCTGTACCTCGTTTAGATAATTCCCGCGCCAGTTTTACCCTCTGGGCTTCACCACCCGAAAGTGTCGTTGCGGATTGACCAAGACGGATGTAAGAAAGGCCAACATCAATCAGCGTTTGTAGCTTACGGGAAAGAGCTGGCACGGCATCAAAGAACTCACGGGCTTCTTCGATGGTCATATTCAGCACTTCATTAATATTCTTGCCCTTATATTTGATTTCCAGTGTTTCACGGTTATAACGCTTACCTTTACATTGATCGCAAGGCACATATACGTCAGGCAGAAAATGCATTTCAACTTTGATTACGCCATCACCCTGACACGCTTCGCAGCGCCCGCCTTTGACGTTGAAACTGAAACGGCCCGGTGTGTAGCCACGGGCGCGTGATTCAGGCACGCCTGAAAATAATTCCCTTACAGGGGTAAACACGCCTGTATAAGTGGCAGGGTTAGAACGGGGGGTTCGGCCTATGGGGCTTTGGTCAATATCAATGACTTTGTCAAAGTGCTCCAGCCCTTGGATATCGATATAAGGCGCGGGATTAATATTTGTCGCGCCATTTAGCTGACGTTGCGCGATAGGGAATAATGTATCGTTGATCAACGTGGATTTACCTGAGCCGGAAACCCCGGTGATACAGGTGAACAGACCGACAGGCAGCTTTAATGTTACCTTTTTCAGGTTGTTTCCTTTCGCCCCAATCAGCTTCAGCATTTTTTCTGGATTGGCCGGTATCCGTTGTTCAGGGATTTCAATTTTGCATTCACCACTCAAAAATTTCCCTGTGAGCGATTTTTCACTATTAATGATATCGGTAAGAGCCCCTTCGGCAACGATTTCACCACCATGTACACCCGCCCCAGGCCCGATATCAATAATATGGTCAGCCGCACGAATGGCATCTTCATCATGTTCGACCACAATAACGGTATTGCCTAAATTGCGCAGATGCAGCAATGTTTCCAGCAAACGTTCATTATCGCGTTGATGAAGGCCAATTGAAGGTTCATCCAGCACATACATTACACCGACAAGACCCGCACCAATCTGGCTGGCCAGACGGATGCGTTGGGCTTCACCACCTGAAAGGGTTTCTGCTGAACGGGAAAGTGTCAGGTAATTCAAGCCGACGTTAACCAGGAATTTCAGGCGATCGCTAATCTCTTTCAGGACTTTTTCGGCAATTTTGGCGCGTTGTCCGCTAAGTTTCATATTTTGGAAAAACGCCATCGCATGACCGATACTGAAATCGGAAATCTGCGGCAGGGTTGTATTTTCAATAAACACGTAACGCGCTTCTTTGCGCAATCGGGTTCCATCACAAGAAATACAGGAGCGATTGCTGATATATTTTGACAATTCTTCCCGCACTGCGGTGGATTCCGTCTCTTTATAGCGACGTTCCATATTGTGCAGGACACCTTCAAACGGGTGATTTTTTACCGTTACATCACCACGATCATTGGTATATTTGAATTCAACGGATTCTTTGCCTGAGCCGTACAAAACGGCTTTTTTGATGGCAGGGCTTAACTCATTGAATGGGGTTTCTATATCGAACTTGTAGTGCTCAGCCAGTGATCTCAACATCTGAAAGTAGTAGAAATTACGGCGATCCCAGCCACGAATTGCCCCGCCGGCAAGGGAAATATCACCATTCTGGACAATACGCTCTGGATCAAAAAATTGTTGAACGCCCAAGCCATCGCAAGTTGGGCAGGCACCTGCGGGATTGTTGAAAGAAAATAGGCGTGGTTCCAGCTCACTCATACTATAACCACAAACTGAACAGGCAAAATTGGCGGAGAAAACCAACTCTTCAGCCTGAGTATCGTCCATATTGGCAATGACGGCAGTACCGCCAGAAAGCTCCAATGCGGTTTCAAATGATTCAGCCAGCCGCTGGGCAAGATCAGCGCGTACTTTGAAACGATCAACAATCACTTCAATAGTGTGTTTTTTCTGTAGTTCGAGCTTCGGGGGGTCGGACAGATCGCATACTTCGCCATCAATTCGCGCTCGGATATAGCCTTGTGCGGCCAGATTATCCAGCAACTTGGTATGCTCGCCTTTGCGCTCTTTGACCACCGGAGCCAGTAGCATCAGCCTTTGGCCTTCTGGCAGTACCAATACATTATCCACCATTTGGCTGACGGTTTGCGCAGCCAGCGGGATATCGTGCTCAGGGCAACGTGGTTCTCCCACACGGGCAAACAACAGGCGGAGATAATCATGGATCTCAGTAATTGTCCCGACGGTGGAGCGCGGGTTATGGGAAGTGGATTTTTGCTCAATGGAAATGGCGGGAGACAGACCTTCAATATGGTCGACATCCGGTTTTTCCATCAGTGACAAAAACTGGCGGGCATACGCAGAGAGTGATTCGACATAACGACGTTGCCCTTCTGCATAAAGTGTATCGAACGCCAAGGATGACTTACCGGAACCGGACAGGCCGGTAATGACAATCAGCTTGTCACGGGGAATTACTAAATTGATATTCTTGAGATTATGGGTGCGGGCGCCCCGAACTTCGATGTTATCCATATACCACTTCCCAGATTATTGATAGAGCAAAACTCGTAAACGCGTTATTATTGCACAAACATTGCTGAATGGATATACAGTATTTAATCAAGCATTATGCTGTCATCATCACAATGGTAGATAGTAGTAGATAGAGAATAGCAGCATAAAATGCGATAGAAAGTACGATGCACTTCGCAAAGTATAATATAACGGGTTTATGTTTAAACTTAGTCCTCGCATGGTAAACTACTTCGCTTATAATTAGAGAAGTTCATTTTTTAGCAAAATTCATTTCATCAGGAGTATTCTCAATGGCCAGCAGAGGCGTAAACAAAGTTATTTTAGTGGGTAATTTGGGGCAGGACCCGGAAGTTCGCTATATGCCGAACGGTGGGGCAGTTGCCAACATTACTCTGGCAACGTCTGAGAGCTGGCGTGATAAGCAAACCGGTGAGATGAGAGAGAAAACCGAGTGGCACCGTGTCGTATTGTTCGGCAAATTGGCTGAAGTTGCGGGTGAATACCTGCGCAAAGGTTCTCAGGTTTATATCGAAGGTGCTTTGCAGACCCGCAAGTGGCAAGATCAGAGCGGCCAAGACCGTTACACCACTGAAATCGTGGTCAACGTTGGCGGCACCATGCAGATGCTGGGTGGCCGTGGCGGTGCAGCAGGGCAAGATGCACCAGCACAAGGCGGTTGGGGACAACCACAGCAGCCACAAGCATCCCAGCAATTCAGCGGCGGCGGCGCACCATCCCGTCCGGCACAGTCTCCTGCGCCACAGTCTTCTGCAACACAAGGCAATGAACCCCCAATGGATTTCGATGACGATATTCCATTCTAAAGCTTACCTCAGGCTTAATTGTCAATAAATTAGCTATCAGCCTCCGATTTATCGGAGGTTTTTTATTTCAGATGTGAAGAATTGTTTTTATTACCCATCGTTTGATATGAATGCACAGATTGAAATTATACCGCTCAATGTGTTGAGTAAAAATTTTCCCACTAAAAAAGCGATTTACATGGCCTGAATAAGAACAACAAACCTCCCTCAGCTTTACTTTTTATTAAAGCTGAATTTGAAACCTCCTTTTTCATTTCTCCCCCGTAACATATTATATACCCTTCGTCTTTCAAGTTGCCTCTTTGTTGGCTGCACTCATTCACCCCGGTCACATAGTTATCTATGCTCCCGGGGATTCATTCCCTTGCCGCCGCGATGCAACTTGAAATCCATTGCGTATATTTCCCGGATGCAAAAACATTCCGTGAAACACTCCGTCATTTTTTTCGTGTCACGTTGCCATAAAAATCACATGAACTCATTACCCGGCTAACTGATAATTTCCCGATCCTAAAATCGGCATCTTCAAGTTAATTGCGTATAGATCATTGATTATAAATATTATGTATTTTAATGTTTTTATGCTTAGGTGATCATAACCGTGCTAAGATTTATTTGGCGCAATTGTTTCAGAGAATTGTCTCCGGATCTATCCTAATTCCCGTTTTTCGGGGCATATTAATATGGCTTTAGCCAATTTAAGTAGCGTCAGCTTCTTAAACATAAAACCACCCGCTATGCGGGTGGTTCTGATTTATACAGAATTATTTTTTATGTGAAATAACCCGATACAAAGAAAAATAAGTGTCACATCCTGTTATAATATTTTTTTGAAATTTAAAAATATACTGTCTTTTTTTACTCTAAATGCAGATTGAATAGGTGAATCCAAGGTTGTTTACTATTAATCTTTTCAATTAAACAGTTAACCTGCCGTTTAAAATAAATCACAACAGTATTTTTTTTTTTTTTTGAAATTATAAAAAATATATTTTTACATGATATTGCATTTCCAACTGGATGATTTAGACTTTATATCCTTACAAAGTTCCTGAAAATAATTGTTGCAAATGTTTATAATATTTTCTTTTTCACTAGAATTAGGTATTATGAAATCTGTTCCATTTGGAGTAGGGCTTATAGCAAGTTTTGGATAAGATCGAACGCTGCCGGGGGCGTTATTTACTTGTATAAATTTTACTTTTGCTTCCTCCATTATTTCGGTTAGTGATTCTGTAATTTTTTGATCTAGTTCAAATTTTTTTTGTTTATCTAGAGTGAATTTTTTTTGTAACAACATGAAATAAAAAGAAAAATGAGGGCGGTGACGAGAGCTATAAAGGCAAATACTCCAACAATTACCGCTGTCGTAGAAATAGAAGGCATAGATTCAGTTCTATCTGAAAGAGGAATATTGCATCTTTCATATAAATAAGGGCTATTCCTTCTGGTGTTATTTGTATAGCTATTCAAATCAGAAAGAGTATTGTTAAGAGTGGAAGATGTTGTATAAAGTGTATTTTTTAAACCAGCAAGAGTACTATTAATAATAGAAGAGGGCGTTGTTAAACCAGCATTACTACTATTAGAGATTGAAGGAGTGGTAATAGAAGAAGAGGAAAAAGTCGTATTATTTATGTTATTTTTAGCCCAAAATTTAGGAATTAAGACGCAAAAATCTGATGAGTAAAACAATGAAGCGGATATTGCACCACTCGCGAGTGATACAATGCCTGATATAGCTTCTTTAAAATGAGTCCAATTATAAAACCTTTCCAAGAGATTTCCCGGTATATATTTGTGGCCAAATGATTTAGTGTTGAATATTTCTTTTATCTTTTCGTCATTATCCAATTCATTTAATTCTAATATCTTATCTACGATCATTGCTATATACTTTTTATCTGGAAGTTCTCAGCTTCCTAAAAAGGTGTTTTTATATATCTCTTTTATTCTTTCGTATGTCAATTCTACAGCATCATTTGTTGGATTATAATTTATATTATTAAGCATTGGTTCTTTATTTCCCGATGGTATATTTATAACGGAATGGCTGTTCCTATTACTATTATTTGCCCCTCTATTTGTTGAAGATGTACTTGCAGTACTGCCAGATTGAGTACTATTAAGTTGGCTAGAGTTTCTGTTGTCACCCATAATATCACCTCGTAATATTCATATATTAAAAATAACTTAATAAATATTATATAAGGCAATAGATAAATATTTTTAAACATACTTATAACGAAATGGATATAAGCAGTATGGCTAAAAGATTAAGCTTTTAAATCAATAAAATAATGATATGTCGATAAGTTGTGATATATACTGCCCATACTAAACACAACTTAAATATTTACTGTTTTTTTAATAATAACAATAGCATGAGCAGATATAGAGATTCGATGGATTTATTTACTCAATAGCCTTACCCAATAATTGGCGGATATAAGTCCCTGCACCTAATAGCCCTGTTTTATCATAAGTAATTAAATAAACAGGAATGTCCTGCAAATAAGGTGTGAATCGACCTTTGTTTTCAAAACCTTGCCGGAATTCTGACTTTTGGAAAAAATCGAGGAAGCGGGGAACAATTCCTCCTGCAATATAAACACCGCCAAATGCGCCAATATTCAGCGCCAAGTTTCCGCCAAAACGCCCTAATGCCTTACAGAAAAGTGCTAATGCTTGTTTGCAGATTGGGCAATTTCCGTTTAAGGCGCTATCTGAAATATCACTGGGAGTCACTTCTTCTATTGGCTGGCTGTTCAGTGTCATCAGGGAACGATAAATATTGACTAATCCGGGGCCAGAAAGAACACGTTCGGCAGAAACATGGCCGTATTCTGCCCGTAACATGCTTAGAATATGATCTTCTTCTACACTGTCCGGTGCAAAATCTACATGGCCACCTTCACCGGGCAGGCTCAGCCACTGGTTGCCTGTGTGAATAAGATGCGCGACACCTAATCCGGTTCCGGCGCCATAAACAGCAATTGGGTGCTTGGGCTGAGGCTGTTTTCCGCCAATTTGAATAACATCATTTTCACCCAAGACCGGGGTAGCAAGAGAAACCGCGGTAAAATCGTTAATAACGTCAAAACGCTCCCATCCCAACGATGCTTTCATCTGGCTGATGGAAAAACGCCAACTGTGGTTGGTCATGCTGATAACGTCATCGGTGACAGGGCAGGCAATGGCAATACAGCCATATTTAATTTCTGCGTCAGTCTGCTGTAGATAATGGCGGATAACAATTTCCAGCGATGCATATTGTGCACAAGGGTAGAATTCGACAGCACTCAGTTGCCCAGTATCTACATCACATAATGCCAGACGTGCATTGGTACCACCGATATCACCTACAAGGGCATAAGTTGCCATGGGTTATCTCCTTATGAACGGATCAAAAATCGAATTGGAGGGATTTTACATAAGGTTTGGTATAAAGGCCGCATAAAAATGTATCTATATTCTGGTAAAAAATGCACTGATGAAAAATGCCGTGAACCCGAATGCTATTTCAAGTTTTTTGGCGATAATCGTCGGGAAAAACAGTGGAGGTAAATGTGGCGGGGATAAAAGGGGTCTTCATGGCAGATCCTGCTTGTCAGATTGCCCGGCAGCTATATCACGCTAATCATTCATGGATTGAATAGCCCATAAATTGCAAGATGCAGCCGATAAGGCTGCAACTTGCAAGCAAAAGGCATAAGCCGTACAGGGCATAAAAACATTCTTTTAGCTTGTAGGCCGTTAATTCGCTGGGCTGTAATAAATAGGTGAACCAGGACCGACAGGCAAACCCAGAATAAAGACCCAAATGCAGAAAAACAGTGACCAACCCACCAAAAATATCAGGGAATAAGGCAACATCATGGAAACGAGCGTTCCGATCCCGGCATCTTTTTTATATTTCACAACAATGGCCACGATAAGGCCGAAATAACTCATCATTGGCGTAATGAGATTGGTAACTGAATCCCCGATGCGATAGGCCGCCTGAATAGTTTCCGGGGCGTAGCCTGCCAGCATTAACATAGGGACAAAAATAGGTGCAGTAACCGCCCATTGCGCAGAGGCTGAACCAATCATCAGGTTGATAAAGGCACAAATCAGAATAAAGCTGATAAATAGCAGGCCACCATTTAAATTGATGGTATTGAGGAAATTAGCTCCTTTTACCGCAATAATCTGACCGATATTTGTCCAGCCAAAGAAAGCCACAAATTGAGAGGCAAAGAAAATAATAACCAGATACAGGCCTAACGTACTCATGGCCTGTGCCATTGCATCCACTACATCTTTGCTGGATTTCATTGTCTTGGCGACAAACCCATATACCATGCCAGGAATGGCAAAAAAGAGGAAAATAAAGATAACAACGGATTTCAAGAAGGGAGAATTACTGACCAGCCCTGTTTCCTGATTTCGCAGAATACCATTTTCGGGTACAACACTTAACGATAAAAGTACAGCCAATACAAGCAATGTCAGTGATGCAGCGGCGAGTGCTTTTTTCTCCAGAGCCGTGACCTCTGCTGAATGCATTAGTGCACTTTCATTTTCATCCAATTCACTTTTATAGGGGCCAAGCTGAGGCTCAACAATTTTTTCAGTGACATAGTAGCCAAGAATAGAAATCAGGAAAGTACTGGCAAACATGAAATACCAGTTAGCTTCGGCACCAACGATATAGCTAGGATCAATAATCCGGGCCGCTTGTTGGGTGATGCCTGCAAGCAGCGGATCGATCGTCCCCAATAATAAGTTGGCGGAATATCCCCCCGATACGCCAGCAAATGCGGCTGCCAGCCCTGCCAGTGGGTGGCGGCCCAGCGAATGGAAAATAATTGCAGCTAATGGAATTAACACGACATAGCCCAATTCTGCTGCCATATTGGACATAATACCGGCAAATACAATGGCTAATGTTGTGAGTTTACGCGGGGCTTTCATCACGACTAAACGCATCAGTGCGGAAAGCAGGCCGGCTCGTTCTGCAATACCAACACCCAGAAAAGCAACCAGTACGGTACCCAATGGTGCAAAGCTTGTAAAATTAGTCACCAGATTGGATAAAATCCTGCGTATACCTTCTGCATCCAGTAAACTTACGATATGAATTAATCCATCCGCCGCCCGTCCTTTTGTATTTTCTGGACGAGGATCAACGACTGAAATATCAAAATATTGTCCGATTGCTGAAGAGATCAATAAGATGGTAATAAGAATGACAAAAAGAACAACGGGATGGGGTAACGCATTTCCTAACCATTCCACCGTTCGTAAGAAGCGACTACTATTTTGTTTTTTAGTTAACATGTATATTTCCTTGTTAGACATAAAAATTGAAGTCAATGATGTCCTTACTTTTGATTAAAGCAGCTTTTAAAAAACGATCCTAAGTGATGCTGTTTATTGATAGATTGTTATCGATTCAATAACAATCTATATAATGGTTTTGTCGTTTAGTTAAGAACTAATGTCTGAATATATTTATTTTTCAGTATAATGATTTGTTATTTTGTCTATTTTAATATTCTTTTTGACCTTCATTTTTCTTAAAAATAAGCACATAACTGCTTAAATTTAATTGTTATTCCTTTTTTATTATTCCATTTGCTCTATGTGTTTATGTATTAGTACCGGAAGGTCATCAATAACCGCATTTGATTGCTATTAAATAAACCTCATTTTCCATAAGAAAATGCATCATAAAATTTGCGATTATCGCTTGATTCTTATCCCAGATTCACTGGATAATCACCCACTTCAAAATTTTCTCACCATTCCGTTTTAAAAGCCAAACGATTGCGCACATGGATGACTGGAACAATATTTACAGCATCAACTTTTTGTTAACTTGCCACGTAATCGTTTTCGTCAGGAAGAATAGTAGAAAATTGTGGTAGATTTCGCAGCGCAACACTCAACAAAAGCAGGGGAAAAACATGTCTGGCATGCAGGCACCAACTCAATGCAAACTCGATAAGTATTTTAAGATTACTGAACGCGGATCGACGGTACGTCAGGAAGTTCTCGCTGGGTTAACCACATTTCTGGCGATGGTTTATTCCGTTATTGTTGTGCCGGGTATGCTTGGACAGGCCGGATTTCCTCATACCGCGGTGTTTATTGCTGTCTGTCTGGTAACGGGTCTTGGCTCATTATTGATGGGATTGTGGGTGAACTTGCCGATGGCTATTGGCTGTGCACTTTCATTGTGTACATTTACCGCATTCAGTCTGGTATTGGGGCAGCATGTCAGTATCCCTGTCGCGCTTGGCGCGGTTTTCCTGATGGGATGTATATTTACATTGATTTCAGTGACGGGCGTGCGGGCATGGATTTTACGCAATATTCCCATGGACATAGCACATGGGGCTGGTATTGGCATTGGATTGTTTCTATTGCTGATTGCCGCTAATGGTGTTGGGCTGGTCATTAATAATCCAAACGAAGGTTTGCCCGTTGCATTTGGTGCGTTGAATTCTTTCCCTGTGATTATGACGTTAGTGGGCTTGGCGGGAATCATCGGGCTTGAACGCAGGAAAGTGCCCGGTGGCATTGTGTTGGTCATTATCGCTATTTCAATTATGGGTTTGATTTTTGATCCGGCCGTGAAGTATCAAGGGTTTTTCAAAGTGCCGACTGTGGGAGAAGATGGTTTATCCCTGATGTTCAGCATGGATATTATGGGTGCCTTGCAGCCAGCGGTGTTACCGAGTCTGCTGGCATTGGTCATGACTGCGATATTTGATGCAACGGGAACCATTCAGGCAGTGGCAAGTCAGGCCAATTTATTGGACAAGAGAGGGCAAATTATCAATGGCGGTAAAGCGTTGACCGCGGATTCTGCCTGTAGCATTTTCGCTGGGGCTATCGGTTCTTCCCCGGCTGGTGTTTACATTGAATCTGCCGCTGGAACGGCGGTTGGAGGGAAAACCGGTTTAACGGCTTCTGTGGTTGGTATTTTGTTCCTGTTGATTTTATTCCTGTCCCCGCTTTCGTATTTAGTACCTGCCTATGCAACGGCGCCGGCCTTGATGTATGTCGGGCTATTGATGTTGAGCAATGTGCGCAAGCTCAACTTTAATGATTTTGTCAGTGCGATGGCTGGCTTACTGTGCGCAGTGTTCATTGTGCTGACTTGCAATATTGTGACCGGAATTATGCTGGGTTTCAGCGCCTTGGTTGCGGGCCGTATTTTTTCTGGCGAATGGCGTAAGTTGAATCTCGGTACGGTTATTCTTGCTATCGTATTAGTTGTCTTTTATGCGGGCAATTGGGCTATCTGATTAAACGTCCATGTACAAATATAAAGGGGTTTTTGATAAACCCCTTTGCTGTTTTTACGAATAAATACCTAATATTAATCTGCCAGAATCAAAGATTGATAGCCTGGATCTGCGATAATTTCAGATTCCTTGAATGGCAAACGCAGCCATTGCTTTGCACTATACCTCCAAGTGGAATCACTATAATGTAGCGAAGCAGGATCATCCGATAGTGAAGTTAATAATGAGGTATAAGCCTCGACATTATTATTTGGGAAACTAATCAGTTGCGTATAACTATTGCCATAGTCATATTTATTTCTCACATCCGTGTTTTCCACATCAATCGCGTCTACACAAGCAATAGTGAAATAGCCGATATTGCTACAACCACCATATAACGGAACATGTTTATCCCCGCGCACCAAATATACATAATCACCCCGTTGTGCATTCAGAGGCAATCCACGGTGTGCTAAATCTAGTACAGTGGCGCCGAGTGCCTGTCGGAGTGTTTCTTTATCAGCATGTAATTTACGTGGCGTATTTAAAGGATCATTTTTGTCAAAGGGAATGGCAAACAAAACAGACTCCGGCAGACCTTGCAGCCGATTCCAAATCCCATCCCAAATATGGGCTCCCCGCGCGGAAATATTACCGCTATTATCCCAATCCTTTAATATATGACAGGCTTCGGTAACATCAACGCGCTGTGGTGAAGGGAAGGTCGTATCATTTAGAACATCACGCTGTACATCAACCAGCGGCGAATGGCAGGCTTTTTCCAACAATTCGGATTTGAACAATTCAGCAGTCAGGGCACGGCTGTTCAAGACCATTTCCTGCATGGTTTCATTATTGATAGCGTTCTCTGAATATCGATCATGACCTTGCAAACGTTCTTGCACCATGATGTGACCCAGACGAGTACGCATACTGATGGGTTTACTGCCTGCAGAACCAAAGGCCGCAGGGTAACCCGTCAAGGGGGATTGAGGGTTGGTGAGCCAATAACTGTCATTCATATTGGCAACGTAATCGGCGCGCAGTAAATTGGGCATGCGGGATGAGCCTACGGCGCCATTTTGAACGGAATCGGGGTCGTTTTGCCAGTCACATTCACTGCGTGAACCATCAAAAAATGGGATATCCGGTGTTAATTGAGCCGCCAGCACTTGGCGGGAGGTCATGGTACAACTTTTTGTTTGTTCAGGGGAAACGTTAGGAACAGGCCCCATATCTGCATACCAAGCTTCATTGCTGCCACGACCAATGGCGATGGTATTTACCCAAGGCATGGCTGATTCTTGTTTCTGGATAGTGATGAACTCTTCAAGAGAACGGGCTTGATTGAATCGTAACCAGTTTCGAAACGCACGAAAGTTTTCTTGGTTGATATCGCGGACTGCAAATGCTTTTTTTGTATCCCACTGTAATGGCGAAAGATTTACCAGAGGCCCATATTCAGATTTATACAACGTCCGGGTAACGGGAACCACAGAGCCGGCGTCTTGCTTAACTTGGACAGTAATTGTATTGGCTTCCATTTTGACTTTCTTGCCATCCCGGAGGTAACTCAATGGATCATCAGGCGCTAAACTCAGTTCGTAAAACCCCATGCGGGATGCGGTTGAGACAGTGTGGCTCCAGGCGATATTTTCGTTAAAGCCAATTTGGATAACAGGAATACCCAAGAACGATACGCCACTGACATTGATTTCTCCGGGAATGGTGAGTTGCGCTTGGTAGAACAGATCCGGGCCGAACCAATACCAATGAGGGTTGCCAACCAACAAGGGAGAATCCGAACGGGTGGCTTGTGTACCAAATCCATAGGCGTTACTGCCGACCCCTTTGCTTTCCAGATTATTCAGGTGAAATGAAGCGGTTGACGCAGGCGATCCTGAAATATCCGTTGTTGGTAAGATGCCGGGGGGCTGGGCGTTAACAATATTGGTTAACATCACATTGTATCCCTTGGCGAATAAAGCGGCATACATGCGTCGGTAAATATCCAGTTCATCAATAGGCTGGACCCATTCCTGATTGCGGCAGGCTTGGTGAGCTTTAGCATGAAGAGGTAATTCGCGAAGGTATTGGTTATAGCCAGCAGTAAAACCTGAAACAAGCTGTTTAATTTCTTTTGATTGAGATTGGATCATGCGGTTTAGCATTTCTTCAGCAAGAATATGCCGATGATAAAAGTCAGAGTCCAGATTCTGCACTTTCCCGATTATTCCATCATAAACCAGTGTGGCTTGCCCGCCAAAGTGCAGAGAACGTTCACCACGGTAAGTCAAAAAAGAATCCGCCATAGTACAAAGATTGTCTTGTACTTGAGCATAACCATAGCCATAACCCAATCCAAACCAATTTTCAGCTTTGATATGTGGAATACCAAAACTAGTACGGCGTATTTCTGCATAGGTGTTGGTTTTATTGATAGGTGTAGTGTTAAAACAAGCACTTAATAGGCTCGAACTGACAATTAGGATAAATATTCTGAAATAAGATTTTATTTTTATTCTTTCAAATACCATGTTTTATTTTCCTCTATAATTATTCGCGTTCAGTCAATAAGCTCTCTTTTGGGTTTCAGTTATGTTTGATTTGAATGCCTCATTGGTTTGATGGCATTGCCTCTATCTTGTTGGTTAGTGGAGTGTTTCGCTCTATCTTTTATGCTAACTGCCATAATAAAAAATAATCACCTCTTTATTTTTTTAATTAATCAATTGAAATAAAAGTAATTTTTTATGGGGTGGAAAGGCAGGGAAGAATTCATCGGGTGGCTGTTTTTTCGTGCTCTCCTTCAATCCCATCATCGCAGGCAGAAAAACGCATTTTAAGATCTTAACCATCCATTCTCTGAGTGTTTAGTAAAGCATCTCTTCGTTAGGTTGATGCATTACAAAATGTGCTAATTTTTCAACATTTCCCTGCTGATATGTATAAAATAGATAAATGGGTTGCTGTTCCTTGATTCTCAATGTGATTGTTTTTTGATTTTCTTTAATAACTGTAATAATTGTGGTTATTAGCGCTGTTATTAAAGGTAAAAAAGAGTCACAATCTTTTCACCGACGGATTTTTGGCAATTTGTAAGGGTAACATGGAAATATTCTTTACTATCTTGATCTTGATTTTGGTGGTGTCAGTTTCTGGTGTTCTTACTAAAATGATCCCGTTCCGTGTCCCCTTGCCGATAGTGCAAATAGCAATGGGGGCGTTGCTGGCCTGGCCTCATTTTGGTTTACACGTTACTTTCGATCCTGAATTATTCCTCGTTTTACTTATCCCTCCTTTGTTGTTTGTTGATGGTTGGAAAACACCGACCAGAGAATTTTTTCAGCATGGGCGTGAAATTTTCATCCTCGTTTTAGTATTAGTATTGGTGACGGTTGTCGGTATTGGTTATTTAATATACTGGATGATGCCGAGCATTCCGCTCATTGGGGCTTTTGCTCTGGCGGCAGTGTTATCTCCAACCGATGCGGTTGCGTTGTCATCAATTGTTGGGAAAGGGCGCATTCCTAAAAATATGATGAGCGTACTGGAAGGTGAGGCATTGATGAACGATGCTTCTGGTCTGGTAGCGCTGAAATTTGCCGTGGCAATTGCCATGGGAACGATGGTCTTTACTGTCACTGGTGCAACCGTGGAGTTTTTCAAAGTTGCAATTGGTGGCTTGTTATCTGGTATTGCCGTTACATGGTTGTACAGTAAATCATTGCGATTGATGAGCCGTTGGAGCGGGGACGATCCTGCGACTCAGATCATGTTCATGATGCTATTGCCATTCGCTTCTTACATGATTGCTGAACATATTGGAGTGTCCGGTATTTTGGCCGCAGTGGCTGCGGGCATGACCATCAGTAAAGCGGGAGTGATCCGCAACGCGCCGCTGGATATGCGTCTGCGTGCTGATAATGTCTGGGGAATGCTGGCCTTTGTTTTCAACGGCCTGGTATTCATCATGCTGGGGCTGCAATTGCCGGGTATCTGGGAAACGTCTGTAGCTCAGGCTGAACTTGATCCGGAAGTTGAAACTTGGATGCTGTTCGCGGCTGTAGGCATTATTTACGGAGCGCTGGTATTGCTTCGATTCCTCTGGTTATGGCTGATGAAAAATATCAGCAAAGTATTCATGAAGAAAAAACCACTGGAATTTACATCCTATACAACCCGTGAATTATGGCTGGCTTCGTTTGCGGGTGTCCGTGGGGCAATTACGCTGGCGGGTGCGCTTTCTGTACCACTATTCTTGCCGGATGGCGCGGCATTCCCGGCACGTTATCAGTTGATTTTTATCTCAGCAGGCGTAATTCTACTCTCTCTGTTTGTGGGTGTTATTGCCCTGCCGTTGTTGCTGCGTGGCATGAAAGTCGGCGATAAGCTGGAAGATCTGAATGAGATCAGAATGGCGAAATCAGCAATGGCGGAAGTGGCAATTGTCAGTATGAATAAGATGGAGGAGCGTTTGTCCGCCAGCACAGAAGAAAAGCTGGATGCTGAGGTCATTAGCGAAATCGCCTCCCGTGTCACCGGATATTTGCGGCGTCGTACTGCGGGGGCGGACGAAATCGAGCATAACCTTATGGTCGAGGATTTAGAGCGCCGTTTCCGTTTGACGGCATTAAGAGCGGAGCGAGGAGAGCTGTATCACTTGCGTGCAACCCGTAAAATCAGCAATGAAACGTTGCAAACGTTGTTGCACGATCTTGATTTGCTTGAAGCACTGTTGGCGGGTAAAAATCAATAAATTATGTGGCTGTTAACTATCACAACTTTTTTGTGGGCCGCTTCTTTCAGCCTGATCGGTGTTTATCTTGCCGGTCAGGTTGATAGTTGGTTCTCTGTTCTTGTCAGGGTTGCTTTGGCTGCTTTGGTATTTTTGCCATTCCTGCGCTGGCGTGGCTTATCATTGAAAGTCATCCTGCTGTACATGGCTGTCGGTGCTTGTCAGCTTGGTGTGATGTATTTGTTCGTATTTCATGCTTATCACTATCTGACTGTGGCAGAGTTTTTGCTGTTTACCATTATGACACCGCTCTATGTCACCTTGATTTATGACTTGATGGGGCGTCAGCGTTTGCGTTGGGGCTACGCATTAAGCTCTTTGCTGGCAGTAGCGGGGGCGGCAATCATCCGTTACGATCGGTTGAGTGAATCCTTTTGGATTGGCTTGATATTGGTGCAATTGGCAAATATTTTCTTTGCGGTAGGTCAGGTCGGTTACAAGCGTCTGATGGAACTCCACCCAATCCCGCAGCGTATGGCATTTTCATGGTTTTATCTGGGAGCCTGCATTGTTGCCCTGCTCGGTTGGCTGATGTTTGGCGATCCGCAAAAAATGCCGACAACACAAGTACAGTGGGGAGTCCTGATTTGGTTAGGAGTAGGGGCTTCAGGCATTGGTTATTTTATGTGGAATTATGGCGCAACCCAAGTAGACACCGGAACACTGGCAATTATGAATAATATGCTGGTTCCGGCGGGGTTGCTGGTCAATTTTGCGATTTGGCAACAGCATCCTGCTTGGTTGAGCTTCAGCATTGGAAGCAGCCTGATTGTTGCATCACTTTGGGTGCACCACCGTTGGATATTGAGGAAACCCGCTTCACAAAAGGCAAGTTATCCACCGCGTGTTGACGGGCAGAACAAATAAACGCATCAATGGCAGGTTGGCGCTGTTCTCCTTCCCGGCAGGCGGCGTACAATCTGCTCCACAATCCCTCTCCCAGCGTTTGAGTTACTACCAATCCTTGCCTTTCAAATGTCTCTACCGCCCAATGAGGCAATGCTGCAATGCCCAGACGCGCTGCCACCATTTGGATCAACAGCAGAGTATTATCGACCGTTTTCAATGTCGGGATCACATTCGCAGGCTGGAGAAAACGTCGCCAAATATCAAAACGTTGCTTCTGAACAGGGTAAATAAGCAAAGTTTCGGCAGCCAGATCTTGTGGGTAAATATCCCGTTTATTTGCCAATGGATGATCCGGCGCAATGACTAGCTTCACTTCGTAATCAAACAGAGGCGTATAGTGAAGATTGCTGTCTGAAATAATGTCTGATGTCAGCACAATATCTAATTCCCGTTGTTGCAGCTCAGGTTGAGGATCAAACGTCACGCCAGATTTAAAATCCACGTTAACCTGGGGCCACCTGTCACGGAAATTTTTAAGGGCAGGGGTTAGCCATTGGATACAGCTATGGCATTCAATGGCAATACGTAAATTCGTCTCTTCAGGTTCATTGCATTCACGCAAAGAGGCAGTAATCAGAGGCAATACTTGATTCGCCAGCTTTAATAATATTTCACCTTGAGAAGTTAACCGCAGGGGCTGACTTTTACGAATAAATAGCTTAAATCCCAGCCGATGTTCCAACTCACTGAATTGATGGGAAAGGGCGGATTGCGTTTGATGCAGGTAATTTGCTGCCGCTGCTAATGAGCCGCAATGATTCAATGCCTGTAGTGTTTTTAAGTGTTTTATTTCGATCATGAAAAACCTTCAAGATGATTATGAATAATTTGCGCTTGTGGTTTATACACTACATGCAGATTATAGAAGTGTAAACATCTAGACGGCTAAAATTTCACGGGTGACGACATGACAGTTTTGAATCATACATTGGGTTTTCCACGTATTGGCTTGAAAAGAGAGCTAAAAAAGGCGCAAGAAAATTATTGGGCAAGCAAAATTTCTCAACAGGAATTGCTGGAAACAGGCCGTGAATTACGCGCCCGTCACTGGCAACAACAAAAAGAAGCGGGCGTTGATTTAGTCCCCGTTGGTGATTTTGCATGGTATGACCAAGTATTGACCACAAGTTTGTTATTGGGCAACGTTCCTCCGCGCCACCAAAATGAAGATGGCAATATCGATCTGGATACTCTATTTCGTATTGCCCGTGGCAGAGCACCAACAGGCACACCAGCTGCTGCTTCGGAAATGACCAAATGGTTCAACACGAATTATCACTATATCGTGCCTGAATTTCAGGAAGGGCAGGTATTTAAACTGGGTTGGACTCAGTTGCTGGATGAAGTGGACGAAGCGCTGGCGTTGGGACATAAAATAAAGCCAGTGCTTTTAGGGCCAGTGACTTATTTGTGGCTGGGCAAAGTAAAAGGTAAGGCTTTTGATCGCCTGTCCTTATTGGCGGATATTCTCCCGGTTTATCAGCAAATATTGGCTGAATTGGCAAAACGGGGCATTGAATGGGTGCAGATAGATGAACCTGCTTTGGTGCTGGAATTACCAGAAGAGTGGCTTGCCGCTTTCCCAACGGCTTATCAGGCCCTTGAAGGACAGGTGAAATTGCTGCTGACAACCTATTTCGACAGCATCGGCCATAATCTAGATACAATCAAATCATTGCCGGTACAGGGATTACATGTTGATTTGGTCGCAGGGCAGGACTCTCTTGATAGTTTGAATAAATTACTGCCAGAAAATTGGTTGCTTTCACTGGGAGTCATTAATGGCCGCAACGTTTGGCGAGCGGATTTGAGTGAGAAATACCAACTTATCGCACCACTGGTAAATAAGAGGGAAATATGGGTCGGCTCTTCCTGTTCACTGCTGCATAGCCCGATCGATCTGAATGATGAAAGCGAACTGGATGAAGAAGTGAAAAGCTGGTTTGCATTCGCATTGCAGAAATGTTCGGAACTCTCTCTGCTATCACAAGCACTGAATGCGGAAGAAGGCAGCAAACAGGCAGAGCTTGATGCCTATAGTGCTCCAATTCGTGCTCGTCGTAGCTCAAGCAGGGTTAATAATCCGACAGTTGCAGAACGAATTGCCGCAATTAAGCCACAAGACAGTGAGCGTAATCAGAAATATCCTGAACGAGCCAAACTTCAGCGTCAGCGTTACAACTTGCCATTGTGGCCGACAACAACGATTGGCTCATTCCCGCAAACAACAGAAATTCGTGGCCTACGCCTCGATTTCAAGAAAGGCCGTGTAGACAGTACGAATTACCGTACCAATATCAGCGAGCATATCAAGCAGGCTATCCAAGAACAGGAACATTTAGGGTTGGATGTCTTGGTACATGGCGAAGCTGAACGCAATGACATGGTGGAATATTTTGGTGAGCATTTTGATGGCTATGTTTTCACTCAAAATGGCTGGGTACAAAGCTACGGTTCCCGTTGCGTGAAACCACCTGTGATTATTGGTGATATCAGCCGTCCGGAAGCGATTACCGTAAATTGGGCAACATATGCACAATCTCTGACGGAAAAACCAGTGAAAGGAATGTTGACAGGGCCTGTTACTATTCTCTGTTGGTCATTCCCAAGGGAAGACGTCAGCCGCGAAACCATAGCGAAACAAATTGCACTGGCCTTGCGTGATGAAGTTGATGATTTGCAAAAAGCAGGCATTGGCATCATTCAGATTGATGAACCGGCATTGCGTGAAGGATTGCCACTGCGCAGAGAAGAGTGGCAAGCATATCTGGATTGGGCTGTGGACGCGTTTAAACTCAGTGCAGCAATAGCGGATGACGACACACAGATTCACACCCATATGTGTTATTGCGAGTTCAATGACATCATGCCGTCCATTGCAGCGTTGGATGCGGACGTGATAACCATTGAAACTTCTCGCTCGGATATGGAATTGCTGGATTCATTTGAAAACTTCTCCTATCCGAATGAAATTGGGCCGGGAGTATATGATATCCACTCACCAAACGTGCCGAGTGTTGAATGGATTGAAGCATTACTGCGTAAAGCGTCAGATCGCATTCCCGTTGAACGCTTGTGGGTAAACCCGGATTGTGGCCTGAAGACACGTGGCTGGGTAGAAACCCGACAATCACTGGCGAACATGGTAGAAGCAGCAAAACGCCTGCGTTCCTCAGTGAATAACTAGCGCGGAACCGGATAAGTAAGAAAGAGTGCCCGTCACAACCATGAAATGTGGCAATGTGGCGGGCAAAATAGATTATTTCCCCAGCAGCTTATTCTTCAGCAAATTCATGCCAACGGATTTTAAATCCAGATTTTCTGGAACTTCACCATCTGGCGTGACTTTATCAACTAAATTAGGTAAATGCTGGGAAATTAAGGATGAGACTTCATTGGGGTCAATGCCGATTTTTTCTGCTAATTGTTGGATAGTAGAAGAACCGAAAATAGAAGAGATCTGATCTGCATGAATTGGTAAATTTTCACCAGAGCCAATCCACGAATGGATCGTACCATCCAGACCTTGTTGGGAAAATTTTTCAACTAACCCACTTATTCCTCCCTGACCTTCAACCCAATCCATCAGGTGCTGAAGCTGTTGATTTTTTCCTCCGCTCAGCATATTGGTGATTTGATCAAAAAAGCCCATCGTAACGTCCCCCTCTTGTTGAGGTTTTATCGACCTGACCAGATAAAACACTTATTTAGGTATATTTACAGGAATAAAGTAGTAGAAGTGCTATGAAATAAATATGAATAACAGATTTATTTATTACAGTAGCACAATATTTTAAATGTGCCTGATTTTGGGTAATGAAGGAATTTTCAGGTTAAGTAATTTTTCTTATGCCATCACACTGATGTGTGAAATTCTTTTCTCATCATTAATGTTGAAAGTTTATTTAATTCAATAAATTAAGTTTATTTATTTTCATGGGATATAAATCTTGAATGTGATATTCATCGTTTTTTTGTGAAGTTATCTATGTGAAGATCAAAAAGGTAACAAATAGTCAGATCTTTCCCAAAAATACTCATTCCCTTCAACTGATTATTCCTTTCTTTCATTCATCTGGTTACGATTTTGTCGTTTTGCACGATTGCAAATCTAAATAGCATTGTATGTAGTGAAAATTGCGATTACCAGAGCAATAACTGAAATAATTCCTTTTTAAACAATGCATTGAAAGTGTTTTTTAAAACAAAGAGCAAATTCTTATTTGCAAAAATAGTTTCAAGAAGTTATGAAAGGAAACTTCGGCGAAAATTGTCATCATTCATGGTTTTTTTAGCCATCAGTTATTCATTCAACGATGCTGTTCGTGCATTTATCGCTTAATACAGATTGAAATAGGGTTTTATGATGGAGTTTTACATTCCAATAATTGGATTGGGCGTGGCGGTATTTACGCTGATTTTTCTGGTCTTACGCACTCGTGTTCATGTACTGCTTGCCATGCTGATTGCTGCGATAATTGCTGGAACCTCTGGAGGATTAACACTGAGCAACACCGTTGAGGTTATCTCCAAAGGGTTTGGTTCGACATTGGGCAGTATTGGCATCGTGATTGGATTGGGGAGCATGATGGGACGAATACTGGAGGTTTCCGGCGCAACTGAAAAAATCGCCTATAGCTTGATAAAGTGGCTGGGTAAAAGGCGTGAAGAATGGGCCTTGGCGATTACCGGTTATATTGTCAGTATTCCCATATTCGTGAATTCTGCTTTTGTGATCCTCTATCCTTTGGTAAAGGCTCTGGCAAAGAAAGGCAAGCGTAGTGTCTTGACTTTGGGAGTGTCGCTGGCAGGAGGGTTGGTCGTTACTCACCACATTGTTCCTCCCACTCCGGGGCCGCTGGGCGTTGCCGGGATATTCGGCGTCAATATAGGCTCAATGATGCTGGTGGGTATGGTATTAGCCATTCCGTGTGTTATTGGCATGACCCTTTATGCAAAATGGCTGGAGACTAAATATCCTGAATATCAACTTATTGATACAGAAGAAAACTTACAGCAAATTCATCAGCGTTATATGGAAGAAAAAGCCAGCAAGCCATTGCCGAGCCTGTTTATGTCTTTCTTGCCGATTGTTGTGCCAATTGCTCTAATTTTTATTAATGTTATCAACGGAATGCTGTTGAAAACCGAAGGGTTTGCAGGACAGGAAAATAATTTCTACTTCCAGAGCTTTAATTTCCTTGGATCGCCGATTATTGCTTTATCAATCAGCGTATTACTGGCGGTGTATACTTTAATGCCGAAAGTAAGCAAACAGGAAGTGACTGAACATCTGGAAGAGGGGTTAAAAACCGTAGGCATTATTCTGCTGGTGTCAGGGGCCGGAGGAGCGTTGGGCGCGGTGTTAAACGAAAGCGGGACGGGGATGATATTGGCGCAATATATCGCTGGTTTGCCTATAACACCTGTGCTAATCCCTTTTATTATTGCGACATTAATACGGATCATCCAAGGTTCCGGCACAGTAGCGATGATTACTGCCGCTTCAATTTCAGCGCCCATTATCAAGCAAATACCGGATATTAATATGTTGGTAGCGGCTCAGGCCGCGGTGATGGGAACTTTGTTTTTCAGCTACTTCAATGATTGTTTTTTCTGGGTAGTTAACCGAATGATGGGCATTAAAAATGTAAGGCAACAGATCATCGTTTGGTCAATTCCGACAACAATTGCGTGGGGAATTGGGTTGTGTGGCGTATTGCTGCTCAATCTTATTATGTAATTTATCCTACCTCACAGATGATGGAAAAGCGCTCTGGAAAAGGGCGCTTTTTCGTTTATGGTCTTTGTGACATCTATTGGCATATTCTTTTTGTTTTAATTTTATACTTAGTACATTGTTTTCATTTGCATATGTGATTCAAATCACAAATATATGTAAGTGTTTCTTTATTTGGTTAATTAAGAGTGATTTTGATCACTTAAAAGTGTCAGAGTATTCACTAAATTTAAGTATATATTTTGAATCATGTTCGTTGAGGAGTCCGATATGTCTGATGTATTTCATTTAGGTATCACAAAAAGTGACCTGCAAGGCGCAACTCTAGCAATTGTACCTGGTGATCCTAATCGTGTTGCAAAAATTGCTAGATTGATGGATAACCCTGTACATCTGGCTTCCCACCGTGAATTTACAACATGGCGTGCTGAGATTGATGGAAAAGCGGTCATCGTTTGTTCCACAGGTATTGGCGGCCCCTCAACGTCGATTGCCGTGGAAGAGCTGGCACAGCTGGGAATTCGTACTTTCCTGCGAATTGGTACAACCGGGGCAATCCAGCCGCACATTAATGTGGGTGATGTACTGGTTACTACAGCCGCAGTTCGCTTGGATGGCGCCAGTTTGCACTTTGCCCCAATGGAATTCCCGGCAGTTGCTGACTTTGAATGTACTAATGCACTCTATGAAGCGGCGAAAGCATCCGGTTCAACCACGCATGTTGGTGTGACAGCATCTTCTGATACCTTCTACCCAGGACAAGAGCGCTACGACACTTATTCCGGACGTGTTGTCCGCCGTTTCCAAGGATCGATGAAAGAGTGGCAGGAAATGGGGGTGTTGAACTTCGAAATGGAATCAGCAACATTGCTGACGATGTGTTCAAGCCAAGGACTGCGCAGTGGTATGGTCGCTGGCGTCATTGTGAACCGTACCCAACAAGAAATCCCGGATACTGAATTGCTGAAGAAAACAGAAAATAATGTATTGGGCATTGTTGTTGAGGCTGCCCGCCGCCTGCTGTAATACCTTTCTTCAAGGGCCAGAAATATCTGGCCCTGCTGCTTGTTTATGATATCTCCTCTTCCTTTCATTTTAAAATCTGATAATGTCATAACGTTATGTGCTAATAGTTATTTGTAATAACAAATTTTTATATAACAGCAAGTCGCGATAGCAACGAGTTAGCACACACAACTATCAATTGAGTTTTTGAATATCTATTAACCATTTGTTTTAATTCACTAATATACTGATAAATCCTAATTTATTGCCAATGAAGTCAGCAAGTTGAAAGGTAAAAGTATATTTTAATCGCAACAAGAGTAACTATGACCACAACACTTCTATCTCATCCTTCATTACTTCCTTTGAATGGAGGCATTAATTTCCGTGACTTAGGTAATAAGAGACTAAGCAACGGCGCCAAAATTAAGTCAGGGCTACTGTTTCGTTCCGGATCTTTGGACAAGCTGACAAAAGATGATCAATCATTTTTGGCGGAACAAAATCTTTTCCAGATCATTGATTATCGTGATAGTTGTGAAATCATGGATAAACCCGATCAGATCTGGCACGGCGCACATTATCATCATGCGCCGGCGAATCCGCTCTCCAAAGAAGTCAATGCTAATTTGGATCAATTAGACAAGGAAATCTTGGAGCAATTTGATGCCAAAGTGTTTATGGCACGCCTATATGACTTACTGCCAATTAATAATGATGCATATAAGACATTAGCCAACTTGTTGTTGCAGCCAGAAAAAGGCGGAATTGTACAACATTGTGCGGTGGGTAAAGACAGAACGGGAGTCGGCTCAGCTTTGGTTTTGTTGGCATTGGGCGCTGATTTCGACATGGTGATGGAAGACTATTTACTGACCAATGTCACGTTGGCCCCACACCGAGATTACTTACTGAATGAATATGCAAAGACCATGAGTGACAGTGTGGTTGAAAAATTTGCGTATGTTTACTCAGTCCGGGAAGAATTCCTGTTGACCGCCATGAACAGCATTAACCAGCATTATGGCAGCGTGGATATCTGGCTGGAAAAAGATATCGGGCTTGATATTGCTGCGCGTGAAAAACTACAGGCATATTTTCTTGAATAAAAATATTCAGTTAGCTTTGATTTATCCACCCGGCGCTAACCTATAGCAAACACCGACAATACAGGAAATACTAATTTGAGCCTGCATGAAATCAACGAACTGGTGACCAATTTCGTAAAAAACCATGAAGTCTGGGCGATCCCTATTATTTTCTTACTGGCTTTTGGTGAATCTCTGGCTTTTATCTCTCTGTTGCTGCCTGCGACAATTATTTTATTGGGATTGGGGGCATTGATTGGTGAAAGCGGTCTGAATTTCTGGCCAATATGGATAGCCGCTGCTGCAGGAGCCTTTTTTGGTGATTGGTTGTCTTACTGGTTTGGTTTTCACTACAAAGAAAATGTCGGCAAGATGTGGCCTCTTTCCCGTCATCCCCAAACTTTGGTTCGCGGCCATCGGTTTTTTGAGCGTTGGGGGATCTGGGGCGTTTTCATTGGGCGCTTTTTTGGCCCACTGAGAGCCGCAGTCCCGTTGGTGGCCGGCATTTGCGCCATGCCCAAACGCCATTTTCAGCTCGCCAATGCTACCTCTGCGCTAATTTGGGCATTTGGCATTTTAGCCCCGGGGGCGTTTGGCTTGCGTTGGTTGGCAGAATGGATCGGGTAATTGCGAGCAGCTTTGCAAACTGAAAGAAACACATTAAATACTCTGGACATCTATACAGCATCTATTTAACTTACATTGAGGCTGATGAATCAAAAAAGTTAACGAGGGTGTGTTGGTGGATATCCAGTGGTTATATATGCTGATTGGCAGTTTAAGTGGAATGCTGGGCGGGGGGATCTTCGTCTGGCTTTTTATTCATCAGAGGATCCAACAAAAAGAACAGGAGCTGCGGGAGTTGCACAGTCAACTGGCTGTCAGCCATGAAAAATTGGAACAAGCGCATTATTGGCGCAACGAATGTGAGCAATTAAACCAAGAACTATTGGCTCAGCGCGAGGTCAATGGCATACAAGAAGTTGAGCTGCGGGAACTGAGCACCCGGCTTGAAGAAAGCCGATTGGCGGCAGAGGAAAAGCAACGTTTATTAGTTAACAGCGAACAGCGCCTGAATACGCAATTTGAAAATCTCGCCAACCGTATTTTCGAGCAGAATCTACGTCGTACCGACGAATATAGCCGCCAGAGTCTCAACCATCTTCTGACACCATTCCGTGAACAACTGGAAGGGTTCCGTCGTCAAGTGCAAGATAGCTTTGGGCAAGAAGCCCGCGAGCGTCACACCCTCACCCATGAAATTCGCAATCTGCAACAACTTAATGCACAGATGGCAAAAGAGGCGTTTAATCTGACAAAGGCCCTGAAAGGCGATAATAAAATGCAGGGGAATTGGGGGGAGATGGTATTGGCTCGCGTACTGGAAGCATCCGGTTTACGAGAAGGGTATGAATTCCAGACACAGGTGAATATTAAAACGGAAAACAATGAGCGTTTCCAGCCCGATGTGATTGTGCATTTGCCACAGGGAAAAGATGTCATTATTGATGCAAAAATGTCATTGGTTGCTTATGAACGTTATTTCAACAGCGATGATGAACATCAACAAATACAGGCATTACAGGAGCACATCAATTCGATTAAAAGGCATATTCGAGAATTGAGTCGGAAAGATTATCAGCAACTACCCGGCTTGAGATCGTTGGATTACGTATTAATGTTTATTCCTGTGGAGCCGGCTTATTTGGTGGCGCTCAATCAAGCGCCTGAATTGCTGGATGAAGCTCTGAAACACAATATTATGCTTGTGAGCCCTTCAACGTTGCTGGTGGCTGTGCGCACTATCAATAATCTCTGGCGTTATGAATATCAAAGTCAAAATGCGAGTTTGATTGCAGAGAAAGCTGCCAGAATGTATGACAAAATGCGATTGTTTGTGGATGATATGCAAGGGTTGGGGCAAAGCCTCAATAAAGCACAGGCGAGTTATCATTTTGCAATGAAGAAATTGGTTGAGGGGCGAGGCAACCTGATTAGCCAGGCCGAAGGTTTTCGCGATTTGGGGGTAGATGTAAAGCGCCCCATTGACTCGCAATTAGTTGATAAATCTTTCCAATCATTGCAGGTGAATGAGTGAAGTCTGGATAGGGTTTTACTATAAAGACTGGTACACTTGCTATAAATTTTTGAATAAAAAGCGGACAAGTAACATGGCAGATCAATCAAAAGAAACCACTGATTTTGGTTTCCGCACCGTATCCAAAGAGTCAAAAAAAGACATGGTGGCAGAGGTATTCCACTCTGTCGCTGCAAAATATGACCTGATGAATGATCTGATGTCATTCGGTATTCATCGTATCTGGAAACGTTTTACTATTGAGGCAAGTGGTGTCCGTCGTGGTCATAAAGTACTTGATCTGGCTGGTGGAACGGGTGACTTGACCGCAAAATTTTCCCGTATTGTCGGTGAGAACGGGCAAGTTGTTCTGGCTGATATTAACGATTCCATGCTGAAAGTCGGGCGCGAAAAATTACGTGATATCGGCATCGTGGGCAATGTTAGCTATATTCAAGCCAATGCAGAAGAACTGCCTTTCCCGGATAACTATTTTGACTGCATTACTATCTCTTTTGGCCTGCGTAATGTTACGGATAAAGAAAAAGCCTTGCGTTCCATGTGTCGGGTACTTAAACCCGGTGGACGTTTGTTGGTGCTGGAGTTTTCTAAACCGATGTTGGCTCCATTGAGCAAGGTTTATGACGCGTATTCGTTCCATATACTTCCCCGTATTGGTCAGATGGTTGTCAAAGATGCGGACAGTTATCGTTATCTGACTGAATCCATTCGTATGCACCCAGATCAAGAAACTTTAAAAAGCATGATGGAAGCTGCGGGTTTTGACCAGGTCTCTTACAGCAATATGACCGGGGGAATTGTTGCATTGCATAAAGGATTCAAATTCTGAAATGGAAACGTCTTTATCCAACCAGCCTTTATCCAGCCATCCCTTAACTAATCATGGCATGGAGCCAGCGGTATCAGATTCAGTGACATTAAATCACAAGGTATTGTTTCCGATTTTGGCGGCTTTTCTGGAAACGACCTTGAATCATTTGCTGTACCGTGAACCTGTATTAAAACCTGCCCGCTTAAGATTGGCGGGCAAAACACTCTCAATCGAACTAAAAGAAATTAAAACACCACTCGTATTGTTTTTCAGCGAGAGGCAAGTCGATGTTTTAAGCCAATATGCAGAGCCTGCCAATTGTTCGATGAAAACAACATTGCCCGCATTGCTTAAGTTGCGGGATCGCCAATGTCTTTCAACATTGATTAACAGTGGCGAAATTGTCATTGAAGGGGATATGCAGGTCATTCAGCAATGGTCAGCTTTGCTGGATATGTCGGAATGGGATCCTGCTTACTATCTCTCTCCTTATATTGGTGACATTGCTGCAGAAAGCATCAGTCGGATGATGAAGAAAGGCATTAAGTTCGCCAGCAATACCATTGCGAGGAAGAAAAATGACTTCTTTGAGTCATTGACCGAAGAATGGAAAATGGCTCCTGGTGCGTTGGAAGGGGCTCATTTCAGCGAAGAAGTCGATGCCATTGCCAATGATGTTACTCAAATGGACAAACGTCTGGCAGCACTGGAGGGGAAATATGACTCCCAGTGAAATAAAACGACTTTATTTTATCATCCGGGTATTTCTTTCTTATGGGCTGGATGAGCTGATTCCGAACATCCGCTTAACATGGCCATTGCGTTTTGGGCGCTATTTTCTGTTCTGGATGCCCAATCGCCATAAGGATAAACCTCTTGGTGAACGCCTGCGTTTGGCGCTGCAAGAGCTCGGCCCAGTTTGGATCAAGTTTGGCCAAATGCTTTCCACTCGTCGAGATCTGTTCCCGCCTGCAATAGCGGATCAGCTCTCCATGTTGCAAGATCGAGTTGTATCCTTTGATGGTGAAGTGGCACGGAAATCGATCGAAAAAGCATTGGAAGGGCCGCTGGAAACGTGGTTTGAAGATTTTGATTTACAGCCTCTGGCTTCCGCTTCTATTGCGCAGGTACATACAGCCCGCTTGAAGGAGAATGGCAAAGAAGTTGTTCTGAAAGTCATTCGCCCAGATATCTTGCCGGTTATCAAAGCAGATGTACGGTTAATGTATCGTCTGGCAAATTTGGTGCCTTTGCTGCCGGATGGCCGTCGCCTGCGCCCGCGTGAAGTGGTGCATGAGTATGAGAAGACTTTGCTTGATGAGCTGAATTTATTGCGGGAAACCGCAAATGCCATTCAATTGCGGAGAAATTTCGAAAACAGCCAGATGCTTTATGTACCGGAAGTTTATCCCAGTTATTGCCGGGAAAATGTACTGGTCATGGAGCGCATTCATGGCATTCCAGTGTCTGATATTTCAGCTTTGGAAGCTCAGGGCACTAACATGAAACTGTTGGCCGAACGTGGTGTTCAGGTATTTTTCACCCAAGTTTTCCGTGATAGTTTTTTCCATGCAGATATGCACCCCGGTAATATTTTTGTCAGTTATGAAAAGCCGGAAGATCCAACCTATATCGGCATTGATTACGGTATTGTCGGTTCTCTGAATAAAGAGGATAAACGTTATCTGGCTGAAAACTTCATTGCGTTCTTCAATCGTGATTATCGTCGAGTAGCTGAACTACATGTCGATTCTGGCTGGGTTCCTGCAGATACCAATGTAGAAGATTTCGAATTTGCCATTCGTACGGTTTGTGAACCTATTTTCGAAAAGCCGCTGGCTGAAATTTCATTTGGGCATGTTCTGCTGAATCTTTTTAATACCGCCCGTCGTTTTAATATGACTGTTCAACCTCAGTTGGTTCTGCTGCAAAAAACATTATTGTACGTGGAAGGGTTGGGGCGCCAGCTTTATCCGCAGCTTGATTTGTGGAAAACAGCAAAACCATTTTTGGAAGATTGGCTGCATGATCAGGTTGGGTTGCCCGCCATTGTGCGTGCTTTCAAAGAAAAAGCGCCCTATTGGGCTGAAAAATTACCGGAGCTTCCTGAACTGGTATATGGCACACTTCAACAGCACCGACGGTTGCAAGCCAGTATTGACCAAATATCACAGCAATTCAAAGAACAGCAGGTTCGGCAACGTAAATCTCTTTATTTACTCGGAGTCGGCGCAACGCTGTTTATCTGTGGCAGCCTGTTTTTTATCATAGGGCAGAATCCTCTGTCATATGGCTTAATGGGCGGCGGAATTGTATCGTGGGTATTGGGTTGGCGTAATTTAAGTAAACGCTGACGGGAAGCGAGTAGAAGTAGTAGTAAGTAGAAGTAAGTAGCAGTAAGTAGCAGTAAGTAGAAATGAAAGTAAGTAGGAATGAAAGCAAATAGAAGTGCTTGAACGTCATTACAACAGTTGGCGTTAACTGCATTTAAACGCAGTTAACGATCAAATGTTACAAATAAGCAGAGATTCGTTCTATTGTGGTGTTGGTGATGATTGCATTATTTTCGAACATCAAGTTAGTGTCTTATAATGGAATCATTAGTGATATTTTTATGAATAGAGGTAGGTCAGTATGGGTGGTATAAGTATTTGGCAATTACTCATTATTGCTGTCATTGTTGTATTGCTGTTTGGTACAAATAAACTGCGTACCTTGGGTTCAGATTTGGGAGCATCAATCAAAGGCTTCAAAAAGGCAATGAATGATGATGAAAAAGCGGAGAAATCAGATCTGGCGGAAAAAAATAGCCATGATGCCGATTTCGAAACCCCAAATATTGCTGAAAAACCCACAGTTGAGCAGCCTGAAAAACCAGAGAGCAAAAACAAAGAGCAGGTATAAACCGTGTTTGACATTGGTTTTAGTGAACTGTTGTTGGTAATGGTTATTGGCTTGGTTGTTCTTGGGCCGGAACGTTTACCTATTGCCGTAAAAACGGTAGCGGGATGGATACGGGCATTACGCTCGCTGGCCGCTAATGTCCAAAATGAACTTGCTCAGGAGTTGAAATTGCAAGAGTTGCAGGACAGCCTAAAAAAAATGGAAGAAAAGGCGGGCATGCAATCATTGTCTCCAGAGCTGAAGGCATCGATGGAAGAGTTGAAAGAAGCGGCTGAGTCGTTGAAAAACACCTATCAACTGAAACCTGATGAAATGGGGGAACTGGAAGAAGATGAAGCTAATTTTCATTCTGCTGTATCCCAATCGTCAGTAAATCATCCGCATTCAGAACAGGAAGCGTCTGAGCAATCGGTTTCAAATTCATTATCCTCCAATCAGTCCACTTCAGGTAAATCAACTCAGAATCAATCTGCTCAAGTACAGGCAGCCCAAGTACAAGAAACTCCGAAGCAAGGGCAGAAAAAACAGCAATCTCCTGAACAAGCAAATGGCGAACACTAAAACATGTCTGTGGATAATACCCAACCTCTAATCAGTCATCTGATTGAGCTGCGTAAGCGGATTTTAAATAGCTTAATTACTGTGTTGGTGGTTTTTTTGGCATTGGTCTATTTTTCCAATGACATTTACCGACTGATTGCTGCACCTTTAATGGAACAATTGCCAAAAGGTGCAAATATGATTGCAACAGATGTCGCCTCTCCTTTCTTCACACCGATAAAATTGACCATCATGGTGTCTATCTTTGCATCAGTACCCATGATCCTCTATCAGGTATGGGCATTTATTGCACCAGCACTGTATAGGCATGAACGCCGCTTGATTATGCCTTTACTGTTTTCCAGCAGTATCTTGTTTTATTTGGGGATGGCATTTGCATATTTTGTGGCTTTTCCCATCGCATTTGGCTTCTTCGTCAATACCGTACCCGAAGGTGTTGTGATTTCGACAGATATCAGCAATTACCTAAGTTTCGTCATGGCGCTATTCATGGCTTTCGGTATTTCATTCGAAGTACCTATTGCCATTATTTTGCTGTGTTGGGGCGGTGTGGTCAGCCCAGAATCACTGAAAAGAAAACGCCCGTATATTTTGGTCGGGGCATTTGTGGTTGGAATGCTACTCACGCCGCCTGATGTGTTTTCACAAACGTTGCTGGCTGTTCCCATGTATTTGTTATTTGAGTTGGGGATCTTGCTAGCCCAGTTCTACATTGGAAAATCGGGTAAACGTAAATCAGGTGATCCGGATAATGAATCAAATCGTGATGCTGATGACAGTTTTGATAAATGATCTGTTCTAAATTATTCGTTCCAATTATAACTAATTGATATTATTGGCTAAAACAGAACAAAATGATGGCTATTTAACCCAGTGCTTGTCACTGGGTTTTACATAAGGAGAGCAGTATGAGCTATGTATTTCCGGGAACAGTTCCCGGCCGTCGTATGCGCCGTGTGCGCCGCCATGATTTTTCCCGCCGTTTATTTATGGAAAATCAACTGACTGTTAATGACCTTATCTATCCAGTGTTTGTGATGGAAGGGACTAATCAGCGCCAGGAAGTCCCTTCAATGCCGGGAGTGTATCGTCTGACAATCGATCTTTTGCTGAAAGAAGCGGAAGAGATTGCCCGACTGGGTATTCCTGTTTTGTCTCTGTTTCCAGTTATTGAAGCAGCAAAAAAATCCTTGGATGCAAAAGAAGCCTATAACCCCGATGGGTTGATTCAACGCTCGGTTCGTGCGCTGAAAGATGCTGTGCCTGAATTAGGTCTTTTGACGGATGTGGCTCTCGATCCTTTCACTGTTCATGGGCAGGATGGTGTTATTGATGAAGATGGCTATGTTATCAATGACATTACTAGAGATATTTTGGTCAAGCAGGCATTATCCCATGCTGAGGCAGGGGCTGAGATTGTCGCTCCAAGTGATATGATGGATGGTCGTATAGGCGCTATTCGTGAGCAGCTCGAAAATGATGGTCACATTAATACTCAAATTATGTCTTACGCGGCGAAATATGCGTCTTGTTATTATGGCCCATTCAGAGATGCAATCGGCTCCAGCGGCAATTTGAAAGGCGGCAATAAGATGACCTATCAAATGGATCCTGCCAACAGTGATGAAGCATTGCAGGAAGTTGCACAGGATCTGCAAGAAGGTGCCGATAGCGTCATGGTGAAACCGGGTATGCCATACTTGGATGTGATTCGCAGAGTAAAAGATACTTTCGGTGTGCCGACATTCGCCTATCAGGTTTCTGGTGAGTACGCCATGCACATGGCCGCGATTCAAAATGGTTGGTTAAAAGAGCAACCAGCGATTATGGAATCACTGTTATGCTTCAAACGAGCAGGGGCAGATGGTGTATTGACTTATTTTGCCAAGCGCGTAGCTCAGTGGTTGAAAGAGCAACAATATTGATTGTCTTGATTTAGGGGAAACGGGCAAAATTGCCCGTTTCTCGATTAAACTTTGATGAATTGCTTGTTATCCAATATCTTAGAAACTTCTTTATTGAGAATATTCAGTAAAATAATGGAACGAGTTTCACCATCAGGTTCGTTGTAAATTGCCCTAATTCCTTCAAAAATTCCCTCAGTGATCAATACTGTATCACCAGAAACTGGCGTTTCTGGCGCAACGTATTCTTGTTCGGTAAGAGACATCAACTCGTCAATTAAAGTTTGCGGAACAATCGCAGGATAAGTACTGAACCGAATAAAATAATTTACACCACGCGTTGAATTAACGGTGGTTGTGTGAATAACTTCAGGATCAAAATTTACAAAAAGATAATTGGGAAACAGTGGTTCAGTAACGGTGGTTCTCTTACCCCGAATAACTTTTTCAATTTTGGCTGTAGGTGTCAGACAAATCACATCTTGTCTTTCCAAGTTCTCTATTGCCCGAGATATTTGTCCGCGTTTACAGTAAAGAAGATACCAATTTCCCATAATATTCCAACTCCATTATCTAGAATGTTTAGCATAGCAAAACCAGTACGGACGGGTCATCAATAAAGCTAAAAAGTTATGTGAGGTCATAGATTATGTTTTTATAACCATGGTATTTATTTTAAACAACCATTTATGTATTACTCTGTGGTGAAAACTTTATGGTGAAAATAGAACAAAAATACATAAAACAAGGTAGTAATTATAATTTTATCTAATAATTCATAAAGGAAAAGCCAGACGGAAATATTTTTGTTGAGTAACGATAAGCTCCATCGATGATAAGCCATTGCTGGCAGATGCCAAAGGGCACCTGAAAATTATGCTTGCAGGACGCAGCATCCGCTCTGTGGTATTTATTGGCTATGTTGTTATTCGGGCTTTCCACCGCGAACGGGCAGAAATGAGCAGGCTGTAATGTGGCGACTCCAAGTATCAGGACAACTAATGGTACGCCTGTCAGTAATGCTGAGAACATGCCGGCTTTAGCATTATTTTCTGCCCAGATTAATCCTCATTATATTGATGGCCAGATTAGTGGGTATACGGGGAAGCTTATGAGGAGAAGGTTGCAGAATTTTGTGCTATTAACTCAGAATAAATTGTGATTGGGTTACGTGAAGGAAGCAGTTTTTATATTAAAGAGAATGAATTGCATTATTTTAGCAGCAGAAATGAAGGATCTAAGATCTTCCAGCATAATAAAATTTTCCCTGAGCAGTTCAATGCACAAGTATTGGATGGTTGGCTGCCATTCCACTGTAACTGAGGAACTTAATCCACAAGATTACACTAATTCCATTGATTTTTAGTGGGTTATCAGTTTACCTTGTAACCCTCATGGGAGGACTTATAATGTTCTTCCTTCCTTACATATCGGCACAAATGAATAATATGAAATACCGCGATCTAAGAGACTTTCTTTCCT
This sequence comes from Xenorhabdus mauleonii, assembly GCF_900113945.1. Taxonomy (GTDB): domain Bacteria; phylum Pseudomonadota; class Gammaproteobacteria; order Enterobacterales; family Enterobacteriaceae; genus Xenorhabdus; species Xenorhabdus mauleonii. The sequence continues at coordinate 57,227 of NZ_FORG01000022.1, forward strand.
TATTAGAAGAATCTGGTGAATTAAAACGAATTCGCATGGAAGTTGATCCTTATTTGGAGATGACGGAGATCGCGGATCGTACTCTTCGTGCCGGTGGCCCAGCTTTATTGTTTGAAAATCCTAAAGGATATTCAATGCCTGTGCTGTGCAACTTATTTGGCACACCCAAGCGAGTTGCCATGGGAATGGGGCAAGATGATGTCAAAGCCTTGCATGATGTGGGTAAATTATTGGCCTTCCTGAAAGAGCCAGAACCACCAAAAGGGTTTCGTGACCTGGTCGATAAGCTGCCGAAATTCAAACAAGTTTTGAATATGCCGACCAAACGCCTTAATTCTGCACCTTGCCAGGAAAATATTTGGTCAGGGGAAGAGGTGGATCTGACTCGCATTCCTGTTATGCATTGTTGGCCAGAAGATGCCGCGCCACTTATCACGTGGGGATTGACGGTAACTAAAGGGCCTAATAAAGAGCGGCAAAATTTAGGGATTTATCGCCAGCAGGTATTGGGGAAAAATAAACTGATTATGCGCTGGCTATCCCATCGCGGCGGTGCGTTGGATTTTCAGGAATGGTGTCAGGCGCATCCGGGAGAGCGCTTTCCTGTTTCTGTTGCATTGGGGGCTGATCCTGCCACGATACTGGGAGCCGTAACGCCTATCCCTGATACTCTGTCTGAATATGCTTTTGCTGGATTATTGCGTGGGCATAAAACTGAAGTTGTTAAATGTGTTTCCAATGATCTGGAAGTGCCTGCAAGTGCTGAAATTATCCTTGAAGGATACATTGAACCCAGCGAAATGGCACCGGAAGGCCCTTATGGTGATCACACCGGCTATTACAATGAAGTGGACATGTTTCCGGTATTTACGGTAACCCACATAACTCAGCGCAAAGATGCTATTTATCATTCCACTTACACTGGCCGTCCGCCAGATGAACCCGCCGTATTGGGTGTTGCATTAAATGAAGTTCTGGTGCCTATACTGCAAAAACAGTTCCCTGAAATTGTGGATTTTTATTTACCGCCAGAAGGGTGCTCCTATCGGCTCGCAGTCGTTACAATCAAAAAACAATATGCAGGTCATGCCAAGCGAGTAATGATGGGAGTCTGGTCATATTTACGACAATTTATGTACACAAAATTTGTGATCGTTTGTGATGATGATATCAATGCACGAGATTGGAATGATGTCATCTGGGCGATAACGACACGGATGGATCCGCAAAGAGATACTGTCTTAATGGATAATACACCAATTGACTATCTTGATTTTGCATCTCCCATTTCTGGGTTAGGATCGAAAATGGGGCTGGATGCAACGAATAAATGGCCAGGAGAAACACAAAGGGAATGGGGGCGTCCGATCGTGATGAGCGATGAAATCCGGAGCCGTGTGGATGAAATTTGGGATCAATTAGATATTTTCAAGCGATAAGAGGGAACGCATGACAACATTAAGCTGTAAAGTAACATCGGTTGACTCCATTACAGATACAGTTTATCGGGTTCGTTTATTACCTGATTCGCCTTTTTCTTTCCGTGCAGGGCAATATTTGATGGTGGTAATGGATGAAAGAGACAAACGCCCTTTTTCTATGGCATCACCTCCATCAGAAAAACAGACAATTGAGTTGCATATTGGGGCATCTGAACTAAATCTCTATGCAATGGCGGTTATGGACCGGATTCTGGCCCAACGCGTCATTGATATTGATATTCCACATGGTCATGCATGGTATCGTGAAGACAGTGAAAACCCGATGCTATTGATTGCAGGAGGAACCGGTTTCTCTTATACCCGCTCTATCCTGCTGGCAGCACTCGAAAAAAATCCTCATCGCAAGATTTCAATTTATTGGGGTGGGCGTGAGCTGCAACACCTTTATGATCTGGGTGAGCTACAGGCCCTGAGCGAAATTCATCCCAATTTAACGGTGGTTCCTGTTGTAGAACAGATTGATGAGCATTGGCGGGGCAGAAGCGGAACGGTGTTGAGTGCGGTTTTAGAAGATTTCGGTTGTTTGGCAAACCATGATATTTATATCGCCGGTCGCTTTGAAATGGCCAAGATTGCACGTGAACGGTTTTGCAGCGAGCGTGATGCATCTGTTGAGCGTATGTACAGTGATGCGTTTGAATTTATCTAGATTACTTTTCCCCCGTAAAAAATAATAAAAAAACCCGCCCCTGACAGGCGGGAAACTACGGCAACAACTTATTTAGAGTGATGCAATAGACAAGACAGACAAGGGAAAATACATATAAATTTCAATCGTCAGTACTTTACAAACACACCAGGTAATTACACTCTCTCGATGATCGTGGCTATGCCTTGACCTAAACCGATACACATGGTTGCTAGCCCGAACTGCACATCTTTGCGTTCCATCAGGTTCAGCAAAGTGGTGGTGATTCGAGTGCCAGAACAGCCTAATGGGTGGCCGAGAGCAATTGCTCCGCCGTTCAGGTTGATTCTGTCATCCATGCTATCCAGCAGGTTCAGCCCTTTCATGCAAGCTAATGATTGTGCGGCAAATGCTTCGTTCAATTCCATCATGCCGATGTCTGAAAGGCTTAGGCCCGCTTTTTTCAGTGCCATTTTTGTTGCAGGCACAGGACCATAACCCATGATGGAAGGATCACAGCCAACAACAGCCATTGAACGGATGCGGGCACGAGCTTTCAGCCCCAGCTCTTTGGCTTTGCTTTCGCTCATGATAAGCATTGCTGATGCGCCATCAGAAAGCGCTGATGAGTTACCCGCGGTAACACTTCCGGTCACAGGATCGAAAACTGGACGCAGGGCAGCGAGATCTTTGAGGTTAGTTTCTGGACGGATGACTTCATCGTAATCGACAAATTTCATATTGCCGTCAGCATCATGGCCATAGATTGCCGCAATTTCATTAGCAAAAGCCTTGGATTCAGTTGCCTGTGCTGCGCGTTGATGAGAACGCAGAGCAAATTCATCTTGCATTTCGCGGCTGATACCATACATTTTTGCCAGCATTTCTGCGGTCAAACCCATAACGCCCGCTGCTTTTGCAACATTGAGGCTTAATTTCGGGTGAAAATCGACGCCGTGGGTCATTGGAACATGCCCCATATGCTCAACACCACCAACCATCGCAATATTGGCATCACCGGTCATGATCATGCGAGCGCCGTCATGCAAGGATTGCATTGAAGAACCACACAGGCGGTTTACGGTAACAGCAGGAACCGAATGTGGGATACCTGCCAGCAATGCTGCATTACGGGCAATGTTGAATCCCTGCTCCAAAGTTTGCTGCACGCATCCCCAAGAGATATCGTCGATATGCTCAGGCTGAAGGGCAGGATTGCGCTTGAGCAACGATTTCATCAGATGTGCGGAGAGATCTTCGGCACGGACCTGACGGAATACACCACCTTTTGAGCGCCCCATTGGGGTACGGATACCATCAATAATAACTACGTTTTCCATGTTTTCAGACCTCACGCTTTTTCACCTGGATTGACAGCAAGTTCTGCTGGGGCAGGGTAGTAACTTTCATTGCTTTCGGATTTTGCTTTCAGGCCCGCTGGTACATGGTAAAGCGCACCCAAATGAGCATAACTTTCAGCCATTTTCACGTAAGCTGCGGTTCCCATGGTATCGAGATAACGGAAAACACCACCGTGGAATGGAGGGAATCCCAAACCATAAACCAGAGCCATATCTGCTTCTGCCGGGCTGGCAATGATACCTTCTTCCAGACAACGAACGACTTCGTTAATCATAGGGATCATGGTACGGGCAATGATTTCTTCGCCAGAGAACGTGTGTTTTGGTCCGCTGATGCCAGCCAGTAATTGGTCGACCGCTTCATCTTGCCCTTTTTTCGGCTTGCCTTTTTTATCTTGAGTGTATTTATAGAAACCAACGCCATTTTTCTGGCCGTAACGCTGATTTTCGAATAACACATCAATGGCATCACGATAATCACGGCTCATGCGCTCAGGGAAACCTTGTGCCATAACAGCCTGTGCATGGTGAGCGGTGTCGATGCCAACAACATCGATAAGATAAGCAGGGCCCATCGGCCAGCCGAATTCTTTTTCCATGATTTTGTCGATTTGACGGAAATCACCGCCATCGCGCAGGAGCATGCCGAAACCAGCCAAATAAGGGAACAACACGCGGTTTACGAAGAAACCGGGGCAATCATTAACAACAATCGGTGTTTTACCCATTTTGCTGGCATAAGCCACAACAGTGGAAATCGTCTGCTCTGACGTTTTTTCTCCACGGATGATCTCAACCAGCGGCATACGGTGTACTGGGTTGAAGAAATGCATTCCACAGAAATTTTCTGGTCGCTTCAGCGATTTTGCCAATTCAGTAATTGGGATCGTGGAAGTATTTGAAGCCAGAATGCAGTCATCATTGATATGTGACTCTGTTTCTGCCAGAACTGCGGCTTTGATTTTTGGATTTTCAACGACAGCTTCAACAACAATCTGAGTTTGCTCAATACCTGCATAATTGAGGGTTGGCTGAATTGAAGACAGGATCTGAGCCATCTTCATGGCATTCAGGCGTCCACGCTCAAATTGCTTATTCAACAGCTTGGCGGCTTCATTGATACCTAAATCCAGCGCCTGTTGATTGATGTCTTTCATCAAGACAGGAATCCCTTTGCGCGCAGATTGATAGGCTATGCCACCACCCATGATACCAGCGCCCAATACAGCAGCTTGCTCAGGTGTAGCCACGGTTTTCTGGTGTTTTTTCGCCAGCCCTTTGACATATTGGTCATTCAGGAAGATGCCAACCAAAGCACGGGCAACAGAGGTTTGTGCCAAAGAGACGAAACTGGCAGATTCTAATTTCAGTGCTTCATCACGACCTAGCGTCGCCGATTTCTCAATGGTTTTAACTGCTGTAATTGGTGCCGGATAATGAGGGCCTGCTACTTTCATTACCATGCCTTTTGCCACGTTAAAACTCATGGTACGTTCTATCTCATTGAGATTCAGAGGCATTAATTTTGGCTGGCGGGCCGCTTTCCAATCCAGATCGCCTTTGATGGCTTGTTCCAGAATGGAAACAGCAGAATCAACCAGCTTTTCAGCAGGAACGACAGCATTAACCAGGCCATTTTTCAGTGCTTCTTCAGCGCTGATATCTTTTCCAGCAGTAATGATTTCGAGAGCATTATCGCAACCAATGACACGCGGCAGGCGAACAGAGCCGCCGAAGCCCGGCATAATGCCTAATTTAGTTTCTGGTAACCCAATGCGAAGATCTGGGGATGCGATACGAAAATCGGTGGACAGTACTGCTTCACAGCCACCACCCAGAGCATAACCGTTGATGGCGGAGATCGTTGGAACAGGGAGATCTTCAATGCGGTTAAAAATACTGTTGGCAAGATCCAACAGTTCGTGGAGTTTCTCTACTGGCGCATTGAATAATGATAAAAATTCGGTGATATCAGCCCCAACAATAAAGGCTTGTTTTTCCGAGCGCAGCAACAGCCCTTTGAGTTCAGTTTGTTGCTCAAGGGCGGCAACAGCCTTGTCCAGTGAAGCAACAGTTTTTGTATCTAATTTATTAATTGCAGCTGGCGCATTGAAGATCAGTTCTGCAATGCCATCTTTCAGCCATTTAACTTGAATAGTGTCACTTAGGTAGAGCATGTCATTCTCCTCAATGAGTGCATACCATCTGGTATGACCAGATGAGGTGATTGTGATTAGTGTGTTAATTGAATGCAAACTTATGATTAATTTTTTGTAGAGCGGATCACAGGTAAGATTTAAGACAGTAGATAACATTTCTGATTAGCGATTTGAAAAACATAAATATTACCGTTGATTTTGGGATGGTGGTTTTTCAGGTGATAGCTCCCAATGCAATGAATTGTGATAATATTTAATCTCCTGCCAGAAAATCAAAAGGCTAATTAAGATGGAAAAGTTGGCATCTCTGTATCACGAACACATTAAAACATTACAAAAACGTGCCAGTGAAATATTGGCAAGAACTCAGCGCGACGCCCTACTTATTCACTCAGGTGAAGCATTACAAATTTTTCTTGATGACAGATCTTATCCTTTTAAAGCCAATGCCCACTTTAAGGCTTGGGTTCCTGTAACCAAAGTTCCGAACTGTTGGCTATGGATTGATGGTATCAATAAACCCAAATTATGGTTTTATTCACCTGTCGATTATTGGCATAGCGTGGAATCACTGCCCACCAGTTACTGGACTGAGGATGTAGAGCTGATTCATTTGGCAAAAGCCGAAGATATCAATGCCCAACTAAGCAGATTGCCAAAGCAAAATGTGGCTTACATTGGTGAGCAAGTTAAACGAGCTGAATCACTTGGAATCGCTGAACATAACATCAACCCGAAAGCCATTCTGGATTATCTGAATTACCATCGTTCCTATAAAACAGATTACGAATTGGCTTGCATGCGCGAAGCTCAGAAAACCGCCGTTAATGGTCATTTGGCCGCTTATGATGCATTTTTATCGGGCGTGAGTGAATTCGAAATTAATATGTTCTATCTGATGGCTACCGGGCACCGTGATACCGATGTTCCTTATGATAATATCGTTGCCTTGAATGAAAATGCATCAGTTTTGCACTACACCAAATTACAGCAGACAGTACCTTCTGAAATTCGCAGCTTCTTGATAGATGCGGGAGCGGAATATAATGGCTATGCGGCTGATATCACCAGAACCTATGCTGCAAAATCCAATAGTGATTTTGCTTCATTGATTAAGGATCTGAATGAAGAACAACAGGCGATTATCGGTACGATTAAAACGGGTGTCCGATATACCGACTATCATATTAATATGCACCATCGCATAGCTAAGGTTCTGAAAAAACATGACATTATCCATGGCATCAGCGAAGAGAGCATGGTTGAAAAAGGGCTGACAGCACCATTTTTCCCACATGGACTTGGCCATCCACTTGGTTTACAAGTGCATGACTCAGCCGGCTTTATGCAAAATGATAGCGGAGAACATTTAGCGGCTCCGGAAATGTATCCTTATTTGCGTTGCACCCGTATGCTAGAGCCAAAAATGGTCTTAACCATTGAACCGGGCATTTATTTTATTGAAACACTCTTGGCCCCGTGGCGCGAGAATGAATATCGTCAACATTTCGACTGGAAAAAAATAGACATGTTGAAACCTTATGGCGGCATTCGAATTGAAGATAACATCGTTATTCACGATGGAAAAATTGAAAACATGACCAGAGATCTACACTTGTCGTAATGAAGCCTTATTTAATACCTGCGGCTTCAGTCAGCTTTACTGAAGAAATAAAAAAGAGTCGTTTTATCACCCTGCTGGAGCATACCAGCGGGGTCGATGAGGCAAAGTTATTTATCCAAAGCATCAAGGAGCAATATCCTGATGCTCGCCATCATTGCTGGGCTTTTGTGGCCGGGGCGCCGGATGATTCCCAGCAATTGGGTTTTTCTGATGATGGAGAACCGACTGGAACTGCGGGTAAACCCATGATTGCTCAATTAATAGGGAGTGGTTTGGGGGAAATCACAGCGGTGTCTGTCCGCTATTTTGGCGGAATAAAACTCGGTACAGGTGGTTTGGTCAAAGCTTATGGCAATGGTGTGCAGCAGGCATTGAAATTATTAGAAACTGAATATAAGGTGCCACAAAAATTGTTCCAGTTACAGTGTGAATATTCTCATATTTCGATGGTGGAACAATTACTGCAACAATTTTCTGGGCAAGTGATTGCCAGCGAATATGCCGAAAATGTCACGTTGCAAGTTTCATTGCCGGCAACCCTAGCTGGCGAGATAGGTGATAAATTACGAGACTTAAGCCGCGGTGCGCTATTTTTGTCGCCTAAATCTTAACCATTTTGTTATACCGGATTTCTAAGGAACCAGCCGAATGCATTTTCGCGCCATAACCCGTATTGTTGGGCTACTTGTTATTCTTTTCTCTGTCACAATGATTATCCCGGGTTTGGTGGCATTGATTTACCGCGATGGGGCAGGCAAGGCATTCAGCCAGACATTTATTTTTGCCCTTATTATTGGCTTAATATTGTGGGCGCCCAATCGGGATCAAAAACGAGATCTCAAGCCAAAAGAGGGCTTCTTAATCGTTGTTCTATTTTGGACTGTATTGGGGAGTGTCGGTGCATTACCGTTTATTTTTTCTGAAAAACCCAACCTTTCCATTACCGATGCCTTTTTCGAATCCTTCTCCGGCCTGACAACGACAGGGGCGACAACCCTTGTTGGTCTTGACTCTCTCCCTAAAGCCATCCTTTTTTATCGACAAATGTTGCAATGGTTAGGAGGGATGGGAATTATCGTTCTGGCTGTGGCGATTTTGCCTTTACTTGGTGTTGGGGGGATGCAGCTTTATCGGGCAGAAATGCCGGGGCCGTTGAAAGACAATAAAATGCGCCCCCGTATTGCAGAAACGGCAAAAACACTTTGGCTAATCTATGTCTTGCTGACTATTGCCTGTGCGTTAGCATTGTGGGCTGCGGGAATGTCAGTATTTGATGCTATTTCCCATAGCTTTTCCACCATCGCCATTGGCGGGTTTTCGACTCATGACGCCAGTGTTGGTTTTTTTAATAGTCCAACTATCAACACGATTATTGCTATTTTCTTACTGATATCAGGTTGTAATTTTGGCCTGCATTTTGCTGTTCTTTCTGGCAGGAGCTTGAAAGTATACTGGCGTGATCCAGAATTTCGCATGTTCATTACTATCCAACTGGCATTATTAGCGGTCTGCATGCTGATATTGTGGCAACACTCAGTGTATGAATCTGAAATAGAAGCATTCAATCACGCCTTCTTCCAAGTTGTCTCCATGGCAACAACTGCCGGATTTACAACAGACAGCTTTTCCCACTGGCCGCTGTTCTTACCCTTCCTACTATTATGTTCTGCTTTTATTGGTGGATGCGCTGGTTCAACGGGTGGAGGGTTGAAAGTTATTCGTATTCTGATGCTCTTTTTGCAAGGTTCCCGCGAATTGAAACGATTGGTGCACCCGAATGCGGTATATACCATCAAATTAGGACAACGGGCATTACCGGAAAGAATCATTGAGGCTGTATGGGGATTCTTTTCTGCCTATGCATTGGTCTTTGTCATCAGCATGTTGCTATTAATAGCAACGGGCATTGATGAGTTTTCTGCTTTCTCTGCTACAGCGGCAACGTTGAATAACTTAGGTCCAGGGCTGGGTGCTGTAGCTGACAACTTTACGACCATGAACCCGATGGCAAAATGGATATTGGTTGTCACCATGTTATTCGGGCGCTTGGAAGTATTCACACTGTTAGTTTTGTTCACACCGACCTTTTGGCGTGAATAGTGGCTTAGCTTAATAAAGGTGTATCTATGAGTTATCTGTTGCTCTATTCCACTCAGGATGGACAAACCAAAAAAATTATCATGCGCGTTGCAGAAAACATCCGGCGTGCTGGCATTGCTTGTGACTTGAGGGATCTCGCCACAGTGAAACAAGTCAATCTGGCTCCTTATCAAAAAGTCATGATAGGTGCATCAATACGTTACGGGCATTTCAATTCCATATTGAACAAGTTTGTTATTCGTCATCAAAAACAGTTGAATCAAATGCCAACAGCTTTCTTCGGTGTCAACCTGACCGCTAGGAAACCAGAGAAAAGAACGCCAGAAACAAATGCCTATGTGCGTAAATTCTTAATAAAAAGCCCGTGGCAGCCTAGTTTGTCTGAAGTTTTCGCCGGAGCGCTGCTTTATCCGCGTTATAGTTGGCTGGATCGCATCATGATTCAGTTCATCATGAGAATGACAGGCGGAGAAACTGATACAACAAAAGAAATTGAATATACAGATTGGGAGCAGGTAGATAGATTTTCTGAGGCGTTTTTAAAAATCTGACTTCGCGTTTTAAAAAAACAGTGAATTATGGTGCAATAAAGTGGGTTAAAAACCATCTTTTTGTTGGTTATCTCAGCGTTTTGAAGAAAAAAAATACGAACGGAAAAAAAATCGAAAAAAACTATTGTCACATCCGTAAAACTCCCTATAATGCGCCACCACTGACCGACGCTGAGCTGAAGCAAGCCGCGGAGGGCAGTCGGAGAAAG
>NZ_FORG01000021.1 GCF_900113945.1 Xenorhabdus mauleonii
CCGGAGGCGGAATCGAACCACCGACACGGGGATTTTCAATCCCCTGCTCTACCGACTGAGCTATCCGGGCTAACGGGGCGCATTAAACCGTATTCGCCCCAATCCGTCAAACACTTTCTGTAAAAAAATGATGAAAATTGATTGTTTGCTGTATTTTTATACCAAACCGGTATGGTTATTCAGCTTTGCTCATTTTTTATCAACTCAATGCACCATTTTTTCGGCATGCTGCGATGGTTAAAATATCCTGAGCCAGCAGTTTTGCTGTGTTCACATCATCAATATTTCTTTTCACTAATAGCTTACTGAGACATCCTTCAAGGATAAGTTCCATCTGTTTGGCAACTTGCTCGTTGTCGTCGATATCAAGTTGTTGCAACAACTCCACTGTGTAGGAGAATGAATTTTGCTTTTGCAGTTCTGCCAATTGGTGGATTGGATGATCAGCTTCAGGGAAGGCGCTACAGGCGGCAATAAATAAGCAGCCGGGATAGCGTTGTTCCAGTACTTTTTCTTTGAGGGTATCGTACCGCACCAATAATTTTTGTTCTGGCGTCAGGGATTCATCCAGCAGAATTTGACGTTGCCAAATTTCAATCTGCTGGCTGTGATAACGCAGGCAGTCGTAGAGCAAAGCCTCACGATCAGGCCAAAAATGTTGTATATGGTCGATATTAATATCAAGGGGAGTTAAAAGTGTCTCCAATGTCGCTGACAGACCATGTTGCTCTAGTGAGTTTAGGACATTGCTAAGCACGTATTCACGTTGCACGGCGGCTCTCCTTCCTAGTTACTGTTGTTGCAAATATTATTGCTGTTGCAAATGTTGTAGTTGTTGTATGTGTTGTTCAAAACGTTCTGCATTCATGAATCCATTGACCCGGGCGTTGGTTGGTTCATTTCCTTGAGCGTCAAAAAATAAGATAGTAGGAAGCCCCAGTACCTTTAGTTTTTGCAGTAATTCTTTTTGTTTTGGCCCGTTATCGGTGACATCTGCTTGTAATAAGAGAAACTGACTTAATTGTGCCTGCACTTGGGGATCACTGAAAGTGTATTTTTCAAACTCTTTGCAGGCGACGCACCAATCTGCATAGAGATCCAGCATAATCGGCTGGCCGCGTTTTTCCGCTAAAATCTGGCTTAATTCTTGCCAATCACTGATTTGTTGGAATTTTATTGATGCTTTTTGTTGCTCTGCGGTCGGGCTGCCCCATACCCAGTCTTGTAAAGGGCGCGATGCAATCAGCGCAAGTGCCAGCAAAATTATCTGCAAGGTTCGCAACCAGCCATTTTTGCTGTTTAGTGTCAGGGAGAATGCCCAGATAAGGAAGGAGACTGCCAACATACTCCATAACCGGATTCCCCATGTATCACCGAGCACTCGTTCCAGCAGGAATACAGGCAGTGCCAGAATAATAAAGCCGAATGCTTCTTTGACATATTGCATCCACGGGCCACTGCGCGGCAGGAGTTTATGGCCGAACAACGTGACGGCGATAAGCGGTATTCCCATGCCCAGTGCATAAAGATAAAGAGTCACGCCCCCAAAGAATGTGTCACCGGTTTGTGCAATATAGAGCAAGATGGCGCTGAGAGGTGCGGTAGTGCAGGGTGATGCGATAAGCCCCGCTAAGGCACCCATGACAAATACGCCGATGTAGGAACCGCTTTGCTGTTGATTGCTCCAATTGACCAATCGGGTTTGGAGTGAAGAGGGGAGTTGCAAGTTGTACAGCTCAAACATTGATAAGGCCAACAGAATAAACAGCACTGACAGCCCGACCAGGATGTAAGGGTTTTGCAGGGCAGCTTGAAACTGTAACCCGGCAGCGGCGACAACCAATCCAAGTGCGGTATAAGTAAGTGCCATACCTTGGACGTAGCTCATGGCAAGCCAGAAGATGCGTTTCAAGCTCTCAGGTCGTTTTGGCCCTAAAATGATGCTGGAAATCAGCGGGTACATGGGCAAAATGCAAGGCGTAAATCCAATGCCGATACCAATCAAGATTGCCCATAAAGGTGAGAATGGCACGTCATGATTTTGGTTATCAGGTGTTTCCTGCGGTAAGGCGCCTTTTGAGGATAATGCTTCTTGAGATGCCGCGGTATCGGGCGACGCTGTGGTTTCACTATTATTGAGTGGCGCCGGATTATTTGGCAATGACGCCGCCGCTACAGCTTGCAATGGTACGGTCAGCGTTTCAGGGGGATAACAATAACCCGCTTCTGCGCATCCTTGATAGGTTACCTGCAAAGAGGAATCGTTGGAGGCTGACAGAATAGGAATATTAATGTGTGCTGATTGAAAATAAACTTCGGTCTTCCCGAAGAACTCATCTTCATGATCCGTACCTTTGGCATAGTCTATTTGGCCTAACGATGCCTGTGTCGGAATTATTTTGAACTGTTCTCGGTAGAGATAATAACCAGGTTTAATGTCCCAATTTAACGTGAGATCATTTCCTTTTTGCTGAAAATCAAACACAAATGCCCTTTCAGCAGGAAGGTAGATATTTTGCCCTGGTTGCTCAAATAGCGCACTGGCTTTGATAGGAGAAAGAGCGATAGCGCTGAACAGTAGAAAAAACATGAGAATACGTTTCATCATAAGCAATTTTTAGCCTGCCTGTATCGTGGGTTTCATTCGTAAAATTCGTCACAGTCTGCACTATAACCGATGACGGTCATGGCAGAAAGCCACTTGATTAATATTAATACAATGTTGTTTTTTGATAGAAAAATATTCAGGGGCGGGAATATCTCAGGAGCATGTTAGCCCCTGAGATAATGATTTTTCACTTTGTTGATCTTGTGAAGTTACAGGATGATGCCACCAAACAGGAACCCAAAGGTGACCGCCAAAATAACGGCGATAGTGCCGGGGATAAAGAATGGATGATTGAATACAAAGCGACCGATACGGGTTGTACCGGTATCATCCATCTGCACGGCAGCAACCAGTGTCGGATAAGTTGGCAGGATAAACAAACCAGACACAGCCGAGAAAGAGGCGATTGCCGTTAATGGTGTAACATGCAGTGCCAAAGCCATTGGCATTAGTGCCTTAGCGGTTGCGGCCTGTGAATAGAGTAAAGCTGAACAGAAGAAGAAAATAACAGCCAGTAACCACGGTTGAGCATGAATCAGGCTGCCTGCGGTTTCTTTTATCCAATGAATGTTGGCCTGTACAAACGTATCCCCCAGCCACGCGACACCTAGAATACAGATACATGCGCTCATGCCTGCTTTAAAGGTACTTGAGTTCAAGATGGCATCGGTATCAACGGAGCAAATAATGGTGGTGAGGGTGGCAACACTGAGCATAATGATCAGGATTGCATTGGTGGTGTTCATCAGCGGTTTTTCAACCAATCCAATGCTTGGGCTATTGATAATGGCATAAATAACAACGCCGATAACGCCCAGCAGGAACAACAAAACAGACAGTTTTGCTTTAGGTTTAATTTGAATCTCGCTGGCACCACGCATTTCTACCAGGCCATCCGCAAGGCGTTTTTGGTAGGTAGGATCATTTGACAGCTTGGAATCGAAGCACCATGAAATGATGAATGACATAAGGATGATGGCGCAAAGCGTTGAGGGCAGCAACACCATAAGCAGGTGAATATAGCTGATGCCTTGTCCTTCCATGATAGAGGCCATGTAAACAACCGCGGCCGAAATCGGGGACGCGGTGATCCCTATCTGGGCTGCAACAACTGCGGTGGAGAGTGGGCGGCACGGTTTTATGCCTTGCTCTTTAGCGACTTCCGCAATAACCGGCAATGTTGCCAGTGAGATGTTCCCTGTCCCTGCAAATAAAGTCAGAAAATACGTGACGATAGGTGCCAGGATTGTGATGTATTTAGGATTCCTGCGCAGTAATTTTTCAGTTTGCTGAACGAGATAGTCCAGCCCCCCAGCCACTTGCATGGCTGATATCGCAGCGATAACGGCCATAATAATTGAGATAACATCAAATGGAATGGAACCTGGCTTAACACCAATGACAGCAAGGGCCAGAACCCCGATACCACCTGCAAAGCCAATACCAATCCCCCCTAATCTTGCCCCCAGAAAAATGGCCAGCAGAACAATCACCAATTCTACGGCTAACATGTTAAATACTCCTTCATTTATTTAGTCTTATGAAAATTTATGGTTAATACTTTGTGTTTGCAGCAAATTAAAAAGGCACGCTTCCGGTTGGAATTGCGTGCCTTAGTAATTAAGACGAGCTTGTTATTATAAGCATTTAATTAGTCATCAAAACGTTTTGCTTTATAAGTTGGATGTTTTAAGTTTTCAACGGAGAAAATATCATCTAACTCAGACTCAGTCAGCAAGCCTCGCTCCAGTACAACTTCGCGTACGCTCTTGCCGGTTTCAGCACAGATCTTACCTACGATATCGCCATTGTGGTGGCCGATGAATGGATTCAGATAAGTGACGATGCCGATAGAGTTGAATACAAAACTTTCGCAAACTTCTTTGTTGGCAGTAATGCCGTTAACGCATTTTTCAACCAGGTTGCGGCATGCATTGCTCAGGATAGACATTGATTCAAACATCGCCTGACCAATTGCTGGTTCCATTACGTTAAGCTGCAACTGGCCTGCTTCTGCGGCCATTGTGATACAAGTATCGTTACCAATGACTTTGAAGCAAACTTGGTTAACAACTTCTGGTACCACTGGGTTGACTTTAGCTGGCATGATGGAAGAACCGGCTTGCAGTTCTGGCAGGTTGATTTCATTCAGGCCCGCGCGAGGACCGGATGACAACAGACGCAAGTCGTTACAGATCTTGGACATTTTAACTGCCAGACGTTTTAACGCACCGTGAACCATGACGTAAGCGCCGCAGTCGGAAGTGGCTTCAATCAAGTCTTCCGCTGGGACACAAGGCAAACCAGTCACTTCGGCCAATTTTTCAACAACCAGTTGCTGATACCCTGGTGCAGTGTTCAAACCTGTACCAATCGCAGTTGCACCCAGGTTGACTTCCAGCAGCAGTTCAGCCGTACGGGTAATATTTTTGATTTCTTCTTTCAACAAAATAGAGAAAGCACGGAATTCTTGGCCCAGAGTCATTGGAACCGCATCTTGCAACTGGGTACGGCCCATTTTCAGAATGTCGTCGAATTCAACTGTTTTTTTGTCAAAGCCCGCTTTCAGTAATTCAATAGAATCAAGCAATTGCACCAGTGAATTATAGACAGCGATGCGGAAGCCAGTAGGGTAGGCATCGTTGGTTGACTGGCTTCTGTTCAGGTGATCATTCGGGTTCAGGAACTCATATTCACCTTTTTGGTGTCCCATCAATTCGAGACCGATATTTGCCAGTACCTCGTTGGTATTCATGTTCAGAGAGGTACCTGCTCCCCCTTGGAATACATCAACAGGGAATTGATCCATGCACTTGCCTGTGTTGAGAAGCTCATCACAAGCTTTAACAATAACGTCCGCTATTTTCCCAGGAATTGTATGAAGTTCTTTGTTCGCCATTGCCGCGGCTTTCTTCACCAGAACCATGCCACGGATGAACTCAGGAACATCATTGATAGTACGGTCACTGATATAAAAATTTTCAATCGCACGTAGAGTGTGAATACCGTAATAGGCTTCAGCAGGGACTTCTCGTTTACCTAACAGGTCTTCTTCGATACGAATGTTGTTTGACATGAGAACCTTCTTAAAATTGGATACGTTTACTGTTCTATTATGTGTTTGTTGAATAATTCATGTTGCCGACAACAACTGGCGTGATATTAATCACTTATCACGAAATTGTTGGCGCGATCATATGTGGATTTATTATAAATGCCTTGAACCTGGATCACTTTATAGTGCTATTTTATTAATGAAATGACGTTTGTGTGACTGGTGTCACAATTACAGAAGTGAAAAGTCAAGCAACTGAAGTATCGAAATGAGGTATTGAAAACGGCCATTGCTATCCCCACATATGTGATCTAACCCCCGTACTATATGATCTGACACCGTATTATGTGGTTTCGCATAATGTTAATGATTAATAGAGTGGACAATAAATATTGAAAGGAGAACCACGTGCGTTGGCTCCCACTTATTCTGATATGCCTGCTGGTTTACATTGAATCCGTCCTGTTTGTTCGCATTGCTTCTGAAATTGGGGTGCTGCTGACTTTGCTGCTGGTTGTTCTTACTTCCTGTGTGGGCGTATCCCTTGTGCGTAACCAAGGCATCAAAACATTCATGTCAATGCAGCAAAAAATCGCTGCCGGTGAAAGCCCCGCAGAAGATGCGATTAAAAGTGTGTCGCTGGTCATGGCGGGATTTTTATTGCTGCTGCCCGGTTTCTTCACTGATTTCCTTGGATTGTTGCTACTGCTGCCTCCCGTACAGAAACTGCTAACAATGAAGTTGCTGCCCCATATTAATTTTTACCGTTCGAACACTTTTCAGGGTTCAGGCAATTACGGTGGATATGATAAGAAAGGGCAAACTTTTGAAGGCGAATATGAGCGCAGGCAAGAAGATTCTTCTCATACATTGGATGATAAAAAATCTGATGATCAGCGCAAAAATAGCGAACATGACAGTGAATACGATAAAAAATAGCAGTGTTTGCTTGGGTGAAAATTTCAACAGGTAAGAAAAAAGTAAAATATTTTTTTCTGTCTGCCCTTGAAGTACTAACCTTAAGCCCCAACTTGTAGCTTCATGGTACTGGTTCTGTTGGGTTCTGGTATCAATCCTCTTACCTGATATGGACTTTATTTATAGGAGATCTCTCAATGAAAATTCGTCCATTACATGACCGCGTTATCGTCAAGCGTACAGAAGTTGAATCTAAATCCGCTGGCGGAATTGTTCTGACTGGCTCTGCTGCGGGCAAATCTACCCGTGGGGAAATCTTGGCAGTTGGCAATGGTCGCATCCTTGAAAGTGGGGAAGTGAAGGCGCTGGATGTAAAAGTGGGTGATACCGTCATTTTTAATGAAGGTTACGGCGTGAAAACAGAAAAGATCGATAATGAAGAAGTATTGATCATGTCTGAAAGCGACATTCTGGCAATTGTTGAAGCGTAATTGAATCTCTTACGCTAGATCTTCTTAATAGAACGAATTTAAAGGAAAGAAACAATGGCAGCTAAAGACGTAAAATTTGGTAATGATGCTCGCAGTAAAATGCTGCGCGGTGTGAATGTACTGGCCGATGCGGTTAAAGTTACTCTGGGTCCTAAAGGCCGTAACGTAGTTTTGGACAAATCTTTTGGTGCACCAGTTATCACTAAAGACGGTGTATCTGTAGCACGTGAAATCGAATTGGAAGACAAATTCGAGAACATGGGCGCTCAGATGGTTAAAGAAGTCGCCTCTAAAGCCAATGATGCTGCGGGCGATGGTACTACTACTGCAACCGTACTGGCTCAAGCTATCGTCACCGAAGGTCTGAAAGCTGTTGCTGCGGGTATGAACCCAATGGATCTGAAGCGTGGTATCGATAAAGCGGTTATTGCAGCAGTTGAAGAACTGAAAAAACTGTCCGTACCTTGCTCTGATTCCACTGCTATTGCGCAGGTTGGTACAATCTCTGCAAACTCCGACGAAACTGTAGGTAAACTTATCGCAGAAGCGATGGACAAAGTCGGTAAAGAAGGTGTAATCACCGTTGAAGAAGGTACTGGTCTGGAAGACGAGCTGGACGTTGTTGAAGGTATGCAGTTCGACCGCGGTTACCTGTCTCCTTATTTCATCAACAAGCCAGAATCCGGTTCTGTAGAATTGGAAAACCCATACATTCTGCTGGTTGACAAGAAAATCTCCAACATCCGTGAACTGCTGCCAGTTCTGGAAGGCGTAGCGAAAGCAAGCAAGCCTCTGATCATCATCGCTGAAGACGTAGAAGGCGAAGCGCTGGCAACTCTGGTTGTTAACAACATGCGTGGTATCGTGAAAGTTGCTGCGGTTAAAGCACCTGGCTTCGGTGACCGCCGTAAAGCAATGCTGCAAGACATCGCTACTCTGACCAACGGTACTGTTATCTCTGAAGAGATCGGTCTGGAGCTGGAAAAAGCAACTCTGGAAGATCTGGGTCAGGCTAAACGCGTTGTTATCAACAAAGACACCACTACTATCATTGATGGCGTTGGTGAAGAAAGCGCAATTGCTGCTCGCGTTACTCAAATCCGTCAGCAAATCGAAGAATCTACTTCTGATTACGACCGTGAAAAACTGCAAGAGCGTGTAGCTAAACTGGCAGGCGGTGTTGCTGTAATTAAAGTAGGTGCAGCGACTGAAGTTGAGATGAAAGAAAAACGCGCTCGCGTTGACGATGCACTGCACGCAACTCGTGCGGCTGTAGAAGAAGGTGTTGTTGCTGGTGGTGGTGTTGCTCTGGTTCGTGTAGCTGCTGCTATCACTGAGCTGACTGGCGACAACGAAGATCAGAACGTGGGCATCCGTGTTGCACTGCGTGCAATGGAAGCGCCAATGCGTCAGATCGTTGACAATGCTGGCGAAGAGCCATCTGTTGTTGTTAACAACGTGAAAGCAGGTCAGAACAACTACGGTTATAACGCTGCAACTGAACAGTACGGCGACATGATCGACATGGGTATTCTGGATCCAACCAAAGTAACCCGTTCTGCACTGCAATTCGCAGCATCTATCGCTGGCCTGATGATCACCACTGAAGCAATGGTGACTGAGCTGCCTAAAGAAGACAAAGCTGACTTAGGCGCAGCTGGCGGCATGGGCGGCATGGGTGGAATGGGCGGCATGATGTAATGCTGTTCATCCTGATGGTGGAATTACCCAACCCACTAGGATAAAAGTTTGAAGGCGAGCATAAAAAATGCTCGCCTTTTTATTTTTTTGTCTTAATTGCATTCAAAAGGGTATATTTATCATCATGGTAGAAGCTCCTATAACCAATGAGGGAAGATATGCGAATTAAAATGTGGCTCGGTGTATCCGTATTGTTGTTGGCAGGATGTACGACTAATCATCAATTGACTTCTGCTGGCGCCAATGTGCGTTTTGTGGATGAGCAACCAGGCAATGAGTGTCAGCGATTGGGTGAAGTTGTCGGTACCCAAAGCAATTGGCTTAATGGCGTGAGTAATGAAAGCAGCTCAATGCGCAGTGCCGCAAATGACTTACGCAATAAAGCGGCTGAGTTGGGTGGTAATGTCATTTATGGCGCAAACAGCCCATCTGAAAATTTACTGGGCAGTTTTGTTCCTCTGGATAGCAAAATGGCAGGCCAAGTCTATAAATGCCCTTAGTCATCAACGACTGAATAATAAAACAGCCCCGTAGATGAGGCAGTACTGTTATTTGTATTTGGATGAAAAATATCGATGGGGTTGGTGAGAAAGTTGTTTGGGCAATGCTCAGAAGGATGCTTTGTAACATCTAACGTTACGTATCTATTTGGCTTCTGTGCGCTGCCCATTTATACCCTTGGTCTTTCAAGTTGCCTCTTTGTTGGCTGCACTCATCCACCCTTGTCACATAGTTATCTATGCTCCCGGGGATGAATTCCCTTGCCACCGCGATGCAACTTGAAATCCATTGGGTATAATAGTTGTTCGTCAATGATTGCGGAGAATTAATCAGCCACTAACCCGCATAAGAAATACCACTAGGCTTGGGTTAGGCCTAAATCCAACGGTGTTTTGCTGGGTTCCCCACCAATTTCCCGCGTCAATTTTGGCACCAGATAGCCAGAGACTTTAGTCAAGAGTTCCCGCATGATCGCTCTTGCTTCTTCATCTTCCACAAGAAAATGGGCTGCTCCTTGAACTTTATCCAAAACGTGGATGTAGTAAGGCAAGATGCCTGCGTCGAAAAGCGTGTTACTTAAATCTGCCAGTGTATCAGCATCATTATTGATATCACGCAGCAGCACACTTTGGTTTAAAAGCGTGACACCTGCCTGCTTAAGCCGCATCATACTTTCCCGCAATGCATCATCAATTTCATTCGCATGGTTGATATGCGTCACCATGATGACTTGCAAATCGGACTGGGCCAAACGATGACAGAGTACAGGGGTGATGCGATCGGGGATCACCACGGGTAGGCGTGTATGGATCCGCAACCGTTTAATGTGGGGAATAGACTCAATACGGCTAATGAGCCAATCCAGCTCATGATCTTTGGCCATCAGCGGATCACCGCCGGAGAATATAATCTCATTTAGCTCAGTGTGTTGTTCGATATAATCCAGCGCAATTTGCCAGTTGTTTTTATTGCCTTTGTTGTCTTCGTAAGGAAAATGGCGACGGAAACAATAGCGGCAATTGACCGCACAGCCTCCTTTTACCAATAACAAGGCTCGGTTGCGATATTTATGCAACAATCCGGGAACAACACTCTTTTGTTCATCTAATGGATCAGTGGAAAAACCGGGCGTTGTGACAAATTCTTCCCGGGCGGTCAGGACTTGCAATAGCAGGGGATCGCGTGGATCGCCTTTTTTCATTCGTGCTGCAAATGCTTTTGGCACACGTAAAGGAAATAACCGCTTTGCCTCATTACCTTCTTTCAGTATGGCATGCGCATCCAAGGACAATAGTTGCAACAACTCATTGGGATCAGTAATAACATCCGCAAGTTGTTGTAGCCAGACTTCTCTGACAGGGGGAATGTGGGTTATAATGTGTGCCATTTTTTCGGCTATGCCATTTTGTTAAAAATTAGAGGATCTCCATGGCTACTTATAGTACCAATGAATTCCGTTCAGGTCTTAAAATCATGTTAGATGGCGAGCCGTGCGCTATTCTTGACAGTGAATTTGTTAAACCAGGTAAAGGTCAAGCGTTTGCCCGCGTTCGTATTCGTAAACTGATTTCCGGTAAACTGCTGGAAAAAACTTTTAAATCAACAGATTCCGTTGAAAGTGCAGATGTCATGGATATGAACTTGACCTATTTGTACAACGACGGTGAATTCTGGCATTTCATGAACAACGAAACTTTCGAGCAGCTGGCTGCGGATGAGAAAGCTGTTGGTGACAATGCTAAGTGGCTGATCGATCAGGCAGAATGTATTCTGACTCTGTGGAATGGCCGCCCTATCGCTGTAACTCCACCAAACTTTGTTGAGCTGGAAATAGTTGAAACTGATCCAGGTTTGAAAGGCGATACCGCTGGTACTGGTGGTAAACCAGCAACCCTGAGCACTGGTGCAGTAGTAAAAGTACCTTTGTTTGTTCAGATTGGTGAAGTTATCAAAGTTGATACCCGTTCTAACGAATACGTATCTCGCGTGAAATAACCGCATCGATTATTTTAAAAAAACCGCGGCCTCTTCGTCTAGAGTCTGCGGTTTTTTTGTTGTGGAACATTGGTTATCATTGTTGAAGCCATTGGCCCAGATGGCTATAATTTCCTTTCATTTCTTATCGTTATTCGGGACGACCCGAATAAACGCCATCTCACTGGGGACGGCCCCATTTGTCATCTGATAAAGGGAAAAGCATGTCTTGGTTTATCCTCCTTATTGCGGGCTTGTTGGAAGTCGTCTGGGCTGTCGGCCTGAAATATACTCAAGGTTTTTCACGCTTGATACCGAGTGCCATTACGTTAAGCGCAATGATGGTCAGTGTGGGGCTACTGGCTTATGCCATGAAAAATTTACCGGCAGGCACGGCATACGCAGTGTGGACTGGCATAGGGGCAGTCGGTACGGCCATTTTTGGCATTATGGTTCTGGGCGAATCAGCAAATATTGCCAGGTTGTTTAGTCTTGTCCTGATTGTTGCCGGTATTATTGGGTTAAAGTTAGCCAGTTAGATGCTGATAAATGAACCCAGCCAAAGCTGGGTTCTATTCGTGGTTATTTTCCTTCATAGCGCGAGGGCCATATTTCTTCTGGCGTGCGCTCTAATGCCGCTGCGATAAGACGCTCCCCTTTTGGCCAATGTCGCTGTAATGCATTAGCAAGGGTTGAAGATGCAAGCCCCGCGGCTCGCGAGACTTCTGACAACGTTGTTCCACGTTTTTTCAACTCAGCGATAATATCGGCGGAATGCCAGTCTTTTTTTTCCATCCTTAATATCTCCAATTATCTATCGTTTTTTCAATTAAAAAGTAAGTTATTAACCAGTAGACTATAAGTCACATAGCATAGCATAACTCAGATTGAAACGTGACTCATAGTCCGTGGTCGGATAAGTAACACGAATCGATACTTATCGGATGAAAACATCGAACAACATCAGATCCCTTTTTGGGCAAAGAATCAGAGATCTCAGGAAAGCGGCAGGGATGTCACAGGAAGCTTTTGCTGATAAATGCGGGCTAGATCGCACATACGTAAGTGGGATTGAACGAGGTGTAAGAAATCCGACTTTAGAAATCATCTATGTGATTGCTAACGGGTTACAAGTTGAATTGAAAGAATTATTTGATTTCGAAACCCTATTCCCTCCTCATTAAAACCATCAGACGACAATTTTACCCGTCGTCTTTTAAGTCGTATTTTTGTTGGCAATACGCGCTTACCCCGGCTGCCGTTTTGATAAATATACGGTTATCTATCCTTCCGGGGACTCATTCCCATCCATTGTGAGCTTGTTGCAACAGCAACTATATCTATATTCTTTTTTTGAATACGATATGTCTTTTTGCCATATTATGTGGAAAATGTTTCGTTAACAGGTGAGTTTTGGTTCGATTCCGGCTGGAAATAAAATAATGTTATTAATTTCTGAGCTTGCAATTGGTGCGGGTATTGGTCTGGTTATCAGCACGACTGGCGTTGGTGGTGGTGTGATGGTTTTACCTATTCTGACCTATTTTTTTGGGTTAGATGCACTGGCTGCTGTCGCTACGGCTAATCTTCTATCCATGTTGATGAAAATATCATCATCATACATGCACTTTCGCATGGGAAATATCCCCCTGCGCCAATCTTTGATAATTCTTTTGATCATGATACCCGGTACGGTGCTGGCAAGTTATGGCGTCACTGCATTAAGCCATTCAAGCTATAACCAAATGAAAATTGAGTGGGGGATAAATCTGTTGGTCGTATTGGCTATCCTGTTTTCCCTGTATCTTTTTTACTGTCGAATACGTGCACCAGAGAAACCGATAATACAAATCATCCCCAAATCTGGCTCAATGAAGCCACTCTTATTGCCCGGTACAGGGGCAGGGCTATTGTTAGGCGCAACCGGTGTTGGAGGGGGCATTGTTGTGCTGCCATTTTTGCTGCGTTATGCACGGATGACTATCAAACAGGCTATTGGCGTATCTCTTTTTGTCACAATGCTGCTGTCGGGAACATCTGCTGTTGCTTATGCACAAGGCGGCCATACTGACTGGAGATTAGCGCTGATCTTGTTTGCTGGCTCTTTATTGGGGATCCCTTTTGCCAATTACTTGTTGAAGCAATTGTCTGACAAAGTATTTCAATATGCCACGCTGTTTCTGATTTTATGCAGTGCCTTGCTGATGGGGATTCGGTTGATTGGATAAAGAAGCCTTTGGTCATCACCGAAAAAACACGGTGTTAATGACCAAAGGAAATCATCAATAGGTTGTTTCTCCAATGTTTTTCAAAGCATCAATGACCAGCTGCCAGAATTTGGCATGATCTAACTTCACGGCCACTTGAGTATGGCAATCTTCTGGTGGTGGATAACGAAAATCAGCGACAGTCATTCCTGTTGTTAAGGTTCCTGTTAGTTCGATATCGACAGGAACTTTTTGGGTTGTCATCACAGCAGGATCGATCACATAGGCGACAGCACAAGGGTCATGTACGGGAGGATAGCCAAAGCCTTGGTGTTCACGGTATCTGTCACCGTAAAATTGCAGTGCATCCAAAACGAATTGGGCGGGGCGTGTTTTAATCTGAGAAATTGCCTCAATAATATCAGGTGTCGCCTGAGCCTGATGCGTAAGATCTAAACCAACCATAGTCAATGGCCACTTCTCATTAAAAACAATATGTGCAGCTTCTGGATCGATCACGATATTGAATTCGCCAACCGCACTTCTATTGCCTTTGTGATAGCCGCCTCCCATTAATACAACTTCCTTTACACGTTCAACAATCTGCGGCGCTTTGCGGGCTGCCATCGCGATATTTGTTAAACCGGCCGTCGGAACTAAGGTCACAGTTTTGGGTGGGTTCTCCATAATCACATCAATGATTAAATCAACGGCATGGCGAGGATCTAATTTCATTGTTGGCTCGGGCAAAATCGGGCCATCTAAACCAGTTTCACCATGAATATCCGGCGCAGTTTTAATTTCCCGCACAAGCGGCCGATGGCATCCTGCGGCAAAAGGAACACTGTGGATATTGGCTATGCGGGCAACGGCAAGAGCGTTGTGGGTCACTTTTTCGAGAAGCTGATTACCAACGACGGTTGTCACAGCCAGCAGTTCAATATCAGGGTTTCCGTGGGCAAGCAGGAGGGCAATGGCATCATCATGTCCAGGATCGCAATCAAGGATAATTTTCTTCGGCAGCATGTTTACTCCTTTTATACCTGTCGTTTTTCAAGTTGCGGCTTTATTGGCTGGGTAAAATGAGCTGGGCAAATTCGTTCCCTTGCCGCTGCGTCGCGCCTTGAAATCCAATGGATATCTCAACTAATTGTTTCTGCGAGTAATTTTTTGGCCACGCATTTACTGGTGACTAAATGTAAATATCTATTTTCAGAATAATTCATCACTAGAAAAATTCCTCGGAAAACCATCACAAAACCGTAACGGGAAAAATATTAATTATTGATTAAGTTCTTATTAATTGTGATTTGATTAACATATAAACAATAAATAAATTGAGCATTTTAGACACATATGATTCATATATATACCGATAAAGCGATATGAATATGATTGCTGAATGCAATATCATTAACTTATTAATATTTTTGTTTTGGTGTTTGTTGATACATCTGAATAACCAATATTCAATGGTTATGACAAACACTCTTGAACATGCAGAGTGACAAGGTCGTTATCTGTAATCGTCAAGGAAAAAACAGATGCTCACGGGGTATAACATGAATAATGAAATAGATTCATTGACATACTATGCGGCAACTAAGAAATATGATCTTCGCTTTCCAACACTGAAAGAAGATCTGGATGTTGATGTTGTTATTATTGGTGGCGGTTTTTCCGGTATCAATACAGCATTGGAACTTGCTGAAAAAGGCATCACAAATATTGCGATCTTAGAAGGCCGGACATTGGGATATGGCGGTACAGGCCGCAATGGTGGGCAGGTGATGACAGGGATTGGCCATGATATAGAAAGGATCAGGCGTCATGTCGGTGATAAGGGCTTAGAAACAATATTCAAAATCAGCAGCTTGGGCGCAGGGATCATTCGTGATCGAATCGCCAAATATGATATTCAGGCTGATTTTTGCCGCGGCTATGCTTATCTTGGCTGGAATGCACGCCATGAAAAAACATTGCAGAGTTGGTTGAAAGAATTCCGCTCGGCTTTACCTGATGAAGAAATTGAGCTTTATACTGGCGCAGATGTTAAAAAAGTCATCGGCTCAGAACGCTATACCTGTGCAATAAAACATATGGGAGGCGGGCATGTTCACTCACTTAATCTGATGTTGGGTGAAGCCAAAGCGGTGACAGAATATGGCGTCAAGATTTTCGAAAACAGCCAAGTTTTGAATGTGGAATATGGCCCAAGAGTCACAGTGCGTACAGCAATGGGATCTGTGCGCGCCGGTAAAATGCTGTGGGCATGTGACTCATTTTTGAATGGGCTGGAACCGACTATTTACCGAAAAACGATCAATACTTACGCCTTCCAGCTAATGACAGAAGAGCTGTCAGATGAGCTCATTGAAAGGATCAGCCCGATTCGCGGGGCTTACAGCGATATCAGTCCTATCATCGACTACTACCGTGTGACCAAAGAAAACCGCCTGTTATATGGTAGTGCGACGCAATTTATTGAATACATGCCTTCCGATTTAAAAGCATGGAACCGCAATATCATGCTGAAAACCTTCCCCTACCTGAAAGATGTAAAAATAGAATTGGCATGGGGCGGCCCAATGGCTTGCAGCGTTAATTTATTCCCGCAAATTGGCACCCTGCCTAACCACGACAATGTGTTCTATGTTCAGGGTTATTCAGGTTTTGGTGTGACTCCGAGCCACATTATTTGCAAGGTCCTGGCAGAAGGCATGAGCGAGGGATCTGATCGCTACTCACTACTGAGTTCAATCCCGCATCTCAATATCATTGGGAAAGATGAATTGAGGAATGTCCTGTTATCTGCCGGCAAGATTTGGCATCAGGTGTCAGGTTATTGGACGGGGCGTCTTTAATTTTATCTCTGCTCAATGCTTTTCTTTTCTCCATTGTTAACAGTATGGTTTGAAAGGCATTGTTTGAAAGGAATTGTTTGAAACATATTGTTTGAACGGTAAACACTAAAAGGTAGAAAGTCATGATAAAGCCATTATTGTTAGATAAAGCACTTCCTGAATTAATGCCATTTGGCAGTGTCACCAATCTTGGTTCTATTGTGGTGGAGGGAGACCCACAGGCGAGCGGCGCGATGATATTTGGGGAGCCTACGGATAATCTGACCTGCGGTATTTTCGCTTGCACCAAGGGCAAATTTAAAATGACCTATCCCTTCGATGAAATGGCAACAGTTCATGAAGGCTCCGTGAAACTGACGAATATTAAAACCGGAGAGATGGTTGAATATCATAAAGGTGACTCTTGGTTTGCGGCAAAAGGGACAGAAATATTGTGGGAAATCACCAGTGAGCGCTTCGTCAAACACTATATGGCATGCGTAAATGGGCAACTGTCCGGCTAGATAGGAGAAGATAATGAGTGAAGTTAATTTGTTGGAAAGCGTTACAACTTTTTTGCAACGCCCACATGGCCACTATATTAATGGAGTCTCAGTTCTTAGCCAGGAAAATACCACGTTCTCCGTGATCAACCCTGCTTCTGGAAAAGTTATAGCAACGGTTAATCAAGGCGGGGAAAATGAGGTTAATCAGGCAATGCAGGCCGCATCGGATGCTTTTCACGGGGTATGGGAGCAGACTTCTCCCATCGAGCGGGGAAATTGCCTGAATAGGTTGGCCGATTTATTGCAAAAAAATGGGGAGGAATTGGCACAACTGGAAAGTTTATGTTCCGGTAAACCCATTCAATTATCCCGTGCGTTGGATGTTGGCGCATCCAGTGATTATTTGCGCTATTTTGCCGGATGGGCCAGCAAAATCAGTGGTGAAACGCTGAATGTGTCATTGCCGTCATTCAAAGGGGAAAAATACAACGCCTTTACCCGCCGTGAACCTGTCGGGGTTGTTGTTGGCATTATTCCGTGGAATTTTTCCATTATGATTGCCATCTGGAAATTGGGCGCCGCATTAGCCAGTGGCTGTACCATTGTGCTGAAACCCAGTGAATACACTCCCTTGACCATGCTGCGTATAGCAGAGCTGGCAACAGAAGCGGGGATCCCGGATGGCGTGATCAATGTCGTTAATGGATCAGGCGCACAGGTCGGCGCTTCTCTGATCAAGCATCCTCAATGTGCCAAAGTGACGTTTACAGGCTCTGTTCCGACGGGAGTAAGTGTCGGAAAATCGGCGCTAGAACAAGGAATCAAGCATACAACACTGGAGCTTGGCGGCAAAAATGCGGCGGCTTTCCTGTCAGATATGAGCGTTGAAAAAATCGTCGATGGCATATTGGAAGCGGGATACGTTTACCAAGGGCAAATCTGCGCTGCGGCGG
The DNA here is from genome assembly GCF_900113945.1 of Xenorhabdus mauleonii. GTDB lineage: Bacteria > Pseudomonadota > Gammaproteobacteria > Enterobacterales > Enterobacteriaceae > Xenorhabdus > Xenorhabdus mauleonii. The sequence goes on from NZ_FORG01000021.1 coordinate 17,758, forward strand.
AACGTTTCTATATTCCATCCGTTCATATGGAAGCGGTGCTGGAACAACTCTCTGAGCGTTTGTCTGCAATGAAAATAGGCTCACCATTTGATGAATCAACAGAAATGGGGCCATTGGCAAATCGGGAGCATTACGAAAAAATCCTCTCTCTGTTTGAGAAAGCACGCCAAGAAGGCTGTGAAATTGTTCACGGAGGCCATGCGCTGGAAGGGCCGGGATTTTTTGTCGCGCCAACAATAGTGAGAGCAAAGAGTGCCGAAGATACGTTAATGAAAGAAGAAACGTTCGGGCCGATTGGCACTTTCCTCAGTTACGATGATGAGGAAGCGTTGGTTGCCATGATGAATGCTACACCATTTGGTCTGGCTGCCAGCTTGTGGACGAATGATCTGAGTAAAGCGATGCGTATGATCCCCCGGATTGAAGCGGGTATTTTATGGATCAATATGCACACATTTCTCGATCCTGCTGTCCCATTTGGCGGCAGTAAATCTTCTGGAATGGGTCGCGAGTTTGGCAGTGCTTTCATTGAGCATTATACGGAACTTAAGTCAGTTATTATGCGTTATTGATAGTGACAGCCTATTGATAGTAGCTGTTGAGTGATAGCGAAAAGGCTTGAAGTTGCCTTGTCGGGACTAAGGCGAGGCAACTCATTAATTGATTGAAATATAAGGTTATTAAAACTCAACATCAGGATGGCAGATTATCTTGTGAGCCGGTAACAGAAAAGATAGCTTCGATGAGTTTCTTATTGAGAGAGTCTGATTTTTGTTCTTCCAATACTTCAAGAATAGCTGTTTCATATTCTGATTTAACTTCAATGTATTTCTCGTTTCCGGTACTGGTCAGTACAGTATAAATCCTTCGCTTATCATCAAGGCAGGTATCGCGGAATGTATAATTATTGCGTTCCAGTCTTTCTACCAACCGACTCACTGAGCTTTGATTTAAATTTAATAAGCTCGCGAGTTCCTGCATCCGTAACTCACTTTTGGGAGCAGAGGATAGAAGATGCAATGCCCGGTATTCAGACATGCCAATGCTATGTTTGCTCTGAAGACGTTTCGCCACAAAATTTTCGGCTGAATCAAAAAGATGCTGGAGTTTATGCCATAAAATTAATTGAGAATTCATTAGATAAATACCTCAAAAGAATTTAGGTACATGCATTATTTAAAATGTTGTAATCATCGACAAGTTTAATCATTTGACATCTTTCCTATTTCTTACCTTGCCTGAAAGGGAAGATTCTTTGTCACTATAATGTCTTTATAAGTTCAAATAACTGTCATTTTAGATGCCTACACTCCTTATGATTTAAAAATAATTTCTTTTTTTTCATCTGATTATAAGGGAGCTCTATGCCGCGTTTTCATAAAAAAAACTTGTCCGCTGTTGTGGCTATCACACTGATGATGGGAGCAAATGTTTCAGGTTGGGCAATTGGCAGTTCGAATCACATCGTGGCGCAACAGCGCGAAGCTCAGGGTGATATCACCAAATTTGGCGGCGCCCGCCGTTTTACTGAAGATCAGACTGGTGCACTCAAAGCGGCATTGAACAATACTAAAGCTAAAAATGTGATTTTGTTCATTGGTGACGGTATGGGAGATTCTGAAATAACAATTGCGCGTAATTATGCAGAAGGTGCGGGAGGATCCTTTAAAGGTATTGATGGATTGCCGTTTACTGGGCAATACACGACTTATTCATTGAATAAGAAAACTCATGAACCTCATTATGTTACAGATTCTGCTGCTTCAGCCACAGCCTTTGCAACAGGAGTCAAAACGTATAACGGTGCCGTGGGTATTGATGTCTTCGGCCAAGCTCACCAAACTATTTTAGAGTTGGCTAAAAAGAACGGTAAAGCAACCGGAAATGTGACGACAGCGACAGTGCAAGATGCAACACCAGCGGCTATGTATGCACATGTGACACAGCGCAAGTGCTATGGGCCAGAAGAAGTTTCGAAACAATGTCCAACAGATGCTGTAGAAAATGGAGGTAGAGGTTCCATTACTAAGCAATTAGTGATGGCACGTGCTGATGTGACATTGGGTGGCGGTGCAAAATATTTCGATCAAAAGTCAGTATCCGGTGCCAATGCAGGAAAGACGTTGAAAGAGCAGGCACTGGAGCAAGGTTATCAATGGGTGACTGATGCGGCATCATTAGCCAGCGTTAAAGAAGCCAATCAACAAAAGCCGCTATTGGGTCTCTTCCATAAAGAAACGATGGATGTTGCTTGGCAAGGGCCAAAAGCGGTTTACCGCGGTAACATTAATGAAGCGCCAATCAAGTGTGAAATCAATTCTAAATTGGATCCTAATGCGCCGACATTAGAGCAAATGACAGAAAAAGCGATTGATTTACTTAAAAAGAATGAAAATGGCTTTTTCCTGCAAGTTGAAGGTGCTTCGATTGATAAACAGGCTCATAAGGCCAACCCTTGTGCACAGATTGGTGAAACTGTCTCATTAGATAAAGCCATTCAAGTTGGCCTCAAATTTGCGAAAGAGCATGGTGATACGTTGGTTATTGTGACGGCTGATCATGCGCACACCAGTCAGATTATCGAACCTAACATGAAATCACCTGGTTTAACCCGTTCTCTCATTACTAAAGATGGCGGGATCATGACAGTCAATTATGCGACATCAGAAGATAAAGATGAACAGGGGCATACAGGTACACAGCTACGCGTTGCCGCTTATGGCCCACAAGCTGCCAATGTTGTTGGTTTGACTGACCAGACTGATCTGTTTTTCACGATGCGTGATGCGTTGGGTTTAAAAGATAATGGCAACAAATGATAGGGAAATGAGCCAACAGTTTTTTTCTTGATGTCTGATGATTCGTTGATATCAGAAGAATTGCATTGAGGGCTTATTTTTCAGGTTGTGATTAAACCGCCACCATAAATGATATTGGTAATCATTTATGGTGGCGGTTTACTGTGGCCCGTATAAAGCTGAATTTGAAGCCAGTTTTTTGGCAAAACGTGACAGGATTTTGGGGGAATGCTGTTATCCAGTTTAAGCCTGTCAGCACTGATTGTATCAATGTTGCTTATTGCAGGCGCAGACATGGAACAATGTAAAATGAGTATTCAGGGAGCAATGCTTCTGGCACTGGTACTGTTTGCCGTCGACAGAAATGAGGCCGCGGCATATGGCTTTGATTACCGGCATCGTTATACGCGAGCGATCTTTTGGATTGGCAATCCCTTGTGGTCAGAAAGCTTCCTATTCCAGATGGGTTACAGCCATTTTTACAATTTAAGCGCTAAGTGCTGAAAGTGACTCGCTGAAAATTAACAATTAGAGTGAGATACTGACTCTGTGGCCACCCTCAGGATGGCCGATTATCTTGTGAGTCGGTAACAGAAAAGATAGCTTCGATGAGTTTCTTATTGAGAGAGTCTGATTTTTGTTCTTCCAATACTTCAAGAATAGCTGTTTCATACACTGATTTAACTTCAATGTATTTCCCTTTTCCGGTACTGGTCAGTACGGTATAGATCCCCCGTTTATCATCAGGGCAGGTATCGCGGAATGTATAATTATTGCGTTCCAGTCTTTCTACCAACCGACTCACCGAGCTTTGATTTAAATTTAATAAGCTCGCGAGCTCCTGCATCCGTAACTCACTTTTGGGAGCGCAGGATAGAAGATGCAATGCCCGGTATTCAGACATGCCAATGTTATATTTGCTCTGAAGACGCTTCGCCACAAAATTTTCGGCTGAATCAAAAATATGCTGGAGTTTATGCCATAAAATTAATTGAGAATTCATTAGATAAATACCTCAAAAGAATGCAGGTACATGCATTCTTTTAAATGTTGTAATTATAGACAAGTTTAATCACTTGATTACCTATCCGCCTTGACGGTGTCTTAGTCTTACTATTTTCTTAATAAATTGATTAATTATCAATATATTAAGTTGTTTTTTGTGGCGCTTTGGCGCGCTCTGTTTTGTACATTTTTTGTTAATATCGAATCGTTATAGATTCAAATAACTACTATTTGGTATATCAATAATACTTATAGTTTAAGAAGATAATTTCTTTTGCTTTATCTGATTACAAGTTACAAGGAAACTCTATGTCGCGTATTTATAAAAAAAACTTACTTGCTGTTGTGGTTACCACATTGATGTTGGGAGCGAATGTTCCTGCGTGGGCAACTGATGATTCAAACAACATCATGGCACAACAGCGGGTAGCACAAAGCGATATAACTAAATTTGGCGGAGCCCGTCGCTTTACTCAAGATCAGACTGAAGCACTCAAGGCTGCATTGAGCAATACCAAAGCTAAAAATGTGATTTTGTTTATTGGTGATGGCATGGGAGATTCTGAAATTACGATTGGCCGTAATTATGCAGAAGGCGCAGGTGGATTCTTTAAGGGCATTGATGCGTTGCCATTTACAGGGCAATACACGAATTATTCACTGAATGAAAAAACACATAAACCGAATTACGCGACAGATTCTTCTGCTTCTGCCACAGCTTTTGCCACAGGAGTCAAAACGTATAACGGCGCAGTAGGAGTCGATGTTTTTGGTCAAGCCCAGCAATCTATTCTGGAGCTAGCCAAAAAGAATGGCAAAGCAACGGGGAACATCACTACGGCGATAGTGCAAGATGCAACACCAGCGTCTATGTATGCACATGTGACACAACGTAAGTGCTATGGGCCAGAAGAAGTTTCGAAAAAATGTCCGGCTAATGCGCTAGAAAATGGCGGTAAGGGTTCCATTACAGAGCAGTTGTTGGTGGCTCGTGCTGATGTGACAATGGGTGGCGGTGCAAAATATTTCGACCAAAAATCCGTATCCGGTGCTAATGCAGGAAAGACGCTGAAAGAACAAGCTCTTGATCAAGGTTATCAATGGGTGACTGATGCAGCATCATTAACCAGCGTTAAAGAAGCCAATCAACAAAAACCGCTATTGGGCATCTTCCATAAAGGAACGATGGATGTTGCTTGGCAAGGGCCAAAAGCGGTTTACCGCGGCAACATTAATGAAGCGCCAGTCAAGTGTGAAATCAATTCCAAGTTAGATCCTAATGCGCCGACATTAGATCAAATGACAGAAAAGGCGATTGATTTACTCAAAGAGCATGAAAATGGCTTTTTCCTGCTAGTGGAAAGTGCTTCGATTGATAAACAGAATCATAATTCCAACCCGTGTGCCCAAATTGGTGAAACTGTTTTATTGGATAAGGCACTGCAAGTTGGTCTTAAATTTGCGAAAGAGCGTGGTGATACGCTGGTTATTGTGACCGGTGATCATGGACATGCCAGCCAGATTATCGAACCTGAAATTGAATCACCTGGTTTAACCCGTTCTCTCATTACTAAAGATGGCGGGATCATGACCATCAACTATGCGACATCAGAAGATAAAGATGCGCAGGAGCATGCCGGTACACAATTGCGCGTGGCAGCTTATGGCCCACAAGCTGCCAATGTTGTTGGTTTGACTGACCAGACGGATCTGTTTTTCACGATGCGTGATGCGTTGGGTTTAAAAGATAATGGCAACAAATGATAGGAAAATGAGCCAACAGCCTCTTTTTTTTGATATCTGATGATTCGTTGATATCAGAAGAATTGTATTGAGGGCTTATTTTCAGGTTGTGATTAATCCGTCATCATATATGATATTGGTAATCATTATCATTTATGGTGGCGGTTTATTGTGGCCCGTGTAAAGCAGAATTTGAAGCCAGTTTTTTGGCAAAACGTGACAGGATTCTGGGGAATGCTGTTATCCAGTTTAAGCCTGTCAGCACTGATTGTATCAATGCTGCTTATCACAGGCGCAGGCATGGAACAATTTAAAATGAGTATTCAGGGAGCAATGCTTCTGACTCTTGCACTTTTGTTGCATCGCCATACACGCCACTTCCTGTTGATCCCTGCTGTTATTACCGTTGTTTGTAGTTTATTCGGCACATTACGCTATTTGGGATATTTTTGAAGCACACTGACGGTTAGTTGATGCACAGACAGTTAACTAGTGCTTAGTAAGCAAGGGACTGGATAAGGAAAAATCAGGAAGCTAGGTTAGTGAAGTAAAACCAGGGAAAGGAAACAGAAGGATAATGAAACAGTGGTGCGAAGGGGGGGACTTGAACCCCCACGTCCGTAAGGACACTAACACCTGAAGCTAGCGCGTCTACCAATTCCGCCACCCTCGCAGGTACTGTCTTTATCCGATTTGTTTAAGTTTGTTATCTGATTTGGTGCGAAGGGGGGGACTTGAACCCCCACGTCCGTAAGAACACTAACACCTGAAGCTAGCGCGTCTACCAATTCCGCCACCCTCGCATGTATCAGATACTATCCACTTAAACAGATAGTCTGGAGGCGCATTCTAGAGATTTTACGGCTCGCGTCAATCATTATTTAGTGGAAAACTGCGTGATTGGTGTAAAAATCGGCATTTTGATATTTGGGGGAAATTGCCTGCTCATTAAACTAAAGCAGGCAAAAGATCATGCTTATTGGGCGAATTACTTTTTCGTCGCCTGATACACTTTAAACTTACCTGTTTGGGCAATGACCTGATGGTTGCCAAAAGCGCTGTCCAGTAAGTTCGGATAAGGCAGGAATGCGTTCGCAACGATCCGCAACTTACCGCCGGGTTTCAGATAACTTGGCGCCATGCGGATCATATCTTCAGCCGCTGTAATTGTTGTCTTCAAGCCATCATGGAAAGGCGGATTGGAGATTATCCAGTCAAATTTATCTTCAATGGCGGAATACACATTACTGGTTACAACATTACCTTCCAGCTTATTGGCTTTCAGTGTTGCCTTACTGGATGTGATGGCTGCGGCATTAACATCGCTCAGTGTCAGGGATAAGTCAGGGTTTTTCTTACCCAGCACCGCTGCCAACACGCCTGCGCCAGATGCCATATCCAGCAGACTGCCGGAGATAGGAGCATCAAAAGTTGACAGCAGCAGGCGGCTGCCGACATCTAAATCATCTTGGCTGAATACGCCGGGCAGGGTATTGACGGTAATATCACCCACTTGATAGCTGTTCCACCAATTGTTTTGATCAAATTGAACCTGACTTTTCAATTGACCATAAAACAGGCTGCAACGGCGGGCAGTATCAATTTTGTGGAAAGTCGCGATGCCTTCCATCAGCTTATCAACACTACGTACACCACTGCGATTTTCGCCCACAATAAAGATGTCAGTACCGACAGGCAGGACAGAAAATAGGTTGCGTAGCTGGAAACGCGCTTCTTGCTTGCTTTTTGGCCAATAATAAATCAGCGTATCACACCCTTTGATGAATGCGCTGTCTGCTACAAGACCAAATCTGGCATTGTCACCAAGCTGGCGGATCAGAGATTGCCAGTGATGATATTGATTCGTTTGCACTCGCACACTTGCAGCTTCGATTTCTGTTGCTAGATTGTCCTGAAGATCGCCGGCAAATAGTAGGTGATGAGAACTGAGTTGCTCATGATGGCGCAGGATAACTTCGCTGGCCGGTGTTAATACTGACATCTATGTATAGCTCCTTATAAATCTTTATCAAGTATAACTATCATTGGGCTAAATTGGGATACCATGCCGATTGGCGCAGAGATAAGCCCTCTGATAATATGTTACCTGTTATTTTTTTATGGCAGATGGAATAAAACACGATGACGAAGCGTGACAGATTACTTTCCCGATTGGGGATAACCCAATGGGTTTTGCGTAGCCCAATGGCCTTGCAAGGTGAATTGTCTGTCCTCATCCCTGATTCAACCCGTCTATTGATCATTACCCATGATCATATCGACTTAAGTCATTCGTTGTTTGCTGATATTTTCACAGCCATGGGAATTGAGGCTTCATCGGTATATTGCATCACGGCAAAAGATGTTGAACTTCTTTCAGAATCAATCCGCTGCCCATGCTGGCTGTTGGGGGTTGATATTACCTTATCAATACAAGGGATTTCTTTGAGAAGCCCGGCATTAAATGACTTATCTCTTGATGGGAATGCAAAACGCGCTCTTTGGCAACAAATTTACCATTATGAAGAATATTTCTCTATTAACTCACATTGATCTTTCCGCAGCATTTCAAATAGAACAGGCCAGCCATGCATTTCCTTGGAGTGAAAAAACCTTTTACTCCAATCAGGGAGAACGTTATCTCAACTATAAAATGACGTTGAATGACCAGATTATTGGCTTTGCGATAACACAATACGTTATGGATGAAGCCACGCTATTTAATATTGCCATTCATCCTGAATATCAATCACGGGGATACGGCAGAACACTGTTGTCTTATCTTATCGATATACTGCCTGAAAAGCAGATAAACACACTTTGGCTTGAGGTGAGGCGCTCCAATCAATCTGCTATTCATCTATATGAAAACTTAGGTTTCAACGAAGTATCCATCCGCAAGAATTATTACCCGACTGCGGGCGGAAAGGAAGATGCAATTATTATGGCGTTGCCGCTGTTTGGTGGATGAACCGTTCTATGGATGAACAAATTTATGGATAAATGGATTTAATGAAAATTCTTGCGAAGCGGTATGCAAAATAATCGGACAAAAAAGACATTCCCAAGCAAATGGCATATAACTGTAGCGAAATAAGCACCTCAAAATAAATGTACTGTTATGAGTGATAGGTGACCGGTGATGTAGATAAATGAGATCGAAAGAGATTCTTAATTCAACCAGATTAATTAATGGCTGGCTTATGCATAATCTCAAGCTTTCATTGGTTGTTTATAAATCCAAGTTCAGCGAAAATAAGCGCCAATCACCATTAACATTGACGGATTTGAAAGCAAAGAGCCTGCTGGACGTTTCCCAGACGGCCTCAATCCGTGTACAAACTAGAAGATCCCATTGATGTCAAATTCCCAATTCCTGCAAGAAGTCGCTAAACGGCGCACTTTTGCAATAATTTCTCACCCCGATGCGGGTAAAACAACGATTACCGAAAAAGTATTGTTATTCGGACAGGCTATCCAGAAAGCAGGAACGGTAAAAGGGCGAGGCTCTAACCAGCACGCCAAGTCAGACTGGATGGAGATGGAAAAGCAGCGTGGTATTTCTATTACCACTTCCGTGATGCAGTTCCCTTACGGGGATTGTTTGGTAAACCTGCTGGATACCCCCGGGCACGAAGACTTCTCTGAAGATACTTACCGTACTCTGACCGCCGTTGACTGCTGTCTGATGGTCATTGATGCCGCGAAAGGGGTTGAAGATCGTACCCGTAAATTGATGGAAGTGACGCGCCTGCGTGATACTCCCATCCTGACCTTCATGAATAAACTCGACCGTGATATTCGCGATCCGATGGAGTTGATGGATGAAGTGGAAAACGAGCTGAAAATCGCGTGTAGCCCAATTACTTGGCCTATTGGCTGCGGTAAATCCTTCAAGGGTGTTTATCATCTTTACCTTGATGAAGTGTATTTGTACCAAACGGGCCAAGGTCATACGATTCAGGAAGTGCGTGCGATCAAAGGATTGGATAATCCTGAGCTGGACGCCGCTGTTGGTGAAGAGTTGGCGAATCAACTGCGTGAAGAGCTGGAACTGGTCAAAGGCGCATCTCATGAGTTTGATCAAGAAGCCTTTTTGCAGGGTGAATTGACGCCGGTATTCTTCGGTACTGCGTTAGGTAACTTTGGTGTAGACCACATGCTGGATGGCCTTGTTAAATGGGCGCCGAAACCAATGCCCCGTAAAACTGATGCACGTGAAGTGATTGCGGATGAAGAGAAATTCACGGGCTTTGTTTTCAAAATCCAAGCCAATATGGATCCAAAACACCGCGACCGGGTTGCGTTTTTGCGAGTTGTTTCCGGCAAATATGAAAAAGGCATGAAACTGCGCCAAGTCCGCATTAAGAAAGATGTTGTGATTTCTGATGCATTGACCTTTATGGCGGGTGATCGCTCCCATGTTGAAGACGCCTATCCGGGTGACATTATCGGCTTGCACAATCATGGCACTATCCAGATTGGTGATACCTTCACCCAAGGTGAGGAGCTGAAATTTACGGGCATTCCTAACTTTGCTCCTGAGCTGTTCCGCCGCATTCGCCTGCGTGACCCTTTGAAGCAGAAACAATTGCTGAAAGGTTTGGTTCAATTATCAGAAGAAGGGGCTGTACAGGTTTTCCGCCCACTGATGAATAATGATCTGATCGTGGGCGCGGTTGGTGTGCTTCAGTTTGATGTTGTTGTGGCTCGCTTGAAGAGTGAATATAACGTTGAAGCGCTGTATGAGCCTGTTAACGTTACTACTGCTCGTTGGGTAGAGTGCAGCGATGTGAAGAAACTGGAAGAATTCAAACGTAAGAATGAGCAGAATTTGGCACTTGATGGTGGGGATAATTTATCTTACATCGCGCCGACAATGGTTAATTTGAATTTGACCAGTGAACGCTATCCTGACGTTTCTTTCCGTAAAACGCGGGAACACTAATCCGTATCTTCTGATTAATTCCTTTCAGGGCTGACTATTCTGTTAGCCCTTGTTATTTCAATGATATCATCTCATTTAATTTGTATTTAAAGAATAACTCTCTGGTTTAGTGAAAATATACGTTATTTTTTGTAAAAGCCATTTTGTCACCAAGCGCTAATTGACATACTGTTTTGGTAACGGTTCTGGCTTATTTATAGAAGGTGGTAGGATGAAAAATATCAAGCGTACGCATTCACTACTGGCTGTTGTTCTGGGTTCAGTACTGATGACTGGTAGTGTTTTGGCTGCGGAAATTCCCTCTGGGAAAGCTCCGGAGAGCACGGGGCAGAAAATAGGTAAAACCATAGACGAAGCAGGGAAGAAGGTTGATAATTCCTTGAAAAAAGCGGATGACTATCTGGATGACAGTAGCATCACGGCGAAAGTGAAAGGGAAGTTGCTGGAACATAAAGGAATAAACAGCAATGACATTTCCGTAAAAACTGAAAAAGGTGTTGTTTACCTGTCCGGCTTTGTCAAAAGCAAGCACGAAGCGGTAAAAGTTGCAGAGATTGCTCATGGCGTGAAAGGCGTCAAATCCGTGAAAAGCTCGCTTGTCATCAAGAAATAATGGATCAAGAAATAATGGGCTGAACAAAGCAGCCAACGGTTTAAAGGGGTGGCCATAATGAGCCACTCTTTTTTATGGTTAAAATAAAATGATTGTGGTGAAAAATCATTGGATAAATTCAGCTTGTTCCTCAAATTCTGCCTCAACGACATTTCCCAAAATTTTATTCCCGACAACGCTATTCTCAATAATTTTACAAGGCATGAAAAAATAAAGAGCAGCCAATAATGGATATACCTTTGTTTAACCATTCCTTTATTTAACTAAGGCATTATGAACGTGCTATTTCAGCAACAATATACTAATAGATATCCGGTCTATGTATTATGCTTTAATGTCGTGATTAACTTGTAGAGGAAGAGGATAGTGGGGAAACGTATACCTATAACGTTGGGTAATATAGAACCTTTGGCTTATAAGCCCCAGCACAAACCCAAAAAGATTGCTCTCGTTTGTGAAGGTGGTGGCCAGCGTGGAATTTTTACCGCCGGCGTTTTAGATGAGTTTCTTCGCCTTGGTTTTAATCCATTTGATTTATTTCTTGGAACATCTGCAGGTGCCCAAAACATCTCTGCCTATCTTTGCGGCCAGCAGGGTTATGCTCGCAAGGTGATCAACCGTTATACAACCGATCCGGCTTTCTTTAATCCATTGCGCTTTGTCCGTGGTGGACATCTGATAGACCTGGATTGGTATATGAACACCATCACTGAACAACTTCCGCTCAATATTCCCGTTGCCATGAGCCAGTTCGAAGCCGGGCGAGAATTCTACATGTGCGCTTGCCGCGCTGATAACTTTGAACCTGACTATTTACATCCTGATGACAAAAATTGGATGGAGATTGTCAAAGCCTCCAGCGCCATCCCCGGCCTGTACCGCAATGGCGTAACGATTGGCGATGTGACTTATCAAGATGGCGGCATTTGTGATGCGATACCGGTGCAAGAGGCGTATCGCCGTGGTGCTGATACGATTGTTGTTATCCGGACAGTTCCTTCGCAGCTTTATTATACGCCCCAGTGGCTCAGACGGATGGAGCGTTGGCTGGAAACCAGTAGCCTGCAAAAAATGGTTAAAATGCTCAACCTTCATGCCAAAAGTTATCGCCGGACGCAGAAATTTATCGAAAACCCACCGGATGGGGTACAGATTTTTGAGATTTACCCACCTGCTCCATTGTCCACGATGGCATTGGGCAGCCGGATCAATGTATTGAATAAAGATTATTATTTGGGAAGACGCTGTGGGCGATATTTTTTGGCGACTATCGGGCATACATTTATGGCAGGAGAATTTAGTTCGCCAGAGCTTAAGGGATATGGCGTGTACCGAAATGGATTCAGTGCCAATGACGCCAATCACAATCACTTTCGGCGAAACCACTTTTTGAATAAGGCGAATCACTCTATCGCTGGGACAACCGTGCTTGATACAGTTGATAATGCCGGCGACGGAATTGAACACGATAGATAATCGGAATAATGAGATGTTTATTGATACACACTGCCACTTTGATTTTCCTCCTTTTGCCGATGATGCGACAAAAAGCCTGCAACAGGCCCAAAACGTGGGCGTGAAAAAAATCATTGTGCCCACGGTCAGTCAAATGAATTTCCAGCGGGTTGCTGTGTTGGCGGAGACCTATTCCTCCATTTATGCCGCATTTGGGTTGCACCCGCTTTATATCCAAGAACATCAAAATGATCATTTGGAACAATTGGGGCAATATTTGCAGGAAAAAAACACCAAATGCGTGGCGGTAGGAGAAATCGGCCTTGATCTTTATATGCCTGAGCCACAGTTCGAGCGGCAGAAAAATGTGCTGGAAGCTCAACTTAAGCTGGCGAAGCAGAATGATTTGCCTGTGATACTGCATTCCAGAAAAAGCCATGACCCATTGGCAGCTATATTGCGAAAGCATCAATTGCCGCGTACTGGCGTGATCCACGGTTTTGCCGGCAGTTTATCTCAGGCGCAGGCGTTTATTCGTCTGGGGTTTTACATCGGTGTCGGGGGAACCATTACTTATGACAGGGCGCAAAAGACACGTAATACCATTTCCCAACTGCCCCTGACTTCTTTGGTATTGGAAACTGATGCGCCCGATATGCCATTGTCGGGATTTCAAGGACAACCAAACCGGCCAGAAAGAGTCGCACAGGTTTTTTCAGCATTATGTGAATTACGTCGAGAAGCGCCGATCGATATTGCCAACCAAATTTATGGCAACAGCGAAAAGCTGTTTTCGCTGGCTTAACTAAATGGATTTAAACGAGTAAATATCACTGGGGCTTTGTGAGCCGTGAGAAGCTAGAACTCACACCTGTTAAACATTAATAATGTTTAACTTATATTCTCTGCTTATTTATTCTTTTTATTACCTATTTTCCCATCATATTATCTAACCCCACTGAAATTAGGTGGTTTTATGTGATGAGAGTCTCATTTCTAGTTTTTATATTACTTTTATCTGTATCAATTTGTGATGTTAGTTACTTGTTCCCTCTGGGGACTCGGTATAATCCCGCACACACAATGTCAGTAGGAATTTTCAAAATAACTGACATATTTCCTTTATTATTAATTCAGTGAACAGGGATTCTTCCAATGCAACTCCTTATGAGCCTGATCGGGATGGCAGTGCTGGTTCTTATCGCAGTACTCTTCTCCAGTAACTATCGAGCCATTAAAATCCGTACTGTCCTGGGCGCCTTTCTGATTCAGGTTGCTATTGGGGCATTTGTACTTTCCGTACCTGCCGGTAGAGATATTCTGGGAGGCATGTCAAGAGGCGTTGCCAACGTAATTGGATACGGCCAGAAAGGAACAGATTTTATTTTTGGCGGACTGGTTTCCGACAAAATGTTCGAATTGTTCGGCGGTGCCGGCTTTATCTTTGCCTTGCGCGTCTTGCCAGTTATTGTTTTCTTCTCCTCACTCATTGCGGTTTTGTATTACCTGGGCATTATGCAACTCGTCATCAAAATTTTGGGTGGTGGCTTGCAGAAAGTACTGGGTACATCACGGACTGAATCTCTGTCTGCAACAGCAAATATTTTCGTAGGCCAAACCGAAGCACCTCTGGTTGTGCGTCCTTATATTGCAACCATGACCCAATCTGAATTGTTCGCAGTAATGTGCGGTGGCTTGGCGTCTGTAGCCGGTTCAGTATTGGCAGGTTATGCATCAATGGGCGTTCCTCTGGAATACTTGATTGCGGCTTCCTTCATGGCTGCTCCGGGTGGTTTGCTGTTTGCAAAACTGATGGTACCTGAAACTGAAAAAACGCACGACACAGAAGATGCTATGTCACTGGTAGCGGCGGAAGATCGCCCTGCGAATGTCATTGATGCTGCGGCATCAGGTGCGGCATCCGGTATGCAACTGGCGCTTAACGTTGGTGCGATGCTATTGGCCTTTACCGCATTGATTGCGTTGTTGAACGGCATGTTAGGTGGTATCGGCGGCTGGTTCGATTATCCTCAATTATCAATGGAACTGATCCTGGGGTGGGTTTTCGCACCAATCGCCTATCTGATCGGTGTTCCATGGAGTGAAGCAACTATCGCGGGTTCTTTTATCGGCCAGAAACTGGTTGTCAATGAATTCGTGGCATTCATGAATTTTGGTGAATACTTGAAGCCAGATGATGTCGTTCGAGCGGCAGGTCTGCATGTACTTTCCGATCACACTAAAGCAATTATTTCTTTTGCTCTGTGTGGGTTTGCGAACCTATCTTCTGTTGCTATTTTGCTGGGTGGCTTGGGCGGAATGGCACCGAAGCGCCGCGGTGATATCGCTCGTTTCGGCTTGAAAGCTGTCTTGGCTGGTTCACTCTCTAACTTGATGAGTGCAACAATTGCTGGGTTCTTCCTCGCGTTATAACACGCAGAAAATATGTATTAAACTGAATGCAGGTGAGGTTTCTCACCTGCATTTGTTTTTCCTGAAACTATTTAATGTGATTTTATTCACAATAAAATGTTTGTGGTTGCAAATTGCATTTTATTAGTGTGATATTCAGCACTAACCGTTGCTCATTAACATGTTCAAATAATGACAGGCAAGGGCTTTATGGATCACATTGATTCCATTAAGGTCACACAAGCTGAAGCAAGCTAAAAATAGTGCGGAGAGAAGGAACTCTGTTGTTCTTCAAGGAACCAAGTCCGCTCGCCAACAAACAAATGAGTTGATTGTCCAAGGCAACCATTCGTTCAAAATAATCGTACAAAAGAATATGTGAACTGATTCAGTCACGATAATAATACCGTTGGAGAGTTTTATGACCGATTTAACCGCTGCTGCTCAGCATGCGCTGAGTTTGATGGATTTAACTACACTAAATGAAGATGATACCGATGAGAAAGTCGCAGCACTTTGTCGTCAGGCCAACAGCCCAGCCGGGCACACGGCCGCAGTCTGCATTTACCCTCGCTTTATTCCCGTAGCGCGCAAGGTGTTGCGTGAACAGGGAACCCCTGATATTCGCATTGCTACGGTAACCAATTTCCCACACGGCAACGATGACATTGATATCGCATTGGCTGAAACACGTGCGGCTATCGCTTATGGTGCTGATGAAGTGGATGTGGTTTTCCCTTATCGAGCGCTGCTTGCCGGTGATGAACAGGTTGGCTTTGATCTGGTAAAAGCCTGTAAAGCAGCCTGTGCTGAATCCGGTGTTTGGCTGAAAGTTATTATCGAAACGGGTGAGTTAAAAGACGCCGCGTTAATTCGCAAGGCCTCTGAAATATCAATTAACGCCGGTGCTGATTTCATCAAAACCTCAACCGGCAAAGTGCCGGTGAATGCGACACTGGAAAGTGCTGAAATTATGCTGAAAGTGATCCGCGATATGGGTGTAGGTGAAACGGTTGGTTTTAAACCTGCGGGCGGAGTACGCACAACTGAAGAGGCCGCACAATATTTGGCACTGGTTGGGCGTATCATGGGAGACAAATGGGCGGATCCCCGTCATTTCCGTTTTGGTGCTTCCAGTTTGCTGGGGAACCTGCTGACAACACTTGGACATCAAGGACAAAAGCAGAGCAGTGGTTATTGAGATCAATAATGACTCATTGAATGCACGCTAAGATAGTGTGCATTACTGCCATTCTTTTCAGATAATAATGATTGGGAGGTAGCTTTGTTTTTGGCACAAGAAATCATCCGTAAAAAGCGCGATGGTCATCCATTGAATGAAGAAGAAATCCGTTTCTTTATTAATGGCGTCCGTGACAACACGGTTTCAGAAGGGCAGATAGCTGCACTGGCAATGACCATCCATTTCCATGACATGACAATGGAAGAACGTGTTGCTTTGACATTGGCAATGCGTGATTCTGGTACTGTTTTAGACTGGAAAAAATTGAATTTACCCGGCCCGATTGTTGATAAACATTCAACGGGTGGAGTGGGAGATGTGACGTCCCTGATGCTTGGCCCGATGGTTGCTGCTTGTGGCGGCTACATCCCGATGATTTCAGGGCGAGGATTGGGGCATACCGGTGGAACACTGGATAAATTAGAATCTATCCCCGGTTTTGACATCTTCCCGGATGAACACCGTTTCCGTGACATTATCCGTGATGTCGGAATTGCAATTATCGGGCAAACGAATTCATTGGCCCCAGCGGATAAACGCTTCTACGCAACACGTGATACAACGGCAACAGTAGACTCAATCCCTTTGATTACAGCATCAATCTTGGGCAAAAAACTGGCTGAAGGGTTGGATGCTTTGGTTATGGATGTGAAGGTCGGCTCCGGTGCATTTATGCCGACTTACGAACAATCAGAGCAGTTGGCAGAAGCCATCGTCCAAGTAGCGAATGGTGCGGGTTGTAAAACGACGGCGTTACTGACGGATATGAATCAGGTTTTGGCCTCCAGTGCAGGCAACGCATTGGAAGTGCGCGAAGCCGTTCAATTTTTGACAGGGGAGTACCGCAATCCCCGGTTATATGAAGTTACCATGGCACTGTCCATTGAAATGCTGGTTTCGGCGAATCTGGCAAGCGATCGCGAAGATGCACGTCGCAAGTTACAGACGGTATTGGATAACGGCAGAGCGGCCGAGATATTTGGTCGCATGGTGGCAGCGCAAAAAGGCCCAACCGATTTTGTTGAAAATTACGCGCATTACTTGCCGAGCGCCAAAGTCAGCAAACCGGTATTGGCTGGGCAAAGTGGCATTATTGCAAAAATGGATACCCGAGCATTGGGCATGTCTGTTGTTGCATTGGGCGGGGGGCGTCGCAAGTCAACTGACCCGATAAATTACAGTGTGGGGCTGAACGATATCGTTGCGCTGGGTACAAAAGTAAATGCAGATACTCCCTTGGCAATAATTCATGCCGATAGTGAGAATGCCTGGCAAGAGGCGGCAGAGGCTGTGCGCAACGCTTTCGTTTTTGAAAAAACAGACTTTGAACAAACGGAAGCAAAAGCCCCTATATCGATGATTTATCGTCATATCAACGGATAAATCATCTAAGCATTGAAATCGATTTTAATAGCTGGCAGTTTCCGCATTGATAGCGTGAATTGACGCAGGAGAAAATTATGAAACGTACATTCATCATGGTATTGGATTCCTTTGGCATCGGGGCAAGTGCTGATGCGGCAAAGTTTGGCGATGAGGGATCTAACACTTTAGGGCATATAGCAGAACAATGCGCCCGTGGTGAGGCTGATATCGGTCGTAAGGGGCCATTGAACCTGCCAAATCTGAGCCGCTTGGGATTGGGGCTGGCAGCAGAAGAGTCCAGTGGAATTTTCCCGGTGGGCTTGGATAAAGATGCCGATATTATTGGCGCCTATGGCTACGCGAGTGAACTTTCTTCTGGTAAAGACACGCCATCAGGTCACTGGGAAATTGCAGGCGTTCCGGTTTTATTCGACTGGGGCTATTTTAGTGATGAAGAAAACAGTTTTCCGCAGGAATTACTGGATAAACTAGTCGAGCGCGCCAATCTGCCTGGATATCTGGGCAACTGTCACTCTTCCGGTACAGTTATTCTGGATAAACTGGGTGAAGAGCACATGCAAAGCGGTAAGCCGATTTTCTATACCTCAGCTGACTCGGTTTTCCAGATCGCTTGCCATGAAGAGACATTCGGCTTGGATCGCTTGTATGAACTGTGTGAAATTGCCCGTGAAGAGTTGAATATCGGCAACTACAACATTGGCCGCGTTATTGCCCGCCCATTTGTGGGGGATAAAGCAGGGAATTTCCAGCGTACGGGTAACCGCCATGATTTGGCTGTTGAACCACCCGCACCAACCATCCTGAAAAAATTGGTTGATGAAAAACAAGGCGAAGTGGTTTCCATTGGTAAGATTGCGGATATCTACGCCAATGTGGGCATTACCCAAAAGGTTAAAGCGACAGGCATTGATGCCTTGTTTGATGCGTCTCTGATTGAAATGGAGAAGGCGGGGAACAATACCATCGTATTCACCAATTTCGTTGATTTTGACTCCTCTTATGGTCATCGACGTGATGTGGCAGGTTATGCGGCAGCCTTGGAGTTGTTTGACCGCCGCTTGCCGGAAATGTTGAAACTGGTTAAAGAAGACGACATTTTGATCTTCACCGCTGACCACGGTTGTGACCCAACTTGGGCGGGTACAGATCACACCCGTGAACACATTCCTGTTCTGGTTTACGGGCCTAAAATTAAACCGGGCTCATTAGGGCATCGTGAAACCTTTGCCGACATTGGTCAGACAGTCGCAAAATATTTCGATCTGACTCCAATGGATTATGGCAAAGTCATGTTTTAATTTTTGCGGAGGCCATTGGCCTCCCCATTTTCGTTTATTTTTACATGCAATAAAAACAAGGAAATAAAATTATGGCCACCCCACATATTAATGCTGAGATGGGCGACTTCGCTGATGTTGTTTTGATGCCTGGTGATCCACTGCGTGCAAAATACATTGCAGAAACTTTCTTGGAAGATGCCCGTCAGGTTAACAATGTTCGCGGTATGCTGGGTTTCACCGGTACATACAAAGGACGTCGCATCTCTGTTATGGGCCATGGCATGGGTATCCCATCCTGTTCTATTTACGCCAAGGAATTGATAACTGAATTTGGTGTTAAGAAAATCATCCGCATCGGTTCTTGTGGTGCGGTCAGCGAAGACGTAAAAATTCGTGATGTTGTGATTGGCATGGGTGCGTGTACTGACTCCAAAGTCAACCGCCTGCGTTTTAAAGATCACGATTTCGCGGCGATTGCGGATTTTGAGCTGGTTCGCAATGCCGTTGATGCGGCCAAAGCGAAAAACATCGATGCTCGCGTTGGTAACATCTTCTCAGCAGATCTGTTCTATACTCCCGATCCACAAATGTTCGATGTCATGGAAAAATACGGCATTCTGGGCGTTGAAATGGAAGCTGCCGGTATTTACGGTGTAGCGGCTGAGTTTGGTGCAAAAGCACTGGCTATCTGCACTGTATCTGACCATATTCGCACTGGCGAACAAACGACAGCAGAAGAACGTCAAAATACATTTAATGACATGATTGAAATTGCACTTGAATCTATTTTATTGGGTGACAATTAAAAAATCATAATTAATTGTTCTAATTTATGAAAAATCATAAGCCCTTTCCAATAATGGAAAGGGCTTTTTATTTATGAATCGTCTATTAATTTTACATATTTTATCAAGAATGATTTTCATTTATCTATTTAATAGATACTTTTTATTTTTTTAATCTGATTAAAAAATGAATCAAATTAATTGATTCAAAAAATGTTAAATTATTAAAATAAATTAATAATAGTGATTAATAGTTAGCTTGATAATTTATTGCTCTGGTCTAAAGTTTTGCTCTTATTTGTTACCAATCGATTACTTCAATAATTAAATTCGAATATTTAACTTATGGAAAAATAATAAAATGCCAATTTGCATTTAAAAAATAAAATAGAACAAGAAAGCAACGCCAATTAAGATACTGAATTGCTAAACACTGCTCGGCACAATTAAGTTTAATAATCTAAAATTAAGAAAATATTAGAAATATATACTGCGCATTACACGCTATATGCTATGAAAAGTCATATTTCATATGATGTTAAAGCACATAGGTAGTTTTATCGTCTGAAATTTGACTTAGGTCTTATTGTGTAGAATGATATTTACAGTTTGGTTCATTTTGACTACTTATTGTTTCCGTCAAAAAACTAAATAACTTCTAATCTGAGCATCAGAAATTAATTCCTGAGCTTAGATCCCTTTTGGTTGTACATCTGTTTTTTTTAAAATTAAAAGGCATCGGTGAAATTATGAAATTGAATAAATTGGCAATGGTATTGGGTTTTGGTGTAGCTTTAACTGCAGGCGCAGCAAATGCGGCTAACTCTGTGGAAAATATGAATGACCGTGGTTTCGTTCATTTCAAAGGCACTATTATTAACCCAACTTGTTCAATTAAAAACCCTCATATTGATGTTAATTTTGGTGAAGTTCGGACTTCTAAATTTAAGTCTAACAAAGACGGCCAATCCGAGCGCATCCCTTTTGATATTATTTTAGAAAACTGTGCTGATATCACAGGAAAGAAAATCTCCACAACGTTCACTGGTGACGTGGATAGTGCTGACGGAGATCTGTTAGCTATCAGAGGTGAAGCTAAAGGCGTTGGTATCCAGATTGGCGACTTGAATGATGGCGAGAACGGAAGAATGGTTCGTTTAGGCCACCCTACAACTGCTGTAGATGCAGTAGATAACCGTCTGCGTTTCGATGCGAACCTGAAAACTATCCCAGGTCAGAATGTAACAACAGGTAATTTCTTTGCTTTCGCACACTTTACATTAAGCTACCTGTAATAGCGAAAATTAAAAGATAGTTTCTAATTTCTAAATGTCAGGAAGCCCAGTGACTTTTATTTGGAGTCAGGGCAAGACATGTGAATATTTTTTGAGCGTGACTTGTGTATAATAAAATCTGATCTTGAATGATAGTTAATTGATGCTGCCCTATGGCAATATTAACGAGTATTTTATTTGCACATGTCACTCAAAATGCAGCCTTTCATGATCTCCCCTGTATTTGGGGTTCCTGACATAATTACTCAGTTTATTTCAAATATGTGCTGTGGATAATCATGGTTTATAAAACCAATGAGAAAGCGATTTAAACGGCTGTGAATTGAAACTCTTTTTTAGTGTTAATTGAAGTCTATGTTTTTTCGGATGGCTATATTCGGGAAATCACACATTCAGACATACATGCAGGCTTGGCACTATCAGGCAGTAATTAAATTCAAATTGGGTTATTAGCGATTCATCGCTTAGAGGATGTTATGGCTTGGTTTATAGCTTCTATGAATCATGGTTTTTCGACTGTTAATAAAAAAATATGCAGTAATAGAAAAAGAATATTTAATAAAAATTACATGCTCAATAAACAAAGAATAACTAATAAAACAAATGTGAAGCCCCTGATGCCCGGAATCAAGCCACTTTCTGCCCTGATACTATTTTCGCTATTCGGTATCCAGTTTGCTTATTCTAACCCCATCGAATTCAATACTGATGCGCTGGAACTCAATGAACGCGGCAATATTGATTTGGAAAAATTTTCCCGTGCAGGTTATATCATGCCGGGGAACTATATGATGGCTGTTCGGGTAAATCAGTCTGAATTGCAGGATATGTATCCTATTGATTTTATTGTTCCGGATAATGACCCGAAAGGCAGTGAGGCTTGTGTTTCACCAGAATTGGTGAAAAAAATAGCCCTGAAATCAAAGTGGGCCGGCAAATTAGTTTGGCAGAATAATGAAAAATGTCTTGATCTGAATAGCTTGCCGGGGATGTCAGCCAAAGGGGATTTGAGTACCTATACCCTGTATTTAATTGTTCCTAAAACTTATCTGGAATATGAATCATCGGATTGGGATCCTCCTGCCCGCTGGGATGAAGGAATTCCGGGGCTATTGTTTGACTATAACCTGTATGCGCAGGCAATCAGACCTGAGCATGACAACGCCAGCCAGCGAATCAGCGCAAATGGTACGGCAGGCATAAATGCTGGCGCGTGGCGCTTCCGTGCCAATTGGCAGGCCCAGTATGATCACACAAACACTGGGAGTTCGGATAATACAAAACGCCGCAGTGTCAGAAATTGGGACTGGAGCCGTTACTATCTGTATCGTGCGCTTCCCACTCTAGAGGCTAAGTTGACTCTGGGGGAAAACTACCTTAATTCCGATATCTTCGATAGCTTCCGTTATACGGGGATCAGCCTGGCAACAGATGAAAATATGCTGCCACCCAATTTACGTGGCTATGCCTCTGAAGTCACTGGGATCGCGAGAACCAATGCCAAAGTTACCATCAGCCAGATGGGAAGAGTTCTGTATGAAACTCAGGTTTCTACAGGTCCATTTCGTATTCAGGATCTGAGTGATGCTGTAGCAGGGACACTGGATGTCAGAATTGAAGAGCAGGATGGCGGTGTGCAGGAGTTTCAGGTCGATACGGCAACGGTTCCTTTCCTGACACGCCCCGGACGTGTGCAGTACAAATTTATTGGCGGGCAATCCACTAATGAAAAACATCGCCGAGAAGGCCCGGCTTTTGGTCTGGGAGAATTCTCATGGGGGATCAATAACGGCTGGTCATTATATGGCGGATTCTTGGGAGCGGGTGACTATAACGCCTTATCGCTGGGGGTTGGTCGTGATTTGCAGATGTTGGGTGCATTGTCGTTTGATGTTACAGAATCAAGAGCAAAACTGCCGGGAGAAAACAAAACGTTTACGGGAGGATCTTATCGCCTTCGTTACTCGAAACGTTTTGAACAATACAACAGCCAGATGACATTTGCCGGATATCGTTTCTCTCAGCGTGATTTTATGACTATGGGACAATACGTTGACCGCCGTTACCGCGATATATCTACCGAGGGTGGAAAAGAGCTGTATACCATTAATTTGAACAAACAGTTCAATGATATAGGATTGTCCACCAGTTTCAGCTTCAGCCACCAAACTTACTGGAACAAGCCAACGAATAACCGCTATGACCTTTCCATATCTAAACATCTGGATATCGGACGTCATAAAGGGATTTATGTCAATTTATCAGCTTATCGAAATAAATTTAACAATAAAAAAGACGATGGCATGTACCTGGGTCTTTCCATTCCTTGGGGAGAAAGCGGGACTGTGAGTTATAACGGATTGGTGAATAATCTGGGTAATGGACATACAGTAAGTTATTTCAATCGAATTGATGATCGTAATAACTATCGTATTTCAACGGGTGTGAATACATACGGAAGAGCAACGGTAGACGGTTATTACACCCATTATGGTGATGAGGCTCTGGTGACTGCCAGCGCCAGCTACCAAGCCGGCAATAATACTACAGCGACACTGGGTTTACAGGGCGGAATGACTGCAACCAGTAAAGGCGTCGCTTTGCACCGTACGAACGTATCCGGGGCAACCCGTCTGATGGTGGATACCGAAGGTGTACGGAATGTGCCTGTCCAGACATTCAGTTCTTCGGTTCATACTAACTACTTTGGCAAGGCTGTACTGGCTGATGTGAACAGTTATCACCGCAATACTGCAAACATTGATCTGGATAAATTGCCGGATGATGTAGAAGCAATACGTTCGGTTCAATTGGCAACATTGACTGAAGGCGCCATTGGATACCGTAAATTTCAGGTTATATCCGGGCTTAAGGCGATGACAATCATCCGCCTGCCTGATGGTTCGTTTCCGCCTTTTGGTGCATCCGTGACAAACGCAATCCAACGGGAGATTGGCATTGTTAGTGATGATGGATATGCCTACCTGACTGGAATAAACAAAGGTGACAAATTGTGGGTTCATTGGGATGGTCAGACTCAATGTGAGATGACGTTGCCAGATGATATCTCGACAGAGTATTCAACCGCATTTTTGTTGAACTGCCAGCCTTCAAATGGAAATAATAAATAAGAGTAAATAAAAAAACCAAAAAATAGGTTTTTTATAGAACATTATTTTAATTTTCAATGCGGCAATGTCGAACTTAATTGACAGCAGTAATACATGTATACGTTTTTTAAGTATGAGCTAATAACACTATGAAACTGAAAAAAATTCTAATGATAGCCGCCGTAACGGTAACAAGTTTAATGTCAATGAATCAGGCAATGGCAGCGATAGCATTAGATCGTACCCGGGCTATTTTTAACGGCAATGAAAAATCTGTCAGCTTGAATATTGAAAATCAACATCCTGATTTACCTTATTTAGCGCAGGCATGGCTTGAAGATGAAAAGGGAAATAAAATCAACAGCCCATTTGTTGTTGTTCCGCCTGTTCAGCGTGTTGAAGCTGGAATGAAGAGCCAGATTAAGATTCAGGTACTACCCGCTGTAGCACAATTACCGCAGGACAAAGAAAGCCTGTTCTATTTCATTGTGCGTGAAATTCCACCACGCAGTGAAAAGCCAAATGTTCTGCAACTCGCGATACAAACGAAAATTAAGATGTTCTACCGCCCGGATGCGGTTATTGCGCGTCGTATCGATCTTGAAAACCCGTGGCAGGAAAAACTGACGTTAACCCGTCAGGGAAATCAATATTCAGTGAATAATCCAACGCCGTATTACGTCACGATTGCAGAAGTTCAAAGTGAAGTTAAGGGTAAGCCAGTCAAAGATTTTAAACCATTAATGCTGGCGCCTAACAGTAGTGAAATATTGGGTGGAACGGCCAGCGCATTCGGCAATAATCCCGTCTTGACCTATGTCAATGACTATGGCGGACACCCGCGGCTAGTTTTTAATTGTAGTGGCGATAGTTGTGCAGTGGCAAAGGCTATGGATGAAGAGAGCTGATTAGCTTTGGTGATCATAAAACAGGTTTCACCCGCTCATAATGAATTTTAGGATAAATAATAATGAATTCGTTAAGTATAAAGCTCTCTGAGTATACGCTGAAATCATTAATTCTGTCGGCCTTGTTCCTTTTGGGAGTGAGCGGTCAACAAAGCGCTTATGCACAAGATAACCTGCGCCAAAATGTTAGAATCACGATGACGGTTCTTGCCTCTTCCTGCGTGATTAAACCAGAAGATAAAGCGATGGAAGTGGATTTTGGTAACATTAACAGCCGGGATCTTTATTTGCATCACCGTACACAAGGCCAACAATTCCGCCTGCATTTGGAGGAATGTGATTCTAAAGTAGCCCAGAAAGTGAAAATTAAGTTTTCCGGGCAGGAAAGCAAAGAGCAGCCGGGATTATTGGCATTCAATTATGGCAGTAGTGCTTCTGGCGCGGCTATTGGTATGGAAAAACTGGATGGCACACCACTTCCTGTTAATAAAATAGCCCAATTTGCGCTGGCCAGTACGAATAATGATCATGTTATTCCGTTTCAGGCATATATCAAAGCTGATCCCAACGCGCTTATGCGAAATAAAATTGGTGTAGGAGAGTTCAATGCAATGGCAACTTTTGAGCTCAGTTATGAATAGCGGTACCGGTTTCTTGTGTGATTTCCGTGATATTAAATCCGAGTTTGAGGCTATTTAGGGAAATAAATTATGCGCCATATTAAAATGTCATTAATGAAGTTATCGGCACCATTATTTTTCTTAACTGCTTCATATGCCTATGGCGGGGCTTATGTCATGCCGGTCAATACGACGATATCGGGCAAACAAACCATTACTACAATGGAAATTGTTGAATGGACAGAAGACGAAGGAATTGAGAACCCTTGTTATAATCAGCCGCAGTGCTATGTTGGCCCGGATGTCCAATATAACAATGGCAGACAGCCGGGTATGTATGGTTCCTGTATTGATTCAAAGGTGTGTCTGACTGATGCACATAAATACCGGACAACCGCAGAAGTCATGCGAGCTTATAAAAGCCAGCTTGGGATCCCTAAGCGTGTAACATTTCCTATCATTACTGCGGATGCACAGTGTGTCGGCTTGTTTTACACTAGACAGATATCATCAGGATATGGTGCGGCACAAAAATTTCCTAATTCAACCTGTAATAAATTACCGCCAATAAACCAGAATTGTGAGCTTAAAGTTCCTACTGAAATTGCTTATGGTGAATTAAAAGCCTCGGAAGTTAACAACGCAACCCGTTCTATTAATGGCGAGTTTAGTTGCGCGCTTTCTAGCAACAAAATAATGTTGCAGGTTAAATCAATTAATAATGAGTCCAAAGTTTATCTCGATACTAATAAGCAAATTTATTCGACATTACAAATTGACGGAAAAAACGCAGCAGATGGAGTGAATGTTATCGCTAAAGGAAAATATATTCCTTCCACTTTCACTCTGACGTCAATACTGAACACATTGACACCACCGAAAGCCGGTAAATATGAAGGCACTGCAATAGTTTATTTAACTTATCTATAAATTGAGAGTAAAAACATCATGCACGTCAGTATGCTGGTAGGAAAAAGAATCCAAATAAAAAGAAAAGAAATTGGAATGACTGCCGCAGGGCTGGCAGAAAAAATTGGAGTGAGCCATCAGCAATTGTCACGTTATGAACGAGGAACCAATAGAATTAGCTTAGAACATTTAGTTTCTATAGCTATCGCCTTAGATACACCCGCCGATTGGTTTTTGGAGGACTGTTTCACTCCCCCAAAGGTTCACATGAATAATCAATATGCCTGTGTAGCGGAAACAATATTGGGTTTCTAAAAAGCGAAAAATAACGTGTTAGTGTTTCAAGCCATTCCTGTTTAGGAATGGCTTTTTTGTTGAATTTTTCATCGGAAAAGAGGCGCCAAAAAACGTCCAAATGGTTAACAATTAGTACCAAACTGTTAACCACTGTTTTTTCCCCTTTTTTTACCTTCCCCCATCTTCATTCAGCCCGAAAAAATCAATACAATGCATTGATTAGTTTGTAAAAAAATTCTACCCAATCTGAATATCATTTCTTGCGCTCTCCTCACTGTCATTTTCATAATTTTTAAAATATTTTTTATAAATTCAAATTGCTCGATTTCGAAAGATTTATAAAACACACAGTTAAATTATGTTGGAATAATAACCTGTTAATATATCAAAATTAAGTTTTATCATCCTCGGTTAACAGTTTGGTACTAATTGTAGACAATTTTCGTTTTCCATTTTCCTGCCATATGGTTTCGAAGCGACCCGCATTACTCGCGGTGTAGCGGACAGTATGGCGAATATTTCGGTGGCCTAAATAGTCCTGAATTAAACGGGTATCGACACCATTGTCCGCTAGAGCGTAACCGCAAGAATGTCGTAACATGTGCGGATTCGCGCAAACCGCTAAATTAGCCTTTATACTCGTTTGTCGAATGATTTTATAAAACTGCTGGCGTGACATTCGCGCACCGGTTCGTGACAGGAACAGCCAGTCACTTTGATCGCTGTTTTTGTAGCGTTGGCGCAGGGAAAGCCATTGCCGTATTAGCTGAATTTCACGTGTTACCATGGGATGAACTGTAGAAAAGCCATTTTTCAGGCGTTCCACACGTAGTTTTTTTTCCTCCAAATCGACATCAGACAGTTTTAAACCAAGTAACTCAGAGACCCGAAATCCATGAATAAAGCCCATAAATATCATGCAGGTATTTCGTTCGGCATGAGGGTGTTTTTCCAGTTCCTTAAGCAAGATTTCAATTTCTGAGTGGGTTAGGTATTTACGTTTCATGATGATGTTTGACACAGTATTCGACTCCCTATGGTTATCAAAATATGGTTATCAAAGATACCTACTATGATTGTTGCTGATTATTTAAAGACTGCAATAATTAAAGTGTACTCTAAGTGCCGCTACTGATATCCCGCCTCTTTGAATACGATGACGCTCATATGAAATAAAAAATAAATGCGTGTTCCTGCTGACTAGGGGAATTTTTCAAAAGAAAAATCAGCCTTAATACAATTATTAACCATAATTCGATTGATGGGATGACAGAAATTCGTGATTGGCAAATGTGGGTATTTAGTGGGGCGTTAATTATTCGGATTGGCAGCTTTGCGCATTGAGATAATTAAAAAAGCAACGTGGCTTATAAGGGCATTATATTTAATCACCAGCCACATAATTATTTATGCGGCTGGGGGCTTACTTCCAAGATAAAAACGCTTCGAAGACAAAAGTACGCCTAAACCAAATGGATTAGGACGTACAATTGTTTGGATTTATTTGACGATCTTGGCATGCATTTCTTGGACAGAAATCACCTGCTCTGTCGGATTTGCACTGAGTGCCATTGTTGTTGCAAAACCGCCATTCAGGGTAGTGTCATAGTGCACTTTATATTGCAGTGCGCTGCGACGCAGCAATTTAGAATCTTCAATCGCCTGACGGCCAGCGGTGGTATTGACAATGTAGTCATATTCACCATTTTTGATTCTGTCCTGAATATGCGGACGTCCTTCATGAACTTTATTCACCAGACGTGGGTTAATGCCTGCTTCGCCCAACACAACGGCTGTACCGTGAGTCGCATCCAACTCAAAGCCATGATTGAGCAACTTAGCCGCCAAATCGACAACGCGTTCTTTATCCCCTTCGCGTACAGACAGCAATGCCCTGCCTTGTTTGCGCATGGTGGAGTTACTGCCCAACATCGCTTTTGAGAAGGCTTCGGCAAAAGTGCGGCCAACACCCATGACTTCGCCTGTTGAGCGCATTTCAGGCCCCAGGATTGGGTCAACACCCGGGAATTTATTGAATGGCAGCACCACTTCTTTTACAGAGTAGTAAGGTGGAATGATTTCTTCAGTCGCACCTTGCTTGAGCAGTGATTGGCCAGCCATCACACGTGCAGCGACTTTCGCCAGTGGCAAACCGGTTGCCTTGGAAACAAAAGGTACGGTACGTGCTGCGCGAGGGTTCACTTCAATCAGATAGACTTCGTTGTCTTTCACGGCAAATTGGACGTTCATCAAACCACGGACACGCAGTTCAAAGGCCAGTTTTTCTACTTGCTGGCGCATAACATCCTGAATTTCCTTGCTTAAAGTATA
Organism: Xenorhabdus mauleonii; assembly: GCF_900113945.1. Lineage (GTDB taxonomy): Bacteria > Pseudomonadota > Gammaproteobacteria > Enterobacterales > Enterobacteriaceae > Xenorhabdus > Xenorhabdus mauleonii. The sequence goes on from NZ_FORG01000021.1 coordinate 46,896, forward strand.
AGCCGGCAAAGAGCAAGCGGAGTCACCGGAGTGAACACCGGCTTGTTCGATATGCTCCATGATGCCGCCGATCAAGACGCGTTCACCGTCACAGATAGCATCGACATCAACTTCAACCGCATCATCAAGGAAGCGATCCAGCAGAACAGGTGCATCGTTGGAAACACTCACTGCCGTCTGGAAATAACGACGCAGGTCGGATTCGTCGTAAACGATTTCCATTGCGCGTCCACCCAATACATAAGAAGGACGAACGACCAGCGGATAACCCAATGCATTACCTTTTTCAATCGCTTGTTCGATAGTGGTTACGGTCGCATTAGCCGGTTGTTTCAGGCCAAGGCGATTGACCGCTTGCTGGAAGCGTTCACGATCTTCTGCACGGTCAATGGCATCAGGGCTGGTACCGATAATTGGTACGCCTGCGGCTTCCAATTCACGTGCCAGTTTCAGCGGAGTTTGACCGCCATACTGAACAATAACGCCTTTTGGCTGTTCAACACGAACGATTTCCAGTACGTCTTCCAGTGTGACAGGTTCAAAGTAAAGGCGATCAGAAGTATCGTAATCTGTCGAAACCGTTTCTGGGTTACAGTTGACCATGATGGTTTCATAACCATCTTCACGCAGGGCCAGTGATGCATGAACACAGCAGTAGTCGAATTCAATGCCTTGCCCAATGCGGTTCGGGCCACCGCCCAATACCATGATTTTCGGCTTGTCGTTGTTCGGGTTCGCTTCGCATTCATCTTCGTATGTGGAGTACATGTAAGCAGTATCGGTGGAAAACTCTGCCGCACAGGTATCGACACGCTTATAAACCGGATACAGGTTGTAATCGTGGCGCAGTTTGCGAAGTTCTTTATCTGAGACTCCCACCAGTTTTGCCAGATGGGCATCGGCAAAACCTTTGCGTTTCAGGTGACGCAAGAGATCAAAATTCAGGCTATTGATACCTTGTTCCGCCACTTGCTCTTCCAGGCGGATCAACTCTTCAATTTGTACCAAGAACCAGCGGTCAATGTTGGTCAGATTGAAGATGCCATCAACGGACATGCCTGCGCGGAAAGCGTCAGCGACATACCAAATACGTTCAGCACCCGCACTTTTCAATTCACTGCGGATTTTGGTCAGGGATTGTGGATCATCCAAACTGATTTTAGGATCAAACCCTGTTGCGCCAACTTCCAGACCACGCAAGGCTTTCTGCAAAGATTCCTGGAAAGTGCGGCCAATCGCCATGACTTCACCAACAGATTTCATCTGAGTTGTCAGGCGATCATTGCTGCCAGCGAATTTTTCGAAATTGAAGCGAGGAATTTTCGTCACGACGTAATCGATGGAAGGCTCGAAAGAAGCAGGAGTCCGCCCGCCCGTGATGTCATTCATCAGTTCATCAAGGGTGTAGCCAACGGCCAATTTTGCCGCGATTTTCGCAATTGGGAAGCCGGTTGCCTTGGAAGCCAGCGCTGATGAACGGGATACACGCGGGTTCATTTCGATAATGATCAGGCGGCCATTTTTCGGGTTCACCGCAAACTGTACGTTTGACCCCCCAGTTTCTACGCCGATTTCACGCAATACCGCCATCGAGGCGTTACGCATGATTTGGTATTCTTTGTCTGTCAGTGTCTGTGCAGGCGCTACGGTGATGGAGTCACCGGTGTGGATGCCCATCGGGTCGAAGTTTTCAATCGAGCAAACGATAATGCAGTTATCGTTTTTATCCCGCACCACTTCCATTTCATACTCTTTCCAGCCAATCAATGATTCATCAATCAACAGCTCATTGGTTGGGGAGAGATCTAAACCGCGTTCGCAAATCTCTTCAAATTCTTCACGGTTGTAGGCGATACCACCGCCAGTTCCACCCATAGTGAAAGAAGGGCGGATAATACAAGGGAAGCCAACGTCTTCAGCAACAGCCAGCGCTTCTTCCATAGTATGTGCAATGCCGGAGCGTGCAGTATCCAAGCCGATTTTTTTCATCGCCTTGTCAAAGCGCTGGCGATCTTCTGCTTTATCAATTGCATCGGCAGTTGCGCCAATCATGGTGACGCCAAATTCTTCCAGTACGCCCTGACGTTCCAATTCCAGTGCGCAGTTAAGGGCTGTCTGACCACCCATCGTTGGCAAGACGGCATCCGGGCGCTCTTTTTCAATGATTTTGCGCACGACTTCCCAGTGGATTGGCTCGATATAAGTCGCATCTGCCATTTCAGGGTCGGTCATAATGGTTGCTGGGTTTGAGTTCACCAAAATGACACGATAGCCTTCTTCACGCAGGGCTTTACATGCCTGTGCGCCGGAGTAGTCAAATTCACATGCCTGACCGATAACAATTGGGCCAGCGCCTAAGATCAGGATACTTTTAATATCAGTACGTTTTGCCATTTTTTATTTTCTCCTGATTATTTGCTGTTCTGGTCTTTTGTCGGACGGTACTGTTCAATTAACTCGATGAAGTGATCGAACAGAGACGCTGCTTCATGTGGGCCTGGGCTGGCTTCAGGGTGTCCCTGAAAACTGAATGCAGGTTTGTCAGTACGATGAATGCCTTGCAATGTGCCATCAAAGAGTGATTTATGCGTTACGCGCAGGTTGGCAGGCAGAGAACTTTCTTCCACTGCGAAACCGTGGTTCTGCGCGGTGATCATGACAACATTGCGATCCAAATCTTTCACTGGGTGGTTGCCGCCGTGATGGCCAAATTTCATTTTCACGGTTTTTGCGCCACTGGCCAGCGCCAGCAATTGGTGTCCCAGGCAGATGCCAAATACAGGAATTTCAGTATTCAGGAAGGTTTTAATTGCTTCAATAGCATAGTCACATGGCTCTGGATCACCAGGGCCGTTGGACAGGAAAATGCCGTCCGGCGCCATTTTCAGTACTTCATCAGCAGACGTTTTTGCTGGCACAACAGTCACGCGGCAACCGCGGTCTACCAGCATACGCAGGATGTTGCGCTTAACGCCAAAGTCATAGGCAACAATGTGGTAAGGCAATTCTTGCTCTTGGCGGGCTGCGGGCAATCCATCCTTTAATGTCCAGCTTCCCTGCATCCACTGATAAGTTTGGGCCGTTGTTACTTCTTTTGCGAGATCCATACCTTTCAAGCCGGGGAATGTCTTGGCTTTTTCCAGTGCAACTTGGGCATCTGCCTCATTACCCGCGATGATGCAGCCATTCTGCGCCCCTTTTTCTCTCAACAGGCGAGTTAGTTTGCGTGTATCGATATCAGCGATGGCAACAATATTATGGCGTTTCAGGTAATCAGACAGATTTTCTTCACTGCGGAAGTTGCTGGTCACTAAGGGTAAATCACGAATGACTAAGCCTTGGGCTTGAATGGCGGGGGATTCTTCATCAGCGGCATTGATGCCGACATTACCAATATGGGGATAAGTAAGAGTAACAATTTGGCGGGAATAGGAAGGGTCGGTAAGTATTTCTTGATATCCGGTCATTGAGGTATTGAAGACCACTTCTCCAACAGCCACACCTTCTGCACCAATGGCGCGACCGTGAAATTGGGTTCCATCTTCCAGAACCAATATAGCTGACTTAATCAAAACGCCCTCCAGAATGAATAATCAGTCAAATATGATGCATATTAATTCATGATTGGTGGGAAAAATCAATACAAATCATGAATATTTGACAAAATTTTGGCAAATTGCGCGCATTCTAATGATGGGAAAGTAGATTGTCTACAAAAAATGGTATTTTTATTAGCTTTTTTACAACTTTCAATCACACTTTGAGTAAATGCGGCTGAAAAAAATAAGGAAAGTGGGCATGGTTATCGATTAATGTATGAGAAAACTTAAAAACGGGAAAAAAATGCGGCTTTTTTCTCGATTTTGAATAAAAGATGTCAAAAAGACATCTTATATATGCATAAATAGCCTTTAATGTAATATTTTGATGATTAGATAAACATGATTGTGTAATTACGTAATTAACTATAAATAATTACGTAATTACAAGTAGTTGTATATTTGATTATTAAATATTTTCTAGATTTAAAACATCTTTCATGTTGTAAAGACCCTGTTTTTTATCTTTTAACCAAATTGCCGCCTTAATTGCGCCATTTGCAAAGGTCATACGGCTTGAAGCCTTGTGGCTTATCTCTACACGTTCACCGATATCTGCAAAAATGGCCGTATGCTCCCCAACGATATCACCAGCCCGTATGGTGGCGAAACCAATGCTTTTGGGATCGCGTGCACCGGTATGGCCTTCGCGGGCATAAACGGCGCAGGTTTTAAGATCCCGTCCCAATGCATTGGCGATGGATTCACCCATTGCCAAAGCGGTGCCTGATGGGGCATCAACTTTATGCCGATGGTGGGCTTCGATAATTTCGATATCGGTGTGTTCTCCCATGATTGTTGCGGCTTTTTCCAGTAACTTGAGTACAAGGTTAACGCCGACACTAAAATTCGCTGCAAATACAATGGGTATTTCACGGGAAGCATCTTCAATGGCTTGTTTTCCGGCATCATCAAAACCGGTTGTACCAATGACCACGGCTTTGCGGTATTGCCGGCAAATGGCGAGGTAGGATAACGTGCCTTCTGGAAGGGTAAAATCGACCAATACATCAAAGTGGTCAATAACATGATGCAGATCATCATGGATGATCACACCATTTTTGCCGCTGCCGGCTAATTCCCCGGCATCTGTTCCCACTAATGAGGAACCGGCTCGTACCAAGGCCGCACCAAGTGTCACGCCATCCAGTTGCTGGACAGCCTGAATAAGATTACGTCCCATGCGCCCACTCGCGCCTACGATAGCAATGCGGATATCTGTATCGGCCATATGATTCTCTCTGTAAATCATTTTCAGTTGAGGTAACAAAGGAAATTGTTTTACAGCTTAACTGTCAGGAGATGGCTGCGCCAGAGTTATAGTCCGGCAATTAGAAAAACAGGGATCAGGCCGGCAGTTATAAAAAATGCTAACTGGCAGATTTCATTTTGTGGCTTTTCCCACTTCAGGCAACTCGTAAGGCTGAACGGTATAGTGCTTATCTGCGCTTTTATCCAGAATAACTTCTTGGTGGAGACGTTCGGCCAGAAATTCTATGAATACACGAAGTTTCGGAGGCAGATGCCGTGTTGGTGGATAAAGTATCCAAAGTTCACCGGAATAGTTGGCCTTAAAGCTCCAATCAGGCAGCACTTGCACTAACTGCCCTTGTTGTAAGGCATGTTTGGCGGTGAAGTAAGGTAAACTGCCAATGCCGATATGTTGTAGCACGGCATCGAGCCTGACCCCAGTATGATTGGCAGCATAGCGGCCATGAATATTGACGGTGGCAATTTTGTTGCCTTGGGCAAATTTCCAGCGTGAATCGCCCGGCTCTTCTCCAAGGTAGATACAGCTATGCGCTTTCAGATCGTTTGGATGTTGTGGCGTGCCATGTTTTGCAAGGTACTCAGGCGTTGCACACAGCATATGCCAAATATTCAGCAGGCGGCGCCCCATAAGGCCAGAAGGAGGCTGATTGGTAATTCGTATAGCGAGATCAACATGATCGTCGATTAAATCGACATACCGATCATCAAGTCGTAAATTTACATCGACCTTGGGATAGTGCTCAAGGAAATCAGGTATATGAGGATGAACCACAAAACGCCCTATTGCTTTAGGGACGCTGACTCGGACTAATCCTTGCGGTTCAGGGCTGAAATTCCCTGATATCGCCATGACTTCTTGAGCGGCACTCAGCATCTCCAAGCAATGCACATAAACTTTCTTCCCGCCTTCGCTTAACCGTAATTTACGAGTTGTTCTTTGCAAGAGGCGAGTGCCGAGTGCTTTTTCCAGCCTGGCAACAGAACGGCTAATGGCGGAAGGCGTCGCAGCAAGCTGGCGTGCGGTTTCAGAAAAACTGCCTGTCTCAACGACCTTCGCGAAAATAGCCATTTCCCGCATTAAATTTATCGTGTTATTTGTGCCCATAAATCAAAAGTTATTTGAGTTTTCGATGGATTATCACAATTGGGTTTATTTAATACAATCAGGGGGAATTTGTGAATACCTGAGAATATTAATTATGTCTGAACGCCTTTATTTATCCCACTCAGTATTAACAGCGGAAGTTGAAATTATAGATTGTATTTTATGTGATGACGGACGTTATGCAGTTCAATTGAAAACAACGCCATTTCATCCTCAAGGAGGCGGGCAACCCAGTGATATTGGCTGGTTGAATGATGTGGAAGTGATTCATGTCACACTGGAAAATGACAGAATAATCCATTACACAGCACATCCAGTAAATACAGGCATTGCTTTTGCCCGTGTTGATGAGAAACGTCGTCGGTTACATTCACAATTACACTCTGCTGGGCACCTTATCGCCCACATTGTCGAATGTTTTGGTTGGCAACCCATTAAGGCCCATCATTGGCCTGAAGAATGCAAAGTTACCTTTAAAGCCGGATCTGATGCCCAAGGCTTCTCAATTGAAGCGCTGCAAAAAAAATGTGATCAATTTATTTCTGACGATTTATCTTGCCAAATTATTATGCGTAACGATGGATATAGGGAAATCGGATTTGGTGAATTCAGACCTTATCCCTGTGGTGGAACACATGTGTCATCATTAGGGAAAATTAACGGGTTGAGAGTTCTGTCCATACAAGAAAAAAAAGGTAAATTATCAGTGAAATATGACGTAGTGAGCGGATTGTCATCATAAATTTATTTTTCTCTTTTCAAGATATTCAACGGCAATGAATGCGTTGGGGGTTATTGATATCCGTTGTCTTTCAAATTGCCTCTTTGCTGGTTAGGGTTATCTAGAACATAGCGACCTAGAAAAACAACTATCCAGAAAAGAGGTATTTCCACATTTTTTCGACCTTGTATTAGTCTTTGGCCGTCAAATTAATATGTAACATCATAATTGTGGGCGAATAATTCGCGGACTATGCTGTTTGATAAAGTCAATGAAGCAATGCAACCGAGGAGAAAGCGCTTGATGACGGTAATAAACAGCATTGATAGGTTGCTTATGATTATACGTTGCTCCTGCAAGGATTTGCCGGAATTCACCGCTTTCCCGCATGTCATGCGTCATAAAATCTGACAGACAAGCAATGCCCACGCCTTGACGTACAAGGCTGCACTGGATTTCACCACTGCAAGTTGCAATTGTCGGTGTGATTTTGAGGCCTTTTTTCTCTCCCTGATACAGCGGCCATACATTCAATGATTCTGGAGATGTGAAACCCAGTAAACAGTGCTGCTGCAACTCCTCTACGGTCTTCGGCTCACCAAAGCGTTGCAGATAAGTCGGACTTGCCAATATGCGTAACTGGCTATAACCCAAAAGAGTGGCGTGTAAGGACGAATCAGCCAGAGGCCCGATGCGGAATGCAACATCAGTTTGTTTTTCAAGTAAGTTGGTTATGCCTTCATGATTGGTCAACTCCAGGGAAATTTGCGGGTAAATTTCATGAAATTGTGCAATAAGCGGATTAATGACATGCAGGAGAAATGGCGTAGAGGCATCTACCCGCAATGTGCCGGAAGGAACAGTCTGGCGGGTAAACAGTAAGCCTTCAGTTTCTTGTGTGAGCTTGGTAATTTCTCGCGCTTTTTGCAAAAAAAACGCACCTTCTTCGCTGAGTTTCATCCGGCGGGTTGTACGATAAAGTAAAGTAATCTCCACTTTCTCCTCCAGTCGCGAGAGGGTGCGGCTGGTTGCAGAAATCGTAGAGTTAAGCCACTTCGCCGCTTCGGTGATTGAACCACTATCGACTACCGCAATAAAAACCTGCATTTCTTCAAGAGTGATTTTCATTTTTGCATTTTTATCAAATATTTTTTGCTGATTATTAGCCATTTCTGACAAAAAGAATATGACAGAATCCGCCAAATTCAATAGATGAATAAAATTACTTAATAGATGGAGATTTTTTATGCGCTCAAATACCGCGCTATTATCATTGGCAATTGGTTCTTTTGCTATTGGTGCCACGGAGTTTTCCCCAATGGGAATGTTGCCGGATATCGCTTCCGGCCTGTCTGTATCTATTCCTACCGCTGGTACATTGGTGATGGTATATGCGTTGGGCGTGATGCTGGGGGCACCATTCATGACGTTATTACTGATTAAACGTTCACCCAAAACAGCGCTGATTTTCCTGATGAGCATTTACACAATAGGAAATATCCTTTCAGGATTGGCAACAGATTTCACCTTCTTAATAATTGCGCGTTTTATTACCAGCTTGAATCATGGTGCATTTTTCGGTATCGGCGCATTGGTTGCTACGCGGGTGGTCGAAAAAGGTAAAGAAGCCAGTGCGATTGCCAGCATGTTTATGGGGCTGACTATTGCCAATATTTGCGGTGTACCGTTGATTACTTGGTTATCGCAGGTGATAGGCTGGCGTGAAGCGTTTTTGCTGATTAGCATATTGGGTATGCTTACTATGGCGTCATTGTTGCTGACTCTTCCCAATAATATGCAAGGGCAGCCATTGAATCTGAAAAAGGAGCTGCTGGTCTTATCAAGGCCCAAGGTGTTGGTTGCATTATTGAGTACTATCATTGGCTCCAGTGCGATGTTCACCCTTTATACTTATATCGCTCCGTTTATGATAACTGTGGCACACATCTCAGCAGCACAAATCAGTATTATGCTGCTATTGGTCGGAATCGGATTTACATTCGGTAATTATCTGGGCGGTATCATGGCGAATCGTTCTATTCTCATGACACTTTTTGGCCTTTTCACATTGTTGACTGTCAGCATGATATTGATTCCGTTGATCGGCGTTAACAGTATCAGCGGAGGCATTATGTTAGTGATATGGGGCGCAGCCAGCTTCGGCATCGTTCCCCCATTGCAGTTAAAAGTGATGCAGGTTGCTTCTGAAGCTCAGGCATTGGCATCATCTGTTAATATAGGGGCGTTTAATTTGGGAAATGCCATTGGAGCCGGAATAGGAGGCAGTGTGCTTTCACTGGGATTTGGCTATCCAGCGGTTAGCTATGTTGGTGGGATTATTGCATTATTCGGCCTGATATTGCTGATAATCACAGCCGAAAAACAAATGCCAATGAATGAAGCCTGTCCAGAAGATGCATGATAGGTAACAACCTCTGATGTAACTTAATTTATTGATAATATTTTCGCGGCTTTTCTACGATCTCTTTGTTGACTGCATTTATTCGCCCCGGTATATATTTTTATAATTATATACTGGGGTTTATTTCTTTTTATTAATATTGAAATTAATGAATTAAGGTTTATTTATGTTTTATGGATGTCAGTTCTTCTAATGACATGATTAAAACTGGAGATGAATAATGTTTAGATCAAAGTCATTTGACATGCATAGGCCTATAGGCTTTGGCAGTTTGTCCAGAGCCTGTTCTATGCCAAATATAAAGATAACAATGCATGATGCAAGAATGTCTTTAGTCGTGAAGGAAGTTGATAAAAATAAAGCGCAGAAAAATGTTTCTACGATCCTTTACGAAAATATGCTTAACAAAGATTGGTTGTATGAAGAAACCTCTGAACCACCTGATTCTTTTCAACAAAAATGGAATGATCGGTATGATGAATCACGTAGGGCTTTGGTAAATATATTAGAAGAGATAAGTCGTGATATTAGACCACGGCAAAAATTAGAAAAAGACATACTGTACTTTATTGCCTATTTTCGAGGGGTTCCTGTAGGCGCTTTATTGCTTTATGCTGATGGTGGATCTAAGGGAGCAAGTTCAATTGAACATATGGCAACTCATAGCGGCATTAGGGGGTGTGGTGTTTTATTAATAGAAGCCGCGATAAATAAATTACTACAATTAGGAATGAGTGGTAAGGTACGCACTATTGCATCGACAAATGAAAATGCAAGGGCATATATTAATATGGGATTTCGTCACATAGATCAATATGAATTAATTCTTAGGCCGGCTAAGAGGAATGATAAATGGAATTTTATTGATGGTCATTATAAATATATAGGATGTTAAATAACCATTCACTGAGTTAATGAAATTAAATAATTAAATCTCATTTTTATGTTAAGTTATTCTTCTGGCTTATTAATGTGGATAATTTTTAATTGGAAGTGATATGTAATGTTTAGATCAAATTCTTTTAATATTAATCGTTCTTTATATTTTGAACATTTATCCAGAGTCCGTTCTATGGACAATATAAAGATAAACGCATCTGATATCAGGATGTCTTCGGTCGTAAAGGAGGTTGATGTAAAAGAGGCAGAGAGAGCTATTGCTAAGATAATGAACGAAACTATGGTTAAAAAAGAGTGGGAAATCTCAAGTTGTGATATGTCACAACCAAATTGTAATGTTCGGCTCTATTCTTCATATGAAAATTTTGAATATATAATGGAATATACTAAGCGCTATTATGCTCTTAAAGAGAATCAAAAAAATGATTTCTTATTTTTTATTCTTTATTTTCAGGGCATTCCGATGGGGGCTTCACTGCTTGAACTTAACACTGGGATGGAAGGTTCTGAAATTATTTCTTTGGTAACGCATTGTGCTGCCCGTGGATTTGGGTTTTTGTTAATAGAATTTGCATTAAATAAACTATTACAATTAGGCATGAATAGTAGGCTAAAGCTGGAGCCAGTGTTTGGTTCTATACCCGCTTATACCAAGATGGGTTTTGAGACATCAGGAGGAAATGGAACCTATTACTATCTTGATCCTGCCAAGAGGGGTGATAAATGGCAATTTATTAATGGTTGCTATCAATATAGGGTATGTTAAGTTAACATTCTGATATTAATTACACGTGCTTTTTCAAGCGAATAATTTTAGAGAAGCAGCACTGAACATTATGATTTATATTTAAATGATTAAATTTAATTGCCATTAGTTTATTTCCTTGGTTATTAATTTATTTTAATTGGGAGCTGAATGATGTTTAGATCAAATTCTATTAATAATAACCGTTCCTTAGGCTTTAATCATTTGTCCAGAACTACCTCTATGCCTAATATAAAAATAAACGTACCTGATGCCAGAATGTCTTTAGTCATAAAGGAAGTTAATGCAAATGAGGCAAAGAGAGCTATTAATATAATAATGAACGAAACTATGCTTCAAAAAGATTGGGAGTATCCAATCTATTCTGAGACGTTTGATGAACCTCAACTAAATTGGAATGATAGATATAATTCTTCATGTAAAATTTTTTCACACATAGGTAATTGTGCTAAAATTTGTACTGAATCAGCACAAGGAGCAGAAAACGAGTGCTTGTTCATTCTTGCTTATTTTCAGGGAGTTCCTGTAGGTGCATTACAACTTAAACTTAAATATGAGCAAGGTTGGTCCGAAATTGCTTTTTTAGCCACTCACTGTGGTCTTCGAAGTTCAGGGTACTTATTAATAGAATTTTCCATAAATAAAACTTTACAATTAGGAAGGAGTGGTAAGCTGAAATTAGTTTCACTACCTGAAGCTAAATCCGCTTATGCCAAGATGGGATTTGATACATCAGGAGGTAATGGAGCCTATTGCTTTCTTGATCCCGCTAAGAGGAGTGATAAGTGGCAGTTTAATAATAGTTGTTATAAATATATCGGTTTCTAGGTTAGCAGATTGATATTAATAACACGAATCTTTCCGAAAGGTTAGTTTTTGTTTAATAACATTAATCATTGATACTTACATTTAACTAATTAACTCTAATTTTTATATTAAGTTACTTTTCTTGCTTATTAATGTAATTAATTTTTACTTGGAGTTTTTATGATGTTTAGATCAAATTCTTTTAATATTAATCATCCTTCATTATCGGGTTCTTTATCACGTTCTAAATCCGTTCCTGATATGGGGTTAGCTTCATTTGATATCAGAATGTTCATAAGAAGTAAGGAGGTGAGTGCGGCGGAAGCTCGCAATGCCGCAGATCTGATTTTGACAAAGACTATGAAGGATTCAGAATGGCCTTGTGATATGAAGGCCGAGCTATTGGATGATGAACAAAAGAGATGGAATGATAGATATCATAATGCTTATGGCATTTTTAGGACTATAGATATCAATTTTACTTATTTTGATGATTTTGGAAAAGAGGCAAAATTTTTTGTTATTTATTACAAAAATGTTCCGATAGGAATATCAATGTGTACGCCTAAAATGGATCATGTTCCTTCCTTACTTGAATTAGATTATTTCGGGCTTCATTGCGGTATGCGAAATTGTGGCTATTTATTTATGGAATACATGGTAAACAAGTCCCACGAGCTCGGATTAAATGGGAGATTAAAAATTTCTCCAATAAAAGGAACTGAACGGTTCTATATTAATATGGGATTTGCTCCATTCAATACAGTCCTTGATAATGCGGAAGCTAAACCATCAAAAAGTGATAATTTATTGTATTTAAACCCATCGGAGAATTCAAAGTGGCATATTATAAACGGCAAATATAAATATATTGGGTGTTGAATAAATATAATGAGTTATTGGTTATCTTCATCCTTTACTTTTATCCTATCCACAGCAATTTCTTGGCAGAAGCGTTTGATCAAAAACGCGATGGACACACTAAGGTTTGGTGGTAGATATCGTATTGGTGGGTAGAGTATCCAAAGTTCACCAGTATAGCTGGTTTAAAGTTCCAATCAGGCAGGATTCGTACTAACTGTCCTCGCTGTAAGGTATGTTCAGTATTATGTTGGTATTGGCAAGAGTGGGATCCACATTGGGTAACTATCTTAGCGATATCATGGCAAATTGTCCTTTGTCCATGGTACTTTTTGGTCTTTTCACGTTGTTGACTATCAGCATAATATTGATTCCATTGATCGGTATCAATAGTATCAGCGGAGGTATTGCTGCTCATCACTGTCGAAAAATGAATTCCAGTGAATGATGTTTCTGGGGATCTTCCCTTTGTTGCTTAGACTGTAATGAATTAAATTTTATTTATATCTATTTTCTCCATAAATATAAATCATTTTAATACAATAATGTTACTCCCGAGTATTAGTTTGTTGGGAAAATAAATAAGCAGTTATGAAGGTATAATTTATTTTTCACTCTTTATTTTCAGAAGGTAAACTGATTTTTTGTAATCTACAAATCGACTGCTTTCTGTACATGGATGGTGTTATATTAAATTGTTTTTTGAAAGCTCTACAGAGTGATTGCTGTGAATCATATTCATACCTTATAGCAATATCCACAATGTTTTCACGAGTAAATTGCAAAGCTAGAGCAACACAAGATAGTCGTCTGGAGCGAACATATTCCCATAATGCAATACCAGTTTGTTCTTTAAATATTTTTTGGAGATGCCATTTAGTATACCCGGATCTTTCAGCAATAATTTTTATTGATAATGGGGATTCTAAATTTTCTTCTATCCAAGAGAGAGTATCCTTCACAATATTTTCATGAAACAGCATGCTTTCTCCTTAAATTATTTGATGTTTATCATGCAATTCTATAAATTTTTGATATAACCTATCCTTTGAATTTATATAATCAAATAATAATTAAATAAATTTTTAAGATAGTACGAAATTAAAAACTCTTAGTTGAAAGTCAGTCCCTGTAGTTAAAACATCGTTTAGATAAAAATTAGGAATAGTAGCAAGATAGGACGTAGATATTTTTTAAAATCCCTGATTATTTTTCTAAATGTCAGGAGTTTTACAACATCTATCCTATCTGTACACCATTAAGGTAGCCCATATTTTAAATATTATTACTCTTGCTGTAGAACCCCCTGCAAAAAAGTAATTTCAAGCATGTTGATTAATCCAACTCTTGCGACACGCCCACGTCGTTCTGCTTCAAAAAGCCCAGCAAGCATGTTGATCCAAAGTTCAGACATCCCAGCTGCGGTGATATCAATACGAAACACTCCAATCTCCTGTCCTCGAAGAAAAAATCTATCCATAGGGACTAACCATTTAGTTTCTGTTGAATAATCGATTGAGCTTGTTGTATTCCAAAAATGAACAATAAATAGAAGTAGTTCCTGATTTTCCAGGCATTTTTCGGCTAGGTTCCGGAGGGCTTCTTTTGGCGGGCAATCTTGGAGCAAGGTAGTGTGAATGGCATCACTAAGCGTATCAATAGCATATTGCCCCAATTGGTTAATCAGTAATTCACGAGTTTGGCAAAAGCGGTACAGTGTGGCTTTACTGATATCACAAGCCTTTGCTAACTCCTGAAGGTTAGCTCTCTGATTTTCAACTAATGCTATAGCTAATAATTTAAGTAATTTTCTATCATCAATTTGTATTGTTTTTGTCATGAGTAATTATCTTCTGTAATTAAGCGCAATTGAAAAATAAATTTCTGATCGCCGTAGGTGACTAAGAAACATAATCATAACAGCACTATTTGCATCATTCAAGACTCAAATGAATCAATGTTGATTCATTTGATTTGAGTGTGTATCATGCTGCATTTCTTATTCATAAGAAGTGTTAGGAGACAGAAGATGGGAATGTATTATCACTGGCCGAAAAATCTATCAGTCGTTGCTTTAGTATCATTTGCCTTATTGGCTGGTTGTAATGAACAAAGGGAATTAACAACAGCGAGTAATGTTGAACCTCTGGTAGATGTTATTACTCTTACGCCGACAAATTTGATGTTTTCAAGTGAATTACCAGGCCGGGCTGATCCTGTTCGTGTTGCTGAGGTACGGGCCCGTGTAGCTGGGATTGTATTGAGCCGCCATTTTGAAGAAGGTTCTGATGTTAAAGCCGGGCAAGTCTTGTTTCAGATTGATCCGGCTCCTTTAAAGGTTGCATTATCGCGAGCTCAGGCACAACTTGCTAATGCTGATGCAATACTAACCGAAGCTCAAGCCCTAGTTAGACGTAGCCAACCTCTGATAAAAATCAATGCCATAAGCCATCAGGAATTTGAATCATTCCAAGCTCGCTTAAAAATAGCACAGGCCGCGAAAATGACAGCCTTGGCCGATGTTGCTACCGCGCGCCTAAATTTGGACTACTCTACGGTTAAAGCACCTATCTCTGGCCGTATTGGTCGAGCACAGGTAACAGAAGGCGCTTTAGTTGGACAAGACAGTGCCACACCGATGGCACTTATCCAGCAACTTGACCCAATATATGTTGATTTTCAGCAACCTGTGGTTGAGTCCCAACGCTTACACACAGCGCTGGCTAACGGTAGATTAACCCAAGATCAAAATAATGGTGAATTGCTTTCGATAACGTTGGATGGCAATGGATTGAAACGTGAAGGGCGCTTACTGTTTTCTGATATTTCAGTAGACCGGGATACAGGTCAAATGGCTTTAAGAGGACAGTTTGCTAATCCTGACGGTATGCTTCAACCTGGAATGTATGTCAGGGTAAATATAAATCAAGGAATGGATAAATCCGCTATTTTGGTCCCACAACGTGCTGTTCAGCGTACTGCAGACGGTAAAGCCAGTGTTTTAGTCGTAGACTCACAACACATTGTTCAGAGGCGGAATGTGGAAACAGGAACAATGAAGGGTAAGCAATGGCATATCATTAAGGGACTGGAAAAAAATGAACAGGTAATTGTAGGGGGAATAGCCTCAGTACAGCCCGGAATGAAGGTACAAATACAAGAAACTAAAGCCACCGATACCTTCGGGACAAAATGAGGAATAAGTTATGCCCCAATTTTTTATAAATCGACCTAATTTTGCGTGGGTTGTGGCAATTTTTATTACTCTTTTTGGGTTATTAGTAATCCCTGTTTTGCCAGTAGCTCAGTATCCTAATGTAGCACCACCGCAGATAACGATAACAGCTAATTATCCAGGTGCATCTGCCACTACGTTGATGGAATCAGTAACCAGTGTTATTGAGGATGAACTCAATGGTACTAAGGGAATGATTTATTTCGATTCATCTAGTGAATCTTCTGGTCAGGCAGATATCACCGTGACTTTTGAACCCGGAACAGATCCTGCTCTTGCTCAGGTAGAAGTACAAAATCGTATTAAAAAAGCGGAAGCCAGATTGCCTGAATCAGTAATAAAAATGGGGCTGCAAATTGAGCAGGCAGGCGCTAATTTCCTGATGATCTATTCACTCAATTACAAAGAATCAGCTGAAGGTAGCAGTCAGGTGAAACTGAGTGATTATGCAGTGCGTAACATTAACAATGAAATACGCCGTGTGCCGGGGGTAGGTAAGGTACTCTTTTTTAGTTCCGAAGCGGCTATGCGAGTATGGGTCGATCCTCAAAAACTTCTGGGTTATGGGCTCTCTATCAGTGATGTAAATTCTGCTATTGCCGCCCAAAATATGCAGGTTCCGGCAGGTAGTTTTGGTAGCCAGCCCAGTTCACCAGAACAGGAGTTGACTGCGACTATTGCTGTACGGGGAACAATGAGTACGCCTGAAGAGTTCGGGCAAATAGTGCTTCGTGCTAAAGAAGACGGTTCAATTGTAAGGCTTGCTGATGTTGCCAGATTAGAAATAGGGCAACTTAACTATAATTATTCTGCACGTGAGAATGGTATGGAAGGCGTGGCTGCTGCCGTGATGCTGGCTCCAGGCGCGAATGCACTAAAAACAGCAGAGGGAGTAAAAACTAAGCTGGCTGAATTAACACCATATTTACCTGATGATATGGTTATTTCCGTTCCTTATGATACTTCTCTTTTCGTTGATGTTGCTATTGAAAAAGTGATCCACACTCTGGCTGAAGCCGTTGTGCTAGTATTTTTTGTGATACTGCTTTTCCTTCAGAATTTACGCTATACGCTAATCCCAACTATCGTTGTACCCGTGTGCTTAGCGGGTACATTAGCCGTGATGTATGCATTAGGTTTTTCAGTCAATATGATGACTATGTTCGGCATGGTATTGGCTATTGGTATTTTGGTTGATGATGCGATTGTAGTGGTGGAAAACGTTGAACGTATTATGGCTGAGGACGGGCTGGGTCCACTCGATGCTACAGTTAAGGCTATGCAACAAGTTTCTGGTGCTATTGTTGGCATCACTCTTGTACTTGCAGCTGTATTCCTGCCGTTAGCCTTTATGAGTGGTTCAGTTGGTGTAATTTACCGTCAATTTTCACTTTCATTAGCCGTATCAATTTTGTTCTCTGGTTTTTTAGCGTTAACTTTTACACCAGCACTATGCGCGACAATGCTTAAACCTATTCCTAAAGGGCATAGTACCGAGAAAAAAGGCTTCTTTGGTTGGTTCAACCGCTTATTTTCACGGTTAACCAAACGTTTTGACATACTCAATCAACGTTTAGTTAAGCGCGCAGGTCGTTACATGATCCTTTACACTGCTATTGTGGGGTTATTGGCCGCGGTTTATGTACGTATGCCTGAATCTTTTGTGCCATATGAAGATATGGGATACTACATTGTTAACGTACAACTTCCACCAGGCGCAACGGAAGAACGTGCCAAAGTTATAGTTCGTGAGATGGAAAACCACCTTATTTCTCGTCCAGCAACTGATAAGGTTGTATTTTTACTGGGATACAGTTTTTCGGGTAGTGCACAGAATGCGGCTATAGCCTTTGTGAGGCTTAAACACTGGAGTGAGCGTACTCCTGAGCAGGCATCATGGTTCGAAGTACAAGCTTTTAATGAAAAATTTAGCAGTATCAGTGACGGTACTGCAATAGCTTTAGATCCTCCACCGATTGACGGATTGGGGAATTCTGGAGGGTTCTCCTTGAGATTACAAGATCGCGGAGGACTAGGGCGTGATGCTCTGATTGCAGCCAGGGATCAACTACTGGAAAAAGCGAATTCCTCTCCTATTATTGCCTATACAATGATGGAAAACTTGGGTGATGCCCCACAGTTAGATCTTGATATAGATCGTCGTAAGGCACAGGCTCAAGGCGTGGATTTTAGCTCCATCAGCAGCGCTATTTCAACTGCTTACGGCTCCGCAGTTATTAACGAATTTCCCAACGCAGGCCGATTACAACGAATTGTTGTTCAAGCGGATACAATGGCACTATCGCGCCCAGAGAATCTTCTCAAACTTTATGTTCCTAATAAGAATGGTGAACAAGTTCCTTTGTCTAGTTTTGCCACAATAAACTGGAAAATGGGGCCTGTACAAATTACACGGTATAATGGTTACCCTTCTTTTCGTATTGCCGGTGACGCAAATCCTGGTTACACAACGGGTCAAGCAATGGCTGAAATGGAACGCATAGCTGGGGAGCTTCCCAAAGGAATAGGCTATGAGTGGACAGGATTATCTTTTCAGGAAAAAGCTGCTGGTGCACAAGCTCCAAAACTATTTGCGCTCGCCATTTTTGTAGTGTTCTTAGTACTTGTTGCATTATATGAAAGCTGGGCAATTCCCGTTTCTGTAATGCTTATCGTGCCTATCGGTGCTTTAGGTTCTGTATTCGCTACGTGGGGTGCAGAACTCGCAAATGATGTTTATTTTAAAGTTGGTCTTATCACTATCATTGGTTTAGCAGCAAAAAATGCTATTTTGATCGTAGAGTTTGCCAAGGATTTGTATGAAAAGGGATATTCATTGCGTGATGCATCTTGCGAAGCAGCACGTCAGCGTTTTCGACCTATTGTGATGACATCTCTGGCCTTTATTTTGGGAGTAGTACCTTTAGCGCTTGCAACAGGCGCTGGAGCATCGAGTCAGGTTGCAATTGGTATAGGTGTTATTGGCGGTATGTTAACGGCTACCTTTTTAGGTGTGATTTTTGTTCCTATATTCTTTGTATGGGTACTATCTTTGTTCAAGCGCTCAAATCAAGAAGAATCTAATCACAACAATCCAAAAACACACTAATTGATCGGCTTTGTTGATAAATATTAACTGATTGGAAAATGTAGAAGTAGAGGTTAGGTTACTGGCCTCTAATCTAGCCCTGTTTGTGTCTGCATAAAATACTTATACACCGATGTTTTATGACAAATATATCAACACCATAAAGTGAATGAACAATCAGTATTATGTATCTAAGCTAAAAATAAAAAAGATGGGCGAAATAACTATGGCCAGGAAGACTAAAAATGATGCACTTGAAACGCGTGAACAAATACTTAATGCTGCTGAATGGTGCTATAACACTAAAGGTATTGGAGGAACAACGCTTAATATGATTGCTCAAAAAGCTAATTGCACTCGTGGCGCAATCTATTGGCATTTCCGTGACCAATCAGATATTTTACAGGCTTTACTTGCTCGGAGTAAATGGACTCTGCAAGAGCGACTTGAAGAAATTGTTTTTTTTGATTCAAACATCCTTACAAATATACGTTCTTGTTTAATTGGCTACTTGAATGAAGTCCAAACGGATGTATCGAAGCGCTATTCGCTAGAAACTCTTATTTACCAGTGTGATTTTTCTCAAGGTGATGAAAAACTCCTTTCATTACAGCAAGGAAGGTTTTCTCGTATAATAGAATTACTTGTTATTCTTTTTTGTAAAGCTAAAGAATATGGTGAGCTGCAATCCAGTATTTGCTGCCATACAGCAGCCTTACTCGTTGGCTATACATTAGTGGGCGGGCTAAAAATCAATCTTATTAATACAGAAAAAGAAGATATTACAAGTTCGATCATATATGTATTTGATATGGTATTTTTATCATTGCCATCTTTTTCAGCCTAAGCATGGAAATGTATTTAATACGGTCTCCAATTTTTGGGAAAGAGGGTTATCATTCTAACTTGCTGATTTTGATTTGGGTGTTCACTAGGTAATTCAGGTAGCTAAACACTTAAATATTATTCCAACACAAATAAAACGAAATCCTCTAAAATTGGAGGGAATGATATTCAGATCAAAGTCTTTTAATACTCATCGTCCTTCATTATTGAAACATTGAAGGGAAAGCTAAAAATTTCTCCGTTATCAGGAACTATGCGGTTTTATATTAAACTGGGATTTACTAAATTAGATGATAAACATATGTGGCTAAACCCTGCTGAAAGCTATCAGTGGCACTTTAATAGGTGGTAAGTATGTTTATTAAATAAATATGATGCCTTATACCTTTCGTCTTTCAAGTTGCAGCTTTGTTGGCTGTGTTCACTCACCCCGGTCATATAGTTATCTATGCTCCCGGGGATTATGAGAGGCTCCTGCCTCTCACCAGAGGCCAGCCGTTGGCTGTTCAAATTCGTTCTCGACGAATTTGTCATTCCCTTGCCGCCGTGCTGTATCTTGAAATCCATTGAGTATATTGGTTATCCATTTCAGGAATTCTCAGCTTGTTATGAGAAAAAGTGTCAGGATAAGCTAACTCCACTTTCCAACCTGAAAAAGCCGAGCTGAAATTTGGCTTGAGTTAATTGACTTCTTTCACATCAACCCGCAGTTCTTTAGGCACTTCGAAAACAATATTTTCTTCACGGCCATGCAGTTCGTTAACGGTTTCTGCGCCAAATGTTTTCAAACGTTCGATAACTTGCTGCACCAGAATATCAGGCGCGGATGCTCCCGCAGTGACACCGATGGCACTGATACCTGTTATCCATTCTTCTTTAATATCGTCAGCCGAGTCAATTAAATAAGCGGGTTTTCCGACGCGTTGGGCAAGCTCTGCCAAGCGATTTGAGTTTGACGAGTTTTTCGAGCCGACGACTAAAACAACATCCGCACCTGATGCTAAATCACGAACCGCTTCCTGACGGTTAGTCGTGGCATAGCAGATATCATCTTTGCGTGGGCCGACAATATTGGGAAATTTCGCATTAAGCGCATCAATCACTTCTGAAGTATCATCAACAGACAGAGTTGTTTGTGTCATAAAGCAAAGGTTATTTTCATCCTTCACTTGCAACTTCCACACATCTTCTGGTGATTCCACCAAATACATGCCACCTTCAGGGTTATTGTATTGGCCCATTGTGCCTTCCACTTCGGGGTGGCCGGCATGGCCTATGAGAATGGCTTCTTTACCTTTTCGGCTTGCTCGCGCTACTTCCATATGGACTTTAGTTACCAATGGGCAAGTCGCATCAAACAGCATGGTTAAATCACGGGAGCGGGCTTCTGCACGAATGGCTTGGGAGACTCCATGAGCAGAAAAGATCAGGATGGCTCCATCCGGCACTTCTGATATTTCTTCAATGAAAATCGCGCCACGCTTTCTCAAATTATCCACGACATAACGGTTATGTACGACTTCATGGCGAACATAAATGGGAGCGCCATATAATTCTAATGCGCGCTCTACAATGCTGATGGCACGATCAACACCAGCACAGAAACCACGAGGGTTAGCCAGCAATATTTGCATGGGTTTCCTCCAACTGAGGGTCAATTTCCAACACTTCAATCTCAAAAGTGATGTTTTGTTCAGCCAGTGGATGGTTAAAATCAACAGTGATAGAGCCTTCAGCGACTTCCTTGACCAGACCTGGCATTTCACTGCCGTTCATGGCTGTAAATAACATGATAGTTCCAACTTCTGGCGTACCGGCATCCGCAAAATCACGGGGAGTGAAGTACTGCACCAAATCGGGGTTGTGTTTGCCGAAAATGGCTTCTCCCGCCAGCGTGAACTGATGTTTATCTCCAACTTTCAATCCAAGAAGCTGCTGTTCCAGTGGGGTAGAGAGGCTGCCATCACCAAGGCGGAATAATGCGGGCTTGCCTTGACTGTAAGTCGAATCCGCTGTTGAGCCATCATCCAGCTTTAACGTGAAGTGTAATAAAACAGCACTGTGCGCTTGCACTTGCATTGACATGTTGCTCAGACCTTTTGCTTAAAAAATGATTGCAAGTATACCGTTATACGGTATTAAATTATCAGCCCCAGTTTTGTTAACTGGGGCTGGTTATTATCATTCTTTAGAATGACTATTTCTTTGAATGGCTTGTTTTCGGTACTTCTTTTTTGTCATCCGGGCTGATGAAGCTCTCGATGATAATGAGAGCAGCTCCGATGCAAATCGCTGAATCTGCGATATTAAAGGTTGGCCAGTGCCAATCTCCGACATAAAAGTCGATGAAATCAACGACAAAGCCATGTACCAGCCGATCAAACAAATTACCCAATGCCCCACCAATCACTAAGGCATAGGCAATATTACTGAGTTTTTGCTTGGCGTTTGTACGATACATCATTATCAACAAGACGATAGTGATGGTTAGTGCTACCAATGCAAAGAACCAGCGTTGCCAACCGCCTTTATCAGCCAGGAAACTGAAAGCAGCTCCCAAGTTCTGGGCATAAGTCAGGTTGAAATAAGGTATCAACGGGATGGATTCGTACAGCGTGAAATGTTGCAACACGAAGTACTTGCTTCCCAAATCCAATATCAATACTACGACAACCAGCCAAAGCCAGCGAAGTCCAGTGGAGCAAATGGCTTTATTCATCAGGCAAATTTACGCTCTTCACCGTTACCGGCAACGTTAGTTACACAGCGGCCGCAAAGTTCTGCATGTTCCGCCACCAGACCCACATTTGTAGCATAATGCCAGCAACGCGGGCATTTTTCTCCGTCCGCTTTGCGGAAGGCAACTTTCAATCCTGCAAGCTCGCTTTGTTGTGCATCGGCACCCGCAGAGGCATAAGCCGCAACGTCTGTCTGGGAGGTCAACAGGACAAAACGCAATTCATCGGACAGTTTGTTCAGTTTTTCTGCCAGCGCATCATCGGCATAAAGCGTAACAGCGGCTTCCAGTGAGCTGCGGATATGTTTATCTGCACGAGCCTGTTCCAGAACTTTGTTGACTTCGCCGCGTACTGCCAGCAAATCTGCCCAGAAAGTATCGTTCATATCTTCGTCATCTGCCAGACCAAACAGGCCTTCATACCACTCTTCGGTAAAGACATATTGAGCACGTTCACCCGGCAATTCTTTCCAGATTTCGTCGGCGGTGAACGACAGAATTGGCGCCATCCAGCGAACCAGTGCTTCTGCGATATGGAATAACGCAGTCTGGCAGCTACGGCGGGCAAGGCTGTCACCTTTCGCGGTGTATTGGCGATCTTTGATGATATCCAGATAGAAAGAGCCCATTTCCACGGAACAGAATTGCATTAAGCGCTGAACCACGGAGTGGAAATCATATTCATCATAGAATTTGAGGATATCAGCTTGTGCGGCTTGAGCGCGGCCGACTGCCCAGCGATCCAGAACAACCATATCTTCGGCTTTGACCATGTGCAGATCTGGATTGAAGCCATTCAGGTTGGCCAGCAGGAAGCGGGCGGTATTGCGGATGCGGCGGTAAGCATCCGCAGAACGTTTCAGGATTTCGTCAGAAACAGCGATTTCACCGCTGTAGTCAGTGGAAGCAACCCATAAACGCAGAATATCCGCGCCCAGTTTGTTCATGACATCTTGTGGGCTGACTGTGTTGCCGATGGACTTGGACATTTTACGGCCTTGTTCATCAACGGTGAAACCATGCGTCAGAACTTGGCGATAAGGTGCTTTGCCTTTGATGGCGGTAGACAGCATCAGTGAGGACATGAACCAACCACGGTGCTGGTCAGAGCCTTCCAGATAGATATCGGCAGAATTGCCGTGGAATTCCGGACGGGCATCAACAACAGAAGAATGGGTACTTCCTGAATCAAACCAGACATCCAGTGTATCCTGAGCCTTGATGTAATCAGCGGCTTCATCACCCAGCAACTCTGTTGCGTCCAGATCCCACCACGCCTGAATGCCATCGATTTCAACGCGCTTGGCGACTTCTTCAATTAATTCGACGGTACGTGGATGCGGTTCCTGAGTCTCTTTATGAATAAACAGAGACATCGGTACGCCCCATGTGCGCTGACGGGAGATACACCAGTCAGGGCGGTTTTCTACCATGGATTCGATACGCGCCTGTCCCCAGCCCGGTATCCACTGAACATCTTTGATTTCTTTCAGTGACTGTTCACGCAGGCCGTTTTTATCCATACTGATGAACCACTGAGGCGTAGCACGGAAGATAATCGGTTTTTTATGGCGCCAGCAGCAAGGATAGCTGTGCTGGATTTTATGCAGACTCAGCAATGTGCCTTTTTCTTTCAGCAATTCAACGATGACATCGTTCGCCTTGAAGACAAACATACCATCCAGAGACGGATAAGTGCCAGAGATGTAGCAGCCATTCGGCCCCACAGGGTTGGCTATCTCAAGGCCGTATTTCAGACTGATGGAGTAGTCGTCCGGGCCGTGGCCACCTGCGGTATGAACTGCACCGGTACCCGCTTCAAGCGTAACGTGATCACCGAGGATCGCAGGAACGTCGTAATCCATGAATGGATGTTTGAAACGCATCAGTTCCAGAGCCGCGCCAGTACAATCGCTGACAACTTGCCATGATGTAATGCCCGCGCGTTGCATAACCTGCTCGACCAATTCAGCCGCCAGAATCAGGCATTGGTTGTCCACTTTAACCAGTTGGTAAGCGATTTCTGCACCCAGTGAAATTGCGCGGTTGGCAGGCAATGTCCACGGTGTGGTCGTCCAGATAACCAAAGATACTGGCAGCCCTTGAGGTTGCACATCAAATTTGGCATACACGGCGTCAGCATCAACAGCTTGGAAACTCACATCAATGGAAGGCGAGGTTTTGTCGTAGTATTCCACTTCCGCTTCGGCAAGGGAGGAACCACAGTCAGTACACCAGTGAACAGGCTTCACGCCTTTCAGCAAATGACCATTGTTGATAATGCGACCCAGGGCACGGATGATATCGGCTTCTGTTTTGAAATCCATTGTCAGATAAGGCTTATCCCAATCGCCCAGCACGCCCAGACGTTTGAAATCTTCTTTCTGTGCTTCAACCTGAGTCATGGCATATTTGCGGCACTCTGCACGGAATTCAGCGGCGGAAAATTTTTCCCCCGGTTTGCCGATAATTTGCTCAACCTTAAGCTCAATAGGCAGACCGTGGCAGTCCCAACCGGGAATGTAAGGCGAGTCAAATCCTGACAACCCCTTAGATTTAACAACAATATCTTTGAGAATTTTATTAACTGAGTGACCAATATGAATATTGCCGTTTGCATAAGGAGGGCCATCATGCAAAATAAACGTCTTCTTGCCAGACTTTGCTTTTCTGATTGCTTGATACAAACCTTCTTTGTACCAACGTTTCAACATATCTGGTTCGCGCTTGGCTAAATCCCCGCGCATGGGAAACCCTGTTTCCGGTAAGTTCAGGGTGTCTTTATAGTCACTCATTATAGGTTCTCAGTTCCAATTTTCCGCTTCATCCTTCGTTTTTCAAGTTGTTGCCTGTTGGTTGGATTCATTCACTTACCGTTGCACCACAACTTGAAAACTATTGGATATTAGATACATGACTCGGATTGCTGCAAGAGGTAATTCCTTGCGGCAACCACATCTTTTGCGATTTGCTGTTTAAGTGCATCAAGCGAAGCAAATCGTTGTTCATCACGCAATTTTTTGCGTAGTTCCACATTAATATGACGCCCATACAAATCCATTTGGGTATCAATCAAATGCACTTCAAGTTGCTGGCCTTGGCCCTCAACTGTAGGGCGGTTGCCTATGTTCGCAACGCCCGGCAAAGGTTTATCGCCCAGTCCATGGACTTCGACAGCGTAGACGCCTTTAACTGGCGCAACCAAACGTTTCAACGGTAAATTGGCTGTGGGGAAGCCGATGGTACGTCCCAATTGATTACCGTGAACGACTCTGCCGCTAATGCTATAGGGATGCCCCAATAATGTTTCTGCCAAGGCCAGATCATCTTCTTGCAATGCCTGACGAATGGCTGTGCTGCTGATCCGAAGACCACTGTCACAAAAGCTGTCTGTGCTGGCGACATCGAAGTTGTATTGCTTACCCGCTTGTTGCAAAAATTGGAAATTCCCGAGGCGATTTTGACCAAAGCGGAAATCATCTCCAACTGTCAGAAACTTAACACCCAGCTTTTCTACGAGCAACTGGGAAACAAAGGCTCCGGGTGAGTTGGATGCAAAATGTTTGTCAAATTTCACGCACAACAGATAATCAACACCGTTTTGGGCCAGATATTTTATTTTATCTCTCAGCCTCGTCAGACGGGCTGGTGCTTTATCTGCCACAAAAACTTCCAAAGGCTGCGGTTCGAAGATCATGACCATTGTCGGTAACCCGAGACGCTGCCCTTCTTGCTTCAAGTGTTT
The DNA here is from genome assembly GCF_900113945.1 of Xenorhabdus mauleonii. Taxonomy (GTDB): domain Bacteria; phylum Pseudomonadota; class Gammaproteobacteria; order Enterobacterales; family Enterobacteriaceae; genus Xenorhabdus; species Xenorhabdus mauleonii. The sequence continues at coordinate 73,000 of NZ_FORG01000021.1, forward strand.
TAATAACGATTGGTGCCCACGATGGACACCATCAAAATTACCAATCGTCAGCACGCAACCATGGTGACGCGACCGAATATTGTGTATACCGCGAATTAGCTCCATAGCTGGCTCAATACTGTGGAAATTACCGGATTATACCTTGTACAACGCACAAGGTTAACCCACTATCACAAAGGGTTTTAATTAATAACCTGATTCATACAATAAAAATAGGCCAGATGCCCGAAAAATCTTTAATTTATTGCATTTCTCTGAGATTCATTCTGTTTTTTTATTGCGAAAGACTGTATTCCCTTTCAGTAAGCTGATAAAATCCCGCCCCATCACAACGTAAGCAGCGTCGCCGTACAACGACGCTTATTTGCACAAATCCATTGACAAAAGAAGGCTGAACAGGCATATTCCTCGGCCTTTGAATTGTCCTCGATAGAATATATTTGGGAGTTGGACCTTGGCTAATATCAAATCAGCTAAGAAACGCGCCGTACAGTCTGAGAAACGCCGTCAGCACAATGCAAGCCGTCGTTCTATGGTGCGTACTTTTATCAAGAAAGTATACGCGGCCATCGCTGCTGGCGATAAAGAAGCTGCACAGAACGCATTCAATGACATGCAACCAATTGTTGATCGTCACGCCTGCAAGGGTCTGATCCACAAAAATAAAGCAGCACGTCATAAATCTGCTCTGGCAGCGCAAATCAAAGCAATGTAATTATTGTTTTGGTATGCTAAAAAAACCGGCTTTATGCCGGTTTTTTTGTATCTGCTGTTTTTGTGCATTAAGTTTTAACAGATGTTCTATACAATTCGAGTTGCATCAAGGCTGTCAGGGAGTGACAAATTCGTCGGGAACGAATTTGAACAGCCAAAGGCGGGGCCTCTAATATAATCCCCGCAGTACTGGCAACGATGTGAACTGACGGGGATAATAACCTTAACGGAATTTTTCAGGATGGCTTTTTGACGGCGAATTAAATAAATCAGAGAAATCTTTGTTGCACACTCGCTGCACTGCCGGATGCTGGATCATGCGTTCAGCAAAAATGACATAATACTCTTCTTGTACGCTATCCAACCGACCTATTTCAACAATATCGCTATCGGCGAAAATATCATTGGCGTAAAAGGAAGGTGCGATAAAAATGGCATTGTGGTACATGCCAAATGCTTTCATCAGTGCCGCATCGTCAAATTCGCCCAAGACTTCAACCTGAAGGTTTTTATTGCGGATCCATGTCAGTAGCTTCCGGCCCAGCATGGAGCGGCGCCCGGGGATCAGCAAACGACGCTCTTCCAAACATTCGGGAAACGGTTTTTCCGGAATGGGCTGGCGACAGTAAAAACTGATTTTGCATTCCCCCAATTTGACGGAGAACAAGCCTTCCTGCTGAGAAGAATCCACGGGGCAGTCGGACAGGATCATATCCAGCTTATGTTGGCTGAGTTGCTCAAGCAGCATTTCATGCGTTGATTCAAAACAGCGCAGGTGAATTTTTTCATGTTCGACAACGGCGGTTTCTAACACTTTGCTGACTAACCGCTTGGAAAGCGCATCCGCAACACCGACATCAAACAATAAATTTGATTCCCGACTGTAAGTGACAATATCCAGCATCTCTTGGCTGAGAGTAAACATTTTGTCCGCGTAACGGAAAATCAGTTGTCCTAATTCAGAAGGCACCAAGCCCCTTCCTTGACGTTTGAATAATTTACCACCCAGACGTTCTTCCAGCGCTTTGATCTGCCCGGTGATCGTCTGCGGCGTCAGGTAAAGTGCTTCTGCTGCACCGACAACAGAGCCTTCCTTGCAAACATGCCAAAAATAATAAAGGTGGTTAAAGTTTAAATGTGAAACCCGCATATTTTTATCCTTGTCTTGCCACATATCTTTGTGAAGATAGACGTGACCGTATATTTCAGGCCGCCAAGTTGTGGCGTTCTCCTATTTTTTATTGAGATAAAATTTCGCGGCACAGCAGTTATCAATGTTGTGCCGCGAATACTAATGAGATGAGTTAATTCGGAAATTACTTATTAATCTGTACTTAAATTAATCGATTAATTGGCGTTTGGCTACGTTTTTCTCTTCGGTAATAGTATGTTTAATAACCCATAACCGACGATGGCGGCAGTTGTTGAGCCAATTAATATGCCCAAGCGGGAGTAGGTGCCAAAGTCGTCATTTAGTCCTTCAAACGCCAGACCAGAGATAAAAATAGACATGGTAAAACCGATCCCACAAAGGACGGAAACGGCGAAGATTTGTGTCATGCCAATTCTTTCCGGTAATTTGGCGATCCCAAGTTTTACCGAAGCCCAGCTAAACAGGAAGATTCCCAGAGGCTTGCCAATAAACAGGCCAAGCGCAATGCCTACTGGCAGCATGCCTGTTAAGCCATCCAAAGTGACGCCTTGCAATGAGACACCCGCATTGGCGAAGGCAAACAAGGGCAGAATCACATAAGCGACCCACGGATGAAGCTCATGCTCTAATGTTTCAGAAGGCGAATTGCCTTTTTTGTCGCGCAAAGGGATCAGGAATCCAACGATAACGCCAGCCAGTGTGGCATGAACCCCTGATTTCAAAATACAAACCCACAAAACGGCACCAATAGCCAGATAAGCGGATGTTTTAGTGACTCCTTTCCAGTTCATCCAAGCCAAGATTGCGATCATGGCGGCGGCGAGAGCAAGTGCCCCCAAAGAAACCGTTTTGGTATAGAACAAGGCGATAATGACGATGACACCCAGATCATCAATGATTGCCAGCGCAAGCAAAAATACCTTTAACGCAGTAGGAACACGTTTTCCCAATAAGGCCATGATCCCAAGCGCAAAGGCGATATCCGTTGCAGCGGGAATTGCCCAGCCTTGCCGCGCAATATCATCATTGCCATTAAACAACAAATAGACCAGCGCCGGGGCCAGCATTCCCCCAAGCGCCGCAATGGCCGGAAAAACGGCTTTGTCGCGGCCTGCAAGTGAACCTTCCATAAGCTCACGCTTCACTTCCAGCCCGACAATCAGGAAAAATACGGCCATCAGCCCGTCATTTATCCATAGCAATAATGGTTTATTGATTTCTAACGTTGCGAACTGCACTGCAACAGGAATATTGAGAAATTGATGGTAAATGCCATGCAATGGCGTATTCGCCATAATCAAGGCGACAATGGCTGCAATGATGAGAAGAATTCCACCTGCTGCCTCTAACTTCAAAAATTGGCGAATGATTGCAGTCATGAATAGATAACCTATGAGATTGTTCGAATGGCTAATGTTATGACAATTATGATATCGGAAAAAGTAGGTTATATGTGCTATTTTTGTCGCTATTTTCGAATTGTTTCTCTTTGAAATTAATGCTTATGTCAGGTGAAAGAGTTTGATAAATAACCTAAGATCAGTGAATAATCGTTCACTACCTGTTTGCTAATAACGCGAGTAACATATTCTGTGACAACCTTAATTTTCTTCTCCGTTCTCGGTGCTGCTCTGTTACATGCTAGTTGGAATGCGTTAGTAAAAATTAGTGCTGATCGTTTTTTGGGTATTTCTATTCTTGTCTTTTTTTCCGGCATAATTCCAACATTCGGGTTATTCTGGGTTGGATTACCGACGCCTTCCTCTCTGCCGTGGTTAATATTATCCGCTGTTTTTCATATCGGTTATTGCTTATTTTTAAGCCGCTCTTATGCGACAGGAGATTTAAGTCAGGTTTACCCTATTGCCAGAGGGTGTGCGCCATTAATTACTGCCTTACTGAGTTGGCTGATTTTGCAGGAGGTGTTGTCGCCTTTTGCGCTTCTGGGCGTCGGTTTAATTATAGTGGGGGTCATGTTAATTGCATTTCCGCAAGGGAAAAAATCCCTTCGGCTGGATAGAAAAACATTATTGGCTGCAATAACAACTTCCGTATTTACTGCCTGTTATACCTTGTCTGATGGTGCCGGCGCCCGTGTCAGCGATAATGCATTAACCTATATTTTTTGGTTGTTTGCGATTAATGGCTGGGTAATGGGTGTCATTATGTATCTCAAGTATGGGAGTACCGCCGGAAAAAGTATCCGCCAATATTGGAAGCCAGGATTTCTCGGTGGGCTAATGCAGTTTTTGAGTTATGGAATTGTCATTTGGGCAATGAGTCATGCCCCTATCGTTCTGGTTGCGGCATTGCGAGAAACCAGCGTATTGTTTGCCATGTTATTGTCAGTGGTTATTCTGCGTGAGCCTTTCAATAAGATGCGGTTATTGGCGTGTGTTGTGATTGTAATGGGGATTATTGGGACGAAAATGGGGTGATTTTTTCTATACACTTCGTCTTTCAAACTGCCTCTTTGTTGGTTTTCTGGCTGCGTTCGCCCACTCTGGTCACTGTTTTTAAAAACATATCGTTATCTATGCTCCCGGGGGGCTCTCCGCTCTCCTTTACCTCCACGATGAAATTTTCACTCCATTGCGTATACTGAATCATTAAATTAAATAATTATATTATTTCTTGGATTCGCCTAATAAGTGCAATTTCTAAGAAAGGCGGCCAGTTGCTATAGTAGGCATCTTTCTCGCCAAAGGAAAATGCGCTATGACCTATA
>NZ_FORG01000019.1 GCF_900113945.1 Xenorhabdus mauleonii
CAAAGCAGAAGTTGAGACACCTGACAGGACTTAAAGACCCCTCCCGTTTCCGATACGTTGGTCCCTCGTGCGCTCTCCTGTTCCCATCTTGCAAGTTTACAGCCAGTTTTACTCCGCACTTTCAACCTAGGGGGCGCTATCTCACAGCTTCCCTTAACTGGCACTGCTCTTGTTTAGATGGTTCGCTCCAAGCTGGACTATATGCACGAACTCCCCGTTTAGTCCGACAACCACGCTATTTTAGTAACAATCACATGATTCCAATCTAAAATAACACGTAAAAACGCTATAAGTGGAAGCCTAACGGGAACTCGCAGCAGAAGGGGGAAGAAATAGACAGTTGCTATAACTGAATGGAATCTACACAGCACATAAAAAGTTATTGCGACAAATAATAGATGCTGCTAAGATCTTTGAACATATTTTGGAACTTCCCCTGCTGGATGTTCCCGCGTTCAAGAGACTGCGAATCTCGTTGAACATTTGAAGAAAGCGCCTTGCAGGGCGCTTTTTTCTTTCCTAAAAAGGATACTCTTAAATACGCACTATAGTCAATAATACCTTAAGAAAAGGCTCACAGTGTATGAGTCATCCTGTCGGAATTAACCACTCTTACGCTGCCTCATAAGATTGATGGCCTCTTCAATCGCTTCCCAATTAATCCCTATATTGGCATCAAAACAACGCAACACGTTCCTCATAGCTTCGGCAATATCATCATCAGTCATTGGGATTCCCTCAGATTGAGATCTAAAATCATCATCAAACCACAATGAACCTACACATAATTCATCAGGAGAATAGCGCTGTAAGCGTTTAATTAACGCACCAACTGTCGTTTCATGATACATAAAAACCTCTTCGTTCATAGTTAATGGTATCGGCTAACGCCGTGACCACGAACCAGAACGGGCGAACAGTAGCCCAAACAAGGGCGTTTCCGGAAGCCGCAGCGCAGCGACGGAAACAACGTGGACGGAGTGAGAACGGGTGAGGACAACGACGAAGTTTCCCTTGTTTGGGATACGGCCCGGGCTAAGGTCTGGTCACGGCGTTAGCCCAAACGACACGAAAAGTACATAAGGCGCATAGACCGGGGGCCCGGTTCACCGGGTATCCTTTTTGTGGCCAGGCCCTGGCCACCATAAAAAAGCACTGGCAGCGGGAACGGCGGCGATTAAGCATAATGTCGATGTGTGAAAAGCACACCGATATACCCATGCTCACCTCGTCACGCCGGCCAAATCCGGCGATCTCGGAGTGATTACAGTGAGAACAGCGTATGGCGGGCGTAACATAATCACTGGAGATCCAGTCCTGCGCCTCCTTCTTAGTATCAAAAAGGAAACGATAGGTGTAAGAATTAGCGCCATCCATTACACCGTATAGACGATGCCCATCTTCAAACTCAATAACAAAGACACTATGCGATACTTACATCGTCCTCAAAAATAGGCAAAAGAACTAAAACCCGATTGAATTTATGTGATTGTATTAAAGCAGATCAGCAACTAAATTCGGGCAGCCTGATTAAATATTATTCAATTTGTTCTCAGGCTGTTTCTGATGGAAATAGCGAGATCTACTCTCTGGTTTTCAGCAAAGTTATCCACAAATGCTGGGGATTAAAAAAATTAGCACTTAAAAGCCGACAGTTTTTATCAGAAAGAATCTGCAGCTACGATCGCTCTCAGCTTTTGAAACAAAACCTCACGCCGGCATTGAGCTAATCGAGGCAGTATTACCAATAAAGTGATAGCCTGAATAGCAAGCATTACAGTACGTGGCGTATTCTGTTCGTAGCTTTTATAAGTTCGAAGGCAAACACCTAGCGTTTCAGAGACTTGTTTTTGTGTCCAACCCAGGGATTTTCTCCATGATTTAAGCCCAGTAGAGGGCATTTGAATATCGCTTTTACTAAATTTAGCCGGCACAATATCGGGATCACCAACTAGTAAATTAAGTCTGGTCATTACATGAGGTAAAGATAATTTTTCTAGCTCCGGCAACATAATCTGTAATGAGAGTGTTTGAGTTCCTAAAATTACCACATGAGAAGGGCCATTTTTTTCATAATAGCAATAGGTTCTAAAAGCGACACCTAACTGTTCCGCAGCATCTTCCTGTCGCCAATGACCAGAGCGTATAGAACGTGAAGAGTATTGCCCTGAACGCCATAAACGCAGTTCATAACCTGTCACAAAAATTTCTCCAAAACTAAAAAAAAATTATTTTTATATGCAAATATTACTCCATCCTTAACACCAACAAAGGTGCAATATTTGCATATTTTATTTATAAATAGATATTGAATTATGAGTCGTTTTACTATTGAGTCCGTGGCAGATTAAACTGCCACCTTTGAGCAAATTGAAAATACACAAACTACTTACAGAGCTAGTCTCTACTCCTCCATCGCTAACAACTCATGTTAGTTACTCAATTCGTCATTACTCGCAAAGCTATAAGGCAGTAGTTTTTACCCATGCCCGTAATAATCGGATGTTCATTAAAGTTTTTACAGCCGACTCTGGATTATCATTAACTAAACTATTTACCATACCTTGCAGCTGCTCCGTTCTCAGATTTTGCTCTCCACAGATTTTTTCTAATCTTTCCTGCACCTTAACAAGAGAGTCACTGTTTATCTCTTCAAGAGAAAATAGTGCACGTAGCCAACTATACGGATGATCGGGGTTCAGTTTGAACAATGTCAGTAAATTTTCAGCTGCTTTATTTTGTGCCCTAGTATCAGATTTAACGTTGCTCGTTTCACTATCAACACAAATACCAACCCACTCCGAATGCTTAAAATTATCTATATAGTTAATACATTCATTAGAAGATGAGATCATGCTGCTCACCTCCGTTGCCGTGTGATTTTCCAACATCATATTTGTAGCTATACCAATAGCATTAATCATTACCCCATGAGTTCCAAGGTGACATTTCCGATATTCCGCCCCCATAGAAAGTGAATGCAATAATTCCCAATTCATCACATTGGCCCAAGCGTTCCAAAGCAAAACAGCATCCTCACGTTGTTCTGGAGAGATTTCATCACCGATACGTAGGCCCAACATTTTACGAGTAGCATCAGAAAGCGCTTTAAAGCTAATTAATTGAGAACTCTTTGCTGGAACAACATTGTGTTCAAAATCAATACTTCCTTTAAATGCAGGCACAACGGAGGTCAAATACCTAGCTAACTGGTTTAAAGGATCATTATGGTTATAGGCCATATTGATTGCTGCAGCCGGTTTACATGCATTATTGTTAATATCAGAAAAAAATTGTTGGCGAACAGCAAGAGAAACATTTTCAGTAAGAACTACAGTAATCGTGTCCTTAGTTTCCCTTTTTTTCACAAAATCTATCACTCCGCGAAACTTATGTTGGCCATCGAAAACTTTAATGTCTGTATCCATACGAACAAAAACAATGCCGAGATTGCCTAATTCGTGAACAGGCTCAAATTTAACAATTTCCTCAATATTTCCATTTAGTGTAGGCAGAAAATAAGGCGCTTTTTTATCATGGGCATTCACAAGATAACGGGTAATTCTACGTGCTCTAGCGAGGTTAAGCTCTCTCTGAGAACGTTCTAAAACATCATCAGCATAATCTATGATAAAAATGCGCTTTAACATCGACATAGGCACAGTAAGGGCATATTGAGTTATCCCACCTTGTTGACCTCGCGTAGCTGGAAGATTGATGTACATTTCGTTATCTGGCTGTGTCATATATGATTCCCTCTAAATCTGAAAATTGGCCATCAATAATGGCCAACTGAAAATGTGTTTCAAAAAAATTACTTATAAGGTTTCCTTGATGACATGCAATAATGCCTCATCTCTTGATAATTCTTTCAATTCCAATCCCATACGAACTAGCTCAGTGGCTAAAGTAAAAGCGCCAAATGCCATATGTTTCTCACCCGAATGTATAAAATAAGTGCACAAGGCTTTAGCAGTTGCATATTTCATATATGACTTTTTATCATTCGTTTCTAAGTGAGGATGCTCGCTTATTTGACGAATAACATTTTTTTTCCATAGAGGAAAATCATCATATAAACCAGCCTCATAAAGTTGGCGTCCCATATCAAGCAACTCCCCGATAAGACCTTGTAATACTGACTCTGTAGCTTCATCGACGCTATTCTTTGCATCCTTTTCATCATTCGTTTGTTCGCAGTTCTTCATTAAGTCATGTAGTTTTGTTTTTAATGACTGATCCATATATTCCCCTTTTTCAACTTTCTTTCTGGTGTATTCCCTTTATTTAGCTTTCGCTGACGCAGGGTATCTGGCGCCGTGACACTAGGACCGAGTCGGGGTATCAGCAGACAGGGCAAGGGCGGCATAGCCGGCGATAGCGAACCCTTGCGCGGTTTGCGCCCCGACTCAGAGTCTGTCACGGAGAAAGATTCACTGCGTATAAGAGCAAAAAAAGGGATTACACCAGAAAGAAATAGCCAGGCTTTATCCTGGCTAACCTTAGCGCCGGCACAATCAGTGCCGGCAGTGGAAGCGGCGCAAGCAAAGCTTGCTGCAAGCGGGAAGAATGAATCATTGCAGGTTCAATACCTGCAATGATTCATAGGGGCTAGAACAAATTATAAAGTGTACAAATAAGGGGATTTGAGCCTTACAATAACTGTAGGGAAAAGAGCATTAAAAAAAGATAATGGTTATCCAAGTCAAAGCTAAACTGGCTCTACGAAAATGTGATTTTTTTTCTGAAAAGAAGAACAATAAAAAACATAAAAGCAGTATAAAAATATACAAAAAAAATACTAAAAACATACAAAAAAGGTATTTTAAATATACCTTTAAAATACCTTTTCATCACAATCTGATTAATCAAAACCACCGTCTTTATCTAATTTTTCTCTCAATGCCTCAGTAATATATGCAGTAAATAGCAATGTAGTATTACCATTCGCTTTAACCTTCTTATAAGCCTCATCTAACTCAATTGGTATCGGTATGTTTTTCGACCTTTTTGCTTTGACATTTGATCTTGTTTCTAACTTCTCATTTTCCTGTAATGGCGCTGTATTTGATGCAGCCTTGATGCGATTAAACATTTCTCGTTTGTTTTTCATGACATACCTTTTTAATACTATTTATATACATTAATAATACATTAAACGTTCTTATTCTGTATATTTATTGCTATATCCCTCAAATCAAAAAACAATGATCTCATTGCATTTCCTCCTCTCCCATGACGTGTAGCCACATGCTCAACAATTCCATAACCCTCACCAAATTTTTGAGGGATGGCCTTATCAGTAGGTATGATAGTGTCGAGCTTAACCAAATGTTCAAAACCACTAATAAATTCCTCAAAGTCTGAAAAATTTTTGCGAGATGGATGCATCTTATTCAGCAAAACATAAGCAATTTTCTTTTCACCGGTATCTTTTGAGATCTGGTGCAGAACACTATCAAATTCAGCAAGTCCTAGCATATCAGTGAAATCATCAGCTACTGGCGCAATAATTATATCTGCTGCTGCTATCGCGGCTCGGGTAAATGCGGAATCAAATCCTCCACAGTCAATTAATATGCATTTTTTTTCCTCTTTGGCTGTGATGAGTTCATTGATGAAATCACTGACAGAATTTAATGATTTAGCCAACAAACGGATAACGTTCCATTGTTCTTTCTCACGCCTGAATTTATTGGCAGTAGTAATCGCAGGAGTATCATCTGTATCATAGATAACATCAGGATCTACCTCTGGAGCGATATTAATCGTCACACTTGATTTTCCAGTTCCACCTTTCTTTATTGCAACAGCTATGATTAGACCCTTATAGATTTCACTCATACAATTATCATCCTAAAAATGTACATTAAATGTATAAATAACATACTGAGTGCATTCTAAACACATTGGGCACAAAGTCAACGATTAGTATTATTTTAATACATAAAATATACATTAAAGGTATCTTTTATGTATTAAAAACATACCCTTTACTCTAATATAGATTTTTGATTTAACAGAAAAAAGAATGAAGGAAAAAATAATGCAACACTTAGATCAGAAAATTCGCCAGTTTTTAAAAGCAGTGCAGGATCTAAAATCCTTAGAGATCATTGATGACATCGATAATCTAACTCTTTCTCAATTACAAGAAATGTTATTGAAGCAATCCAACAATGGCACTCGCCTAAAGCAGCAATTTCTCCGGCATGGTGCAAAATGGGAACTAGAAGAAGAAGGCGAGCTAAAGAGGCTTTTTTCTATCGGGGAATTAAATGTAGGGGAGTTTGCTAACAAATACCAGAGACGCCCAAAATCTGTTAAAATACGAATGATCAAATTAGGCTTGATAGACCAAGAGAACTCATAATTATCATCTATCATACAATCACGCGACAGCTGGGCAGATAGACTCAAGGTTCACACCTGCCCATATGGCAACACAATATTAAGCGTGAAATCCGCTCTGACTGGCAATCAGTTTTGCACCGCAGGAGGTTTGCATACCTTCCAATGCAATGTTTTTTCCTTGATACTTTAAATCACGACTTCCTTCTACAATCGGAAAGGTTCCTTTGCATTTTGGGCAGGTGACTAGATCACCTTTAGCCGCAACTGGTATACCTTGATAAGCATAACCATCAATAGCGGTAATAACTTGGCCACCATGATCTGTCATGTCGTTTAATCGAATAACGGCTTTACCTGCCATGGGTTATACCTCTCTCAGTAACGGCAGTAACTGCAAATCTCGCAAGCAAATTTCGATATCATTGGCTTTATTGATATGCTCTTTATTTTCTATGTCAAAGACTTCTTTTGTAGTGACAATCAATGAACCAACCCGATCTTCTTTATCAGGGATAGATAAAATTTCTTCTGCCATTGGAACTAAAACAGGCTCGATTACTGTAGGTAAATACAACATCCAACCTGCGCTTAAACGATCTGGGAAAACATTCTTATCTTTTAATGTATATCCCCGAGTTTCTATCAGGATATATGCAGAGCAATAACTAAAAGCTAGCTTTTTGATAAGCTCGATCAATTGTGGAAATTGGTATTCATGTTCATTAGTATTTAGACTAAGGGAGATTTTTGTTTTGTTATAATCCCCATTCACAAAATTGTGACATTGAATACCACTACTAAGCTTACCTTCTTCACCATCCCAAATGGCTTGAACAATTAATGGCTGTTCAGATGTGTATTCTTTTTCAAATTCTTTAATTGCTTCTTTTGTTGCCCCTTGTTCATTAAAAGCAATCCTTTCTAAGGCTTGTTCTCGTGAATCCCCGGTTAAGTACCAAATTTTTTTTCTTCCAAAAAATTGGTCTATATATTTTAATACGTTATCCAAGTTTTCTATTGTACTTTCAGGCGTCACAGGTTCGGAAAAATGGCCATATATCGTTATTCTTAATGGTAATATTTTCATCTTTCATCGCCTTATTCGAAAAATGGTGTGTGAAATACTGTTATATTTGGAAATCCAGAAAATGCCTTTGAAAAATAAGAGGAAGTTACTAACTCCATAAAATGCCAATGTGATTTTGGTATCCCTTCAAACTTAGTGCATTCACCTTGCTGTCTAGCGGCTTGAGACATCATAGAAGTATGTCCGCCTTTCCACCAATGTTTAGGCTCACCATCTTCGAAAAATTGTTCATGTTTACCTTTAGCCTCAAGAAATAAACATTGTTTAGGTTTCCAGCCATCAAAGCTAGCTGCTCCACACCTCCATACTTCGAGTTGGTGAGTTATTTCATTGTATGCTGAATTACAAATTTGAATTTGATAAATTGTCGAAATCGCAGAAATGCTAGCACTTTCCCAATAAGGAATAACGCTCCCAATCGCAGGGCATTCCTTACATTTAGTGCGAGATGTCGTAATTGCTTCCGTTTCGGATTTTGCTTTGTCTTGTTCGTCAGATTTATCTTTCGTAGCTTCATTGATTCCTACAGCCACGCCGGTGCCAATAGCTATCCCAGCAAGGGCCGTTAAAGTATATTCGGCCGCTGCCAAAAGTGCAGGGCCAGCAAGAACTAAAGGTATTGGCATCTTAATGTTTCCTTTTCATTAAGTTATCCACTATTCGCAGATAATCACGGTATTGTTGTTCTGGGTTATCGCCTGCATTCAACATATTTTTAATTTCAGGGGATGCGTGGTAATTGCGATTAGATGCAACATAATAAAGATAAGAACGTATCAATTTCTCATCTTTAAACCCCATATCAATCAAATCCAGATACGTGTCTTTTAGTCGTTTATGTAGGCTTTGTTCGCTTTCGTCTCTGACTAATTCAGCGTATTCTGACTGAATCTGTTTTCGAAAATGAGTGATATACGCCTCATCCTCTGCATCAATAAATTTACCGACCTGTTCTTTACTGAGCTTTATCATCATTGTGCTCCTTTCACAGAATAAAACTGGCCATTTAACCAATATTCCCATTCATCAATCGATTGTGTGAATGCGGCTAGCTGTTCCTGGCTAAAAATATCTGGGATTTGATGCAGAATGCGCGGATCATAAAAACGTAACAGGGCAGTTTCACCATTTTCCAACTGAACGTTCAAATACGGTTCAAAATGACGGGTCAGTACATCCAACGATTGTGCCGTATACACCCATGAAACAGCAGGAAAAGTTTTTTCCAATGTTAAGAACCTTTCCATTAATACCGTATCGTGCGTGACATCAAACAACCATGGCCCAGCAAAGGCGATTTCAGAATCCGGAAATTGACGAAACAACGGATTATTCAGCCCTGCAAGATAAGTTAATTCTTCATCAAAGAGGCGTTCATACTGTAAGCCATCAACCAGTGCATACCTTTTCATATCAGGGTGCATTGTTTGATATCTCTGCCGTTCTTCCTGTGACACTGAAATCATGATTGCCCCCTGATAACCATTGCAGCACCGCCTAATGCTGCTTTCATTAAGCAACTGATACAAATTTTCTCTGGCGGGGTGACTGATACTTTTTCAGCTTGGGCCACATTAATGGATGACAGCTTATCTAACATATTTGGCAATTTTCCGCCCCAACCTGAACCATTGCCCGGAGAGCCGCTCCCCATATTAACGGCAGAGCTGCTAGTAATCCCGCCTGCGTCAATTTTTAGAAAATGGCCAGCAGCTTGAATGGTCAATTCAGAACCAGCATCAATCACAACTTTAGTTCCAGAACTCAAATGAATTTCATTGCCACTTTGAGTTAACAGCGCGTCGTCAGCTTTGATATGAAGTTTTTGCCCAGTTGACAACGAAATATCATTGCCTGCCTGTATGCGGTACTCATTATCAATACGTAAATGGGCGTCGTTTTTAATGTGATGTGTCCGGTTATGACCCACATTGTGAGTTTCATCATTGAGTACCTGCGCTTTAATGTCTTTTTGCGCATGAATGAACACTTCTTCACTGCCTTTGGCATCATCAAAGCGCAGTTCGTTAAAGCCTTCGCCTTTATGGGTTTTGGTTTTAAAGGTGGTACGGGTTTTAGCGGACGGCAAATCCAGAGGCGGGCGATTCAGGCCATTGTAGACACAGCCGGTGACAATTGGGCGGTCAATATCGCCATTAAGATAAGAGACTATCACTTCCTGCCCAATACGCGGTATAGCCATAAAACCAAAACCGTTGCCATTCCAACCCTGTGCCACACGAACCCAGCAAGAGGCACTATCATCCACTTTATCGTAACGGTTCCAGTGAAAGTGGACTTTGATCGCACCGTCTTTATTAACGAATATTTCTTCGCCTTCCGGCCCAACAACGGTGGCGCTTTCATCACCGTCTGCCAGTGGCTTGTAATGATACGGCGGCCGCCAATCAGCAAGCCCGTCGATAAAACTGAAATCATTGCTAAGCGTGGTGCCATCCCCGCTATTATCTCCCAATGCCTGAGGGCAGAGCCCATGATGACTGATTTCAACAATCTGCCAGCGTGTATTTAACGGGGTATGCGGGTGATTTCCGATTTCGAAAATTTTACCTGGTCTTAGTTTGATACAGTTGCTCTGCCCGTTGCCCCGTTTTGTCTGGTTTTTCAGCACTTCATGGCGATATTTTACAAACGGTTTGCCTTCCGCTTCCAGCTGGAAACGCCCATAACTCTCGTAAATGGTATAGGGTGTGAGTGAACCTAATGCCTGATATTCCGGGCTGCTCTCCAGTTGGTACACCGGAGAAAGTGGGCTGTCCGGGTTGTAATCTCGGTGGATGCTTCGCTTTGGTGCCATGCCGACCCCAAGGCGTACCTGATAAATTACATCCTGGCCGTGGGCGGTGTCTGGCTGGGGTTGGTATTGTAGTGGTAGATTGGCCGTCATCCCTAGATGGCTGTCACTGAAAAACAACGTTTCATCTTCAAACCAAAAACTGATCCCTTCTTCTGCAGCCAGTCGGCTGAAAAATTCATAATCCGATTCCCGTTTCTGAGTTGTGTATTCTCGGTTCTGGTGCGGATCTTCCAACTGAGAATCAGTACGAATACGGTGTTTTTTCAGCAAGAGTTTAATGATATCCGGCACACTTTGGCGATGATAAATATGGCTGTCTTGATTCAGCGTCAGTCGCCAAAGAAACGGACGCACGGTGAAAGTGTAGAGTGTTTTATTACCATCGGTGCCGCACCAATCAGCATGGGAAATAATCCCGGTGATTTTTCGTTGCTCCGCCTCGTCGTAGAAAATTTGAAGTTCTGCTTCTTGCATCAATAGTGTGGTTAAATCGATCTCTAACGGAGGCTTAAAGGGATTAGCCGGCAAGGATTGAACTAGAGTGAGATTCAAAGTGAAAAGATTAGAAAGCCCTTCCTGCAGAGTAAAATCCACTACCGCAAATGTATCTTCGGGCAAGTCTCCAACCCGACAAAGAAAACGTAATCCGCTTTTTGGCATTATTGTCTCCTAATTTTTCATCCATATTTCGTTATATTACATTTCGCTGCGTAACCCTTTCTGTTCCTTAAACTGCCACAGTACATCCTGTCCCCCCTGCCGATAAATTCTGAGCATAATGAAATTATTCTGCACAACAAAACACGCCAACAGTTGGTCGATAATCCGACAAAACTGATACATGACGCCGTCATTGTCATAACACGCTGGATCAAGATAAATATTCAGGTAGTTGCCATTAATGGGGCGACCCTGACCTTGTTTACTGTAGTCAAGGCGATTGCCTGACAGGGCTTCAATACTCACAATGCCGTTGATATGTCGCTGCATCAGACGGCTCAGAGTGCGATCATGTTCAGAATAGCAATCATACAGACGTAGAAAGGCTCTCAGTGATTCAGCATCGAACAATAGAAAAGGCGGGCAGTTTAAAAGATTGATCAATGACCAATCTGATTTTCCCATCACCATCGGTGGAAAATCAGGAGAAACTGCCGTGATATTACGGGCATGTAAATGCGCGGGAACCGACATTGGCGTATGTGTAATTTCACCAATATCCAATTGCATGGCCTGAATATGATAACCTGAAAAATGGGCACATACCGTCTGAGGTGATAGATTATTTGCAGCGTTCCCATCCATGCCGATAAAGCGTATTTGGTTACGCAAGCGCCCCAATAAATCGTCTGTTATCAGTGATTGAAAATAAACGTTATCAGGATCGCCTGTGTTAAGCAGCCAGTCACTTTTGGATTGATACTGGTCAATTGGCTGGAAATAACAGGATTTACCTCTCGGTGCATTTCCTTGTGTAGTTTTTTCGCCAGGCTGCTTCGCCGTCTGAATGCTTTCTGTGCGGAAAAGCCGCACGGTGTCTGCCAGCGGCAACGGAAAACACGCATTATCTGGCACCAATGAAATAGGCTGGCTGAGCATCGGCTCTAAATGAACTGCGGGCACGCAACCTAATTGAAAAGCATCTCCCAAGTCATTTATCGGAAGCTCTCCCTTTAGGCGGAAAATTAGCTCACATGAACCATCAGGATTTAACAGTAAATCGCGTTGTTCCTTAACATCTAATGTGATGAAGCTGAACACGTGAGGTAAACAATAATACTCGGTCACCTGTTTTAAATGAGCAAAAAACAGATCTTCGGTAGTCAACAAAGTGTGTTGTAAATTTTCACTCCAGCCAGAAGAGTAACTATCCCTGAGCCTAAGCTCCTCCTCAACCGTTCGCAGATAGAAATCCTCAATATGCATATCCAGCCACAAACTTAATTGGGCTGCACGGTTTTGATCGGTGCCCAGAAAGAAATGCAAACTTCCCCCTGACCAAATAGGCAATGCATTGCCCGTTTGACGCAGTGTCAAAACAATATCACTGTATTCACTTGTTTTTTGGATGCGCTTATTCAGAACAATGAAAGGCTCAATATGCGAAGGAAGGCAGGTGTTAAACCGCAATGCTTGTTCTCCCTCCGTGGCAATAACAGGCGTACCTTGAGGTATATCCACGGCCCCTTGATGAATGTCTTGATGAGGAGTGAATTGGATAATAGTCGTCGGGGGAACAGGGCGCATGGTGTGTGGCCAAATCCGTCCAAGCATTTCATGGGTGATTTCTGGGTAAGAATCCTTAACGGTGCTTAACACGTTTGAAGACAACAACGAAAAACCCTCCATAAGACGCTCAACATCCGGATCATGGGGGTGATTCAAAAAATTGGCCAAATGAGGATATTCTGCAGCCATCGACTTCGCTTTTTCGCGCATATAAGCCAATTCTTTCAGATACAGAGATTCCTTACTGTTTTTCATCTTTTCTCGCAAGCATGTTTTGGTTAATTATCCATCGACACTTTATTGAAAAAATTTATGTATGTTTAGAATTGATGGAATTAATACGGTATCTTACGGGATTGCTCGTTAAATTTAACTTATGTAAGTCTTATTTTTGTGATTTCGGAAAAATCTCAATCAATGGGGTAGAAATCTTTAAAATTTCCCTTAATAGGCAGTGTTTGTCTTGGTTTGTTTAATAAAGGATATCCAAATTTAGCTGTTGATCTACTTTTGGTGTAATTACATGGATAAACCTGATTTTAGTGTTAGTACGTTAAGTCTGATATACCACTGTTGGGCAATTAATCCGAGAAGAGAGGAAAAAAGTGAGAATGCATGATGCAGTGCAAGTTATAGGTATTTCGTACAAGAATTTTAGTTGCCATAATTTACAGACAAAAAACTTTGAATGAGATATATCTGATATGTTTAGAAGGGATTTAAATGAATAATTTACAACTATCAATATCATTGATAAAAACAATAACCACTACAAAATAAAGCCATTAACTTTAAATTGTTAAGGATAAAAAAACATGAATAATCATGAAACTTATTCAACGATAGTAGTACCAATTAGAATAATTGGTGATATATCTTTAAGGCTTGCTGAAATAGCAATAAAAGAAGGTGAAAAAGCATCTTGTTATGATGCTCTAGATATAAGAAAATATACATTCTTTATAAATGGAACGTTATCTCTTGAACTATTTTTTAAATCATTTTCCGCCAAACGAAAACATCACCCGTCCCATTTTAATATAATTAAAAATGAAAATCTCAGTCAGATAAGTGAAGATGAATATAACAATACCAATATTCCTGCAATCTCATTCTTGCATAGCAAGATAGAAATACCAAAAAAACTTCAATCACATGATTTAGAAAAACTTTTTTTAAGTATACCAGAAAAACATCGAAAAGAATTTTTAAAACATGTATATGAAAAATCAAGAAAAATAAAAAATGAAGAGCATTTCATGAAATATATCAGCAGCATAAAAAATTACTTTATAAAAAAAAGATATCCATTTGAACACTTCCAACTTGGATCACCAGAAGATTCATCTAAAATCAATGATTTAATATCAATATTAAAAGGTTTAATCGCATTTATCAAAGAAAATCCAGATAATAGAACCAATTAAAAATAAATTAATTCACTCTTTAATAATTTAAAAATAGCCATCAGTTAACATACTAAAATTACATGTTAACTGATTGAAATAAATTATATAAATAAATTAAATCTATGAAGACACATTAATACCAAAATAACAAGTCAACTACTCTATCGGCACCATTCTTAGTAATATGTATTCCATCCTTAGTTCTGATAGGTATAGAATTAAATTCCTCTATATAATCCATACCTAGAGCCAGTCGCGTATCAATCATTTTTATATTTTGATTTGAACAAGCACTAATAATTGTTTCCCTGCTGTTTTTTAATAAAACATTTTTATTTTTATCAGCCAGCTCAGGAGGTAGCAACCATATAATTGGCCTTCCCTCTGAAAAAACCTGCAATTTACTGATAAAATTAGCCACTTTTATAGCATACTGCTCTTTTTGTTTTTTATTTATAAGATCATTAGTTCCCAATACCACGTAAATCGTTTCATAGTTTGAATAATTTAGGTACTGTAAATAGCCATCCCAATCAAAAATACGATTCGATGCCAAGCCAGAACCTGGCATATAAATAGCATCAAGAGGAGCTTTTTTTTTATAGCTATGAGCTATTTGATAAGTAAGTGAGTCACCTAAAAATAATGACTTAGCATAAGAATTAGAAAAAAAAGAAATAAAAATAATAAAAATAATAAAAATAATAAAAATAAATTTATTCATTATTAGAAGCCTTTCCCTTATC
The DNA here is from genome assembly GCF_900113945.1 of Xenorhabdus mauleonii. Classification (GTDB taxonomy): domain Bacteria; phylum Pseudomonadota; class Gammaproteobacteria; order Enterobacterales; family Enterobacteriaceae; genus Xenorhabdus; species Xenorhabdus mauleonii. Next base: position 14,644 of record NZ_FORG01000019.1, read on the forward strand.
AACCATAAGTGGCAATAGATATTACTGGTCACATGAGTATATTTATTCTCTGGTGAACAGGCTATTCATTATACACAATAGAAAACTAAATAAAAAAGTTTATAACATGGCAGCGTCATATTTTCACACTTTAGATCTGATTCGAAAAAAAACACCAGCTTATCCACCGTTTCTGTCTATAACTCTATATGCCGATTGACAGCCAGTAAGTGGCTAGGAATTGCAGGATTTTAAGCTCTATTTTCATTATCACAACTTCGAGAATGAAATCTCGTAGCATGAATTGCTGATAGGTATTTATTTCCCGTTGGTGTAAATAGTTCCATTGGGCTTTATGCCCCAAACCAATGTGAGAGAATGGTCATAGATTTCGGTGAGAAGGATTGGAACAAAAACACTCTCCAAAACATAACTTCTATGCAAATGCTACAGTTCGCCCTACAGAACTTTGCAGATTTATCGCATCTAGATTCATTATAATGAAGGGGGATCTGATTAAAAAGTTATAATAAACTCCTATCTACACCCCCCATTTTTCGAAGCTCAGTCACATAAATAGTGTAATGGCTATACCTCACACTTAATGATTTATTCAGAAACTAGTATTGCAAGATATTCTTTGTATTTTTTTATAGACTCACTCTCTGTTAACTCTTTCTTTTCAAAAGCTGAACAGGTGTCATTAGAACTTTTGGATGATTTATATAATTGGTTATTTTCACAAGATATGCCATTGGTAGATGCCAAATTATTACTGCCCATCCCGATTGGTTCAAACGTACCAGCATAACTCATTGTAAGCCTCGTGGCGTCTATTACCAGCTGATTCATAATGTAAGGTATGATACTATTACTGGCTTGCCCTTGGTCTCTATAATTAGGGTTACGAACCGTGCCTAATATTTCATAAGAATTAATCCTTTCAATCTCGTTACGTTGATCATAATCAGCGTTGGCTCTATATAGTGTAGCAGATTCTATTTGTTGCGCATTAATAGCCCGTATAGCAGCCCATTCTTGCTCTTCTCCGTAATCATTACGTACATTAAAATAAAAACTTCTACTTGTTTCATTCCTACCGTTTTGCATACCGTAATTAAGTGATTCATTAATGGAATGAAAGTTACCTGTAGGTCTTATGCGATAAACCCAAAACACTCTACTTCTATTAGTATTTTGATATCTACCAGCGCTCACAGCTCCAAAAAATTGTGCGATTCTTAATTCACTACTTGTAGATATATATGCTGAATCACCGCTATTTTCAGCTACATGCCTTATTACATGAATGTTTGTTCCTTTGCTGCTAAATCCTTCTGAGAAAATAGTTGTTACATTTCTAGTATCACCTCTATAAACTATATCTGGAGGAACGATTGCATAAGCTAAATTTATTGATGAAATAATAACATTAATTAATATATAACATATAAAATTCTTAATGTTAATTTTTGCAATCATTATAACCACCATTTATTTTTTGAGAATCAGGACCTTAATAGCACCGACTGAATCAGTAAGGTTGGTATTAGCACTTATGAATTCATAAGAAATTTGCCTATTTAGTAATAAAGCCCTTTCAGCAAGAGTAACTTGGGAATTAGAAGACAACTCATATCGTTTACCATTTACTGTTATTGTAACTACAAATTGACTATCCTTATTATATGCTCTTATTTCCTCTATAAATCCTTTTTGCGCTTCTCCTTGAGCACCAAAAGCAACAACGGACATAAAAATTGATAATATAAAAATATAAAATTTTTTCATATCGGTTCCTATGATTTATTTTGTGAGATTAGACTAATGTTTGTTTTTATATTAAAATATGATTATTTACAGATTCAATCCTAACACATATAACAGATCAGAAAACCATCAAAAATACATTGTCCATTAAAATTAAATCAAGTATTGACATAAAAATTAACATATGGAAATACCCAAGGTTTTTTATGCTCCTCAAATAATAATTAAAACACGTGCCCATTCTCCCGCAGGCTTTTTACTGCTCATTCCAACCCAGAATGAACAGGAGGCGTTCAATTTGGTCTAATTATCGTAACACCACAGCCAATCCGTTTATTCCGTTTATTCCGTTTACTGAAAATCCCCTATCTATAATTAAAACGTGCCAAATATCGGTGCCAGACCTTCCGGGCTGCCTCATCATAAATACGGTAAATTTCCCTAATATGAAAGAGTGTATGCTAAATAAATATAGCGGATGACATTGTTAATGGATCGTTAACCTTATAATAGGCAACAAAACTTTAAAACAGAAAGTTATTGTATCAAAATCTAATTTCAGTATCATTTATGATACATAGAATAAGTTACGTTAAATGTTACATTTCATACGGCATAGAAACTAAAAAACAACCATGTACCACAAACGACCGTTTAAGAGACATATATCTGGATACTACCTTTATCAGTTATCAGGTGAATAAATGAAATTGGGTTATGTGCGAGTGTCAAAAAATGATGGTAGTCAGACGCTAGATTTACAGGTTGATGCTCTGATAGAAGCCGGTGTAGAAAAAGAATACATCTACCAAGATTATGCATCGGGCAAACTTGAAAATCGCCCTGGTCTAGAATCTTGCCTTAAGGCATTAAGGCAAGGAGATATTTTGTTGGTTTGGAAATTAGATCGCCTGGGCCGAGATTTAAAACACCTTATCAATACAGTGTATGATCTGTCAGAGCGCCAAATTGGGTTCAAGGTACTCACTGGCCAAGGAGCTGATATTGATACTACAACGGCATCTGGCAAGCTGATATTTGGAGTTTTTGCCGCCTTAGCAGAGTTTGAAAGAGAGCAAATTCGAGAAAGAACCATTGCGGGATTAAAATCAGCAAGAGCCAGAGGAAGACAGGGGGGGAGAAAATTCCTCTTAACAAAAACACAAGTTAGATTAGCTCAGGTCGCGATGAAAAACAAAGACACAACTATGAGCGAATTATGTAGAGAACTAAACATATCGCGCCAATCTCTTTATCGTTATATTGGACCAAATGGCGAGTTAAGGGCACACGGTAAAAAAGTACTGGGTATAGTTGAAACTTAGTTAATATAAAAAGCAATAGAAAGGCATTAGATTAAATCTGTAATTCTTCTTATGAAAAAACTATCAAAGTGATCGCACAACAAGAGGATGACATTATGATTCAGAAAGAAAAAGATTTTGACGAAGCATTAAAAGCAACATTTCGTCAGCCGGCTACGCGATTAGTTATCCCCAAAATTGAAGATCCTTATAATCGTTTCTTTTTTCTGCTATTGCAATCAGATTGCCCATCATTACATGAATTTTGGGATCAAGATGAGAAAAAATGTGATGAACAAGGGCTACTAGCTACATTACCGTCTCTTAACCACGGTGAAAATATCATGGCTAGATTTCTGATGGCTGTATGGTTCAGCGATAAACGTGAATTTGACATAAGAGAAGCGGCAGCAACATTAGATTTACCTCGGCGTCGTTTGATTGCAGAATGGCTGTCAGATCCGTTCTGGCCATGAGCACTTAACTTTATTGATAATCACACCAAATTCATACGCATCAAATAATACACACACAAAACATAACAGGTAATACATATCAATGGCAGAAAAAATTCAACATGATGAACTTGAAGAAAAAATACAGAAATTTTTCAAAGAAAAAGGGTTTATCCAGCCCAAAAATGTTCAACTAATTGTCACCATTAAGGATAATGAAATCGCCAATATTGAGTTAAGTGAAGGGACCCTACAACGAATACATTAGATGAATAGTTCGGAATTAATATTCCAGAATGGCAACTAGTCATATTAAATTATCTTTGTTAAACAATAAGTTACATTATTAATGCGATTTTTTTCAAAATAATCAAAAAGTGAATCACCAAATGTCCATAAAAAAAAGAAAATTTTTTAACTTAAAAAATATGTTAATAATGTTAGCATTAATTTTAAGTTATTTTTTATTTGTATTGCCTATAGTCTATTTTAGACTTGCACCCATATATCCACTTTGGATGGCAAAAGATGTCTATGTCAAACCGCCCGAAGAAAAAAACAGTGGTGTTGTTATGTCTGGTAAGGATGTAAGAAAAATTTGTGGTCTTCGTGATGTTGATGATCTTGAAACTAATGCCGATGTAGCTGTTAAGAAAAATGGCATTTTTGTTCTCTGCAAAAATGATTATTTTGATACTGTCTATCATGTTAGAAGAGATTTAGGTGAGTAATTTCCTGTTATCAGGGCTCTGAAAAAAACAATAAAGCCCTCCTCAGAGGGCTGTAAGATTATTTATAATAACTTTTATTTTTTTTAACGCTTCCTCATATTCTTCTTTCTTATTCTGATTTTCTTTTAGCACAGACACCAAACTATTTTCCAATTCATTATAAGTATTGTTCTTTTTATGTAAGTTTAAGACTCTTTCCGAAAAGACATCATCTTCTATATAAAAATAACATGCAGGAACATCTAAAATATCTGCCATCCGGCAAGCAACTTCATATGTAGGCGATACGAGCCCTTTTTCATAGCGGTAAATTCTTAAACGAGCCTTTTCTGAATCTTCGACTCCTAACTTTTCTCCTAATTGGCTCTGAGTCAATCCTTTTGCTGTTCTAGCTGATAATAATCGATGTGGGTTCATATATAAAAACAATTTTCTAATTAACTTGACTATCTTCTACCACTGTTCCAAAATCAACGTTATATTCATGATATGAATCAGCTTCATGTTATGAATACATAAGATAAAAGACCTAAGCATCATTTACCTATGCTTCACCAGGGAAACAATACCTTATTATAAACTTAAGTTATTATAACAATAAGTAGCTTATATTCACCCCTCAAAGAGGGGTGAATAGGTTGCTTTAAGGCGGATTTATGAGCTTTCTTCTAACTAAAGAAGGTATACAATATTTTGAAATAATTGATCGATTGACAGAATTATCATGGGAAAATGATTCCATTGAATCTCTAGCAGAGCAAGTATGCGAAATTATTTCTTCATACACAAATGAAACGGAGGTTGGGATCAGTTGCATCATGATCTTGTTAAGAAGGTTACAGGATAATGAAAACTCAATAAAAATAATATTCAAATATGAAAACACTGCCTTATTTGTCGTAAATAAATTTGGGAACGTTGAAATAATAGATCAATTATTAGAGTTACAATGGGAAAATGATTCCATTGAATCTTTAACAGAACAATTGCATAATATTATTTATTCACACCCAAATTATACAGGGGCTGGAATAAAATCTGTTTATCTGTTATTTAAAGAACTACAAGAAAAAGAAACATCAGAAAAAATAAAATTCAAATACGAAGGAACAGCAGTGTGCTTGATTGATAAAGTTAAAGATAATCAATTTAAAAATTGATAAATTTAATTAAAAATCAAGCATTACCTCAAAAATCCAATGAAACCATAGCTTATAGTTAGAGTATTTATGCTACAAAAAATCTGTCATATGATAAAAATTATGTAGATTAAAACTCACCAATTATATTGTATGGAATCATTGGATTTTAAAAAAATTAATTAATATGCTTTTTTTTCATTTAATTTATCACCTATTTCTATTTTTTCTTCCATATCTATAATCAATCGTTGTAACATATTTACAAGCTCAAACATCAGTTGTTGAGCAGCTTCAAAATTTAATTTTAGAATGCTCACTTGACCGTTTACAATTCCTCCTTGAAGCATCGATTTTTCAAATCCTTTCTTTTTATTGTAATTTTTTATCATTTGTGAAATACGACGAGTAATAACCTTTTCTATATCAGGGTATTTTTTGTTATAAAATATGTGAGGGTGACTGTTAATAAATGGTTCCCATGAAAATAGAATATCATATCGATGGGAGTAACTTTTTTGCTTAGGTCGATAGTGCCATAAAACAATAAATGGAATTCCTATCCTTAAACATTTTTCAAAGTGATGTTGCCAAGAATTAGGAATAGCTCGACCTTCACATAAAATATAATAATCAAATGGTAATAGAGTTGGTACAGATAAGATAGGTGAGGTTTCTGTTAGGGCTGTGCTTGTAGCGCTACTCAACCATAATTTACGAACTTGATCTCTAACTGGATTAAGTGCGATGCAATACCAGTTTAACGGGATATAAACCGTCAATTGAGGTATGTTTTCTTTTATCCTTAGATAAGGTTTCGTAATTTTTAAAATCTCGTCAATTCGATTGTTATACTCTAAATTTTCTAACCAATTGATAAATTGTACAGCATCTACTGAACATAAGCATCCAAAACTTTTACCGTATTTGTATAAGGACCAATCAGATTGAGAAGAATATTGGTTCTGAACATATAGCACCAAGCTTTGAACTAAAGCCTCTTGCTGGTCGGTTTTTATAGTAAATCTCTTACGTGGTTTTATCAATAAGTCAATGAATAGAGTTGGCATAGAGGATCTCTACTTATCTAAGCTTTTGATAACATATTAATATATTTGGAAATTAATTAAATCTTATTTATATAGAAATTTCCTAAAGCATCAAAAATGACTTCGCTATTAGGCATGCAACCGCTTGCTCGAACAATGATAAACTATAACTCGACTCAAATCGAACCGGCTTTGGATTGAGAGGGCAATTAAGCAACGATCAGATTAACCTCAAAAGCAAGTATAAAGTGTTTTTTGTGAATAATGTGAAGGCTGTAGAACGTAAGAATTTAAGGACTGGCGTCAAGAAAAAGTTGGAAAGAAGCCGTTTACTGAAAAAATATTTAAAATTCCAAAGCAATAAAAGAAAGTTAAATATTGCAGTATCAAAATTCAAATGTTTCCTTTTACGTCTTTATATCAAGGATCAGCAAAGGAATCCTGGGTTCTTCACTGGTTTTACACAAAAGCTGGCTCTCTGAAATAAAGAGTAACTCAGTAGGTTAGCCAGCGAGCCCGGCGTAAGCCGGCACAGGATCGGAATAGATCACTTAACCTCCCTCCACCCTATAGAGCCAGTCCATCTTATAGCGATAATTAAAGTTATATAAGCCCTGTAACCCCGGTGAGGGGCGTTAACGGCGTTACGACGTTAACGCCATGATTTCCGGGGCCTTAGCAACGGCAGTGTACTGCCGGGGCTTAGGGGGCTGTTATCTTTGATGCTATAGCAATTACCTGAGCACGTGGCCGTTAGGCCGCTGTATGCGAAGTCATTATTTGTTTTCACCGTTTTTCACAGTCTTTATTAAATAGAACAATTAGTTTTTTTTGAATAAAAGATAAGACGTAGTCTTGATTATCTTGCAGGTAAAAAGGTGATTATTTGCTGTTAATGCTTTGATCTTAATTGCAGGTAATTGTGTATAAGATTTTATTACACTGCTTTTATAGCTTCCATTACCCTTATGTTGGATTTTACTTTAATTGAAATGGGCGTTTATTGAACAAATGAAGAAGAGAGAAAAACGCAGATACCGCCAACTAAGGCGGGAAATTTTAATTGCTACAAAAATAATCAGTGAATAATATCGGGTGGGGTATCAGGTTGAGCGGCCATCACCTCTGGTCCCAATTGTAATTGATACAATTCATTCCAAACTCGTTTTTCAAACTCAAGTTCAGTCATGGTGCTTAAGAGTTCAGGAGTAAGAGAATGCAGCAACCTGTTCGCCACTTTATATTTTCTATCATCAAATGGCAGGCGACTAAGAATTTTCTGTTGTTTCCTTTTTAAGGCTTCGGTACGGCGACGTACCAAAGTAGCTAGCCGGCATTGATTATACCAACGAGCCCGAGATGCTTTCACAGATAGCACTTCACCCGGTGCAACGATTCCCTCTGATTCTGCAACACGGCGTTCATACTGTTCAGCTCTTAACTTATCCATGTTAATACCCGTTAAACGCCAGCCAGCATCAGTGATAATGACATGTTTAGGAAAATAGATACCGTTCATGTAATCAAAAGATTGTTCAGATTCAGGAATACTGAGAATTCCAAATTTAATCATTTCATCAATAACTCGTGATATCCGACTTAAAGTTACCATCGTATCAGGAATGACATTCCCTAGTTCGTCTTTTGGGCTCAGTCTCTCAGACAATTTTGTCAAATTGATAGTCACTATGCTGTTAGACAAATTTACTGTGTCTAACATAACAACAAACAAGGCATCTAATAATGCACTACGCTCTGGGCGAAACCCTCTCTGACGTCCAACAACGGGGCGCATAAAAACAAAGTAGGGTGAGCGTGATGGTCGACGACGGAATGACCATTGGCCAGTATTGCGATCTTTGATTACTAAATTTCGCTGTGCACGCCCAAGTTCACCTGGTAAAGGTTTATATCCCGTAGGGCGAGTATAGAATGGACTTGGACACTTGCACGCAGTAGAGTGATTACCTCGCCTGCGCTTGGTTGTTGGTCTTTTTTCTAAAGAGACTGTTGTTTTTTCAAACACCAGTACCTGCGCTTATGGCAGAATCATATTGATCTAAGTCGTACATGCGTTATAATCCTCAACAGGCACCCTAAACTAATGGGCAGCGCCTGCTTTTTTATCCCCTGATATCTTTCCTGGTCCGCCAAGATTGAGAAGATATCGGGGGATTTTGCATTTATAAGGCTCTAACTCTGAGCCTATTCATCCTAAGCATTTAAGGATATGCCCTATCCAATTACGGAAAGTGGCTTGAAGCCCCTTTCAATCGCATTTTTATGCGCCTGCCAGATCTCTAGCTTAATAAAAATTTAGCACAATATTTTGCAAATATTACCGTATTTTTAAAGGGATGCAACCAAACTATCATTAAATCCCTTTTTCCATCAGAAAGCCCACTAACTCGCATTTTCCACTACTCATGAACAGTTCGTCAAGCAAACTCACAACAATAAAATCAGTGTAAAGATAAACCTTAGTAATCTAAATTTACCGGAAAAAACATCGAATCGTTGTTTAACCAACCAATGCAAGCCTATAAAACAAGCAATCGAAAAAAAATTTAACAGTAGATATTTATTCTGTATTTTTACTTTAATGTCTAAATTCATCTGTAAAAATGATCCTTGGTAAATTTTTTTATCTTTAAATTACCCTTAACAGAACTTAATAACTGTTTTTTGTTGGTTTACAAAATTTATGAATTCAATAAATCATTTTACAACAGATTAAATTGAAAATACTATTCCATACAGACATAAACCCATGTTAGCTCGGATAGTAAATACTCCTATTTTCTACCCATCAAAACAGTTCAGGCTAAAGCGCAGTCATAGTTAAGGGGAAAATCAATGCCTATCTCCTCTATATTAAATTTTTGCCAATTGCATTCCTTGGGTGCGATTTTGGCGGAGCCTGTCCTTTACACCGCGCTTTAATATTCTTCTGCAGTTCTTCATTTCATCATTGGGAAACATTAGAACATCATGGAACGCTGGTATCTCGCTTGCCATAAAGCTGGTAAAGATAACGTATTCAAAGCCCAGATAGCTCTAGGACGAAGGAATATAATGGCTTTTAGCCCTACAATCCGTAGTTATCGACCGAGATCAGATAGACCAGGCCAATTTAGACAAGTAATGGAGCAACTTTTTCCTGGCTATTTATTTGTTTTCTTTGATCCTGAAATAGATCACACCTCAGAAATTGAACTATGCCCTGGGATAAGTCAGCTCGTTCGTTTTGCTGGTGAAATAACGCCTATCCGCGATTCTGTTGTTGATGAAATAATGCAGCTACCAGTTTGTACTCAAGCGTTTACCACTAAACATCCTGGTAAACATAGTTGGCGAAATAATACAAAGCCTTTGAATAATCAACAAAGAAGACAAATCCAATCTCTGGTTGAAGAAAATAACGGATTAACTCGCAGTGCGATGTTTTACGCATTTGCAGAATCCTTGCGCTAACGGTCAAGAACGTTCACTCAACATAGATATTCCACATTACAGTCTTCCCGTTAAATGTCGGAAAAAACTAATATTACGACCTCCCAAATACTGGCAAATTCCAATAATTACGCCATCGCGTATAACCGAGATGATTTTAATGATTCAACGCCAATCACAATCAAAGAGCTATTCTCTGAATGCTCAATACGACCAACTCCTTAATGAGCAAGCTGTTAGTTTGACCGATATTCTAAATCGACCGGTGTCTTGCCGTAATATTCTTGAAGCTGCAATTGGACTATTACCAACGATAGATAGGGATGTTTTAGCCCAGAAAGTACTTGATAGCACAAATAAACCTAGAAGGGGCCGACGTCCCATAGACAGGAAAATAAGCCAATGAAAAAACTCCTTCCCGTCGCACTAGCGCCGGCGATGTTGAGCGGATGTGCCACAACGATTCAAACACCCCCGGCTGTTCCAGCTCAAAAATTTGTCACAACACTAATCCAAGAACAGTTACCAATAATAAAACAAGCGCACAGCGAATTAGCTCAAGTCAGCCGAACACAACTTAATCCTAAATATCCAGCCACTTCTCTAGATAGCAATAAAGCAACAAAGAGCACTCCAAGTACTTCAACCTCTTCATCATTAACAGCAAAAGCAGTTAGCGGATTACAAGCTATACGTTATATAGGTACTCCTCCTAAACTACTTGTGCCGGCGAGTGCTGGAAAATCTGAAACTCTAAACCAAGCTGTTATGCTGATACTTCCTGTACACTGGCAACAAAATTATGGGAAAAACATCAAACCAGAAGTGCATGAATCATTACAATGGGAAAGTAATTCCCAATGGCCTTATGTACTCAATCAGATAATGATGAAAAAAGAATTGATAGCTACAATAGATTGGACAACACAACGTGTGTCTATATCGTCAAAACCAGTATCAGAAAAAAGCATTCCAGCACTATCTACATTTGGGGCAGCTAAACCCAAGCTAGAACAAACAATGGCTAGCTCAGAAAAAACAGCAGTTATAGGGATTACACCTAAGCCTATAACCCAAAGAAAAGTATGGCGTATTGAGGCAGGAGATACTTTAAAAGACGCATTATTCAATTGGTCGACCAATGAAACATGTACCACACCAGGAATAAAGAATTGGTCAGTGGTATGGGCGACATCAATTAACTATCGCGTTGATGCTCCTTTAAAATTCGAAGGTAGCTATCACGACGCATTGAATAGCCTATTCACTCTATACGGTGCTGCTAAAATTCCTTTATATGCTGGTATTCGCAATGAACAGTGTGTGCTAAGTGTAGATGATAAGGAGATCCATTAATTGTGTACTACTGGTTACTGTCATTTTTTATTGGTTTCCTTGTCATAGGAGACATCACTAGCAGCATTCCAATAGAGTACCAACGACAAGAAAGTGATTTGAACCAACGAGCTATTCAAACTGCACGTTATATTAATGAGATCAACGATTGGCGTTATAACAATCCAGCACAAACCGAAGGAACTATTTCAGATAATACTTTAGGTTGGGTGCCAGTACCGGGTTTACACCATGTATTACAAGCTAATCGTGTATTTGTATATCAAGATAATCAACCTGGTTTAATATCAGCATTACAAGCTCAAACTCATAATTCAGCATTGATTGGTACAGTGATTAATCGACGTTTGATCGATTATTCTGGCAATGATATGCAAGTTGCCGTCCCAGCCCATATTGCTAACGGTCAGTTGGTATACCTTAACTAACTCCGTATCTTACCCCAGCCTTATTCGTTCTTAATCCAAGAGATCTCCATGAAAAACAGACTTCCCTTAACTGGGGTAGCGGCAGCTTTGTGCCTGCTATTATCCGGTTGTGCCCCATTGGATCGTATCGATAAAATTGATAACAAAGTGGTATCAGATGAAAAACAAGCGGATAAGAATTTACAGGCCATAAAAAGCGGCTCAGTTGTCCGTAATCTATCCACACAATGGATTAACCCTTATCCTATAAACGCACCATTGAACGGCAATATACCGCTTCCACCTTGTGCTGTTGCCATCAACCGCCCAGGCAATATTACCTTAGCAGAGGTCAGTGCTTTTATTAACAAACAGTGCCGTTTATCGGTGATAGTAACGCCTGACGCCAGAGCCATGCTAACCCCAAAAAGCAGCGGGAAGACTGAGCGTATTAGCGGACCAATACCTGCTCCAGATCCAAACGGAATGCTTCCTCTTTCAATAATTGGAGGAGAAAACTCTCAATCAATTCAGCCCACTCACGATTCCTCTTCTCTGCGTAGTTTATTCTGGCAAGGTGAATTGGGAGGCATGCTAGATAATGTAACAACTCGGCTTGGTTTGTCTTGGCGTTACGAACAAGGCCGAATTACTATTTTTTACTTGGATACACGCACCTTTCCTGTAAATTTTATGGATAGTAAAGCAGCCTTTGGCTCTAAAACTATTAGCGGTACAACATCATCAGTAGGTGCCACCGGTGATAGTGGCAATGGCGGGTTAAGTGGTGATTCAAATACATCTCAATCTACAGAGATGGAAATTAAATCCAATCTATATGAAGACGTGGCCAACACAATAAAATCGATGTTAACACCAAGTGTAGGCCGAATGCATATGTCTGCCGGTGTACTAGTTGTCACGGACACACCAAGAGTACTGGAACAAATCGGTCGTTATTTAGATGATCGTAACAAACAATTAAACCGACAAGTTGTTTTGAATGTTCAAATATACAGTGTTGAAAAACGCCAACAGGATCAACTGGGCATTGATTGGAAATCCATACTTAATACAAGCAGTGTCGGGGTGTCCTTAAGCAATGCCTTTACTGGTGCGGCTTCCGGTGCTTTAAATGGCGGCATTTCAATTCTGGATGGTAAAGGTGAAGGATCAACAGCCTTTATTAAAGCCCTTTCAGAACAAGCCAATGTTAGCGTTATGACCGAAGCCTCAAGCATGACTACAAACTTGTCAGCAGTGCCTATTCAGGTCGCATTACAACAAGACTATGCCTCAAGTGTTACAACTGAAAATACTCCTAACGTTGGTTCATCCAGCAGTATCACAAAATCAACAATCACCACCGGATTTAACATGACTGTATTGCCATTTTTGATGCCTGACTCATCAAAAATGCAACTGCAGTTTGCGATCAATATGTCTGATGATCCCACGATGCGAACATTTACCAGTGAAAAAACATCGGTAGAACTCATGAGAACTCGCCTCAAAACATTTACTCAACGAGTGATCATGAAATCAGGTCAAACATTGATATTGAGTGGCTATCAATCATTGAGTAATACAACTAATCGTCAAGGAGTAGGAAGTTTTCGCTTCTTCGGATTAGGTGGGGGGAGTAAAGGTGAAGACAATAAAACTATGTTAGTCATTCTCATTACACCAGTTATTTTGGGGTAAAATATGACTCAACAAAACATACCAACATATCACCTGTTACAAACAGACAATGGTTGGTTAATAGCTGGCCTACAATGGCAGTACTTATCTATACGCGGGCGGAGAAACATGCTCCTACGCGCTAAAGAGAAGAAAGCTAATTACTGGTCAGCGCGAGCTGCCGAAGATAATCAAGCACAAGGGACATTATTGGGTACAGTGAATATCACTGATACACAACCCATAAAAAAAAGTGGCCATATCCTTGCATCAATGGCACTCACTGTTCTCCCTGATTTACCAGACAATTGTTACGCTGTTTTTCAGCTTTCTGGTGAGCAATATTGGTTTGTCGCAGTCATTGACAAGAAACTATCTTCTCTTGGTGATGTAATTGGTGACAAAAGTTCGATTTTGACTGCAGTAGACATATTTCTACAAATAACTCCACAGCCCGAGAATGGATGGTCAGTATTTGGGCCCGCTAATTTTTTTCACGACATACATGCAGAAGAATTAGAACTCTCTTCGCTACTCACCAATAAAATAAACATTCGCCGGGCTCGTCTTCATAAAACACATAATCAGCAATCGTTGTGGATTTTAGGAAGTACTGCACTCATTTTATTTGGAGGATACTTAGCTAACAACGCTTGGCAAGATCATCAATCTCAAATGCGCATTGAGGCAGCTCAAGCGGCACTCTCAGCACAGCAAGCCAGTAAAGAAAATCAGCAGAAAATCGCCGACAACATGAAACCATGGAGCTCGCTTCCATCATTTCCTGACATGGTGAAAGCCTGTAGCAAAGTTTGGGAAAAAGCCCCTATATCTATAGCAGGATGGATTTTCGACTCAAGCACTTGCAACAATTCAGGAAGCATTACACTGAATTATTCATTACCAAGTGGGGGAACAATCGGTGATTTTACTGCCCGTCTTCCTTTGTTCTATAGCGAAGCAAAACCAATTTTCAACATACTTGGAGGAGCGAATTCAGCATCATTCACTCTGCCATTTTCTCTAGTTCCTCCGGCACACCCTGAATCTTTATTATCCGAGGATCAACAGATTCAAAATTTAACCAGCTATGCGCAACGTATTAACGCGCAACTAAGGCTGAGTGAAAGTACCGTCACAATTCAACCAAACCAAGGTGAAGCTAATAACTTGCCGTTTCAGTTTCGTGCTTACGATTTTGAATTTATCACTGATATACCTCCTGATCGATTGTTTGCACCTTCCCGTTTTAATAGCAATGGGATTAGAGCCATGAGCATAAGGACGTTGCTTAGAAACAACCGATTGGAATACAACATTGAAGGAGTTCTGTATGCAGAACATTAAAGTCTGGCTCTTAAGTATGGCACTGATAACGCCAGCAGTTAATGCAAATCCAGATACTGATTCACCATCTTCATCAACAGCTATCAACGAGCCCCCAGAGTCCTCTATAACCACACCAACTCAAACTGTAACAACATTCAAACGAACAGAAGCAGGACGCGCCTTAAACTTGGGGCAACTTGAATCTATTCAAGCTGAAACTGTTCTTTACGGAGCCCAATTAGCCCGAGCTAAGGCGTTGAGCGAACTGCAAAAAAACGGTTATGACAGTTCATCTGAACTTCTATTCAGCCCTGTTTCATCAATACAAGACAGCGATCAAACAGATATTAAGGGAGCAACCCAAGAGACAACCCTACCACAGGTGATTGAAATTTCTGGCAGAGGAAAAAATTTTACTGCATTGCTTACCTTAAATAATGGTAATCAGGTCACTATCCAAACAGGCAGCCAAATACCGGGAACAGATTATGTTGTTCGGCGTATTAGTATTAACGAAGTCATTATAGCAGCACCTAATAAGTCACTTATTTCTCTCTCTTTTGCGAGGTGACAATAATGTCCATTGGATATAGTGGAGAACATTTTTACCTAGATAAGTCAAACCCAGAACAACCTGTAATTTATGTATCTGAGAGTCATCGGGGTAATCATCAACTACAATCAATACTCGCTGAACAGCGTCTTAAGTATCCAAATCTACTCATCGAGCTAGTTCAACTCGATAAACTTAAGGATATTCAACAAAAACAACTAATAAAAAATGAAAAAGCATCTAACCCTCAAGCGAAGGTCATTGAATACTTCCGAAAGGCGAAAAAGTTAGGGGCCAGTGATATCCATTTCCTGATTGGTATGAATAAGATCACCTTAGTACAATTTCGTATACATGGAGACTTAGAAACAATCGACAAATTGGATGAAGAGGAAGGAAAAACACTGGCATCCACAATAGTAATGTCCATGTGCGATGTAGCAGAAAAAAGTTTCAATGCACACAGACCGCAAGATGCTCGCATACGTAAAGAATTTCTTAAAGCTACAGAATTATTTGGTGCGCGTTACTCACATACTCCTGCTGAATTCGGCCTTTATGTGGCCATGCGCGTATTGCTTGATGAAGGGAAAGCACCTCCAACACTTGATGAGTTGGGCTTCCTACCTGAACAACAACTCCTAATTCGCCGTATGCTTTCAACACCAGAAGGAGTCGTCATCATTTCTGGGCCTACAGGCTCAGGGAAAAGTACCTCTCTACGGACTTTTAGTGAGATATATCTAAGTTTCACCAATCATCGCAAACGGTTATTAACGTTAGAAGACCCTCCAGAAGGGCTTATTCGTGGAGCTGTCCAGATACCCATTATTGCGGATAAAAATAATCCTGAGACGGTCAGCCGAGCTTGGGTTAGATCTATATCAGCATTATTGCGACTAGACCCTGATGCAATGATTGTCGGTGAAATTAGGGATTCCCATTCTGTGCAATCAGGATTATCTGCCGCTAAATCAGGGCATCTTGTATTTACCACTCTACATGCGAACTGTTCTGTCGGTATTTTAGATAGATTGACAGATACGCTGGATATTCCAATGGGGCAGATTGCTGATCCTCAAGTGATGATTGGTCTAATATCACAACGATTGGTACAGCTACTTTGTCCTCATTGTAAAGAATCCTGGAAAGACGTTAAAGAAACCTTGGAACCAGAAAAAAAGGCTCTCTTACAAAATTTCTGTGATACAGAAAAGCTATTCTTTCAAAATTCTTCAGGATGCAAATACTGCCACAAAGGTGTTACAGGACGTAAGGCTATTGCCGAAGTTATTCGCCCTGATGCAAAATTTATGAGCATTTATCGAAACAAAGGCAAACTAGCCGCACGCAGTTATTGGGTTCATGAACTTGGTGGCATCACTCGTGGCCAACATTTGCAGAGATACCTCAATGCCGGTTTAGTTGATCCCATCAAAGCTGATTACATTAGCCCATTAGATGAAGATAGCCTCACCTTGTTACCAAGGGAGGAAATATGAAACTTGATTTTTCAGCGTTAAAAAGTCTTCTATCTGGTGTAAGTAAGCAATCTGATAGATTCTCAGTTAACAATATTAATGACAGGTTGGGTCGTTGGTTGGCTCAAAAAACATTCACAACCACAGACCGTTTAACGCTCTACGAAGATCTCGCATTTCTTCTGGATAACAATCTTCCTGTTGAGAAAGCCTTAAATGCAATGATCCTCAGTTATGGAACAAAACGCCCGCCTGTTGTTTTTTGTTTAGAAGATGCGCTGTCTGCAATTAGCCAAGGCAAATCGGTTGATCAAGGATTTTCTGAATGGGTTCCCAGACAAGAAGCCGCAATTCTTAGCGCTGGTGCGCAAGATGGTAACCTCGCTGCTGCACTCAACCGCGCCATTACAGTCGTACAGGGCATGGATGAAATGAAGTCTGCTCTTATGTCCACGCTGGCTTACCCAATGCTCTTATTGGGAACAACTTTCGCCATGATGAAAATGGTAACAGTCTATTTTTTGCCACGCTTAGAAACGCTATCAAGTAAAGAGAATTGGGGAGGAGCCTTATGGTGGTTAAACTCAATATCTGAATTTTTCGTTAATAATGCTCTTTTACATGGTGTATTTATTCTATTCATTATCGGCTTTGTTACATGGTCAATGCCTAACTTAACAGGCAACGTTCGTAAACATATTCTTGATAAGATAATGCCTTGGAGTATTTATCGGGATGTCTTGGGAGTCGGATTTTTACTGAATTTTAGTGCCTTGATGCGAGCACAAGTAACCACTCAAGATGCCATCAATATATTGAGCAATCATGCACAACCTTGGTTATTCGAGCGGTTAGCAGCCACTCAACAACAAGTAAGCCAAGGTGATCATCTTGGAATAGCATTACGAAATGCTGGTTTCGGGTTTCCATCACCCCGTGCTATCGATAAATTGGCGTTACTTACCGGTGGCGATAATGCCGAAAATATTATTGAGAATTTTGCCCGAAATTGGCTTAAACAAACCGTTGCTAAGATCAAGAAAACAGCGAAGTTACTTTCTAATATCGCATTAGGAACTAGTGCCGGTTATATGATTCTCATTCTTTTAGCAACTCAAGACCTCAACAACCTAGTTGGCAATCACTAGCCCAACAATCTCATTTCTATATACACAGGAAATAAAATGAAGCTATACATTAGTTCGCCTCGCCGTGCCATTAATAAAGGCGCTATCACACTTATTGAAGCAGCCATATGGCTCGTTTTGGCTCTGGTTGTGTTAAGCGTAGCCGTTACACAAGGAGGAGGATTATTTAATCGCAATGACGCCAGTACCGAATACAATAATGCCGCTGAAATATTAAACAACACCCGCGCAATGACAAAAACATCAGGTACATACAATTTTAGCACCGCAGATGCCATGACAGGAGCACTCATCCAGTTCGGCGGCGCTCCTGCTAATATGACGATAGTGGGAACCAAATCATCTGGCACTGCGAAATTACAAAACTTATGGGGAGGAGCTGTCACAGTTCAACCTGTAACCTCAGCCGGTGGCCAGAAGTCCAGCTTTTCTTTGACCTACGCTTCTGTTCCTCAGGAAGCATGTATCACTCTCGCAACTAAATTAAGTGCAGCTCCTTCTATTGTAATTACGCAAGTAAACGGAAAATCCACTAACGGCCCAATAGCAGCAAATGCCATTGGCGCTCAATGTACTCCTGATAATGGTTCTGCTGGTCAAAATACACTGATATTCACCAGTAATACCTAATCCTCCTTGCCGATAGCATTTTGCTATCGGCATCATTTAGTCGGAGCGCATTACCATGCGATGTGCTTTACAGCAGTTCCTGATGCTAATTGTGTTCACAGGAATAGTTTTGTTATTTGTGCCAATACAAGCTCAAGCATTCTGTTTTAACGAAGCAGGAGCACGCTACAAAGTAGATCCTTTATTGCTACGTTCGATAGCAACTGTGGAAAGTAATCTTAGCCCCCGT
Organism: Xenorhabdus mauleonii; assembly: GCF_900113945.1. Taxonomy (GTDB): domain Bacteria; phylum Pseudomonadota; class Gammaproteobacteria; order Enterobacterales; family Enterobacteriaceae; genus Xenorhabdus; species Xenorhabdus mauleonii. Next base: position 33,340 of record NZ_FORG01000019.1, read on the forward strand.
GCTATAGGAAAAAACCGCAACAAAACAGGTCGTATAACCAGTCGTGATTACGGACTCATGCAAATAAATGAAATACATATTCCTCAGTTGCAAGCTCAGGGCATCATTAATGATGAACAAGATTTGCTCAATAATACCTGCCTTAATGTCCAAATAGGGGCTTGGGTATTAGCCAAACATCTAAAAAAATGTGGAGTAACTTGGGAGTGCTTAGGATCTTATAATGCTGGATTTGCAAATAATAATAGTAGCAGGAGAATGCTCTACGCTCGCAAAGTTTATTCCGTTTATCTAAGGCTTTATGGAGGCACTAATTAATTTAATGATTTGGTCCTTTCTCTGTATTGCTATACCACTATTCGCAGCATTATTTGCAAAAATATTGGTTATTCCAGCCAAGCTGTTTATACAAACACACAATGGCCTCTCTTTGACACGCTTACAAATAAATAGCGTTATAGCAACTTTCACATTAGCCAGTACTTCGTTACTTATAATGGGGGTACTTTCTAATATAAGTCCTATAGGAATAATCAAATGTTGGGTGCTATTGGCTTGGGGAATACCATTAGCGCTTCTTGATATACGTAATTTTTGGTTGCCTCTCCGTTTTACTACAGGGTTTTGGTTGACGGGAGTCCTGTTTTCTCTACTGCCAGATAACAAGATTCAATTTATTGAATCAGTGATTAGCAGCTGCACCATGTTTGCAATCATGCGTTTATTTCATTATTGCGTTAATCGGAAGCACCCCGAAGAAAGATTCGGACTAGGGGATGTACATCTAATTGCAGCCCTTTGTGCTTGGATTCCTTGGCAGCAAGCCAATGTATTATGCGGTATTGCTTTTATCATGTTTATTGTCGGCGCACTTTTTACTAAAAAGCATGCTCAGCCGTATGCTCCTTGGTTGTTCGCACTTCTTGCTATTTTGGCCACATTCTTTCCCCTGCAAACTATACAAGGTGTTTTATGACAGTCGATACAGTCCGCCCCCCTATTAATCGGGGGTTATCATTAGTTTCCTTGGCGCTGGTTTTAGCCATCGTATTACTCGCAGCCCCTATCGGGATGCAAAAATATGCTGATTATACTGATCAGCGAGCTTGGAATGTGACTGCAGAACATCTCACAATTGTTAGCCAAGGTAGTCGCCGGTACATAAAGGACAACTACACTACCTTGCTAAATCAAATAAAAGATGGAAAGCCTAGATCCATATCAGGTCAAGATCTGCGTGATAAAGGATATTTACCTCATGGCTTTGCTTTAACAAATAATAACAATCAGACCTATGTCCTATCTGTGGCCAGAAACCCAGCCAAGAAAGATAGTATGGTTGCATTTATTCTCACTACTGGCGGTAGTGAAATTCCATTTAAAGGGCTGCGCTTTATTTCCACAGGAATAACAGGGCTAGGCGGCTATATTTACCCTGACAATATTGCCAACGGTGCAGGCGGGGGCTGGCAGGTAAAATTAACTGACTTTGGCCTCAGTGGTCAGAGTGGGCATATCGTCTCTTATCTATCTTCCGAGGTATTGGGTACAGCTGCAGAAGAAAGTGATCGCCTTTATCGTTTTAAGGTCAATGGAAGACCTGATTTAAATCGAATGCACACATCCATTGATTTGAATAATTACGATATTGATAACGGTGGAAACATAAATGGCAAAAAAATTAATGCTCAGAACGGCAATTTCAGCGAATCCCTAGCTGTAAATAAAGATATTACGAGTAACAACGGATGGATCATTACACAGAACGATAAAGGTTGGATGAACAGCACTCATCAGGGCGGATTTTATATGTCGGATGAAAACTGGGTTCGAAGCTGGAAGGACAAAGGCATTTATACTGGAGGCCAAGTCAAAGCGGGCAATATTGAATCTAATGACAAAATTCATTCCAAGGGACGAATTTCTACGGATGAATTTTTACAGTTAGGTGTAGCACAAGTTAATAAAAGCTGTAATTCAAACGGCCTTGTTGGTCGGGATTCCGATGGCAATATACTTTCCTGTAAATCTGGGACTTGGCAGTCTACATCACAACTCAACGATGCAGTTTTCTTCTCAAAATCTGCGTGGGATGGAGAAACTGTAAACCTTGGAAAACATAAATTTTGTGCGCTTCACCGCGCGGTTTATGATTACACCAACTACCGTGGTTGTCTTGTGTCTCGAAACAACAATGGAGACTGGATATTAAAGTCTATAGTCGGTGGTAATGGAGAGGCCAGCTGTGCAGCCGCCTGTATTTAGAAAGCAATAGGCTTTAAATAGTAATCCATATATTTCCATATTAGGGAATTGTATTTAAATTCTATTCGGTTGATTGCTGCCCTATATACATCGATTAAACGGTAATCTGTCAATTTGTTATGATTTTATACGTTCACTAACGCAGACAATAAATACCACGTCTTCACATTCATCACTTTATTTGGTGCATATCAATTTACTTGATATTCATGGGATTAGTGGCAAGAAGATCCGGCACTAACAGTTATTGGTCACTGGAAATAATCCGCCCAAAAGCAACCTTTTTCTCTCTACTTCTATCTGGAACAACTCCAACCTCTACTTGCATGCGCAGTAAAATAGGAATACATCAATGATGAATCGACTGATTATCTTTATTACTTTATCTGTGATATTAGCCGGATGTCAGCAGAAACCAATGGCTTCTCAATATCATCCTCCCAAGTCCCTAACTCTTTCAATCCAGCAAATGCAAGAATTGCGTCAAGAACTACACCAGAAAGGGGCATTAGAAAAGGCTATCACTCAATTTCCCACAAAGATTAGCTCTAATTCTCAGCGCATTACCATAACTTGGGATGGTGACGCGATTGAACTCCTTAGCCAGATAGCACATCAACGCGGTTTAGTTTTCGCATATACCGGTGTTCGGCTACCACTTCCTATCAGTGTTCATGAACAAGACATCACTTTTGAAAATTTATTACGTGTAATTCGAACTCAGATCGATTGGAGAGCCCAACTGGAACAAAATCCCGTTGAGTTGCGTCTTTACTTTATGCTGCCGCTGAAAAAAGGAACATTAGCATGACACTAAAAGTATTGCCCCTGTGTCTAGCACTTGTCACCATGCCAACGATTGGGGCGACAATGGATACTGCACCACCAGATATAAACGCTTACCTATATCCTCAATCAATTGATAAACATGGCTTGAACGATACATTATGGCAATTATTGAATGACGCTGGACAAACAGTTGGATTTAGAGGAGGAAAAGCCCAACGAGCCTGGGAATTACAACAAGAGTTAAATAACCAAAATGATATCCTAAGCCGTCTCTATGAATTCGCTCCATTAATAAACCGGCAAGGCTGGCTGCCTCCAGTCATCGTGGTATCAGAAGATTTAGCACACATTACTGATAAACAAATTCGTACAGCGAACAAGGTTTATAACATTTTAGTATCAGAGCGTTTTGTCAGTAATCCTCCAACTTGGCGTCAATATTTACTCTCAGGGTTGGCTATCAATTTTGATGTTTCCTCAGAGATAAAACCGAAAAACAGCGCAGAAGAAAAAGTATGGCGGGAGGCGATCAAAAAAGGTTGGCAAGATGGCCGTGAAAGTGCGGACCGTATTTTAGAAAGTAATTTCCATCGATTAACCCGAGATTATTCTGGGATGATACGCTATTCAACGTTGATTCAACAAGGCATGATCTCACCACCGGTGATCAGCGAAGAACTCCAATCTGTGACTGGCTCTCGTAACAAATTGATGATTGGCGATAGAGTTCGGGATCTGAAACAGCGTGCTGGATTCGAATTAGACAAAAAACGTTGGAAACCTGTCATTACCCCCTCAAAGAAATAATTCCTAGGACGCACTATGACTCCCTTAACACACTACGATTTCGGTCGTGGCGGGCCTAATGCTGATAAGTTACGTGGTTTTTTTGTTCACTGCTACCGACACAATGTATCTGATATTCATTTACAAAGTGGAAGACCTATCACTGTTGATCACTATGGCCGCAAAGTCATTTCGAGCCAATTTAAACTAGAACACTCCAATCTTATACGGCTTACTGATGAAATTTTTTCGCCTGAAATTAAAGCACAGGTACAAAGCGGAAATGGTGTTGACAGAGCCCTACAATTGGAAGGTGATAATAATGGGCGATATCAATTAGAGCGGGGTGAACGAGTCAGATTCCGTTCTAATTTCGTACAAGGCACAATTGGTAGCCTCAGCACTGCACTCGCCGTAACACTCCGAGTTATTCCCTCTCTGATTCCCACACTTGATAGTTTAGGGTTAGAAGAAGATCTGCGAAAAAGCCTTCTACCACTAGATGGCATCGGATTAGTTTGTGGTGTAACTAGCTCTGGAAAATCAACCCTTTTAGCATCGACCTATCAGCATTACGGAGAAACACATCCTGACGGAAAAGTTGTTACTTATGAAGATCCTGTTGAGTATTTGCTTGGCGGCCCTAAGTGGGTTCTACAACCTCAACAATGCCAAATAGGTCGGGATGTTAAAAGTTTCGCTGATGGGCTGCGCCTTTCATTACGTCAAGCACCAACTGTTATTGGTATCGGAGAAATTCGTGATTTAGAAACATTACAAGCAGCAATGGCATGTGCTCAATTCGGTCAGCTAGCATTAAGTACCCTTCATGCTTTTTCACCCGGTCATGCATTCTCACGTTGTTGCATTATGGCTCCCGAAGATTCGCGAGAACAAATTGCATTCGATTTACTGAATGCTCTTCGTTATATCATCGTACAACGTTTGATACCAACTACAGATGGAAAACGAACGGCAGTACGAGAATACGTAATATTTGACGACGAATGGCGCAAGGCATTATATCAGCATCACTACACACGCTGGCCTGAAATAATTAACTCAAGTTTACGCGACAACAATAGACGCATTGTTGATCAGACATGGCAATTATTCGTCAACAATCGTATCGATGCAAAAACTGCAGAGAAAATCATGGGATGGCGGGAATTCTCGAATAAGCGAAAGGTTGCGTAATGAAAAATAATTACAACGATTGGCTAGATGCTGGAAAGCCTATCTCCATTTATGGCATTCCCGTTTTAGCCTTCCTAGTTTTTCTACTGTTATTCATAGGGCCAACGCAAATTACCTTTTTCATCTGCTGCTCTCTGCTCATTTTATACAAAGTGCTATCCATATTCGGTTACACACTAACAGTGTTAGTCCAGAGGATTCACCACTGGCTGCGTGGAAATAAAATCACGGGACGCCCTTGGTGGTATCGAAAATTCTTTGAATAGGGCATGTAATGAAAGCAACTGAACCTACCTATCTAGTAATTCCTATAGAGCAACTACAAGAAGCCAAAAAACAAGCTGGAAAACTTGAGAATGGCCAAAATGCTCTAGAGTTCGATGCCAAAAAAAAACTGTGGTTAGCTCGCCCTGGCGCAGATCTTGAAAGATTATCAAAATGGCATATGGATACCACTCTAGTTACAGAAGGTAATCATAGACAAGATTTTGGGGACTTCATTCGTGCACATGGAGGTAAGCTAAAAGGCAATCCTGTCATGAATGGAAAAAAACAACGCATTAGTATGGTTGGTGACACGCAGGGGAAGAAATCTGGTGTCTATGTGGGACATGAAGATGGTTATCCAAACGGGTGGTTTGTTGATCATCGCGACGGAGGCGACCTAAAAAAATGGTCCTCAAAATCAACTAGACCTGATCCTAAAAAACTAGCTCATCTTAAGGCTATCGCCGCTCAGGAACAGTTACGTCGGGACAGAGAAACAAGTATTAAACGAAACTCCAAAGCCAAAGAAGTTACTACTCTCTATAACAAACTTCCTCAGGCGGGACACAATCACCCTTATCTATTACGTAAAGGAGTGATGGCTGCCAAAGGTGTACATCTGGACACCCAAGATAATCTAATTATCCCTCTTTCAAATGTCGAAGGTAATATTCGCACACTACAAACTATCGACCCTGACGGAGATAAGCGCCTTACAACAGGTGGAGAAAAAGAAGGGAATTTCTATGTGGTAGGCGGCACCTTAAAAAATGGCTCACCGATTATATTTGCCGAAGGTTATTCAACCGCAGCAAGTGCGGCAATAGCCATTCAGCATCCGGTAGTTATGGCCGTTGACTCCGGCAACTTAGTTAAAGTTGCTCAAGCTATACATGAACGTTATCCCGACAGCCCAAAATGGTTTCTAGCCGATGATGATATCCCAAAACCTACACGCCCCGATAATCCAGGCAGGGAAAAAGCATCTCAAGCCGCTGAACTAACTGGGGGGCATTATATTCTTCCCGTATTTACGGACGAAGAACGCCAAAAAGGTCTTACAGATTTTAATGATCTTCATAAATCTAGAGGGATTGATGCTCTAAAACATCAGCTGCAGCCTGTAATTACAGTTATACAAGCATCTTCTCGCATGGAGCCAATAAAAATGGTTGATACCCCGACAGAAAGCCCATCAAAATCAACAAAAATACAGAACGATGTATTTGAATCAGATAATTCTGAATCCCATTCAAACATTGATATTACGCCAAAATCTCCCATCTCCAATGAGGATTATGCAGATTATAGCCACATCATCGAAAATGTTATGGAGCAGGAACAACAAGAACACCAATTCGAAAACACCGCATCTGAATTGCCAAAACAAGATGTCTCTGAATCTTCTGAAATGTTAGAGCCGACAACGGCTGAACTGGTTCCAAATGAGCATGATGCGCCAATTAACAACGACAACTTTGCAAATATTGCACCACAAGAGGCGCCCCTTGGTAAAAATGAGCCATCCGATGTTGTTAGTGAGTTAGTGTCTGCGGGCAACAAGCAGGACGTACAACAAACTACTCCAACGGAAATTCAGCAATCCCAGAGCGTAGAAGCAACAAAAGTTACAGAAACTTCTGAACAACAGCAGCCCGAACCGGATATCGAGAAAGAAAAAATTCAAACGGCAGATGAAGACGCTAAAGAATGGTTGCATTCTCGCCGCCCTTCAATCGAAGAAATGATATCAGAAGATAAAGCACATTCTCACAATATAATACGGGATTCAAAAATAACAGGTTTAAAAAATCAAGAAACGGCAGCTGCAGCGTCAGCAAAAGAAGAGGAAAAATTAGCTACTGATGTAGAACCGGCAAAACAGAATGAACAGTTAGAAAATGCGATTCTTATCGAAACTTCACGCCAATTAGCACCAATAGACCTTGATGCTTTAATGCAACAAATCACACATGAAATAGCCAATGATGGCCGTTCTGTAAAATATTTGCTCAGTGGTGAAGATGCATTTGTTGACCATAGTAATCGTATCGTGATGGCAACTGCTCAATCTAGTCAAAATGATTCCATGATACTTGCGGCTCTTCTTGTCGCTCGAGAGCATTATCGTGGCCGAATCGAATTAACGGGTAGTGATGAATTCAAACAACGCGCCATTAACCTCATCGCAGAATATAATCTCGATGTGAAAATGAAGAACCCACAGCAACAACTTATGCTGGATGAAGCAATCAAAAACCTTGCTAACGAACCGGTGCCAAGCGATACACCTACACCAGTAGGCAGTCCGGTTGCAAGTATTGTCACAGAGCCCAACGAAAAATCAGCGCCCGTTTCGGCTGCTCCATCATCAGGATTATCGTCAGAGCTGCCACCTAAATTACGCCCAAGTGAACTTTCCCAGAATAGTGCTTCGGATGCTAGCTTCAAACCTATTATTTCATCAGAATTACTAGCAGAGATGCCACCTGAATTACGCCCGGCAGTGCTTCCTCAAGCTCCCCCACAAAATGCCAGCCGTAAAGAAAGTCAAGCAGGTATCACCGGAGCTATCTTGGGATATGGCCCTGCCAAATATAATTTTGACCCTTCTGAAAGTAAAAGCTATTACGTGCACCTACGAACTGCACAAGGAGAACGATATATCTGGGGTAAGGACTTAATGAAAGTCATGCCTGAAAGTGGATTAAATAAAGGTGAGGTTGCCACGCTTAAATGGCTTGGCAGTGAAGAAGTGACTGTGTTGGCCAAAGTAAAAGACAATCAAGGAAAAATTGTTGTAGACGAGAATGGAGTAGAAAAAACACATCAAATTACTACTAATCGTAACCGGTGGGAAGTTACTGCGGCGATTGATTCTAAGCTTCTTGTCAGCAATGAACGCCAATCAGCCCCCCCTGCCAGCCTTATGCCCTATGATATGAATCACTTTAAATCCATACAAGAACAAGTAATTCAGCTGGCCACAAATGCAGGCGTAACTGTACCGGACTTACCATCACCACCAAATGATCTACTGTGGTTTAAACCTAATGGTGAAGGTTCACAGCCTCCGACAATACGCCCAAGCGATATGAAGTTGCCTGCCCACACTCAAGATGCGGGAACCGTACTTATGAAGGCCACGAATGACGAGAATCAGCTTAAATTACTTCTGGTGAAAGGACTAGGCGAATACATACAAGGTGTGGTGCATTATCAAGGCGAATATCATTCCGTATTAGGTAAACTGTGCACCCGAGAAAATGGCAGTCGTTATTTATCACTTAATTCAATAACCCCTGATGGCCCCAAAGTCATTGGTTATGGGAATGCAGTCAATCATGAAGACGGAGCCAATAATGCCTTTGTATTCAAGTTAAAAGATGAAAATGAACGCCTCTATGCTCCATTAGTTGACGTAGCAAAGTGCCCTCCCGCTCTGCACAAACAACTTGGGTTTACGAATGACTACACTCCACCGTCGCAAACCTCGCAGATCCGGGAGGACATTGTGGAACATACCGCTAAACCTACCCCATCAACACCACGACCAGGGGCATAAAGGAATCATCATGCGATTACACTATCTTATACTGGTCATGGCTATGATCAGTTGTTTTTCGCTTCCAGCTCAATCTGCAAATTGTCGTGCTGGGGCAGCTGCTCAAGCTGGGGCACAAGCAGGATATGAGCGAGCTAAAAAGGCAGCTGAATCTTGGTCGCAACGTGAAAACCAGATATCCCGAGAGCTGCAGCAGTGTTTGGGAAGTATTAGTACTTCAATTACAGTACCAACTTTCCCTGATTTGAGCGGAGTTCTAAATGGTATTAAAGATAGAATCTGCCGAGCTGCACGCGATAAGATCCGAGATTATATTCCCAGTAAAATTGACCCTTGGGGAGATTTACCGCCTGTTTTAAGTCGCCCTATAAATACACCAGTGGGAAGTTTGCCTCCGCTTGTGGGGAAAAACTCACGCCCAGTGGGGATAGATATAGGGAAAAGTTTGCCACAAATTACGTCACCAACTCAAAGAACTCCAGCAACACCCGCTCCGAAACGTTCCGTTTCTGATTCATCTGGTGATTCTTATCTCTTCACTCGCTAGTTTCCTCCTTTGAGGATACCGAGAAAATATAAAATCTGGATATTCCATGAAAGAAAAAGAACAGGTTATTACTCCGGTAATTGATCCTGATCCGTATGCGTCCGCTATTGCTCAACACAACGCGAATCAACTTAATGTAGGATTTACACGTAAATTGCTCACTGCCAATGTTTGGTTCGCTGCTAGCACATTCATAGCAATGATAGTAATCGGATGTTTGGTATACGCTGTGTTACACCCTCCGGTGAAATATTTTGCAACTCAAAATGGAAGAATCATTCCGCTACATCCAACAAATGTACCGGCTTATAGTGATGCTGATGTAGTTGACTTTGGTAACAAACTTATTCTCGATGCCTTCACACTTGATTTCGTTAACTATCGTGCTCAGATGAATAGAGTAATACCTCGTTTCTCTGACGAAGGATTTCAGAACTACCATGCAGCCTTTACTCTCTCCAATGTTTTATCCTCAATAAAAGATAAAAAAATGAATATGTCAGCAATGACATCTTCTGGTGTCATTGTCAGCAAAGGAACATTAGAAAACGGACTCTATGCTTGGAAAGTGCAATATCCCACAAAGCTAAAACTCGTTGGGCAAGTTAACTCCTTACCTGAGCAAAGTTTCGTTATTTCCCTATTAATTCAACAAGTCGATCCTCGTTTGAAAAACGCAGGCTTAGAAATTGGTCAGTTAATTACCTATGAGGCTCCATAATGCTAAAAGCTCCACTATCTGGTTTAATCCTTCTGGCAACCTTTAATAGTTACTCTGCACAAACAGCCTCTACACCGCCAATACCAAGTAATTGGCAACCTGCAGAAAGTATGAACACTCAAACACAGTCAGCACCTACAGCTCAAACATCTACAATTCAGCAAGTACCCGTTCAATCGACAGCGCACCCTGAACCTAATGCCCCATTACCATCGCCGGCATTATCTTATGCTCTTGATCAAGTAGCTCCCTTGACACCAGAAGATGTTTCAGAATTACATCAAACATTTGATCAATTACAACGTAGCGAAAGCCGAACTCCAATAACTGCAGTACCACGCATTAGTTCACTCACAGTTAATTTATCTCCTGGTGCATCGTTACCTTTGTTACGGGCTCTCCCTAATTTTCCAAGTACCGTATCATTTACTGATGAAACAGGAGCGCCGTGGAATATCGGAGCCCCACCGATTAACGGAAATGAGGCAGGTTTTGAAATAAAATACATCCCGAATAGCCCTGTTATGTCAGTTCAAGCTAAACGTGCTTATGACACAGCCAGCGTCAGTGTATATCTTCAAGGGCTACCAGTTCCTATTGTAATCTCACTCTCTAGTGGAGAAGCCGGTAACTCAAATAAAGCACAAATCACAGATAGCCGACTTGATTTGCGAATTCCTTTACGCGGTCCTGCTGCTAAACAACTTCCGATCACCCGAGAAAAAATTAGTCTTGAAGATCCGTTAATACAAGCATTCTTAGATGGCGTTCCTCCCAAAGAAGCTAAGCGCCTTAAAACTAGCGGGGATGTACCAATGACCAGCGTTTGGCAGATGGGTGATGATCTCTATATTCGCTCCCGCCATATGATCAGGGATTCTTTTGTTGCGACATCTTCCTCCGCTGACGGCACCCGCATTTGGAAACTCCCTGTCACGCCAGAAGCCGTATTTTCAGTTCAGGGACGTAATGCGACACTCAATATCAATCTGGAGTAACTAGATGGCCATTGAAAATGATGTCGCCAGCGATGGTAAGAAAACTGGATTATTAATTTTATCCGGTGGAATACTGATTTTTGGGGTAGCGTTTATCGCCTGGGGTTATCTTAATCAACCAGCTCCAACGCCTTCTAATATCAAATTAAACAAAGTGGCAAACAATGCCTCTGTTAAAAGTACTGAAACCGAGCTATATCAACAACTACAGAGCCAAGCCAATAAATTGGGCTCCCAAACTGCGGATGCTGATGGAACCAGTTTTGTTGCTTCATTGAAGATGAGCGATATTAAATACGAAACACCTTCTACTGCCCCTCAGCCTGTAGAGCTAAATACACATCCTATTGAATCTCAAGAAAACCCAACGACAACACCTGATGGTATTTCGGAGGATAAAAAAGCAGCCCTTAAAGGTTATTTAAAAGTTCTAAATGAGCGTTGGAAACCAGGGGAAATGCAACTGGCCAGTGCATTTGGTCAAGAAAGCGAAGGAAATGGTTCAAACCAAGCCAATACATTTAGCACTTGGACAAGCGGGTTGCCCAGTAATGAACCGTTGGAACCTGTCAAAACAACAATGGAGAAAAGCACATCACAAAATAAGGTCATCGTACCGCCAAACACTCGTAGGCCCGGCGTTATTGATACTGCTATTGATTCTGACAACCTTAACTCAATTGTTTTAGCTCATATCCCCGCAGGATTCTTAGAAGGGGCAACATTTAGTGCCAAAGGGGTACGACTGGCCGGAAATGGTGTTGAGATTCACCTAACTCACATGACATTAAACGGTGTTGAATATCAAGTAGATGCATATGCGTTACAAGACGATACGCTTCAATCTTCGGTTGCAAGTGAGGTTAACAATCGCTATTTCAGTCGCATTATTTTACCTGCACTTGCCAGCGGCATTGGTGGTGTAGGTCAGCTCTACAAAGATCAAAACACACAAATTCTCTCCACATCCAATGGAACAATCACCGGTGGAACAGGAAAGGTTAATGGCTCAGCCGTTGTGGGTACTGTCATCGGAGGAATTGGAGAACAAGCAGGTCAAGTCATAGCTAACGATGCTGCCAAGCTTCCCATAAAACAAGTTCACGTTAATAAAAATCAAGTAGTTGCAATCCAGTTTATGAAAGGTGTGTATGAAAGTGATCGGGTGAATAAAAACGTCTCCACACTCACTGAACCACAAATAGCCTCAGGAAAACATTAATGAGCTCTCGTTTCGATTTAGATGCCCCCCCGCAGCCCCCTTTACCGGAAGATGTGAATGTTGAACCCCCTAAAACTGCCCAACAAACTAATAAAGTTAAACTAATTACTGTACCAGTAATAGGAATAAAATTTACTATCATGCAGTTAGTGATGATAGCAGTTATGTTCCTTGGTCTTATTATATACGCCCTTTCCAAGGGCTCCCCGCAACAAACAACAAGCAGTACGCCAAAATTTACATCGCAAGAACCTGTAGCAGAACAACCTGTATCTTCCTCTGCTGAGGAACAACCATTTTCTTCAATATCACAATCAACTGTTATTAAAGAAAATTCACCCCCACCTATATCAGAAAACACCCTGATAGAAAAAGAAACGGGAGAAATTAAAGAAAGCATCAACAACCTACAAATTTATAGCGAAAATAATCGAGAAGGAATCAAGGCACTTGATCAACGACTACGCGCACTTGAGCAGCAGTTTTCACCCCAACAACCGCACCTATCGGCACCTGTATCGCCAATAAACTCAACAGCACCCAAACAAACTGCCAAGAAAATTTCCCAATCCGGCAGTAAAAAAACCAATTTCCAAGGAGCTTCTATAGCCAGCCTTTATCCGGGGCTTGCATGGGTAAATTATAAGGGAAGCACTTGGGCACTACGTCAAGGAGATCGTATAGGAAACGCTACAGTTAAAACCATAGATATACATAAACGTGAGGTGATAACTACAGCTGGCATAATTCGCTAAGGGAATTTATGGATTTAGTTCAAATTATTGCTAATGCAATCAACAACATAAGCCAGGCCGGTATCAAATTGATGCTAATCCTTGGTGTTATGTCCGGACTAATCATTCTCATGGGGCATTTCGCCAACATTGCAAGCAGGGCAAGGCGAGGCCAGTTGCAAGACGGGCCGGGAAAAATAGTTGGTGTCATTTTAATAGGTGGATGCCTTATCACGCTACATAGCGTAATGAATGCGACTTCTAACCAGATGGCATTAGGTGATATCACATTCGGTGCTATCGCTTACGTCTCAGAAGGAAAATATGGCCCAGCTGCAGTAGCTATAAATGCAGTCCTCACATTGCTTCAGTGGGTAGGCGTTATTTATGCCTACCAAGGAGGGCTCCGTCTTCGCCGTTCACTGAAAGATGGACATACAAGTCTGAGTGCTGGGGATGACGTATATAGTGGTATTACACGTTTAATTATCGGCGCATTGCTCGCTGCTAATCCACGATTGATTGATTTAATTCAAAACACAATTAAATTGCATTGGTAAATAAAAGAGTCATTATGAAAATTATAAAATTCACGAAAAACTTTCTACTATTTGTTTCCGTTAAGGCTATTCTTATCGCCGAAACAGCCCGACGATATCTGCTCAGTGCTATTTTAAGCTTTGTAGGATTGATCTTGTCTCCTGTTGCAAAAGCCGATGGTGATCTTGCCGACATGTTAAAAGGCGTAGCAAAGGGTGCTGATTCAGCAACAGAATCAGTATTCAGTCTATCCACATTTATGGGCGTATGCTTCATTTTGGGTGGAATTATTTCTATGATTGCCAAAAAGAATAATTCTCAAATTAAAGTATGGTACATCGCTCTTCTGTTTGCAGCTGGTGCAGCATGTATCACTCTTGATCAAATTGCTACACGCAGCCAAAAACAATTGGGTTTAACTCCAGTTTCAATCAGCTAACGTTGATGGCCGGCCTATTCAGGTCGGTCACTTCTGTTGCCTTATATTAATCCCAATATCGAAAGCAAAATTCTCCAGCCATATTTCTTCGAAATATAGGGAAGTTATATGTTAATTTTCTCTATTTCCCGTCATATAATGGGACATACAATATCAATTCAACAACAGCAAAAACTAAATGATATCGCTAAAAAAAGTGGGCATCATTGCGAATTCTGTGGTTATGAATCACAAAATAATAGCGCCATATTCCGTGATAATAATCCATTAAATACACAACCAAATAACCTCAGTGTTGCAGATCCCCTTTGCCAAGCTTGGCGACAGTTAGACACCGTCACTGCAGAAGCTGGCGCTATAGTCTATCTCCCTGCATTAAATCCAGAAGATGTTAATCATCTACAGCGCGCCATTGTTCAAGCATTGGATTCAGATGATGAATCTTATCAAAAAGACGCTAAGGCACTGCTTAACTGGCTAACCTCCTATGAAAAGCCTGTTCAACAAATTTGGGGAACATCTCACCCCCAAGCATTTGGAGAGGCTATCAAACGCATAACTGATGATAACCGGCCGACCTTATTAGAACGCTGGCGCTATTTAGCACTTGTGCTACACCCAGCCCAACTTAAAGGCAAACTGGCCGCAACCACGCTAGAAACCAGTACTACTTGGTGGGGGCATCTATATCGTGATTATTGCTCTCGGAACTAAATATGATTATTGATAAAATCGAAATATGATTATTGATAAAATCGAAGACGCCTTTGCTTATTTTTCTCGCTATACGTTAGGGCAAGACTTCTCACAGTATTGCGATCTGCGAACTGTCATTGGATTGACACCAGATGATAAAGTTCGCTATCCATCATTAGATGCACCCTATATCCACGTCACCGAAAACAACGATTATGCCTCCTGTTTCGAAGTATTAGGTGCATTTCGTGAATTCAGTGAAGCTGAACCAACAACATCAAATGAAACACCTGCCCCTGATAGCTTATTGCGATTCATTTTGAAAATGCGTGACAATTTGACAGGTGACTTCAAGTCAATGGGACATAAATTAAGTATCGTGTTTGAAAGGGACCCTACACGAGGTGAAGAAGAAATTAGCCGATTAGTTGCTCCACAACGTCAATCGTTCCAAAAGCTAGGGCTTGCATTAGATGATCTTGTCGATGAACAGGTTACTAAAATGACGCCCTATATCGCACGGGAGCGTGTATGGTTAACGGTATACACAGCAATTGCTACACTCCCAAATGCAGAAAAAAAAGAAGAAATCCAACGTCAAGATAAACAATTTAAAGATATTCCCGAATCTCGCTATGGGCAAAACCCCATTTATGCTGAATTCGAAGGATTAAAACTAAGGCACGATGCCTTTATTGATAAATTAATGACTGACCTTTCTGATGGCAATGAAGGTGTGATGATACGTCTGCTAGACGCACATGAAGCTGGTTACGTCATCCGAGATCAAATTGAACGAGCCAGTACAGACAAAACTTGGCAACCATTACTGCCCGGCGATCGAGTTATCCCTCATGGTAAAATGCGTGGAGACGATATTAGTGCTTGCCTTGCCCCTCATCTCAATTTCCAATATTGCGACACCGAAGTAAAATCGCTGGGAAACATTGTTGAAGTAGATGGCCTATATCATGGCCAACTAGCTATGACATTGGCCCCCCAACGCCCAGAACCGTTCAGCCAGCTATTTAAGAAAGTTCCTCGTCAAATTCCGTGGCGTCTACGTTTAGACCTGATGCCTGGAGGAGGAAAAATGCTAAGTAGTAAGAATGCATGGTTAAGTGTTGTCGCGTTTATCCCCTCCTTGCGCAACATTTATAACTCAATATCGTGGTTGCTTGAAAAAGACAAAGAAGATCCCGTTTGTATAATGAGCATTACTGCTAGCACATGGAATGAAGACAAAAGCAGAATGCAACGTAATTTAACTTTATTGCAAAAGTCGATTCAGTCGTGGGGAGTTTCTAGTGTCACACGAACGTTCGGGGACCCAATTAGAGCATGGATTAATACATTACCATCAGCATCCAGTTTCAGTGCTCCCACTATAATGTTTCCACCATTATCGGAGGGGTTAAAGTTAATGCCGTTACAACGGCCAGCGAGCCCTTGGGGGAATGACGGTAACGTAATATTTCAAACGATTGATGGCAAACTTTATCCAGTTCAATTAGCCAGTAGTATCCAAGAAAAACATACTGAGTTATTAGCCGGTGCCCCAGGTTCTGGTAAATCACTATTGGCCAACAGAATGCATTTGGACGGAATATCTGCAGGCAGTACAGAAATTCCATTTATGGCTATGGTTGATAAGGGTTTTACTGCGCAGGGATTCTATGATCTGATTAGGGATAGCTTACCGCCTGATCAATTAGATAAAGCAATTAGCATTATTCTGCGCAATGATGATGAGCATTGCCGTAACCCATTTGATATTTATCTAGGCTTGAAATACCCAATCAGTATAGAACGTGAATATCTGCTGAAAATGTTGGTCAGTTTATGTATTGACCCACAAATTAACATGCCTCCCGATGCTGCCGCTTGCAGACAAATCATATCGATGGCCATAAATATTGCCTATAAAAAGAATAGTGATACAGAGCCATTGCGCTATGCTCCTTCTCTGATCCCAGAAGTGGATAAGGCATTAAAGGAAAGCGGCTGTCTTTCTGAATATGACTCGCAATGGTGGGAATTAGCTACATGGTATGAAATTCGGGATATGCTATTTGATAAAAATTATGTGTATGAGGCTTCGATTGCACAATCTCAGGCAGTACCAGAACTTAACGATCTACAGGGAGCTCTTAACACAGAGGAAATGCGGGCAACTTTCGCACGCGTTAATCGCCCAGGTTCTGATGAATCTATGTTGCATTATATTTCACGTTGTTTTACTCAGGCGCTCTCTGATTACCCACTGATTTCTGGGCGTACCCGATTGGCTATCAGTCCTAACACACGAATTCGAATTGTTGATGTGAACAACGTAGCTGGCGATGACTCCCCAGAAGGAAAAATCCGCACAGGCATTATGTATCAATTCGCTCGCCATCTTGCCGGTGCAAATGATTTTTATCTTCCTCAGGTCCAAAACGAATTATATTCCAAACTAGCTCCTCGCTATGTTGCTCTACACAGAAAACGCATCGAACAATTGGATCAAGAAAGCAAGCTCATATTTATGGACGAATTACACAATATCAAAGGAATCGAAACATTGTGGGCCGCTCTGCAGACCGAAGATCGCGAGAAACGTAAATTTGGTGTCCGTACTGTTTTTGCATCTCAATATCTAGATGATTATCCAAAACAAATTTTGGAATCGGCGAACTCCTTATACCTTATGCGCGTTCGCCCCAGCGATTTCAAAGTATTGGAAGAAGTATTCAATGTCCCGCGTTCAACACTGAATAAATTGCTCAATACTACAAGAGGCCCTGCACCAGATGGCAGTGGCACTACATTTCTGGGTGTTTTTCAAACCACAAACGGGAATGTTGCTCAGCTTTTGAAAAATACGGTTGGGCCACGCCTTTTGTGGGCTCTCAACTCTACCCCAAAAAATCGCGCTCTTCGCAATATGCTATATGAAACTCTAGACGGAAAATTAGCTCGGGAGTTACTGGCCACAGCTTTTCCTAGTGGCTCCGCTGAGAAACATATTGATATGTTAAAGAAAAAATCCAATCTCGAAGATGAGGATGGTGCAATCAGAATGTTAGCTAACGAATTACTGTCCAAAGCTGGATACATTCAAGGTAATTCAGTTTCCAATTTCATCCACTAAGTTAAAAATTTCTCTTACTTATCCTAGGAATATAATGAAATACCATCTACTGATCACTCATAGGGTATCCCTAGTTTCTGGTTTGATACTTTACATTGCATTATCTAATCAATCATTTGCGGGGTATCCCGTTACCGTATTGGAAAGCGTTCCCGTTACAACACAAGTTACCCCTGCACTTGGAACAATAAGTACAGCTTTAAGTGAGATCGCCACAACTCAGCACCAAGTCGGCGCGGCTATTAATCAGAACGGTAGTAAAATTGCCACACAAATTGAGCAATCTGCGCAAGCACAACGTGACCAAGATATCTTTGCTCGTCAGACAGATAAATTAGAGCAAGCACGGCGAACCTATACCGTTCCTGATAGTATCTGTACCGAGTCTGGTTCAGGTGTGGCATCACAAATACAAGGCGGAGCACGAGCACGGCAAAGCTCGTTATCCAGTGGGAACGGAATTAGTCATAGCAAAATTCGCCATAGTGTAACCTCACCGACTCCAGCGCAAGGACAAACACAATTTCGCACCGCAGCCATTCATGCTGATTATTGTGACGCTGTAGACTTTGCTGCCTACGGCGGAACAACTCTATGTAAGACCGTTTCTGAGTTACCTGGTGGTGATAAACGCCTAACGTCATTATTGGATGGAGCCGGTAAAGATGGGAAATCTCCGGATCTTACTTTTGATCAAAAGCAAACCGATGCGGCCATAGCTTACGTCTTGAACAGTTCCTCCGCATCAGCCGGCAAGCAATTAAGTAAGGGTGAAGTTAAAACGACCTCAGGGCAACAATATGTGGGGTTAATGACACAATACGAAGCTATCAACTCTGCTGCTCGCGAACCGATGATGGCTATGGTGGCAGCAAGCCAACCCAATGAAGCTACACGTGATGTACTCAAAGAAACGCTTATGGCACCTTCCGCATCTGCATATTTCAATCAAACAGCATCAGACGAAGCTAAACGAACCGGCTTAATGTCTGAAAGAGAGTTTGAACAATTTGAAGTCGGTAGGCGTTATGCCAACACAAACTACCAAACAGATTTACAGAATATGGAGGGTGATAACTTAATGCGTGAATCAGTCCGAACTCAATCACTGCAGAACTGGTTGTTACTGGGTATAAAACAGCAATTGCAGAAAAATAACATTCTGCAAGGGCAATTGCTTTCACTTAAAGCGACTGAATCCTACCGCCCTCAGTTACAGATGAAAATTCAAGAAGTGAATGCAGGGGTTGCACGACCATGATTGATAAAAATGAAAAAAAAACCATTAATTGGCGTCGCCGAACTGTAAAAAGTGCTTATTTCATTTCTAACGTATTCTTACCATTATCTGAGGTACGTTACACAGCATCAAAAATAGGCCCATCACTTCTTAAGAATATCAAACGAGTAAAGTACCTACGTCCTTCTTTTCAACTTAACAGAAAACTTCAACAACCCATACTGAGTTTTGATGAAGCAGTAATCGCCAGCAGTATGACAATTGAAACATTGAAACAATGTTTTCTGCGTCGTAAAAAGTTATGTTTGTCTTTAGCTACTATTCCGCCACTATTAGCCATTAGCATCATTTTTGTTGTGTTATTTAATGGGATATACACACCATTATTATTGATAAAAACTCTCGTATTAACCCTAGCCTTACTCTCTCTAGCCGCATTACCGTTTTTTCAAGCGTTGATATGTAGCTGGCGATTATGGCAACTAAGTCAGCGTCGAGCATCACCAATTGAACGAGGAGGATTATCGGATTTTTTAGCTGAAAATTCATGGATTAAAACAACACTAAGCCTTAGGCAATAAACACTATAGCGCCAGAAAGCACACTTATAAATTCTGCCCCTACCTCAAAATATATCAGCTAATCAGCGAACATCAGCATCTTATACGAGACTTCAATGAATACCATTCGAAAATTAATGGCCAGCGTATGTCTTTACTCATTTACTATCAACGCTTGGGCGTCTTCATCAATCAATTTTGACACTATAGAACAAGCGGCCAAGCGTTCCAGTGATCTTTCACGTCAAATCTTAGTCATGATATTTGGTGACGTTGTAACAGATCCACTTTCAACTAACTCCAGCATGATTGGAGAACTATTCTTTGTTTTTAACGGCATAGTAATGATTATTGCCGTTATCTGGTTCACCATCGTCGTATTAAAACATCTAGTAAAAGCGGGGCAACACGGAAAAGTTTTCAATAATGGAAAGTCTATGGTAGGCCCAATAACTACTGCGGCTGGTTTCTTCACCTTGGTTCCCACTGTCTCGGGATGGTCAATCGCGCAGCTAATTTTTTTATGGGCAGCCTCTATAATGGGTATCGGGAGCGCAAACGTTGTTACAGATCGCATCGTTGATTTACTTGAAGATGGATATTCATTAGTGGTGCAACCAACCGCACCACAAACTTTAAGTTCAGCCCGTGCTATCTATGAAATGAATTTGTGTATGTACAGTATCAACAACGAACTAAGCACTATGTATCAGCGGTTTGGGCAAGGAGGCACCCCTCTTATGAGCATAAAAAGTACCATAGATGGATTTGAGATTGGAAATGGTAATGCTCTATGTGGCTCAGCCCGATTACCTGACTCCATAAAAGATAAAACAATGAATTGGCTGTTTCCAGCCTCTGTTAATACTGATCGAATTATTGACGCTCAACGTAGCGCAATGAATGAAATGCAAAATAAATTATCTCAATCAGCTTCCGAATTTGTTACTGCTCTGCTTAATAAAAAAATGAATGATAGTGGCACACTGCCTGATGCAGAGACTAGCATACAAAAAGCAGCACAAGCATATGAGGATCGCATTAACCAAGCATTGAGATCTCAAGGACAATCAGACGAGCTAGCTTCTGTATTATCTGCTCAATTAAGACAGAATGGGTGGTTGGCTCTGGGTTCGTGGTATCAAACATTTGCAACCGCAAACAATAAAGTTAACGATGCAGTGCAACTAAAACCGATAATTAGCGGCATATCTGGATTAGGCGACTTAGGTGCCGGGGATACCTATAAAAGCATCATGACAGCCTACCGAACACAGTTACAGAATTCACCCTACACACCACCATTGGGCACTCAGAGCCCCAAAAACACACAACAAGCAACTGATGCTTCAGATCCTGCTGCCGTATTTGTTGGTATTTTTAATTCACCAGGGCAAAGGCTATCAAACTATATAGTGCAAAATATCGGAAATGGAGATTTTAATCAAAATGGGCAGATAAACCCTTTATTAAAAATGAAAAATATAGGTGATTACGTCCTTATTTATACTGAAAGTATTTATACGATATTTGCAGCAGCAAAAATCGCAAGTGACACCGCTGGAAATAACTTCATTTTAAATATTGCATCGTTAGGTTTCATTAAAGCAGCACAAGCAGTAGTGAATGCCATTACTCCATTAGTTCAATTTACCTGTATATTATTATTTGGCATTGGATTTAGTTTATCTATTTACCTACCATTTATACCTTTCATATATTGGATTACAGCCATTGCAAATTGGATTGTTAGTGTATTAGTAGGTGTCACTGGCGGTTCATTATGGGCTGCTACACATATTGGTATTGAGAATGAAAGTGGTCACCGCTCATCATATGGCTATATATTTCTTATCGATGTTATTATTCGCCCAATGTTAATGGTATTTGGATTTGTTTTTGCCAGTATAGTAATCGTAGCGATTGGAACACTCTTGAATATAATGTTCGGTGCTACAATTGCGAATGTACAGGCGAACTCTATAACTGGGTTAGTTTCGTTAGTTGGTATATTAATGGTTTATGCAAGAATATGTACTACTACTGTTAGTAGAGTGTTTGCATTACAAGTGACCATGCCTGATTATATCATTTCATGGCTAGGTGGCCGAGAAGCTGCTAGCATTCTTGGGGGAATGGCTGAATCCACAAAAAGTATCTTTGCCGGTTTTAGTCGTGGACTTGAACGCAGCCCAGATGTAAACTATATAAAAGATAATAAATCACCACATGGGGATGGTATAAAATAAATAATATCATTCCTTATATAGGAGATATTCCATGGCGTTTATAAATAGCATAAGGAAATCATACGTTCCTGTGGTATTCGTTTTACATTTAATTATCACTCCGCTTTGTATAACTATCATTGGAAATTATTTATTTTACATGGACTTTTTTAGCCCTACACCTTACATTGCCTTAATGGTAATATTTTCATTCTTTTTATCTAAGAAACTTGTTTTTTCAAAAACGACCTCAAAATTAAACAATTTAAAGAAATCGTTTGGTGATGAAATATTTTCCCCCATCCCAGAATTAGAATATTTTGATCTGGCGAATGGTAAATATATTGGCATTGATAACGAAAATGGAAGGATACTAACCATATCGCTCTACGATAGAGATAAACCAATATTAACAGGGTATGATTTTTATGACTGCTCTGGTTATGATATAAAAGGATACAATCTAACATTAAAATTCAATAATATTTTTCGTCCATACTTCAATCTTAATATTAACAGTAATGCTGAAATAAATTCATTCTGTTGTAGACTCGATGCACTATTTTCACCATCGTTTAGCCCAAAAATAAAAACATATAATTCATTCTATGAGATTGTGCAGAAAAAAACTAAATTCTTTTGATTTCTCTGTAGAAAACACATTCATCTAAAAGAACGTTTTATCAGCGTTCTTTTTTATTTTCTGATAATCCATTCTGGTGTAATTCTAATTTTTCATAGCGTGTAGGCTAACCTACACGCTATTTCTTCTTTCGGAGCGACAATGTATTCAAAAACGGCACAGTCGCCACAGCAAGGCCAAGAACGCGGCCTTATGTTGCTATTAGTCTTTTTCCTATTATGTTTTTTAATTTGGATATACCAACCCCCAATCATGTACGGATGTTGTTGGTTCCTTTATCAACTTTGGATGCTTTGTGATTTTCCCAGAATTCATGGTTATGTCGCAGAACGGCTTAACTTGTTAGCTTGGGGGGCCAATAGAATTAATGATCTTAGTTGGAGTGAGTTTATTAGCATCATGAATAAAACAGCGGGTATTCTGATGCTTCCTCTAAGTGTCATCGTCGCCGGTAGCTTGTTTGTAATCCGCAATCATCCAAGTAACCGTACTCGCAGGAACATTGATGTGTATTCATTACCCCATATCATGGCTCAATTTTCACCATCGATTATTCCAGCTCTTTGTTACGGTGATAAGAAAACACAGCTGCTTAACGTTGATCCTCCTGAGCACCGAAGCGCCCAGACTCCTGACGAATTCGCTTTGCAGCACCAACTTATTATTGGAGAACGTCTAGAACGAGATAAAACCCGAGAAGTATTCATGAAACAATTGGGAAATCCATTAACTGGGTTTTCTTCTTTCAATAACTATGAGCGAGCCCTATTTGCAGTATTCGGCCTACAGTTTTTTTTGGATGACCGTAAAGCAGCTGAAAAATTGCTAGATGATCTTAATCGTTCTTGCCTAGCCAAAAGACGGCGTGATAACGGAAAGAAAGGTTATCCAATATTAAGCCTCGCCAATAGCGCTTTTAACCGAGTTACACAGCATTCCGAAGCTCAACATTGGTTACGCCATTACAGTACTACACGCACAGCAATATTTGCACTTCATGATCAAGATTTACGTTTACCCGGTGCCCGTTTTCGCTGGCTAAAAGGCTTAGATAGGGCTCTTTGGTATGCTTTAACTTCTTCCGGACGTCCCAAAGTGTTTGTTGAAGGTGCTGGAATTATTGCCGCTGCAAAATGGGAACGACTCATTTCCGGTGTATCCCAAAGATTACAGGTAAATATACCTAGACCTGAAAATTGTATGGATATAGCTATCGTTGGGCTTGAAGAGGATCTTAGAAGTATTGGGTTAATCTTAGAAGAACTTACCCCACAGGACAGTACAAGTACAATAGGCCCCAAAGATCTAGAAGATGATGAAAATGAAGAAGATAACGAAATAGTCATACTTCACTCACAAGAGCTTACTGAAACTGATACCTCACCCGATTCAATACAAACCAATAGCCAACAAACAGAAAACACACCCTCTAAACAAAAAACTTTTTCCCGCCCGAGAGCTAGACGCCCTTAATAACAGGAACACAATTATGTCGCATTCATATTCTGCATCACTGCATGGCAATACCCTGTCTGTTATCTCTGATCAGTCAGACAAAGACACATCTTTAGTAATTATGAAATTGGGAAAAAACTATCGCTTTTATATCAATGATAAGAATGTTTTTCATGACAACATAAAACAACGCCCAGCAATGATTTATATGGCACAAAGTAACGATGAAGCAAGGATGGTTCTTCATGCTATCAATAAGGAAATAATCCGCAGCAAAAAGCAGAGAGAAAATAGAAGAAAAATCGCTGGTTATAGCTTATTAGCTGGTGCCATAGTTTTAATCATTGCCACTGCATGGAGAATAGGAATAACCGAAGGTAGTAATTTGGCCCGAAACATTCAACCAATACCTAGTACAGTGGGCCAACCTTATTCTAGTAGTCTACCTAGCAGGAATTCTCCTCTCCCACAGCCTGATACTATGGTTCCTGTTTCTCCAGCTACGCCAAATTTACGGGTAGAACAACCAAAACAGGCAATAAAGACAGAAGAATACGAATACACAGCACAGCGCTTACAAGCAGCAGCACAAAGCGGGAAATATACCATCCCGCTATCTTCTGGCCATGCGAGAACACTATATATTTTTTCTGATCCTTCGTGCCCGAATTGTAAAATCATAGAACCGGCTTTAGAAGAATTATCCCGTAATTACAATGTTGAAATATTCCCTGTGTCAATAATAGGTGGCCAGCAAACAGCAAACCTAGTGACACCAATCCTGTGCACACCATCTCAAGAGCGTAAGTCTTTCTGGAAACAACTATATCAGGCTGATGTTGGTATGAATCCAAACAACCAACAAGCGTCCTTAGCCTCTTGTGATATAGGAGAACAAGCACTGGCGAAGAACGATGCGGCCTTTAATTTTTATAATCTTCCTGGCACTCCGTCACTCTTGGCTGATGATGGCCGTTATATTCCTCTTAACTCCCTGAAAAGCGATGAAGCTCTTACGGCTTTTCTAAATTCACCAGTCCAATAACGTTCAAAGAGTTTCCAATGACCAAACCTATTGAGGTCGATTCGCGCCGGGTTCGCCGGCCAATCGGCTATACCTTTATAACTGACGCACTTCTATCTCCACTAGGTGTACAACTCTTAATGGTTGCCGGCCTAATTTTTGGCTGGTTGTATCCCGTTAGCCTATTACTTAGTATTCCAGGGTTATTTCTCCTGATAACTTTATTTATCGACCAACCTTTCCGTATGCCATTACGTATGCCCCAAGACATTGGAGGCATAGATTTAACCACAGAGCGTGAAATCCCTAAATTCCGCAATGGTGCTTGGGGGCTATTCCGATATGTAATACGCACCCGCATGTATATGCCTGCAGCCGGTATCTTGTGTTTGGGATATGCTCGTGGGAAGTCCCTAGCGCGAGAGCTATGGTTAACGTTAAATGATTCATTACGGCATATGTTACTTCTGGCCACTACTGGTTCAGGGAAAACAGAAGCCTTATTATCTGTCTTTTTGAATGCAATCTGTTGGGGGCGGGGGTTCTGTTACTCTGATGGTAAGGCTCAGAACACACTCGCATTTGCCGTATGGTCGCTTGCCCGTCGTTTCGGGCGAGAAGACGATAATTATGTATTGAATTTTATGACTGGCGGCACTGATAAATTCGAAGCTCTTCTAAAGAATGCCAAAACGCGGCCACAATCAAACACTATCAACCTGTTTGGTACTGCAAATACCACTTTCATTATTCAGTTAATGGAATCTCTGTTACCTACTGCAGGGAATAGCGATGCAGGCTGGCAAGATAAAGCTAAATCCATGTTGACCGCTGTTGTTTATGCTGTTTACTACAAATGTAAACGAGAAAATCGCAGAATTTCTCAATCGGTCATACAAGAATATTTACCTTTAGTAAAACTAGCCAAACTCTATCAAGAAGCTAAAAAAGACAATTGGCACAAAGACGCTTATGGCCCACTGGAAAGTTATTTTAATACTCTGGCAGGGTTTCGTATTGAGCTCATCAATCGCCCCTCAGAATGGGAACAAGGTGTATTTGATCAGCATGGTTATTTAATCCAGCAATTCAACCGTATGCTAACCATGTTTAACGATATCTATGGCCATGTGTTTTCACGCGATGCTGGGGATATAGATATAGAAGACGTACTACACAATGATCGTATCTTGACGACAATGATACCGGCGTTAGAACTCTCAAAAGGTGAAGCAGCAAATATCGGCAAGCTATACATTTCTGCAATCCGAATGACTATGGCCAGAGATCTAGGCTGTGAGCTTGAGGGAATGATTAACGATGTACTCATTGTCAAAAAATATGCTGGTAAGTTCCCATATCCAATAGCAATGGATGAATTAGGAGCCTACTTTGGCCCAGGGATGGATAACTTAGCCAGTCAAATGCGTAGCCTCGGTTATATGTTGATAGTATCCGCTCAAGACATTCAGAGATTCATTGCTGAACACAAAGGTGAATACATGACTGTCAACGCTAACCTTTTGACTAAGTGGTTTATGGCTCTACAAGACGAAAAAGACACTTTCGAGTTGGCCAAAATAACAGGTGGCAAAGCGTATTACTCTGAACTTGGAGCCGTGGAGCAATCCCCCGGTATATTTACACCGAATTATGAAGACGCAAACAGCAGTTATATTAGAGAAAAAGACCGGTTAACTCTTTCTGATTTAAAAGAATTAAATCCTGGTGAAGGAATGATTTCATTTAAGAGTGCCCTAGTACCAAGCAACGCAATTTACATACCCGATGATGAAAAGATGACATCATCCCTGCCGATGCGTATCAATCGGTTTATTGATGTGCGATCTCCTACAGAAGCAGAGCTTTTTGCCCAAAATCCAAATTTGCAGCTAAAACTCCCGCCATCAACACAAGAAGTGGATGAAATTCTACAACTTTTAAGTATGCCTGCTTCCACTACTGCGATGATGGGTATCATGGACCCAGTTCTTAAGCGTGTTGCAGCTGTAGCTTTTGATTTAGATAACCGAGCCGACATTAGCTATACCCCAACTCAAAGAGGAATACTGTTATTTGAAGCAGCGAGAGAGGCTTTACACCAAAATAAACGCAAATGGCGAACTATACCAACACCTCCCAAGCCTATCCGTGTATCTAAAAAAATAGCTCAGACATTGGCAAATACGGGAGAAAGTGTGTGACTGATACGTTAATGTGTCAGTTAGACACTATGATAGTTACGTTATAATGCACTATAAAACAATTCTTGGAGATGGTCATTCTGCACTGGACAATTTAAATTACACATCCAATGTAGATAAATAAAATGCTGAAAATATCCTTAGTGAATCAGCTATAACTGATTTCAATCTACCAGATAGCATTTATGCCATTACATTTGGAAAACCAACTCCCTGACCAAAATTATTAAGGACTCGTAGGTATGAGTGACAATAACCTGAATTATCGACGAGGTTATATTGAATTAGTCAAGCTATGCACATTGATGCTTAACACGATAGCTACCGATGTTAAAAACGGTGATACTACAATCAGAATTCAATCTTCTGAACAGCTATTGAGTGCGGAAAATGTAGACCTGATTATTGAAGAAAGCAGGATATTGCTTCATTCAATTTCACCATCAGAATCATTCGATTTAGCAGAGCATGATGCTTTATTCAGTCGATTAATGGACTTATTTAGTACACTCTATGGCAACGAGCATAGTGCTTGGCTGAGTTACCAACCTGAGTTTGAGAAACGAAGAAAAATGCAAATGAATTGATCATGAAAGCCGACTTTTAAGTCGGCTTTTTTTTGCAAAAAATTTTTCCGTTATTTAGGGTGATAACCAGAATTCAGTTTAGATTTTTCAGATAACACTGACTTAATTTCCTCAGACTTCTGCTGTTGTAAGTCAATGGATTGTGGCTGATACACAGTATCATATCCTGCCATTACCCGTTGTTCTGGATCAGTCAGTGGCAATGGTTTATCGCCGCCATCATTAAACCACTCAACCATTTCACAAGCCTGACCAATAAAAGCTGGTTCACCAGAAAAAATCAGATGTTCACCACTTTTATTTTCAGCCAACGCCATTCCTCCGGCTATGTGCTCTCCGCCATTAGCATGGTAATCATTAATCTCAATACGGCTACCCTTATCCTGTAATTGAACTACACCATCACGGAAATACTGTATAGTTCCGTCTCTGGTAACTGCAGTTGAATAACCGTCAAGTTTAAATGCAGGAGTATCATCAGCTACAGCACAAACAATGGCATTAGATGAAATATTGCCAGTCCTAGCATTTCTTTTCATCCTATGAGCCCAACCACGCAATTGAGTAATAGCAGCCTGATCTTGTTTTATAGCTTGCTGCGATACCCATTCCCGATAAGACATTCGGCGGTTCGCAGGATCAGCTTTAAATGCTGCTCGTTCATTACGAATATCAATCCTTAATGCAGCCATCGATTTCATCCGCTCAACTTCAATAATGTTATATGTCAACTTGCGTAATAGCGGATCATTGATAGCAACACGAGCATGGTTTTTACGCCAAGCAAAACGTTTAGATTCATTTTGATAGCGCAAACGAATCGCTTCCCTATCCATTCTGGGTCTAACCCATTCGGCTTTATAATCTTTATAGCGAGATTTTAAATCTTCTCTTGCCGCAGCCCTTTCCAATCTTCTTTCCAAACGAGCATTCATATCGCGAGCATGCAAAGTGGGTTCATAACGAAACTCATGTACGATAGCATTTTTTGCAATATGAGTATTATCTGTCGTATAAACCCCGACTTCATTCAACGGCTGAAATTTACCAAGATCCTTTTCGAGACAACTCAACGTTAAGTCGGGATGGACGCTACTTGCTTTAACTGGTGGTAATTCTGGATTATCAATAGAGTATATTGCCAACCCCTTTCCTTTTGGTTTCAACTCCAATCCAGCACGAACTAAGATACAATGAATATCACGCCAAGACATATTAGGATCTGACATAGCTTCATCAATTTTGAAACCACATTCAGTGGTTGCATAAGTGTGAAGGCTCTCAACATCTGCATAATATTCAAGTGACCTTGCTCCAGCAGGAGCCGGCTGGTTATCGCGTTTTGCACGTACAATTTCTTTATTTTCATTAACGGCAAAGAAACCGTTTGTGTGCGTCCAGTTATACTTAAGCTCAAGCTCCCTAGCAGCATACTGCAAACGGATTTTGGTAAACGAATCGTTTGCTGTTTTATATGTTTCAGGATGAATACGATTAGCCGAAACATGGCAATGGATATTATTGGTATCTGTATGAATAGCTGCTACGTACTGGTGGTCAAGCATTCCAAGCGCATTCAAGCTATGACGAACACTTTCAAATATTTTTTCTCTTGACGGGTTATCTTCTGTTGGCCATGAAAGAATATAATGAAGAACTGGATCTTTGCAGCGTACATTTTGCAACGCCACAGCGTTCATTTCTATTGGTGCAGTAGCAATGTTAAAACAGTTCGTTTCACATATCACACCATCAAACAAAACCTGAGTATATCCATTCGGATCTGCATGAAGGATGTGTTGAATATCGGCCTCAGGATTTCGAGTTATATAATTAACTAAGTGGTTGAAAATTTCCCCCTTAGAACCAGGGCGACGCCAGCCTGGATGTTCAGGTTCAATTGGAGTATCAGGCTTATCCTCATCACGGATAATGGTATAGGCAATCAGCTTGAGAAAGCTGCTTTTGCCATCACGCCTTTTTTCCGGGATTCGAATAATCATGTTATAAACTCACTCCAAACCAACTTTTAAGATCGCTTTCTGAATAGAAACCAAAACCTCAGAATATTCTTTACTTAACACCCCTTCGCCCTCTTTGAACAGATGCTTCTGCAAGCCACCTAAACGACGAAGTTCCATAACTAATTCAGTATCACACTTTGCTTCCATCCTACGACCAAGAGCGCTACGCAACATAAAAGCTCCGATACTTAACCCTGCAGATTCTGCCTTTTTTTTGACAGCTTCTTTTTCCTCTGGGAAACAACGAATACTAGGAAGCAAAGCTGTTCTGTTCCGGTTTTCGCTTTTACTCATGGTGTATTTCCCTTTTAGTTTTGCCAGTAATAGTCTCGTAAGGGGTGTCGGGGCTTTGCCCTGACCAAGAGTTTTGTAGAACCGACTAGCGTGCAGGCGGTGCTACAAAACACATCTTGTCCGCTCTTTGGTATTAGTGATTTGGATTATACTTGATAGATGGGTTCTTGTCATTAAATCCAGAAAAGTTGGATAGAGGTTTATTATATTGATTTTGATAGATATACTTTCTATCGCGTATAGTCACATACTATTTAACAAAGGAATCTCATGACTACCCAAGAATTTTTCTCAATTGATGATATAGAGACTGCTAAAGAACAGTTGCGAAACATGCCAGATATGAACAAGCAGAGAATGACAAAGCGTCAAGCTCTAGATGAAATGAAAAGGGAATTGTTAGAACTAGCTGTCAATAAAGGATATAAGATAGATGAGATAAAATCAGTACTTGAAGGGCTTGGAATTACTGTTAGTGCAAAGATGATTAACGACGTTATTTCAGAAAATAAAGAACAAAAAAAAACAAGAAAATCAAACAAAAAAAACAACAAAAATAATACTCAAATCCCCTCATTGGAGCTTAACACGCTTCAAACTAATTCGAATAAAATTGAAGAATAGCGTTTATACAGAAAAGCGGCAAAAAATTGCCGCTTAACCTCAACTATCTCAAAATATTTTTCATTTTTTCCGCTAAACTCCACATCGCATTATTTAGCTTTATATCTCCAGTTATTCCGTTAACTGATCTTGTTCTAGTTTTCTTACCTTGAACCGTTTTACCTCTAACTCCGCCTTTTATAATATTTTCTTGTACACGTTGATATGTTGTCCAAAGATCATTTTTATTATCTTCCCGCCGACGGGGTTCTAAAATATCCTGTGGTAGCACAGGAACATGATTATCATACTTATACTCTAACACACTTTCGGCAAAGGCCATCTGAGCGCCTTTACCAAGTTGAATATCTTTCATCTCGTCACGAGAATCTTTTATTTTTCCAAACATATCTACTACTGTGTAAGCACCTTCAATAACTTGCCCAACGACATCCCCTTTATGGGGGACGCGGATATCGCCAAACGTTTCTCCACAAACTAAACCATTATTACAAACGAAACGAAAAATTCCGGGAATCATCTGATAACTGCTGCTGCCATCGTGACTATTAACTAAAATGATCTCTGGAACATCATCTAACAAAATCTCTCCTTCACGCCGCAAACGCAGCATATGGCGAGCATGACCACGCCTTTCGTCATCACGAACTTTAGTCTGACATGCATAAAATGGTTGAAAGCCTTCCTTTCTTAAACCATCAAGTAACTCTACTGTAGGAATATATGTATAACGTTCTGAACGTGACTCGTGCTTGTCATCAGAAAATATACTAGGAACATATTTCATCAAATTATCATTACTTAAAGGGGTGCTACTACGAACCACGCTTGCAGATTTAAACCCTTTGTACATACGAATCATGTTATATCTCTTACCTATTTTTTCCGGTGTCATTCCTTCCATTTATCAAGCTTATAATTGCTTAGGAAGGCGTTTTCTGTGACACCTTTGCAAGTCAGAGAAAGAGAAAAAATCAACGAGATACCGGAAGCCGCAGCGCAAGCGAGCGACCATAGGGAGAGAGCGCGAACGGGTGAGGATTCGACATTGATTTTTGAACGCTCTGACGTAGCCTTTGTCACAGAAAATGCATGCCAAAGCAAAAAATGACAGAAAGGAATGACACCAGAAAAAATATTTTCTTCCTTAGCATTGCCGCAGATCTGCGGCAATAGTGAAAGCGGCGTGAACGCAAGTTCACTGCAAGCGATGCTTTTGTCCGACAGTAATGGCTCAATGCCATTACTGTCGGACCGCGCACAAAAAGCCAGCAAATTTACTGGCTTTTAAATAAAAATCAAATCAATAATTAGTTATTTTATTTCTCATTTTCTTCTTCACAATCTTCAACTTCGTCAAGCCTAGCCGAACGAAAAATAACTCTCGCCATATCACGACAAATATCACACGTTACATCACCATGATGAATATCACTTATAGCATCCTCTGAATAATCAGATTGACCACATAATGTTACTAAACCACTTAACCAGCCAGCTGGTAAATGTTGGATGCCGTACTCTTTTTCTGTTAATACTTTTGCCATATGTAGCCTATATAATTAAAAATCGAAAATTGCCCCCTATACAAGAGGGCAGCTAAATCATATGGTTTTTATTCTTTAATCAATAAACCAATGAGCTTCTTCATAACCATCAATCTTATCAATCAGGCTCAGGCGTAATTGTTTAATAATTTTATAGGCACGAGTTTGTTGATAGCTTTCAACTTCACAGCATTGATATTCAATACAATCCAACGCTTTCAGCACAGCTGGAACTGAAAGCTGAGGCGCTGACGAATCAAAAACAAAAGTGCCAGTTAAGTCTTCTTTATACCGATAATTAAATGAGTCAAGATTTGCTTGATGCAATATTTCACCTACTTTCTCCTTAGCTTCATACCAACTCAAATTTAATGGAAAACAGTTAATGTGATAAGTTTCATATGCAAGCACAACCGCACTAAAATGTTTATCTGAAAGAGTGCATACAGACACAATAATATCTCCTTATTACTGATATTTTTTCTGGTGTATTTCCCCTTTTGGCTTCTTGCCGGGCGCGGGGAGTCTTGCGCCGTGACTCTTTAGCGGCACAGGGTTTCAGGGACGGCGTCAAGGGAGCTACCGCAGGCCGCAGCGCAAAGGAACGACCTACGGGAGTGAATGCGAACGGGCGAGGATACGGACTTGATGACGGCACGCCCTGTGCAAGCGTCTGTCACGGCGCAAGAAGCACCGCGCTAAGCTGGGGCTCAAGGGAAAACACCAGAAAGCGTCCTTTGGCAGTAAAAAGGCCGGGCTTGCCCGGTATCCTTTGAATCCGGCATCGCCGGATGGTTAAAAGCGGCGCGTCCACAACGTGGACGCTGCAAGCGGGCTGTTTTATTGGCGGTGTCGGCTCAATGCCGACCAACCGCCAACACTGACCAACAAGTAAGAAACCCGCCAGATTTGACGGGTTAAATATTTATAATAAAATCTAGTTAGTGCAAATAGTTAATCTCTGTAACTAGATAAAAATAGCTCAATGTTAATAAATGATAATCTTGCAATTCGGTATTAGCTTTAATAATTTCCTTGAATAAGTCGAAATCAAAGTCACCTCTAATATCTCGCGCTGCCTCTAAATCAATTATCATTGAGCGCCCTGCTGAGCTTTCTACTTTAGGGAACCAAAAAAACTCATCACCCACTGCACAAATCTGATCAAATACATTCTCAGAAATAGAAATAGTTATGATGTTATCGATTGGATATTGGTCGTTATCCCTATTAAAAGTATTCATTATACTGTCCTTGAACTAACACAATTTTTACCAGTAAAGCTACATAACAAGGGGGAATCTCCCCCTTTATTTCATTTTTGTGAAACATGTACAAACCAATAACCTTTATCTTTGTTTTTTTCTTCCCACTGACTGAGGGCAGAATCTTTGTCTTTTGCTTCAACGTGCTGAACTAATTCAACAGTATCACCCTCAAAATTTTTCCCTAAAAAATAGACTTTAAAAATATTCACTTTTTACTCCTTTGCCACCCATAGGCATGTCAGTATAAAAACCTTCTTTCTGGTGTATCCCCTTTTGGCTTTTTGCCGGGCGCGGGGAGTCTTGCGCCGTGACTCTTTAGCGGCACAGGGTTTCAGGGACGGCGTCAAGGGAGCTACCGCAGGCCGCAGCGCAAAGGAACGACCTACGGGAGTGAGTGCGAACGGGCGAGGATACGGACTTGATGACGGCACGCCCTGTGCAAGCGTCTGTCACGGCGCAAGAAGCACCGCGCTAAGCTGGGACGCAAGGGAATACACCAGAATGCGGTCTTTGGCAGTAAAAAGGCCGGGCTTGCCCGGTATCCTTTGAGCCCGGCAACGCCGGGCGATTGAAGCGGCGCGTCCACAGAATGTGGATGCTGCAAGCATGTTCTTAGGTTGTTAGCAGTCGGCTCAATGCCGACTACTAACAATTTTGCTAACTGAGGAAAAAACAAACAACCTTTAATTAGCATTCAGAATTATTTAAATGAAAGTTGCAAATATTGCACCTTTTATTTCTGACTTTAACATTCAATATATACAACTTTTAGTGGTACAGGGTTTCTGGAACGGCGTCAAGGAAGCTACCGCAGGCCGCAGCGCAAAGGAGCGACCAACGGGAGTGAATGCGAACGGGCGAGGATACGGACTTGATGACGGCACGCCCTGTGCAAGCGTCTGTCACGGCGCAAGAAGCACTGCGCTAAGCTGGGACGCAAGGAGATACACCAGAATGCGCCCTTTGGCAGTAAAAAGGCCGGGCTTGCCCGGTATCCTTTGAGTCCGGACAGCCGGACGGTTGAAGCGGCGCGTCCACATTGTGGACGCTGCAAGCGGGATTTTTATTGGCGGTATCGGCTCAATGCCGACCAACCGCCAACACCGACGAAGAAGATAGTTTACTCATCCAGGTGCTCCATCCGGGATGAGTATTATTTCTATTCTTTTTGTACCTTTAAAATGACCACATCAATTGAAGCGTCAACAAACATATTTGAGTACACATCAGACCACTCATACGAAAATCCATTCTGGAACGATTTATTTTTCATTCCAGTAGGTAAAATCGCAACCAAGATCCCACTATCAGAAAGTAATTCTAATGCTGCCTCTAAATGTGCTTTCGCTCGCCCTTCACTAAATGGAGGATTCATCACGATACGGTCAAATTTGTCTGTTGTTGATTCAGCGTATTTAAGAAAATCACTTTGTAATGCAGTAAACCCTTTTGTTTCTAGAATTTTGCAATGCAAATCAGATAGTTCAATGCATGTTGTACGCTCTTTAGGCATAAATTTTGCCAAACCACCTTGACCCGCGCTAGGTTCTAGGCACCGATGAAAAACATCAATTTCTGCCGTGTGTATAGCAATTTCTGCTAGTTCACTTGGTGTCGGATAGTATTGATGCGATTTTTTTTCGGGGAGGCAACCAGAAGAAATTATTTCTCCAATTACTACCTCTGGATCATAATCAAATTCCCATATATGAGCCATCACCCTATCATTACGTTTAGGCTTAAATAACACTCCGCCTATAGATTGTAATACCTTATCAACTTGCTCCAGCATTGCCCGATCATCTAAATAGATTGTTAGATTAAATGGGTTCGTTGTTAGTGGTTCTATGACCTCACCATTATAATTGCGATAAGCTCGATATCGTTCTGCTTTCATTTTATTTAGGGTATTACGAACACGATAATCTAGTGGGGTATCTATCATAGTAAATTCTTTTAGCTTACGTTTTGGCTTCTGTCTAAATTCAGGCGGAATAGCCATAGGGTGCAGGAAAGCCAAAATACTATTAAGCCGCCAAGCCATTTCAGGATGAACTTCAAGATGCACAGTCCCTTTCAGATATGCTCTAATACGCAGTGTACCGCCATCAATGATCTGCCATTCCCCATGCCTTGCACGAGCAGTGTGTAAAGCTCGCTCTGTCAGATGGCCTTTTGGTTCTTCTAGCCCCATAAACTTAGCGATAATATGACGTAAGTCATGAATATACCCTTTTCTATCGTAATTTAAGTGTCCCCAGCCATCGAAAATGTGGGATAAAATCATCCGTTTCCCGAACCCTTCTGGCCTGTTAGTAACATGTTCTCCAGATAAAGCGCGAAAAATTCCGTCAACGCGCTCAGAAAAAAATTGCTTCCGAGAATTTAAAAGATCATTCATCGTAAATCTAACAGTTTCCTCCTCAAATTCAGGCGTTTTCATTTCCCTGATCGATTCACTCCATTTACTACGGCGATCATTTGGCATATATTCATAAACATCAGTCAGATCAAGTGCTTTTTGCCAGAATGTCGCATTTAAGCTTGCAATAGCTCCATCACGCGCAAATACTTTAGATACATCATAAACGCCTTTGTCATAGCCATTTCCTCTGAGAAAATGGTGCACTGACGCTTCATGACTACTGAGTGAATTAGATATCTTTTCGATGTTTTCCCTTAATAATCGGTACTCACCAATAATGCTATCAATAAAGTCTGATGACGTCGGCGCGAAGAATTGCGCGTCAAAAATTTCGGCATTCTGATTGATAGTAATTTCACTCATGCTTTTATCCTTTAGCCACTCATAGGCATATCAATACAAAAACTTTCTTTCTGGTGTATTTCCCCTTTTGGCTTTTTGCCGAGCGCGGGGAGTCTTGCGCCGTGACTCTTTAGCGGCACAGGGTTTCAGGGACGGCGTCAAGGGAGCTACCGCAGGCCGCAGCGCAAAGGAACGACCTACGGGAGTGAGTGCGAACGGGCGAGGATACGGACTTGATGACGGCACGCCCTGTGCAAGCGTCTGTCACGGCGCAAGAAGCACCGCGCTAAGCTGGGACTCAAGGGGATACACCAGAATGCGCCCTTTGGCAGTTAAAAGGCCGGGCTTGCCCGGTATCCTTTGAGTCCGGCATCGCCGGACGGTGAAAAGCGGCGCGTCCACACAGTGGACGCTGCAAGCGGGATTTTTATTGGCGGTATCGGCTCGATGCCGATTACCGCCAACACCGTCGAAAAAAGAGAAGAGAATTTTTATAAAAATTCACCGTTGCATAAAGCAACGGTAATCTACCTAATGAAATTAACTACCATTAAGCATGGGATAAATTCGCTGGCTTAAATAGCGGGGTCAGTCTTGAAACATCAACCACTTTCTCCGCTTTATCAAGATCATAAGACTCTTGCAACTTTAGCCATAATCGAGGACTACTGCCAAGAACCTTGGACAGCCTCACTGCCATCTCTGGCGTGACTGCGGCTTTGCATGTTACCAGACGTTGGGCTGTAGATGGGGCAACATCTAATGCCCGCGCAAGGTCACGAATACTCAATCCTAACTCTTCCAAAGAGTCGGCAATAATTTCACCAGGATGGGGGGGGTTAAACATCTTCATTAATGATAATCCTCATAATTAACAATATATGCGTCACCATCAATAAACTCGAATGTCACGCGCCAATTTCCTGAAACTGTAATTGACCACTGATTACGCCTATCTCCAGTTAATGGATGTAGATCATATCCGGGAAGATTTATTTCCCATATTTCCTCAGCGTCATGAATCACAGCAAGTCGCTGCTTGAGCTTTTTTGCATGTTGGGGATTAATGCCAGCTGTAACCTCTTTCTCAAAAAAGAGGCGCAGCCCCTTATGCTTGAAACTCTTTATCATTATTCAATGCTCCCCGCTGCGCCACATGAAACATTATAGCAATCTGCTCCCTGTGGCGCAACACTATTTTATCGACCAAGTGTGGAAATTTTAAATAAAACATCAAATCCAGTAGAAAGATAAAGTTCCCTTTACTTTATTTTTGTGAAATATGTACAAATCGATAATCTTTATCTTTTGCTTTGACATATTGCACGCATTCAACAGCCTCACCATGAAGATTTTTCCCTAAAAATAGACCTTAAAAATACTCATTCTTTGCTCCTTTGCCACTCATGGGCATGTCAGTATAAAAACCTTCTTTCTGGTGTATTTCCCCTTTTGGCTTCTTGCCGGGCGCGGGGAGTCTTGCGCCGTGACTCTTTAGCGGCACAGGGTTTCAGGGGCGGCGTCAAGGGAGCTACCGCAGGCCGCAGCGCAAAGGAACGACCTACGGGAGTGGATGCGAACGGGCGAGGATACGGACTTGATGACGGCACGCCCTGTGCAAGCGTCTGTCACGGCGCAAGATGCACCGCGCTAAGCAGGGGCTCAAGGGAATACACCAGAAAGTGCCCTTTGGCAGTTAAAAGGCCGGGCTTGCCCGGTATCCTTTGAGTCCGGCATCGCCGGACGGTGAAAAGCGGCGCGTACACAGAATGTGGACGCTGCAAGCGTGTTCTTAGGTTGTTAGCAGTCGGCTCAATGCCGACTGCTAACAATTTTTCTGACTGAGGAAAAAACAAACAACTTTTAATTAGCATTCAGAATTATTTAAATGAAGATTGCAAATATTGCACCTTTAATTTCTGGCTTTAACATTCAATATATACAACTTTTAACGGTGCAGGGTTTCAGGGACGGTGCAAGAAGCACCGCGCTAAGCTGGGATGTAAAGGGAAAACACCGGAAAGCGCCTTTTATCTGTAAAAAGGCCGGGCTTGCCCGGTATCCTTTGAGTCCGGCATCGCCGGACGGTAAAGCGGTGTACTTACACTGTCGATGTTGTAAGTACACCAATAATCATAGAATCATTGTCTATGAGCGATAAGATGATTCACTTCATTAATTACCATATTTGGTGATATGCAATCCATAATATGTTCATGTTTATTTAATGATAAAGCAGTGCCAAAAATTACCTTATGAATTTCAGGATCTTGATATGGGCCAGTTGCAGAATAACAAGCTGTAACAAAAAGGCTCACAGTAGGTACTTTTAGTGCAATGGCAATATGCATTGGGCCAGTATCTCCAGTAACCAATAAATCTAGTTCACTTATTTTTTGAGTTAACTCAGCTAATTTAGTTTTTCCAACTAACTGATTCACTCTATTATGATATTCCTTTGGTAATAATTGCATAAACTTCTGTTGCAGGTGAATATCATTAGGAGAGCCAATCAATACCAACTGTGTTGTATTATCATTTTTAAAAATATCTAACGCCACCTGAGCAAAATTTTTTACAGGCCAGCAACGCTCAGAAGATGAAGCCCCCATTTGGAAGCCAATAGACGCATAGTTTTTGTTAATGGATTTAACATCGCATGGAGCACGCATTTCAATGCAATATTCTGATGATATATCACAACCTAATGGTTTAATTAATTCAAGTTTTCTTTTTATAATATGACCGTTGAATGATTCAACATAATTAGTCAACCATTTTTCCATTAATTTATTTTCATTGTAATTATCCCTGAACACATATTTAGCACCGGACATAATAGCACTCAAATAATCATAAGGATTATGTGAGTGCAATATTACCGCCAAATCTGGCGTTCCGTTTTTCTTAATACCTTTCAATAAGTTAGGAATATTATTAACTTTATTATTCCATACAACAACCTTATCCCAATCAGCTCCCCCAACAAAGAAATCCTTAAAATTTTGGTGACATATCAAAGTGATAAGCGCATTTTTATATCTATTTCTGATCGCATGTATTGCTGGGGTATTCATAAAAAAATCCCCTAATGCAGTAGTAGAATAAATTATTATATTTTTGAATTCTTTTTCTTTTAATTTATTAAATTCTTCTCTCGAATGAGTAAAATCTCTTTTCCTAGTATAACCTTTTAGGAATAGATCAACCAACTTGTACTTAAAATATTTATTCACTATGTGCCTTTTCTAAAAATTAACAAATAATACTTTGAAACACCCTAAAAATTACATATTCCATGAAATGGAATACTTAAGTTTTATTTCATATTTAATTAAGCAGCATTTAGATTAATGCCGCTTAATTATATTAGTTGTGTCCTGAACGACGCAACAATTTTTTACCAATCAAATACAGGAAATTCGGATAAAACATCAAATTCAGCTGCAAAATGAATTAACTCAATATCCTGTGTTTTTATATGATTTGCGATCAACCTTCTAGCCGGTTTTGATAATCCAAAATTTTTTAACATTAGTAGCGGGTTAGAAACTGCATTTAGACGAATCAAAAAACCTGAGCCAGTAGAATGAATCCATTCATTGTCCCCCATTTCTTGACGTGACAAAGAAATTCCCCCTAACAATTGAACATCCCCTATCATAAGGTGGTTAGTGCTACACCGCAGTATCGTACATTGTGACAGATATGAAGCAATGCCTAATTTCATGCGCATAAACTCCCTTGTCTGACCGTTTTCAAATAAATTCTTGTCTTCGTTACGCTAACGTTAAGATCGAATTTTTCCTGACAAATACGCTGAAATAATGATTCATCATGCTCAAGATGTTCCTCAAAATCATCACCGCCGCATTTTTCACGAACCACATCATAGATGTAACCATCAATATCAGGATTCAGCCCCTCTGCATACGCAATAGCAGGTGGTTTACCTTCAATATCAGGCATCAAATAAACCCCATGATCCTTGACTAGCAGTACTCCGCATTTTTCCCGTAAAGCTATTTCAAAAACCTTCACTACATCTTCAGACATAAATTTCAGCATAAAACTTCCTTCTGGTGTATTTCCCCTTTTGGCTTCTTGCCGGCGCGGTGTTTCTTGCGCCGTGACTCTTTAGCGGCACAGGGTTCCAGGGGCGGCGTCAAGGGAGCTACCGCAGGCCGCAGCGCAAAGGAACGACCTACGGGAGTGAATGCGAACGGGCGAGGATACGGACTTGATGACGGCACGCCCTGTGCAAGCGTCTGTCACGGCGCAAGAAACACCGCGCCAAGCTGTGACGCTAGGGGAATACACCAGAATGTGCCCTTTGGCAGTAAAGAGGCCGGGCTTGCCCGGAATCCTTTGAGTCCGGCATCGCCGGACGGTCAAGCGGCGCGTCCACAGAACGTGGACGCTGCAAGCGATCCATTTTCAGGGGTACAATTAGCCGCTACGCAAAGAAACAACCAACAGGAGGGAATGCGAACAGGTGAAGATACTAACTTGATGACGGTATACCCTGTGCCTCTAAAGAGTCACGGCGCAAAAAGTACCGCGCTAAACAGCGTGCCAAGGAAAAACACCAAAATGCTGTCTTTGTCTGTAAAAAGGCCGGGCTTGCCCGGTATCCTTCAATCTTGTATCTTCTGTATGAACGAACAATAGAACTAATAAGTGTTTTTGATAGAGCCAATCCAGAAATAATTAATCTCTTCACATTGATAAATTTCTTTTTGGAGCATTTTTTAATTATATTACCTGTAGTATCTACTAAATACGTTCAACCAAAATGTAAAGAATTCCCACTGTGATTTAGTCATGGGAATAGATCTAACAGATTTCCCCATTGCTATATCTTCCGCGTGATGTATAATATTTAGAGAATATGCCTCATGATTCTGGCTATTTGATGACATAATATACCCCCCTTATTCTATTTTATTGTGTCATACTGCCGAGTTGTTCCAGCAATTCGGCAGTACCTTATTTGTTAGCTTAATTTACGAAAATTATTTTCGTACCTCACGATTATAAATTACTTCGTAATCAAATGAATCCTTACCATTTTTTCTTATTTCCTTTATAGAAGTTACATTCTGAGCTATGTGATTCATTACCATAATTCGCTCAATCCCCCTAAAAATCGAATCTTCATTAGATAAAGGAAACCATAAATCGCTATTACTGCCGCTTAAAATAGGATTATTGCAAAAATGTATTCCAAAAGAATAACCAAGTTTACATACAATAACAGTTATTTTTCTACGATAATAAGACTGGTCATTTATGAATTCGTTATTATTTTTCATATTTATACTCCTACGCCAAGCGGGGCGGAACCGTTAACTTACAACTCAATAGATATATTGCACTAACAATATTATTAATCATCAATACTTATTATTTGTTTTATATAGAGAAAAATTCCATAGCCATATAAATTTGGTTTCTATAAAAACAATAAAATGGCATTAATATAATAACAACCAAGAATTAATTAATTTATATTATTTTGCAGAATATTTATCAAGAGAATTCATTATTCTATTTAACTCGCCTTTCAAGCCACATTTAAATTTATCATGATGAACCATCCAGAGATTACCTGTCTTATATTCCTCTAGCGTTTTCTCACTTACGATTATATCATCACCATATTTACGAGATAAAACATTAATAGCTTCTTTAATTAATTCATCAGAGAAATCACGATTAACAGACAAATAATCAACTCCTCCAAAAGCTATATTGAAAGGATCATCATTGCATTCGTATACGCCCGGCATTGATTTAAAATAACCTTTTTTAAAGCGCCCTATAATGGCTTCTACATCCTCTTCGGTGGGGCCATCTACCCAATTAACATTTACAGACTTAGTTCCATCCATTCTCACAGAGAATTTTACACCATGAAAATGACGCTTTAAAAGTTTTCGAATATTTTTAGCTACGGATTT
The DNA here is from genome assembly GCF_900113945.1 of Xenorhabdus mauleonii. GTDB lineage: Bacteria > Pseudomonadota > Gammaproteobacteria > Enterobacterales > Enterobacteriaceae > Xenorhabdus > Xenorhabdus mauleonii. The sequence continues at coordinate 75,667 of NZ_FORG01000019.1, forward strand.
AGATTCAGTTTCACTATTATCATAAATATATAGGCCGTTATATTCTGGAAAGTTAATGATTTCATCAATGACTTTTCTTTTTTCTTCTTCTATGTTTTTTTCATTTGTAGAAATGAAAATTTTAAGGTGGTTTATTTCTTTTTTAGATAAGGTGTGTTCTAATATCGCCCAATTACAACGGAAAATATCAGAATGTGAAATGGTTATTGATGATGAACCATTGATATTTATAAGAACATAGTTAATTAAATTCCCAATGTCTTCATTATCAATGTTTATATTTACTTTAGATTTAAAAACTTCACTTACTACAAAAGTATAACCAGCGTATCCTTTGTAGCTTAGGCAGCTACCAATATTTAGCATTTTAATGCTCATTTTTATATTCCTACGCCAAGCGGGGCGGCACCGTGAATTAACATCCTCGCCAATTCAATAAATATATTATACAAATAATGACATTGGAATTCAATAATTAATTATTGTTTTAAATGAAATAAATATCTATTTTTTTAATAAAAAATATAATGATAAAAATATAATTAACACGGAAGTAATAATTAATTTTATAGAAAAATAAATAATGGAATAAATAGTATTTTATATATTAGATATCGATCATGTTTTGTTATTTAAGACAACACCAAAAGCACCGATGTGGTGCATAACTACAGGGAGGACGCTATCAAATAAAAGGCGGCTTATTCATGTTTCAGGGAACGCAGAACCCTATCCGCCGAAGCAAGGGGGGGACTAACAAGTACCCCATTCCCCCTCCCACCCTGCTAAACCGAAAAAACACAGAATTAGAAGCCACTCAATGGCTCGATGGTCGGAGACGAAAGAATATATCAGCGATATATAGAGAAATAAATCCGCTATACTTTTAATTAATTATCGCTATCCTGATAGGGGCTTAATTTATCTAAATTATCGACAAAATCTCTCGCCCCCTCAAGATCCTCCATAAATTCTTCATTATCAAACACACTCTAAGACCAATCGCAATCTCTATTACTACACCTAACACCACTATCATCAAATAAATAACCAGACTTTTTGATATTTGTTTTGGTTTCCGTTTCAAGCTTTCCTGTTTCTACATTAACTAAACGCTTATATTCTATAGTTTGTTCAATAAAAAAATAAACCTGCTCACCACATTTAGGACATTTATAGCTCATATTTTTAGCCCGTCAATTACTTATTTAACTTAGACTTCCTCTAACTCTGCCCTTAAGCATCGCTTGTTATCCGACAGGACAGAAACCCGCTTGCGGGGTTCTGCGGAGCTTACCGCCATTTTTTGGGCGGTTAGCGCAGTACAGGCGACATTTTACCCGCTTCCTCGGGTAAAATGCCTCCGGTGCCCCAATTAAGACATTACTTGAAGTTCATTGTTTTAATTTCTATAAATTCCTTGCTTTCTTGCAGGAAAAAATTTAATCGTGATCATCTTTCCAAAAATCCGAATTCAGGAAAATTTTAACTTGCCGTGTACGAGGGTAATTTTGATTACGCAACTCTTCCCGTGTAGCAACTGTGAATTGCTCTTCCTTTATAATTTTGTTTAATTTTCTATTCCAATGTCGGTTTACAGCAAGATATGAGCCATTATCCAATAGATAAACTTCAAATGTATATTTATTGGCTCCGCTAGCTCCCTCGTTATGGTATAGCTGTTTCATAAACTATTCTCTTCCGCCATTAAATAATTATTTAAAATAAATTTCATGGCATTTAAATTTAAATTAGCACAGCTTGTATATGACTATTTTAACCTAAACATTTTTGCCGCATTATTAATACTTTCCTTATTTGAAAGAGTGTTACCCGACATACTATTATCTTCAGGGATTTCATTTTTTCTTTGTGCTACTTCTTCTTTCTTATTTTCATATTGAAAATTTACAGGTTTTTCATTATTACTATCACCTTGAGGGCTAGCATATAGTGCTCGCACCTGTATTTTTTCATTCAAATTAGCCAATTCTTTTCTATAACGTTCCTCGGTTATAGGATACCAAGGAGTCCATTGTCCCTCAGGAGAGTATTCATCTATAGTTCGACACTGATAACCAACGATTTCTTGAGCATTAAATGATTGTCTAATTTCTACAGATTCATTAGTAGATGAAGTAAATAACGATAATACCTGCAACATCTCACTAGCAGATCCATCGTTACACATAATTGATAGCAACATACCAGGAAGTTTTTTATCAAGCTGTTCTAATCCGCTAAGTAAAGTAAGACCATCTCTTACACTCTGTGAGCGATTTTTACGAGAATCCAGAAAATCTAATAATTTTTTCTGCTCTTTCTTTTCAAAATCTAAATAATAGAATTGCTTTTTAATGCTCATATTAACTCACTTACTCAGATAATTGTGATATTGCTTTAACTAAAGCAATCTGAGGCTCGTTTAGCTTTTGAACTGCAACTCCCTGTGATGTCCATCTCTTGGATAATTCATCAAAAATAAATTCAGCACCGCCACCTGTAATATAAATTCGATGAAATTGACTATAGTTTTCTTCAATGTGTTCAATAACTTTACGTGAAGTTTTTTTGATGGCTTGCTCTAGAGTCTGCTTAATTACTGATATCTGACCTTTGTCATTGATTTTATGCTCCCATTCTTTACCAGAAAGAATATTTCGAATAAGTGTATCGGTATGATTATAATTGCTAGGCGTATTAGAATTAAATAGCTTCAACTGAACTTCTTTAATAATTGCTCCAGCTCCTAATTTAGCATCGCCTGTGGTTCTGACAACCGACTCAAAACGTCCTCGTATTAACCCACAATCCAGTGTTGTTCCACCAAGATCAACTACCAAGGTCATGTCGTGTTCACCAACTAACTCTGGCGTCAATATAGGGGCAACTGCTGGGATAGATTCAGGCATAACAGTAATTTCAGCAAACGTAAAAACCGGCGCATTATCTTGCATAGTTATCTTACGCTTAACGTTCCTAATTTTTCTTTCAATGTTCGCGTCATTAATTTGAGCATCTGATGTGTAATATTCGGTGATCGGCAGGGTCACTATCAAATTAACTTTCTGAGGCTTTATTCCACTACATTGTAAAGCATGCTGGATACCAACCGTGTTGATCGGACGATACTGATAATTAATGTTTGTCGTTTTGACGATATTTTCATCAAATGGTGAATAAGAATATTTCTCTTCATCCAAGATATAGTTAAACGCTTTCTGAGTAAAACTATTCGACCATTGCTCAATAAAACCATTTTCTATTACTAATGTTTTTAATGCGCCATTATCAAACCATGCAAGTTTTGTTGACGTAGAACCATCATCACAAAAAAAAGCTAACGTAGAGTTCATATATTCACCATATTCAAAAAGGTAGCACTATACCACCATTAATTTAGTAAAAATTTAGTAACACTACCAATATGATACCACCAAAAATCAATATTACAATAAAAAACCTATAAAAGGTAGCATAAAGGTAGCATAAAGTAATAGATTGAGCATTCAAAAGGTAGCAAAATGACAGCATAAAGACGTATGGTTTTAAAAAATGGTAGTAAAAAGGTAGTAAAAAAGAACCAAGGATAAAAGAGTGCCACCATTTAGCTACCGTAGCAAAAAATAGGATGAAGCTATAACACGCGACACACTAATCATGTTAGACATGAATAGCAGTAAAATACGAAAAAACATACAATTCATGTGTGACATGATTAATGACAAGGAAAGATAATGCGCCTATCCGCGATACAGAAAGATGTTATGTTTGTGCTGGTTGACCTAACTGAACGGAAAAAAATCAATAACCCAATTCGAGCAATGAAACTATTAGGTATGCTCAATAGCATCAGAGTGACACCTATAGCAGCAAGCAATTTCCGCACATCCTGTCACACTTTAACTAAGCACGGCTTACTAATAGGTTTTAGAGATAACCGCTCTTTACAACTAAGCTTCACGTTATCAGAAACAGGAAGAAGATTAGCTTCTCAAATTTATAAGCTACGGACAGGGATGGAATATTAAACGGGAATTTAAAACAGAAGCCAATAACCCAAAGGAAACGGGAGAAATACCCGTTTTCCATAGGCTCCGCCCTCCTGACGAGCTTCACAAAAATCTAAATGATTTAAGGCGCTCAAATCAGAAGTGGCGAAACCTGACAGGACTTAAAGATCCCTACCGTTTCCGATAGGTTGCTCCC
>NZ_FORG01000070.1 GCF_900113945.1 Xenorhabdus mauleonii
AAAACCTCGGTTTGGTGGAAACTCAAAACCTAGCTCGAAATGCGGTGCCAAGTTCACGGAAAATCAATGGAAAATCATTGAGTGGCGATATTGTTCTGGAAGCAGGAAATGTTGGGGCATTTTCTAGAGGATCTACAGCTACTGTGCAAGGGGAAGAAGGTGTACCTTGGAATGCGGCATCTGGTTCTTATATTGTCCAAAGGAGAGGAGATAGTCTTCTTGTTGTTCATTTTAATGTAGATTCCGGTAGTACTCCAGCCCTTCAATTACAAACTCAATACAAGAATAATAGCATAGCTTATCGTTCAGCTAGAGACCGGTTTGGATTTGAAGAGGAGTGGACAGAGTTCTATACCACTAAAAATAAACCTTCTGCTGCAGATGTAGGTGCTTATACCAAAGTTGAATCCGATAGCCATTTTATTCCATTAAATAAGAATACTAAAACAACAGGATATATTTTATCTAAAGCAGCTAATCTTTTAGACGATCCTAGCTCGCGCGATTTAGGACGTTCTGGTTTTTTAAGGCTTAATGAAGGCTTAGATGGGCTTGGTAATATGGCTATTCACATAGCCCACCCCAGTGTAGAAGGAGCCGAACATGCAAGAGGAATTTCTTTTTCCTATGGAAGTAATGGTGATGGGGATAGATTTAGAATTTCAACATATGCTTTTGATGAAAAAGGCACTTTTAAAGGACATAGAAGAATATTAACAGAAGATGATAAAGACTCATTAGGCAGTGTACCTGTTGGCGTTCCTTTACCATGGCCACAGACGAATCCACCTTCTGGCTATTTAGTTTGTAACGGGCAATCTTTTAATAAATCAACATACCCTAAATTAGGTTTAGCCTATCCATCAGGAAAGTTACCAGACTTACGTGGGGAATTTATTCGTGGTTTAGATGCTGGGCGAAATATAGATTCAGGACGCGGTGTGTTGTCTTGGCAAAATGATGAATTTAAATCTCATAAACATGAATTTGAAGCCATACGAAACGAGACAGGTAACTCAGTATGGGGAGACTTTTTTGGTACTGGTTCTGATTATGGAAGAAAAAAATATTCAGTTAGTAATAATGGTGGAGTTGAAACCCGCCCCCGTAACGTCGCATTTCTATATATAGTGAGAGCAGCATAATGAAATATACAACAGATATTAAAACAGCAAATTTTGATGAAAATGGCTTTGCAACCTCTAATGGTTGGGTACGAGTTTATCGAGCTAATACCGACACAAAAGAATATATTTGTGCAGATATGGAACGCACTGTTATTGGTGTTGGGTTATCTGCTGGTGCTTATTTGGATGCACCTGAATTACCCGATTCTGGGGATATGGCTGTTTGCCGCAGTGAAGATGAAAAATTATGGATTAATGTTCCAGATCATCGAGGGAAAAATGCTTATCACATCAAAACACTACAGCCACAGGAAGTGGAGTCAATAGGAGAATTATCTTCTGAATTTACTTTATTCGAGCCTAAAACCTCATTTGATAAATGGGATGGAAAACAATGGATAACGGACTTTAGTGAAAAACAAAAATATGATTTACAACAAATAGAAAATCAAAAACAGTCCCTGCTACATGAAACCGAACAAAAAATTATTCAATTAGAACGCAAAGTCAGACTTAATATGGCATCAAAAGATGAAATTTCACTATTACGTGAGTGGGAAATTTATAGTGTTAATTTGATTGGTCTTGATATTTCAGATGTTGAAAAAATTAATTGGCCTAAAAAACCAGAATAATAATCAGGGGCATCGGCCCCTGTGCTTATTTCGGCTGTTCTGGCCATTCAATATCAGGAGCGATAGAGCAATCTATTCGATTCAATAATACACGGTATTTACGCCATGCGGCTAATGCAGATTTTTCGACATCGATTGCCATGCCTAAATCGACAGCATCCTGCCAAATATCGATTTTCTCTGTGGCTGTACTCAGTAGATATTTTTTCTTAGATTCAGCCTGTTCCTGTTCATACTGGTGTTGTGCCTGAGCATCTATCACCCACCGTTTACCATTCCATTTATCGAATGATGTCGTTGGGGCCTCTGGCGTTGTGTTTGTCGGATAATCACCGAGCGCTGTAATCACCTGTGCGCTACCTGTTTCAATGTTGTAGACCGTTTTGCCACGGTGATCGGCAATATATTCCCATGCTGACAAATCCTGTGAGCGGCAAATAGCATAACCCTGTTTGCGGCCATCTGGTGCATCGATACATGAGTGAGCAGGGATACCGACACCTATTGGGACAAATTCTACAGAGGACGAAAAATATTCGCGTGTTTCGCTATTATAGTTATAAACAGTAATATCACCCGCGACAGTGGCAATCAGATCGTTGTTTAATTTCGCAATCATTATATTGCCCTCACAATGTAGTTAAATGCAATGTTACGGGGGCGGGTTTCATTTTCACCATTATATTCAGTTTTATATAGGCCACCCTTTATTTCTCCATTTGGTTTATCTCCATATCCAACCGCATTGTCAGTCGACAGTAATACATCTCCAGATCGGTCATTACGAATTAATACCGATGCATCCCAAGCGTCAAATGCTGTAACTCCATGCTGATGTGCACGAAAACTATCAGCCTGCCAGCTCAGCAGTGTACGCCCAACATCAATATCTCCTCTGTCATCACCCCACCCACGAATAAATTCGCCACGTAAATCAGGCAACTTAAGTGATGGATATACTTCCTCCAATTTAGGATATTGTCCTGTAATAAATGTTGAACCGTTACATTTCAACCATCCTGTTGGAGGTTTTTCCAATGGCCACGGAACAGGCACACCAACTGGTAACTCGGTTCCCATCAAACCGACGTTTAGTGACAGTGACTGTTTAAAAATAAAATGAATGGCAAAAAAATATGTTTTGGAATTTCTTAAAAACATAAATTAAATTAATTTATTTTCTGTTTTGAACTTAAAAGCATGTCCAATTTTAAATTTTAGTCCTCGAACACTCTCTTTTAACGTCGGTTT
>NZ_FORG01000017.1 GCF_900113945.1 Xenorhabdus mauleonii
TTTTCTCCGACTGCCCTCGGCGGCTTGCTTCAGCTCAGCGTCGGTCAGTGGTGGCGCATTATAGGGAGTTTTACGGATGTGACAATAGTTTTTTTCGATTTTTTTTCCGTTCGTGTTTTTTTTCAACAAAACCGGCATTTAAGATTCTTTTTCGATCAAAAATTGGTGTTATAAGCAACAAACATTGAATCCATGCAGTAAGATAACGAATTAAATAAATCAGAAATGGCATTTGTGCAGTTAAAAAAAAACAGCGACAAAGAAGCAAGCACTTAATAAATCCCTTTGTTAGCTCTTTTCTTAATCTGTTCTAGCCTGTATACCATCACTGCCCTGAAAAATTTATTCCAGCAATATGATGATAAATGCCAAAGGCCACGAATCACCAATCATCGACTAGTGTATTAAAATACTATGTACACACCAATGAGCTGAACAATGTACTAAGTAATTTAGTAACTAAATATCATCCACTGAAAAGACGGGATATCTAATGATTAAATCCGCACGCAGTATGTCGGGACTACCGTGGATTGCGGCTATAGCTTTTTTTATGCAATCTTTAGATGCCACAATTCTCAACACTGCTCTACCGGCAATTGCTAAGAGCCTTAATCATTCTCCACTGGCAATGCAGCCAGCGATTGTCAGTTATACATTAACTGTAGCAATGTTAATTCCCGTCAGCGGTTGGTTAGCTGACAGGTTCGGCACCCGCCGAGTTTTCATTTATGCCGTTTTCCTCTTTTCTTTAGGTTCGCTCGCTTGCGCGCTTTCCCACAATATTACTTTTTTGGTCATATCCCGAGTGATTCAAGGAGTCGGTGGGGCAATGATGATGCCTGTGGCGCGTTTGGCATTACTGCGAACGTATCCGCGCAGTGAATTGCTGCCAATTTTGAGTTTTGTCACCATGCCCGGGTTATTAGGGCCAATTTTAGGGCCAATGCTGGGTGGGTTGTTGGTCAGCTATGCTACATGGCACTGGATTTTCATTATTAATATTCCCATCGGTTTATTGGGCATTATTTATGCCAGAAAAAATATGCCCAATTTAACGATGCCAAAAAGCCCTTTTGATTTTCTGGGATTCCTATTATTTGGCTTGGGATTAGTCATGATTTCAGTTAGCTTTGATTTATTTGGTGATGACACCCTTGCTGGATATATCCCTCTGGCTCTGCTGGCCGGCGGCATGACTATATTAATAGGGTATATATTCCATGCGAAGAAGCACAAGAACCCACTTATTGATCTCCGGTTATTCCGAACTCACACATTTTCAGTCGGTATTGCAGGCAACATAGCTACCCGTCTGGGTACAGGCTCCCTTTCATTTATTCTTCCTTTAATGCTGCAAGTAGGGTTTGGATACTCAGCCGTGATAGCGGGAATAATGATGGCGCCCAACGCAATTGGCTCAATTTTCGCTAAGCCTTTTATTCCCAAGCTCCTCAGTCGATTTGGATATCGAAATACACTTATTTGGGTCACCGTGGTTATAGGGGTGATGATTTCTCAGTTTTCACTGCAGACCCCGGGATTCCCCATCGCATTTTTGATAATTCCCCTGTTTATACTGGGAATGGCCATGTCTACGCAATTCACTGCAATGAATACGATTACACTTGGTGATTTGAATGACAATAATGCAAGTGCCGGCAATAGCCTGCTAGCGGTGACTCAACAATTATCTATCAGTTTTGGCGTAACGGTCAGCGCCGCTGTGCTTCGGTTTTATGAATCGATGGAGTATGGCTCAACCGTGAGCCATTTCCACTATACGTTGATTACGATGGGAGTTATTACCCTGATTTCCTCTACAGTATTCCTGTTACTTAATAAAGGAGATGGCAATCACTTAATTAAGAAATGAAACCCATTAGCGCCTGGCAACGGAACTGCGTTCAATCAGTTTTGGTGTCAAAACCAGTTCCTTAGGCTCGCTTTCCGGGTTATCCATTCTATAGAGCAGACTATCAATCGCCAGTTTGCCTAATTCATCCTTGGGTTGGTGGACAGTTGTCAAGGGAGGGATCAAGTAGGAGGTAATTGCAATATCATCATATCCAATAATAGAAATATCATCCGGAACAGAAAGCCCTGCCTGATACAAAGCTTGGTAAGCGCCTATCGCCATAGCGTCATTGCCCGCAAATAATGCTTCAGGCGGTTCAGGCAATTGGAGCAATTGCTGCATTGATGATAATCCACCCGCAAATTCAAAATCGCTGTAGATTTCATATCCAGCAGGAATTTCCAATCCCGCATTTTGCATTGCTTTTCGATACCCAGCCAAGCGCAAGCTAGCTAGCGTCTTATCCTTCGGGCCAGTAATACATGCAATTTTGCGAAATCCCCGCTCAATAAGATAATTGGTAGCCATTTCTCCACCTTGCAGGGAATTATCCTTAATAATGTCGTTGCTGGATTCGAACGGCGACCAATCCATGATGACCATCGGTACCGAGGGATAGCGGCGAAAAACGTCGTCGGATAACCGATGAGTTTCAGAACACATAATCAGCAGGCCATCAACGCGCCTTTGCAGTAATGTTTCCATACTGCGAATCATGCGAGACACACTACCTTCTGTATTACACAGAATTAAACTGTATCCCCGCTCGTAACAGCTGCGTTCCACTCCTCTGACGACTTCAGAATAAAACGAGTTGTCACTGGCCGTCACCAGCATTCCAATCGTTTTTGTTTGCTTAATTTTCAAACTTCGCGCCAAAGCTGAGGGAGCGTAATTCAGTTCGTCGATCGCCGCATTGACTTTCTTTTTTACACCGTCACTGACATAGCGGTTCTCATTTATCACATGAGAAACCGTTGATGTCGATACGCCCGCAAGACGGGCAACGTCCTTCATGGTAGCCACAATCAGTCCTGTTCAGATAGAAATGCATCAATTTCATGTCGCCACGGTACTGAGGGCTGTGCTCCTTGGCGTGTCACGGCAATTGCAGCCGCAGCATGAGCAAAGCGGATCGCCGACAACATACCTTTTCCTTCCAGCATCCCCGTAACCAAAGCACCGTTGAACGTATCCCCAGCCGCAATTGTATCAATCGCTTTCACTTTAAATCCGGGGACAATTTTGCCTTCTTTACCTTTCTCACTTAACCATACGCCCCGGCTTCCCAAAGTAATGATGACTGTTTCTATACCTTTATCATGCAAGGCCAGAGCCGCCTGATTCGCACCCGCATCATCATTTACGGCAATGCCTGTCAGGTATTCTGCTTCGGTTTCATTCGGCGTAATGATATCAACCAGAGAAAGTAACTGATCTGATACTTTTTGGGCAGGAGCGGGGTTCAAAATAACTTTGGTATGATATTTCTTCGCCGTTTCAGCAGCAAGTTGCACCGTTTCCAATGGCGTTTCCAACTGTAGCAATAGAGCGCCTGCCTCTTTGACCATATGCTTATAACGGCAGAAATAGTCAGGTGTCAGAGCGCCATTTGCCCCGGCGTTAATGGCAATGACATTTTCCCCTTGCTGGTTGACAAAAATCAGGGCCACTCCCGTAGTTTCCCCTTCGATACATTCAATTGATGAAGTATTAATATTGTCTTTCACCAACTGCTGGAGAACACGCTCGCCAATATCATCCTGACCCACACAGGCAATAAATGTAATGTCAGCACCGCAACGACCAGCAGCCACAGCCTGATTAGCGCCCTTTCCTCCAAAAGCAACCTGATACTGTCTCCCTTTTACGGTTTCTCCCGGCTGAGGAAAAGATTCAATGTTCAAAATGTGATCCACATTAATGCTACCCATCACAACAAGTTTCGCTATATTCATTAATTTATTCCTGCTCAACACATCCTGTTCAACATTTCCCATTCAATAATTGGAGTAACCACCAAAATTGATGGTTACTGATAATGCCAAGTGCTTACTTTTTGAAAACTAACTCCAACTCAACCGGAATGGTAGCGCCAACTTGTTCACCTTTAAGTACTTTATCTGCGGTTTGTACACCAATAATCCCAATCTGGTCTGGGCGTTGTGCAACTGTGGCGCTTAATTTGCCGCTCTGTACGGCCTTAAGACCATCTTTTGTGCCATCAAAACCAACAATTAATATATCCTTTCTAGCCGCCGTTTGTAGTGCACGTAATGCACCCAGAGCCATTTCATCATTCTGGGCAAACACAGCTTGCACTTCTGGGTAAGCGGTCAAAAGGTTTTGCATCACATTCAGCCCTTTTGTTCGGTCAAAATCAGCAGGCTGGCTGGCTAATAGATTAAATTTGTGATTTTTTACTGATTGAGCGAAACCTTTCCCACGCTCACGTGCAGCAGAAGTTCCTGAAATGCCTTCCAACTGGATGACTTTGGCTTCATTACCTAGTTTCTCAGCAATGAAATCCCCCGCCATTTTAGCGCCTGACACGTTGTCAGAAGCGACATGGCTGACCACCTGACCTTTGTTAGCCATACGATCGAGTGTAATAACAGGAATATTGGCCTTGTTCGCCATGATGACCGCATTGCCCACAGCATCAGAGTCTGTAGGGTTAATCAGCATTAACTTCGTTCCACGAACAGTTAAATCCTGTACGTTAGCCAACTCCTTGGCCGGATTATCCTGAGAATCGAGCACAATCAGGTTGTAGCCCAGCTTATCAGCCTCTTTCTGGGCGCTATCTTTCATTGCGACAAAGAAAGGGTTATTCAAGGTGGAAATAACCAACGCTATACTCTCTTTCGCCAATGCATTGGCACTTACTGTTGCACTCAAGGCCATGGCAGATAAAAGAGTTACCAGCTTCTTCATTTTCATATTGTTTTTCCTGTAGGGTAAGATTATTTACTGCTTTTGTTATCAACCAAAACCGCCAGCAAAATGACAGCTGCCTTGACGATCATTTGGTAGTTGGAAGAAATACCTAATAGGTTCAATCCATTATTCAAAAAGCCTAAAATCAGCGCACCAATCAGCGTGCCAACAATACGACCTTTCCCTCCAGCCAAACTGGTTCCTCCCAGTACAACCGCAGCGATGGCATCTAATTCGTAGCCGCTTCCTGCCATGGGTTGAGCAGAAGATAATCGAGCAACTTCTATAATGCTGGCCAGCGCTGCCAATAGGCCACATAGGGAATAAACGATGATCTTTATTTTATCGACACTGATACCCGATAAGCGCGTTGCAGATTCATTTCCACCTAGCGCGTAGATATAACGTCCTAAACGAGTGTGATGCAGCATGAACCAAGCCAAAATAAAAACCAGCAGCATAATCCACACGGGGGCGGGTATTCCCAATAGACGGCCAATGCCGAACCAACCAAATAAATCAGCGTTATCACTGAATCCTGTATTAATTGGGCTGCCATCCGTATAAACACGAGTCACGCCGCGCAGCAGTAGCATCATCACCAACGTCGCAATAAATGCCTGTACCTTGCCTTTTGCGACAATTACGCCACTACAGGCTCCAATGGCCGCTCCCAGTGCGAGCGCTCCCGCAACAGCGACCAGTGCATTAATATCCGCACTCACCATTGATGCAGCCACTGCTCCCGTCAAGGCCAGCAAGGAACCCACGGAGAGATCAATCCCCGATGTCAGAATGACTAACGTCATGCCTACTGCCATGATGGCATTAACAGAAGTTTGCTGAAGGATATTAAACAGGTTATTCAATGTGAAAAAGTTGGGGCTCAGGGCAGAAACCACAACAATTAATAATAAAAGTGCAATCAGTGATTTCTGTTCCAGAAACCATGCTTTCGTGAACCAACGCCGGGAGGCTAGCTCTGTATTAGAATTCATATCTATTATCCTCGACCATTATCTTCAAACTTCACCCTATTTTGTTATCTGGCAGGGGGTGCGTTGATAAATTGCTTGCCAACAGCAGCCGACATCAACGCTTCCTGAGAAACACTGTCTGCACTGAATTCCCCACTGATGCTCCCTTCATGCATAACCAGAATACGATCACTCATTCCCATGATTTCCGGCATCTCCGAAGAAACCAAAATAATGCTCAGACCTTCTTTTTTGAACTGATTGATCAGTTGATAAATTTCCTTTTTCGCTCCGACATCCACGCCTCTGGTCGGCTCATCAAGAATCAAGACCTTCGGCCGAGTCATCAAGCCACGGGCAATCGCAACTTTCTGCTGATTACCACCGGAAAGCAGTCCTATTGTTTGATCCATTGAGGGAGTTTTTATATTGAATAGATTGATAAAATCAGTAACGGCTTTTTGTTCCTCTGAGTGATTCAAGAAACAGGTATGTTGGCTGAAATAGCGTAATGCGGTGAGGGACATATTCTCTTTAACTGACATGCCCAAAACCAATCCGTCACGCTTACGGTCTTCCGAAATATAGACAATGCCATTGATCAGCCCCTCCTGTGGGTTGCGAACCTTCAGATGGTTCCCGTCCAACAAGATATTGCCTGCTGTTTTCGGCAAAGCGCCATAAATCATTTTCATCAATTCAGTACGCCCAGCGCCCATCAAACCTGAGATCCCCAGAATTTCCCCGCCAAAGAGGGAAAAACTGACATTATTGATCCCTGGCCCTGAAAGATTTTCCACTTCCAGCCTCTTTTCTCCTCTGGGGAGATCCAAGCGCGTGTACTGATCCTCCAACTTGCGGCCTACCATCATTTCGATCAAACGATCTTCTTCAAGAGAATGGACAGGTTGTTCAGCGATAAACTGCCCATCACGAAATACGGTCACATCATCGCAGATTTCAAAGATTTCCTTCAGACGGTGAGAAATATAGACAATGCCACACCCTTGAGCTTTCAGCTCTCGTATGACATGAAAAAGGGATTCGGTTTCCGTATCAGTCAAGGCATCCGTTGGCTCATCCATGATAATGACTTTGGATTGGAAGCTCAGTACCTTAGCTATCTCCACCATTTGCTGATCACCAATGGATAACTCAGAAACAAACCGATGGCTGCTGTAACTGATATTTAAACGCTTCAGCAGCTTGTCGGCTTCCTCATACATTTTTTTCCAATTGATCATGCCCAGTTTATTGGCAAATTCCCGTCCTAAAAAAATATTTTCAGCAATCGTCAACTGAGGGATAAGATTCAATTCTTGATGGATAATGCCAATACCGGCTTCTTGGGATGCTTTGGGACCAGAGAAGGCGACTTCTTGCCCAAGATAACGGATCGTGCCGGTATCTTTTGTATAGATGCCGGTCAAGATTTTCATCATCGTGGACTTACCCGCGCCATTCTCACCGACTAACGCCATCGCTTTTCCAGGGTAAACACTCAATGCAGCCCCTGACAGGGCTTTTACTCCGGGGAAGGACTTACTAATCCCCTTTAACTCCAGTAATGGCTCCATAGTCACCTCAGAAAGTTACACCAGAATAAAGAAGGATATTGGCGTAGGGAGTACATTCCCCCGTCCGGATGACGGCTTTGCTCTCCTTTGTTTTCTCTTTCAGAATGTTATGACTCACATACTTGACTGTAATCACATTCCCCTGCTGTGTTTCGAGATCAGCAATACGCTTGATGATTTGCTCACGTATTTGAGGATTATGTTCAATAATTTCAGTGGCCAATATGATCGCCTCTACTTGTAGTTCCTGAACAACAACATCAAACACAGATAACAAATCAGGCGTTCCTTGGGTTAGCGCTAAATCAATTCGTTGGGTAGAGGATGGGATAGGTAATCCCGCATCGCTAAGCGCTATTTGATCTGTATGCCCTAAATGAGAAATAACAGCTGAAATACCAGAATGTAATAAAACACCTTTTTTCATTTTTATTGCTCCTTAGCGAAACGTTTCGCTGAGAAGGAATCATATAAAGCCCAGTATCAAAGACAACATGATTCATATAAAAATGTGATCATTATGAAACTTTTATAAAAAATATAATTTAATCAAAAAATATTAATTTATTTAACAAGTTAAGATGAATCGGTTTTTTTAACCTAAATGAGTCTCATAATTCACCACAAAACCTTTGCATAGATTGCATTTTCTCTATAAATAAAATGGAATTGATTGTGCAAACTGTGGTGTTCACGATATGCGATTAGTCGAGAAAATAGCCCAACTAAGTCAGTATCTGGAAAGTGGCCTATATGAGAGGCGACAAGCCATTCGCCTCTGCCTACTGGCAGCGTTATGTGGGGAAAGTGTTTTTCTCCTTGGCCCACCGGGGATAGCCAAAAGCCTTATTGCGCGTCGGCTCAAATTCGCATTTCAAAATGCACACGCTTTTGAATATCTGATGACCCGTTTTTCTACCCCCGAAGAGATCTTTGGCCCCCTCTCGATTCAAGCGCTCAAAGATGAAGGGCGTTATCAACGCCTGACTGAAGGCTATTTACCTGCCGCCGAAATTGTTTTTCTGGATGAAATCTGGAAAGCAGGACCCGCCATCCTGAATACCTTACTCACAGCGATTAATGAAAAGAAATTCAGAAATGGTAATCAAGAAGAGCACCTGCCAATGCGTTTACTCGTTACTGCATCCAATGAACTTCCCGATACAGACAGCGGGTTGGAAGCACTCTACGATCGCATGTTGATCAGGATCTGGTTGGACAAGATACAGGAAAAGAAAAATTTCCGGGCATTACTGACTGATCGGAGCAATGAAAATAACAACCCCGTACCAGCCTACATTCAGATCACTGATGACGAGTTCCATCAATGGCAAGACAAGATCAGCCATGTATCCCTGCCCGATCCTATCTTCGAGTTGATTTATCAACTACGCCAGCAAGTAAATGCAACTGGGAATATGGCTGATGTTTCAGACAGACGCTGGAAAAAATCCATCCGCTTATTGCAGGCCAGCGCCCTGTTCAGTGGCAGAAACGAGATATCAGCGTTAGATATGGTGTTATTAAAAGATTGCTTGTGGCACGACTTGAACACCTTAAAATTGCTGCCACAATTCCTGCATACTTTAGTGACCGAGCAAGCCTATCAACAAAATTTCCTGATCCAGAAAATGGATAAGCTGTATCAACACTGGGTTCAATCCAGCCAAAGCGAAAATGATCATTGCCCCTTGCTGTTAATCATCCAAAAATCCCTCTTTGGCCGTAAAAGCGCCTATTCACTCCCCGAAGAAATCAAAGATGAAAAGCTGACACTATTTTTGCACCCTCCATTACATCTGCACAATATCGACGTTAACTTCATAGAAATAGACAAAATATCTCTGGAAAATGCATTAAAGAATAATACTGGAGAATTACCTGTTCGTTTAAATGGTATTGGTTTCCCACAAACCATCATGATGGAAATCAACGAAAAGCATCAGATTGAAGTTCTGGATGCCAGCCGCAATAGCGCGATCCTTTGCCAAACAGGGCAGAAATCGATAAGTTCAGCGAAAAAAACAACTACACAAAACAATTCCGAATGGAATGAAAAATTGGTATCCATCCGTGATGAAATTCAGCATCAACACCTATTGTTTAGCCAGCATCAGCCTTGTTTATTTATTGAAGAATATTGGATTGCCGATATTGAGCAAAGTTTCTTTCAATTAGCCGAAAAATTGGAACACTTAAAGTCGAAAATCGGAGGGTAATATGTTAACACTGACAACGCTCGATCTCCTGCTCTCCATTAACGAAAGCGAGCTGATCGAGGAGATCATTTTTACGTTGTTGAGTACTCCTCAATTGGCTATTTTTTTTGAAAAACACCCACGGCTGAAACAAGCGTTACTGAAAGATCTCCCTTCATGGCGGCAAATATTGCAGCAAAGAATAAAAGAAACGCTCATACCTCCTCCATTGGCTGAAGAATTTCAGCTATATCAAAATGCGCAGGCAATCAATACAGCAGATTTTTATCAAGAACTGCCAATTACCATAGAAAAACTTCTGCAATTAGACTCACCTTTTGCCAATGAAGCCAGCAAGCTATTAAAAACCACCTCTGAGCATAGCCATTCAGGCCAAATACTGTTTCTTAAACGCTGGCGCATCAGTTTGATCCTGCAAGTAACCACATTTAACAAAACGTTATTAGATCAAGAAAAAGAACAATTATTGGCAGAGATCCAGAAACGAATAACCCTCAGCGATAAACTTGATCCTATCTTTGATCACAATGATCGCGCAGCAGGCCGGTTGTGGGATATGAGTAAAAGCCAGCTTCACCTGAATTCACGCAATTTACAACTTTTCTCCCTCTATGCTGACGTTCTCAGGCAGCAGCCTGAACTGGAAAAAATGGCACAACTGCTTGGCCGCAGCCAGACAGCTAAATCAATTCCCGAAACAAGCCATGTCCTTGAGCCGTTTACTCAGATCGAGAAAATACCTGATACCGTACCAGAACAGGTCAGTGGGATTCGGCAAGGTGATGACATTTTAAGGCTGCTGCCCAATGAGATAGCCATGCTGGGCATTGAAGGACTGGAATACGAATTTTATCGGCGGCTGGCAGAGAAAAAATTACTGTCTTATCGCCTGCAAGGGGATAGCTGGCAATCAAAAACCGCATTCAAACCCGTAACTCATCATCACGATGCGGAGCAACCTCGCGGGCCTTTTATTGTTTGTGTTGATACATCAGGCTCAATGGGAGGGTTTAATGAACGATGTGCGAAGGCATTTTGTCTGGCTTTGATGCGTATTGCTTTAGAGGACAATCGCCACTGCCACATAATGCTGTTCTCAACAGAGCAGATCCACTATGACTTAACTTCCCCCAATGGACTCACTCAGGCAGTACATTTTTTGGGGCAAACATTCAGAGGTGGAACCGATATAGCATCTTGTTTAAGTGCAACAATTGAAAAAATGAAAGAAAATATTTGGAAAGATGCTGATGCTGTTGTTATTTCAGATTTTATTGCCCAGCGTTTGCCTGGCTCTCTAATCCATCAGATAAAAAATCTGCAACAGCATCAACAACACCGCTTCCATGCAGTTTCCCTTTCCCGTTATGGAAAACCCGGTATCATGCGGATATTCGATCATATCTGGCATTTTGATACCGAGTTTACAAGCCGCTTGCAGAGAAAGTGGCGGATTAAATCTTAAAGCACACCTTCAATTGATTCGATAACTTCTGGTGACCACACACCGCACTGAACCTGACCGATATGAGCCATTTGTAGCATCAACATAACCAAGCGAGACTGCCCGATACCGCCACCGATGGACTGTGGCATTTCACCTTTAATCAACGCCTGATGCCAGTCGTATTGCAGGCGCTCTTCATCGCTTGTCAGTTCAAGCTGACGTTGCAGAGCTTCTGCATCAACACGGATACCCATTGAAGAAATTTCAAAAGCATCCTGTAAAACAGGGTTCCAGACAATAATGTCACCGTTCAGGCCAAGGTAACCATCACTGTTTGGAGTCGTCCAATCGTCATAATCAGGTGCGCGAACATCATGTGATTGGCCATCAGACAATTTACCGCCGATTCCCATCAAGAAAATCGCCCCAAATTCCTTGGCAGCCTCACGTTCACGACCTTTAGCATCCAGATCAGGGTAACGTTTCAGAAGCTCTTCACTGTGGATGAAGTGAATTTGATCTGGCAGGAACGGTGCCAGACCAAACTCCTTACTTACCGCTTGTTGTGTTTCTTTTATTGCTTCGTAGATTTTACCTACTGTCTGTTTTAAATAGTCGAGTGAACGCTGACCTTCACCCATCGTTTTCTCCCAATCCCACTGATCAACAAAGATAGAGTGAATAGGAGTCAAGCGATCTTCATCAGGACGCAGAGCCTTCATATGGGTATACAACCCTTGTTCAGCTTGAAAACCAAAGCGGCCTAATGTTTTGCGTTTCCATTTTGCTAAAGAATGAACCACTTCAAACGTTGCTTCTGGCAATGTTTTCACTTTTACCTGAACGGCTTTTTCATGCCCAGACAAGTTATCCTGAGTACCATCTCCAAGACGGCTCAAGATTGGTCCTTGAACTTCGATTAAATCAAGTTGTTTCTCTAGCAGGCGGGAAAAGTATGATTTCACAAAACTAATCTGCTGCTGTTTTTCAATGAAGGATGTTTTCATGATACTACTCTCAAAAATTTTTAGTGACCCTGTGTCCCGTTGCTATAGATTAAGCAACAAAACAGGGTACAAATTCAATATATAATAATAAAAATATTGTTTATTATTTATAAACGATAATTTTTACACTATAAAAATGAATATCATTCAAAAATAGGGATTAAAAATGGCAGAAATTTATCAGATCGATAATTTGGACCGTGACATACTTCACGCTTTAATGGAAAACGCACGCACACCTTACGCAGAATTAGCCAAAAAATTTGCCGTCAGCCCGGGCACAATTCACGTTCGTGTAGAAAAAATGAAACAGTCAGGGATCATTACAGGTACTCGGGTTGATATCAGTGCAAAACAGCTGGGGTTCGACGTATGCTGTTTTATCGGTATCATATTGAAAAGCGCCAAAGACTATCCCTCGGCCCTGAAAAAACTCGATATGCTGGATGAAGTGGTTGAGGTTTACTACACCACAGGACATTACAGCATTTTCATTAAGGTCATGTGCCGCTCCATCGAAGCCCTCCAGGATGTACTTATCAACAAGATCCAGACGATTGATGAAATCCAGTCAACGGAGACATTGATCTCTTTGCAAAACCCGATAATGAGGACAATAAAGCCTTAGGGCAGAAAATAAATTAACCACATTATCCACAAGTAGATCCCAATAGATTCACAGCGTACAATAGTTGCTCTTTAATTTAGCAAGGATCATGATGAGCACGATAACCTTAATCAGCGGCAGCACAATGGGTAGCGCCGAATACGTTGCCGAACATATGGCTGAGATCTTAGAAGACAGCGGGTTTTCAACAAAGATGCTTCATGGTCCCACACTGGATGATCTTCCCCTCAAAGGGCTGTGGCTTGTGGTCACTTCAACACACGGAGCTGGGGATCTTCCTGAAAATCTCCAGCCTCTGGCAGATGAACTCACACAGCAGAAACCGGATTTAAGTAATGTCACATTTGGGTCAGTCGGCATAGGCAGTTCCGAATATGACACATTTTGTGGCGCAATAAGATCATTGGAATGTTTGCTGGTGGATCTCGGAGCAAAACGGATCGGTGATCGACTGGAAATAGACATTCAGCAACACGAAATTCCAGAAGATCCAGCCGAAGAATGGGGCAAAGAGTGGGCAAAGTTACTCTGATCCGATTAAAAATATAACGATCAACTGTGGATAACTAATATAAAAAGCAGGGGTTAACCCGTAGTTATCCATTTAATAACCTAAATGCAATCTACCGCCTGTGAATAACTACGCATTTAGATCCCAGCTTATACTGACTTGGATCACGGATCATTCACAGCAAATGATCCTTTACAGCATTATGATCTCTATATGGAAAATCCACTTATCCACAGATGATCATGATCCTAATAAAAGATCTAATAAAGAGATCTTTAAATAAAAAGATCTTCTTTTAATTAACGATGATCTCATCCTACTTGTCTTAAGTAGAAACTTGGGTAGAATTCTCTTCCCAATGCATATGAAGCATTCTCACAATTGAAGGTTCGCACATGTTTTATCCAGAGCACTTTGACGTCATCATTATCGGCGGAGGTCATGCCGGCACTGAAGCTGCAATGGCCGCAGCACGTATGGGGCGTCAAACCTTACTACTGACTCACAATATTGATACTTTGGGCCAGATGTCATGTAATCCAGCCATTGGTGGGATCGGTAAAGGGCATCTGGTAAAAGAGATCGATGCACTTGGTGGTCTGATGGCGAAAGCAACTGATCAGGCCGGTATTCAGTTCAGAACACTCAACGCCAGTAAAGGCCCAGCTGTCAGGGCTACGCGAGCACAAGCGGATCGAGTACTTTACCGACAAGCCGTAAGAACGGCGTTGGAAAATCAGCCTAACCTAATGATCTTCCAACAATCCGTAGAAGATCTCATTGTGGAAAACGACACCGTTACAGGCGTTGTCACACGTATGGGATTAAAATTTAAAGCAAAATCTGTCGTTCTCACAGTAGGAACTTTCCTTGACGGAAAAATCCACATCGGTTTAGAGAACTACAGTGGCGGCCGTGCAGGTGATCCTCCTGCGATCGCATTGTCTCATCGTCTGCGAGAACTGCCTTTACGGGTTTCCCGCTTGAAAACAGGCACACCTCCCCGTATTGATGCGCGATCCATCGATTTCAGCCAGCTTGAACAACAACTGGGTGATAATCCAACGCCTGTATTTTCATTCATGGGCAACATGGATCAACATCCGCACCAGATCCCGTGTTACATCACGCATACCAATGAAAAAACGCATGAAGTGATCCGTAATAACTTGGATCGCAGTCCAATGTATGCGGGGATCATCGAAGGGATCGGCCCTCGTTACTGCCCTTCCATTGAAGACAAGGTCATGCGTTTTGCAGATCGCAATGCACATCAGATCTTCTTGGAACCAGAAGGGTTGACCAGCAACGAAATCTACCCAAATGGGATCTCGACCAGTTTGCCATTTGACGTGCAAATGCAGATTGTTCACTCCATGAAAGGCATGGAAAATGCCCGTATCATTCGTCCTGGTTACGCGATCGAATATGACTTTTTCGATCCGCGCGATTTAAAACAGACGTTGGAAAGCAAATATATCCATGGATTGTTCTTCGCAGGCCAGATCAATGGCACCACCGGATATGAAGAAGCCGCCGCACAGGGATTACTGGCCGGCCTCAATGCTGCCCGCTATGCCAACAATGAAGAAGGTTGGTTCCCACGCCGGGATCAGGCTTATATCGGTGTTCTGGTCGATGATCTATGTACTTTGGGAACGAAAGAACCTTACCGCATGTTTACATCCCGAGCGGAATATCGTTTGATGCTGCGTGAAGACAATGCAGACCTTCGTTTAACCGAGCAAGGTCGTAAGTTGGGATTGGTTGATGATCTTCGTTGGGAACATTACAGCCGCAAAGTTGAAATGATCGAACAAGAACGTCAGCGCTTGCGTAATATCTGGGTACATCCTCATTCTGATAATTTGGTGGATATCAACAAAATGTTAAAAACACCATTATCGAAAGAAGCCAATGGTGAAGATTTGTTGCGCCGCCCGGAAATGAATTATGAATTGCTGACATCATTGCCACGTTTTGCCCCAGGGCTGGCAGAGCCTCAGGCTGCGGATCAAGTTGAAATCCAAGTGAAATACGAAGGTTACATTGCTCGTCAGCACGAAGAAATTGAAAAACAGCTTCGCAATGAAAATACAGCACTACCGGTTGATTTGGATTATCAACAAGTTTCAGGGCTTTCCAATGAAGTTATCGCCAAACTGAATGACCATAAACCAAGTTCTATTGGCCAGGCATCACGTATTTCAGGCATAACACCAGCAGCCATTTCCATTTTGCTGGTATGGTTGAAAAAACAAGGTTTATTGCGTCGCAGCGCCTGAGGAGACGAATTTTGCTAAACAAATTAGAATCGCTTCTGGCGCAAACTGACTTTGAGTTATCACGGGATCAGAAACAAAAGCTCATTGATTACGTTGGCATGCTCAACAAATGGAATAAAGCCTATAACCTGACATCTGTCCGTGATCCAGAGCAGATGCTGGTTCGGCATATCATGGACAGCATCGTCGTTAACCCGTTGCTTAGTGGAACGCGTTTTATTGATGTAGGGACAGGGCCAGGATTACCGGGAGTCCCTCTGGCGATTGTACGGCCTGATTCCCACTTCACTCTGTTGGATAGTTTGGGAAAACGGGTTCGCTTTTTACGTCAAGTTCAGCACGAATTAGATTTACCTAATATCGAGCCTGTGCAGAGCCGGGTTGAAGAGTTTATTCCTGAACCTCCCTTTGATGGGGTTATCAGCCGCGCATTTGCTTCTTTGGAAGACATGCTTTCATGGTGCCATCATCTTCCCAAACCCGTCGAAGGGCGTTTTTACGCCCTGAAAGGAACGTTATCGGAAGATGAAGTCGCTAAGTTACCAGATGGGTTCATGTTAGAAAGCATTTTCCCTTTGACGATCCCAGAATTGAGCGAGCAGCGCCATCTCGTTATTCTTAAGTCAAACTAACTTTGCTATTTGTCAATAAAATTATAAATAATTAGTGACGCCAAACACATATAAAATGTTACGGACGTTACTAATTATTCCTTTTCATTATTTCGGTTTTATTTACTAATAAGTCACAGAAAATCAACTTTATTTTTATATTGATATAATTTTCCTTTTTGACGAAGCCTATCGGTTTTTTTTATAAATAAATTTTAGGGAAAGTGTTCAAAATAAACATTCAACGTTTTTTATCGATATATCAGATAAAACTTTATAGGTATAATATTAATTGTTTGATTTTTTTTAAAAAAATAAAAAGATTTTCATCACATTTTTAATGGTAAAAATAATTAATGATTCTATTTGATGTGATATGCATCACGTTTGATATAGAGGTCGTACCAATAATAGTTGCAGAATATTAAATGGTATTTGTGAGCAATCTAGCACCAAAGTTAGAAAATTAAATAATTATTCACTTTTTCGCTACTTATGGATTGAATTCATTTTGGCTGCCCGTATAATTTGCACGTTTTTGTCACTTGACACTCTTAAGCAAAGCCAGTTTTATACAACATTCAGCAAGACCTGATATGTGATGGTGTACCTCAGGGAGAAAACAAAAGTCATGTCTGTATCCCTTTACAGCGGTAGAACGGCACTGAAACTGTTACTTTTGCAGTTAATGACTTTTGTTATTCTCAGTGTAGCTTTTTGTACCAAAAGTATAGAGTGGGGTGCTTCTGCTTTTGCTGGTGGGTTGGCGTGTTGGTTGCCAAATGCTGCTTTCATGCTGCTTAGCCGTTTTCAAAAAGTGAAAGAAGAAGGTGTTCCAGTACGAATTGCATGGTTTTTCGTGATTAGCGAAGGGGTCAAAGTTATCATTACGATAGCTGTGCTGATAGTCGCTTTAGGGGTGTTCAAGGCGGCATTTGCACCACTTGGTGTGGCCTATTTAGCGGTGCTGATTGTGCAGATCATCGCACCTGCCGTAATGAACGGTTAGCGTTTTTAACAACAAAAGGGTAAAAAGCATCATGTCTGCATCAGGAGAAGTTTCAACTTCAGAGTATATAAGTCACCATCTGAGACATCTTCAGTTGGACTTACGTACTTTTGAGTTGGTCAATCCCAACGCTAGTGGTTATGAGGCGACGTTCTGGACATTGAACATTGACTCGCTTTTTTTCTCCATCGTATTAGGAATGTTATTTCTATTTGTGTTTAGAAGAGTTGCGGTTCGTGCTACTGATGGCGTTCCGGGGAAATTTCAGACCGCAGTAGAAATGATAATCGGCTTTGTTGATAACACTGTTCGTGATATGTATCACGGCAAGAGCAAAGTGATAGCCCCTCTGGCTTTGACTGTGTTCGTCTGGGTGTTACTGATGAACGCATTGGACTTGCTGCCAATCGATTTGATTCCTTTAGCTGGTGAAGCTCTCGGCTTACCTGCTCTGCGTATTGTTCCAACCGCAGATGTCAGTGTTACCTTGTCAATGGCTCTCGGTGTCTTTGTTCTCATTTTGTTCTACAGCGTTAAGATGAAAGGAATTGGTGGTTTTGCGAAGGAGCTGGCATTGCAGCCTTTCAATCATCCACTGTTTATTCCAATTAACTTAATTTTGGAAGGGGTCAGCTTGCTGTCTAAACCTATATCACTCGGTCTGCGACTGTTTGGTAATATGTATGCTGGCGAATTGATCTTTATTCTTATAGCGGCTCTTTTACCGTTTTGGTCACAATGGGCACTTAGCCTGCCATGGGCGATTTTCCACATACTGATTATTACGTTACAAGCCTTTATTTTCATGGTTCTGACGATTGTTTATCTGTCGATGGCATCTGAAGAACATTAATATTTATCAATAATAGTGTTTTAACTGAAACAAACTGGAGACTGTCATGGAAAACCTGAATATGGATCTGCTGTACATAGCTGCCGCTATTCTGATGGGTCTGGCGGCTATTGGTGCTGCGATCGGTATCGGCATCCTCGGAGGTAAATTCCTGGAAGGCGCTGCTCGCCAACCTGATCTGATCCCTCTGCTGCGTACGCAGTTCTTTATCGTCATGGGTCTGGTTGACGCCATCCCAATGATCGCTGTGGGCCTGGGCTTGTTTATGATGTTCGCTGTTGGCGGTTAATAAAACCGTAGAACTGAATATTACGCCAATTCATTAATTGAAATAGAGGTATTGTGCAGTGAATATTAACGCAACAATCCTCGGCCAGGCCATCGCGTTTGTCCTGTTTGTTTTGTTCTGCATGAAGTATGTATGGCCACCGATTATGGCGGCCATTGAAAAACGTCAGAAGGAGATTGCTGACGGTTTGGCTTCGGCAGAGCGTGCCAAAAAGAACCTGGACTTAGCGCAAGCCAATGCGACCGACCAACTGAAAAAAGCGAAAGCGGATGCGCAAGTTATCATTGAGCAAGCTAATAAACAAAAAGCTCAAATCATTGATGACGCAAAAGCAGAAGCTGAGCTGGAGCGTAACAAAATCGTAGCGCAAGCGCAGGCTGAAATTGAAGCTGAACGCAAACGCGCTCGTGAAGAGTTACGTAAGCAGGTTGCGATGCTGGCTATCGCAGGTGCCGAGAAAATCATCGAACGTTCCGTGGATGAAGCTGCTAACAGCGACATCGTTGATAAACTGGTCGCTGAACTGTAAGGAGGGAGGGGCATGTCTGAATTTGCTACGGTAGCTCGCCCCTACGCCAAAGCAGCTTTTGACTTTGCTGTAGAACACCAATCTATTGAACACTGGCAGAATATGCTGGCGTTTGTTGCTGAGGTTACTCGCAATGAGCAGGTTGGTGAGCTGCTTTCCGGTTCATTAGCACCGGAAACGTTAGCCAAAACCTTTATCACTCTTTGTGGTGAGCAGGTTGATGCGCATGCTCAGAACTTTATTCGTGTAATGGCAGAAAATGGTCGCTTGCTGGCATTGCCAGAAGTCCTCCAGCAATTTATCCAATTGCGTGCGTCACTTGAATCAACCATTGATGTTGAAGTGATTTCTGCGACCGAACTGAATGAGCAGCAGCAGGCTAAAATTTCTGCGGCGATGGAAAAACGTCTGTCACGCAAAGTGAAGCTGAATTGCAAAATTGATAAGTCTGTTATTGCCGGCGTAATTATTCGCGCGGGTGACATGGTGATCGATGGCAGTATTCGTGGCCGTCTGGATCGTTTAACAGACGACTTGCAGTCTTAAGGGGACTGGAGCATATGCAACTGAATTCCACCGAAATCAGCGAACTGATCAAACAGCGTATTGCTCAGTTCAATGTCGTGAGCGAAGCTCACAATGAAGGTACGATTGTTTCCGTCAACGACGGTATCATTCGTGTCCACGGTTTAGCCGATGTCATGCAGGGTGAAATGATTGCTCTGCCTGGCAACCGTTACGCAATTGCACTGAACTTGGAGCGCGACTCTGTAGGTGCGGTTGTGATGGGTCCATACGCTGACTTAGCCGAAGGCATGAAAGTTAAGTGTACTGGCCGTATTTTGGAAGTGCCTGTTGGTCGTGGCTTGCTGGGTCGTGTTGTTAACACGCTGGGTGAGCCAATTGACGGCAAAGGTGCTGTTGAGCATGATGGCTTCTCACCTGTTGAAGTGATTGCGCCTGGCGTTATCGATCGTCAATCCGTTGATCAGCCTGTCCAGACCGGTTACAAATCCGTTGATGCCATGATCCCAATTGGTCGTGGTCAGCGTGAGCTGGTCATCGGTGACCGTCAGACGGGTAAAACCGCTCTGGCTATCGATGCTATCATCAACCAGCGTAATTCCGGTATCAAATGTATCTACGTTGCTATTGGTCAGAAAGCTTCTACCATCTCCAACGTAGTTCGTAAACTGGAAGAGCACAACGCACTGGAAAACACCATCGTTGTTGTTGCATCCGCATCAGAATCTGCGGCCCTGCAATACTTGGCGCCATATTCTGGCTGTGCGATGGGTGAATACTTCCGTGATCGTGGTGAAGATGCACTGATTGTTTACGATGACCTGTCTAAACAGGCTGTTGCGTACCGTCAGATTTCTCTGTTGCTGCGTCGTCCGCCTGGACGTGAAGCATTCCCTGGTGACGTTTTCTATCTCCACTCCCGTCTGCTGGAGCGTGCTGCGCGTGTTAACGCTGAATACGTTGAAAAATTCACTAATGGTGAAGTGAAAGGCCAAACGGGTTCTCTGACTGCATTGCCAATCATTGAAACTCAGGCTGGTGACGTTTCTGCATTCGTACCGACAAACGTTATCTCCATTACTGATGGTCAGATTTTCCTTGAATCTTCTCTGTTCAACTCCGGTATCCGCCCAGCGGTTAACCCAGGGATTTCCGTATCCCGTGTAGGTGGTGCTGCACAGACTAAGATCATCAAGAAACTGTCTGGTGGTATCCGTACCGCTCTGGCTCAGTATCGTGAACTGGCGGCGTTCTCTCAGTTTGCTTCCGATCTGGATGATGCAACGCGTAAGCAGTTGGATCATGGTCAGAAAGTCACTGAGCTGTTGAAACAGAAACAATATCAGCCAATGTCCGTTGCGCTGCAGGCTCTGTCTCTGTTTTCTGCTGAGCGCGGTTATCTGGAAGATATCGAAATCGCGAAAGTGGTCAGTTTCGAAGCTGCTCTGTTGGCGTATGCTAACCGTGAACATGCTGATCTTCTGAAAGAGATTGACCAGTCTGGTGATTACAACGGAGAGATTGAAGCTAAGCTGAAAGCTCTGTTGGAATCCTTCAAGGCGACTCAGTCCTGGTAACACTATTCGGCCCAGTTTAATTTTAATTTAATTAAAATAACACGGGCCGTCTGGTTGAATTCGGAGAAGCAGAAATGGCCGGCGCAAAAGAGATACGTACCAAAATCGCCAGTGTGCAAAATACGCAAAAAATCACTAAAGCGATGGAAATGGTCGCCGCGTCCAAAATGCGTAAAACGCAGGATCGCATGGCGGCCAGCCGTCCTTACGCAGAGACCATTCGCAGTGTGATTGGACACCTTGCGTTAGGTAATCTGGAATACAAACATCCATACCTTGAAGAGCGCGAAGTTAAGCGTGTTGGGTACGTGGTTGTTTCGACTGACCGTGGTTTATGTGGCGGTTTGAACATTAACCTGTTCAAAAAATTGCTGATAGAAATGAAAGACTGGTCTGATAAAAACGTCCAAGTTGACTTGGCGCTTGTCGGATCGAAAGGGGTTTCTTTCTTTTCTTCTGTTGGTGGCAACATTGTTGCCCAAGTAACAGGGATGGGAGATAACCCATCATTGTCCGAACTGATCGGGCCAGTCCACGTCATGATGCAAGCATATGACGAAGGGCGTCTGGATAAACTGTATATAGTGACAAACAAGTTCATTAATACAATGTCTCAGGTTCCGACAATTACTCAGTTATTGCCTCTGCCAGCCGGAGACGATGAAACACTGAAGAAGAAGTCCTGGGATTATCTGTATGAACCTGATCCTAGAGCGCTGTTGGATACCCTTCTGCGCCGTTATATAGAATCGCAAGTTTATCAGGGCGTCGTTGAAAACCTGGCTAGTGAACAGGCCGCACGAATGGTAGCGATGAAAGCCGCGACCGATAACGGTGGCAACCTGATCAAAGAGTTGCAGTTGGTTTACAACAAGGCTCGTCAGGCCAGTATCACTCAGGAACTCACCGAAATCGTTTCGGGTGCTTCTGCGGTTTAACAGCTAGGTTTACGAATTACGTAGAGGATTCAAGATGGCTACTGGAAAGATTATCCAGGTAATCGGCGCCGTAGTGGACGTCGAATTCCCTCAGGACAGCGTACCAAAAGTATACGATGCCCTTGAGGTTAAAAACGGTGAAGAAAAACTGGTGCTGGAAGTTCAGCAACAGTTGGGTGGTGGTATCGTTCGTTGTATCGCAATGGGTACTTCTGATGGCCTGCGCCGTAATTTGGAAGTAACAGACTTAGGACATCCAATCGAAGTTCCAGTGGGTAAAGCAACACTGGGCCGTATCATGAACGTATTGGGTGATCCAATTGACATGAAAGGTGATATCGGCGAAGAAGAGCGCTGGTCAATTCACCGTACAGCACCAACCTACGAAGAGTTGTCCAACTCTCAGGAACTGCTGGAAACTGGTATCAAAGTCATGGACTTGATCTGCCCATTCGCTAAGGGTGGTAAAGTCGGTCTGTTCGGTGGTGCGGGTGTAGGTAAAACCGTTAACATGATGGAGCTTATTCGTAACATTGCGATTGAGCACTCAGGTTACTCCGTATTTGCCGGTGTTGGTGAGCGTACCCGTGAAGGTAACGACTTCTACCATGAAATGACCGACTCAAACGTACTGGACAAAGTATCTCTGGTATACGGTCAGATGAATGAGCCACCAGGAAACCGCCTGCGCGTTGCTTTGACTGGTTTGACTATGGCGGAAAAATTCCGTGATGAAGGCCGTGATGTTCTGTTGTTCGTTGACAACATTTACCGTTATACCCTGGCAGGGACAGAAGTATCTGCACTGTTGGGCCGTATGCCATCTGCGGTAGGTTATCAGCCAACACTGGCGGAAGAAATGGGTGCTCTGCAAGAGCGTATCACTTCAACCCATACTGGTTCTATCACTTCCGTACAGGCCGTTTACGTTCCTGCGGATGACTTGACTGACCCATCACCAGCGACAACCTTTGCTCACTTGGATGCAACCGTTGTATTGAGCCGTCAGATCGCATCTTTGGGTATTTACCCTGCGGTTGACCCACTGGATTCAACCAGCCGTCAGCTTGATCCACTGGTTGTTGGTCAAGAGCACTATGATGTGGCTCGTGGCGTTCAGTCTATCCTGCAGCGTTATCAGGAACTGAAAGACATCATCGCTATTCTGGGTATGGATGAACTGTCTGAAGACGATAAACTGGTTGTGGCACGTGCCCGTAAGATCCAGCGCTTCCTGTCTCAGCCATTCTTCGTAGCAGAAGTCTTCACTGGCTCACCAGGTAAATTCGTTTCTCTGAAAGACACCATCCGTGGCTTCAAAGGCATCCTGAACGGTGATTATGACCACCTGCCAGAGCAGGCGTTCTACATGGTTGGTACCATCGAAGAAGCTGTGGAAAAAGCGAAATCGCTTTAATACGGCTGACGGGAGGTTGATATGGCTGCAATGACGTTCTCCCTGAGCGTAGTCAGTGCTGAAAAACATTTGTTTGAAGGACTGGTACAGAAAATTCAGGTGACAGGCAGTGAAGGTGAATTGGGGATCTATCCTCAACACACACCACTGCTTACTGCCATAAAACCGGGCATGATACGTATTGTTAAGCAGTTTGGCGAAGAAGAGTTTATCTACCTGTCTGGTGGTATTCTTGAAGTTCAGTCAAACGGCGTTATCGTACTGGCCGATACAGCGATCCGTGGTAAGGATTTGGACGAAGCTAAAGTGCTTGAAGCCAAGCGCAAGGCGGAAGAACATATCCGTAATTCTCACGGCGATGTTGATTATGCTCAGGCATCTGCTGAATTGTCTAAAGCGATCGCGAAGCTTCGCGTTATCGAACTGACAAAAAAAATGATGTAATAAGTCCCCGATAGATTCAGGTTGCAGGCAATAAAGCGGTAACTTGGAAAAGGGTACAGGCAGTGAGATAAAAAGCCAGTTGGTGAAAGCTAACTGGCTTTTTTGCTTTTCTTGCATTTTTGCGTTGCGAAATATGTGGCAATTTATTTTGCAAACGAGTTTACTTTCATACTTAAAATTGGAATTGTCAGGTTTCTTATGTCTATTAATTCAAACTGTGTCAGTGCTAAAAGTGTTGTTATCCTTGCTGCCGGCAAGGGAACTCGCATGTATTCCTCTCTTCCCAAAGTCCTGCACTTACTTGCTGGTAAGCCGATGGTTCAACATGTCATTGACACTGCAATGGAATTGGGAACCCAACATGTTCATTTGGTCTATGGACATGGTGGTGACTTGATGAAACAAACACTTTCCAATCAAAATTTAAATTGGGTATTGCAGGCTGAGCAGCTTGGTACTGGTCACGCCATGCAGCAGGCAGCACCACATTTTTCCGATGATGAAGATATTCTGATCCTTTACGGTGATGTTCCTTTGATTGCCAAAGATACTTTAGAGCGTCTGATCGAGGTGAAACCAGAAGGTGGTATTGGTTTATTGACTGCTATTTTGGATAACCCAACGGGATACGGCCGTATCATTCGTGAAAATGGTGAAGTAACGGGCATTATCGAACAAAAAGATGCCACTGAAGAGCAGCGTAAAATCAACGAAATCAACACGGGGATTTTGGTCGCGAATGGTGGTGATTTGAAACGCTGGTTATCTAAGTTGGAAAATAATAATGCACAGGGCGAATATTACCTGACCGATATTATCGCACTGGCACACCAAGAAGGCCATCAAATCAAAGCAGTACACCCAAGCCGTTTAAGTGAAATGGAAGGGGTCAACAATCGCCTCCAACTTTCCGCACTGGAGCGCATCTACCAGTCTGAGCAGGCTGAAAAATTATTGTTGGCAGGTGTAATGCTATTAGATCCTGCTCGCTTTGACCTGCGGGGAACACTGGAACATGGCCGTGATGTGGTGATTGACACGAATGTCATTATCGAAGGGCACGTTACACTGGGAAATAATGTTCATATTGGTTCTGGTTGTATTCTGAAAAACTGTGTTATTGGCGATGGCTCGGTAGTGAGTCCTTACACAGTAATCGAAAATTCTGAGCTTTCAACTGAGTGTACAGTAGGGCCTTTTGCACGTTTACGCCCGGGCACTAAACTGGCTGAAAAAGCCCACGTCGGCAATTTTGTTGAAATGAAAAAAGCCTCTCTTGGCAAAGGCTCCAAGGCTGGCCATTTGACGTATCTTGGTGATTCTGAAATTGGCAGCAATGTAAATATCGGTGCAGGAACCATTACCTGCAACTATGATGGTGCTAATAAATTTAAAACCATTATTGGTGATGACGTATTTGTTGGTTCCGATACTCAGCTTGTTGCACCTGTTACAATTGAAAAAGGCGCAACCATTGGTGCTGGAACTACGGTAACAAAAGATGTTGCTGAAAATGATCTGGTTATCAGCCGGGTTAAGCAAACTCATATTAAAAACTGGCCACGACCAGTTAAGAAAAAATAAATAAGATATACCAATAAAAAAATCCCAATAGATTTCAAATTGCAGTGCGGTGGCAAGTGCATGACAAATTCGTCTGGAATAAATTTGTCCCGCCAAAGGCGGATCTCCGGTGAACGATTTTTATTTTTCATTAATCCTCAATAGCATAGCTCGCTATGTGGCTGGAGGAGTGAACGAAGCCAACAAAACTGCGGTTTGAAAAATGAAGGGAATAAATCCCCATCTCTACAAAGCTCGGGGACCGGCAATAGCCGTAATGCTATTTGCTGTAAGACAATCAGGTTGTGCGACATAAAAAGGGCATGAATATCCCAATGGGTTTCAAGTTGCAATGCGGCGGCAAATGAGCAAATCCCCAGAAGCATAGATAACTATGTGACTGAGGTGAACGAATGTAGCCAACAAAGAGGCAGCTTGAAAGACGAAGGGTATGGCCCTGTTTTTAGGAATAAAACACATGTGTGGAATTGTTGGTGCTTGTGCACAACGAGATATTGCAGAAATATTGATCGAAGGTCTTCGTCGTCTGGAGTACCGTGGTTATGACTCTGCGGGTATGGCTGTCATTGACAGTGAAAACCGTATGACTCGCCTGCGCGAAGTCGGCAAAGTACAAATGCTGGCGGATGAAGCAGAGAAACACCCCGTAGTTGGCGGTACAGGGATTGCCCATACCCGTTGGGCGACTCATGGAGAGCCTAATGAGCGTAATGCTCATCCTCATGTTTCTGAACATATCGCCGTTGTACATAACGGCATTATTGAAAACCACGAAGAACTGCGCGAAGAGTTAAAAGCGCGTGGTTACATCTTCTCTTCTGATACAGATACTGAAACCATTGCTCACCTGGTGCATTGGGAACAACAGCAAGGCGGCTCATTGCTGGAAGTGATCCAGCGCGTGATCCCACAATTGCGTGGCGCTTACGGCACCGTCATTATGGATAGCCGTAACCCTGACGTATTGGTGGCTGCACGCTCTGGCAGCCCATTGGTTATTGGTCTGGGTGTCGGGGAAAACTTCCTGGCATCTGACCAACTGGCGTTGCTGCCAGTGACTCGCCGCTTTATCTATCTGGAAGAAGGCGACATTGCAGAAATCACGCGCCGCACTGTTCGCATCTTTGATGTGAATGGAGAAGCTGTTGAGCGTGAGCAGATTGAATCCAACGTCCAGTACGATGCAGGTGACAAAGGTATTTATCGTCATTACATGCAAAAAGAGATTTACGAACAACCGATGGCTATCAAGAGCACATTGGAAGGTCGTTTCAGCAACGGTCAGGTCAATTTGTCAGAGCTGGGCGCGAACGCGGCAGAACTGTTGTCCCAAGTTGAGCACATCCAAATCGTTGCTTGCGGAACCTCTTATAACGCGGGAATGGTTTCACGTTACTGGTTCGAATCATTGGCAGGAATTCCATGTGACGTTGAAATCGCTTCTGAATTCCGTTACCGCAAGCCAGCACGCCGTAAAAACAGCCTGCTGATCACCCTGTCCCAATCTGGTGAAACGGCAGATACCTTGGCTGCTCTGCGCTTATCCAAAGAGTTGGGCTACCTGACTTCGTTGACCATCTGTAACGTCGCGGGTTCCTCTCTGGTACGCGAATCCGAATTTGCCCTGATGACCAAAGCAGGCGCTGAAATCGGCGTAGCCTCTACCAAAGCCTTCACGACTCAGCTCACCGTATTGTTGATGCTGGTGGCTTACATGGGACGTCTGAAAGGCGCTGATGCAACATTGGAGCACGATATTGTTCATGCTCTGCATGCCCTGCCAAGCCGCATTGAAAGCATGTTGTCGAAAGACAAACTGATTGAAGCATTGGCGGAAGACTTCTCAGAAAAGCATCACGCCCTGTTCCTCGGCCGTGGCGATCAATACCCGATCGCAGTTGAAGGCGCGCTGAAACTGAAAGAGATCTCTTACATTCACGCAGAAGCCTATGCTGCGGGCGAATTGAAACACGGTCCGTTGGCACTGATTGACGCGGATATGCCGGTGATCATCGTTGCGCCAAACAACGAACTGCTGGAAAAACTGAAATCCAACATTGAAGAAGTCCGCGCCCGTGGTGGTGAGCTGTACGTCTTCGCTGATCAGGATGCCGGTTTCACCAACAGCGAAAACATGAAGATCATCCCCCTGCCACACGTAGAAGAACTGATCGCCCCGATCTTCTACACCGTTCCCCTGCAATTACTGTCTTATTACGTTGCATTGATCAAAGGCACGGATGTGGATCAGCCGCGTAACTTGGCGAAATCGGTGACGGTGGAATAAGATCGATTTTTAAGGTACTTGCTGTTGTAGGCTGACAAAATAGATCTAAAATAAGAAAAACCCAGCCATGCTTTTTAAAAAGTGTGCTGGGTTTTTTTATGGCTAAATCATATCAGTCACTGTCTGAGCACAAAATTGCCCACAGGATCACAGAAAGGCTGTGCTCAGAGGGTAGGTAACTTTTATCTCCCCTAGTTTTATATTCAGGATGTTCCCTCTTAAGACCGTACCCATCCATCAGCGAAGTCCTGCGTCATGATCCGGGTGTCCATATTGGGTTGAGGTGCACTAGCCAGCTATGAATGCGCAGCCAAAAAGCCACTGAGGCATCCTCCATCTTTTTCTGCCCGAAAGCTGCTGTTTTCAAGCGGGCAATCGAGCTGGAAATGGTTGATGGAAGTTCGAGATTCGATGGCGTGTTGAACAGAATTGGTGATAGCAATCTCCGGAGTTGATTGAAGAAAATAGGCGCTGACTATCGGGTTTTAGCCGTCGTCCACTGCACTGCAAAGACGCTTGCCAGTACGATCAACAACCCGATAAAGGCAAGCCCAGTCATGGACTGCGACAGTAATACCCATCCCAGCACGACGGCAGTCAACGGGCTAAGTAAGCCAAGGGAGGCAACCGCAACTGTCGGTAATCGGGCTATGCCTCGAAACCACAGCGCATAAGCCAGCAACGCGCCTGCCAGACACAAGTAGGTATAAGCCGACCATTGCGAAATTGTCAGTGTGGGTAATGGCGCATCTGTCAGCCATGCGATAGGGGCAAGCATCAACCCGCCAAGAAGCAATTGCCACCCCGTCAGCGCGAGCACTGGCATGTCCAATTGCCACCGACGCGTCAACCAGACACCGGAAGCCATGCACGCGGCACCTGCCAGGGCTGCAATAATCCCGACAGGCTCGAATACCGTCTGAGGCGATACCAGCAAGACAGCCATGCCCAGAACCCCCGCTACCGCAGACCATAAAGTGATGCGTGCAGGCGAACGCCCATCTACTGCCCACGCCAACACCATGACTAGCAGTGGTTGTATGGCACCCAGCACTGCCGCCAAGCCGCCCGGTAGACGATAGGCTGCGACGAACAGCAAAGCCTGAAAAATACCGATATTTAACGCGCTAAGCACCAACAAACGCCACCAGTCTCGATACACGGGCATCCGGCGTGTTAACAAAAGCAGCAACAGACCTGCGGGCAACACCCGGATTAGGGCAGCGGTAAACGGCCTGTCCGGCGGGAGGATTTCTGATGCCACGATGTAGGTGGAGCCCCAAATAGCTGGAGCCAGCGCTGTGAGCACAATGTCGCGCCCATGACGTAATGTAAGTGAGGTCATTATCATTTCCATGAATTTATCTTGAATTCAAGTTAATATAACTGTGAAGATCAATTATCTTGAAGTCAAGACAAATGAAAAATAAATCAAAATCTCGTCAGCCCGACGCGGTAGACGCCATTCTTGAACAGTGGCAACGGGAGCGCCCTGATCTGGACGCTACGCCCATGGGGCCAATTGGACGCATTAAACGGTGTGCGGCGCTACTGGGACAACAACTGGAGGTTGGCTTTGCCAAATCCGGTCTCAGTCTGTGGGAATTCGACATGCTGGCCGCCTTACGACGGGCAGGAGCGCCGTTTTGCCTTAGCCCGACTGAGTTATTTTCAACGCTGATGGTGACATCCGGTACGATGACGCATCGGCTCAAGCGGTTGGAAACCAGAGGGTTCATTGAGCGGGTGCCTAACGCACACGACGCACGCAGCATGCTGGTACAACTCACGCCGCACGGACGGGCACTGATTGATCGTGCTGTCGAAACACATATCGACAATGAACGGGCCATTCTCTCGCGGATACCAACGGGTGTACTGGCTGAGCTGGACGCACATCTTTCGACTTTATTGCAAGCGTTGGAAGGATCCGCTAATCAGGATGACCCTAAAGTCGATGCATAAAGCATGGCATACGAAGGATCGGATCAAAGTATGCCGTTGACTGGAGAGAAAGCCATTTCCCTTGCCGACCATGTCACGATCCGTACTCTCGTGAGTGAAGTCTCCTAAATCCGGTTGTGCAAAACATAACTGGATTTTTTTATGTTTTGTGTGGTGGTTTACAGGATATGTATGGGTTTTGATTTTTATAAATTAATCGTTACGTTCGCAGCAGCCTTAAAAGCAATGTCGCTGACGGAAACTGTGTTTCTAAGGCCTTAATTGATGCACAAACTGGAGAGTTACTTGGTTTATTGGTTATTCGCTGACAAAATCCCGTTTGAGTGGGGTTTTAACAGATTCAATGCCAAGTGACCTTTTTGTTGTTCGTTTGGTCATGCTGGGAGTCTCGGTTAAACATCAAAAGCAAGGATATGGTCATATTTTAATGAGGGAATTTTTAGAGCACGTGATTAAAGTTCATCATGTGATGCCGATTAAGGGAATATTTTTGGACGCTGATCCTGATGCTGTTGCGTTTTATACTTTACTTGGATTTGTTGAATTAGGCATTCCGGCACCGAATGGAACAACACCCATGTTTTTAAAGATTCAGGATTTATTGGCTGCCATAAAATGGCCTTAGATATTAATATCTTGAAGTTGGTCACTGTTACGTTTGTGGGCTTTAATGCTATATTTTACGGTTGGATACATGGTACTTCCTTCAAAAACACAAGGATAAAAATATGGCTCCTTCCCTACAGACAGTTCGCTAAACCGCAACAACGTTTTTCATAGCAGTTGTTGCGGTGATCTTCCTTTTATTGATCATTAATGGGCAGATTGCCGCCAGATTTCACTTTCTGAGCGGATTTTTGTCATGTCTAATAAAACCATTCTCGTCTGGAATTACTCTTTATCGTCAGCGCTTGTGCTGATGGCACCTTTCGACCTCCTCGCCTCACTGGCAATGGATGTATATCTGCCCGTCATTCCTGATATGCCTGCTGCGCTTGATACTTCCCCCGCCATCGTTCAATTGACACTGAGCATCTACATGATTTTACTTGGATTTGGTCAGCTGATTTTTGGCCCGCTGTCGGATCGCATCGGTCGGCGCCCAGTCGTATTAGGTGGAGCGTTGCTTTTTTCTATCTCTTCCTTTGGCCTTGCGATGGCAAGTAGTGGTGAACTGTTTGTCGCACTGCGGGTTTTGCAGGCATTGAGTGCTTCTGCTGCGTTGGTGGCGACTTTTGCGACGGTTCGGGATGTCTATGCAGACAAACCTGAAGGCAGCGTTATTTACAGTCTGTTTAGTTCAATGCTGGCGTCTGTTCCTGCACTTGGGCCTATTCTTGGTTCAGTCATTGCGTTTGCTTTTGGCTGGCGGGGGATTTTCATAATGTTGGGTATGCTGGGGTTATTGGCATTTGCTCACGCCCTACTGCGATGGCATGAAACTCGGGTACCTAAGCAGGATAAACAGGGGTTGGCGATATCGCTGATTCTGTCTAACAAGTCGTTCTGGGTCTATACCCTCGGATTCAGTGCTGCAATGGGAGCATTTTTCGTGTTTTTCTCTATTTCTCCCCGTGTGCTCGTCGGCCTTGCTGGTTTTTCTCAGATAGAGTTCAGTATCGCTTTTGCGACGGTTGCACTTGTCATGATCGCTGTGACACGTTTCGCGAAATTTTTCGTGGCACGTTGGGGGATTCAGGGAAGTTTCGTACGAGGTTTATTTGTTATGATGGCGGGAGCTATTATTTTAGCGGCTTGCGCAGTTTTCTCGAAACCCTCGTTTATGACGTTTGTGATACCAATGTGGTTGATTGCAGTGGGTATGATATTCGTTGGTTCGGTTACGGCAAATGGCGCACTTCGGGATTTTGGTGATGCATCGGGTACAGCTGTTGCGCTGTACTATTGTATTCAAAGCCTGATTGCGGGTGGCGTGGGAACGCTCATGACTTTGATGCTTGATGGTGACACCGCTTGGCCACTGGTGGCTTATTGTTTAGGCATGTCAGCTATCAGCTTCATTGGGTTCATTGTATTGAAACTGAAAGCAGAATGAGAAAACAGCCGGATTCTTCGGAATCCTTTCTGTGATCGAATAATCCCATTTCGTTTGTGCAGCCGAGAGGCTGCACATCGAGTGATTTTTGCTGTTCATTATTTTTTAAAATCGGCTGATAGCCAAATTAATTGCTAACGCGATAAATATTAAACTGGTTATTTTATTTAAAATAATTTGTATTGATGGTTTGTCAGAGAGAATACTGCTCAAAAAACCAGACAAATAAGATATAAATGTAAAAACTAAAAAAGAGATGATGGCAAACATGAGTCCCAGATATAACAACTGAAACGGAATGGAGGGGATATTTTGGCTGCTGGTCGTAAATTGAGGAAGAAAGGCCAAAAAGAAAATAATGATTTTTGGATTTGATAAATTCATTATCAATCCTGTTTTAATTAATTTACTTGTCTGATTAGGTTTCTCATTGCTGCTTTTAAAGCTAACAGGTTTTGCCTTGAAAGCCCCCCAAGCCAGATAGGTTAAGTAAATCACACCCAATATTCTGATACATTCAAACGCGACAGCATTGGCTCGTATAATGGCTGAAATACCGAATGCGACTAAAGAGGTATGTATTAATAATCCAATACATAACCCAAAGGTAATTGATACTCCGGCCTTACGTCCATTGATGGCAGATTGATTTAACACAAAAATATTATCAGGGCCTGGTAACAGACATAAAAAAGTTGAGACACTGATGAATGTAGCAAGCGTTTCTATAGGTATCATTTTTATTACCAATATTATATTGATTTGATTTTTATGGATTTATGCCCACAACTGTATTAAGTGGCTACCAACAAAATGCCGCCTGGAAGGCAACGGGGTATCAGCCATTAACGTTTAGAATACTCGACTCGTTAACATAGTGATACTCCCCCCATATAAATGCAAATGGTTGCCCCAGAAAATAAAAAATAATATGACCAATTACGCTGACTATTTGTTTTTAAAAAAACATTTTTGCAGGAGAAGTCATATGAATAATCATTATGATGTTTTGATTGTGGGAGCGGGAGTTGCAGGCATTAGTGTCGCGTGTCACTTAATAAGGGAATGTTCCAATAAGGAATTTGTTATTTTAGAGCGCCGCCAGGCTATTGGGGGAACTTGGGATCTATATCGTTATCCGGGCATTCGTTCTGATTCGGATATGATGACTTTTGGCTATAACTTCCGGCCTTGGCCTGAAACCAGCGTGTTTGCTGATGGCCCATCAATTAAAAATTATGTCAATGAAACAGCAAGAGAGTATGGGGTCGATAAAAAAATACAGTTTGGTTTAAAAATCACAAATGCGGATTGGTCTAGTTCGACGAGCCAATGGCGTGTTACGGCACTTGAAGAAGCCACTGGCGAAATCCGTATTTTTACCTGTAATTACTTGGTTGCCGCGACAGGTTATTATAATTACGATGAGGCTTATTTACCTGAATATCCGGGAATAAATGATTTTAAAGGCCCTGTTATTCATCCTCAGCATTGGCCGGAGGAATTGAATTATAAAGGGAAGCAAGTGGTTGTCGTTGGCAGTGGTGCTACCGCCGCGACACTGATTCCGGCAATGGCGGACGATACTGCGCATATCACAATGCTGCAACGTTCACCCAGTTATTACCTGTCTATCCCTGCCAATGACGGCATATCTCAATTTCTCGGTAAATTTATGCCGAAACATTGGGTGTATGCCATCAGTAGAAAGCGTAATCTTTTTTTTCAGCGGTTACTTTATAAAGCCAGCCGGCATGTACCCACCTTATTGAGATGGTTCTTGTTGTCATCTGCCCGAAAAAAGGTTGGGCCGGATTTCAATATGAATCATTTGACGCCCAATTACTTACCTTGGGATGAACGCTTATGTGCCATTCCTTCTGGGAATTTTTTTAAAGTACTGAAAGAGGGTAAAGCCTCTATCGTGACTGACCATATTGAACGTTTTACTGAAAATGGCATCTTGCTTAAGTCTGGGCAAGAACTGACGGCCGATATTATTGTTTCTGCAACGGGGCTGAAAGTATCCGTTCTGAATAGCATTGAAATGTCTATTGATGGCAAAAAAGTAGATGGCAATGAGCGTATGCTCTACAAAGGGACTTTGCTACAAGATGTTCCGAATTTTGCTTATTTGATCGGCTATGTCATACAAAGTGCCTGGACATTGAAAGTTGATCTGTCCGCTAATTACATTTGTCGTTTACTGAAAGAAATGGATCGCCGTGGTGCAACGTCTGTCACGCCTTGTGCTCAATCGAATGAAATACTGAAGCATCAAAATATTCTAGGCAAATTGCAATCGGGGTATATAAAACGTGCAGATAATAGTCTTCCACGTCAGGGGAGAAGCGAAAATTGGCATGTATCCCATAATTATGAAAAGGATGTTGAGGTACTGCTGAAGCAGCCAGTGGATGATGAAGCATTGAAGTGGAAGTGATCTCTGAATTCGATAAGGTATAGAATTAATTATTATCATTGATGCAATGGCGCTTATGCCGTGGTGAAATACGGAAATCGGCCCGTTATTATTATGGGCTGATTATTCCATTAATCAGACTTAATCCGATTCAAAGCGTGGCGGGCATGTGCTGCTTGAAGATATTCATGGAGCATATTGATAAACTCTTTATCAGACAGGCGTTCATTGTTTGCTGTTATTGCGCTGATAAAGTTACAGGCCATGCGGTTTTTTTCTTTTGTAGAGTAAGCCCGCCAGAGAACCTTTGAGATTCAATTTCTAGGTAATTGACATTATTTGCAAACTCAAGGATGAGTATTCTGGAACCATTAATGCTTATAAAATTAAAATCTACAATATTGTGTAATCGGTAAGGGTACTTAAATCCAATATCGCTTATTGTAGTGGAAATAAATATGATTAAGTCATTCTGACTGCGTTTCTTAAGCATGAATGATTATTCAGACTCTGTTAGAATTAACAGCGTGAAATAAATAGACATCACAGGTTAATTAAATGGAAGGTAATTTACTGAAACTTAATGCTCTTCGTAAAATTGATAATTTATTAATGGCTCATGAGCCGAATAACAGCACGGGTATTAAGCGATTTATTTTAGAATTTCTTTTCTTTGGGTTGATTAATGCACGATCGTGCTTATTTGCGGGTTTCTTTTTTTTGGCTTTATTTTTGGTTCCGGCTAAAGGCATATCAGGCATACCACGTTATGATGTGCTATTAGTCTTTGCAGTAGCCTTTCAGGCATTCTTAATATGTTCAAAACTTGAAACATGGGATGAATTGAAAGCGATCTGCGTCTTCCACTTAGTTGGTTTCATCATGGAGCTATTTAAAACATCAACATCTATTGGTTCATGGCAATATCCTGATGCAGCGTTGACTAAACTTTGGGGAGTCCCGTTATTTACAGGTTTTATGTATGCGGCCGTAGGGAGCTACATTATCCAGTCATGGCGCTTTTTTAAGGTACGTATTGAGCATTACCCACCTTATTGGATGGCAACTCTGGTGGCTCTGGCAATTTATATCAATTTCTTCAGTCATCATTATATTGGTGATTATCGTTGGTACTTAACTGCGTTTATTTTCGGTTTGTATGCGCGTGGCACTGTTTTTTATACGCCGTTGGATAAAGAACGCAGAATGCCGCTATTACTGGCTTTTATATTGATTGGCTTTTTTATTTGGTTGGCGGAAAATTTCGGGACTTTCTTTGGGATCTGGCAATATCCTCATCAGTTAGGGGCTTGGTCTGCGGTTCATGCAGGGAAATGGGGGGCATGGTCATTATTGGTCGTTGTTACCTTTACGATTGTTGTTCACCTTAAACATATCAAAGCGAATGTAATCATCTCTCGCTAGTGTTGTGAAATGGGAATAATAAATATTCCCAATCACTTAACGCTGAGGGTTTGTCATGCTCCACTTTTTGGTCAGCCAGGAGAACGTCAATCCTGCTATCGCACCGAAAATATGCCCTTCGGTTGAAATATCTTCTTGCAATGGCAATAGTCCTAAAGCAATTCCGCCGTAGTAAATGAAGACCAAAATGGCGAAGAATAAGTCTTTGCCTCTTCTCAAAAAGTAAGCGTTGGCCAGCAATAATCCCCATAAACCAAAGATCCAGCCGCTGGCCCCAACATGAATGGCCGTTCGGCCAAAT
The DNA here is from genome assembly GCF_900113945.1 of Xenorhabdus mauleonii. Taxonomy (GTDB): domain Bacteria; phylum Pseudomonadota; class Gammaproteobacteria; order Enterobacterales; family Enterobacteriaceae; genus Xenorhabdus; species Xenorhabdus mauleonii. Next base: position 35,682 of record NZ_FORG01000017.1, read on the forward strand.
AACCAAACCAGAGTGCCTTCCACGACGATAATAAACAGGCTGGCGAGCACATAGTAACGGATGGAGTGAGCCATCAGTAATGCGCTGAGGACTAATAACGCGGGCAGGTTACTGAGCAAATGGCCCCAACTGCCATGCAGGAAAGGTGATAGCGGAATGCCAATCAGCCCTTGGGCATAGCGTGGAATAATACCTAAATTGCTTAATGAACCGCCGGTTAAGGTATCCAGCAATTGGATTATGATAAGTATTGATGCTAATCCGATTAGAATATGCAGGCGTTGTTGTAGCCATATTTTCACTGTAATTGATTACCTTATCATTTAGATTTATACACTTCGTCTTTCAAGCGGTCTCTTTGTTGGCTACGCTCGCTCACCGTTTTTATAAACATACGGTGAGCTATGCTCCCGGGGATTATGAGAGGCTCCAGCCTCTCACCGGAGGCCCGCCTTTGGCTGTTCAAATTCGTTCCCGACGAATTTGTCATTCCCTTGCCGTCGCGATGCAACTTGAAATCCATTGTGCATATTACCAAAGGGCACGATTTTCTGAGGGAAATCATTTCCTGTCAAGACGTGCCCAAGATGCTGGCTTGCCGGGATAAAGTGGGCGCTAATCCTCATTTTGAAAACAAGGAGTTCACTCAATCTATTGATTCAGCCAAGGGGAGCTGGTGCTCCAAAAAATAATATTAACGCCCAAGTATTCTTCTGCAAATTTGATAAATTCTTGCTGAGTGAATCTCTTTTTAGTTTGAGGGTTTGTATAAGTTAGTGTGGGTTCCTGAACAGCCATCGCAACAAGCGCCAGTTTGTTTTTGTATTTATGGAAAAAAGGATATGAATTTTTCATTTGTCCTTTCTTATAAGGAACGATATCAGGCCCTCCCAGTCCAATATTGTTTTTCTGTGCAATCTCAAACAGGCGGGACATATAGTTATGGTCGTTATTCCATTCGCAGGGCCAGAAATTAACATATTGTATAACGTACGATTTTTTAAAGACTTTTCTGGCAAATAAGATGTTTTCGATGGTGGCTGAAAAGTATTTATCGCAAGTAAAGCCGGCATTTGCTTTTTTCAGGTTAATACTAATGGCCGTCTCAGGGAGATTGATGCCAGCTATTTTTCCATCCAATTCGGTCGCCAATGCCGACAGAAGATGTTGATACCGTTCTCTTAGTGCTTCATTCCACTGTGCAGAAGCCCAACCTTGAGCAGGCGCTTTACCTTCACCCGGATTGTCAGATTGCGCGACCAAGCCGCCACTATATTGAGGTTCTTGCTGTAAGTAGAGAGGAATGTTTCTACGGGTTGGTTCAAAAAATCGGTCTTGGATCTGAATAAAAAGCTTTTTATTCATTTTGTTCAGTACTGCCAGATCCTTTTTTATGGCGGAGAAATCATATTCGCCTTTTGATTTTTCCAATTGTTTCCAAGTATAAATAATCTGCACCCCGTTAATATCAGATCGCGCGAGCAACGGGCCTACTTCTTCAAGCTCTCCTGAGGATGTGTATAGGTAATTTTGAGGCGTCGCAGCCAGCGTATTACCCCCATAAAAGAAAAACATAAGAAATATTATAATAATTCGCATATCTGGGTCCTTTTGATGGTGAACAATCAAATTCTTATCAACAACAATTTTCAGAACAACAATCTTTAGAACAGCAAAAAGCAACTATTCTCCCGCAGGCATTATTTTTTTTTCTTGCCCCGTTTCTTGTCTTGTCGTTTGCCGATGATTTCTGGTTCAGGGTGGGAAAAAGGTTTTTCCGTAAAATTGGCTAGTGCCCGGTAATTAAACACAATAAAGAACAAACAACTCAACATAATGATCATGCAGATAAAGAGGATATGTATTCCGCCGACATTCAAAGTGTTGAGAGAAATCGATACGAGAAGATTAGGAAAAAATGATAATGCCAGTGTTCCCGCTGCAATGTTGGATAAAACACGTAATGGCGGAATATTCTTCAATATCGCTACGATCAATAAAGGGATGAGCAGGCCAAATGTTGAGAGAAAAACGATAGATACCGGCGTGTTTTCTATCATATCGGCAAGGCCAAAAAACTGAAAAGGGAAGGTTAACATGAGATTTCCTTATTCACCGATTGTGTTAATAGCAAGCATTGTACGTATTTGATACCCCAATATTTTGGCAAATACCACATTGGGGAATGTTTGGATGCCGATGTTATAAAGAGTCACGCTGTCATTAAAAAACTCATGGCGATCCGCGATTTTATTTTCCAATAGCGTGAGACGTTTTTGCAGTTGATGCAGATTGTTTAGCAAATTTAATTGGGGATAGTTTTCTGCTATTGCCAATACGTTATATAAGGTGTGGGTTATTTCGTTGTTAATTTGGATCTTGTGATCGGTATGATGGCTGACCAAGTAACGTTCACGTAACTGCGCCAGTTCTAGTAGAAGCGATTTTTGGTGCGACATGGCTTGTTCTGTGATATTGACCAATTCCGGTATTTCATCAACACGTTGTTTCAACAGGATATCAATATTGGCAAAGGCTTTATCTGTGTAGTTTTTCAGCGTCACTACGTTGTTATAAGTGTTGATCAGGTAATAACTCAATAAAACGAATAAGATAACAAGGATAAAAACGGAAATAAAAAAGGGATCCATTCATTTTTCCTTATTAAAACAGCCAACTGAATAAAGGCGATTTATTCAACATCAGTGTAAGCATATGCCCGTTATATTCATAAGGGATACTCAGTACGAGCGCGCAGAGGAATATTGCTGTCATCATAAATATGAGGGCAGATTTTTTCAGGGGATGATGTTTATTCCAATGCGTCACAGATTCTACAGGGCAAACGGACAAGACATCGTCTTCGATGCTTTTTTGGATCACGATTTGGTTATCTTTTTCTGCCGCTGAACCAATCAACATCATGGTGTCATGGTTGAATATTGCCCGTTCCACATAACGCATATTTCCTTCTTCATTTCGGCATGTAGGTGGGAGGGATATGAGCGATATCTTGTCAATCATTACGGCAACTGAGCCTGAATCATCCTGAATTTTAAAAGGTGCGCATTGGGTTACATCGGTAATTGTTTTGTAATATTCCTTTCCTTCCGAATTTTTTGTTTTTTGGTGCACAGTGTAGTGGTAGGCAATACATTTCCTTTTACTGAGTGGCGCTGTGTGCAACTTCTGTTTTTCAGCTATCACCTGACCTTGTACTTCGACCAATCCCATTGCCATTGAGCCTATTTTAGAGGTAGGCAAATTTTTCTGGAGCTTGAAAAACTGTTTTTTAGGGGTTTTTTGTAGCCAGACCAAAATACAGAGAGTGATAAAAAATACGGCAAAGAGGCCGAAAGCGACACTGTCATCCAAACTATTAAAAATGAAGTTCATCATATATAGGTAAGTTTCTTATTCAGAGAAAATGGGTTTATTGAAAGCGAACGCCGTTATATTTCTTTTCTTCCGCCAGAATTTCCAGCAAAGGAAGGCGCTGGTATTTCAGTATGTTGGCAACAATAACTGCCGGAAAAACCTGAATGCCGATATTGTAAAGTGTTACCGCGTCATTGAAGTTCTCGCGACGGCGAGCAATTTTATCTTCGACATTGCTGACGGCTTGCTGGAGTTCAATAAAGTTTTCACCGGAAATCAGAGTAGGATAACTTTCTGCAATCGCTATGACTGATTTAAACGCTTGCTCCATTTGGTTAGAGGCGGTGATTTTTTCAGGCAGGGAACCTGAATTCAGGTAATTTTGGCGGGCAGTACTGAGTGCCGTGAAAAGCTCGCGCTCATGGGACATGGCTTTGGAGACAACTGAAACTAAAGCGGGTATCTGATCCGCACGTTGTTTCAAGATGACGTCAATATTGGCAAAGGCATTATCAACATTGTTGCGTAGCATAACCAAGCGGTTATAGAGAGTGATCCCCCAGCTTATTCCACAGACCAGCAGAATAAAAATCACCGCAGCCGTGATCAATATTTCCATTTCTTTTATTACCTTTAACGTTCATTTAAATAATGAGAATGTCATTTCCCGTCATTTTCGACGGGGTTTAGGATTATTTTGCATTCCCCAACGCCTGAATGCTCTCAACTAAATCCGCGAGTTGAGCGACAACGCGATCACCAACATCCGCATTGTCGCCGCCCAGCGCTTTATTCCGCATAAAATCGCGCTTGATTTGCTGCCAGCGCAGCGTTTCTTCCGGAGTCATGGTGCCGCGGATTTCTGCCAGTTTGAGGAGATTTTCTTCCGCTCCGTTGGTCAGCAGTTGAGCTTCCCCCAAATAGTGATCATCAATGATGCGTTGAATTTCTGCATCATTCATGACAGCAGATACTTTTTCGCAGAGTTTGTTCATATTTCGATAGCTGCCTTGCAGTTTGAATGGCGGCTCTGTCCGATACTTATCTGATTGCGCGGCGCTGATGATGTATTGCTGATTCACTTTGAACACGATATCCCGCATTTCCAGCAGGCGCTCAAGTATTGCAACGATTTCAGTTATTTCAGCTTCGCTGTAAGGATAGCTCAATCCATTGCTGGAGAAGGGTTTGCCCATTGCTTTATCGATAAACAGGTACAGATCGTTCATATCGCGTAATGCCAGTGGCGCCAGCACCGGGTTTGATGTCAGGCTGTTTTCGATATAACTCAGGGTAAATGTCTCTTCCATGCCCCCCAAGACTTCGCCGAGGTTATAGATATCAGCACGGTTAGCCAGCATATCCGGTATTTTGAACAGTTCACCGGATTCGGTGTAAGGGTTGCCCGACATGACAACACAGAATTTCTTGCCGCGCATATCGTAGGTTTTTGTCTGGCCTTTCCAAACCCCTTCAATACGCCGTGTGCCGTCACACAGGGAAATAAACTTTTGCAGGAATTCAGGGTTGGTATGCTGGATATCATCCACATACAGCATCACATTGTTGCCCATTTCCAGCGCCAGATTGAGTTTTTCTAACTCTTGACGTGCAGTGGCGTTCGGGGCTTGAGCCGGATCGAGAGACAGGACATCGTGCCCCAAGGCAGGGGCGTTTATTTTCATAAAGATCAAACCCAGACGATTGGCGATATATTCCATCAGCGTCGTTTTGCCGTAACCGGGTGGGGAAATCATTAATAACATTCCCATCAAGTCCGTTCGTTTGCCTTCCCCGATTGCGCCGATTTGCTTGGCAAAGTTATCTCCGATCAGTGGCAAATAAACATCGCTGATCAATTTATTGCGCACGAATGAGCTGAGTGGCCGTGCCTTGAATTCGTGCAGCCGCAGTGCATTGCGTTGTTGGGTTAAAACGTTTTGGCGTAATTCCTGATAATGATGATAATCAGGAATGAAGATTTTGCGGTGTTTCCGCATCCGGCAGAAATAGTCATCAAGGCTCAAGGTTAATGCTTGATTGATGATGGAAGGGTGTTCGCCGATTAAATCGGTGACAGTAAAATGTAAATCGACTTCACTGAAACGGGCACTGAGTGTTTTTTCCAGTAAAACCAGAACGACTGCTTCTGAAATATACCCTTTCAGTGGCGAAAACTCAGGCAAGGAGCAGAGGCCATTCAGCCAGTTTTCCACCAGCATCCAACGCTGGGTAAAACGCTGGCCGAGATTCTGCTGCGAGTGGTTGAAATCCCCCCACATATGGGCTTTTTCCAGTTCAGATTGCAACCCTTCCAATAACGTACGGGCATATTTGCTGAAATTGAACTCCACCGTTGGCCTGCTTAGTGCCAAACTCAGATATTCCGCTGCCTGTGCCAGTTGATAAGGTTCACACTTGAGAGGATGGCGCTCAAGGAACAGGCTGAGTTCTGCTTCGATTTCAGCCTGTAGATCCAGCAACCCGGCATCATTGCGGAAAAGCTGATAAATGTTGGAGCAGGTACGGGCACGCTCAGGCCATAATGAAGGTTGTTCTTCGCGTTGGATTTGTTCCCAGAACAGTACCGCAATTCCTCTTGCATGGGGATTGAAACGCAAAAGATCGGCGCTTTCCCCGACGGGGATTAATTTTCGCAGGATGGCAACCGCATCACGGTCGTGGATCCCTTTTTCATAGCCTTCTTTGTAGCGGGGAGCGGCAAAATCGCGGACGGTTTTTTCCAGCATGTCCGGTTTGTTCAACTGGGATTTCAGCTCGTTCAGCATCAGGCCATCATGCTCTTTGCCTGCTGCATAAATGAGTGAATAAGCAAGGAATTCAGCGCGATAAACGTGTGGTGATTCTGACTCAAGGGAGATAGACCAGTAAGGCTGCATGGATTCAAGTTCTGGGCTATCAATCGGCTCTTGGTAATCAGTACCTGTCAGGTGCAAATAGAGATGCTCTCCCCGAGGCAGAATAGTGAGATCCAGCTCTTGTGTATTGACACTGAAACGGTGGCGCGGGCCAAGTTTGATAACGTTGCCGCCATCTTCATAGATTTCTGTTTTGTCCCGCAGGCTGCGAATGGCCTGATCCCTTGCCGCCTTGAATTTGGCATCAATATCATCCGCTTTTACGCTGTCTTTCAGTTCCTGCAAGCGTTCAATGATTTCCCGGGTTTTCAGTGATAGGGCATCAGAGGCAAAAAAAGCATTCAGCTCATCAAGGGAGGCAAATTTCGCTGTCCGGCGGATAATGCTATCCAGCAAGCGCTCTGCCGCTACCTGTAAATTCTGGGTCTTGCGCTGGCGTTCATCCAGCAATGACTGTTTGTGTGTTTCAAAGGTTTCCAGCAACTCTTCACGCTTGTCCAGAATGTCATTCAAGAACTCATCGTGATCACTGAATTGGGTTTCCAACTCTTCCAGTTGTACCAGCAGGCGGGACAGTTGTTCATCACAACGTTCTGGATCGGTGGAGAGTGTCAGGGCATTGGTGATCCCTTGACTGAACAGTTTAAATTGAGCGCCAAATTGAGCAATCGATTCAACCGCCCCTTGCTCTTTGCGGCGTTGTTGCAGCCTGGCCCGTGCTTGATTCAGCAGGGCATAAATTTCGGAAATTGACTCGATGATGTGGGTTTGCTGGGTTGTATCCTCAAATTTTAATGAGGCCATCAGGTTCGACAGCATATCCAGATCAGTGGACATTTTTTCCATGCCTGCCAGCGGTTCAGCGAGCTGAGAGCGATTGGCCGCGGCCTGAACTTGTTTTTCCAGTTCCTGTAGTTGCAGGGTAAATGGCTGTAATGCTTTTTCGCTGGCAAGGAATTCTGCGGTCGCGAGTGAAATGCGCTGCTGACTATCAGCCAATTGCGTTTCCATTTCATCAAGGAGAGACAGGTCGATATAGCGATGATCACGAAGCGTGATTAAGTGACCGCGCTGGATGCTCAAGCTGTTTAAGGCTTCGATAAATTGCTGAGTCTCTGTCCAGCTTTCCGGCAGCATGGTTGACAGCAATTCTTTCTGATGCGATGTCGCTGCATTCATGGCGCGAATGGATTGACGGCGGATGCTTTCTACTTTTTCGTATTCATCCAGCACTTTTTCGCCGGTATTGGCAATCTCTTTCAGCAATAAAGAGATATTCAGGCTCTGTTCGTCATTCAACCAATAGTAGATATCGACCAGACGCCGGGCATCCTGACACAGTTTTTCGTAGAGCAGGGAAGATATCTGCTGTTGTTCGATTTCTTTGGCGATATGGTAAAGGTCAGAAATGCCCCGAACCAACTCAGCATTGCCGATGCGCCCCAAGAAGCTGTTTTTTGCCGGCTGGCGAGCCGCATATTCGTCAGAATAGAACGGTGTTTGCCAGATTTGCATCGGATGAATGCGGGTTGGTTCTTCTGATTGCCCTTCAAACAGCACCATTTGGCCGTCTTCCAGCATGGCATAGCCGTGGCCAAACAATGGATTCTGTAGCTTGCGTTCAATCAGGTTGTAGTTAAACAGGGCCAAACGGCCGCGCTTGGGTTCGTAGAAGATGTACATGACATCTTCCCCATTCGGGGAGCGGCGGACTCGGCGGAAGCGCATGCCATCCATCGATTGATCAAACGTCTTGTATTCCCCGCTTTGCAGGTAATAACCGCCCGGAAAAATAATGCCGTGGTCTTCCGGCAATTGAATGCAGGCCAAACCAATGGCATCAATGCGTTGTACGCTTTGGGCCAGAGTGTTGTAGACCAGATAACGCCAGGATTCTTCGCGATAAGGCAGAATTTTCAGCAGGATCAAGCTGCCGGTCTGAGCATATTCAATCTGTGCGTCATCCAGTGATTGGGTTTTATCCAATACCGCTTCCCGGTAGATCCCCAAACCATCTTCGGTATTGTTTTCACATTTGATGGTCAGATCACCGCCAATGGTTTCCACAAACACGGTATCCAGAATGTTCATGTGCGGATAGCGGCCATTTACGGTATTTTCCCGCGTGGTTTTCTGCCATTCAAAATCGTAAGCGGGGGGCAGGGCGATGTCGCGCTCGCCGCGATTATCGATATAGGTTATTTCTGTTTTATCGCTGGAAATGGCCCAGCGAAACACCCGAATATCCGTAATTCTTTCGCCAATCTGGAAGCTGGCGAGAAGTTTTCCATCACGTTCAACCAGTTCCAGTAATTGGGTGTTTTTGTAGTAGGTATAAAGTTCGTGGAAGTCTTGTACGAAGCTGGTGATATTGAGAAATGTGCCGGTTAGCGGAACGGATTCTACATCATATTCGTCATTTTCTTTCTTGAGCTTGTACAGGGAGAAAACATCTTCAACCCGTGTCTCTTTTTTTAATCCAAGGAAAACGTTGTAGCCAAATAGCAGCCAATCACCAACCCGGACAATATCACGGGCTACGCAATTGTTTTCTGTGCGGATGCGGATACGCCCGATAATGTCAGTCTGGTTTTTGCCAAATTCTTCCAAGCGACGAGTATTAAGCTGGCTGACTTTTTCATGCAGTTGCTGGCCTTGCTCAGACAGGCGATTGCGTAAGATATCGTAGGCTCCGCCTTCTGCGACGGCATTATCCAGTAATTCCTGTTCACGATTATTCACTTGGCTATCTGACATGGCGTATCACGTTTCCTTACTCAAGATGGATTTTAATGACGTTAAAACTGGTTTTAGTGCACTGTACTGATATCCCGGATGGGATGAGTGCAGGGAAAAATCCGCCACAGTGAATTGTGGCGGATAAGCGTTATTGATTACTCTTCGGTATTCCCTTTACCCTGATTTTTTTGATTTGAGCTGAACATGTTGACCAAAGACTGTACTTCTGGGTTTTGCAGGAGTGAGTCGAGATCCAGTTTTGTGTCCCCGACTTCTTTTTCACCTTTTCCGCTTTTGCCAGCCAGCAATTTCTGTACGGCATCTTTGACCAGCGGGCTTTTATCGACGACGCCATTAATGGCTTTGCCCACACTGAGCGCTTTGGAGAAGGTATTGAAGAAACTGCCGTCGCCTCCCACGATATCAATGTTGGTTTTGCTGAGTGCCGCTGCCAGTACTTCGGCTTGTTCCTTGGCGATCTCTTTGTTGGCTGCAATGGAAGCCATGGCTTGTTCGAAGTTCTTCTCAAGCTGCATGCGGAATTCTTCGTGATCGCGTGCGGTATCGTTGAGATTGCCCATCGCGGTGAATTTGTCGGTCAAACCATCGGCTTCGGCTTTCAGGCGCTGGCGGATAACCTCAGCTTGGGCTGAACCGAGCTGGCCTTCACCACGAGCCTGTGCGACCAGTTTTTCTTCCAGCACTTTGGCATCCACCAGACCCAATTTCTCTTTGGCTTGGGCTTGTTGCTCATCACCACGTGCCTGTGCAGCCAGTTTTTCTTCCAGTATTTTCGCTTCGGCAAGGCCCTGCTTCTCTGCTGCGTCGGCCTGAGCTTCCAGAACACGCGCTTCCGCCAGACCTTTTTCTTGTGTACCACGGGCTTCCGCCAGCAGTTTTTCCGCAATCACATTTGCCTGTACCAGCCCTTCTTTTTCTTCCGCTTCGGCTTTGGCTTGGCGGATACGGGCTTCGGCCAGACCCAAGGCCGCTTCTTCTGCTTCAGTACCTTCGGCCAGACGTTTTTTCGCTTCTGCCTGTTTGGCGGCGGCTTCCAGCTCCGCTTGTGCCATAGTGCTGATTTCCAGTGCTTTGAATTTAGCGCTGTTTTCATCTGCCTCAGCTTGTTTGACCTGGCGCACCAGCTCTTGCTCTGCTTTGGCCTGAGCCTGAATAATCGTGATTTGTTTCTGGCGATCCGCGTCAGAAATCATGCGGACTTCTTTAATGCGTTCTTCTTCCTGTGCGACAGTTTTCTCAACGGCAACACGTTCACGGATCACGTTAGAAATATTTTTCCGCTCTTCTTCCAGCGCTTTTTCTTTATCAATGCGCTGGAGTTCGACTTCACGCTCGCGGGAAACAATTTCCAGTTGTTGTGCGCGAGTGACTTTTTCCACCTCAATGATGACGGCACGTTCGCGGTTTTGTTGCGCCACTTCCACTTCACGCAGGCGGTTTTCTTCGCGAATTTCGATTTCTTGCTGGGTCTGGATACGGGCCTGTTCTGCTTTCAGGCGTTCTTCTTCTTTTACTTTCAGCGTTTCGGCGGATTCGCGGGCACGGATGCTCTCAATTTCACGCTTTTGACGCGCTTCGGCATCTGCCTGTTGGCGTTCCAGAGCCAAGCTGGCTTCACGGGTTTCGACGTTTTTCTTCTGGATCGCCAGTTCTTGGTCGCGCTCTTTCTGGTTGGTTTCAATATTGTGGATGGCGGTGATTTCGGTGATTTTACGAATACCTTCCGCATCAAAGATATTGTTCGGATCCAGTGAGTTTTTCGGGGTCTGCTCCAGATAGTCGATGGCAACATCTTCCAGTGCATAGCCGTTCAGGTCTTTACCGATGACATCAACAATGCGGTCACGGAAGTTCTGGCGATCTTCAAACAATTTCGACAGTTCAAACTGTTTACCCACGGTTTTCAGCGCTTCTGAGAATTTGGCGCTGAATAGTGCATTAACGGCATTATGGTCGGAAGCGCGTTCGACACCGATAGATTTAGCTACTTTCAGGACATCTTCAGTAGTTTCATTTACACGCAGGTAGAAGGCAACCGTAATGTCTGCTCTCAGGTTGTCTTTACAGATCAGGCCATCTTTACCGCGGCGATCAACTTCCAGTGTCAGCAGGGAAATGCGCATGAACTCCTTTTTATAAATCACCGGATAGACCAACGCGCCCGTGAAATGGACTTTTGGCTGCGCTGACATATCATTGACGATCAGGGCCGTTCCTTGTGGCACTTTGATATAAAACGCTTTAAAAAGACCAAAGAAGCCCAGAATAACGATAATGATCGTTGCCATGATGATTAAGAAGGGCATGAAGTCTGCCAAGGCAATATCTGACATGTATTTCTCCATTTTATTTTGAGGCGAACTTGTTTGGGACTGACGGGTAAGGCGCCAGTGATCCATAACTTAAGTTGCTATTCATCCATGACCGAAATATGAGTGAGGCATGTCAGATAGCAAGGTTTACGGTAATGATTCAGCGTTAATTTGTTGTTGTAACTCGTAGCTACAATTTAAATTCGTCTTCACTGACGACGGTGTAACTGTGTGTGGCGGCGTCATAGCTTATCAACACAACACGATTGCCACGGGTAATGCCGTCACTTTCCGGTGCCCGGACTTGCAGTATCAGGCTGGCTCCGTGATTTTCCATCAGCGCTTCTCCGCGCTGTTCCGTCACAATGGGAGAACGCACTTCAGCAACTTTGCCAATCAGAGTATCAACACTGTTGGAGCGATTGAGCTTGGACAACATTGGTTTTAATGGGCGCAATATCATTGCTGTCAGTAATAAGGCGATAAAACTCACGGCAAAGAATGTCACGGTTCCGAGCAAATAGCGGATCACATCAGTTTCAATGAAACGGAGCATCAGATGCATGCTGAAATAACTGAGCGGCCAGCCGAATAGTGTAATTAGCGTAATAATGATGGTAATGGGAACGCCAGTAAGGCCGAGTTTTGTTAACCACCCCGCCAGAGTGGATACGTCGAAACCATCCGTATCGATACTCATAATATCAATATCAAGTAAGCCGAAAGCAGCACATATCCAATAAAACAAAACAATGATTAATAGGCCACTAAAAATAACAACTGGAAAAGCCAAACAGTTTTGTAAGAAAAGGTCCATCAGAATACGGTCTCTGGGAGGGAAGTTATTATTAAATAATACTTAATTAAACCAGTTTTATAAATAAGTTAATAGAGGAAAAGAGGTCTTTTTTGAATCTTCTCTCAATAATTAGATAATTCCTATTTGTTGATGTTTATCATGGATATTGAGAGGTAAATATACCCAGTTTGGGTATTGAGGGATCAATAAGACAGTGGGGCTGAAATAAAAGTAAATTATAAATTAATTTTCTTATAAAACGGGAGTTAGTAGTGGAAAAATCTAATGCCGTAATATCAGTAAGGATTCGGGGATGATTTAATCGAGCTGCCAAGTAATTAATTTAAACAATTATAAAAATAATTATATTAATTATGGGTATTATTATTTTTTGAATTAGATAGGACTCAAGACAGTTGTTACGTCGTCTGATGTAACGTGATCTAATCGCTTAGAACGTAAAATATTCGAGATAAAATCTTAAAAAGGTAGTTGTCAACAGCATGAAGCTGAGTTATTGTAATGTTATATTATAACATAAAGTGTGTTTGGAGAGATTTTATGAAGCCAGGGATCCACCCAACTTACCGGACTGTCGTGTTCCACGACACCAGTGCTGATACCTATTTCAAAGTAGGTTCGACTATCCGTACAGAGAAGAAGATTACGCTAGAAGGAACTGAATATCCTTATGTCATGATTGAAGTGTCATCGGAATCGCACCCTTTTTATACGGGTAAGCAAAGGAGTGTATCGCAAGAAGGTAGTACAGCTCGTTTCCAGAAAAGATTTGGCAGTTTTTTGGGCAGTAAATAAAGAGGGATTGTCATGCAAGTATTAAGTTCGTTGAAGACAGCAAAACAACGGCACCCTGATTGCAAAGTTGTTCGCCGTCGTGGCCGATTGTATGTCATCTGTAAATCTAACCCGCGTTTTAAGGCTGTTCAAGGCAAGAAAAAGAAACGCTGATTGAAAACCTACAGTTCTGCTGTAGGTTTTTTGATTCTATTTTTTCTTATCTCGTTGATATATATGAAACCCATCAGACATTCCCTCCTTAATTAAGTCATTTTTTTCACTTGTTTATATTCAATATTAAGTTTTAATGGTTATTAACTCATTAGCCCTTGAAAATAATATATGGAATTACCATCGTGTTCATTTTGCTCGTGTGGACATGATGGAGATAACAATGAAATTTGAGGAGTGGTTTTCATGAAAAATATTAGTGTATTTTATAGATTTTACGTATTTGAAGATAGCTATCATGGTTATCCCAGATTAACCGTATGCGCTCATGGAAGTTATGATAAAATTTATTTTATCGGGTATATATCAGGTGTGAATATGTATGATGATCAATTGACGCCTCGGGAACTAGATAACGAATTAAAATCAAAAGGAATAATGTTAAATAGTTTTAGATATATTCGTTTGATTGTATGTGAATCTGCAAATTGTGAAAAGGATAACCCAGATACCACTCTCGAATATGAAGAATCTTTTGCTTCTGAACTCTCTAAACTTTGCCCGAATAGTATTGTTATCGGTTATGTGGGGAATATTAGAGGACGTACTAAAGTATTTAATAAGAAGAATCTTTCTTATAGTGAAAATTATGACAATACCCAACGTCACGAATTAATTTTTGATTTAAGACATATATATGATATTCATTTTTCAAGACTTGTTGGTAATAAAAAGGCTAATGATGCTTTTGAGGCAGAAAAAAAAACGTATTCAAAGATTGAAACAGTAGACCCCATTACTCCTAGATACTTTTTGAGAACCAAGAGACCAGGAAGGCCGGTAAATAATGATGATCCTGACTTTGAACAATACACGGCAAGATGGTTTAAAAATGGCAAACTCATCCATACAGAAATGCTGGTGTTATAGTACATAAATATACTTGCACCTTTCGTCATATTTTGTCAGTTTTAATGTTATCAGTGTGTCTGAACAACATTTCTTGAGACAGGGTAAATATGATGAAAAATGTAGGTCTTATCGGCTGGCGTGGCATGGTCGGTTCAGTATTGATGCAGAGAATGTTGGAAGAGCGGGATTTTGACGAGATTAATCCGGTTTTCTTCACAACATCCCAGCACGGGTTGCCAGCCCCACAATTTGCGGCAAATAGCGCTGGAAAATCAGGTGTATTACAGAATGCTTTTGATATTGATGCACTGAGCGCGCTGGATATTGTCATTAGCTGTCAGGGTGGGGACTATACGAATGAAGTTTACCCAAAACTGAGGGCTGCCGGGTGGCAGGGATATTGGATTGATGCGGCTTCTTCCCTGCGTATGAATGATGATTCTGTCATTATTCTCGATCCGGTTAACCATCAACATATTCAAAACAGCCTGAATAAAGGTATTAAAACGTTTGTTGGTGGCAATTGTACAGTGAGTTTAATGCTGATGTCATTGGGTGGGTTGTTTACCAATGATTTGGTTGAGTGGGCATCGGTATCAAGCTATCAAGCTGCTTCGGGTGGTGGTGCCCGCCATATGCGTGAATTGCTGGTGCAAATGGGAATGTTGCATAATCAGGTAGCAAAAGAGTTACAAGATCCGGCTTCTGCGATTTTAGATATTGAAAAACGTGTAACTGATTTTACCCGCAGCGGTACATTGCCGACGGAGCAGTTCGGCGCGCCCTTGGCTGGCAGCCTGATACCGTGGATTGATAAGCAGCTGGAAAATGGGCAAAGCCGTGAAGAATGGAAAGGCCAGGCGGAAACCAACAAGATCCTGAACACGGGCAATAATATCATTCCAATTGATGGACTGTGTGTCCGTATCGGTGCACTGCGCTGCCATAGTCAGGCATTTACCCTGAAATTGAAAAAAGACATCCCGATCCATGAAATTGAAACTCTGTTGGCGTCGCATAATGATTGGGTGCGTGTCATTCCGAATGATCGTGAGTTGACGATGAAGGAGCTAACGCCGGCAGCGGTGACAGGAACGTTGAATACGCCAGTTGGCCGCCTGCGTAAACTGAATATGGGGCCGGAATACATCTCTGCATTTACGGTTGGCGATCAGTTACTGTGGGGAGCGGCAGAGCCTTTGCGCCGTATGCTGAGGGTATTGTTGTAAGAAAACCTTAATCGTTATTGAGTTTGTGGAAATAAACCGCCAATTGGATAGTAAATCTTAAACATTGGCGGTGATTAATCTTTAATATCATTTGAATTTTCTTATCATAATAAAAATATCCTGATATGAGTTGAATGCATTAATGGAGTGTTTAGTGACACTCTGCTGTTTTCATTTAAACAATCTCATGAAATAGGTTGCCAATTTGATGAAGCATACATGGTGATAAAGCACAACTGATTGATAATATTTTTTTTAAAATCTATTCAGCAAGTACCCACAAATCGATAACCACCGTGATTAGAGGTGAAGGTCCAAGCATTATTTCCATTTGGATCTAAAGACATTTCATCCTGTGTATAGTGGATAAATCCCATTCGGCTATAAACGTTTGATAATTCTGGGGTTGCAATTGCTAATTTTAATTTACCATGACAACCTTTTTCATAGGACAGATTAACCGCTTTTTCCATTAATAAGTAAGCACAATTCTTTAATCCCGGATGCATGACAAGATGAGTGACTTCAGGATAATAACGTAAATCAGGATCATATCTGTATAGCATGACTTCTTCGTAACATTTGACTATCATTATTCCCACAGGTATGTTTCTGATATAGCAAGTAAAATAAATAAAGTTTTTATCTTCTCCAGTTTGGGATCTATCATAAAGTTCATTCTTAACATGAATTAATTGATTAAGTGTTATGCTACATTTTAAATCCCAAATATCATCAGTTGTTTTTCCGATTTTCCCGCTAATTCCATTTATGTGAGTTTCTAAATCATTTTCATCTTCAATGATGTTTAATATCTGATCAAACCATCCATCATTTCCGATTGAAAAGTAAATTTTATCCGCAATATTTATCATATCATGTAATTTAACCTCCCGAATTATTGATGGAATATACTCCTTTGTTAGTTTAGGATTGTTATAATTAATATTTATTTCCTTAATGTTATTTGGGGGGAAAGAATCAAAAGAATTTGAACGTGATAGGTTTTTAAATGGAGATTTGTGTATATAGCTATTCAGAGAATTTGTTCTTTTTAGCATGATAAACCTCTTTAAATTATAAAAAATGGGCTTTTATAAGTTGAAGTTAATCTGAGATTTGATTATTTATTTTGGTGTATTTATGTGAATGATTTATTTTATAAATTATTTTTTTATAGGATAAATAGAATATTTCTTTTGTCTAGCAGAATTTGTGAAGGGAAAATGAAGTGGCTGTTTGGTTGGGAAAATTTGATGAGTCGTTTCAGATAATATGTCCCAGATAACATACTGTTATCTGGGATATATTTATAAGCAAAAATATTAAATATCGATATTCGCTGCTTTCAGGGCATTCTCTTCAATAAATGCACGGCGAGGTTCAACCGCATCCCCCATCAGGGTCGTGAACAGTTGATCAGTTGCAATCGCATCTTTCACGGTAACGCGCATCATACGACGAGTTTCTGGGTTCATCGTAGTTTCCCACAGCTGCTCAGGGTTCATTTCACCCAGACCTTTATAACGCTGTACGGAAAGACCACGGCGTGACTCTTTCGCCAGCCATTCCAGGGCCTGTTCAAAGCTGCTTATTACTTGTTGGCGCTCGCCACGTTCAATATATGCACCTTCTTCAATCAGCGTTCCGATAGATTCACCCAGTTTGGTGATACGACGGTATTCGCCACCGTGAATGAAATCGAAATCCAGATTGTAGTTAGTATCAACACCATGGGTACGAATGCACAAGATAGGCTCGAAAACTTGACGTTCACGGTTCTCATGGATTTTATAGCTATAAGTGCTGCCGTGCTGCTCTTTGTCATTCAGGCTGGTGGACAGGGTTTTTGCCCACTCTTCCACTTTTGCTTGAGAGTTCAACTCATCTTCCGTCAGTTTCGGATGATAAATCAGGCTGTTCAGCAGAGACAACGGATACAGGCGTTCCATGCGACGGATGATTTTCTGGGTGGAATTAAACTCAGTAACAAGTGCTTCCAGAGCCTCACCATTCAGTGCCGGAGCATGCGGGTTGGTATACAGAGAGGCTCCATCCAGTGCGATGGACATCTGGTATGCTTCCATTGCATCGTCATCTTTGATGTACTGCTCTTGCTTGCCTTTCTTCACTTTATATAGCGGTGGCTGGGCAATGTAGACATAGCCGCGCTCAATGATTTCCGGCATCTGACGGTAGAAGAAGGTCAGTAACAAGGTACGGATGTGAGAACCATCCACGTCGGCATCGGTCATGATGATAATGCTGTGATAACGCAGCTTGTCCGGGTTGTATTCATCACGGCCAATTCCGCAACCCAGCGCGGTGATTAATGTTGCCACTTCTTGTGAAGAGAGCATTTTATCAAAACGCGCTTTTTCAACGTTCAGGATCTTACCTTTCAGGGGCAGAATCGCCTGATTTTTACGGTTGCGTCCCTGTTTTGCTGATCCTCCCGCAGAATCACCCTCCACTAAGTAGAGTTCGGATAGTGCTGGGTCACGTTCCTGACAGTCAGCCAGTTTACCCGGCAAGCCAGCCAGATCCAGTGCACCTTTGCGGCGGGTCATTTCACGGGCTTTACGTGCCGCTTCACGGGCGCGAGCCGCATCAATGATTTTACCGACGACAGTTTTGGCGTCGTTCGGGTTTTCCAGCAGGTACTCGACCAGTTTCTCATTCATCAGTGTTTCGACGGCGGTTTTCACTTCTGAAGAAACCAACTTGTCTTTAGTCTGGGAAGAGAACTTAGGATCTGGGACTTTAACGGAAATAACCGCGATCAGGCCTTCACGGGCATCGTCACCTGTGGCGCTGACTTTGGATTTTTTGTTGTAGCCCTCTCTGTCCATATAACTATTGAGGGTACGAGTCATCGCGGTACGGAAACCAACGAGGTGGGTTCCCCCATCGCGCTGAGGAATATTGTTGGTGAAGCAGTAGATGTTTTCCTGAAAACCATCATTCCATTGCATGGAAATTTCGACGCCAATACCGTCTTTTTCTGTGGAGAAATAGAAGACATTTGGGTGAAGTGGGTTTTTATTGCGGCTCAGGAACTCAACAAATGCTTTGATTCCGCCTTCATAGTGGAAGAGATCTTCGGTATTGGTGCGTTTATCAACTAACCGGATGGAAACGCCGGAATTCAGGAATGACAATTCACGCAGGCGTTTTGCCAGAATATCATATTCGAACTCAGTGTTAATTTTGAACGTATCCATGCTAGGCCAGAAACGGACTGTGGTTCCTGTCTGCTCGGTATCACCGACGATTTTCAGCGGAGACTGTGGAACCCCATGCATGTAGGTCTGTTCGTGGACTTTACCGTCACGACGGATAGTCAGTTCCAGTTTTTCCGATAGGGCGTTTACAACAGAAACCCCTACGCCGTGCAGGCCGCCGGAAACTTTATAGGAATTGTCATCGAATTTACCCCCCGCATGCAGCACGGTCATGATAACTTCTGCTGCTGAAACACCTTCTTCTTCGTGTATCCCGGTAGGAATACCGCGGCCGTCATCCTGTACAGAAACTGAGTTATCTGCATGAATGGTGACAACTATCTTGTCACAATGACCTGCGAGGGCTTCGTCGATAGCGTTGTCAACAACCTCGAAGACCATGTGGTGCAGACCGGTACCATCATCGGTATCACCGATATACATGCCTGGACGTTTACGGACAGCATCCAGCCCTTTTAATACCTTGATACTTGAGGAGTCATATGTATTCGACATCAACGTTTCTCGCTCATCTTAATCCTGTGGTTGAACCTCTATTTTGCCATGTTCTACGCGAAACATCCTGCTATTTACATCAATCATGTCAGTAACTTGCCCAGTGGTGATTGCACTGACAAACACTTGGGCTTGCGTAGATTTCAGACGCTCGGCTAATAGCTGACGACGGCCAGCATCCAGCTCTGAAGCAAAATCATCAAGCAGATACAGGCATTTTTGCCCGCTCTGTCGGGTGAAATATTCACCCTGCGCTAACCTCAACGCACACATCAGTAATTTCAACTGACCACGGGAAAGCATATCTTCCACCGGGGTGCCGTCCGCCCTGATCCGCAGATCTGCTTTATGGGGGCCGGAAGCGGTGTAGGTTAACGCTTTGTCGCGCTCAAATTGCCGCGCGAGCAGTTCTGCATATTCGCTCTCTTTGTCCCAACCTTGTTGAAAGCTGATACTGAGAGTGAATTCAGGTAAAAATTGTTTACAGGTTTTCTCGATATCTTCGGAAATTCCTGCGATGTATTCTGCCCGCCATTGGCTTATTTCCGTCGCCAACGGGGCAAGTTCGCGATCCCAATGTTGGATCTGGCTGTATCGGGTAACTTGTCGCAATGCTGCATTTCGCTGTTTGAGCAGCCTTTTCAGGTTGGCCCAGGCAGTAAAAAAGCGCGGTTCATTGTGAAAGCAACCCCAATCGATAAATGCCCGACGGTATTTCGGGCCACCATTTAGTAAAGTGAAACCTTCCGGCGTGATGAGTTGCATAGGCAGCATTTTTGCCAGCTCTGCAATTTTATGCCCGTCACTGCCATCAATTCTGACTTTACTATCACCGTGGCGGTTTTTACTTAAACCCACCGCTAACGTGCGTTCATAAAGTTGTTGTTCAAGCCGTCCATGAAGAATGAATTCTTCGCAATCATGGCGGATCACTCTCCCCGCCATGATGCTGCGAAAAGCACGGCCATGACCTAATGTATAAATGGCTTCCAGTATACTTGTTTTGCCGCTGCCATTTGGCCCAACCAGAAAATTGAACCCCGTTGCCAACGGCAGGTCAGCATTCGCGATATTACGAAAATCGCGGATCAGCAAACGCGAAAGAATCATATTTATGAGTCAGTGTTGTCTACAGGCGAATTTTTACAGACGCATCGGCATCACGACATAAGTCGCTGCCTGACTGGCTGAATTCTCGATTTTCACACTGGATGTCGCATCTGTCAGAAGGAGACTTACTTGTTCGCATTTCAATGCGTTAAGAACATCCAGTACGTAGCTGACATTGAAGCCAATTTCCATTTCAGTGCCTTGGTAGCTGACATCAACTATCTCTTCCGCTTCTTCTTGTTCAGGGTTATTTGCGGTGATCCTGAGTTGGTTTTCGCTTAAATAGATGCGAACACCACGGAATTTTTCGTTGGATAAAATCGCTGCCCGTGAAAAGGCCTGCTTGATCATGTCACAATTTGCTACCAGCGTCTTATCTGGATTCTTCGGCAGTACGCGGCGGTAATCAGGGAAACGGCCATCAACCAATTTGGAGGTGAAAATAAAATCACCGACGTGAGCGCGAATGTTGTTGCTGCCAATTTGTAATTGCAGTGGGTTATCCCCACCATCCAGCAGGCGCATCAATTCAATGACACCTTTACGAGGTACGATCACCGAATGGGAGGGCAATGTTTGCCCGATATTCATCGAGCAGACAGCCAAGCGGTGGCCGTCGGTTGCAACAGTGCGCAGCTCTTCGCCTTCGGTTTCAAAAAGCATACCGTTCAAATAATAGCGAACGTCCTGATGTGCCATGGAAAATTGAGTGGATTCGATCAGGCGCTTCAATGTGGCCTGTGGCAATGAAAATTCGACTTCGCTTTGCCAGTCATCCAGATTGGGAAAATCTGTTGCGGGCAGGGTGGAGAGTGAAAAGCGGCTGCGTCCGGAACGGACGAGGATACGATCGCCATCCAGCTCTACGCTGATTTCAGCACCATCCGGCAACCCGCGCCAAATATCAAAAAATTTGCGGGCGGGGACAGTGGTTGCACCGTTTTCATGTGGCTGGGCAAGTGTAACCCGCGCCTTCATTTCCATTTCTAAATCGGTGCCGGTTAACAGTAGAGAGCCTTCTGTGACCTGCAATAATAAGTTGCCTAAAATGGGCAGGGTAGGGCGGCCTCCCAAGGGGCTGCTCACCTGCTGCAAAGGTTTTAATAATTGCTCACGTTCAATGATGAATTTCATAGCGCTAGGAAGATAATGTTCTGATTAAGTTGGAAAAATCTTCTTTGATGTCATGACTCTCTTCACGCAGTTGTTCGATTTTACGACAAGCGTGAAGTACGGTTGTATGGTCACGTCCACCAAAGGCATCCCCGATTTCAGGCAAGCTGTGATTTGTCAGCTCTTTTGCCAGCGCCATTGCCATTTGTCTCGGACGGGCAACGGAGCGTGAACGGCGTTTGGAAAGCAGATCCGCAACCTTGATTTTGTAATATTCAGCTACAGTTTTCTGAATATTGTCAATGGTTACCAGCTTTTCCTGAAGAGCCAATAAGTCACGTAATGCTTCGCGTACAAAATCAATGGTAATCGCCCGACCCGTAAAGTTAGCATTGGCGATGACTCGATTTAAAGCGCCTTCGAGTTCACGAACGTTAGATCGCAGGCGTTTGGCAATAAAGAAAGCCACTTCACCCGGCAACTGGATTTGGTTCTCGTCAGCCTTCTTCATCAAGATGGCAACGCGAGTTTCCAGTTCCGGTGGTTCGATGGCAACGGTCAATCCCCAACCAAAACGGGACTTTAACCGATCTTCGACGCCATTGATCTCTTTCGGATAGCGATCTGATGTCAGAATAATCTGTTGATTACCTTCCAGCAGGGCATTGAACGTGTGAAAGAATTCTTCTTGGGATCGCTCTTTATTTGCAAAAAACTGAATATCATCGATCAGTAGAGCATCTACGGAACGATAATAACGTTTAAACTCTTCTATCGCATTGTTTTGCAATGCTTTGACCATGTCCTGAACAAAACGTTCAGAATGCATGTACACGACTTTGGCATTGGCTTTGCGTGCCATGATGCTATTGCCGACCGCGTGCAAAAGGTGGGTTTTACCCAGACCGGTTCCGCCATAGAGGAACAAAGGATTGTATGCTCCCCCTGGATTATCGGCAACTTGTCTGGCGGCGGCTCTGGCCAGTTGGTTGGATTTACCCTCAACAAAGTTATCGAATGTATGCTTGGGATTCACATTGGAACGATAAGATAACTCAGGCTGGGCCTTTGCATTGTCCCAGCTCGGACGGATCGACGAACTGGACGGCACTGTAGCCACCGGCATATCGGTAATGATTTTCTGAGATGCAGTTTGGTTTGGTGAAATAGGTTTATTTCCTACTTCGAAACGTAACAACGGTACTTCAGGACCACAGAAATCATTTAATAACAAATTGATATTATTAATATACTTCTCTCTTACCCAATCAAGCACAAAACGGTTGGGGGCATAGAGAGCCAAAGTGTTATCACTCAGTTCTGCCTGAAGGGGTCGTATCCACATACTGAATTCTGTGGCAGGTAACTCATCCTGCAATCGGGCAAGACATTGCTGCCAAAGCGAAAGTGACACGGCGAACTCCCCTAAAACGAGACCAATAAAAGAAATCGGAATAATAGATAGTTATACTGGGCACAAGGCATACCCTCGGTGGTGAGGAAGACAGCATGTACCTTGTGGCGATTTTGAATATCATCGCTCCCCAACGATCCGCTTATAGACAGGTTGGGATCGTGGCCGACGATCATAACGCAAAAGACGACAGAAATCCTCATTCTTTTACACAGCTTTGACGCTTTTTATCCACAGGGAGGTCACCACGCTTTGGCACTTGCAGAATATAAAGACTCACAGTAGATACTTTAGTGTAATCATGGCATATAGCAAATTTCATTTAACTATTGTTTAGGATTCAAAGTAAACACAACTTTAATGATCACATATTCATATGAAACGATCTGTGTATGATCCTTGCGATTTATTGTACAGTCCGTATAATCTTGCACCCTGCGTGTGAAGCCAACGATTTTTTCCGGTTATGTCTGGTGAGGATTTTTGGGAAACACTTTTTGGTAGGAAACTTAGGTAGCAAAAAGTCTGGCCATGTCAGGAGAACTAAAAATCTGGTAGAAGACGGTCAGACTCGCGTCATCTTGGATTGACTAAGGGTAGTACATTTTATTACAATCCGGCCTCTTTCTATATATTGATGTTGCGATTGAGGCATCGGTGTCTACTTATTTCTCACTGGTCGCCAACGCATTTGCTGAATCAGTAACAAATTTTAAGCTAGGTAGAAATCGCTATGAAACGCACTTTTCAACCATCCGTACTGAAGCGTAACCGTACTCACGGCTTCCGCTCTCGTATGGCCACTAAAAATGGTCGTCAGGTTCTGGCTCGCCGTCGTGCAAAAGGCCGTGCTCGTTTGACCGTTTCTAAGTAATAAAGCTAACCATACCGCATGGTTAAGCTCGCTTTTCCGAGGGAGTTACGTTTGTTAACTCCCGAGCATTTCACTTATGTTTTCCAGCAGCCGCAACGGGCAAGCTCCGCAGAGATAACTATTCTTGGACGCTTGAATGAGCTGGGGCATCCCCGCATTGGTCTAACCATCGCCAAAAAAAACGTTAAACGCGCCCATGAGCGTAATCGTATCAAGCGACTGGCTCGTGAATGTTTTCGTTTAAATCAACATAAATTGCCGTCAATGGATTTTGTGATTTTGGTGAGGAAAGGGGTCGCTGAGCTCGATAACCGTGAGCTAACGGAAGCTTTGGGCAAATTATGGCGTCGTCACTGTCGCTTGGCTCGCGCCTCCTGATTATGTTGATCAGGGGCTACCAGCTAGTGATTAGTCCACTGCTGGGACCTCGTTGTCGTTTCAATCCTACCTGTTCCCACTACGGAATTGAGGCATTGCGTCGGTTTGGAATGATAAAAGGCAGTTGGTTAACAGTGAAACGCGTATTAAAATGCCACCCTTTACACAAAGGTGGTGATGATCCTGTCCCACCTAAAAACGACGATAACAGAGAACATTAACGATGGATTCGCAACGCAATCTTCTTCTCATCGCTTTGCTGTTTGTTTCGTTCTTGGTCTGGCAAGCGTGGGAGAGTGATAAGAACCCACAACCAGCAACCCAGATCACTCAGCAAGTCAATACGCTGAGCAACGAAGTAAGTAGCAGTGAGCAAAGTAAACTGATCACCGTGAAAACGGATGTGCTGTCATTGCATATCAATACCCGTGGCGGTGATATCGAGGAGGCTGATCTGCTGGCCTATCCTGATACCCTAGGTTCTAAAACTCCGTTCAAACTTCTGGAAACAACGCCAGAATTCACTTATCAGGCCCAAAGTGGGTTAACTGGTCTTAATGGCCCAGATAACCAAGCGGTACGTCCACTTTATCAAGTCACTCAGCATGATTTCGTTTTGGCTGATGGTCAGAATGAATTGCGTATTCCGATGACTTACACTGCGCCGGATGGTGTTGTCTATGTTAAGACTTTCGTTCTAAAACGTGGTTCTTATGCGGTTTCTGTTGACTACAGCATCAATAACGTTACTGACAAGCCATTGCAGATGGCGTTCTTTGGTCAGCTGAAGCAAAGTGTTGAATTACCGAAACACCGTGATACGGGCAGCAGCAACTTTGCCCTGCATACTTATCGAGGTGCTGCTTATTCTTCCGATGAAGCAAAATACGAAAAATACAAATTTGACGAAATTGAAAGCAAGCCACTTTCCGTTGCCACAAAAGGCGGCTGGGTTGCGATGCTCCAGCAGTATTTCGCGACTGCTTGGGTTCCGGGAGAAGGCAAGAGCAGCAATTTCTACACCATTGACCTGAAAAACCAAAAAATGGCGATTATTGGGTACAAGGGTGAAAGTATCAATATCGCGCCAAACAGCCAGCAGAACATCTCTTCGACTCTGTGGGTTGGTCCTGAAATTCAGGACGAAATGGCGGCCATTGCACCACACTTGGATCTGACCGTAGATTACGGCTGGTTGTGGTTTATTTCCCAGCCACTGTTCAAGTTGCTGAAATTCCTGCATGAATTCATCGGTAACTGGGGCTTCTCCATCATTGCGATTACCTTTATCGTGCGCGGTATCATGTATCCGCTGACTAAGGCGCAATACACCTCAATGGCGAAAATGCGTCTGTTGCAGCCAAAAATCACGGCAATGCGTGAGCGTTTTGGTGATGACCGCCAGCGTATGAGCCAGGAAATGATGGCGTTGTACAAGACAGAGAAAGTAAACCCGCTGGGCGGTTGTTTACCTCTGCTTATCCAGATGCCAATCTTCCTTGCTTTGTATTACATGCTGATGGGGTCTGTTGAGCTGCGCCATGCGCCATTCATTGGTTGGATTAAAGACTTGTCTGCACAGGATCCATACTACATCCTGCCATTGCTGATGGGTGTGACCATGTTTGTTATTCAGAAACTGTCACCGACTACTGTGACTGACCCGATGCAGCAGAAGATCATGACCTACATGCCGGTTGTGTTCACTGTCTTCTTCCTGTGGTTCCCATCTGGTCTGGTTCTGTATTATATCGTGAGTAACTTGGTGACCATTATCCAGCAGCAGGTTATTTTCCGCAGTCTGGAGAAGCGTGGCTTGCATACCCGCGAAAAGCGTGAAAAGAAAATCGATCTCAGTAAGAAGTAAATCTTTTAAAGATTACATTCACGAAGGCGGTCATTGGCCGCCTTTACTATTTTAGTGCATTGGCAAAATTTCAGTTCATAGATCAAAAGAGAGAATTCCATGAATACCACCGATACGATAGTCGCTCAGGCCACCCCTCCGGGACGAGGCGGTGTAGGCATTCTGCGTATTTCTGGCCGCAAGGCGGCGGAAGTCGCTGAGGTGGTATTGGGAAAACTGCCGAAGCCCCGCTACGCTGATTACCTGCCTTTCCGGGATACGGATGGTTCTGTACTTGATCAAGGCATCGCACTTTACTTCCCTGGTCCCAACTCTTTTACGGGGGAAGATGTACTGGAGCTTCAAGGGCACGGCGGGCCAGTGATTCTTGATTTGCTGCTAAAGCGCATTCTGGCGATTTCGGGTGTTCGCATTGCCAATCCGGGGGAATTTTCGGAACGTGCATTTCTGAACGATAAACTCGATTTGGCACAGGCAGAAGCCATTGCCGATTTGATAGACGCCAGTTCTGAACAAGCTGCCCGTTCCGCGATGAACTCCTTGCAAGGGGCATTTTCCCATCAGGTTCATCAAATGGTGGAAGAGCTGACTAACTTACGCATCTACGTTGAAGCTGCGATTGATTTTCCTGACGAAGAAATTGATTTTCTTTCCGATGGTAAGATAGAAGCCAAGCTGGATGAAGTGATTGCCGAGCTGGAACAGGTTCGTTCACAGGCACGTCAGGGTAGCCTGTTACGTGAAGGGATGAAAGTCGTGATTGCCGGGCGTCCGAATGCGGGTAAATCCAGCCTGCTCAACGCATTGGCGGGTCGTGAAGCTGCAATCGTTACTGATATCGCAGGTACAACGCGTGATGTTTTGCGTGAACACATTCATATTGATGGCATGCCGTTGCATGTGATTGATACGGCGGGCTTGCGCGAAGCCAGCGATGAAGTGGAACGCATCGGTATTGAGCGGGCATGGCAGGAAATTGAGCAAGCGGATCGGGTTCTGTTTATGGTAGACAGTACGACCACTGATGCGATTGAACCTGCACAAATCTGGCCTGAATTTATGGCTAAGTTGCCGGAATCCCTGCCAGTGACGGTTATCCGCAATAAAACCGATATGACCGGAGAAGAAACCGGCGTTTCAGAAATCAGTGGTTACACATTAATTCGCCTTTCCGCCCGTGACGGGAAAGGTGTCGATTTGCTGCGCGATCATCTAAAAGAAGCTATGGGTTTCAACAGCAATACTGAAGGTGGTTTTCTGGCACGTCGTCGCCATTTGCAGGCGCTGAATACGGCAGCAGAACATTTGCAGGAAGGCCACCAGCAATTGGTCTTTGCCCGCTCAGGAGAACTGCTGGCAGAAGAACTGCGCCTTGCGCAGCAAGTATTGAGCGAAATCACGGGGGAATTTACCTCAGATGATTTGCTTGGGCGGATTTTCTCGAGTTTTTGTATCGGGAAGTAACTTACCGCTGAATTCTACTATTCCATCCCCATCATCTTTCAAGTTGCTGCCTTATTAGCAGTAGCTTGAAATTTATTTTGGTTTAATATTCTTGATATTCACGGCATTAATAGGCGTGAATTTTAAAAATGCCAAACTCATTCAATTAACAGAGTTTGAAAAATTCTAAAAACACGGCTCTTTTCACTGAGGCGTTTTAATCCGCTTTATTCAACATAAATTCAAGTAATAGCGTCACTTCTGGTGCTATATCCGCAGGTTTGGTGCCAACTGAATTGGCGTTATTGATAGCATCAAGTGCGGCATTATCTAATGTACTGCTACCGGAGGAATTAACGATTCTGGCAGCGGCTAATGTACCGTCGTTGAGCAGGGTAAACGTGACGGTGACGATACCTTGTTGTTTCATCCTTTTGGCTTTGCGCGGGTATTTTTTATGTCGCTCAATTTCTTGTCGTAATCTCGCATTATAATTATCCACCTCACTATTCCCTTGCCCGACCAAAGGCTGTGAAGTTGTTGCCCGGCTCATATTGCCTTGTGAATTAATTTGATCGCTACCGTTGATTTCCTGTTCGGTATGACTGTTTTCTTGTACCTGCGGTGATGGCGAGAGTTTCTTTTCAGGCATTTCTTGTGGTTTTTTTCGTTTTTTAGGTTTATTGGATTCCTGCTGTTTTTCCACTTTAGTTTCAGAGGGAACGGCTTTATCCAAGGCAATTTCAGGTTTTGTCGGTGATTCAGGAACAGACAACAGTGGCGGAGGCGGAGGGACAGCCTCAGGCTCACTTGCCCATGATGAGGCAGAAACCATCGTAATCGATAGCCCCGTGGCTTGGGTGCTGTTATTGATATGATGGGCGGTGTCATCGTATGAAGCATGTCGGTTAAACAGCCATATCAGGCTGGTATGCAATAAAACGGCAATCAGAACACTTGCCAGTATGCCTGTTTTGGGCATGCCCGGAAAATGGATGGACGGATTGTCTGATATGGCTGTGTTGATCATCGTTATCCCTTAAAACTGACTCGTTAAACTGAGCTTAAAGGTTCTGCCCGGTGCCGGCATCATCGAACGTGTCAGCGGATCAAGATAGTAGCGATTGGTTAAGTTTGTGCCGACCAGCTCCATCGATACGGCTGGGGTGATTTGATAACTGATATAGGCATCAACCGTGAACACCGGATTCCAGCGCATTGGGTTGTTGGCTTGGCCTTTATAGATATCCGGCAAGGCATTCATCAACCATTTCTCATCTTTGTTTTCTGCCTTGCTGTGGTAAAGCATGCGGCTGCCCAACTCCAGTTTTTCATCAAGCAAACGTCCGCCGACGGTCAGGTTGGCAGAGTATTGGGGCTGGATCGAGGTACGCAGGTAACCGCCAGGAAAACCACCATCAATACATTCAGGGATACCATAACGATTTTGGGAGTCCATTCTTAAGGTGGAGCTCTTGTCACACACCTTGTTTTTCATGTTGTAGGTTAACCCCATATCGGTAAAGAAACTGCCGTTGTCATAACGTGCCTGTAATTCCAGTCCAGCAAGTTTTTGCTTGTCCATTTGGGAAAATTGATAGGTGTCGTCCCGATCGAATACATTTTCAATCACAGTATTGTAGTAAGAAAATTTGATATCGGCATGGCGTTCAGCTTCTACTAATTGGCTGAAATCATAAACAAAACCAACTTCTGCGTTTTTTGCACGTTCGGGTTTGAAGTGCTGGCCTGAATGGTTACCCGGTGAACCGGAAAAACCGACCGTGTCGGCAAAAAGGCTGGGCATTCTTACCGCTTCGACATAACGGGTATAGAGCCGGAGGTCATCGGTCACATAAGCCGTTGCCGAGAATGAAGGTGCCCAGGCATGATCTTTACGTCTGGCTGCGGGCTCCCAAGGATCATTAACTTCAGGGCCGAGTATGCCATTTGCATCAACACCTGATCCATATTCATATTTATAGCCTTCCTTGCCACTTATTGGGTCGATAACCTTTTCATTCATATCCAATTGACCGTTGAAATAAGGGTTATCGCTTTTATTGAGAGTGCCAGTTCTTGAATCGTAAAGCCAAGCGAATTCTTCGTGAGCCATCTTGCGTTCTTGCCCATCGCGTGTAGATATGCTATTTGCCTTTATCTTAAAGTATTCATTAGATATTTTTCGTTGCTCTTCTCTTTCTTCTTTACTCATTTGTGATCGAGGTTTTCTTTTTTCAGACCACTTTTGGATTATATAGGCTTCTCTTTCGGTCGGTGTCCGCCAATAACTCATTTTATGCCCGATTGTTTCCTGTTGTTTTTGATAACGCCAATCTTTTGCAGCTCGTCGTTCATTAAGCACATCATCCTGAGACCAGTAAGAGACACGTTTGGCACCGGCTTTTAGTTCCAACCATGAAGTTGGTCGCCAGTCAAAATTAAACGCGAGATTGATCTCCTGACGTTGTCCTTTTCGTGAGGGCGACTGGAAAAAATACATATTAGTGGAGCTGTAGTCATCATTGGAATCAAGACGCTCCCGTTGGAAATTGCCTATTAAAGTCAGATCCAAACTGGGATGCAGGGTAAATTTATTGGAAATATCAATACCCCAGCGGTTGTTTTGGGAATTGGTCTCGGAAGAATTGACCAATGTGCCATCAATATTGGGGTTTCTGTCTTTGGCGCCATTTTCCCAGTACCAATCCCTATCGACAGGAGTGCGCGGATACCCTCCTGCGGTGTTGGTATTGCTGGTGGTGCGGGTTGTCCACAGGTTCATGTCTAAATCAGCATAAGGGTTATCGGTTGGTTGCCATTTATAGCTAAGGTTGGCGGCTTGTTGGTGGACATTCGCCAGCGGCCATTGGGGAACCTTATTGTTTACCGGATCAACCCAGCCCAAGCGTGATGGCATAATATCGCCAAATTCCATATGGGTATTACGGAAACCCAACAGCAATGTTTGATCATCAGTAAAACGCCAACTGTTTTTGATTAACAAGGAACGCATTTCACTGGAGGTATTCGGTACTTCATTGCCGGGGCGATAGATACGGGCGGCAAATGGCAGATAAGGGTCCAGTGTTGTTCTCACCCCTTTCATCAACTCCCTGTCGGCATCTGTAATGGATTCATCATAACGATGAGCTCCCCCCTTGCCAGCAAAATAGTTGCCCTGGCGGCGGTAAGCATAAGCCACCATCAAATCGAAATATTCCTGCCGTGTGCCTACTGCAATACGGAACGCATTATCATTAAAACCAAACAGTTTATTGTCTTTTGATGAATGGGGAGTGACCTGTAAAGCAGGATCGGTCTCGATGCCATTTTGGGTAAAGTTCGGGATATCGCGGTAGTCCTGCCCCAATGACAGGGAAGGCGTGCGCTCCTTTACGGAGTTGCTGCTGGTTTCCAGTTTGGTATTGATGCCGAAGGTCTCTCCTTTCGGTACCACATCATCAATCCCCAGTGTTTTGATGGCGACAGCACCACCGACGGAGCCTTTAATATTGCGATTGAGAGAGGGGCCTTTTTCGATTTCAATACTACTGATTAAGTTCGGGTCAATGTAGTTGCGGTTATTGGCGCCATTGTAACCACGGCCGACGGTAATCGCTTGTTCCGTGCCATCAATGGTCACAGGAATACGCCCTTGTCCCTGAACACCACGGATATTGATATCCAATGCACCGCTGTTGCGGGCATCTCCGCTGTATACGCCAACGGCTCCTTTAATTAAATCGGCGGGCGATGAGCCTTTGTAGCGCTCTATCTCTTTTTTGCCGATATAAATGTTGGAGATATCTCTGTCATAGACAGCATTATACCCAGCCTCATCTTTCTCGCTGGTATCGGTGATAATAATTTTACCTAAATCAGTTTTATCCAAATCAGTTTTACCATTTGAGGATGCGCCGGTCGATTTGGATTCGGCAAATACAGGAAATGCCGTCAGTGAAAATGCCAGTGACAATGCAATTGTTATGGGGGTGAGTTGTGTTTTAACGCGGTATACCATTGTTATCCCTGCCTCGATTTTCGTTATCATCAAGAAAATAAAAAATAATAATTTTTTGATTAAAAATACTTTTCCAACCGTATCAGCACTTCATTCTTGTTATAGCCGTATAGCCAATTCACATTGCTGTGATTGCGTCGGTGGCGGAAAGTAAGGGAAGGTGTCATACCCAATATTTCTGCAGCGGGTACTTTAATAACCGCTGTGTAAATCTGTTCAGTATCCTGACGTGTTGTGTTTAGCATGGGGTGAAACGCGCCGAAGCGGCGTTCTTTCAGGGTGGCAGACAGTGAGCCATTGATGCCGGAATAGAGTTCCCCGGCGATCCCTGCCCGGATTCCCCATTGTTGGTAGCTATCTACAGGATGATGGTCGTTGCTCCGGTATAGCCAGTCACCCCCTCCAAACAGAATAAAGTCTCTGTTAATGGCATGGGATAACGTGAGATAGGTTGAAGAAAATGCACCGTCTTTTCTGCGGTAACGTGGCTCCTGATGCCGCAGTTGTTTATGTTCCAGCTCAAGATTCATGGCTGTCTTATTGGTCAATGCCCATCGCCATTCTGTTTTAGCGCCAATGGCTCGGTAGCTGATGTCATCCGTGTGCTGTTTATATTCAAACAGCGGACCGAAGGAGAAATCGTGATTGCTGTTTTTAAAGTTATATCCACCGACCAGCAGGAAAGTATTCTCATTTTCATCGTGGTAATTACGGTAGTTTTCGCCATAAACCAGGCCCCGGCCAAAAATACCGTGGTGGCCCGAAAGCTGGTAACGTCGGCTTAATGTGGCATCGTAAGACATGCCCCATGCTTTCACGGCCTTGGGAGCTTGCATATATCTGCCCATAAAGTAAGTAGGGCCATAATCAGAGGACATATTGACGTTATCGTTATAGGCATAGCCTGCTGAAAAAGAACCGCGCCAGCCCGTTCTCAGATCTATTGCTTCCAGATAGCTGTTAATATTTTTCAAGACAGCGGCGGGTAGCTGCTGTTTTTCATTCGAGCCAGCAACATTCAGTTTCGTAAATAATTGTTCAGCTTCTCGGTTCTTGTGATCTTCGAAATAGATTCGGGCCAGTTCCAGCTCGATACGGGGAAAATCAGGTTGTTGATGCAGGATCTGTTGATAATGATAGGCGGCGAGATCTAAATCCCCGTCAAGGCGTGCCAGCCCCCCTTGGGCAAAATTCACCAGCATGACATCATGCTGCGGCAATTTTTGGTAAGCGGTGAGAAAGCGCCTGACGTCCGGCCATTGCCGGTGATTAATGGCGAGGAATAATGCCTGCCCGATATCATTAATATTATTTTCGACCTGAAAAGTTTGTCCGTTAATCACAATTAATGATGGGTTGTTTGTAGCAAAAAGGGGTTCCGGCGTGATGAGATTAGTTTCATTTTCTTGTTGGTTATGTTGAGCCTCCTGCCAGATTTTGCGTGGAGTATCTTCATCGGCATAAACGGGCAGGGAAAGGCACAGAGCAATCAGTGCTGCTGATAATTTTGGCGTTATTCTGTTGTCAGGCATCGGAAAACCAACTTACAAATCTCACGTTATTAGAAATAAAAACAGAGAACAGCACCAAAATGGCACTGTTCTCTTCTCTGAAAAATCAGTGATTACTGTTTAGAACCGCCGAAAGCAGTATCCTTGGATTTGTCACCTGCAAAGTTGGCATATCCAGCCAAGCTGGCAGCACTGTCACCAAAGAAGTGGCCTTGAGTTTCTCCGTTAAGATTGCCAATCTTGGCATCACCAGCAAAGCTGGCATCAGCATAGATATCAGCATTAATATTTATCGTCATCGCAGTATTTGCCAGTGAACCCACCAGTGTTTTGTCACCAAAATCTGCAGTAAATGTACCGGACAGGGCGTTGTTGCCGCTGTATTGGTTGATACCCGTTACTGCGTAAGTCGCTGTACCATCGGTTGGGATATTGGTGGTAACATCCTTGCCTGAATAGTAAACAGTGTGGGTACTGTCTGATGCTTGACCTGTCTGAGACCACTCACCAAAATACACATCTGCATTGGCAACTTTGCTGAAATGGAATACGCCCATACCGCCATGAGTACCGGGTGCCCCTGCCATTGAGATATTATGGATACCATTGCTGTCAGTTGGTGCCATGCGCGTCAAGCCAGCAAAGCCAGTAATTTTGCCGTTATAAACGGAACTGACACCAATACCGGGTTCGCCGCTTTTGCCACCGTGCGAGCCTGAACCCGATTCGGTTGCGCCAACCTTAATGTATGACGGAGAGCTTATCTGACTCTGGCCAAATCCAACGGCTGCCTGAGCTTGTGCCATAAATCCCAATGCCCCTAAGGCGGCGACTAATACGTTTATCTTTTTCATCATTATCCTCGTTTGGAATGGGGGATCCCTTGTTACCCAATCTTAAAAACGGCCTGATTTATTGCGCGGAAAAAAAGTACATTGTTTAAATGATAATGTAAATGATAATTATTACCGTTTGGTATTTTGTTTGTCGGTGGGAAATGAAATTTTATTTGTAATGATTTGATTTATATTTATTTTTTGTTTTTTAGAAAATAGATTATTTATCTGTTTTTTTGCAAGAAATGTGATGTAAGTAGATTTAATGACCTAATGTTATTGTGCTATTAATAACGTAGTTTAGTAATTAAAATATCCTCGTTAATTAAGTTGATAATTTACCTTATCATTCATTAAATGAATTAATAAAAAATAATGTAACCATTTTTAATTAAAAAGTCTTTGTTTCTGCTTTTATATAAATAATCAATTTTTATAATTATATTTAATATCTGTTTTTTCTTTTCCAAAATAACGCAAGAATATGAATGATAAGGCGTGCAATTCATTTTCTAAATTACTGGAAATTATAATTTATTGATTTCACTAAAAATCTAGTTTGAACAAATATGCATAAAAAGAGGAAGGCATACAGTGGAAGCAAAGATCATTATTCAATCAGCTAAAGAACGACCCGATCTCAAGGGGGCTATAGGTCATCTTGTCGGCAGCCATTGGCCGCTATTTATGGATTATGATTCGATGGCGGAACAGCACTGGGATAAGCTCTATGAACCTGATTTCAGCCAGTTTCAGAAGTTCGCTATTTTGCAACAAGATGGAGAAGAGCGTCTGATTGGCCTACTCAATGCGATACCCTTTCCCTGGGGAAATCATTCATGGGATCAATTACCCGACGAGGGATGGGATGCCGTATTACATGCCGGAGGGGAAGCGAAAGGAAAGCAGAAAGCCAACATGTTGTCAGCATTGGGTGTGACGGTTGACCCTGAATTCCGTGGGAAAAATCTCCCTGCTTTATTAATCAACAGCATAAAACAAACAGCCCGTGATGCAGGATTGGAAGGGCTGGTGGTTCCTGTCAGGCCGAGTTTGAAAAGCAAATATCCGTTGCAAGATTTTGTTGAATACTGTGGCTGGAAGAATGAAAAAGGTGAGCCATTTGATCCGTGGATCCGTACCCATTGGCGTTTAGGGGCAAAAATAATCAAGCCGGCTCTTCGCTCCATGGATATTTATGGCACAGTGGAACAGTGGCAGGAATGGACTGGCATGCAGTTTCCACAAAGCGGGGAGTATGTTATTCCGGGCGGTTTGGTTCCGCTGGTGGTGGATGTTGAGAAACAGATGGCTTATTACATTGAGCCTAATTTGTGGATGTATCATAGCCTTGATTAATTCGCTAAATGATCTGTATAAACAATCCATTCTCTGCCTTTCAAGTTGTAGTTTTGTTGGCTGCAACTTGAAGCCCACCATTGGATATAGGCTTGCTGGGAAACCAATGTGAAAGAATAAACAATAAGCCAACGGAAGAAAGCGTGATAATAAAGCCTTTTTCGTCCAAGAGATCCATGGCGATACCGGTTACTAAAGGCCCGGTAAGACTACCGACTCCCCAGACAATGCCGAACAAAGAATTTATGGCAATTAGCAGTTGGCCTGAATATTTCTTTCCTGCCCTTACCAAAGATAAAGTGTAAATCCCTCCGCCGAATGCACCCATGATGATGACATTGAACCATAAGAAAATGGAATTCACTGTAAACGGTAGTGCCAGTAAGGAAAGCGTGAAGATGGTGCCGCAAATAATGTGCATTCGCTTCAAATCCGTTTTATCTGCAAGCCACCCGATAGGAACCTGAAAAATAGCGTCTCCCAGAAAGATCAATGTGATTAGCGTAATCGTAATGGTTTCTGGTATCCCCAACGATAATCCATACAGAGGAAACATGGAGAGTGCGACGGCATCAAAAGAAGAAAAACAAATGACACCAACGATTAGGCACGGGGCAGACATGATAAGCGGGAATACAGGAAACCCGCCTTTTTCCTCTCCTGCTTGTGATGATATGGATGCAGAAGGATTGGTCAGGATCAAAGTAATGCAAAAGAGGGCAAGTATAGCCAGCAATGTTGCGGGAATGAATGACGTTATGCCAAAGAGTGAAATCAGCAATGGCCCGAGCAACTGACATCCAGTGAAAGCTGAAGCGTACAGCCCCATCAATGTGCCTTTGTATTTATCTGTGGTATTGGCACTGATCCAGGATTCACCGATAACCACAATGACACCACAGGCAAATCCCATCAAAAACCGGGGAAGGGCGAGGTAGTAGGGGTGATTGAAATAAGTCGAAAATAAAGTGGAAGCCGTGAGTAACAGTAAGTTAAAGCTCAGTAACTTATTGATGTTAAATAAACGGCTAATTGCTGGGGTCACCATGGAAGAAATAAACATTCCCACTGCCGGCAGTGCTGACATGATACCCAGCAATGTTGATGTGTAGTGTTGCTCTGCCAGCTTCAAACTGACCATTGGGAGTGTATATCCCATCGCCAGCCCTACGAGAGATGCCCCCAATATGATAGACACCATATATAATTTGTTAACACTGGCAGCCATTTTATCTTTTTACCTGTTATTTAACGATCATAGGGTTAAACCCGATATTGATATATTCCTTGATAACAAGCACTCCCATCAATTCTATTTCCATCAAACTTTTTTGCATTTTGCGCGCAATGTCACAGCGAATATAGGCTAAAAATTCTTCTCCAATCGTATCTGCACTTCGTTTTTATCATAATTATGCAGCCAGCCTATGTTGCTGTTATTGCTGCTATTGCTGCGGTTGCGGCGATGGCGCAAAGTGAGAGATGGTGTTATTCCCACTATCTGAGCGGCAGGAAATTTAATGTAAGCAGTATAAATTTGCTCATTATCTTGACGGCTGATAAGCAATGATGTGGCGTCGGATCCGAAGCGTGATTGATTTAGAGTGACGAGCAGTGAAGCTATGATACCGGGATAGAGCTGTCCGGTTATTCCCGCATTGACTCCCCATTTCTGATAGCGTTCTGGCGGGGATGGATTGTTTCGATAGACCCAAAGCCCCCCGCCGAACAGAATAAATTTGTCATTGATGGCATGGGATAGGCTGAAATAAGATGAGGACAGTTCGCTGTTTTTAAAGTGAAACTCTTGTTTATATTTTAGTTTTTTATGTTCAAGTTCAACGTAGAGCGCAGTTCGAGCGGACATATCCCATTGCCATTTCATGTTAGCGCCAATGGCATAATAACTTTGATTGTTTAAGTCATAATTATATTCAAACAGAGGGCCGAAAGATAAATCATGGGTTCTGTTTTTATAATAATATCCTCCAGCTAACCGGAGTGAGTTTTCATTTCCGTCATGGTAATGGAGATAATTCTCACCATAAATCGAACCCTGCCCAAAAATACCATGATGGCCAAAAAATTGGTCATACCGGTTTAAGGTAAAGTGATAAGTATTCCCCCAATCCTTGATTTTTTTTGGTGCGGCCACTTTCTCCACACACATATTTTTTATGGGAAGCAAGCAGTGGCTCTGATCTGAAGATGCATTGATATTATCGTTATAGATATAACCGAGTGAGAGTGAACTGTGCCAGCCCCTTCTTCGGGCGATTGCTGTTTGGTAGCGATGGATGTTTTGCAAGACTGTTTCGGGTAATGGACGTTGTTTACTTAATGCATCGAAGAGTTGTTCGGCTTTCCGGTTTTTTTGATCTTCAAAATAAACGCGAGCCAGTTCTAGTTTGATACGTGTGGATTGCGGTTTTTGCCGCAGAATTTTTTGGTAATAAGAAGCAGCAAGCGTCAGATTACCTTCAAAGCGAGCTAATCCACCTTGGGCAAAATTGACGAGTAATGGATCGTATTCAGGTATTTTTTGGTAAAGCACCAAGAGGCGGCTGACTTCCCGCCACTGTTGATGATTAATGGCAAGATACAGTGCTTGGGCGATGTTTTTGAGGTCGTTTTTTTGCTGATTGGCATGGACAGGTTGCCAAATTTTATCGTCAATATTTTCATTGGCATAGGCTGTTGCTAAACAGAGAAAGGCGAATAGTATGATGAATAATCCCTGGATCTTTTTCTCAGTTATTTTTTTGCTAGTCATAGAAAAACCTGCTCACAAAGTTCACATAATTGAAAATGCATTGCGATAGAAAACGCGAAAAAACAGGGAAAATAAGGTGAATGAAGAAGACAGTGTTAAAATCAACACTGCCTTCTGGAAAATGGGTTATGGCTGTTTATTTTTTAGTACCGCCGAAAGCGGTATTTTTGGAGATATCACTATCAAATTTGGTGTACCCAGCCAAATTAGCAGCCGAATCACCGAAGAATTTTCCATCGGTGACTCCATTGATATTGTTGTTGGCTGTAGCTTTGCCTGAGAATCCAGCATCATCATTGATATTGACATCAATATTTATATTTAATGATTGATTTTTCAGTGAACCATTCATCTTTCTGGTATCAAAGTTTGCATTGAATTCACCGACGAGGGGGTTGGTATGGTCGTATTGATTAAGGCCTACTACCGAATAAGTGGCAGAACCATTACTCGGCATATTGGTTGTCACATTTTCACCTGCATAAAAAACAGTATGGGTGACGTCTGATTTATCGGACTTGTTTTGAGACCATTCGCCGAAATAAATATTCGTTCCGTAAATCTGAGCGACATCGATAATACTACCATTACCGTTGTCGTAACGATAAACGCCATTATTATCGCGCGTTGCGAAGAATTTCAGAGAAGAAGCAGGGTAAATTTTATCCCCCTGAGAAGTTATCCCGAGACCGGGTTCACCTTCCACTTCTCCGATTAGTAGATGTGGATTTGTTTCTTGTTGGCTTATGCCATCTCCAAACTTTGCTTGGGCTTGGGCTATTAACCCTAAAGCGCCTAATATTGCTATGAATATATGGATCTTTTTCATTATTTTCCCCACTAAATACAAAACATAAGGAATTTATTGTTGTCCTGCTGTAAAAACGTCCTAAATCTCCATAGCCCTTAACTTCAATATTTAATTACCTATATTGAAGAAGCGCATTCAGTCCGTATTGGAAAAGTACATTCAACTCATACGAATGTAAATTAAATGTTAATTTTTGTTGCTGAAATGTTTATTTTTACTATTTGAGGGAGAGGAAGTGATTGATAAACATTCGGTTATTTTTGGTTATTGGGGAAAATGAAGTACCGCCTTCATTAGTCTACGAGTCGTTGAGGGTAAGTATACACTGTCGCCCGCCCTGGTTTGCAGAATCCGACCAGCGTCAGATTGCACTTCTGAGCGACTTCAATGGCAAGCGAGGTAGCGGCAGAAACGGCAAACAAAATTTCCACCCCACAATGGGCTGATTTTTGCACCATTTCGTAACTGGCACGGCTGGATACCAACACGGCACCTTGTTGCCATCCCGTTTTTGCCCGCATTCCCAGCACCTTATCCAATGCAACATGGCGACCGATATCTTCGCAACCGCCAAGCATTTTTCCCTCTTGATCAACCCAACCAGCGGCGTGGGTACAGCCTGTGAGTGTGCCGATTTCCTGTACGTGGGATAATTGAGCCAATGCAGTATCAAGATTAGAGAGTGAAAATGTCTGGGTGAAAGGCAGGGGAGAAAGTGGCTGAAAAACCTCTGCCAGTTGTTCAGTACCGCAAATGCCGCAGCCGGTTCTGCCGGCCATGTTGCGCCGACGTTCTTTCAGGGCAACAAAACGGCGACTTGATAGTTCAATATGCAGTTCAATTCCGCCGTGACAACTGATCACTGAATCAATGCCCCGGATCTCCTGCAAGGATGTGATTATTCCTTCCGATAAGGAAAAACCTATGGCGAAATGTTCCAGATCTTTGGGGCTGCCCATCATAACAACATGAGAAATACCGTTATATACCAATGCAATGGGAACCTCTTCTGCCACCCAATCTGGTTTGGTGCAGTTAAGGTGATTTTTTTGTTTCACATTGAAACGGAAAGCACCATTGATACCTTCAATGGCTAATTCATTGCCTGGCTTTGTATCATCCATTAGTGAATTCTCCGGCGGATTAATTCATAATACCGTTTGTGTGGATATACCTGTCGTCTTTCAAGCTGCATTTTTTGTTGGCTGCACTCGTTCACCCCGGTCACCGTTTTTATCAGCAGACGGTTATCAATGCTTCCGGAGTTCACTCCTTTGCCGCCCTGATGCAACTCGAAACCCAAAACCCATAGAGGTACATAAGGGGATCAACCCGCGCAATGTCGCTGGAGCCACACAATGAACAATGTTTATAACAGATGGCGTTGAAAATCAAAAAAACCTTCATCCAATGATTATCAAACGATGTAGGGATAAAAAACGAACACCCCTGCGAATTCTCTGTTAGAGGGTGTGAAATGAGCAATGTGAGTGAGGAGTTCCCCATGCAAGTCAGCAGAAGGCAGTTCTTTAAGATCTGCGCTGGCGGTATGGCGGGTACGACGGCTGCTGCTCTGGGATTTGCCCCGGCTGCTGCAATCGCACAAACACGTAACTACAAATTGCTGCGTGCGCGTGAAACCAGAAATACCTGTACGTACTGCTCTGTCGGCTGTGGATTGTTGATGTACAGCCTTGGCGATGGCGCCAAAAATGCCAAATCCACTATTTTCCATATTGAAGGTGATCCGGATCATCCTGTAAACCGGGGAGCCTTATGTCCTAAAGGGGCGGGTTTAGTTGATTTTATTCACAGCAAAAATCGACTGCACTATCCGGAATATCGTGCCCCCGGCTCCAATCAGTGGCAGCGCATAAGCTGGAATGAAGCCTTTGATCGCATCGCAAGGTTGATGAAACAAGATCGCGATGCCAATTTCATTAAAACTAACCAAGATGGCGTTACAGTCAACCGCTGGCTGACCACGGGGATGTTGTGTGCCTCTGCCGCCAGTAATGAAACTGGTTTTTTATCGCAAAAATTTAGTCGCGCTCTCGGCATGCTTGCCGTAGACAACCAGGCGCGTGTCTGACACGGACCAACGGTAGCAAGTCTTGCTCCAACATTTGGTCGCGGTGCGATGACCAACCACTGGGTGGATATTAAGAACGCGGATCTGATTGTCGTGATGGGCGGGAATGCTGCTGAGGCGCATCCGGTCGGCTTTCGCTGGGCGATGGAAGCCAAAATTCACAACAATGCCAAACTTATCGTTATTGACCCACGCTTTACCCGTACGGCATCCGTGGCGGATTTTTACACGCCTATTCGTTCCGGTACGGATATTACTTTCCTGTCAGGTGTGATTTTATACCTGTTGACCAATAAAAAGATTAACCGTGAATATGTTGAGGCTTATACCAATGCCAGCTTGATTGTGCGGGAAGATTTCTCGTTCGATGAGGGGTTGTTCAGTGGTTATGATGCGGAAAACCGTAAGTACGATAAAACCTCATGGAATTATGAACTGGATGAGAATGGTTTTGCCAAGCGCGATAAAACGCTGACCCATCCCCGCTGTGTCTGGAATTTGTTGAAAACTCACGTCAGCCGCTATACGCCGGATGTCGTCGCGGATATTTGTGGTACACCGAAGGAAGATTTTCTCAAGGTGTGTGAATATCTCGCTGAAACCAGCGCAAAAGATAAAACGGCCTCTTTCCTGTATGCATTGGGCTGGACGCAGCACTCCATTGGCGCACAAAATATCCGTACTATGGCTATGATCCAATTGCTGCTCGGCAATATGGGCATGGCGGGCGGAGGCATTAACGCCCTGCGTGGCCACTCTAATATTCAGGGATTGACGGATTTGGGGCTGTTATCCCAGAGTTTGCCGGGGTATCTCTCCCTGCCGTCAGAAAAACAGTCTGATTTGCAGACCTATTTGCAGGAAAATACGCCAAAATCCACGGTGCCGGGGCAGGTGAATTATTGGGGTAATTACCCGAAATTTTTTGTCAGCCTGATGAAGAGCTTTTATGGGGATAATGCCCGTAAAGAGAATGATTGGGGTTTTGATCTGTTGCCGAAATGGGATAAACCTTACGATGTCCTGCAATATTTCGACATGATGTCGAAAGGGGAAGTGAATGGCTATATTTGCCAAGGTTTCAACCCAATCGCATCATTCCCGAATAAGAATAAAGTTGCCGCTGCTTTGTCGAAACTGAAATTCTTGATTACGGTTGACCCACTCAGTACGGAAACAGCCTCGTTCTGGCAGAATCATGGCGAATTCAATGACGTTGATCCTTCCTCTATTCAAACCGAAGTGTTCCGGCTCCCTTGTTGCTGCTTTGCGGAAGAAAATGGCTCGATAGTCAATTCAGCCCGCTGGTTGCAATGGCATTGGAAAGGGGCTGATGCGCCGGGTGAAGCCATTGGGGATGGTGAAATCCTGTCAGGTATTTTCAAGCGGCTGCGTGATCTGTACCGGGAAGAAGGGGGGGCGGCTCCAGAGCAAGTTTTGAATATGACTTGGGATTACTTTGACCCCGATGCCCCGACAGCGGAAGAAGTGGCGCAGGAAAATAACGGCCGCGCGTTGGCTGACGTGCTGGATGCCAATGGCAATGTGCTGGTGAAAAAAGGCCAGCAATTGTCATCTTTTGCGCAATTGCGTGATGATGGGACAACGGCCAGTGGTTGCTGGATTTTTGCCGGAAGCTGGATCCCCGAAGGCAACCAAATGGCACGCCGTGATAATGCGGACCCTTCCGGTATCGGTAATACACTGGGGTGGGCATGGGCGTGGCCACTGAATCGCCGAATTCTGTATAACCGTGCATCGGCTGATCCACAAGGCAATCCGTGGGATCCCAAACGGCGGTTAATCGAATGGGATGGCGGCAAATGGACGGGAGTGGATATTCCTGATTACAGCAATGCGGCTCCGGGTACGGATGTCGGGCCGTTTATCATGCAGCCGGAAGGGATGGGGCGCCTGTTTGCCATCGATAAAATGGCAGAAGGGCCATTCCCTGAACATTATGAACCATTTGAAACACCGCTGGGCACGAATCCCCTGCATCCGAATGTGGTTTCCAATCCGGCCGCCCGTGTGTTCAAGAGCGATTTTGAAGCGATGGGCAAGGCAGATAAATTCCCGTATGTGGGCACTACTTACCGCCT
Source organism: Xenorhabdus mauleonii (assembly GCF_900113945.1). Taxonomy (GTDB): domain Bacteria; phylum Pseudomonadota; class Gammaproteobacteria; order Enterobacterales; family Enterobacteriaceae; genus Xenorhabdus; species Xenorhabdus mauleonii. The sequence continues at coordinate 78,367 of NZ_FORG01000017.1, forward strand.
GACCGAACATTTCCACTTCTGGACAAAACATGCATTGCTGAACGCCATTGCCCAGCCAGAGCAGTTTGTGGAAATTGGTGAACGGCTGGCGGCGGAGAAAGGCATCAAACAGGGTGATACGGTCAAAGTCAGCTCCAATCGTGGTTATATCAAGGCCAAAGCAGTGGTGACAAAGCGTATCCGTACTTTGAATGTCCATGGACGTGAAGTGGATACCATTGGTATTCCGATTCATTGGGGATTTGAAGGCGCGGCGAAAAAAGGTTTCCTTGCGAATACCCTGACGCCGTTCGTTGGTGATGCCAATACGCAGACGCCAGAATTCAAAGCATTTCTGGTTAATATCGAAAAGGTGTAGGGGAGAAAATTTATGTCATTGCAATCTCAAGACATTATTCGTCGCTCTGCCACCAATTCGTTGACTCCCGCACCGCATGTGCGGGATCACCAGCAAGAAGTGGCAAAATTGATCGATGTTACCACCTGTATCGGCTGTAAAGCGTGTCAGGTGGCCTGTTCAGAATGGAACGATATTCGTGATGAAATCGGGCACAACGTTGGCGTGTATGATAATCCGGCCGATTTAACCGCAAAGTCATGGACAGTAATGCGGTTTTCAGAAGTGGAAGAAAACGGCAAACTGGAATGGCTGATCCGTAAAGACGGCTGCATGCATTGTGCCGATCCGGGTTGCCTGAAAGCCTGCCCGGCAGAAGGCGCGATTATTCAGTATGCCAATGGGATTGTTGATTTTCAGTCAGAGCATTGCATTGGTTGCGGCTATTGCATTGCGGGCTGCCCGTTCGACGTGCCGCGCATCAATAAAGAAGACAACCGGGCTTATAAATGTACGCTGTGTGTTGATCGTGTTGGTGTGGGGCAGGAGCCAGCTTGTGTGAAAACTTGCCCGACCGGAGCGATCCATTTCGGTAGCAAGCAGGATATGCAAACACTGGCGGCTGAGCGGGTGCAAGAGTTGAAAGGGCGCGGCTATGACAATGCCGGTCTGTATGATCCCGAAGGTGTAGGCGGCACCCATGTCATGTATGTGTTGCATCACGCCAACAAGCCGCAGCTTTATCACGGCCTGCCGGACAATCCGACCATCAGTCCGACAGTCACGTTTTGGAAAGGTGTCTGGAAGCCATTGGCCGCAATTGGTTTTGCTGCGACGTTTGCTGCTTCCATTTTCCATTATGTGGGTATCGGCCCAAACCGGGTTTCTAAAGAAGAGGAAGAGAGCGCCCTCAAGGATATTGATTCGGACAATGAAAATAACGGAGAGGTGAAAAAATGAAAAAGCGTAACGATGTCATTATTCGTCATTCTCCGGTTGAACGAGTCAATCATTGGGCGGTTGTTATCTGTTTTCTGTTCACGGCCATCAGCGGACTGGGTTTTTTCTTCCCATCCTTGAACTGGATGATGAATATCTTTGGTACGCCGCAGCTTTCGCGAATACTGCATCCCTTTGCGGGGTCGGTGATGTTCTTTCTGTTTGTCTTTATGTTTTTCAGGTACTTCAAACATAACATGATAGACAAGGACGACATTGAGTGGGCGAAAAATGTTCATAAAGTGTTGCGTAATGAAGAAGCCGGCGATACCGGGCAATACAACCTCGGCCAGAAAGGGATTTACTGGTCGGTCAGTGTTTGCTTGCTCCTGCTATTGGTCAGCGGCATTATCATTTGGCGCCCCTATTTTGCGGAATACTTTCCGATCTCATTAATCCGGATCGCTTTGCTGGTACATTCACTGGCCGCGATTGGCTTGATCCTGACCATTATCGTACACGCTTATGCCGCATTCTGGGTGAAAGGCTCAGTGCGGGCAATGGTTGAAGGTTGGGTTACGCGTGGCTGGGCGAAAAAACACCACCCGCGCTGGTATCGTGAAATCGTAAAGCAAGAGCAACAAAAAGAGAAAGAGTGATTTTTGAGCAGGGTATTTTGATATACCCTGTTTTTTTATATTTGTTGTGTGGCAACAAAATAGCTGCAATGTTCCTTAACCGAAACATTTGATATGGGGAAGGTATGTATGTGGCTGATATTGTTGTAAGAGCCAGAGTATCTTCAGCATCTAAAGAAGCGGCTATGGCAAATGCCAAAGCGTTGGGCTTGGGTTTATCCACTGTGATATGCATGCTTGTTAATTAATCGGTTGGCGGTTGAGGGGTAATTACCTGACGGATTCCTTCGGTCAAACAGTGAAACTCGACAAGCTATTCGCGATTTAGGGTGGTAGAGGCAATGTTGGTGATTATTTGCCAGACTCGATTTAAAAAGGAGCGAAGAAAGATGCCACAATAAAAAGCGCAAGATGTTCTCCTTGAACCCCTTGCCCTTCTACAGGTCGGTCAGCCATTACTACCTAAATATAAAGAACACCGAATTAATATTGCATCGTGTTGGTAACTATGCTGCTTTATTTAACTAATTTAATATATTAAAAATATAGAACCTCGCCCTACCTCTCAGGCATGGAATAACCAGAATGACAAATTGATAAATCTTTATTGAAAAAATCCATAAAATAGTAAACAAAATTTATTATTTTTTTAAAAGAAATTAGAGGTAATTAGGTTGTTTGGTTATTAATTTTTATGGGTATTATTATCTATCAATATTAATTATTATGATTATTCAGTATTATAAGATGCAATCTAATAATAATTTGTTATTTAATTACTTTTTATTTTTTATGCAATATTATTTAATCTGTTTTGATGATGCGATAATATGAATAAAGCAATAGGAGTTGATGTTAAGTCTCTGATAGATAATCATCTGCGTGCATTATGTATTGGTGATTTCTTAGCTATTAGAATATCTAATTTTACTTATGATGCAGCTGTTGAGAAAGAAAAATAAAAATTATTCTTCATCAAGAAATAATCTTAAATGTGGAACTACAGAATACGAAGGTGCTTTTTACTGTTCATTTTTTTATATTCTTGCAGAGTGTCCTATCCGTATGTCAACGTGGGAGGATGATGGTATCGATTTTATCATTTATGCGAAATTAATGACTGCACTAATGAGTAAAACTAGAGAGGTTTTTGTTGAGGAATCACATAATGAATGTGCTAACTGGCTCTCTTTGAAATTTAAGAGTAAATCACAAACTTCTATTGAAGCAGAGAAAAGGGAACTAATGAATGAGTGAATCAGCAATTGAAACCCGAAAATATACAGGATTAATAGGAATATGTATTGCGAGTTTTCTTGGGTGTATAGATCTCACTGTTGTTAATACTATTATTCCTGCAATTGGGCGTGAATTTAATACATCATTGAGGGAAACTCAGTGGATTACTTCTGTATTTATGATAGCTCTTTCCGCTTTTATGGTTCCTATGGGGACACTGGCTGATACATTCGGGCGGAAAAAAGTATTGATTTGGGGATTGGTGCTGTTTGGTGCAGCATCATTATTTGTTGGCCTCGCAACTAATCTTGCCATTATCACTGCTTTTAGATTTATTCAAGGAATTGGTTGTGCAATTCTCTATACTGTTTCTGGTGCCATTATTTCCTATTTATTTGATAAAAATGAACAAGGAAAAGCGCTTGGAGTTTTATTCGGTATTAATGGACTAGGTCTTGCAATAGGTCCTATTATTGGCGGGTTATTTGCTGGTATTGTAGATTGGCGTTATGCTTTTTTGATAAACATCCCTTTTATCGTAATTAGCTTTATTCTATGTATCTGGTCTATACCTGAGTATAAAAGTGAAAAAGTGAAAAAGCTGGATATACTCGGTTGTATTTTTTTGATTTTTTTTCTAATGAGTCTGGTTAGTTATTTCTCTCTGGATGGAAACTCTCTACAACAATGGGGTTTGTTGGTCATTGCAGTAATAGCCTTATTTATTTTTATACGGCATGAGTTAAAAACTTCAGAACCTATCATTGAGTTCCATTTTTTTTATAATATGCGTTTTGTTTCAGCACTGTTCGCAACATTTTTTCTTGCTTTCTTCTACTGCATAGTTCTATTGACATTACCGATGTTTTTTGCAAAACAGTTGGAGAAAAATGATATTGAGATAGGTTTGTTTTTGTTACCAGCTACAGTTATGTTTGCTTTAACCTCTCCTTGGGTAGGTAATCGCAGTAAACAATTTGGCCCTTCACGGATAATTTTGGTTGGCTTGCTACTGTTTGTCGCTGCTGCGGCTTTACTTTCTCTCGCTTCAACACAAGAAAATGTTTGGTGGTTTATTATCCCGCTACTGTTATTTGGCATGGGATGGGGTTCAATTCTTGGGCCGTCAACTTTAATTGCATTGGGTGCTTTGCCGAGGGAACAAGCAGCTGTTGCTATGGGAACTTCATGGACTATTCATAATATGGGAGGAGCTTGTGGTATCGCTTTTGCTGTATTCTTATTATCCTGCTTTGATACATTGCTTCAGGGTTATCAAGCACTAACATTATCTTTGGCCGGACTTGCCTTAGTCTTTACTTGCATCTGTTATTTTCTGAATCGAAAATAATTTTAAATAGAAAGGGGAACAGCTCATTGGCTTTTGCCGTTCAATGACACTGTAGAGGATCGTCTTTCAGCTTATTGAATTGAATAGGAAAGTTAAAAATGAAGCCGGAGGCGATACATTTCTTCCGGTTTTGCAAGATATGATTAATTGATTTAGTGATTAAACAACGCGTTGAGTCTATCGTTCGCCTGCTGTTTATCAAAATACTCAGGTTGTTCATTCGGGGGATAATCTTGCCCATTCGAGCATCTTTGCTTCTTCTTCTGTCAGGGGGTTTCATTTTCCGCAACTTGAGTAAATTGTTCCAATTCCAGATACCGCCAGAATCTTCAACCGGATACATACCAATACCAGCGGTGATTTCAGGCTGCTTAACGTTCTTTTCCAACACTTTCTCTACGATTATCTGATGAAACCAATCATTGGTGAAATCATATTGATAGATGATCTCATCTTCGGTTTCACGAAGAAATACGCCGATAGGCAATTGGTCATGATGCTCTTCCGGGATATTCACCCCCTTGAGTTCGAAACAGAACACGTGAGCATTTTCCATTATGTGGGTATCGGCCCGAACCGGGTTTCTGAAGAAGAGGAAGAGAGCGCCCTCAAGGATATTGATTCGGACAATGAAAATAACGGAGAGGTGAAAAAATGAAAAAGCGTAACGATGTCATTATTCGTCATTCTCCGGTTGAACGAGTCAATCATTGGGCGGTTGTTATCTGTTTTCTGTTCACGGCCATCAGCGGACTGGGTTTTTTCTTCCCATCCTTGAACTGGATGATGAATATCTTTGGTACGCCGCAGCTTTCGCGAATACTGCATCCCTTTGCGGGGTCGGTGATGTTCATTTTGTTTGTCTTTATGTTTTTCAGGTACTTCAAACATAACATGATAGACAAGGACGACATTGAGTGGGCGAAAAATGTTCATAAAGTGTTGCGTAATGAAGAAGCCGGCGATACTGGGCAATACAACCTCGGCCAGAAAGGGATTTACTGGTCGGTCAGTGTTTGCTTGCTCCTGCTATTGGTCAGCGGCATTATCATTTGGCGCCCCTATTTTGCGGAATACTTTCCGATCCCATTAATCCGGATCGCTTTGCTGGTACATTCACTGGCCGCGATTGGCTTGATCCTGACCATTATCGTACACGCTTATGCCGCATTCTGGGTGAAAGGCTCAGTGCGGGCAATGGTTGAAGGTTGGGTTACGCGTGGCTGGGCGAAAAAACACCACCCGCGCTGGTATCGTGAAATCGTAAAGCAAGAGCAACAAAAAGAGAAAGAGTGATTTTTGAGCAGGCCGTTTGGATTCTAGAACTAAAAAACCGTCAGCGTGAATGGACGGGCTAGTTAGCCCGTCTGTTTAGCTTAAAAAGGGTTAGCCATACTTCTTGGCGAAATCTTTATCTGACATACATAAGTAGATAATAAATTCGATAAAAGAAACAATATAAGGAATGAACGTCCAGCAAAAAATAAGGTATAAAAGCCCCATTCCTATTCTTCCTAGATAAAATTTATGTGCCCCGATACAGCCAAGGAAGAAGGCTAACAGTGCTGCAGTGATTCTGCTTTTTTCGCCTTTAATTTCTTCTTGTTGGACTGCGCCACAACCAGGGCAAGAATTAGCAGAAACGTGGATTTCTTTTCCACAGCCACGGCAATAAACCATGTTCGACATCTTAATATCCTACTTTAAATTAATTGTTTCATTTTAGAACTATAAAGTTAAAAAACCAATAATTTTCGGCCGTGCTGGAATTAGAACAACAAACGAAAATAATTATAATATTATGATTTTTATGCAAAAAAATAATTATGAGTGTGTCTATTCAAAAGGCAGTTGTGGTATTCAATAACATGTGTGGAGAGCGATGTGTTTTTCTCTTGTTGTACCGATAGTACCTATTGAAAATAGTACCAGCAGCAAAATTTATCCCAGCCACTCCGAAGACACGAGGTAAAAATTAACTTTCGTTTCTAGCTGTCTGATAAGCCCGGCAATCGATAGCTCAGGATCAAGATTCAGCATACTTTCCCAGATACCGCTCATATTGATTTGGAGCGGCCCTTTTAGTGTGGCTTTCATTTTAATTATCTTCAGATATGGATAACCCAATCAAGCAGAGTTCTGATGATTATGCTGCTAAGACAATATTTCTCAATCGAAAATAATGCAATCCTAACCAGAACCTGACATTTTCTTTTTTTTCTTCTGCGACCGTTGGCGTATTTTTTTGGTATCCGGATAAATTTGATGCCAGTAAACTTGTGTTGAACTTAACGGTCATGCCATTCTGTGGTTTGATAGGTAAGATTGGTTGCTATTTAGATATCAACACAGCGGGAGGGGTAAGGTAATGAGCATTCGCATTGTGCCAAAAGAACAGTTAGGCAAAGAGCGCGTTAATGAAAGAGGGGCTGGTTTTATTCCTCCTTTGTTGTTTGCCAACCTAAAAAATCTGTATCAGCATCGTGCGGAACGTTTAAAAACGTTGGCAACGGAAGATAATCCACTTTCAAGCTACCTGAATTTTGTTGCTGAAATTGTGCAGGCGCAACAGAAGGCTTTGTATGATAACCCTCTGGATCGCGAATTGGATGAGATCCTCAGCCATGACCTGCAAAAAAGTGGCATCCCTCTGAATTGTAAAACCTTACCCCGTACTCTCCATTGGCACAATATTTTACAGTCTTTAATGGCCGAACTGTTGCCTACAGTACCTGAACACGTGAAACCAGCTCTGGAAAATCTGGCGAAAAATTCAGAACAAGAGCTGGAAGAGATGGCCAGTGCATTGCTCAATAGTGAATTTGGCAAGGTCAGTGCCGATCAGGCCGTATTTATCTGGGCAGCACTGTCCGTTTATTGGGCGCAAATGGCCAGTTTAATCCCCGGAAAAGCGCGGGCGGAATATGGCGAGCATCGTCAGTTTTGCCCGGTTTGCGGCAGTATGCCTGTTGCCAGCATTGTGCAAATTGGCTCGAGTCAGGGTTTGCGTTATTTGCATTGCCATTTGTGTGAAAGTGAGTGGCATGTTGTGCGAATCAAATGCAGTAATTGTGAGCAAACTGGTGATTTGGGGTATTGGTCACTGGATAGTGAGCAAGCGGCAGTGAAAGCAGAAAGTTGTGGGGATTGCGGTAGTTACCTGAAAATTTTTTATCAGGAAAAAGATCCCAATGTGGATGCCGTGGCTGATGATCTGGCGTCACTGGTTCTGGATGCAAAAATGGAAGAGGAAGGTTTTTCTCGCAGCAGCCTGAATCCTTTTTTGTTTCCCAACGAATAAGTGGCTAAGGGAAAAGCGATGACACAAGCAATAAACTCGCTGTACCGCCAGTTGCCCTCTATCGACAAATTGTTGCAGGAACCCGGGATCATCCCGCTGGTTGAGTCGCATGGACAGACGCGGGTCGTGGACATGTTGCGGGAAATGCAGGAGCAAGCGCGGTTCAATATCCGGAATCATCAAACCTTGCCTGAATGGAGTGATAACTGGGCGGCATCACTGAATAACCGGATCAAACAAGAGCAAACATCAGCCTTGAAGCCGGTACTTAACCTGAGCGGTACGGTGCTTCATACCAATCTGGGGCGTGCATTGCTGGCTGAATCAGCGATTGAAGCCGTGACACAAGCGATGCGTTCGCCGGTTACACTGGAGTATTCCCTTGATGGTGCAGGCCGGGGGCACCGTGACCGTGCATTGGCGGATCTGTTGTGCACACTGACGGGCGCAGAAGATGCCTGTATCGTCAACAATAATGCGGCTGCGGTTCTGTTGGTATTGGCAACGGTTGCACAGGGCAAGCAAGTGGTTGTTTCCCGCGGTGAGCTGGTGGAAATTGGCGGTGCGTTTCGTGTTCCTGATGTGATGGAGCAAGCCGGCTGCCGTCTGGTGGAAGTGGGAACGACGAATCGAACGCATTTGAAAGATTATCAGCAGGCAATCAATCCGGAAACCGGATTGCTGATGAAAGTACACACCAGTAATTACAGTATTGAGGGTTTTACGGCTGAGGTTTCGGGAGAGGAGTTAGCGAAGCTGGGGATGGGAGTGCAAATCCCAACGGCCATTGATCTTGGCAGTGGCTCCATGATTGATATGACGCAATACGGCTTGCCTGCGGAACCGATGCCCGGGGAATATCTGAGGCAAGGCATCGATTTGGTCACTTTCTCGGGCGATAAACTGCTGGGTGGCCCGCAAGCTGGCATCATTGTCGGCAGAAAAAAGTGGATTGACGCTATTCAGCGCCATCCGCTGAAACGTGCGCTACGGGCGGATAAAATGACGCTGGCAGCGCTGGAGGCAACACTGCGCCTCTATCAACATCCAGAACAACTCCATCAAAAATTACCGACCCTACGCTTGTTGACTCGCCCACAAAGCGAAATCCATGATATGGCGCAACAGTTGCTTCCCCGAGTTCGGGCATATTATGGCGAAAAATTTATTGTTCGCGATGAACCTTGCCATTCCCAGATTGGCAGCGGATCTTTGCCTGTCGATCGCCTGCCCAGTTGGGCGTTGACGTTTACTGCCATTGACGGGCGTGGCAGTACATTGGAAAAACTGGCTCACCAATGGCGCAATTTGCATAATCCCGTGATCGGGCGCTTGTATGATGGACGGTTATGGCTGGATTTACGTTGCCTCGAAGATGGGAGTGCATTATTGCGGTCATTACTGCCCTCACTATAAACATCACCATAAAAAATCGGCGTTATAAAAATAGGCGCAATGACTATGATTTTTGCCACTGCGGGACATGTCGATCACGGTAAAACGACATTGATTCAAGCCATTACCGGCGTTGATACCACCCATTTACCGGAAGAGAAAAAACGGGGCATGACCATCGACCTCGGCTATGCTTACTGGCCACAGCCGGATGGCTCTTCTGTAGGCTTTGTCGATGTCCCGGGACATGAAAAATTCTTGTCCAATATGTTGGCGGGGATGGGGGGAATTGAGCATATCCTGTTGGTCGTGGCTTGTGATGATGGTGTGATGGCCCAAACGCGGGAACATCTGGCCATTTTACGTTTACTCGGGCGACCGAATATCACGGTTGTGCTGACCAAAGCGGATTGTGTTGAGCAGGCTAGGGTCGAAGAGGTCCGGCAAGAGGTAATGCAGTTGCTGGGATCACAAGGTTGGCCAGCAGCGCCTTTGTTTGTCACGGCTGCCACTGATGGTGAAGGCATCGCCCCACTGCGGGAGCATTTACTGTCTATTCATCAATCAAGGGGCATCCACCAGCCCGAGCCAATATCTTCGCCAAACCTTACTCATCAACGCTCCTCTTTTCTTGAAAACCCGCAACATGCAAAAGCTAATCACCGTTTTCGTCTGGCCATCGATCGGGTTTTTACCGTTAAAGGGGCGGGAATTGTCGTTACGGGAACGGCGTTGGCAGGACGTGTCAGCGTTGGAGATACGCTATGGCTGACCGGGTGTGATCAAACGGTCAGAATTCGGGGCTTGCATGCCCAGAATCAATCAGCCGAACAGGCTCAGGCGGGGCAGCGCATTGCATTGAATATCGCCGGTAATATCAGCAAAGAGCAGATTTCCCGTGGTGATTGGCTGCTGTTACAAAAGCCGCCGTTTCTCCAATCAATCCCTGCGGTGACCAGAGTATTGGTAGAAATTGAAGCGGATGCACCGTTGCAAAATTGGCAGTCCCTTCATATTCATCATGCTGCCAGCCATCTCACCGGGCGGGTTTCATTGCTCGATTCATTGGCGGGCAGTTCACTCGCGGATAGCCCGTTATTGGCTGAATTGGTGTTGGATAAGCCTTTGTGCCTGGTAGAAAATGATCGCTTGATATTGCGTGATATCGGTGCCAAGAGGACGCTGGCGGGAGCACGGGTCATTCATTTGGATCCCCCGCGCAGGGGCAAACGGCAGCCTGAATTTTTGCATTGGCTGTCTCAATTGGCTCGCTCGGGCAGCCACGCGGATAATCTCTCCGTGTATTTGCCACGTGGTGCGCTATCGCTCAGCCATTTTGCCTGGGCGCGTCAATTGACGGAGAACCAACTAAACAATTTGTTGGCAGAAATGGATATTGTCATTGCGGGAGATTGGGCATTATCGCGGCATCATGCGGTACTGGCAGAACAAAGGCTCGTGCAGGTTTTGGCGGATTATCACCAAAAGCATGCCGATCAGCTGGGGGTGAGTAAAGCCCGCCTGAAGCGGATGGCATTACCTTCATTGGATGAAACTCTCGTTTATACCTTAGTCAGTCGGTTGCTTGAACGGAAGGAATTGAAGCAAACCCACGGCCTGTTGCACCTGCCGGAGCATGGTTTGGCGTTTAGCCCCGAACAGGTTGCCCTTTGGGAAAAGACCGAGCTTCACTTTAACAATGAACTGTATTTTAAAAATGAAGCATGGTGGGTACGCGATTTGGCAACGGAAATGGGAGAAGACGAAGAGATTGTGCGTGCTCTTCTGCGAAAAGCTGCCCAGTTGGGGTTAATTATCGCCATTGTGCCAGATCGTTACTACCATCGTCAGCGCATACTGCAATTTGCTGATTGCATTCGCCAATATAGTAAGAATAAAGGTGGGATCACGGCGGTTGATTTTAGAAATGAATTAGGCATCGGCCGAAAATTGGCTATCCAGATTCTGGAGTTTTTCGACCGGACAGGATTTACCCGTAGAAAGGCCGATCTGCATGTTTTGCGGGATGAGGGGGTTTTTTAAACCATTCTATTGAACTCCTTTGGATCCAAGGTGTCTTCATTGAGCAAACTTGCTGAATTTTATTGGCTGTATCTTTGGCAACCCAGCGATTTTCATCGAGGGATGTCAAGCATGAACCCACGTGTGGACTCAATAAAGTATGAAGAAAAAGATAATCTCCGGGATTTATCTTGGATTGCTGTTGATTGCTTCCTTGATATTGGTATTTGAAAAGGGCAGTGATATTTATCCTGCGTTAATATCTGTTGGTGTGTTTGGCATCATCTTTGGTCTGGTTTTCCTGATTTCAGCACGTTGGTTATTTTCAGCGGTATTGGCCGGAACTCTGTTTATTATCCTCAAATTTCTCAATCAGATAAAAGTCCATTACTACAAAGAGCAACTGCTGTTTTCGGATTTGAACGTCATGTTAGATCCCTCAAATCAGGAAACCTTGCGCCATTATTGGCTGGCAGGTATTGCGGTAGCGGGGATGATTGTCTGGTTGATATTCAACATGATATTGGGTTGGAAAAACGCCCCTTCCGTACGTGGTATCAAATGGCGCATTGCCAGCATTGTTCTGGTGGCAGCCAGTTTTTGGGGCATTCATCTGACCGTCAATGCTTATCATGCCCAGTGGCAGGGAGAATTGCCGAAAGGGCGGGGAACGATGACCAATATGGTAATGTCAGCGATGGATGCACATTACCAGCCACCGAAATTTGGTACTTCTGCTGACTATTTCTTGCAACAGGCGCAACAGATTTCTTTGCCAGCCGTGCAAGCTGATGTGAAACCTGACGTTGTTGTATTATTGCAAGAATCCACGGTTAACCCCGAGCTGTACCAATTGCCCGCGAATGTGAAGTTGCCGGAGCTTTATATGTTCCAGCGTGATGCGGGAGTCAGCGCCCAAAGCCCCCTCAGGGTACAAACCTTTGGTGGCGGTACTTGGTTATCTGAATTTTCTGTTTTAACCGGATTGAATACCGATGATTTTGGCTCACGTAAAAACGGGGTGTTTTACTTTGTCGTTGATCATCTGCAAAACAGCTTATTCCGTGCGATGAAAGAGAACGGTTACTACACCGTTGTCCTGACACCATTTAATAAGTCAGCTTACCATGCAGGACACGCTTACAAGACATTGGGTGTTGATAGGATTATCCAGCCACAGGAATTGGGATATCCCGCCAGCATGGATGAAAATCTGTGGACAATCCCGACACAGGATATGCTGTCTTATGTGAAAGCCATTCTGGCGAGAGAAACAGACAAGCCAATTTTTATTTTCTCCCTGACAATGTATGAACATGGCCCTTATGAAGAAAGCCATCATGACGATTATGGCCTGACGGGAAACATTGAACGTTCAACGGCAGTCGGCAAGTTCAGCCACTATATAGAGAAAATCCGGGCTTCTGATCCCGCCATCAAGGATTTCAGTGAATTCGTTGCCAAACGTGATAAGCCTACGGTTTTCCTCTATTTTGGTGATCATCAGCCAAGCATTCACTTTGAGCATTATCACACAGCGCTTTCTGATCCCGCTCATATTACCCAATTTACCCTGCGGGATAACTTGCAACAGGGAGCACCCATCACAACGGGCAAGCTGACCGATATTTCGTTCCTTGGCGGAATGATCCTGGAGCGCGCCCGCCTGGCGGCCCCGCCTTTTTATCAGGCCAACATCGCCATGCGTCATTTGTGTGACGGTGCGTTGAATGATTGTTCGGATAGCGCACTGGTCGAGAGCTATAAGCACTATATTTATCAGCGGCTGGGTGCGGCGGGCAACTAATCACTTTCACACCTCTTTTGCCGGTGATGCTGTCTGGCAAAAGAGGTGCGCGTGATGATTTCAATCGTATGGCATTTATTTACGGTTAAGTGGTGTAATGCGGTAGGTGCAGCGCCTGCCACCACTGAGGATGTATTCGATTCGTTGCACATCTGCCTGCAAAATTTCATTGAAAATGTTCAACTCTGCCCGGCAAAAGCCCTGACATGTTTTTGCTGCACTACAGATTGGGCAATGATTTTCAAAAAACAGAATATCCCCGTTATCCTCAACAGAATAGTGAGCCATATAACCTTCCTGGCAGCGGATCGCAACCAAGCGCTTTACCTTTTCCTGTAGGTCTGTGATACCGGCCATTGCTTTTTGGTAATTGGAAAACGTTTCTTTTTCACGGGCGCTGACAATTGTTTCAATGGCCGTTTCGCCCAATTGACTGCGAATAATCGCAATCAATTGTGTTGTTAGCTCTGCATGGGCATCAGGGAATTTGGCATGGCCTTTCTCCGTAAGATGCCAGAGTTGAATTGGGCGACCGACCCCTCTCGCTTCTGATTTCGCCTCGACTAAGCCGTCCTTAGCCAGTTTTACAAATTGCTGGCGGGCTGCTTCGCCAGTTGTTCCCAATAACTTGCCGGCATCAGAGGCTTGTAAGGCACCTTGAGTTTTTAGCAGCATTAATAACTTATCACTCACTGTGTGCCCAGCGATTATATTAAATTCCAAGTCTGAGCTTGACATATTCATGATCCCGACATTAATTTATTCCAAGATTTAGCTTGTTTAATTTAACGTAAGACTTTTCATAACTCAACCTGTGTTCAGGACAAAATCATGATAATAGCTGAGGAAGGCCGCTGGAAGGACCTGTTTTCCAGTAAAAATGCGCCAAGTGCGATAGCACTTTCATTGGGTGTCGGATTAATGGCAACGAACACCTTAATTGCGATTACTATTCTGCCCTCTGTTGTAAACGATATTGGTGGCTTGAACCTCTATGCCTGGAATACGACACTGTTTGTCATGGCATCAATAATTGGTTCTATCCTTTCTGCTAAGTTACTGAGTGTATCAGGCGCAAGAAATGCTTATTTGATCGCGGCCCTCATTTTTCTCATTGGTAGTTTATCTTGCACTGTCGCACCGACGATGGAAATGATGCTGGTTGGAAGAACTATTCAGGGACTCGGTGGTGGATTTTTGTTTGCACTGTCCTATGCGATGATCAATCTGGTGTTTGAGGAATCCCTCTGGACCCGGGCGATGGCCTTGATTTCGGGAGTGTGGGGTGTGGCAACCTTAATCGGGCCGGCCATAGGCGGCATTTTCGCTGAAATGAACGCATGGCGTTATGCATTTGGCATTATGGTGCCCATTATTTTGTTGTATGCCATATTTACCTATATGATTCTGCCGAAAAAACAGGAACAGGATAAAACCAATACGCCATTACCGTTTGTGCAACTGATCTTATTGGCAGCGGCTGTGCTGGCGGTGTCATCCGGCAGCTTGTCCCAAGATGTTCGGATGAATATTCTGGGCATTGCTGTGGCCGTGATATTGGTCTCATTGCTGGTCATCTATGAACGTCGTACTTCAGCAAGATTATTGCCTGAAAACGCCCTGAGCCTGCGCTCTCCCCATCTGATTTTATTTCTTACCATATTACTGCTGGTTGTTGGCCTGTCATGTGATGTTTTTATTCCTTATTTCCTGCAAATTTTGCATGGGCAATCTCCTCTGGTTTCTGGTTATATGGTTGCGACCGCAGCGCTTGGCTGGACAATAGGAGAGATGGCCAGTGCCAGTTGGCAAGGCGCGAAAATGCGATTCGCCATTATGAGTGGCCCCGTTTTCATGTTTCTTGGCATGTTGCTGTTGCTTGTACTATTGCCCAACCCATCGGCTGGGGAGTGGCAAACAATACTGGCGATCGTTTTAGGTTTGGGGATATTTGGGTTCGGCATCGGTTTTGGCTGGCCTCATCTTCTGACCCGCATTTTGCAGGTTTCCAGCGATGCCGATAAGAATATTGCCGGTTCATCCATCACTACCGTGCAATTATTTGCCACCGCATTTGGCTCTGCACTGGGCGGCATGATAGTCAATTTATTCGGATTTTATCAGCCGGGAGGAGTAGAAGGTGCATCCACCTCTTCCCATTGGTTGCTTTTATTCTTCGCGATTACGCCAATATTGGCATTGTTGACGGCAAGTAAAGCAGCAAAAATCAAAGAAGGGAAATAAGCCTGCCAGCAGCGGCATCATGTAAAAATAATGCCGCTTTTCTCATTACACGTAATCGGATATATCCCTATAATACTGGCAATTGATAGTTGAAGAAATAACCAAGGATATTTGATGTCAGTAATTGCCCGTATGCCAAAGGATGGTCGTAGTACCCGCATGATACAGCCGGTAAGCCGCTATTTTTCGATGATGAAACACGTTGTTATTCTGTTCTTACTGCTTATCGGAATAGGAAATGTATCTGCCAAAGAGCTAAATCAAAAAACAACCTCTGTTGAGATCCCCGTCTTAAACAAGCACGTAGTAGACACCGCCAATGTTCTAACCAAAGAAGAGAAGCAGCGCCTGACCCGTAAGCTGAAAAAATTGCAATCAGAAGAAAAGGTGCAGATGGCTGTTTTAATTATCCCGACACTTGGTGGAGAGACTGTTGAAGAATTCTCTTCCCGTGTCTTTGCCAAGTGGAAATTGGGCAGTACCGAACACAATGATGGCATTTTATTTTTGGTTGCATCTGCTGACCATCAAATGCGTATTTCAGTGGGTTCTGGTCTGGAGCATAAATTAACCGATGGTAAAGTTGCACGTATTTTGCGTCAGGATGTGAAACCGGCGTTTAAAGAGGATGCTTATTTCGAAGGACTCAGCAATTCGATTGATTCCATCGAAACATTGCTGAAACAGCCGGGACAAATGGAAACACCGAGCGATATTGCAAAAACCGTTCAGGCTTTTGAAGAAGATAATGCATCATCTGACAGCTCACTCGGAAAAGATCTTACTGCTCCATTAGTGCTTTACTTGTTGGGTATGATATCCCTGCCATTGGCGGTTTTCCGTGAAGGGCACTGGGCTAAGCGTTTCCTTAAATGCACCTTGACTGTTGCTGCTGCTACATTTGTATTGAGCCTTGTCGGTGTATTTCCCCCTCTGTCTATTTGGTATTACCTGCTCATTTTTCTGTTGCCAGTCATTTTGGCGCTTTTGGTTATTTTCTCGCTATTGTCGCTGGTGGGGGGAATGGTCAAAAAACTGTTTGGTGGCCTGTTTGGTGGCTCAAGTTCCCAAACTCAACCTCCGGCTGAAAGTATAAAAATAAAAAATGAAGATGACAGCGATGATGACGATAACGATCGCTTTATTGGCGGCGGCGGCAAAAGCGAGGGCGGTGGCGCTTCAGGTAGTTGGTGATTTTTGCATAATGGTGGGGAGTTATCCCCCACCTTGGATTGCAAAAATGCATTTGAAATTATTTGCCTGCTGCGTGTTCGTCATCTGAATTTTAGCCATCACATTCAGATTTCTTTATGGATATTATTGTGTCCATTTATGGAGATCTTGGGAGAAAGTCATGGGCCGTTTTTTATTACTGGATGATGTCGATGTCCAACATGCTTTTGCCAAACATCTTCGTAGCCTCCGTAAGCAAGCTAAACTCTCACGAGAAGCGTTGGCTAAGCGTAGTTGTATACCTGCTGCGACCATTAAAAAATTTGAGCTGGCCGGGTAAATATCCTTTCGCCAACTATTGTTGCTTTGGCAAAGTTTAGATGATTTACAGCGTCTTTTTGAGCTGACGCAAGAGCCGAGAGACAAACCTGTCATACCAACATCGATTGAAGAGGTATTAAAATATGACGTTTAAACCGACTCAAAAATTAGATGTCATGCGCACGCTATCGTCGGGTGAGCGCTAGATGCGGCTTATAAGATGACGGAGATATACCGAACATAGAAATCCCCAACAAGAGCGCCATGCAACGCTCAAGTAGGTTTAATACTACCTTTCTATCAAGGCAATCAGTAAGAAAGGAGGTTACTGCTGGGGGATTGGATATTTCAGTTCAATTTCAGGAGCGTCGGGTAAAAATCTACCTGAACGAGCCATCGCATAACCCAATATTTCTTCAGAGGTGAGTTCAGCTTCGAATGTTTCATTTTGGAACCAATCATCAGGCCAAAAAATAAGATCTGAAATATTGGTATCCGGAAAATTCTCTTCCAATAAATTGATTGCATAGTACACATCTGACTCATGCTCATTGTTTTCAGAGAAAATATTAACCAAGGCCATCGCTTCATCAAAGCCCAGATCTGCAATGTATTTTATTTTATAAAAAGCGGAGTAAATAAAGCTTTCATTGTCAGTATAGGAATGCAAATCCCGGAACTCATGGAATTCAAACTCTCGGCTGGCATTTTTATTCCATTCATTGATGAGTTCTTGGATCTCCGGAACATGCGCATTTTTATGGTCAAAAATTTTATCTTCGATTTGAGTCAGCAATGACTCCATTCTTGCAAATTCTTCTTCATTTGGCTTATAGGGTTTTAATCGCTGAGGGATTGGCATAATAAGTTACCTTTTCTTGTTTTATTCTAATAAGTTGTTGTTCTAATAAATTGATTTCGAGGCATCAATATGTCGAAATCCTATCGGAAATAAAACACGACGTAGTTTGCTGATAAGCCATACAATTCCCTGAAATAGCAAAAAGCCAGCAATATCTGAGTATTACTGGCTTTGTGAAGTGCTATGAGAGGCTATGAAATACTATTCAATATTGGATCTGTTCATTGAGTATACGGCATTAAGCCTTGTTATTTATGGGTTTGTGATATTCAATATTTTCTAGGGGTACCCCCTTGGGTACACGCTAAATCGAGGTGTACCAATGAGTTAATACTCAACGAATGAGATAGATTATTTTGGCAACGTTCTAAGTTAGTGACCAATTTTATTGACCACTTCAGATTTATCGCGAATCTTGCGTTCAATAGGCTGACCGTATGAATCAAAATATCGACTAGGCCAGATTTCTGAGGGATGGATGCCGAGGTAATTAGCGATGATCCATTCGCCTTTTGGCCATGGTCTGCTGAGCGTATTGGCTAATGTTGATGAACTGAGTCCAGCTTCACGGGAGACTGCCGCTAGGGTAGTACCACGCTTACGTAATGCCGCAATAATATCGGCCTGATGCCAATCTTTTTTAATATCAATCATTCCTGCTACCCCTTCCATTAATTATTCATTGATGGTGGTGATTCAGACAGGGTTTGCAGACCGGCACTTATTCCGGCGAGGCATAGCCTCCCCAGCCTGAACCACCATAGAAAAGGTAATAGCAAGAACACTGGTAAAGTATCTTACCAGTGTATAAGTGCGCAAGGCTGCAAAACCTTGACCATTAGATTTTGCTAATGGCGGGAATACTTTAACTGATTGTTTTATCTAACTCAATAACCGAACTACTAAGTTGAACGGCTATAAATCCGCTTAGCATTGTGCCTGTGTACTTTAAACTCAGTTGACCTCTGCGAGACCAAGCGGTGAGTTAAATCATTTTGTTGGTCAAGGCACATCGAATCCTGTCCTCCGTTATCACACAAACTCAGGGAAGAATACGGACGGCTAAATCAATCTTTGTTGTTTATTCTTGTTCGTGATCGCTTCGCTATCCGTATTTCCCCTGTGTTTTTCAGACTTATTTTACTTATTTCGAAACACTCCCTGCGTGTCGGTGAGGTTCACCGTTCCGTGGTGCGTCAGATAATGTGTAGCAGGGCGAGAATTGTGTTGAGTTTTTGCAGGAGTTCGCTATGTGCTCAGCACGGCGATGGAGTACTCCCCGTTCAGTGCCTGATTTAGTCAGGATGAACGCCTCATTATCGTGACGTGGGTAATTTCTCCTTTTTTTCGATATCAGCCTGTTGTCAGGCAGTGGATTAAAAAACAAACGAAGCAAGTCGATTCAGACAGAAAAAGGCCCGTAACAACGGGTGACTTTGAGTAATACGTGGATCAAATGGGTCGTAAAGGCAGGCCGGGCGTGCTTTGGACGTTGGCCGCTTAGCGGCGTCACTTGGTAATCGCTCCGCTTAAACGCAAGTGACGCCGCGCGGTGTTCGGGACGTTTAACCATTCGTTAATCAAAACGTGGCAGGGGACTGCTCTACGTGAATGATAAGCCGGTGAATCAAGAAGCCGGATAACTTTCATCGCCAGACGATGGGTTATTGTCCAACGATATCTGCTTCCAAAAGTGCGCAGATGTACCGCAATACTTGCTCTCCCTTTCAGGCTACGGGAGATTTATTTCGCCACCCGAAGGTGATCCTGACAGGCGATGGATCGTTATTGTCAGCAAAGATGTTATCGGTTGAAGTGAAAGGGGTCAAATGATTACTGCGATTGTTTTTTAAGATTTTTCTTGAATAGCAAAAAAATCGAAATTCATTAGTTAAACTAACAAATAACTCCGTATAATAGTCAAATATCGTCTATTTCTTTTTTATTTATAAATATTTTCAATGAAATGCCGATGGTTCATTAGTTTGAATATCTGTGCAAAGAAGGAGAAATATGAAAAACCGCAAGGAATCGCTGTACCTGCAAGAATGCGCTTACCTGCGGGAACTAGCTCAGCGCGTGGCAAAAGCATCACCCCATTTAACTGATTTTCTGGCAACAGCCCATGATCCCGATATTCAACGTCTTTTCGAGGCGTTTGCCCTGCTGATTGCCCGCTTACGGGATAAACTGGAGGATGATTTCCCCGAAATTACCCACGGTATTCTGTCCCGTATCTGGCCGTTAGTGCTGTGCCCTGTTCCGCCCACCACTATCATGCAATTTTTCCCTGCCGATGGCGAACATCAGGGGGCTGTTGATATTCCCAAGAACACTTCCGTTTCTGCGCAAACGGATGGGCAATTGCTCAGTTTCAAAACCTGCCGTTCACTGCATATTGAGCCGCTAGTTGTATGGGATCGCAGGGTGAAAAAAACCGGCACCCACAGTGAAATTATCCTGACCCTTTGTCAGACGGGAAGTACTTCTTCGGTCTGGAAATGCGGAGCGCTCTCATTTTTCCTTGGCACGGTTACTGAACAGGCAGCACAGCTCAGCCTGTGGTTAGATCAGCATATTTGTGATGTCAGCCTGCGCACACAGGGTGAACAACGAAAATTGCGCTGTTTTCCCTATGGTTGGCATGATGTGTTGGATGCTCCCATCCTGCCGATGAAAAAAAGCTCCTATGCCGGCCTGCAAACGTTGGTTGAGTATTATGCGCTGCCGCATCTGTATAACTTTGTCACGCTGGATATCAGCTGTAGTTGCACGGAAGTTCCGCTTAATACGGATGGTACTTTTGAACTGATTTTTCGTTTTGAAGGCGAACTGCCGCTGGATGATGTCGGTGATGCCTTTATGTTGGGCTGTGTGCCGGCCATTCATCTGGAAAAAAGAACCAGCCCGCCTGTCCTGCTGAGTGCCGAAAATCACTGCTATCCCTTGCTGCTGGGCGATGCCATGAAATTGTTCCGATTACATGACGTTAAGGTGGTTCAACAGCCCGATGATGACACCCAACGAGGCACGCCTTACCGCTATCTGCCGATAGAGCAATTTACGCCCGCAGCGGAGCTACTGGCCGGAGAAGAACCGGATTATTTTTACTACCAGCTTCG
>NZ_FORG01000046.1 GCF_900113945.1 Xenorhabdus mauleonii
ATAGACCGGTTTTTCGTTTTTTTCCTTTGAAGGAGTCTGAAGCGAAACAGGCTGAGATTGATTTTGCCCTGCAACGGGCTGTTCACTTAAAAATGAGGTTGGAAAGCGTGCCGTCGCGTTGCCATTGCCGATACTTTGCCTATCTGTCGGTTTTTCATCGGCGGGTGTTATCCAGATAAGATCATCCTGCGCCTTGGCTGGATTAATTGAATAAGGGGAATTCCCCGACCCCAGCGGCATCGCGCTGTCCGGTACTGACAGGGGTGTGGCATTTAACCGCTCGGTCAGTAAATCAATCTGCGCCAGCAACCCCTGCTGCTCATCCTGTAATTCGCGCTGGCGCTGTTCATCAGCCTGCCGAAGGGTGGCAACGGCGGCATCTATCTGACCGGCCACATCGTGATGCTGGTTTTTTAACTGGTCATTTTCTTTCAGGATATCGGCATTCTGCCGGGTTAACCGTTGTTGCTCTGCCCGCACTTTATTGAGTGTGCCGACCAGTGTTCGCAGGGTATCTTCCGGCGTATCGCCGCCGATACCCAGTACCTGTAACTCCTCCGGGGACAGCGAGGCCAGGGCATTATTGGGCGGTGTCGCGGGCGCAACCGTGTCTGTTGAACTGCAACTTTTGATGCCGATAAACCCGCCGACCATCAGCACCGCCGGCACCAGTATCTTGACCAGACTGTTGGATTTAATCTGCATGAGGGTCTCCCGATTTCACGGCGGTCGGCTCAGGAATAAAGGCGTTATCCGGCTGACCCTGAGTGACAAGATACAGCACCGTGGTATCTTCCGGTGTACCGGCTGCGCCCAACCAGCGATGCTGGAACGTGGCGGCCACAAACTGCCCCTGCAAGGCCCGCGGGTCGAGCGTAATAGTGCGTTTGGCGGTATTGCGCAATTTCAGCGCTACGACGGAATAATTTTTCACTCCCCAGCCTGCCAGCGGAGAGATGGCTATCGGCGCTGAGGGATAGAGTGTCGTGATTATCGCCGGTAAATGCAGGTTGACCGGATGAATGCCAGTGACCGGCTCAAGGGTGCGCAGCGGAGCATATAGCTGCTGCGCGGCATAGCGAGTCAACACCACCGGCACGGGTGCAGATAATCTGGTTTTGCTCTGCGAAGGGGATTTTTCGACTGACACGCCGGATTTTTCATCCGGATAAATAAGGCGTACCGGTTCGGTCGGAGCCGTTTTGGCGGTACGGATATCCAACAAGATAATTTCGCCGTTTTCACTGTCCTGCAATTGCAGACGGGTCGGCGAAAATGATTGGCTGGCTTTCAGATAAATTGCCCCGCCGGCGCTTTGCACCCGCAGTTTATCTCTGAGTGATGGGGGTACGCCGACACGCATATTCCGGTCAGCAAAAATAATCCGCTCCTGACCCACTTTCAGCTTCACTGATAATGGAATGCGTTCCCATTTCAACAATTCATCTGCATTTGCCCCAAAACTGAACAACAGCACCAGCCCCAAACAGGCAAAAAGAGAAGGCCATTTTTTCATTGAAACATCCCTTTTTTCTCTTCCACGGATGGCGACATGGCTTCCAACCGTTGTGGCATTTCATCGTAGCAATCCAGTGCCAGCCCGAACGGATTACGTTCTGCATCCCCCTCCCAGCGCACCACTTTCAGAGGATAGCGTACCAACGCCCGTTTGACGGGTTCGGCGTGGTAATACTCATCGGCCACCAAATCCAGCCGCACCCCCCAGTTATTCTGATTGTGTACTGTCACACTGTTCGTCTCATAGCCTCGGCCGGGTACTTCATACACCACGCGAACCCGGTCAGCCAGTTCGCCACTGTCAGCCCGGGCTTTGGCATCTTTCCGCAGAAAATCCTGACAGGCTGGCGTCAGATAGGGCGATAAGGCCACAATTTTGGCCGGATAATCCTGCGCCCCATTTTTCGGCCAGGCATTCAGTTGCTGGAAAATATAAAACGCAAAACTGTAGACACTCGGCGCAGGGACTTCCCACCACGCCCGGGTGCTGCCACTGCGTAAATCCGGCGGATTATGAATGGTGAGATTACGGGGTGCCGTCATCCAGCCGACCAGCGCGATCAACAAGACCAGCACCAGCACCCCGCAAGCGAGCCGCAGCGTCAGAATATGCTGATCACGGTTTTTCAGTGCATGGCGAAACCGGCTCATCGCGTGCTCCTGCTGCGCCGTAGCGACCAGCCCTGAGCCGCAATAATCAACGTCGGATCACCGATCCCCAGCCGACGTTTTTTCTCTTCCAGTTTCTGCCAGAGATAGTTTTCCGGTTTGCCACGCTTCAGCTGCGCGAGCCAGCGCCCGCCAAAGCTCACCAACAGCAAAGGCATGACCAGCATGCCCGTGGGTATCATGACCCAGCCCACTAACGGAATGAGGGGCAGGCTCACCATCAGCCCACCACCTACGCCGGCTACTGCCGCCAGTCCCATCTCCGGGGTGGTGAAGCCGCGAAATACCACTGGCTCAGCGTTTAAGCGATCAGGTAAGAACGGGATCGTCTGCATCAGCGGCACCTTAAAAAATAATGCCGGCCGACTTTGCCAGCAGCCAGATCACGGCAACCAGCAGCACCACGCCGACCACAATAATGGAGCCAAACTGTGTCCAGGTCGCTTTGCCGTCACGCACTTCGGAGAAGGTTTCCACGGCGGCAGAGGCGACTTTAAAAAACGCCACAGCCGAGAGGATTAAGCCCCCAATCACAATGCCATCCTGTGCGTAGCCCTTCACTTGTCCCAATAACCCGCCCCCACCGCCACTTTTCGGCGGTTCGATCGCAGGTAAATCAGCCCAGGCGGATTCACAGGCCAGGCCGAACAACAAAAACACGGTGCTGATTCGCGTTATCAGGTTAGTGCTGAGACGACGGCAGGCCGTTAATATTGGTTTCATATTTACGCGGTTCCTTTTTCAGTAGGTTCATTGCATTAACTGGCAAACATCCAGACCGATATCACCAGTAAGAGGGCTGTTCGCAGGGCAAACTGGCTGAGGGCCTGGTTACGTACTTTTTCATTCGCCCAACCGTTCCAGACATCCACCGCCGCCCAGGCCGCCCAAAGAAACAGGGTCGCTAAGAAAAAACCGACGCACACCAGAGACAGAAAATAAATATCAAAGTGTCCTGAGGCGACTTCAAAGGCATTACGCTGGGTGGGGGTCATTGCGGACGTTCCTGACGGTATTGGCCGGATAACGGTGCAGACCCGCCCGGCTGACCACGGGAGGGGGTCAGGTAGTGATCGATGCCGGCTTTGATGGTGTTGAGATCGGTACTGATACGGGCGTAATCAAAGTAGTAGCGAGGGAGGGTTGGGGCATCAGCCTGCTTTTCGTCCATGCTTGCGCGTTCCAGTGCAATTTGTACCTGCTCAATCAGGTTTTTGGCACTGGCCAGTTCATCTTTCTCGGCTGCCTGCGCAAGCGGCACACACAATAGGGTCAGCCCCATCAGACAGGCAAAACGGAACAGGGAAAAACTACCACGCATCAACACGCACCTCGTCATGAAATTCAGAATATCGAGGATGCGAGGTTTTTAAGGTCAAATCAGCAATAAACTCTTTATGTAATAATGCAAATTAGCTAAATAGTCTGATTAATTGATTCAACCAACACTTAATCATGAAGGCCCCCATGCTGCGGATTGATTTAAACGTCCCTGATGATGAGCACGAAAAGCATGGGAGCTGGGTGCATGCTGATAGAAAGATAAAGACAATTTGAGAGACAATTAACTTGAAAAACAGCGTTATTACCTGATCTCTTTCATGGTAATACGCAAGTGGACAGAATTATGCATGAATAATTATCACTGACGCGCCGTCGAACGGCTTGTCTACTGAGTAATAACAGACAAAACAAACACCCGTTTTATCTGCCATTACTCAGCGCCACGAACAATAAATTTTTGATATAAACCTTATGCTAAATTAATTTATATTAACCTAGCAATTTTAGCTGCTATTTAAAGAAAATTACCTTATCAAATTCTTATAACGAAAATAATATTTTTCATTTCTTCCCAAACTAACCATTCAGTCTGCACTCCGATAAAATTTTATTTAATTCTTTTATTCTTTTTCTCGATGGAGATAATTTTATCGCAAAAACAGAAAAACAACCAAGAAATATCAAAAATATAGCTGTAAACGAATAATAAGATACTTGCAGGGCCTCATTCTTATAACAATATAATATTAAGGATGTTAAAATCATGCCAAAAAAAGTCATCCCTCCTATTATCATTTCAAAAAACCTGCCTAGTTTGTACTGAAAATCAATTTTAATAACTGGAAATTCAGTATCAAAAGACACATAAAAATTTAACTTTCTAATGTCACGTATATAATCAGGCCTAACGTCATTACGCTCTAATTTTGAAATTAAATTCCTTAATCTTGACGATTTTATTTTTGTCACTTTAAACATTACCTCTGATTCTATCATGTTTTCTATATGTTTTTTATTTTCATTATTTATAAAATCAATATATTCATTAAGATAGTGTTTGTTTTTTGAAATCCTTCTATTACTGAGAAAAGTAACTCCCTTATAGACTCGATATATTATTACCAAAACGCCAGAACAAAATGCACTGATCAATGCTAAGATTGGTTTGGAGTTGTGAAGTAGATAATTAAGAATATCTTCCATTCTTTTATTCACCTTGCTAGTTAATTAAAATTAAAAAATTAGGATAATATGAATACAATATACTGTCCCTATTTTGGAATCGATAGTGGGATATAGATCAAAAATGGTACTTACATTACACTGTTAAAGGATGCAACTGCTACGTATCGCTACCCATTCAGATGTACTTCTTAAACATCGACGTTGTTATTACCACCGCCATACCCAGTATTATCGCTGCCGGTAGCAATATCACGGTGGGATACACTACACCCGGCCACGATAAATACAGTACACAGGGAACCGTGCAGGCCGGTTTAATTCCCCGTTTGGCATGGTGATAAACAAAACTCGATTCGTATCCTGCCCCGTAACGCCGCAAATCCCGCCGTCCCAGCCCGTCAACCAATGCCACTAATACCACCATTGCAAACAAGGGAACGGATAACAGCAGTATTGCCAACCGGATCAGCGTCACCATCGTGATAAACACAGTTGCCAGCCAATACTCCCGCAAATGCGCCAATAGTCCATGTAACACAGCATTAAACTCGCGCAAAAAATCATTGTTGCTATGGAATTGATATTGCCGCTGCCCCTGAACCCAGTTCATAAAACCACTTTCCACAAACAGCCACTGGTAAACCTGTGCCAGCCATGCTGAAACGGTTTGTGAAGGTTCAGCCAATAACAGACTTCGGGTAAATTCCGAGGATAAAAATTGCAGCTCGGTTTTCATCATGGTCTGACTGTGAGACGCCCCCTGCTCCGGCCAGAAAAACGCCATACCGAGATATTCCAGTAACAGACTGAATAGCCACGACATGATAACAAACCCAATAAACTGCCAGGGCCATTCCCATAGCACACGATAGAGCAGACCAGGCTTGCGGGGCGGTTGGGACGATTGGCGGGATGAGTTTTCTGACTGCGCCATAAATGGAAACTACCCCTTCTCTTCCCACCAGTTTTCACTGGTGCGGTAATGCCTGCGCATCTGTTCAGCGATGTTCTGCAAACTGGCTGGCATTAAGGCATCATCTTCATCACCCGTTGGCAAAGGCATACGGATTTTCCACAACTGCCCACCTTCCAATAACGCAAACGCCTGCCCTTTCGGCAGGTTAATCATTTCAGCGGGCGTAATTAGTGGTGTTTTGACGGTGCCTACCCTATCTTGTGTGGACGAGGTAAAATCCTGCCCCTGCTCGACATCGGCAATATCAGAATGCCCCGATACCAGCGTCTTGCTGTAGATTTCCACTTCCGGTAGCTGGCTGGTGAGTAGCTCCGCCGTCCGGTTATCCCGTACCCGCAGCATAATCAGGGTATTGAAGTTCCCCACCACCTGCGCGGTTTTGGCCGGGCTGCCGATACGGGCTTCGATATCAGACGAGGTCTGGGTGTACGCTGTGACCTGCATGCCCGCACCGCCGCCTTTGTTAATGAGTGGAATAAATTCATCGCCCATCAGTTCGTTGAATTCGTCGCAATGCAGGTTGATCGCCAGCTTGCCGTCATGACGAACCGGCAATCCGGCGTTCATGCCATATTTGTAAATCTGCCCCGCGACACTGACCAAATCTGCAAACATGCTGTTACCTACAGCCGAGGCCACATCACTGTCAGACAGGGCATCCAGCCCGATATAAACAATGCCGTTTTTGCGGATCACCTGCTCCCAGTCGAAAATGGGTCGCAGATCCGTCATATTGAGGTAATCCGGTGACAATAATTCTGCGATTTTGCCGGTGGTCAGTTTTTCCAGCAGCGGCAATAAGGACGCGACAATTTTGTCAAAATAGGTGCGGTCATACCGTACCGCAGAACGCAGCCCGTCCAAAATCGGGTCATAGAGTTGTTTGCCCGCCTCAGAACTCAGGGTCATTTCCATAGCCCAGAGCCGGAGAGCATCGGGCTGCCCCTGCATATTGCGCGGAATGTCTTTTTCTTTCAGTTTACTGAGGGAATGATTGATTTGCGCCAGCAGTTCCGGTTGCCTTTCTTCCATCACTTTAATGGCATAGCGCTGATACAGTTCACTGATATTATTAACGTAGCGGGTAATCAGCTGGTAGTCCGGCCGATGCCCCAGTGCTACCAGTGCACGGGCGACAATATTGACAAACCGCCAGGCAAATTCACGGAACGCGGCACTGTTGCCTTCGCCGCTGAGCTGCCCCGCCAGACGGGAAGCCACCTCGGATACCCGACCAAACCGCCCGACGGCATTATAACGAGCAGAAATTTCCGGCCAGCCCAGATGAAAGAGGGACAGTTCATTACCACGCCCTGCCCGGTGCGCCTCTGCCCAGATGCGTCTTAACAAATCGGCATCCCCTTTGGGATCAAAGACAATCACCACCTCGCCCCGTCGGATATCCTGCGTTATCAGCAGTTCGGCCAGCCGGGTTTTTCCTACCCGGGTTGTCCCCATCACCAGTGTGTGCCCGACGCGCTCGCGTAAGTCCATAAAAACCTCCGCTTCCTGTGGCTCAAGACCGTGAATAGCCGGATTGCCCCCTACCGGTGGCAGCGGACGTACCGGATTCCAGGCAGAGTCTTTGCGTAATAGCGCAGATAAGTCTGGCCAACGGTATTCGGTTCGACGCTCCAGTTCGCGGGCGAGCTGATAAACCTGAGACGGTTGCACAAATCGTTCCACTTCCGGTCGGCGCGTATCCTGTAAACGCTGGGTATGCTTCTGTTGCCAGCGAAATCCACGCCCCAAAAACAATTGTCGGTGACTGAGGGGAATGTGTTTAGTACTCATCTGGTAACGCGGCAGGCGGCGCAAATTTCTGCGATAGCGGATAACCTGAATGCCCTGCCAGGTGCGCACTATCGCCAGTGCGGCAAAACTGCCGCCCATGATATAGCTAACGGAGGGTGTTAGTGCGATGGCCCAGGGTGCCCGAATACAGACAAACGCCGCAACGGCGGCGACCAGCGCCGTATTCAGTTCAACGGCCGGGCGCAGCAGGGCTTCAACCACATAACGACGGCTCATGGCGATAACTGCTGGGAAAGCTGAGTGTCGGTAATTAACACCGGATAATGTTGCAACTGCAACCGGCGAGCCAGTTCGGTGCCGGAAGCCGGTGACAGCAGTAACCCCGGAACTAATGTGCGTAGTGCCTGCAAGCCAGCTATATCTCTGACATTCACCACCAACCCCACGGCCTGTTGTTTCGTCAATGTGGCCGCATTCTGACTTAACCACTGATGCGAATCCGAATCATCCCCAATCAGAAACAGAGCACCAATCCCCGGCAACTGGAGTGATCTGCTGCCGACTTTCCCTGGTGACAGTTCCGGTGTTCTGACCGGCAGCATGGCCGCTTCACCTGCCACTTCGGAAGAGAAAGGCGGTGCCGATGGTAAAGACGCATCATGTTGTTCGGCATTAATGCTGTCATAAAAGGGCGAGGCATCTTTGCCGCCTAAATCGGCAATCACATTCAGTTCGGCATGGCAGGCAGTCATCCATAGTAAACCCACAACGGGGAATAAGCTCAGCGGTTTCATCATGAGGTGATCTGCCATCCCTGCTCTCCTTGGCGCAACAAGACCGGCATCCGACCCTTGCCAAACCGGAACCAGTACCCCGCATCATGATTCAGGGTAATTTGTCGGTTACGTACCCGCTCAACGGGGATCTGATGCTTTTTGGCCCACTGCCGCAACAGCTCATCATTCCCCTGACTGTCAACCAGATAGATATCAACAGGTTGCTTCGCAGCCAACACTTCAGCCAAGCGGGTTTCGCATGACGGGCAATCTTTGACTTTGACAAACAGGGCCAGACGGCCGCTTGCCTCCCGTGTTTTTTCCATGTTAACGGGCAGAACATCAGGAAACAGCCGCTGCCAGGCCGCATTCACTTCTCGCTGAAAGCGCAGTTCTTTTTCGGTGCGAGCGAATTCTGTTTTGACCCACTGCTCAGCATAACGGCGGCGTTCGGCATCGTTTTCAGCCTCAATGCCCAAGGTTGTCAGCGGATCAAGCCCCGGCGATTGAATTCCCCTTGGCCCCGCCATCAGATGCTGATAACGCTGGTATTCATCTGCCTTCAATCCCCACTGCCCGGCCGGTGTTTTTAATGTTTGCTTTTGGCTTTCCACCGTCTGCGTCTGCTGTGATGTTAAAGGTGTTGATGTATCTGCCCATGCTGGGTTGCCGAGTACGACCCACACCATCAGCCCCATTTGAGACCCTTTCATGGCTGCTTTCCTTGTGGGGGTTGCGGGAGCTGATAACCCGGTCGCAGATGGTGACAAACCTGACGTTGTACCGCATCCACGTCCAGCTGCCAGGCCGGGCCTGCCATGAGCTGCAAAGCCGTATGCAGCCGAACAGGGCCGAACTGATGGTGCACCGAAGGCAGCGGCTGGCGATATAAAATGCCATTGGTTTTTTCAGGTGTACACAAGGTATAGCCCGACTGGCGCAATACATCACGCAGGGCATCACCCACCGTAGGCTTCTGGGAAACAGGGAGACGCACCTCAGTCAG
The DNA here is from genome assembly GCF_900113945.1 of Xenorhabdus mauleonii. Taxonomy (GTDB): domain Bacteria; phylum Pseudomonadota; class Gammaproteobacteria; order Enterobacterales; family Enterobacteriaceae; genus Xenorhabdus; species Xenorhabdus mauleonii. The sequence continues at coordinate 9,170 of NZ_FORG01000046.1, forward strand.
CTGAGAAAGCGGGTCACGCTGTGCGGCTGTCGGGTCGATACTGACCAACAGATATCGGCCATGACGAATAACTTCCGGCGTGTATTGATAAATATCAGAAGGAACGGGCTGAATATTATGCGTGACCTGCGTTGCAGAAATCACCTGTTCGGAGATGGATTGGGGTTGTTTGGACGGGGAATGACACCCCGTCAGGATAGTGGCCAATAGGCCCATTAATAGGGTTATTCTCATTCCTGTTATTCCTGCCCGGCAATAA
>NZ_FORG01000013.1 GCF_900113945.1 Xenorhabdus mauleonii
GCGGCGGTCTCGCGCAAGCTGGATAAACCGCTGGCTGTGTTAATCCAGAGCAGCAGTGCGGCAGGCAAAAGCAGCCTGATGGATGCGGTGCTCAACCTGATGCCGGATGAAGAGCGTATCCAGTACTCGGCGATGACCGGGCAAAGCCTGTATTACCTCGGCGAAACCAGCCTGCAACACAAGATACTGGCTATCGCCGAAGAAGAGGGGGTACGGCAGGCGGCCTATGCGCTCAAGCTGTTACAGTCGGACGGGGAGCTGAAAATCGCGTCAACGGGTAAGAATGAGCAGAGCGGCGAGCTGGTGACGCGGGAATACAAGGTGCAAGGCCCGGTGATGCTGATGTTAACGACCACGGCGATCGATGTGGATGAAGAGCTGTTGAACCGCTGTCTGGTGCTCACCGTCAATGAATCGCGCGAGCAAACGCAGGCTATCCACGCCATGCAGCGGCACCGCCAAACGCTGGAAGGGTTGCTGGCTGACAGCGAGAAAGGGTATCTGACAAAGTTGCACCAAAACGCCCAGCGGTTGTTACGGCCGCTTAAGGTGGTCAATCCTTACGCCCATCAACTCACCTTTTTAAGCGACAAAACGCGGATGCGACGCGACCATATGAAATACCTGACGCTGATACAGGCCATCGCCCTGCTGCACCAGTACCAGCGGGAGGTGAAGACAGCGAACCATCGTGGGCAGGTTATCGAATATATCGAAGTCATCCAAGACGATATCGTACTGGCTAACCAACTGGCTCATGAGGTGCTGGGGCGCACGCTGGATGAAATGCCGCCGCAGACGCGCAAGTTGCTGTTGCTGATACAGGACATGGTGAGAGAGCAAGCGCAACGTCAGCACTGCCAACCCAACGAAATCCGTTTTACCCGGCGGGATATCCGTGACTTCACGCACTGGAGCGACAGCCAGTTAAAGAACCACTGCCAACGGCTCACTGAAATGGAATACCTGCTGTTACACGGCGGCAGCCGGGGGCACCTGCTGCGCTATGAACTGCTGTGGGATGGGGAAGACAACGGCGCGGCGCATCTGTGTGGCCTGTTGGACGTCGGAGGAACGGCAAGGGAAATGACGGGCGATGAACGAAAGTCTGACCTGAAGGAGAGCAAGTCTACGCCAAGTCTGGGTCAAGTCTGGCCGAAGTCTGGGGAAGAGAAAACCGCCCCCGACCAGACAGGGCAAGGGCGGAATGACGTTCAAGTCTGGGCAGATGAAAATACAGTAATAAAAGGCAAAAAGAAAACGGTGCCGTTGTCACTCCCCGAAGGGGAACACACGGCACAACCGGATATCACCGGCGATGATGGCAAGTCTGGGGTAAAGGCAGGTAAGTCTGCGCCAAGTCTGGGGCAAGTTCGGGTTAAGTCTGGGCAACAAAAAGCCCGTTCAGCACAGACAGGACAAGGGCAAAATGACGTTCAAGTCTGGGCAGAGGAAAATGCAGTAATTAACCGCAAAAATAAAAAAGTCTCGCTGCCCACTGCCCATTCGCAGACCGAAACGGAGGTGAATAATGGCAAACCGTAAACCGCGCAAGGGCAGCTTCCTGAGCGTTGATGAGGTGTACCGTAAGCCGGTCGGTCCGGCGCATGACCCGAAAAGCCTGTATGCCTTGCTGCTGCGCTTTGTGACGTGGCGGCGGGAGCGGAACTGGTCAGAGACTACGCTGAAAGTGCAGACCCACCATGCCTACCACTTTATCCTGTGGGCCACGGAGCGGGGCTTGTACTATGCCGCCGATATCACCCGACCCATCCTGGAGCGCTACCAGCGTCACCTGTTCCTGTACCGCAAGAAGAACGGTGAGCCGTTAAGTACCCGAACCCAGCGCACCCAGTTACAGCCGTTGCAGGTGTGGTTCAAATGGCTGACGAAACAGAACCTGATACTGGCGAATCCGGCGGCGGATCTGGAACTGCCCCGGGAAGAAAAGCGGTTGCCACGCTATATCCTGAGCATCGACGAAATGGAAGCCATCCTGAACCAGCCGGACTTAACCACGTTGCAAGGCGTGCGAGACCGGGCACTGATGGAGTTGTTCTGATCAACGGGTATCCGGCGCGGGGAAGTGGTCAGGCTGGATGTCTACAGTGTGGATGCATCGCGCAAAACCCTGACCATCCGGCAGGGCAAAGGGAATAAAGATCGGGTACTGCCCATCGGGGAACGGGCGCTGGGCTGGCTGCTGTATTACCAGAACGAAATCCGGCCACAACTGCTGGTCAATCCTGATGTCAAAGCGTTGTTCGTGGCGATGGACGGGCAGGATGGCTTGCAGGCCAACGGCATCAGCAATATGGTGACCGCCTACATCAAAGCCGTGGGGATCGAGAAAAAAGGGGCGTGCCACCTGTTCCGGCCGCGATGGCTACACAGATGCTGGAAAATGGCGCTGATCTGCGCTGGATACAGGCGATGCTGGGACACGCGAGTGTCGAATCGACGCAAATCTATACGCAGGTATCGATACGGGCATTACAGGCGGTTCATGCCAGCACTCATCCGGCTGAGCGGCAGACGGATGAGCCGCAGGATAATGACGACACCGGCTTGCTGGCTGACCTGTACGTCGAAGAGCACCCCGACACGGAAACCCCACCGGACAATCCCACGCCGACCTCAACCCCCAAATCTCGCTGACAATCCGCAAGCCCCCGTTGAGTTGAGCAGGGTTCGGCGCGGGGGCAGACCGTGGCCGGACTGCCCGTCAGCCCCGGTGCGGCGGGGGTAAATAGGCAATGGCCGGCCTGACCTCAAGTGTCCCCGTTCCGTCTGGCGTGGCCGGGCAAAGCCTATTCAACATAATGTCGGGGAATTATACGCACTGCGCCGGGCAGCTTCCGGCGTTCACCTCCCCAACGCCAAGCGGCTTAATGCGTATAATACACATTATGTCAGGCGCCCCCGCTGTTCGGCCTCGCAGGGTGTGGCGCACAAGGCTGCGCCTTCTGCTCTAACCTCCTGAGCCAATCTTCGGCAAAAATCTGTGTTTTGCTTTAGCTGCCTTGCGGCGTCCGGCCAACATCCCTGAAGGCGGGTTGGCCTGCGCCTCCGGTTTTACCTCCCCCGCTGCACTGGCTACGCGCGGCTCGCACTGCGCTGCGCTCCGTTGCTCGTTGCCGTGCTTGCCATTTCAGCCCCGTGCAGCCCCCTGAGGGGGCTTCCCTGGCACAAAAGTTGCTGCCATGCAAACCGTGCGCCCGTTGCCGAACAGAGCGCTAAACTGAAACCCGGGCATCGGGAAAAGCCGGTGTTCAAGGGCAAAAAGTGCGTCAGGGGTTTTTGGGTTCAGCCGCGAGAATGCATCAGAAAAACTGGCCTATAACTTGCTAAATATGTAGGGAAAATCGATATTCGTCGGCCAACTTGACACTGAAGGGCGTTGTTACCGCCCAAAACGCCGTCGACCACAATGCGTTGGCTTCCCGAGATATGGGTGATTGCAGTACGTTGTCACCGGAAGCGTGTGGCAAAGCGAAAGAGCTGAGCCAGCGTATTCTGGATAAAGGTCTGCCGTCAGTGGAGGACATGCGCGGTAAACTGGCATCGTGTCAGGATGACAGCTGCCGTAAAGGGATTTGGACAGAATACCGGCGGGCCAGTGACGCCACCATTAACACCCTGAAACAGAAGGAGTTGAATGGTGAGTTAAGCCGTGAAGAGCTGGCCTTTATCAACAATGATTTGGACAGAAAACTAGCGGTCTCGGGCTATCGAGCCAATGACAAGCTAGGCCGTTCAGAGCAGAGCAGTTGGCTAAATGGTGGCGGTGAGCCACTCTCCGGGTTCTTCAACACGGAATTGAGGCAGAAAGAACGGGAGAATGCAGGATTATCCCCAACAGATGCCGCGCAGTATGTGAAAGAAGAACAGCGGAATTTGATGGTGTTGGAAACAGCGGCGGGAGTTATTGGGGCAAAAGCCAGTAATAAGGTTCAGACAAATTCATCGTCAAAAGTTTCTTATTCTAATACTGATGTTTGGAAAGGATCAGTTGTTCAGTCAAGAGTCAATGTTAGAACGGGAGATAGTTCAACGGGGTCTGGTTTGGATTATGCATGGAAAAAGCATGGTGGTAATTGGGGTGCAAACAAATCTCATTTCACTGTTAATAAGGATGAATTAAAGGTTATTCTCCAGTCAGACCGTGTAGTTACAACACCAGTACACTATTCTCAGACGACAGGAAATTATATGCGTTTTGTTGATATGGGGCGTCCAATAGGAATTGATGCAAAGAGCGGGGGAAATCCTACTTCTGTAATGACTGTGATTACAGATAAAAAAGGAAATCTAGTCAATACTTTTCCTGGCAGAACATCGGTTAACTGATTATGTATACGTTTGTATTGTGGGATACGGATAAATATCAGCCAATTAGGCTGATTGAAAAACACGCAGGAAATGAATTTTTTTTAGTTCAAACTGATAGGGAGAAGTATCCTCTTCTGTCTGAGCTGTCGGACTGTGATGAAGAATTTTATAATGGTAATGAAATCTTACAAATTCTACTAACAGAAATTAGTGAGATACAAAAAGGGGTCAATGACACAGAAACACATATTTATTTTCAACGAATTATTGAATTGATTCTAGAGGCGATTAATACAAACAAGAGTGTGGTGATCACTCCATTTGCAGATTAAGTTAAATTATCTCTCTAATTTAAAATTAATTTTTTGATTAAACATTGCAGTAGATTCATATATTGCTGCAATGTTTTGCTATAGAAAACTGAAATTAGCTTCCCACCTGTATGAACTGCACCTTAATTAGTTATGTCTAACTTTTGCGTCTCAGCCAGTTTGCGGCAAAAAAACTCTTTCTGCTTTAGTGGCTATACCACCGTCCGGCCGCTATTCACCCGTTGCCGAAAGGGCGCTACACTGAAACCCGGGCATCGGGCAAAACGGGTGTTCAGGGGCCAAAAGTGCATTAGGGGTTTTTGAGTTCCGCGGTGAAAATGCATCGGCAAAGACAATATGTAACTGTATGATTTAACAAGTAAAATAAGTGTTATTCTGTGAAATTCGCACTGAAATGAGTTGTTGTTGAGCATAACGCGCTGGCCTCCCGAAATATTGGTGATTGCAGCACGATGTCACCAGAAGCCTGCGGCAAAGCGAAAGAGCTGAGCCAACGCATTTTGGATAAAGGTATGCCGTCAGTTGAAGACATGCGCGATAAACTGGCGGCTTGTCAGGATGACAGCTGCCGCAAGGGCCTCTGGACGGAATACCGGTAGGCCAATGATGCGACCAATACCCTGAATCAGATGGCAGTGAATGGCGAACTGAATCGTTAAGAACTGGTTTTATCAATCATGAGTTGGGTAAAGAGCTGGAGAATGCAGGGTTATCCCTAACAGATGCGCATAGTATGTAAATTTAGAACGATCGTGGAAAAACTTGATGGCGGCCAGAGTCAGTAAATGCCAAAAATATACCAAGGTTGTGTTTAAGAATGATGGCCATGTGAGAGAAAAGTAACTCGTTGGTAGGAATACAATCTGCAAGTAGAAAAAACATCTTTGGGTCATATTTGTCATGGCTCCTATTCCCCGCGCCCAACAATGTAGAATGCAAAGAGAAATTCAATGCATATCCGATAAAAAATTATACCCGCAGGCTTGTTGCTATCCTGTTGCTACACAAAAAAACGATTGTAAATATCAGAGGCATTACCGGAGCTTTTTGTTCTTCAATTAAATAATTATCGAACGATTGTTTCATCAGTTCACTGAAGGGGGAATAAACTCTTTAACAACCTTACCGATGGATGGCGCTTAAACAGTTCATTTCCAGTGAGCTGTTGATCTCAAAATGGAATTAATTTTTGGCAAAATCAGCGATATAAAACTAAAGTATTCCAAGATGATGACGAAACCACATTCAGGCACTGTTAAAACCGTTCTAAACTTTTCACCTAATTTTGAGCGTATTAGGGCGAGTTAGAACCGTATAATTGCGCTTATGGGGTTTGGTTGTCTCCAATGAGTATTTTACTTGTCCAATTAACATAATGGCCCCTACATATATACTATAAGAAAGATAAATTTTAAAAATGGATATGAAAAAACAGCGTATTTTGATAATAAGAATAGATTTTCTTGGCGATATGATATGCACAACACCGCTGATTCATGCCATAAAGAAAAAATTCCCAAATTCTGAACTTCATGTTTTAGCTAATAAATACAATGCGCCCATACTGGATAGAAATCCGGATGTTGCATTTGTTCATACTTATGTTTATAGCAAAAATCGTGAAAGAAATGTCCGTTCCGGAATATTCAGTTCGTTGATAAATAGGATTGCATTAATTTTCAAATTGCGAAGAATGCGCTTTGACATAGGAATCATTCCAAATGGCGGGTTGAATAAAAATAGCATTCAGTTTATTCGTCAATTAAATATACCCGATTGCCGCTGGCACACAAAGGAAAGTGAATTTGATGACAGGAATGTTGATCATGTCGCTAATCGGCCAATAAAGCATGAGGTTTTATCTGGATTTGATTTGATTCCTGAAATTGAAACACCTGAGATCAGTACATTAAAACCTTATGTCTATCCTGACCCGTTGTTACGTGACGAATGGATGAAGAAAATAGGTTCGGCAAACCAACCTAAAATAGGCCTGTTTATCTCGAATAATTCGAAAGACAGGAAGTTGGATATCAGTAAATGGGCTGACTTAGTCAGGTTGATAGGAAGTAGGGCTGAGTTTTTTATTTTTCATGATCAAAGTGAAGAAATAAAAAGACAGTATTTTTCTGACCTTCCAGTGCATTACCTTGATACCACAAACGTTCAAGATATGATTGCCGCCACTAGCTGCATGAACATGATTGTTTCAGCTGATAGTGCGCCGGTACATCTGTGTTCAGCATTACAGATACCGGTGGTATCTTTGTTTGAAAATAGGCCTGAAAAATATTTACGCTGGCATCCCCTTAATGTTGAAAATGTTCTTCTAAGGGAAGGAAAGATAGTGAATGACATTGATGTAATAAAAATACGTGATGCCGTTAATTTTTTATTGAAAAATATTACAGCCAAGGCTAACGGGAATATTTAAACAGAAATTTACCGTTTTATCTTCATTGCTTTTATTTAAATCGCAAATGAGGCTATAACACATTGCCTGTTCATGAGGTTATTGCAGAAAACGGAATTTAAAGCATGTCAGGCAAGGGGTAGCTTGTGGCTTCATTGTCCGCGGTATGTTTCATATAAACTAATAGTGGATGAATTTACTCATTGTCTTGCATAGGCTTCTGGCTTTTTGCACTTATAAGTCAATATGTTTTTATTTGTAACAAAGCCGCCCGAAGGCGGCCAGCTGAATAATATCGCCGCATTTCAAATTGTATCAGGCCCGTTGTTCTTTGAGTGGCTTGGCACGATCTTGATAAGACTTGATGGCGACCAGATACTGGTTAGTACCAATGTAGAGGTCGCCATTTTTGTTGAAATAAATGCCGCCATACTCATGACAGTAATTAACCCCTCTGCCGAGAGGGATTTGCCAGATAACCCGGCCATCAAAAGAGTCAAGTGCACTAACGTAGTACATTCCTCCTTTTGACGCTGAAATATCATCTGACCAATTGCAGGTGTGCGCGAAAATGATACCGCTTCCACGACAAAGCATGTTCATCGCGTAAAAATGAACATCCGGCACAGTCCATACTTTTTCATCGGGTTGTGTAATCTTTGTCTGATCAATTCGGATCATTTCCATGCCGGGAGCATTAGGAACTAATTGTGAGAACGGCCATGTTGGATAGTGACCAAAATTATTTTCAACGACAAAGGTATCTCCGACACCAATTAACGACGCTTCATCAGCACTTCTTTTTTCTAAAAAACACGGTGTTTCGGAGATGATACTGCCATCCTCACGATTACAAACTAATACGTTCAAGCGGGGATCGTCATTATCGGTGATAGCAACCAATTCAGTCCCATTTTCCATTTTAGTCAGTGTCGGCGTTGTTCCTGAACCAATATTTTTCTGACCCGGTTTCATGTATCCGGCATTCTTGTAAGGAGTCTTCCAGCGAATGGTAATCGCATTGTCTTCCAGACCGAATGCCCACAGATATCCTTTTGTCGATGCGTTCTTGTTATCAATGCCATTGGTGACGATATATGCCCCTTTCTCGTCAACAGCGAATGTATTGTTATTCCACTGTTTTTCCAGCTTCATCGCATCAATCAGCTCTGTGTTTCCATTGATTGGATCTATTTGGACAACTGCCATCCATGCGGGAGACGTGAGGGTGCTATTTGGATAATTCTGATAGTTATATTCACCTGAAATCAGGCACCAATAAAGATTCGGGCGATTTTCATCCCAAACCGGCAGTGATGAGTAAAGGGTATTGCCTTCGGCTGATTGTGTGACGAGTTCGACGATATTACTGCTCTGCCAGTTTGGCATGAGCGGGTAAATTTCACCCTCTCTCGGTTGCACATTCTCTGTTGGATAGCTGACGATTTGGTTATCCTGGACAACAATCGTGTTGTTTTTGTCGTCGAGATAGAAATAACCGCCGCTGAAAGTATTGTTGGAAAGCTCGCCCGCAGGAGTGGCTGAAATGATGTTGCAATTCTCATCGAACACCACTACCCAAAACTGGGATGATGTATAATCCAGCGATACACCAATCATTTGATTATGACTGTTACAAACCATATTTGGTGTATATCCGAAAGGATTATATTGCTCGATAAGTAGGAGATTGTCACTTACCGGGCCGTTGAGCGATACGGACTCAGAACACCAGCTATCTTGATGCGGGCTGCCGAAATCATTCGGTGCCATCCACGGATTTTGTGGAATGATGTGATCAGCAAAACGATTCAGTGTGCTTTGTGCGGCGGGAACGCGGAACAGCTCTTCTTTCCTCATCGGAACGATATGATTGTATGGATTCATGGTTAGGCCTGTATTTGTGTTGGATTGAAAATGCCAATCCCGGTATTCAGGATCGGAATGTTGAATCTTGAATCATGCTTTACAGTCAGCCATTCGAATTTTTTGTTGTGGGGGTAGGGAATTATTCTCAATTATTACTTAAGCAATCTCATTTATTGGGCTGACTTAAGACGAAGTTTTATATTTATAAAAAAGGGATAAAAGGTAAATTATAAAAATAAAAAGAATATTATACTTTTTATATCTTTTAAAAAGGAATATTAATCTTTTTTTTGTTACAGTTCATTCTCAGTAAGTACAAAAAACCATTCCAAGATTATGTTTGGCAGTGGTGGTTTTTATATTGGGAAAACAGAGTAATGATAGGAAATAGTTTGCTGTAAATTACAATTATCTTATGAAATCAATGCAATAGAAAAAAATAAAGCCAGCATTAACTGGCTTTATTAAGATACCTCAAGAAAACTTATTCATTATTTATTGAGGATAATGCACTGAGGATTTCCCCATTAATGATGGAAACGTAATTAATAATGTTTTCATGATAACTATCTTCAACTAAGATAACCTTCAATGGCGTATTAATCCATTGTGGGATATTATTGTCCGGTATTTTTCTGAGTAATTGATTTATCAACAAATCAACACCTTCTTTATGGAGAGGGTTTATTTTCCCAGCTTTAAATAGAGTGACTTTTGAATGTGTCAATTTTCCACTTAAATCACAATTAACTATCTTTCCTTCGACAGGAACAATCTCCAAAGCTTTATTGATGTAAGTATCGTTTGCCCCTTTTTCATGTAGCATATTGGTGATTTTTTTGTATATGGATGGCATATCCAAATGACTTCTAAGTTTTTTTATCTCATCATTATTCATGATGGTGTCTAATAAAAATAACTGAATATCCCTTGCTCCGACTCTCTCAAGCTGAAAAGCAATTTCCATCGCCAACTGTCCGCCCAATGACCAGCCTAAAATACGGATAGGTTCATCAATGGATGTTTCAGTCAGCATTAACTTCATGTAGAGCTGTGCTATTTGTTGCAATGAGTCGATGTGTTCATCGGTACAAAGATTATAATTATCGATACCAATACAGTTATAGGTATCAGATAAGGTATTTGCCAGAGGCTCATAAACTTCACTGCCACAGTTGGCGGCATGGATCATAAATAATTTATTTTTCGCCGTCGATTTTGGCGTTAAGTAATTCAGTAAACTGGATTTTAAATGCCCTGACTCCAGCCACTCCGATAATAACGAAATCGATTTATAGTTAAACAGGATGTTTAAAGGAATTTCCACCCCCAATTGATTTCGCATGGCGGTAGTCAATTTGATTGCCATCAGGGAGTTACCGCCAATGCGGAAGAAATTATCTTCAATGCCAACCTGCTCTAAATCCAATACCTCTTGCCAGACAGCACATAACTGGTTTTCCAGTTCATTGCGTGGCGCAACATAATTGTTCCGATTTCCCCAGACAGGTTCTGGCAGGGCATGGCGGTCCAATTTGCCGTTCAGGGTTAATGGCACGCCGTCAATGCGGGTAAAGCTGGCGGGAACCATGTATTCCGGCAAACGGGCGGAAAGGTGTTTAATCAGGCTTTCATCAGACAGTTCGCCGTCTGCAACCTCGGCGACCAGATAGGCAGCAAGAATACGGTTCCCTTGATGTTCATGGTCAATCACCACGGCCTGTTTGACTTGTGGGTGTGTGGACAAGGCGGTTTCAATTTCCCCCAATTCAATGCGATAACCGCGGATTTTAATCTGAAAATCGTTGCGCCCCAGATATTCCAGATTCCCGTCCGCCAACCAGCGTACTCGATCGCCGGTTCTGTATAGACGGGTATAACCCCGGGCTTTGTCTTCGTCAGTAGCAAACGGATTATTGACAAAATATTTTTCCGTCAATTCCGGGTGATTCCAATAGCCACGGGCCAGCCCGGCACCACCGATATACAGCTCACCGGGAACACCGATGGGAGACAGTTCACCATGAGGAGTAAGCACATAGAGACGGGTATTATGGTGTGCTTTACCTATCGGGATATTGACACTGAGGTCATCAGTGACATCAAGGTGAGTGACATCAATGGTTGTTTCTGTCGGGCCATACAGATTAATTAATGTGCACGAATGACCATTTATGGCTCTGAAGGCGTTGACATGTGACATTGTCAACGCTTCTCCACCACACGGCACATAGCGGATGGAGCGGGGCAATTGCTGCCCGGCATCCCATACTGCCTGACAAAAAGCACCCAACATGGAAGGAACAAATTGAAGGACAGTTACACCGGTTTTTTGTATTAATTCATATAACACCTCAGGTTGTTTATGCACATCCGGCAATGGCATCACCAGACTGGCGCCGAACCAATAAGTGGCAATCAATTCCCAGACTGAGGCATCAAAAGTATAAGGGGTTTGTTGCAGGACTTTATCCGCAGTATTTAATGGATACTCGGATTGCATCCAACTGAGGTGATTAATAACGTTGCGATGAGTTAATTCAACGCCTTTCGGTTTTCCGGTCGTGCCGGAAGTATAAATTATGTATGCCAAATCCGTACTTTTATTCATTGGCACCAGATTTTTTGCTGGCTGGCCTCGGGTGACAGCGAGATCATCTGTGGCAATCAGTGCCGGCTGATGAGTTAGGGTGGATATGCATTGTTCCAGTGCCGGCAAATGGCGCTGCTGAGTCAGCACGCACGGGCTGTCCGTATCTTGCAGAATATACTGAACCCGCTCAGGTGGGTATTCAGGGGAAATGGGCACATAGGCACCACCGGCTTTCAGTACAGCCAGAATACTGACTACCATCTCCGGGCTGCGGTCGAGGTAGAGGGCGATTGGCGTGCCCGCTTGCATTGGCGTATGGTGCTGCTGCAAGTAGTTCTCGCGTATCACGGCGGCAAGCTGATTTGATTTTTCATTGAGTTGACGATAGGTCAGCATCTCCTCTTCGAATATCAACGCGACATTATCTGGATTCGTGGCTGCCTGGATTTCAAACTGTTGTTGTAACGTCTTATCCTGCGGATAGGGAACGTCAGTTTGGTTCCAAGTATGCAGCAAGATATGGCGTTCTTCTTCACTGAGGAACGAGACTGACGTATGTGGCTGGTATGGATCGCTGGCGACGGCATACAGGATACGCTCAATCTGACCAAGCAAGCGTTGCGCTTGTTTATTGGTTATCCATTCTTCACCATAACTCAGTGTGACTTTCAGACTGTTGTCCGGCTCATAAGCCATCAGTGACAAGGGATAATCGGTTTTTTCGATGGCATTGCGGAACGTTAATCTATTTTCGATACGGTTATTGATCTCGTTACCGCTTCCCCCGGCTGAATTATCGCCAATGACAGGGGCGGGGTAATTTTCAAAAACCAGCAAGGAATGGAATAAACGTTCTCCATCAGATTGTAAATTGGTGAGTGATACGGCGCTGTAGCTGTTGAGTGAAGCAATATCTTTCTGTATGTCTTGCAGCACGCTGATAATATTACTGGCTTTGTCCCACTGAACCATCAGCGGCAAGGTATTGATATACAAGCCAACACTGGATTCAATACCGGCTACCGGTACATCGCGACCGGATACCGTGGTGCCGACAATGGTTTGCTCATCGCCGGTGTAACTGTGCAGGAGTTTATGCCAGGCAAATTGCAACATGGCATTCAATGTAATGCCGTGTTCCCGGGACATTTTTTTCAGTCGCTGATAAATATCTCCTTGTAGGATGATCGTTTGCTCCATCGGGCTTTCTATCGATTTTATCTGTGCTAAATCAACATGATGACTTAACAAGGCAGAGAGGTCGTTTATGCCGTGGAATTGTGCCTTGCGTTCAACCCAATACGCTTCAACCGCTGACTTATGATTCAGATAGTATTGCTGGGCTGCCAGATAGGCATGATCAGCCTCGATTTGGGGAGTACGGCCTTGTGCCAGTTCATTGTAATACTCATGCACTGTTTGCAATAAAATCGGGTTGCTCCAGCCATCGATAATCGCGTGGTGTTTTGTGATCAGTACGGTGACCAGATGCTCATGCTGTTTAATGACGGTAAAACGAATTAATCCGGGCTGACTGAAATCAAACGGCAGGGTACGGTCATGCTGCTGGAGAGCATCAATCGCGCTGTTCCGTTCTTTTTCCGGCAGGTGGCTGATATCGCTGGTCGCGAAATTCTCCGCACGAATACTTGCGCCTTCGGTTGCAATTTGCAGCACCTCTTTGTCCCAGTTAAATGCGGTTCTGAGAATGGGAAAACGCAGTGAAGCCAGCGCCCATGCTTGTTGATAAGCAGTAATATTCAAATTGGCATGATAATCCAGCATCAGTTGCACGCGGTAAGCATCGTCTTGCGGCTGGGATAAGTGATGATAAATAAACCCTTGTTGCAAGCTGGTGGCAGGATACAGCGCTTCAATCCGGTATTTCTGCTGAAGGTGACGCAACAGCGGAATAGAAATCCCTTCAATGCCATAATCGCTTGGTGTTTTTATCCCTCCCGATTGCGCCTGTTGTTGACCTGCTGTGATGACCGCATGGAGTGCCTGTTCCAATGCGGTGATAAATACCGTTGTCTGTGCTTTCGGCAGACGGGAACCGATGTTGAATTGCAACGTGCCCGCTTGGATCAAGCCGTTAATATTCATCAGCAAGTGGCTATGATTATCGCCAGCTACCGCAATTCCGCATTCATCGCTGGTCAGTGACCAATTTTGACCGTTTTCTCCACCCAACTGACCGAGGTAATTGAAACTGATCGCAGGCAGTTCTCCGCCCAGATATCCGGCCTGACGCAGTGCGCCATAGCCAATGCCTTTATTTGGCACTGCACGGAGCATCTCTTTGGTATGAATAATCGTCTCAGCAATATCGTCTTGCATAGTCAGACGAACCGGATACACGGTGGTAAACCAGCCCACGGTTTCCGAGACATCCAATGTGTCATCAATGGCTTCCCGACCGTGGCCTTCAAGTGTGATGTGGTTGACGGGACTTGAGAAAACGGCTTGTAATGCCAGTGTGAGTGCACTGAGCAGTAAATCATTAATTTCAGTCTGATAACCCGAATTGGCTTCACGTAGCAGGATATCAGTCAGTTCAGCGGAAATGTCCAGCGTGTGGTGACTGGCTTCGCCTGAAACCGGATGAGCGGAGTTTCCTGCAACAACTTGCTGCCAGTAGGCAATTTCCCGTTGCTGGTTTTCTGCATTATAAGCATAGTGGTGAACGGCATTGACCCATTGCCGGTAGCTGCTGGTTTTCGCCGGCAGCGCTTCACCTTGCAATAGTCGGCGTATATCTTCAGCAATGATCCGCCATGATACGACGTCAATAATCAGGTGATGAAATGCGAAAAATAGGCGGGCGCTGCCATCCGCATATCCGGTCAGGTGACCCGCTTGCCACAATGGCCCTGTAGAGTAATTAAAGCCACTTTGCCATTGGGTTAATTGCTGCTGTTTCTCAACTTCATTCAATGTGCTGACATCACAATGCAGCAATGAGGGAAGCCAGGACGGCATGCTGGCGGAATAACACTGGCGATGCTTCTGAATTATTCCGGCAGGGGTTGTGGTATCAGGGGTGGCCGTGCTGAAGTTGGCGCGTAGTATGTCATGCCGTTCGGTCAGGGAGATTAACACCTGCTCAATTGCAGCATGATTGATATCACCGGGCAGACGGATCATGAATGCCTGATTCCAGTGATGTGGGCTAGGCAAGTTCCAATTGAAGAAGTCCTGCTGGATAGGTAACAGATCAAACTCTCCGTTCAACAGTCCTTGCTCTGCAACGATTTTTTCTGTAGCAGCAGTCTGGAGCAACAATTGTGATAATTGAGCCACGGTCGGTGCTTCAAAAATCGATTTAACCTGAAGGGAAAAACCCGCCTGACGCAGTTTGGAAACCAATTGAATGCTGACAATCGAATCCCCGCCAATGCGGAAAAAGTTATCCTCTATGCCTATGCGTTCTAGCCTCAAGACGTCTTGCCAAAGGGCACACAGCTGAGTTTCCAGCGCATTGCGCGGAGCAACATAATTATCGTGATCCCCCAAGACGGGTTTGGGCAGGGCATGGCGATCCACTTTGCCGTTTCGGGTCAGAGGCAGAGTTTCGATACAGGTAAAACTGGCGGGGATCATGTATTCCGGCAGCCGATCAGATAAGTGCTTGATCAAAATCTCATCTGACAATGCCCCTTCGGTGATCAGATAAGCGGCCAGCCCTTTATGGCCGTTGTAATCATAGTCAATCACGACCGCCTGTTTGACTTGCGGGTGGGAAGTCAGGACATTTTCGATTTCTCCCAGTTCAATGCGGAAACCGCGCAGCTTGACCTGAAAATCATTGCGGCTCAGGTATTCAATATTGCCATCAGGCAACCAGCGGGCGAGATCGCCGGTTTTGTACATTCTGGCTTCTGGCTGTGGCGAGAACGGATCAGGGAGAAAACGTTCCGCTGTCAGTTCAGGGCGATTCAGATAACCGCGGGCAACGCCATCGCCGCCAATGTGGATCTCGCCGGCAGCGCCGACAGGAACGGGCTGGCCTTGTTGATCCAGAATATAGATGCGGGTATTGCTGATTGGCCGCCCGATGGGAAGTTTCCTGTCTTCATTTTCAATCAATGGAATTTCATAGGTTGTGGCGAACGTGGTTGTTTCTGTCGGCCCGTAAACATGCAGCAGGTGTTTTGGTGCATGTTCCGCTCTGAGACGAATGGCGGAACGGTGATCAGCCTGTTCGCCGCCGAACAGGACATAACGCAGGCCAGACAACGACGGCGCAATTAAGCCCGCATATTGGTTAAACAAGGCGGTGGTCAGGAACAGTGCGCTGACATTTTCCGATGACAGGCACTGACCAAATTCAGCGGGATGCAACAGGGTTTTTTCAGGGATCAGCAGAACGCGGGCACCATGTGTTAATCCGGACCAAACTTCCCAGGTCGCGGCATCAAATGAAATATTGGCACAATGGGCGATGCAATCATCGGGGCCAATGTCAGCAAAACCATTATTGTTGATCAGACGAAGTACACTGCGGTGTTCCACCATAACGCCTTTGGGCTGTCCGGTGGAGCCGGAAGTGTAAATAACGTAAGCCAGATGGCGCGACGTCAGCCCTAATTTTTGGGTATCGGGATTGGTGTCCGGCAGGGTTACAAGCAATGCTGCCTGCTTGTCGAGCAATACTGTGTTGTCATGCAGTCTTGCAGGTACGGAACCGCTCAATTTCTCGGCTTGCGCTGTCTGGGTCAGCAAAGCCACGGGGCCAGAATCTTCCAGCATATAGGCCAACCGTTCCGCCGGATAAGTCGGGTCAAGCGGTACGTAAGCCCCGCCAGCCTTGAGGATCGCAAGTATCCCCACGACCATCTCCGGGCTGCGTTCGAGACAAAGGGCTACCCGGTCATCCGGCCGCACGCCCAGCGCAATCAGGTGATGGGCCAGACGGTTGGCGCGCTGGTTAAGTTCGCCATAGCGGATCCTTTGTTCTGCAAATATGACGGCAATGGCATCAGGGCGTTGGGCAACCTGCGCCTCAAACTGTTGTTGCAGGGTCTTGTCCTGCGGATAAGGCGCTTCGGTTTGGTTCCAGTTGTCCAGCAGGGTATGGCGCTCTTCGTCACTGAGGAGGGTTATTGAGGTGTGTGGCTGGTTCGGATTATATGCCACCGCATGCAAAATGCGCTCGAGCTGGCACAGCAGGCGCTGGGCCTGTTTTTCCGTCAGCCAGTCTTCTCCATAACTGAATTTTATGACTAAACGGTTATCGTGTGTGTAAGCCATCAATAATACCGGATAATCCACTTTTTCGATGGCACGACGGAATGTCAGCGTATGTTCGATGCCTTCCTTGGTTTCACTCGCTGCGGGAATCGGGTAGTTTTCAAAAACCAGCAAACTGTGGAACAAGCGCTCGCCATTGGATTGCAGGCTTGATAGTGAAACGGCGCTGTGGCTGTTGAGGGCAGCGATATCTTGTTGGATGTTTTGCAAGACGGCCGCGATGCTGTCTGTCTGCTCCCATTGCACCATTAGCGGTAAGGTATTGATATACAGGCCAACGCTGGACTCAATGCCTTCCACCGGCACATCGCGTCCGGAAACAGTCGTGCCGACAATGGTTTGCTCATCGCCGGTATAGTTGTGCAGGAGTTT
Source organism: Xenorhabdus mauleonii (assembly GCF_900113945.1). GTDB lineage: Bacteria > Pseudomonadota > Gammaproteobacteria > Enterobacterales > Enterobacteriaceae > Xenorhabdus > Xenorhabdus mauleonii. Next base: position 17,165 of record NZ_FORG01000013.1, read on the forward strand.
ATTCCAGGCAAATTGCAATGCCACATTCAGGGTAATGCCTTGTTCCCGGCAAGTCTCCTTGAGTTGCTCGTAAGTGTTTCCCTGGATCGTGAGTATTTGCTCGGCGGGCTTTTCAATGGTTTTTATCTGCGCTAAATCAACGCGATGGCTTAATAAGGGCGACAAATCATTCATTCCGTGGGCGTTCATTGAGTAGAATTGTGATTTGCGCTCACGCCAATAAGCCTCGGTTTCAGCTTTATGATCCAGGTAATATTGCTGGGTTGCCAGATAGGCCTCATCGACCACTACCTGCGGGGAATGCCCCTGTATCAGTTCGTTGTAATACTCATGCACTGCCTGCAATAAAATCGGATAACTCCAGCCATCAATGATGCAATGATGCAAAGTGATCAGCACGGTTGTCAGTTGATCTTCCTGTTTGATAAAAGTGAAACGGACTAATCCGGGCCGGCTTAGATCAAACGGCAGGGTGCGATCATTTTGCTGGATAGCGTCAATGGCTGCATTTCGCTCTTTTTCTGCCAACTGGCTGATATCTTTGGTCGTAAAGTTCTTTGAATTAATGCTGGAGCCTGTAGTGATTAGCTGCAGTATTTTTCCTTTCCAGTCGAATGCGGTTCTGAGGATAGGAAAACGCAGTGAAGCCAAAGACCAAGCTTGCTGGTAAACCGCAAGATCCAAATGGGCGCGGTAATCCAGCAAGAGTTGTACACGATAGGCATCGTCTTGTGGTTGGGCCAAGTGATGGTAAACAAAGCCTTGCTGCAAGCTGGTGGCAGGAAATATCGCCGTGACCTTTTTTCTGGTCGATGTGGACGAATCAACGTGATTTTCGCTGTCTAGATTTTCATCAGCAATGTTTTCGTTGAAAATGAAATTGTTGAATTCATCTTCAGAGAAGATATTTTTTTCGTTTAAAAAATCGACTATGCTTTCTCTTCTTTGTTTTATCTTATCAATAAGTTGAACAGGTGGATTATCCCCTGTAAACGCCAGTTTTAACTTATTTTCACAGACCCAGACTGATACCTGATTTTTATTTAGTTCTTTAAATAGCATCAACATTTTTTACACGTCCAAAATAGTTTTCTTTTCTGAGTTGAGAGGCGAGCTTTCATCTTCAACAAGATCAAATTGATGGGTAAGTTGGTTTAATTGCTCCATCGAAATGCCCTTGATGCCGAAATCACTGGGGGTTTTTATGCCACCGGATTGAGCCTGCGTTTGACCTGCCACCACGATGTTATTGAGTGCTTGTTCAAATGCCCGGAGAAATACTTCTGTCTGGGGTTGCGGCAAGCGGGAATCCACGTTGAACTGCAATTTCCCTGCCTGCACAGCGCCATTGATGCCCAGCAATAGATGGCTGCCGTTTGCTCTGGCTATCGAGTCTCCGCAATCATCACTGGTGATCGTCCAGTCTTGATGGCTGGAACCGCCTAACTGCCCGAGGTAGTTGAAACTGATGGTTGGCAATTCGCCGGTCAGGTAGCCCGCTTGATGCAATGCGCTGTAACCGATGCCTTTGTTCGGGATGTCACGAAGCATTTCTTTGGTGTGAATGATGGTTTCTGCGATATCCGCTTGCATTTCCAGACGAACCGGATACATGGTGGTAAACCAGCCGACGGTTTCGGAAAGATCCAATGCGCTGTCAATGGATTCTCGGCCGTGGCCTTCCAGAAGAATGTAATTCACAGTGCGGGAGAACGTTTCTTGCAAGGTCAGAGTCAGGGCACTCAACAGCAAGTCATTAATTTCCGTGTGATAACCCGTGTTGGCTTCATGCAGCAGGATATCGGTCATTTCTGCGGAAAGGCTTAACCGGTGCTGGGTGTTGCCAACTGTAGCCGGCATAATGTTGTTGCCGGCGACGACGTGTTTCCAATAAGAAACTTCATGTTGGTGCTGCTGCGCATAACGGTGAATAGCGGCTACCCATTGCCGGTAGCTGCTGGTTTTGGGCGGTAAGCTCATGCCCTGCAATAACAAACGCATATCTTCGGCGATAATTCGCCAAGAAACGGCATCAATGATCAGATGATGGAAGGCGAAGAATAACCGTGCGCTGCCATCCGCATATCCGGTCAGGTGGCCGGCCTGCCACAATGGCCCGTTATTGTAATCAAACCCGCTTTGCCATTGGGTTAATTGCTGATGCAGCGCTTCCTTATCCAATCCCCTGATATCACAGTACCGTAAAAGAGAATGTGAAGATGGAGCTTCCCCTGAATAGAGATAGTCGTGGGCAGCATCGTGCTTGTCGGAATAGCACTGGCGATAACCGTTTTCCGTTTCTATAAAGCGGGTACGCAACATATCATGCCGTTCAACCAACTTGTTTAGGGCGTGTTCAATCTGGCCGAATTCAATATCACCGGGGATCTGAATCATGAATGCCTGATTCCAGTGGTGTGGATCTGATAAACGCCAGTTGAAGAAGGTTTGCTGGATAGGCAATAAATCAAATTCCCCGCTCAATAATCCCTGTTCAGCAATGATTTTTTCTGCGGATGATGATTGTGACAGCCATTGTGCCAGTTGAGCCACGGTCGGTGCCTCAAAAATCGATTTAACCTGAAGGGAAAAACCCGCTTGGCGCAGTTTGGAAACCAATTGGATACTGACAATCGAATCCCCGCCAATACGGAAAAAATTATCGTCAATGCTGATGCGCTCCAGCTTCAATACCGCCTGCCAGATGGCACATAACTGCGTTTCCAGCGCATTGCGCGGGGCAATATAGTTGTCCTTGTTTCCCCAGACCGGTTCCGGCAGGGCGCGGCGATCGATTTTTCCGTTTTGGGTCAGGGGAATGGATTCAAGACGGGTAAAGCTGGCCGGTATCATGTATTCCGGCAGGCGCGAAGCGAGATATTTGATCAAAGTGTCATCAGACAGTTCATCTTCAGCGACCAGATAGGCTGCCAGTACTTTATTTCCTTGCCCGTCTTTATTTCCTTGATCCCCTTGATGAGTGCGGTCAATCACCACCGCCTGCCTGATTTGTGGATGGGATGTCAGGACGTTTTCGATTTCCCCCAGTTCAATGCGGAAGCCCCGCAGCTTGACCTGACTGTCATTGCGGCCGAGGTATTCGATGTTTCCGTCAGGCAACCAACGACCCAGATCGCCGGTTTTGTACATGCGGGCATCGGTTTCTGGTGAGAAAGGATCGACGAGGAAACGTTCTGCTGTCAGCTCAGGGCGATTCAGATAACCCCGGGCAACACCATCGCCACCAATATGAATTTCGCCGATGGCACCGATTGAAACCGCTTGCCCATAAGGATCGAGCAAATACATGCAGGTATTGGCAATGGGACGACCAATCGGAATGGATTGATTGACATCAACCGGAGAAGTGATCGCATAAGTAGACGCAAAAGTTGTCGTTTCTGTCGGGCCATAACCGTTAAGCAGACAGGTTGGCTGGGTTTCTGCTGACTGTACTTGCCTGATTTTTTGCGGGTTGAGGACATCCCCGCCGACAATCAAATAACGCAGTTGCCCGAAGATCGGGAGCAATGTCTCAAGGTATTCGTTAAACAAGCCGACGGTCAGCCATAAGGCCGATACGTTTCCTTCAATCAGTGCCTGACGGAAACGTATCGGTTCGAGCAATGCTGCCGATGAAACAATATACATCCGCCCGCCAGTGAGCAGGGCAGACCAAATTTCCCATGTGGCGGCATCGAAAGAGGTATTGGCGCAGTGGGCAATGCAATCATCAGGGCCAATGTCAGCAAAGCCATTGTTGATGATAAGACGCAAAATATTGCGATGCTCGACCATAACGCCTTTGGGTTGTCCGGTGGAGCCGGAAGTGTAAATAACGTAGGCCAGATGGCGCGACGTCAGCCCCAATTTTTGGGTATCCGGATTGGTGTCTGGCAGGGTTGCAAGTAATGCTGCCTGCTTGTCGAGCAATACCGTTTTATCATGCAGCTTTGATGGTACGGAACCGCTCAGTTTCTCGGCCTGCGCTGTCTGGGTCAGCAACGCCACGGGAGCGGCATCTTCCAGCATGTACGCCAGCCGTTCCGTAGGATAGGTCGGGTCGAGCGGTACGTAACCCCCGCCGGCCTTGAGGATGGCGAGTATTCCCACCACCATTTCCGGACTGCGTTCGAGGCAAATGGCAACCCTGTCATCCGGCCGCACGCCCAGCGCAATCAGGTGGTGAGCCAGACGATTGGCACGCTGGTTAAGTTCGTCATAACGGATCTTTTGCCCTTCAAAGACGACGGCAATGGCATCGGGGTGTTGGGCAACCTGCGCTTCAAACAGTTGTTGCAGGGTTTTGTCTTGCGGGTAGGGGGTTTCAGTCTGGTTCCAGCGTTCCAGCAAATGCCGCTCTTGTGCTGACAGGATATTAATCCCGAATAGTGGCTGTTTTTGATCAGCGACAAAAGCCGCCAACACGTGTTGATAGATGCCTGCCAGCCTGACGATTGTAGCCTCATTGAACAGGCTGACGGCATAGTTCAGGCAGCAGGTGATATTGGTTTGCCCGTCGGATACAAACAGGCTCAAGTCAAACTTGGCCGGACTGTATAAAGTTTCTGGCAATGCCACCGGACTGAAAGGCAAATTGAGTCTGTCCGACTGATTTTCAGCAAAACGGTGCAAAGTGAACATCACTTGAAAAATCGGGTGTCGGGAGGTATCCCGTTCGATGCCCAATGCTTCGACCAGTTGTTCAAAGGGCATATCCTGATGGGCTTTGGCTCCTGCAACCAACTGGTGGATCTGCCCAATCAGTGTTTCCACACTGGCGGTTTGCTGTAGTTGCGTCCTTAAGGCCATGGAGTTAACAAACATACCTATCAGGGGCTGGGTTTGGGCATGGTGACGGTTATCTGTAGGCGTGCCCAGCACAATGTCATCCTGTCCGGACAGTTTTGCCAGCATGACATAAAACGCACTGAGCAGCACGGTATACAGGGTGGTTTCCTGTGTTTTCGCCAGTGTCCGTAGTTGGTTTGATAAGGCATTTTCCAGCGTGAAATTGAAATCACGACCCTGATAATTGACGTGGGCAGGTCGGGAATGATCGGCAGGCAAAGCCAGTGGTTCATAACCCGCCAGCGTCTGTTGCCAGTAAGCAAGCTGGCGTTCTCCCACTTCGCCCTGTAAATAATCCCGCTGCCATGCCGCATAGTCGCCATAGGTGATATCCAGTGGCGGCAACTGACTGTCACGGCCTGCTGACAGGGCGTGGTAAATCTCTGCCAGTTCATCCATGAAAATATCAGCTGACCAGCCATCAAAGGCAATGTGATGCCACAACATCAGCAAGTAATGTTTCTCGCCGATTTGCTTGTTATGGATCTGATAATGGCGCAAGCGCAGGCTCGGCTCTGTGGACAGATCAAACGACGTGGCGATTTCCGCGCGAACCAAGTCCAGAAGCCCGTCAGCATCTTCGCAAACTTGTGCCGGCCGGATAACCAGTGGTTCGTCCAGCTGTTGCTGGTGGATTTGTCCGTCATCGTGATTGAGGTACACCATCTGTATGACTGAATGGCGTTCAGCCAGTTGATTGACGGCGGTTTCTAACAAGGGCAGGCAAGCTTCGTTATCCAGTTGAACCAAATAAGGAATGTGGTAAGCGTCGGTGCCTTGTTCAAACTGCTCAATAAACAACATCCGTTCTTGGGCAAATGACAGGGGATAATGGCCTGAGTTCAGGTGAGGAATAACCGTACAGGTTTGTTGCTCCGATTCAGATGAATACTCTATGCCGGCCGCCAAACCGGCGACAGTTTTCCGTTCGAACAATTGAGCCAGTGTAACGTCCGTTGCCAAACGTTGGCGGATAGCAGCCGTCAGCTTGATTGCCATCAACGAGTTGCCGCCAATGCGGAAGAAATTGTCATGAATGCCAACCCGTTCCAGCCCCAAAACCGCCTGCCAGATGGCGCAAAGCTGGGTTTCCAGCGCATTGCGGGGTGCGACATGATGGTCTTGGCTTTCCCAAACGGGTTCTGGCAGGTTCTGGCGATCCAGTTTACCGTTCAGCGTCAACGGAATGGCGTCAAGGCGGGTAAAACTGGCCGGTATCATGTATTCCGGCAAATGGGCGGAAAGGTATTCAACCAGACTTTCATCGGACAGCTCATCGCCTGTTGCCTCGGCAACCAGATAGGCTACCAGCACATCGTGGCTTTGGTGTTTATGGGCAATCACCACCGCTTGTTTCACCTGCGGGTGGGCTGCCAGAACGCTTTCAATTTCCCCCAGTTCAATGCGGTAACCGCGGATCTTGACCTGAAAGTCATTGCGTCCCAGATATTCCAGTTCACCGTTCGGCAACCAACGCACCAAATCACCGGTTTTATACAGTCGGTTGTAACCGAGGGCTTTTTCTTCGGCACGGGCAAACGGGTTTTCGATAAAACGCTCCGCAGTCAGTTCCGGTCTGTTCAGATAACCCGGCGCCAACCCCGCGCCTCCCACATATAACTCACCGGGAGCGCCAATCGGGACAAGACGCCCGAAATCGTCCAGCACATAGGCCGAGAGATCGTTTAATGGCCGGCCAATGTTGGAGGCGGTCACGGTGTCGTCTTGGGTTAATCTTTTATAGGTCACATGAACTGTGGTTTCAGTGATCCCGTACATGTTGACCAACGCCGGTGAGTGTTCCCCGTATTTGTTCCACCACGGATGCAACTGAACCGGATTCAGTTTGTCGCCGCCAAAAATGACCAGACGAAGGCGGGGATATGTCGCATCGGCATTCAATGAAGTATCGATGAAGGCATAAAATGCCCCCGGTGTTTGGTTCAGAACAGTGACTTTTTGCTCAATGCACAGTTGGCTGAACTGGACAAAATCTTTTGTGCATGCAACGGAAGGAATGACCAGACGCCCGCCATACAACAAGGCTCCCCACAGCTCCCACACACTGAAATCAAAGGTATAAGCATGGTACAGCACCCAAGTGTCGTGGTGATTGAATTGATATTTTTCTTGGGTAGCGGTGAATAGCCGCATCACATTATGGTGGGTCTGCAATACGCCTTTGGGTTTTCCGGTCGTCCCTGAAGTGTAGATGACATACGCCAGATCATCTCCGCGGCTGATAGAGGTTGGATTCTCTCCGGATGGAATACGGGACAGGGCTGGATCATCCGCGGCAACCATCAAGCAACTGTCAGGCAGTGATTGGGTATATTCTGCCAGTACCGTCAAATACCGTTGCTGGGTCAGTACGCAGGGTGTCTGGGCATCTTGCAGAATAAAACTGACCCGATCTGATGGGTATTCCGGTGAAATGGGCACATAAGCACCGCCGGATTTCAATACCGCCAGAATGCTGATCACCATTTCCAGACCACGGTCAAGGTACAGGGCGATCAGTGTGTTGACCGGCATTGGTTCTTGGTGCTGCTGCTGGTAATTTTCACGGAGTACCAAAGCCAGTTGGTTTGCCCGCTGGTTAAGCTCACGGTAAGTGAGGGTTTCTCCCTCAAATACCAGCGCCATATTATCCGGCATTGCGGCAACTTGTGCTTCGAACCGCTGTTGCAGGGTCTGGTCTTGGGAATATGGAGCAATGGCAAGCGGGTTCCATGTGTGCAGCAGTGTATGACGTTCCTGCGGGGAGAGAACATCAAGTTCAAACAGCGCCTGTTTCTGATCTGCCACAAAAGCGGTCAGTACACGTTGGTAGATATCGGCCAGCCTGACAATCGTGGCCTCGTTGAACAGACTGACGGCATAGTTCAGGCAACCGCTGATATTGGTGTGCCTGTCGGAGACAATCAGGCTCAGGTCAAATTTGGCCGGGCTGTACAGCGGCTCAGTCTGCTCAACCGGACTGAAAGGCAAATTGAGCCTATCCGGCTGATTTTCATCAAAATCATCCAAGGTGAAGACAACCTGAAAAATCGGGTGGCGGGAGGTGTCCCGTTCGATGCCCAATGTTTCAACCAATTGTTCAAAGGGCATGTCCTGATGGGATTTGGCATTCGTAACGCTTTGATGGGTCTGTTTAATCAGTGAGTTCACACTGGCGGTTTGTTGCAATTGCGCCCGTAATGCCAGTGTATTGACAAACATGCCAATCAGCGGTTGGGTTTGGGCATGGTGGCGGCTGTTTGCAGGCGTGCCCAGTACAATGTCATCCTGTCCGGACAGTTTTGCCAGCGTGACATAAAACGCACTGAGCAACACGGTATACAGAGTGGTTTCCTGTGTTTTCGCCAGTGTCCGTAGTTGGTTTGATAAAGTATTATCCAGCGTGAAATTGAAGTCACGGCCTTGATAATCAACATGAATGGGGCGCGGGTAATCGGTCGGCAGAGTCAGAGGCTGATAGCCTGCCAGCGTTTGCTGCCAGTAAGCAAGCTGGCGTTCACTGAGATCGCCTTGCAAATAATCCCGCTGCCATGCGGCATAATCGCCATAGGAAATATCCAGCGGGGGCAGTTGGCTGTCGCGGCCTGCTGACAGGGCGTGGTAGATCTCTGCCAGTTCATTCATGAAGATATTGACTGACCAGCCATCAAAAGCAATGTGATGCCACAACATCAACAAGTAATGTTTCTCGCTGATTTGTTTGTTATGGATTTGGTAATGACGCAGGCGCAGGCTCGGCTCCGCGGACAGATCAAACGGTGTGGCAATTTCTGCGCGCACGGTATCCAACAACTTGTCAATATTTTCACTGGGTGGAATTGACTGGATGGGCAGAGCGGCATCCAGCTTTTGTTGGTGAATTTGCCCGTCATCATGGTTGAGGTACACCATTTTCAGTACCGGATGGCGTTCAGCCAACTGATTGATGGCAGCTTCCAACAAGGGCAGGCAAGTTTTGTTATCCAACTGAACCAAATAAGGAATGTGGTAAGCGTCGGTGCCTTGTTCAAACTGCTCAATAAACAGCATCCGCTCTTGGGCAAATGACAGGGGATAATGTGCCGTGTTCAGGCGCGGGATCACGGTACAGGTTTGTTGTTCCGACTCTTGGGAGTGCGCCATTTCAGTTGCCAGACCGGCGACAGTTTTCCGCTCGAACAATTGAGCCAGTGTGATGTCCGTTGCCAAACGTTGGCGAATGGCGGCCGTCAGCTTGATTGCCATCAACGAGTTGCCGCCAATGCGGAAGAAGTTGTCATCAATGCCAACATGCTCCAGCCCCAAAACCGCCTGCCAGATGGCACAAAGTTGTGATTCCAGCGCATTGCGGGGCGCGACATAGCTGTTTCGGCTTTCCCACACGGGTTCCGGCAAAGCACGGCGATCCAGCTTGCCGTTCAGCGTCAATGGAATGGCATCGAGTCGGGTAAAGCTGGCCGGTATCATGTATTCCGGCAAATGGGCAGAAAGGTATTCAACCAGACTTTCATCGGACAGTTCACTGTCTGTGACCAGATAGGCTGCCAGTACATCTATCAGCGTGTCATGGCCTTGGCGCTTATGGGCAATCACGGCAGCCTGTTCCACTTGCGGATGGGCTGCCAGAACGTTCTCAATTTCCCCCAGTTCAATGCGGTAACCGCGGATCTTGACCTGAAAATCATTGCGTCCCAGATATTCCAGTTCACCGTTCGGCAACCAGCGCACTAAATCGCCGGTTTTGTACAGGCGGGTGTAGCCGAGGGCTTTATCTTCTGCGGTTGCAAACGGATTCGCGATAAAACGTTCAGCAGTCAATTCAGGTTGATTTAAATAACCCCGCGCCAATCCCGCGCCACCAACATGCAATTCTCCCGGTGTGCCTATCGGGGACAGGTTGCCGTAACTGTCCAGAACGTAGAGGCGGGCGTTATGAATCGCCGTCCCGATATTGGTTGGCGTGTCCCCGAGTTGATACTGCTTTTCAGTCGCACAAACGGTGACTTCTGTCGGGCCATAAGAATTCAGTATCTGGCTGTGGCGGCTAAAGTGTTCAAGGAAATCCAAAGAAGGGGATTCACCCGCAGTCACTAAAACCTGCAATGAGGGCAGTTCAGTCTCCGTCATTAATTTCAGGATAGCCGGTGGTAACGCGGCTATTTCAATGCCTTCCTGCTGAATAAGTTTCACAAGTGCAGGAAGATGGCGTTCTTTCTCACTGCAAATGTAAATTGTCAGCCCATTAAATAGGCTGGGGAATAACTCAAAAACAGAACCATCAAAGATGTAGTTGGCAAACATCAATGCCTTGCTTCTTCCCGGCGCATTGAAGAATTTTTCTTGTGCAGCCGCCATATGGATGACGTTTCTGTGTTCAGTCATCACCCCTTTTGGCTGGCCCGTCGTGCCGGAGGTATAGATGATATAGGCCAGATCGGTAAGTTTATTGATCGGTGGCAGATTTCCGGCAGGCTGGCCGGCGGTGATGGCTTGATCGTCTGCGGCTATCAGCGTGGGAGGTTCAGCAAATAATTCGGTGTACTCAGCCAGTGTTGCCAGGTGTTGCTGTTGGGTGATAACACACTGTGTCTGGGTATCTTGCAGAATAAAATTGACCCGCTCCGGCGGATATGACGGAAGGATGGGCACGTAAGCGCCGCCGGATTTCAATACCGCCAGAATGCTGCTCACCATCTCCAGACTGCGGTCAAGGTAAAGGGCGATGGGGGTATCTGCCGGCATGGGGGCATCAAATCGTTGCTGGTGGCGTGCACGGATCACTCCAGCCAATTGGTTCGCGCGTTCGTTAAGTTGATGATAGGTGAGCGTTTCACCCTCAAAGACCAACGCGACATTATCGGGGTTTTTCTCTACCTGATCTTCAAACAGTTGTTGCAGGGTTTTATCCTGCGGGTAAGGCACATCAGTTTGGTTCCACATGTGCAGCAGGGTATGGCGCTCCTGTGCAGAAAGGGGATCGAGTTCAACGAGTGCCTGTTGCTGATCTGCGACGAATGCTGCCAACACTTGTTGGTAGATATCGGCCACTCGCGTGATGGTGGTTCCATCAAACAGGCTGGTGGCGTAATTGAGACTGCCGGTCAGGTTGGTTTGCCCATCGGAAATAAACAGACTCAAGTCAAACTTGGCCGGGCTGTACAGCGGAATACCGGTTTCAACGAGGCTGAATGGCAGGTGGCTGCCCGGCAGATTTTCGCCAAAATTCTGCAATCCAAACATGACCTGAAAAATCGGGTGACGGGAGGTATCTCGCTCAACCTTTAAGGCATCCACCAATTGCTCAAAAGGAATATCCTGATGCATCTTGGCTTCAAGGAGGGTGGAGTGAACTTGCTTAATCAGCGTGTCTATACTGGCGGTTTGCTGAAGTTGAGTCCTCAATACCAGTGAGTTTACAAACATGCCAATCAGGGGCTGGGTTTGAGCTAGATAGCGGTTGTCTGTAGGCGTACCCAGTACAATGTCATCCTGCCCGGACAGTTTTGCCAGCGTGACATAAAACGCACTGAGCAGCACGGTATACAGGGTCGTTTCCTGTGCCTTTGCCAGCGCCCTTAATTGGTTGGAGAGTGTACTGTCCAGCGTAAAGTTGAAATCGCGGCCTTGATAATCGACATGGATTGGGCGGGGGCGATCGGTCGGCAGAGCCAGAGGTTCATGACCCGTCAACGCCTTCTGCCAGTATGCCAGTTGCCGCTCCTGAACTTCTCCCTGTAAATAATTCCGTTGCCATACCGCATAGTCGCCATAGGTGATATCCAGAGGAGGGAGCCGGCTGTCACGTTCTTCCCGCAAAGCTTGGTAGGTCTCTGACAATTCATCCATAAAAATATCAATAGACCAGCCGTCCACGGCAATGTGGTGCCACAAGAACAAAACGTAATGTTGATTGATTGGCACTGTTTGATGGGTTGAAGTTGTATAGCTAGTTGTATAGCTGTGCAGACGAAAACCCGGTTCATTGACCAGATCAAACGGCTTGAGCAGTTCAGCGCGCACTGTTTCCATCAGTGCATCAATGCTATTGCAAGACTGCGGCCTGAGTACAAGGTTATCTTCCAGCACATGTTGATATTCATGACCATCATTGTGGGTACGGTATACCGTTTTCAGCACGGGATGGCGCTCAACCAGCCGATTAATGGCCCTTTCCAGCAACGGCAGGCTGGCATTGGCATGGAGTTGTACCAGATAAGGAACATGGTATACGTTAGCGCCCTGTTCAAAACGTTCGATAAACAGCATGCGCTCTTGGGCAAATGACAGGGGATAATGCTGCAACCCAAGATGAGGGATAACCGTATGTATTGGCTGTTCCATATGGGCAGCCAGTCTGGCGACAGTTTTCAGCTCGAATATCTGGGCCAGTGAAACTTCCCGCGCCAAGAGGCGGTGAATGGCTGCAATGAGCTGAATAGCCATCAGGGAATTGCCGCCAATGCGGAAGAAATTATCGTCAACACCGATGCGCTCCAGCCCTAAAACATTCTGCCAGATAGCGCAAAGTTGGATTTCCAGTTCATTGCGGGGGGCAATGTAATCGTCCTGATTTCCCCACACAGGTTCCGGTAGAGCGCGGCGATCCAATTTGCCATTCAGGGTTAAGGGAATGGATGCAAGACGGGTAAAACTGGCAGGGATCATATAATCCGGCAGACGGCTGGATAAATGTCTTATTAATGTGTCATTGGATAGCTCGCCGTCTGTGCCTTCAGTTACCAAATAGGCTGCCAGCACTTTGTTCCCTTTATGCTCATGATCGATCACTACAGCTTGTTTGACTTGTGGGTGCGAGGCCAGAGCACTCTCAATTTCGCCCAGCTCAATGCGGTAACCGCGAATTTTGACCTGAAAGTCATTGCGCCCCAGATATTCCAGCTCACCGTTTGGCATCCAACGCACCAAATCACCGGTTTTGTACAGGCGGGTGTAACCGAGGGCTTTATCTTCTGCGGTCGCAAACGGGTTTTCCACAAAACGTTCTGCGGTCAGCTCCGGCCGGTTTAAATAACCCCGGGCCAGCCCGGCACCACCGATATACAGTTCACCCGGCGCGCCGATCGGGACAAGATGACCGGCGTTATTCAAAACATAGGCATGCAGGTCATTTAATGGCTGACCAATAACGGATGATGCTGTGGGATCGTTTTGAGCCAGCTTCTTATAGGTAACATGAACCGTGGTTTCTGTTATCCCATACATATTGATTAAACTGGGTGACTGATCGCCATAATGCACCCACCAAGGTTGCAGTTGCATCGGATTGAGTTTATCCCCGCCGAAAATCACATAGCGAAGATCAGGAAACTCAGCGCCCATATTTAATGAGGCATCAATAAAGGCATAAAATGCCCCCGGCGTTTGGTTCAAAACGGTGACTTTCTGCTGTGAACAGAGCTGGCTGAATCTGGCAAAGTCTTTTGTGCACTCAACGGTCGGAATAATCAGGCGACCGCCATAAAGCAGTGCGCCCCATAACTCCCAGACACTGAAATCAAAGGTATAGGTGTGGTAAAGAACCCAAGTATCTTTTTGGTTAAATTGAAAATGTTTATGGGCAGTCGTAAATAACCGTGAGACATTCTGGTGGGTTTGCAATACCCCCTTGGGTTGCCCGGTCGTTCCTGATGTATAGATGACATAAGCAAGATCGGAAGGCACATCTGTCTGTGCCAGATTGGCTGTTGGCTGGTTTTCCGTTAACGAAGGATCATCCGCCGCGATCAATTTGGGTTGGAAAGCCAGAGATTGCGTGCTTTCGTGCAGGGACAGCAAATGTTGTTGCTGCGTTATCACACAAGGGGCGCGTGTGTCTTCCAGAATAAATTGTACCCGTTCGCTGGGATATTCTGGTGAGATAGGTACGTAAGCGCCACCGGCTTTCAATACTGCAAGGATACTGACCACCATTTCCAGACTGCGGTCAAGGTAGAGGGCAATTAAGGTATCAGCTTGCATTGGTGCATTGTTTGTTGGCTGGTCTTGTTGCTGACATTGTTGTTGCTGGTATTGTTCGCGGATCACACAAGCCAACTGGTTCGCCCGTTCATTGAGCTGGCGGTAGGTCAGCGTTTCCCCCTCAAATAGCAACGCAACATTATCTGGCGTGATTGCCGTCTGTGCTTCGAACTGCTTTTGCAACGTACTGGATTGCAACGCCTTGTATTCAAGGGGATCGATTTGATTCCAGACACCCAGCAGAGTCTGGTGCTCCTGTTCTAACAAAAGGGGGAGTTCATTGACGAGAGAAGACGGTTTATCAATAAGGGCTATCAATAAATTCTCAAGCCGTGCAAACATATTATCGACATCTGGATCGCTAAAGTATTTTTGTAAGTAATTGATCGAAATTTTTAATTCCTGATCAATACCATAATCTTTTAAGCGAAAAGCGATAGGGTGAGTCTGTATTGCTGGATTTATATAATAATCATGAACATGAGACATTTCAGCCGCAGGATCTGAGAATTTCTCATAAGCGATAAGGATATTAGGTAAAAAAAAACCTTGATTATTGGCCATCCGGACAAGGTGGGATTGCGGGAATGAGCAATGTTGATAACTGCGTTTTATTGCCGACTCTATCTGTTTAATTTGTTCGGTCACACTGAGGGCGTCAGAGATACAGCAATGTACCGGATACATGTTTGTATGCATGCCAATGGTATATTTCTCTGATTTTGTCTTTCTTCCGTGTGTCACGGTATTAAACGTCAATTCTTGTTGCCCTGTCAGCGCTGACATCATAATACCGACAAGGCATGAAAAAACGGAACTCAGGTTACTTTGGTTTTTTTCGCAAAAAGCGTACAAAGGTTCTTTGACTGAAAGTGGCAATGTTATTGTTTTGTTATTGGCGCCATGATTTTGGTAATAAGGCATTAATTGGTGAGGTTCATGTTCTTTTAAGAAATGACACCAATAGTTATTGTCTTGTTTGTAATTATCGGAAGTTAAATACGCTCTTGCTTGAGTGACTGAATCTAAATATTGAGGTATTTCAGATAACCAGGCTGTTGATGTTTCTGCTTTAAGGCATGAATATAATCGATGAACATATTCATGCAGGCGGAATAAACCCAATCCATCAATAATAATATGATGGAATTTAGTGAGGAAATAATATTTTTTATCGGTGATTAATATCAATGAAGCTTGATATAGGGGGCCATTTTGAAGATCAATCGGAATATCGACATGTTGTTGTATCCAAAGATTTGCTTTTTCTTCTGCTTCCGGTTGATTTGAAAAATCATGAAATGTAATTGAATTGGGTTTCGATTTATTCTCAATGTATTGTGTCGCTTCATGGCCTGAATCAATCGATATATGCAACCGAAGTGCATCAATATGCTGATGTAATAAATTCCATGCCTGTTGCAAAATAGCAATATCAACGTCATCCTCCATCAAGGAGTACCAGCCTATATTGTGCAAGGTACTGTCTTTATAGAGTGTTTGTTCATAAAACACATCTTCTTGAGCAGGATGAAGATTATATAAATTTGAACTTACTAAATATTCAGATTTTGTCATAATGAATTATACGAATCGTTCCGTTCAAAAGTTATTTTCAATCCACAATTGCAAACAAGTGGATAACGAGTTTTTAACAAATTTATAGTGTTGATTTTGACATCAGGGAGAATGAATTTTCATCTTTCTACTGTGATTTGGTATATAACAGTAAAAATAAAGACAGACCACAAGGCTATGGGATGAAATATTAAGGGGGCAATATTCATGTTTATGGTCATATAATGTGGCGTTCCTTCTGTAATTATTTTTGAGGGGATAGATTTATACCAAATGCTTTTATTCTGTGAAAATTTATGTTACCTGCTGTTGTATGAATATGGTTTATTTTGCAATATGGCTGATTCTCCCTTATGAAAACAATTAAACTCTGTTTAATTTAGTGAATAAATTGTTTTATTTTAGAAATAACCATTCCGTATCATTAAAATTATTCGTGAATTTTAATGTCAGTGATTAGTTCTCCTTATTTTCTGCTTTGGGATATTAATTTGGTCTGCATATTGATTGTTATTCAGATTTAAGTCTATATTATTTTTTGTTTAATATGCCGTGTTATTTTATTCAGTGATATATTTTATTAAGCAATGGCAATTAATTTTATTAAACAATAAAAAAGATAATTATTAAGGTGATGCTTGCTATAAAGCAAACATCACCAAAAAATAACCCATTACAGGTTTAACTGGGACTGTATTTTTTCTATCTCCTCTGCCCATTGTTGTTGAAGGTGCGGCTTCTGGTGGGTGATCTTGCGTTTCAGATCAGCATCCAGTCTTTCTTCAAGGTGAAACAGGCGCTCCAGCAACTGTTCTTCCAGAGCCAATAAGGATGGCTGCAAGCCATTATTGGCCGTTTGAGATGTATAAGGGCCGTACTCTTCCTGTTTATTTTGCAGTTGGCTCATCTGCTCAATTTGTTGATAGATAGCCTCAACGTCGTGATACTCTTCCAACTGATTGTTATTGATAAACCAAAAACGCTGACAGCTATTTTCGATAAGCCAGCGATCGTGACTGACAACGAGCAATGCACCAGCGAATGTTGCAATTTGCTCACACAATGCCTCTTTACCTTCAATATCCAGATGGTTGGTCGGTTCATCCATCATAACCAACTCATATTTTGCCAGACTCAGCCCGACAAAAAGCAACCTTGAACGCTCACCGCCGCTGAGAGTTGCTACTTTTTGCTGATGGCGCGGATAAGCAAAACCTGCACCGATCAGCGCCATCTTGCGCTGTTCGTCAGTCAGTGGCGCGAATGATCGCAATGCATCTGTCAGAGTGTCGTTATCATGCAGTTGGTGTAGCTGCTGGTCGTAATAACCCGCGGCTATGGCTGGATGAAACTTGATTGCAGAGCTGTGGTGTATCTCTGAAAGATAAAGTTGCCACAACAGTTGCAAGAAGGTTGATTTACCACAACCATTGGCACCGATGATCGCTATGCGATCCCCACTTCTTACCTGATGAAAACGAGTGGTAAACAGTGGGGTGGCGTTGCCCGGTATCTTGATAGTTGCATGGTCAAGTTCAAGAACGCGGTCAGCCTGAATAGTCTGGCCGGTTAATGTCAACCGCCACTGATAACCTTCGGTCAGCGCTGTTTGTGTATCTTTCAGGTTCTGGATGTGTTTTTCCATCTGCTTGGCTTTGCGTGAAAAACTCTCGTTATCATAAACCTGTCCCCAGGTTGCAAGGCGTTTGGCACTGATAGTGATGCGATCAATCTCTTTTTGTTCAGATTGATTGCGATGTTCATCAGCCACATCTTTTTCTGCCAGTGCCTGACGGGCCTCAGAGCAGGGCAAGCGATAGAAATGGAGCGTTTTGTCGCGCAATATCCATGTGCAATTGGTGGTTTCATCAAGCAGGGTCTGGTCATGGGAAACCAGAATAAAACTCCCTTTCCAAGACTGAAGAAAATTGCGTAACCACCATAGCGTAGGTAAGTCCAGATGGTTACTTGGCTCATCCAGTAATAACAGATCAGGTTCTTGTATCAATGCCCTGCCCAATAACAGGCGCGTGTGCTGACCACCACTGAGCTGATTGACTGCCTGTGTCCACAGGGATTCAGAAAAGCCCAATTGTGTCAGTAAAACTTCCGCGCGCCAGCGTTCAGTCATGCGTTCGTCAGCCGGTAATTTTTGCAAAACGGCCTCAACCAATGGCTGGCTTTCCACTTCTTCTGGTAAATGCTGCTCGATATAGGCAGGCACACAGTGATTGGCGTAGTGAACAGTGCCAGAATTGGGCGCTAATTGCGCTGTCAGTAATTTTAATAACGTACTTTTTCCGCTGCCGTTATGGCCAATCAGACCGATGCGGTCACCCGCCTGAACAGTGAAAGAGACGTCATTCAATAAAGTTGTCGTTGAAGTGTCATAACAAATTGATTTTGCAGATAGTAATGTGCTCATGGCTTACTCATTTTTCAGGCATAAAAATGCCGGGTCAAGTCAGGCGACAACCCAGTAAGCTGAGGAAGGTTTGTTTTGGGTATCTTCGCTCAGGCAGGATTATCGCAGTGAAATACTGTGAAAGCCTGAGCTCTGGCGATTACCAAAGAAGTGTGAATATTCAATCAAATCACACAACAACATAATTAGCCTCCTTATTTTCTAGTTAGATTGAACAGTGCTGGCATCATAACAATGCCGTTTGCAATAAGCAAAAGTATAAAACGTCAACAAAATCCTTTGCCGTTTCGATGTTGATGTATTGGGTAATGCGGCGGTCAATTTTGCACTGCTGGGCGGCATATTTTGCCCTCATTGGCATGAGAGTTATTCCGCTATAAAGCGCAGTGCAAAATAAAACAACGCATTAAGATCAGGCTGTCCCCGGCGCGTTAACCGTTAATTTACTGCCCGGTCAAAACGATATTGCCCAACCTGCTGGCTTTAACGGAATTAAAATTGAGGTTGGGTTAGTCGTGCAGAAGAGGGATTTTTCGAAAGAATGGCTGGCAACAGCCATCATTTTCACAATCAGTTAGAATACTGAACTCTTTAGCTGCATTTCGTTTCGGTGGTGTTCTATCGCTAGCTCAATAAGCCGGGTGATTAGATTTGTATAGTTAATGCCACTGGCTTCCCAGAGTTTTGGATACATGCTGATGCTGGTAAATCCCGGCAGAGTGTTAACTTCATTAATCACAATTTGCTTGTCTTCAGTCATAAACACATCCACACGAGCCATGCCAGCACACTCAAGCACCTCAAATGCTTTTAAGGCGACACTCCGTACTTGCTCGCTGGCGTCCTGACTTATCTGGGCAGGTATAGCTAGCTTTGCACCTTCACTTTCGATGTATTTGGTTTGATAAGAATAGAAGCCGTTGCTCAGTACAATTTCTCCGCATACACTTGCTTCAGGATATTCATTACCCAGTACCGCACACTCAATTTCTCTTCCAACAATGGCTTTCTCTATTAGCAGTTTGTTGTCAAAGGTGAAGGCGAGATCAAGTGCTATTTCAAACTCTTCTGGCGTCGTTACTTTGCTGACACCGACAGAAGAACCTTGGTTAGCCGGTTTTATGAATACTGGCATGCCTAGTTGCGCCTGAACTGTTTCAAAGCTCAGTTCGTGGCGTTTATGGCGGTTAAGACATATGAAAGGTGCCACTGCCAGCCCTGCATCGCGAAGCAGGCGTTTAGCCACATCTTTATCCATACATACGGCAGAACCAAGTACCCCGGAACCAACGAAAGGGAGATTAGCCATACGAAGCAATCCTTGCAATGAACCATCTTCCCCCTGTGTGCCGTGCACGATAGGGAAAATCACATCTAATTGTGAAAGCAATTGGGCATTGCTAGATTCGATCAGCTGGTTTTGTTGCTGTCCTGGGACAAGTGCAACGTGCTTTCCTGACTGATTTAATGCAATAAGAGAGGGATTATCAGCATTGAGCAAGAATCCGGAAGTTTCGTTAAGATGCCACACGCCTTCTTTGTCTATACCAATAAGGGACACATCAAACTTTTCTTTATCTATAGCATCAAGGATATTTTTTGCTGATTGGAGAGAGACTTCATGCTCGGAAGATTTCCCTCCAAAAAAGAGTCCCACATGGGTTTTGGACATCTGAATATCTCCAGCGAATTTGAGAGAAGATAAAATTAATAATAACAACCAGAAAGGTTGCTTTCTGATGAGTTTAGCAAGCTTTTGAAGTGTTCGGAATTACCTTACCGTTCATTATTGGCTAATTTGTGCAATTATTCGGTAAAAGTTAGCCTAACCTCTTGTGGACAGCCAATTTCTCACATTGCTAAAGGTATCATGAATGGGCATCTCATGGGGAAAATCAGAAAAATTGCTTGCACTTATCTTCTTAGGATTTTTTGTATTCTTCAATGGCAATAAAGTGCTCACACCACAGATAATTGCACAAATTCATACTATGAAAATGTTAATGAAATAATGCTGGCTAGCCCGATTAAGCTAAGGATAAATGAAATGCCCAAAGGCGTTGCTAAACGTCAACAGGGTTCTGTTGACGTTTTAATACTAGCCATTTTATGGTTAACCATAAAATTCATATCAATATCTATAATATTGAACACCATTTATATCCTATTAACTCCAAGTTGCAGGAAGCAACGTATTATCATCCCGCGTCGCGGGATGATAATACGTGCACATTGAAGTACGACGCGTATAGTTCTTGATGTTTTTTCTATTTTAAAATGACCATCAGGAAATAGGATAATGATATCACTAATTCCTTTTATTCCCGTTTTTATGGCCGAAAAATTATATTTTCCTAATGGAGATGAATTGCATGCATCTTCATCTCCAGTTTTCTTGTATCATTCTACGCTATCATATGAAAAAAATATTTTTCCTTCGTGGTTAAATTGAGCCATCTTGATTTTCCACTTGTCGTTATAATCAGTTGCAAGGCAAGCAATCTCTTATTTTTTTATCTTTCCCACAGGGAGTAAGGATGTGCAAAATAAATGTTAGAATATCATTTATTAACACATATCTTTAAAAGGATTAGTCTTTGACAAAACAATAGGTAATTCGTAGCCTGGCAAATAAATTTCCTCTTCGTTTATATTAATGTCTTCTTCATTTATCACATTCTCGCCAAATCTATATATTAAATCAAACTCACCTGAGTTAGCTTTTTTACTGTAATTAGCTTGGTTTGCTTTAATCTTAAGATTTTTAGCATAATAAGATTTAACAGCTTCGATACCATGACGTTTAGTAATCATGCCAAGTGCCACGCTTGGAGACAAAAGTGGGGCAGTTGCATTATTGCCGCCAAATCCTTTCGAGTTGACAAAGGCTATGTCAATTGCCTCGGTATGATAGTTCGATGTTCTAATGTCAAGGTGCTCTGCATAAACGTCATCGGCGACTTTTTTTATCGTAGTGATACCAGGAATGATATTGTGGCTGAATATACCAAGCGCGACTGCTAATTGATCACCGCTTGACGCGGCTAAAGTATGGCCTACATAAGCTTTTGGGGCAGTGATTTTCCAATTTGAAATACGAAACGCTTTTGCGACAGAGTCATAGACTTGTGATTCAGTCACTCGATTTTGTGGTGTACTTGAACCGTGTGCAATAATACAGCTCCGAGTTCGAACAGAATCTTTGCTGGTGATGTTGGCTGCCAATGATACAGCCTTAGTCATGGTAATATAATTACCCGCTCCCGGGGCAGTAATGGACTTTTTAATCCCATCCGCATTTATAAAAACATCAGGGACAGCAGCCATGATATGTGCTCCCAAAGAAATAGCTAAAGCATCATCCATCAGCACGATAAATTGAGCACTTTCACCTATTGTAAAGCCGCAATTATTGCCAAATGGTCGGCTTATTCGACTTAAATCTATATTTGCTTCATCCACACCGTCTAACTTTTTAAGACTATCAAGGTCCGCCAAAGCACCCATATTCGCAAAGCCCTCGATAATTTCTGGCGTGATTGAACAGTCTGCACTTCCCACAATAGCGACGCGAGTACGTCCTCCTTGTATATCATTGACTGCAGCTTTCAAATTATAAAGAAATGTTGCACATGCACCCGTCGTTGAAAAAGTGGTGCCTACACTTCCAAGAACATAGGCATTTATAAAGTCTGTAGACATAGAATTTAGCCCTAATGCTAAATTCTTACTATTGCTTCTCTCACCTCTGAGACGACTTCCCATTACCCCGCCAAACCCTTCCTTTTGCATTTGACCCGTTAGGGAAGCTGAGTAAGTACCAATTTTGTCTGGTTCGACCAAAGCGAGAACTTCGTCCCAATCTAACCCACATGATTTCATAGCATCAGTAGCTGCAAAAATAGTCGCTTGTAACCCTCGGGGGTGGCTACGGCTTTTATATAATTTTTCGAGTTCAAACCCCTTGGGCAATTGGCCGGCAGCTTTAATTCTATTGTCCAAATAAGCATCGTGCATGACACAAAGATCGCCGTGTATTGTAACTTCCACTCGATTATTTTCGAGCGAAATAACTTCCCAATTCCGGGGCACCGGCGTAGGCAAAGAAGAAGTTTCAGTTTCAAAAACCAACCTATTCCCTTTTTTCGCGCTGAGTGTCATCTTTTTCTGCCAGTGTGTGGCATCTACATCAAAATGAGACTTATCTATTTTACGAATCAACGTTCCTTGCAATATTTCTTCACCATACTTGGATTCAATTTCATGCAACATGATTGGTTGACCTTCATGATCGATAAAGCCATTTTCACCAATTGAAACTAAGTTCATTAACGTCGCGAGGCCCCAAAAAGTCTCTTGGCGCGCTTCTTGGCTTAATTTATCAATAACAATACGACGAAATCCTTGATGAAATGACGTTCTCCCAGCAGCGTTTATACCACCAGCGCCAACAATAACGGGCAAAGCAAGCATATGACTTTCATTCCTATGAAAACTGACTAGTTGATGAAGATTCTAATTCAATTTAAAATGTTCCATTATGAAAAAAAAGCCAATGTTTTATATTTTTGGGCCAATTAATATAATTGATAATATATGAAAATAAAAAATGTACACATTGTTATTTTTCCTAATCTCCTGACTAGCAGCATTACCTTACCTATTGAAATGCTTCATGCTGGTTTAGCTTCATCACAAATAGAAAATAAAAGAAATAATATCAATGTTAATTATATCTCAGACAAGGGTTATGATATTTCATTGTATGAAAACTTTAATATTAAGGCAGATTCATCTGCTGACTCTGCCTCCTATGCAGATTTAATAATTGTTCCCAGTATTTGGCGAAACCCAAGGCCTATTATAAAAAAAAGTAAGGATATCTTGAGCTATTTATTAAATCAGTGGGAAAATGGAGCAACAATAGTTGCTGTTGGTACTGGAGTATGTTTGTTAGCGGAATCAGGTCTATTAGATGGCCTCGCTGCAACGACGCATTGGCATTACTCCAAACAATTTAAAAAAGACTATCCCAAGGTAAACTTAAAGTCAGAATTTTTCATTACTCAATCAAATAGAATTTACTGTGCAGCTAGCCTCAATGCACTGGCAGATGTTATGGTTCATTTAGTTTCTCTTCTTTATGGCAATAAAGCGGCCAAAAATGTACAACGCAATTTTTCTCATGAAATACGCCGGCCATACGAAGAACAACGGTACCTCGACGGTGCAGTAGATAGACACCCAGATGAGTTAATAAGCGATATTCAATCTTGGTTAAAAGATAATATTAAAGAAGACATGAATCTTAATAAACTGGCCGCTTACTTTGCTATTTCGCCACGGACATTGACACGACGATTCAAAAGCTCTACAGGAGTATCTACTAAAAAATATATACAAGAGATACGGTTAGATATGGCAAAAGATCTTCTTGCCAAGACTAATTTAACGGTACATGAAATATCTGTATCAGCCGGATATGAGAGCCAAGCTTACCTTAGTAAAGTGTTCAAGCAACATTTTGATTTAAGTCCGACAGAATATCGACACATGGTCCGAAAGAAGCTATTTACACTTTAATCAAAGCATCATGACTGTGATTTTTATTAGTCATGCGGCAGATGTAATTAGCGATGATAATCATCCAGCCAAAAATAAATTTTGGTTTATGTTTTCTTTTCACCTTTCCCTTCCTGAAAAAGAGCCAATGAGAATAAAAGTGGGTTAATTTGGTATTACCTCTAAAAATTAATTATTTAAACTACTGATGCCCACTCATCTATTTAATATAAGGGATATTAAAGCAATAACTGTCTCAGTTGAAATTATTAATGAAATTTTAATATTTCTTTCATTTAATGTTTCCAATGTTATTTGTTATGCTGAAATTTTAATTTATCCGTGTTTTCCTGATGTTATTTTTGGGTTTATTTGATTTCGCCTTACATTATTTTATATGTGTTATGGTATCCAAATGGTATTTTAAGTGTTTTTTTAATTTTATTCGTTAATCGATAGTTAATGTTATTGTGAGATTAAAATTATTACGCTTTAATAAGGTGAAGCATACATTTATTATTAAGCTCAAGCGCAAAAAGGCTGTGATAATCTTGCTTTATTTAGCTTAATAGGTTTTTTGTTATTTAATATATTTTGTTAATAGGGTGTGATTTATTGATTGAAATAAATGCATCCAACCCCAGTGATGCTGTTTTTTATTCCATTGTTATGAATTTTATTAATTAACTATCTTGAGAAAGAAGTCATGAAAAATGGTTGAATTTAATTGACTGTTTTATGAATTATTTTTTATATATTTTTAATTTTCCTAATAAATGAAATTTCTCCCTGCATAGGTAGTGTCTGCTCTTCACTAAAACGAGTATTTAAACCATGAAGAAGGCGATTTTTGAGTTGTCAAGATCACAGCAAGCTGTTTTCAAAATGGAAGCGTTTCATCTGACTGGCTGTCCATTTTATTTAGGTGTTGCAGTGCGTTTAAATGGGAATATTCCTCTGGATGGGCTTGTGCGGGCAGCCGAAGCCGTTCGGAACTCAATGGATATATTTCATATCGGTTTTGAGTCTGATGATGTGGAAGGAAGTGATTTGGCAACACATTGGCATGGTATCCGCCGCTTAACTCCCCATTCCGAAGTAATACAAGTCAATTTCAGCAACTACCCGGACTCTAAACAGGCTTTCGAGCGTTGGGCAGACCGCCAGATGTTGATAAAAGAAGATTTGTCACTGACTCCGGTGCGGGTTTTTGCCGTGCATTTTGAACAAGGGCAAACAGGATGGTTTATTAAGGCTCATCATGCCGCTATGGATGGGGAGGGATTTTCAGTACTGATTGAACATTTGATGATGGCTTTGGCAAAAGAAGAGCCGGATACAGAACCTCTTTTATTCTCGGTCCATGCAGAAGGGGAAAAGAATTATGAACACTCCCGGCGCATGCAACGAGATGAAACATATTGGCGGAGTATTTTTAGTGACAGCGCCATTAACAGCGGCGGCTCTGATGGGCAGGAACCTGATGGCTCGGAATCATCTCATGCCAACAAAATATCGTGCCGTTACCCGATAGGCGACTATCGCACATTAACGCCCCGATCCAAGCGAGTACATTACAAACTGAGCAAAACCCACAACGATACGTTGCGTCAGTTTAAAAAATCGGGCGGTTCTATTTTCAGATTGTTTTTCGCTGCTGTTGCCTATACGCAAATGGTCATTGAAGATGGCAATGGGGTTTTATTACAGGCACCAATGCTCAATCGTTGGAGTAGTGAAGAGAAACGTTCTGCTGCTATGGCAGTAGCCCCTGTTTTAATTCCCGTGTTTCGTGAAGCGGGTGAGGGCGTGGTAGGTTGCTATCATGCTCTCAAACAACGTTTGCAAAAAGCGGTCGCTCATTCACGTTATGCGCCAGGCGCTCGCTGGAGCAAGTTTGCGTCACAGGATTGGAAGAAAATGATTCCCGCTTTTGGTGTTTCTTACCAAACCGGCATATTTCGGAAAAATGTTTTAGGTGCCGACGTTTCGATTGAACACATGCAGGCAGTAGAGGCACTTTTCGCGACAATACATATCCACGATCGCTTTGAAGAAGGGGATTTTAAACTTGAAGCAGATTTCCGCCGGATATGGACATTAGCGCAGTGTCACGAATTTTTACGCATGGTTACCGATTATGCAATGGAAGCGGCCTGCGCAGTATTAAAACAGCAAGAAACAGAGCAACAAGAAGCGGAACAGAAACCCTCAATTAAAAACAAGCCAGAAACCGCTTTTTGGGAAGCGCCTTCAATAATACCTGCAATGCCAATTGGCGTTCATTTATACCATGCGTTTGAGCGTTATGCTGAGAAC
Source organism: Xenorhabdus mauleonii (assembly GCF_900113945.1). GTDB lineage: Bacteria > Pseudomonadota > Gammaproteobacteria > Enterobacterales > Enterobacteriaceae > Xenorhabdus > Xenorhabdus mauleonii. The sequence continues at coordinate 42,879 of NZ_FORG01000013.1, forward strand.
CTGTTATTCAAGCAGGCAGCTGATGTTGTGACCTATCGTCAGGGTTGGCACTGGATTAACCAATTCAGGTTAAAGTTGCGTGATAAGCTCAATGAACATGATACACACGGCCCGGTCTTCATTGTGGGCAGACGTACCCCTGAGATCACCCTCGCTTATCTGGCATGCCTGATTGAAAATATTACCGTAGTGCCCGTTTGCCCTACGATGCCTGTAGCCAGATTATCGGTAATTGCCCGTAATTCTGGGGCCGCTCTTTGCATTTATACGGAGGCTGACAGCAATATTGCAGAAAGCTTGGATTTGCCTTTATTGCCGCTTTCCTTAAGTAAGGTAGAGTTGGGTAAAACAGGGGCTGAAATTGTATCAAGTTCAGAAAATGGAACAGCATCTGCCCACGATAATCCTGCTTATATTTTGTATACCTCTGGCTCGACAGGAGAGCCTAAAGGTGTGGTGATTTCTCCAATTGCTCTGGCAAACTATGCCCTTGCAGCGAAAGAGGCTTATACTGCTGAAACACCTTTTAATGCGCCTTTATTTACATCCTTTGGTTTCGACTTAACACAAACAACGCTTCTGCTGCCTGTTTTATCAGGTGGTTTCATTCAGGCTCATGAACAAGATATTCGTGATAATCCTGAATTGCTGCAAACCCTGCTCGCTGACGAGTCATTAACCGGCGTTAAATGCACGCCTTCGCACCTTGCATTGCTGATTGAAAACAGTTCGGTGCGCAGTAATCCGTTAACGTTTATTGTTGGCGGAGAAAACTTATCTACTTCTCTGGTAAAGAAAGCCCTCAATTATTTTCCGGCGGGCAGCAAAGTGATAAATGAATATGGGCCAACGGAAACCACTGTCGGGTGCTGCATTTATTCGGCCAGCAGAGAGAAAAAAGAAGAAAGAGAAGAAAGTCATCTCGGCAGAAACGATACAATAAATACGGCGGTGATGCCGATTGGCCAGGCACTGGGCAAAGCTGAGATAGCAATCAAAGATTCGTGGGGGCAAACAGTGCCCCGAGGGTTTAAAGGCGAGATCTGGATTGGAGGCCCTGTACTGGCTGACGGATATCTCAACAATGCTGCCCAGACAACCGAAAAATTTATACACGGTGTTGATGGCGTGAGTCGCTGGTATCGCACTGGTGACTTGGGGCTATTGGATGAACAAGGTGTATTCCATTGCCTTGGACGTATTGATGATGAATTTAAGGTACGTGGCTATCGAATTCATCCGGCGGAAATAGAGAAAGCGGTCGAGGATGTGCTGGTCAGTTTTGATGAGAATAACAGCGACAGTTGGAAATTGAAGGCGCTGAAATTGACCGTTGATGAAATGGATGGCGTTGAAAAATATGAAACCATTGCTTTGTGCAGCAGCCAACCTCTATCCCATGATAATCCTGAATTTCAACTTCGTTTGAAAGCAAAAATCCCGGATGCTTGGATGCCAACTTTGTATTGCACTGTACAACCCTGGCCGATTAATGCCAACGGTAAGGTTGATACAGGCGCCTTAACGGTTGCAGCTAAAACACAATTGATGGAAAACGGTTCTGCATTGCTTGGTTCGGTAAATGAACAAGGGCAGAAAGTAACGGGCAGCTATCAGCTTCCGGTCTGGTTGAATGAAGCGTTCCTTAAACCTATCTGGCCACAATCTGTTGATTTCACTACTTCGTTTTTGGAACAGGGTGGGGATTCGATCAAAGCCATCAGGCTTGTTGCACTGTTAAGCAGAGAAGGTATCCGAATCAGTGCAAGTGAATTGCTGACGCTGAATTCCCTGGGCGCTGTACTTGAAAAGGCCTGTATTGAACAGTTGGAAAAAGACACCGCTGATTCGGCAATATCGGCAGAAATAGAAGCAAGCTGGATTAAGCATTTACCCAGCATCAGTTGGTTCCGGCAACAAAATTTTAAATATAGCAATCGGTTGCAACAGGGAATGGTACTCGAATTGAAACCGGGCCTTTCTGCTGAGGAAATCAATGCAGCGATTTCAGCGGTTAAAGCAAAGCATAAGATTTTTTCCCTGAGAGCAAATCAGGCGCTGACTGAATTCTATTTCGAGCCGTTAAAAGCGGGCAGTGAAACGCTGATAGAACGAGAAACGCTGGCCTCCGGTGAATCGCTTGCAGACTATCTGAATCAACTTCAAAATTTGGTGAGTCTGGAAACCCAACCCAGTGTACACGCCGTCGTATTTGATGCAGTTTCACAAAAAAATTATCTGATTTGGGTCTGTCATCACCTTATTTGTGATGTTCACTCATGGATTTTCTTATTGGATGAACTGGATCAAGCCATCCAGCCTATTACATCCCGACACAACACAGCACACGATACAGAAAAGGAAACAGTCGAAGAACAAGGTGCCTTCCTGTGGGGGAAATGGTTAAGTGAATATACGTCTGGTACGGACAGTTTGCCATGTAGTGACACCATCCATCATCCTGCGGCTGTTCCTGTGACATTGGCATTGTCAATTTGTAGCCGTGATTTTAAGTTGATTGAACAACGCCTTAAAGCTGAACGTTCGCAATTGATTGTGTCTGCGTTGATGGCGGTTATGCAGGATAACGGAACATTGCCTTCACAGCCTGTCGTCTTGCTAGAAAATCATGGCCGCCTATTCTCTGAAGCCCAAATACCGGCTGGCTGGAATGCTGAAATGGCGAGTGCGGTGGGATGGTTTACCGGTTTTAATCAGTTAGCGCTTGATGTGCCGGTAGACCCATCTGTGCCAAATTCCCAAACAGCTTTTTTACGGATTTTAAAGTCGGGCCTGTATCAAGCTAACCAAAGCTGGACAGCGCAACTCGGCCTGAATAACACCGTAAAACGCCCATTGATTTGCGTCAACGATATTGGTTTCGGGTTGGATGGCAGCAGGACGTGGGGCCATTTCAGTTTGGAGCAAACGTTGTCGGGTGGGTTCCGGCATCCGGAAGAAAAGAGTACGGCTGACTTTGACATTCTGATCCGTGATTGTCTTGAGTCTGGCGGTGTATTGGTTGAATTGCAGTTGGGTACGCCTGACGCTGACAGCGATAACGCTCATCATTACTTAGCACAGTTGAATGAGAAGTTATTGGCTTGGTGTGACGCCCAAAATAATGCATTGCGAGATCCACCGGTTGAACATCATTTGGAACAACCTTTGATTCCGGCTGATTTTCCGCTTTGCCAGCTTGCTCAATCGGAATTTGATCCCCTTGTTCAGGGTGTTTTGAAAACGGCGATTGATTCAACAAATACGGCGTTCGACAATAACTACCTTGAAGAATTGCTGGAAGCAACACCCCAGGCGAATGGGTTGCTGTTTCACGCTTTAAAAGATGGGAATAGCGCTTATCACATTGGCGTGGCATTCAGTGTGAAAGTGAATATCGATGAAAAAGCGCTGCTTGAGGTATGGCAGCAAATACAGCAATCGCAACCTGCTTTAAGGTCGATTTTTGTCTGGGAAGGTATTCGCACTCCCCATCAGGTTATCTATGCTTTGCCCCGCATTCCGTTCGAATATGTCCGGGTTGATTCAACAACACCGCATCTGCCCTGCAAGCAGCGTTGCCTCGATTGGCTGGCAGACTCCAAGGCCACACCATTTGAATTGAATAAAGAAGTCTTTCGTATTGTCGGGTTCCATGATGTCAATGCAGGAACATTAAGTCTGGCTTTCTCTTTCCACCATATTCTGATGGATGGTTGGAGCAGCTCGTTGCTGATTTCCCTGTGGTTACAAGGATTGCGTCAGCAAAAGATTGTGCCTTTGGATGCACGGAATTATTCACAGCAACTTTGGCAAGGGTTAAGTCCGGAAGCGTTGATGCACAGTCGTGAATACTGGCAGGACGTTTTTCAGCACCTGCCTAGCGGAGACGCGTCTGCAACAACAAAATTACTGGCAGAACCTTTGTTCAGGGCCGATGAGCAGGATCACGCGGCAAGAAACACAAATGCAAGGCTCTGCGTAAACAGTTTATGGTGCGAGGAGCGCAGAATCGCGATCGAGACACTTTGTCATCGTGCGGGAGTGACCCCGGCCAGTTTCATTTACCTGTGTTGGGCATTGACACTGGCTAAGTTCACATTTCAGAAAACGGTTACATTGGGATGCACGTTCTCCGGCAGAGGAAGGGCGTTGACACAAGGTGTCGATCGTCAGCCTTTAGGCTTATTCATTAATACTGTTCCCCTGATCCTGACACTTGAAGGCCAGTGGGATACTGAAGCCGCGTTGCGTTCCGTTTTTCAGGCGTTACAACAGGCGCAACAATATGAAAAAACGCCGCCTTTATTAGTCCGTGAGGAAGCGGGAATAAACGATGAACTGTATGATTCCATTGTTGTTTTTGATAACTATCCGATTGATGCGACATTAAAGGATGCCAACTGTGGTGCATTTCTGACGGATTTACACAGCGAAGAAACGACACATTTTGGTTTGACATTAACGGTATCCGGCACGGAACAATGGCTGGTGGAATTAAGTACCGGAGAGATGTTTAAGGGCGCGTTGGATTCAGTAAAAACCGCGTTTAATGCCTTTGAATCCTTGGCAGAAGATCTGATTGACAACACGGCAGGGACATTGATTGAAGATCTCTTTTTAAAGCTGAATGCAAAAGACCCGGAAGAAACCTCGTTAAGCATCGGAGAGATCAAGGAATCCATGCCGGATATTAATTCGCTGCTGGCAGGCATTTATCAACGCCTTGACGGGGAGCCTCAGGAAGTCAGTTTGATCGACGGGCAGTATGCAATCAGCAATTGTGAATTATTGAAGGCAATGGGTGCAGTACAGGAGCGACTACGCTCATCGGGCTTTATTCCCGGTGATCGCGTGGCAGTTCATCTTGAGAAAGGCTTTTTATCGACTCAAGCCATACTGGCGATCGTGTTCAGTGGTGGCAGTTATTGCTATATCAATCCGAAAGATCCCTTGCAACGCAAGAAAAAATTGCTGGAGTTGGCGAATTGCAACATGGTGTTGTGTGGGACTGCGTTTAATCAGGAAATCGGTACAGAGACAAATTATTTATTGCTGGATATTGAGGACAATATTTTACAGCCAACGGAAGACAAACCCACTGTATGGCTTAACCGGCAACCTGAAGATGAATTCTATTTCATTTTTACCTCAGGAACGACGGGGACCCCGAAGGGAATTTCTATTCGCAATGAGTCAGTAGCCAACCTGTTGGATTGGTTCATTGAAGAAACGGCGCTGACCGCGGCTGATAAAGTGCTTGGGCTGACTGATTTGAATTTCGATCCCAGCGTAGAAGATTTGTTTGCAAGTTTTGTGGTTGGCGCGACGTTAATTTATCCCTCTCCTGAAGTCTTGCTGGAGAGACAAGCGTTCATTAACGTGGTGCAATCCGCATCCATCACCTTAATCAACTTTATTCCCGGGGCCATCTCGCAGCTTATTCAAGACGCTCCCTTCTTCCCGTCCATGAGATTGTGGATATTTGGCGGTGAAGAATTACCTCAGCGTCTTAGGGATGATTTGCTGCGGCAAGGATATGCGGTAAGCAATCATTATGGCCCGAGTGAGACAACGGTGGATTGCCTGAGTGCCAAACAATCCTTGGCGGCAGAAGTTGCCATTGGGCGGCCAATTCAAAATGTTATCGCTTACTGTGCCGATATCTTTGGGCAACCATTGCCTGCCAATGTCCGGGGTGAACTTTGGGTAGGAGGCAGGGCAGTGGCCCGTGGCTACATGACTAACCCCGTTGAAACTGCCAAGTATTTTGTTAAGCCGGAACATTTGGCGCACTACAGCCAGCATCCTTTTTATCGTACTGGCGATATGGTGACTTTTTCCGCTGAAACAGGTTTTCACTATCTGGGGCGAATTGATGATCAGATAAAAGTAAACGGTGTCCGCATAGAGCCTCGTGAATTAGAGCGAGTGGTTGAGACACTGGCGGCGGTGAAATCAAGCTGCTTATTGCCTGCCACGACATCGAAAGGAAAACGCCAGTGGCATCTTTTTGTCGATAGCATGGAACAGCCTGCACTGTTGGAAACTCGGGTGAGGGAGCATATCCGGCGTCATTTCCCCGATGCCTGGCTCCCTTCACTGATTGTGGTTGTCGATGGGTTTAAACGTACCATTACCGGTAAGATTGATCGTCAGAGTTTACAGGAACATGCGCTGCAACAATTGCAAGTAAAACCCGTTGAAGATCACCTGTTGCTGGCTGATCCGGCGGCGATAAAAGTGCGGGCGATTTGGCAGGAAGTCCTCGAAAATGAAAGAGTGGGAACAGAAACGAATTTCTTTGAAGCCGGTGGCAACTCGATAAAGATAATTACATTGCAGTCTCTGTTGCAGCAGGCATTCAATCGTGAAATTCGAGTCACCACTTTATTTGAACATCCGACTATTGCCTCTTTTACAAACTGGATTAAACAGGGCCAGTCATCATGCGGGCAAGCAAGTGGCGCGGAATTGGCATCCGCATCGGATAAAGTGTCTTCCCAAGCACATTTACAACGTTCGCTCCAATCAGGAAAAAGCAGATTGGCTGACAGACGACGTAAATCCACCGGGAACTAAGGCGAACTCACTTAACGAATAAAGCCAGACTTTTTCAGACGGTGTGGATGAGGCTGGCTTTTGCTGAAAAAGCATTAATGAAGAGAATTTCAAATACAACTATTGGGAATAGTTATTTTGTCTATAAACAATCGAGGCTCATAATAAATATTAGTTATCATATAGGAAATAATGATATGTGTTTGTGAATTTTAAATTGGCGCTTATTTCTTTTTGCTTGATAAAATGAGTTTGCATCTTTTTCTATTGTGTTAATTCTAAAGAATTAACAGGGTTGGTATTTTGTTAAAAATAAGTTGTTACATTCGTAACATATACTTTTGAAATTAAAGATATATAGGCTGTTTGAATTGTCCAAGTTTTTTGTAGAAAAAATTGAGATTTTTTTGAATGGTTTTAAGGCCGTTACTTAAGGGCGGTAGCGTACTTAAATAACACTCATGAAGTAGAGTATCATTTGTTTTTTCTACGACCTAATTTTCAATTCATTAAAAATGGAGGCTGTCGTTGAAAATATCAATTATTGGTGCTGGTGTTATGGGGCTGGATACGGCAATAACATGCGCTGCATACGGTCATAATATATTGCTTATAGATACATCTTCAGATGTTCTGGCTAACCTTGATGCAAGAATGTCACGTGAATTCCGTTCATACCGAATGCTGAGTCCTGAATTCAAGGCCCTGAATTTGGCAGAATTGAAAAATAGAATTCAATTTGATTCGTCTTATAAAGAAATTGAAGGCAGTGATTGGATTATTGAGAATGTGACTGAAGACTGGTCTATTAAACAGAATGTTTATGAAGTGATAACACAGTACGTTAAACCTGAAACTTATGTTGCTGCAAATACAAGTTGTATATCTATCACAAAAATAGCTTCTGTTTTACCGTTCCCCCAAAATGTATTGGGATTACATTTTATGAACCCAGTACCGATTAAAAAATGCGTTGAAGTCATCCAAGGTTTTCATACTTCCAAACAGACATTAAATGATGCAAAAAAATTCTTACAGGGAATAGGAAAAAATCCGGTTGTTGTGGAAGATTTTCCTGGATTCGTTTCAAATCGGCTTTCTCATTTATTCATGAACGAAGCGGCATTTCTTGTACAGGATAATGTGGCAAGCCCGCAAGATATCGATCGTATTTTCAAAGAAGGGTATGGCCATGCGATGGGGCCACTGGAAACCGCAGATTTGATTGGTTTGGATACCGTTGTTAATTCTTTGCACGTTCTTTATGAAAGCTATCAAGATCCGAAATACCGCTGTTGTCCTCTGTTAAAGAAAATGGTGGAAGCGGGAAATCTGGGCAGAAAAAGTGGTAAAGGATTTTTCAATTATAAAAATTAGGAATATTGATGATGGACGATTTAATCAATAATCAGGTAAACAGCGAAACACCGGTAAAATGCATCATTTGGGATTTGGACAATACATTATGGGATGGTGTGCTTTCTGAAGGTGATGATATTAAATTAAAGCCAGGAATAGAAAAAATTATCGACCAATTGGACCAAATGGGTATTTTGCAATCCATTGCCAGCCGGAATGAAGCCTTTGATGCCCTGGATATGCTGGAAAAATTCAATTTAAAGCATTATTTCATTTATCCCCAAATTCACTGGGGAGCCAAATCCGCCTCCATTGAAAACATCCAGAAAAACTTAAACATAGCCGCAGATACTTTTATTTTTGTTGATGACCAACCTTTAGAACGAGATGAAGTTAAGGCTAAATTTCCGGAAGTGACATGCATTGATGCTGTGGAATATCAATCAATACTGAACTTGCCCCGAATTGCCAACATGGAAATATCGGATGATGCAAAATTAAGGAGGCAGAGATATCAGGAAGATATCTTGCGGAAAGAAGAAGAAGAGGAATTTATCGGCACTTCTGAAGAATTTCTTAGCCAACTTGATATGAAGTTTTATATTTCCAAAGCCAAATCAGAAGATCTCCTGCGAGCAGAAGAGCTGACGCAAAGAACGAATCAACTTAATTCAACCGGTATTACTTATAGCAGAGAACGGCTTAATGAATTAATTAATTCAGATGAATACGGTGTATTTGTTTTTGAGTTGGTCGATAAATATGGCTCTTATGGCAAAATAGGATTGGCATTAGTTCAATACAAAGGAGAGGTTGATTATATTAAATTGCTGCTAATGTCTTGCAGAACTTTGTCCCGTGGCGTTGGAAGTATTGCATTGAATTATATTATGCAGCAGGCGAAAGCAAAATCGCACAAATTGTATGCTGAATTTAAACGCACACCCCGAAATCGGCAGATGTTTGTTACTTATCAATTTGCGGGCTTTAAAGAAATAGAAAAACTGGCAGATGAAACAATTATTTTTGAGCATGAATTAAAGAATGTACCTGATTTTCCTTACTATGTTGATGTGATTATAAATAACTAGGATATGCTAATGAAAGATCTGGAAACTATCGCCAAAGACATACGTGAATTTATTGAAAACAATATCTCTGTATTTGATGATGATGTTGAATTACTGGATGACACCAATATATTTACCAGTGGTTTAGTCAATTCGCTTTTTGCTATGCGTTTGCTTTGTTTTATTGAAGAGAAATGCGCACTCACCATCCCTGATGAGTACATAGAGCGCGATAATTTTGTTTCAATAAATGCAATGCTGGATCTTATTAATAAAATCAGAGGCTAAGATTCACATGGAGCGATATGAAATGCATCCTTTGGTGGATGTTGCAAAAAATTTTTCAGATAACATATTAAGGCCATCCGCAGGTTTGATTGACACTCAAGGTAAAGTGCCTGATGAAATTATGGCGGAAATGGCAACGCTGGGTTTATTGGGCGCCATTTTTCCAAAAGAATATGGTGGTCAGGGCATAGATCCCCTGTCTTATGGTTATTTGACTGAAGAAATAGGCAAGGGGTGTAATTCGACACGTGCGCTGTTGACGGTACACACCAGTTTAGTGGGTGAAACGCTAGTAAAACTGGGCAGCCAGACGCAAAAAGAAAAGTACCTGCCTGCAATGGCAAAAGGGGAAAAAATAGCCTGCTTCGCCTTATCAGAACCTGAGGCCGGTTCTGATGCCAACGCCATTAAAACACGGTATGAAGTGACAGAAAATGGCTTCAGAATCAATGGCAACAAGAAATGGATCACCTATTCAGGCATTGCTGACTTATTCCTTGTTTTTGCCAAGTGTGAAGAAAAAGTGAGTGCGTTTATCGTCGAGTTCGGGGTTGATGGATTAACGAGAAAGCCGATGCCCGGTTTAATGGCAAGCCGTGGCGCTTATTTATCGGAACTGAATTTTGATAATGTCGAAATACCCCAAGAGAATTTAATCGGGCGCGAGGGAGAAGGTTTCAGCTTTGTTGCAAATACCGCGCTTTATTTTGGGCGTTACAGCATTGCCTGGGCGGGGGTGGCGATTGCCCATGCAGCAATGGAAGAAATGGTGACCTATGCCCGTAAAAGAAAACAGTTCGGCCAGAAAATTGCCCAGCATCAATTGATTCAGGGGATTATTGCGGATTCTGCGACCGCTTTTTATGCCGCCAAAGCTGCCTGTGAAAAGATCGGGCACATGAGGAATCAAGGCGATCACAATGCCATTATGGAAACCAATATCGCCAAATATAATAGTTCTGCTGTCGCTATGCTGGTCACCAATAACGCGGTGCAAGTGCTTGGCGGAAATGGGTTAATCAATAAATACCCGGTAGAAAGATTATATCGTGAAGCCAAAGTCTTGGAGATTATCGAAGGAACAAATCAAATTCAACAAATGCTGATATCACAGCATGCCTTGCGTGGCTTTTATAGGAAAGGCTCGGTTATCGAATAATACCGTTCAAAATACACATCCATACATTTCATCTTTCAAACTGCCTCTTTATTGGTTGCGCTCGTTCACCCCGGCCACATAGTTAGTTTTGTGGCCGGGGATGATGATACGTTGCTTCCTGAAACTTGGAGTTAATAGGGTATATATATCAGAGATTCCCAAAAATTAAATGATTAGAGAGATAAATCAATTTGGAAAAATCTGAATACTGAAATTCATTATGAATTTTAAGTTTTGAGTCAAATATACCCGTCGTACTTCAAGATGCATTTATGTTCTCCCTGCAATTTGAAGTTAATTGCGTATATATAATTCTCTATTTAATGGGAATTATTAATTATTTAAATTGAAAATGATCTTTTCATTATCAAATAATTATATTAAAGGTTAATTATGGTAAACAATGTCACTGGTCTTGAAGTTGCTATAGTTGGAATGGCTGGTCAATTCCCTGGCGCAGACAATGTGCATGATTTTTGGAAAATGCTCTGTGATGGAAAAGAAGGTATTAGCCGATTTACTCAAGAAACATTAGAAAATAATGGGATATCGCCTGAAGAGTATTTAAACGAAGATTATGTTCCTGCTAAAGGTATCATCAACAAACCCTACCATTTTGCAGCCGATTATTTTGCAATTAATCATCCGGATGCAGAAAAAATGGATCCTCAAACCCGCTTGATGATTGAAACTTGTTGGCAGGCGCTTAACCATGCCGGTATTGATGCCAAAGACTATCCGGGGGAAATTGGTGTTTATGCAGGAGCAGGTAATCAGTGGTCGTGGTTTAAAACATTAAACACTGAATTTAACTCTTCTGCCGAGCAATTCCATGTTGCAACATTAAATGATTCTGCATTTTGTTCGCGTATTTCCTATTTACTGAATTTACGTGGCCCGTCCGTGACGATACAAACGGCCTGTTCAACCTCACTGGTGGCGGTGCATACAGCCTGTCAGGCCTTGCAAGCCGGAGAATGTGATATTGCTTTGGCCGGCGGCGTCAACGTAACGCACCCGCATCAAGCCGGATACATGTATCAGGAAGGGATGATAAATAGCATTGACGGCAAGACACGGGTATTTGATGAGCAGGCGGGGGGAACGGTATTCAGTAATGGGGTTGGTGTTGTTGCCCTGAAAAGATTGGCGGATGCGATTGAAGACAACGACAGAATTTATGCCGTGATTAAAGGCAGTGCCATTAACAACGACGGTAATGACAAAATCAGTTTTACCGCCCCCAGCGCCTTAGGGCAAGAAAAGGTTATTCGGGCGGCATTGGATGTCTCGGAAGTTGATCCGGCCAGTATTAGTTATATAGAAACGCACGGAACAGGAACGGTATTGGGTGATCCGATTGAAATTGCCGCGCTGAATGCCATTTTTCACGGGCAGCAATCTTGCGCCATTGGCTCGGTTAAATCCAATGTCGGGCACTGTGATACCGCCGCAGGGGTAATATCACTGATAAAGCTGTCATTGTGTATTTATTTCAAGACACTCGTGCCATCCATTCATTTTAAAAAAGCCAATAAAAAATTAGCACTGGAAAAAACACCTTTTCATGTTAATACGCAAACAAAATCTTGGGTCACCAAAAACAATGCGCCAATCTATGCCGGCGTCAGTGCTTTTGGTGTTGGCGGAACGAATGCCCATCTCGTTTTACAAGAATTTTCGGAGAGAACGGAATCGGCATCAACAGAACATCTGAATTATCAAGAATTGCCCAATCGAATTGAATTTAAGCCTTCAATAAAAAAAGAGATGCCTGCTGCTTTTAATGAAAAGCAACACAATGAAGAACAAGATAATGAAGAGCAAGAAGTGTCAGTCGATTTTGCAGAGAAAATAGATATCAATGTTATTTTGAAAGAGATGTTGAATGTATTAACAACGTATTTCCCAAATAAAAGTATTTCCAAAGATGATAATTTCTTTGATGCTGGTGCCAGCTCGTTAGATATTGTTCAGTTACACGAAAAAATAAATTCGCATTATGCAATTAAATTATCAATTAATGATTGGTATCGTTATACCACCTGCCAGAAAATTGCTGAGAAAATATACGAGGCCATCAATGAAACACCACGAAAAACGCCTCGTGAATTGAAAAAAGCAGTCAATGGAAAAACATCAGATAGTGTAAAAGCGTCAGGCCGTATAAAAACAAGCCATCATGATTATCCTGAAAATGCCATTGCGGTTGTTGGCATAAGCGGCCGTTTCCCCGGCAGCCATAATGCACGGGAATATTGGAAAAATATCTTGTCCGGCAAAGAAGGTATCTCTTTCTTTACCGATGATGAATTGATTGATGCGGGAATTCCGGAATATATTTTCAAAAATAAGCATTATGTCAGAGCAAAAGGCATTGTTGAAAATGCCTTGGATTTTGATAAAACCGCATTTGGTTACACCATGCGTGAAGCGCAATATATGGACCCACAATTCCGTTTATTGCATGAAATAACGTGGGAAGCATTGGACGACGCAGGATATGGTAATCCAAGGTATCGCCCGATAACGGGCCTGTTTGCTTCTTCTGGCTCTAATTATGAATGGTTAGATCGGGTGAAGGAGGAAGTCAAAGATACAACAGAACAGTTCAGTATCGGGCTGTTAAATGACCGTGAATTCCTCACAACCCGAATCGCTTATAAATTGAACCTTACTGGGCCAGCCGTGACCGTTCAGAGTGCCTGTTCCAGTTCTGCGCTGGCTATCACGCTCGCCTGCCAAAGTCTGCGGGTTAATCAATGTGATTTAGCGTTGGCGGGGGGCGTTTCCATTACTGTTCCCGTGAAAAATGGCTACATGTATGTCAATGGCATGGTGAATAGCGCAGATGGGCATTGTAAGCCATTTTCAGAGGATGCCAGCGGGACAGTGTTCAGTGATGGCATTGGCATGGTTGCCTTAAAAAGATTGGAAGATGCGATCGACAGCAACGATCACATCTATGGCGTGATTGCTGGCTATGGCGTCAATAATGATGGTTATGAAAAAGCCGGTTTTACCGCGCCAAGCGCCAATGGGCAAGCGGCCTGCATTAAACAATCTCTGGAAATGGCCGGTATTTCTGCCAACGATGTCGGCTATTTGGAAGCGCATGGTACAGCGACCTTGGTAGGCGATGATATTGAGCTGGAAGGGATCAAAAGTGCGTTAAGCGTTACAGACGATAATCCCACTATTTGCCGCATTGGCAGTGTTAAATCAAATCTCGGTCACACCGACAGTGCCGCGGGCGTTGCTGGTTTCATCAAGACATTATTGGCAGTGAAGCATAAGCAGATCCCGCCAACTTGCCATACTGAAAAAGAAGATCATGCGTTGCTGGAAGGAACACGATTCCGCTTAATTCATACGGCAACTGATTGGGGCAAGCATAACGCGATCAGAACAGCAGGCTTGAGTTCATTTGGCATTGGGGGAACCAATGTCCATATCACGATCCAATCGATCTTAGATAACATCAGTCACGAACAAGATCGCCCAGAACTGATCACACTCTCAAGCAAAAGCAGAGAAGGATTGATTAAGACGGCAGAAACATTAGGCCATTTTCTAGATGAAGAGCCACATACCACCGCGCTTTCTGATATTGCTTACACTCTCCAAATTGGGCGAGGAGAGCATGAATATCGCACATCGTTTGTGGCAGACAATGTAGAAGGGCTAAAAAATGCCTTATTGAAAGTCAAAGAGACAAGCAAAATCGCTGAAATTTCCCCTGATCAAACATCGGGTATTGTATTTATGTTCCCGGGTCAGGGGGCGCAATATATCAATATGGCGAGGGATTTATACAATGAATTAGGGGTGTTCAGAAAGGTTCTTGATGAGTGCCATGAATTTCTTTTCGAGAGATTCGGCATGAATTTACTGGCATTGCTCTATGATGAAAACCATCCAGACAGTGCAGAAAAACTCCGCAATACACAATTTACCCAGCCCATTATTTTTGCCATCTCTTATGCCCTGGGCAAGAGTCTGGAAACGTTAGGCATAGAAGCCAAGGCGATGATTGGTCATAGCATCGGTGAATATGTGGCTGCTGCAATGTCAGGGGTTATGACATTGGATGAGGCGTTAGAGCTTGTCGCTGTCAGAGGTCTTATCATGCAGGAATGCAAACCGGGAGCGATGCTGAGTGTTTCTGCCGGCAGGGAAGAGGTTGAGCCTTATTTAACGGATGAAGTGACCTTGGCAACGGTGAATTCATCAACGGCCTGCGTTATCGCGGGGCCGCAAGATGAAGTTGAAAAAGTTCAGCTTTCGTTGGCAGATAAAAATTATCGTACCCGATTATTGGAAACCTCCCATGCGTTTCATACAGCAATGATGAAACCGGCGGTCGGAAAATTTAAAGAAGCGCTGAGGAAGATAAAATGGAAGAAACCCAATAAAGCCTATATCTCCAATGTCACGGGTCAATGGATCACGGCAGAACAAGCAAATTCCATTGATTATTGGGTTGCCCATTTGTGCGAAACCGTTGAATTCCACCAAGGGATTATGACGTGTTTAGATAAGCCGGAGTTGAATACGTTTATCGAAGTCGGGCCGGGCAGAACACTGTCGACTTTTGTTAAGCAAGTTATTGGAGCAAATACCGATATCTCTGTTATTAATGTGATGCGACATCCATTGGAAGAGGAAAATGATCGGGCATATTTATTAAAATTACTGAGTCAGCTTTGGATGAAGGGTTACGCCATCAATTGGCCAATCATTTATCAAGATGCCAATCCAAGAAGGATCAGCCTGCCCGGCTATCAGTTTATCTCAGAAAAAATGGGCCCCGGGAATTTACAGGCCAGCTCAAATCATGCGGAAAAAATAACTGAGACTCGGATACAAAAAAATAATATTTCAGACTGGTTGTATGGTGAAACATGGCAGGATGCGCGCTTACCCGATAAATCTAACCAATCTGAAGTAAAAACCGCCTTGTGCTTTGTTCCAAGTATGGAATGGTGCGAGCCGCTTGCCCGTCATCTGAATGTTGATGAAAAATCAATAAAGTTTGTGTTATCAGGTGATGATTACACTTCTGTGAATAATGTGATTACATTGGCCGCAGGTGAAGCCAGCCATTTCGAAAAACTCTTCCATGAATTAAAAGAAAATCAGCTACAACCTGATTCGGTGATATTTGCCTGGCCTTTATCGGGCCATCGGGATTTGAAAAATACTTGGTTTTCTGCCATTACGTTGCTTCAGGCATGGGCAGCCGTAGGGAATATGGGGGATTTCCGGTTATTGTTGGTGAATACAGAACAACCCGAATCCGGAATGCTCAAAGGGTTGGTCAAAGTCATTACTCAAGAAGTCGGTAAATGCCATCCCAGATTAGTTCAAATCAATACAACAGAATCGATTGAAAGTACCTGTGAGATATTAACTGAAGAATTACTGGCAACAGATAAGCGTTTTATCGTTTGCCGGACAGAGGGGCGTTGTTCTCAACAAGCCTATGAACGGCTTTATGTGGAGCCACAGAAGAAGGATTCGCTCCTGAAACAGCGGGGCACTTACCTGATTACCGGCGGGCTGGGTGATTTAGGTTTGCTGTTTGCAGAATATCTTTTGAAAGAATATCAGGCAACGGTGATTCTGTCTGGTCGCCGGGAATTACCCGACAGGTATGAGTGGCAGCAGGCAGCCCAAGCAGATTTATCGACCACCGGCCTGTTGCAGCAACTGAATAAACTTGCCGATCTTGGCAAAGGCAATGTGGTTTATTATTCGGCGAATGTGGCCGATAAATCCGCCATGCAGCGTTTATTGCAGACGATAGATAAGCAACATGGCGCATTGAATGGCATCATCTGTGCGGCGGGTGTGACGGAAGGCGATTCGTTTCAGGGCATTAACCGGATAACGCTGGATGCTTGTTCGCCACAAATAGAAACGAAAGTTGAAGCCTATAAAATTCTGGCAGAATTAACAGAAAATCAGCCACTGGATTTTTGCCTGCTTTGTTCTTCAATCGCTTCCATGCTGGGGGGCTTAAGTTTTTCTGCCTATAGCTCTGTCAGTGCATTTGCTGATGAGTTTGCAAAGCAACAAAACCAGAAAGGCAACCCCTGGATTAGTATTAACTGGGATGGCTGGGTGTTTGAACGCAATGATTCTGGTGATGCTCTGGGTTCCTCATTGAGCCAGCTTTTAATTGAACCGGATGAAGGCATTCAAATTCTGGAACGTGTTTTACAATCACCATTGCGAGGGCAAATTATTGTCTCCACCGGTGATTTGAATCAACGCTTTGAACAATGGGTTGGTTCTCATTTAAAACCCTTTGATATTAATAAAAACAGTCAATCTCAAAGCAAAACAATTTCCAAAGATCAGATCACAGAAACCATCGTTTCAATTTGGAAAGATTTCTTAAAAATCAACCAGATTAACAGTGAAGATAACTTCTTCGAATTAGGGGCAAATTCGCTGGATTTGGTGCAGGTTAATAAAAGATTAACCGATGCCTTAGATATTGATATCTCTGTTGTGGATATGTTCAGTTATCCCACCTCCGCGTTATTGGCTGATTACATAACGAGTCAATATGGAATAGTCAGCACAACTGATAGCCAGCCTGATACAAGCCATCATAATGATGAACGTGATGTTGTAGCAGAATACGCGGTTAAACCGGATACGGTTCTTGATAATCATATTGCGATTGTCGGAATGGCCGGAAAATTCCCGGGTGCCGAAGATATTTATGCGTTTTGGGATAATTTGTGCTACGGCAAAGAATCAATCAGCATACTGAGCAAGGAAGAATTAATTGAATCAGGCATTGATGCCGATTTATTAGATGATCCGAATTATGTTCGTGCCAAAGGCATCATGCCGCATTCCGGTGAGTTCGATGCTGAATTCTTTGGTTATACACCCCATGAAGCACGGCAAATGGATCCACAGGTTCGGGCAATGCACATTTGCTGTTGGCAGGCATTGCAGGACGCGGGGATCTCGCCCAAAAACAACAAGCTGAAAATTGGTTTATATACTGCGGCGTCAGGCAATCTGCCGTGGCTGGCACAGGCAATGGCAACGGCTGAAGGCAGCGCCGGCCAATACAGTGCGATGGTTGTGGCAGACAAAGATTATATGTCGACCAGTGTGTCATATAAATTAAATTTGTCCGGGCCAAGTATGGTCATTTCAACGGCTTGTTCTTCATCGCTGGTTGCTGTGAACGAAGCAATTAAATCATTGCGCACGGGTGAATGTGATGTTGCAATGGCTGGTGGTGTTTCAATTACGTTGCCAATTAAAGCCGGATATTTATTTGAAGAAGGCATGATTTATTCCAAAGATGGAAAATGCCGGCCATTTGATATTCAGGCTAACGGAACAGTATTTAGTGATGGCGTTGGCGTCGTCGTTCTGAAACCACTGAAACAAGCGATAGCAGACAAAGATGATATTTATGCCACTATTATCGGCTGCGGCATTAATAATGACGGTGGCATGAAAGTAGGTTATACCGCGCCCAGTACAAAAGGTCAGGTTGACGTTATTCAGGCCGCATTGCGGGATGCCAATGTTTCATCAGAATCGATACATTTTGTAGAAGCACACGGCACAGGCACGAATTTGGGTGATCCCATTGAATTTAATGCGCTGAAACAAGCGTTTTCAACGGATAAAAAGAATTATTGCAGAATCGGCAGTGTGAAGTCGAATATCGGCCATCTCAATTTCGCTTCTGGGGTTGCAGGGCTGATCAAAGCGGCTTTGTCTATCAAGAATAAAGTATTGCCGCCAACGCTGCATTTTGCCCGTCCCAATAAAGAAATGGATATTGCGAATAGTCCATTTATGGTGAATAACCAATATACGGAACTGCATGGCAATAAATACCCGATTAGGGCGGGTGTCAGCTCCTTTGGTCTTGGCGGCACGAACGTGCATATTGTGCTGGAAGAGTATCGGGTTGACCAAAATAAATTATCCGGACAAAAGGCAACTAATCGCTTGCCATTGATTTTATCGGCACCGGACGAAAAATCATTGCAGTCATATAAGAAACAGCTAAAGCAGTTTATTCAAAGTGATAACCAAACACTGAATATCAGTGACGTAGCTTACAGCTTGATGCAAAGAGAGCCAATGGCTTCACAATTTATTGCTGTCGTGAACAACCGTGAAGAATTGATCCACGCGCTCTCTTCAACAGAAAAAGACAATATCAAACTGTCACGCGGAATTAAGCGGAAAGTAGTGTTTTTGTTCCCCGGCCAAGGTTCGCAATATATCGCTATGGGGCAAGATCTCTATAAAAATAATGTCTTGTTCAGGCAGTGGTGTGATAAAGGGTTCGTGATTGCAAAAGAATATTGCACAACGGATTTGAAAGCGTTGCTGATTAATGATTCTCAAGAGCATTCTATTTACGAAACTGAAATTGTTCAGCCATTATTGTTCATTATTGAATATGCCTTGGCACAGGTTCTGAAATCTTATGATATTACACCTGATGTCATGATAGGTCATAGTTTGGGAGAATATGTAGCCGCCACACTCGCCGGTGTATTCTCATACGCAGAAGCAGTTAAGATTATCTGTATTCGTGGCAGATACATGCAATCGACAGAAACGGCGGCGATGCTCTCTGTCATGGCTTCTTCAGATAAAGTAAGGGAAATCTTACCGGAAGGTCTTGATATTGCCTTGGATAACAGCAGTGAAATTTGTGTTGTTGCGGGATCAGATGAGGCAATGATCCAATTCGAAGAAATCTGCCGTACAGAATCTATCAAAGCAAAACGTCTGGAAATTAAAAGAGCTTTCCATACGCGTTATATGGACTCTATTTTGAAAGACTATGGTCAGGCGCTTAAAGAGATCACACTCAATAAACCTCAAATTGGTTTTATATCAAATGTGACAGGCGAATGGGTGGATAACAAACGCGTGATAGAAAGTGATTATTGGGTGGAGCATATTCGTCAGCCTGTCCGTTTCAAACAATCCATTGCGACAGCCTTAGAAAATGAACATTGTTTGTTTATTGAAGTGGGGCCGGGCAATGGGCTTTCGACGCTAGTGCAAAATCATTCCGGCTATAATGCCAACCACGCCTGTCTTGCTTGGCAGAGTCACAAAACCAAAGGGATGAGCCACCATCATGAACTGATAGAAAAATTAGCCATGATCTCTTTATATGGTGTCCGTGTGAATTGGCAGCAGGAGCTGGATGAACAGCAACCCGAATTAATTCATTTGCCACCCACGCCAATCCGCGGAAAAGAGTATCCGACCGATATCAAACGATTGCAGGCATTATTTTCTGGTAATTCGTCGGGTATTGTCGAACAGGTTGAGAAAGCGGAAAAAATAAATACTCACCAGGCCGATCGGGAAAGAGCGCAGCACAGCGTGATTGATCAATTAAGCGCTATTTGGAAGCTCATTCTGGGTATTGAACATATCGACAGCAGCGATGATTTTATTTCTCTGGGGGGCAGTTCTCTTTCTGCCGTACAAGTGATTGCAAAAGCGAAGGAGATAAATTTACCGATTAACATCAATATGTTGTTATCAGGTAAAACACTGCTGGAAATCAATCAATTATTGGGCAATGAGAATAACGTTGAATATAAGACAACACGTTGGACATTCAATGAAAAATTTTCGCCTGAATTATATCCAGAGTATGCAAGCTGTCTGTATTCCGCCGTCAGAGAAAAATTGAAATATGAGCACCAATTAGACTGTAGTGATGCGCTTATGTTGGTTTCAGACGGTAGCCCGTTATTCGGCATAACATTACAGCAGCGTGAAAATGAAATTCAATTATCGCATCAGGAGGTTAATTTTGGCAGCCAGCTTGGCTGGCCTGCTTTAGACGAGAGTTATTCTTTCTCTTATGCCAAGAAATTCTTTGATGATTATGAATCCTATCGTAATTACTGTGAAAAAGAGTTATCCCTTGGGCATGTTGTCATTGTAGCAGGAAGTGATTACTACTTACCTTTCTCACCTTCATACGGCTTATCAGAGGCGGAATACATAGCAAGGCCGCTATTTCAGGATATCGTTTTGGATGATGAGGTCATTCCACACACGTTTGTATTGGTTGGAAAGACAGAATTGGGTTATCAAGTCTACGACGGCAGCTTCCAATACTTTGGCGAAATTACCGAACAGGAATTTGCACAAACAGTGATTGGGTTCAAGGGATTGGATTTTATGCAATCACATGAAGTCTATAAGAAATCCCGTCCCTATTTGGTGATTACCGTAAATTGTGTTGGTGATTTTCCTGATAGCAAAGAACAACAAAAAATCATTTTGCAGAACCTGACTCATGATTTCAGAAAAGAGGAAGAGATTACATACAATGAAAATGAGTTTTCTTGTTATATAGGGTTGGCTGCAATCGAAAAACTCATTGCAATGCCCGCATTGTTAACGAATAGTACAGTGACTGATTTGGAAAAAATGTTTGTGCGCTGGCGTGATCAAATGTCTTCATTAAAGAGATTCCTGATTATGGCCAAGCCAGAAAGTGCCAGTCAGCTTGAAAATTCATTCTCTGTCATCCAAGAGAAAATGGAAGAGCTGATAGTATCGTGTGCAGCTCATGATAATGGCGGTGATAACGTCAGTCGCTTAATTCAACTTAAGTCTGAATTGGAACATGTTATTAAGATTATTTCAGAATAAACTTTCTGACACTTGAACGTTCAGATTTCATCTTCACTAAATAAATTCATTCCAGTCATATAGCCTATACGCGTCGTACTTCAAGGTGCATGTATTATCATCCTGCGACGCGGGATGATAATACGTTGCTTCCTGAAACTTGGAGTTAATCGGGTATATAACTATGTG
Source organism: Xenorhabdus mauleonii (assembly GCF_900113945.1). Classification (GTDB taxonomy): domain Bacteria; phylum Pseudomonadota; class Gammaproteobacteria; order Enterobacterales; family Enterobacteriaceae; genus Xenorhabdus; species Xenorhabdus mauleonii. The sequence continues at coordinate 64,176 of NZ_FORG01000013.1, forward strand.
ACTGTGAATGAATGCGCAATAAATTTCATCATTGAATATTAGGAGTGTTGTTGGATGAGAATAAGATTGCTTCTTGCATTTTTTAGTCTTTTATTCATGACAATGTCTTTTGCTAAAAATGACTCAACGGATCATGCTGAACTAAAGAAACAACTGCTTGAATATATGGAAGTGGGTAAAATTCCGGGGCTGTCACTGGTATTTATTGATCAACAAAATAACACTCATTTGATAACGTTGGGAAAGAAAAATGAAACCCCCGGAGAAATCATCAAACCGGAAACAATATTTGAATTGGGTTCGACAACTAAGGCATTTACTGGGTTGATAGCCGCAAAGTTTCTTGAAGACGGAATAATAAAACCAGATACAACCGTATCGTCTATCTTGCCGGAACTCTCATTTTATTATGAAGATAAGCCGATAGATGTGAGTTTTATTCAACTGTTGCATCACTCATCGGGGATTCCGTTTTCCAGTGTTGATTTTATTTATGGTGGCAATAGTGATGATTCATTAGGGCAGATGATAAAGAATATTGGGCGGATAAATCTTGAGGATAAGCCTGATACGCGTTATTCCTATGCCACCATTAATTATGATATTGCAGCCAGAATGATGGAAGTTGTTACACACCAACCTTATTCCAACTTATTGCAGGATTATGTGTTAACACCGATAAAAATGAGCGATACGTCCATTGATCCGGCGGTCAGCAATAAAGCAACCGGATACCAGATAAGTTATCTTGAACCTCGTCCTCATGATGCCCCTTTTTTCACTTCCAATATTCCTGCCGGATATATTCAGACAAACGCAACAGATATGGAGAAATGGCTGCGTTTCCTTATTGAAGATAATGACTCACAGTTAAGCCAATATAAGAAACGGAAGTTGGAGCCTAACACAAAATTATCGACCAATGAGGGCGAAAATGTTCATTATGCTCTGGGGTGGTTGATAAATAATGATAAGGTTTATCATACTGGAATGAATCCGGATTTCTCCAGTTTCGTTGGTTTCAATCGTGAATCTCACGTCGCTGTTGCTGTGATGGCGAATGTGAATAGTAATGTTCCATTTGCCATTGGCGAACAAATTCTGAAACAACTATCGTCAGGTGATAAGACCATAAAATTAACACCCGCTAATGATATTGAGCTGTTTGATACATTTGATCGTATATTTTTAATAGTGAGTGCCTTACTTTCCCTGTTCTTAATATGGATTGTATTTAGAGTTTATCGCAATATTGCGAAGAAAAACCAACAACTTCTTTCCGAAATAAAGAAATTCACTGTAATTGTTTTGGTCTTCTTTTGTCTATTTTTAATGCTGCTATGCTTTTCTTTTCCTTCCATTCTATTAAATATGTCTTGGAATTCATTGATCATCTGGATGCCAATGAGTTTTATATCAATGCTGGCAATATTAATGTCAACGTTAGTCATGAGTCTGATTAATCTGCTTGTTATATTTTCAAAGCATATCTCTTATGCAAAAAAATAGCGTTATTCCCTGTGAGAATGTTTTTAATACGGCACCTGTATTCTGGTAAATGGTTCCAAGAGTGTCTTTATCTCCGATTAAAATATTAAATTAGACATCGGTTATTTAACTTATCGATATAAATTAGGTTTTTAATATATGACGAATTCATTCGATATAGCCATAGTTGGAATGGCTTGTAATTTTCCTGATGCAACAACACCACAAATGTTTTGGCAAAACCTGATTGCAGGAAAAGAAAGTATAAGAAAATTTACGCATGAAGAATTAATCAAGAATGGTTACAAAGAGGAAGAGATCAATGATCCTAACTTTGTACCTGCTAAAGCCATACTCAAAGATTACAAGTCCTTTGACAATAACGTCTTTGGTTATCTCAAAGATGAAGTTGATAAAATGGATCCCCAATGTCGGCTATTGCATGAATGCTGCTGGCACGCCTTAGAAGATGCAGCTTATGTCCCCGGTGAAATGCAGGACAGGGTAGGTTTGTTCGCCGGAACCTCATTCAATTTACCGTGGATTTCTAATCAGTTAAAACAGACGCTGACTCCAGCTGAAATATTTGATGTTGTCAATTGGAGCCTCCCGGAATCGGTTATTACCCGCATAGCCTATCGATTGGGCCTCAATGGGCCTGTCATGTCCGTCCATACGGCATGCTCAACGTCGCTGGTTGCCATCCATACCGCTTGCCAGTCAATATTAAGCGGCGATTGCGATCTCGCTTTGGCGGGGGGCGTTTCCCTTTCATTGCCCCAGGAATCTGGTTATACGTACCAGAAGGGAATGATCCGTTCAGCAGACGGCCATTGCCGGCCATTTGATGCGGATTCAGGCGGTACTGTCGGCGGCAATGGCGTTGGGATTCTGCTGCTGAAGTTGCTTGATCGCGCTTTAGAGGATAATGATCACATCCATGCGATTATAAAAGGCACCTCAGTCAACAATGATGGGCAACGTAAAGTCGGCTACACGGCGCCAAGTATAGAAGGGCAAATTGAAGTTATTACCAATGCACAAATGCTGGCGGGTGTTGAACCTGAAGATATCAGCTACATAGAATGCCACGGGACTGCAACTGAAATAGGCGATCCCATTGAAGTCACGGCGTTGGCTCGTGTATTCCAGCATTCTCAGCAGACTTGTTGGCTAGGTGCGGTAAAAAGCAATATCGGCCATTTAGATGAAGCCGCAGGAATTGCGGGCGTCATTAAAACTGTTATGTCATTGAAGAATAAACAGTTGGCACCGACTCTGCACTACAAAAAACCGAATGATAAATTATATTTAGACGAAACTCCGTTTAAAGTTGTTGATCGTCCGATGGAATGGGCCGTTCCTGAAGGTAAACAGAGAATGGCAGGGGTCAGTTCGTTTGGTATTGGTGGCACGAATGCACATATTGTACTTGCCGAAGCTGACAGCCAAGAACATATGCCAGAGGATGAATCTCCCAATGTATTTTTAATCTCAGCCGAAACGCCTGCAGCGTTGCAGAATAATCAACAGAATTTGCTTAACGTGCTGAAAGATTCGAATTCGTACCGTTTAAAGGATGTTGCCTATGTTTTGCAGGAAGGGAGAAAACATTTCCGCTATCGCAAAGCATTTACTGGTTCAACATCCCAAGAACTCTGTACCGCGCTGGAAAGGGCAACAACCAATCCGGTAAAAGCAAAAGATGCAGAGCAGAGTATCGTGTTTATGTTCCCGGGCCAGGGAGCACAATATACAAACATGGCATTATCACTTTATGAAAACCATCCATCATTCCGTTCTAGAGTGGATGCCTGTTTACTTCTGGCTTCAGAATATCTTGGTGAATCACTCCGGGATAAGTGGTTTGAGAACGGTAATAATGATTACCTTAGCCAGACACAATATGCACAGCCCGCCATTTTCATTATCGAATATGCGCTTGCCCATTGCTTGATTGATAATGGAATAAAACCTTCGGTTCTTATTGGCTATAGCTTTGGGGAATTGGTTGCAGCAACCATTGCTGAAGTTTTCACCTTGGAAGATGCGCTAAAATTTGTCGTAAGGCGCGGGCAGCTTATGCAAAACCTGCCTACGGGTGCAATGCTGAGTATCCCGTTGCCTGCCGGAGAAGTATTGCCGCTTTGCCCTGAGCACATTGTTATTGCGATAGACAATAAAGATTCTTGTGTCGTTTCATCCGATGAAAAATCCATTGACGCTTTTTCTCAGATATTGAAGAAAAAACGTATTTTAACGACAGCCATAAAATCTAAACATGCCGCCCATTCCCCTGCAATGGCTGAAATAAATAAAGAGTTGTTGCAAATACTTTCTGGCTTTACGTTAAGCGCTCCGAAAACAGCCATTATGTCGTCTGTGACCGGCAAGGTTCTGTCTGAGGCAGAGGCAAAATCAATTCAATATTGGGCGGAACAAGCAGAAAGGACTGTGTGTTTTGTTCAGGGAATCGAAAATATTCTCCATAGCAGTAAGCATTATGTATTACTTGAAGTTGGTGTGGGAAGGGATCTTGTTAATCTGGTTCGCCGATATACATTACCGGAAAATGCCCAAGCCATTATTCAATTGCTGCCGGAAGATAATAAAGCTGCAACCCAACCTTATTTGTTCTGGTCTGGCTTAGGAAAAATATGGCAGCAAGGCGTTAAAGTCCAATGGGACAAAACACGCCCATCGCTGGATTATAAACGTATTTCCCTGCCAGGTTATGCGTTTGACAGAAGTATTTACTGGCCTGAAAACGCCAATTTCTTACACCTGTTTTCCGGTAATCATGAAAGCAACGAAACAGGTCAGAATTCGATTATTAAAAATGAAAATAGATCAGATTGGTTTTATCAATCAGTCTGGCAGCAAGATATTCTGAAATATTCGAAGCAAAATAAACATGCCAAAACCGCATTGTTATTCAAATTGGGCGAGCGTTCTGAGCAAAGCACTCTTTATGAACAAGAGTTAATTAATCATTACCCTAAACTTATGCAGGTTAGGGTTGATTCACAATGCAGATTTGAGGTTGGAATACCCAGTACTATTCGTGCTCTTCACGCAGACGATTATGAAAATCTATTCAAGTTTCTTAATAAGAATGAAGCTCCTGTTGAAGAGATTATCATCGATTGCACAGGGGGAAATCTGCTGGTTAATGAACAATTGGCTTCGATTCTCTATTTAATCAAATCACACCGCGCATTTTGTCATATCAATAAACTCACGAGTATCACTTTACTTGTTCAAAATGCACGTGAAGTTTGCAACGAGCCAGAGATTGATCCACGGGCTGCCGCGATATTGGCTGTCAGCACCGTTATTCGGCAAGAATTTCACGAAGTGGATTGCCGCGCAATAGACGTTGGCAATTTTGATGATTGCTCTGCCGAAATATTAATGCGCGAAATAGCGGCGGGTGGGAATAAAACGGTTATCTACAGAAATAATCGAAGATGGACTGAAACGTTTTTACCCTACAGCCCTTTTATTAAAGATAACCTTCCTGGCCTGAAAAAAGAGGGAGTATATTTACTCATTGGTGGGAGAGGATTTATCGGCCATACATTCTCTGAATATCTTGCAACAGAATATCATGCCCGCTTGGTCATTTCTTCACGGTCTGAATATGAGTATACCAATGATCAGAAATGGCAATCCGTAGCAGAAACTGCCGCTGACTTAGCATTTGTTCAGGTGGATGCAAGCGATCGTGTTGCAATGGAAAAACTGGTCAATGACATGATGTCCAAATATGGCGGTATTGATGGCATTTTCTATTTGGCGGGTTTAACCGATGATGCATCATTTAGGTCTATCAGTGAAACAGAGATGGAATATATTGACAGCCATCTGGTGCCAAAGCAAAAAGGGATAACGGTATTAGAACAGGTTTTAGAACCTATTGATTATGATTTTTGTTTGGTTATTTCTTCTTTAGCCCCGATTCTCGGTGGCGTCGGGTTTTATGCCTATGCAGCCGCCAGCGCTTATTTAGATGAGTTTGTGTTGCAACATAACAGGAAGAATCAGAAAACTTGGTCATTAATTAACTGGGATGGCTGGGAATTAGCTGAAAAAGATAAAATTAACGAAAAAGTGGGAAGCAGTTTATCACACTTGCTTGTGACGAGAAACGAAGGCATTTCTTTATTAGAAGATGTACTCAAATATCAGGAAAGGCAGGCTGTTGTCATTTCAACGGCAGATATCAATGCACGTATTGCCCAATGGTCAGCGCCTTCTATCCATGATAATGAAGCAGGGCCGCAGAATGAGGATTATTCCGCCAGGCCCGATTTAGATGTTGAGTATGTTGTGCCAAATAGTGAAATTGAAGAGAAATTAGTCTCAATTTGGCAAGATTTCTTAAGAATCAAACCTATTGGTTTAAAAGATGATTTCTTTGAGCTGGGCGGAAATTCACTTAAAGCAATCACATTATTATCACGCATTCACAAGAGCTGTAAGATAGATGTTTCATTAACACATTTCTTTAAAAACCCGACAATAGAGGATATTGCCATATTATGCGGCTCTCAGTCGGAATCAGAGTATCAAATAATATGCCCGGCAGCGGAACAAGAGCATTATCCATTATCTTCCGGCCAGCGCAGGCTTTATCTGCAACAGCTATTTAACAAAGATTCCGTTGCTTATAATGAAGTCGCTGCGTTTAATGTTATCGGCAAATTAGATAAAGATAAATTTAACAAAACGCTTCAATTATTATTCAAACGGCACGATTCACTGAGAACGTCATTTGTTTTATCTGACGGAGAGCCAAGACAAAAAATTAACAATGACATTGAATTAAATATCGATTATTTAAAACTCGATTCATCCAAGATGAATGATGATGAAATAAACGCTAAAGTTAATAGCTTGATTAAACCGTTTAATTTAAATGAACCACCTCTGATCAGAGTGACTTTGCTTGAAATCAGAGAAGAACAATATATATTCTTCTTGGATTTACACCATATTATTTCAGATGGATTGTCTCAAGATATTTTTGTCAGGGATTTTTTAAGTATTTATCAAGGTGAAGAGCTAACGCCTTTAGAAATACAATATAAAGATTATACTGTCTGGCAACAAGCAATGTTAAATGATAGCCGTATATTGAAGCAGAAAGAGTTTTGGTTATCAAATTTAAAAGATTTGCCTGAATTTAAATTACCGACAGATTATGCCCGAACAAATGAAGCAGGCAACACAGGCGGCTGGATAAACTTTGCTATTGGAAAGGAGTTGAGTGATCAACTTGATGCTTTGGCAGAACAGGAGAATATCACCAAATTCATGCTGTTCATTTCATCTTACGCTCTTTTATTGAAAGATATCTCCGGGCAGGGTGAGTTTGCAGTCGGCACGCCAATATTGGGACGGCCACAAAGTGAATTGCAAGATATTATCGGTATGTTTGTTAATTTGCTGCCGATCACCTTTAAATGTGAAAATGAATTATCATTTAATCATTTTGTTAAGAATGTTGCTGACACCACAATAATTTCATTTGAAAATGCTAATTTTCAGTTTGAGGATATGGTAAAAGAGCTGAATATCAAGCCACGATTAAACAGAACACCGATCTTCGATACGGTATTTTCCTATATGAATATTGGTATGGCTGATTTTATATTGCCTGAGGTTACATTCTCTCGTTATGAGGTTAATCAGAAAAATACCCGATTCGATATCACTTTCTTTGTGAAGGAAAATCCTGAGGGTTATGAATTCAATATTGAATACAAAAAGAATTTATTTAAAGAGGAAACGATAGCGTATTTTAAAAAGAGATATTTGATGTTGTTGAACAATATTGTTTCCCATCCGGATACAGCAATCAAACAGATATTGAATATAGGCCATGAGAAGCGTGAGAGTGAAAAGGCAGAGGGCGATTTATTTGATTTCAATTTCTAGCCATTGTCACGTCTCCATGAATATAACAATATTTTATTAAGCCACAGTAAAAATAACCCCCAGGATGAATACTTGCTATTCATCCTGGGGTAATAATGGCTGATAAATTCAAATAATATGGATTTCTAATATGTTAGATCAAATTCATTTAAATGAACCTGTCAATGCGAAATTAAGATTATATCTTTTTCATCACGCAGGGGGATCGCATATGCTCTATCGCGGATGGCAACGTGAATTGCCGGACTGGATAGAGTTTATTGCGATAGAGCTTCCAGGCAGGGGTTTAAGTTTTGGGAAAGCATGTCTGGAATCGATGGAAGAAATTATCGATAAATTATTGTCGACGATTAAAACTGATAAACCATTTGCGTTTTTTGGTCATAGTATGGGGGCATTGATTGCTTATGAGTTGACGCTGGAATTACAAGCACGTTGTATTCATCCATTATGGATAGGGTTATCTGCTTTTAAGCCTGCATACATGAAGAAGGCCGAGTTAGACACATATCATATGATGGAAGATAAGCCATTTTTGGATTATTTGAAAACATTGAGTGATATCAGTGAATTAGAGGAAGATAAACCTGCATTGCAAATGATGCTTGCCATAATCAGGGCGGATTTTAAAGTCATTGATAATTGTGACATGAGTGAATCTCAAATTGATGATAAAACAGCGGTGAGTCTGTTTTACAGTAAAGATGATCAAGAGATTAGCTATGAAATAATGAAAGGCTGGTCGAGATACATCTTAGGTTCGTGCACAATTTATGAACTTCCGGGGGATCATTTTTATCTACAAAAATATAAAAATGATGTCATCGACAAAATCACATTCGAATTAGATGAAATTATATAGGACATAAAATGAAATATGTCATTATTTGGACATTGGTATTTCATGATAAATGGAATGCTTTAACGAGACATGAACGGAAGAAATTGCAAAATACATCATTGCCTGAAATTCTGGAAAAATACCATTCAACCATTAGTTTAAGAACGATTGATACAGAAGGGTTTACGGCAGAGTTTCAAGATTTTGTGATTATAGAAACGGAAAATTTAAGTGATTATTACTGCATGTTGCAGGATATGAGAAACACCCTTGTTTTCTCTGAGAAATATTTATCTATATCTAAAGTTTTCATGGGGATTGAAAATGCCCATGAAATTTATCACGATAATTAATTTTAGTCAGTCTTATCGATAGAGTGAAAGAAATTAAATGATAGAGTGTTTATATTATGAATGTAAGAGATGAGCTAAATACAAACGTGGATAAAGTCTATTTTTGGAAGAAAGTCATTAATGGATATGAGCCATCAGAATTTGAAAAATCGTTGAGGTTCAATAATGAAGGCGTCAATATACAAAATATAGCACTTTCACATGAAGCATCAAAAAACCTCTTGTTTATGGCAAATAATTCAGATAAGCGATTAAGTCTTCTTCTTTTATCGTTGTTTGGGTTTGCCGAATCAGTGATGCAAAGAAGTAAGAACTCTTTAATTCTGACCACCAATTACATGGATGATGATGAGTGTTCAAAAATACTGTGTGTTCCGGCAAAGTATGAATCTGATCAAACTTTGGTCGGGCTTATAAAAACGGTATCTAAAAGTATCCATGATTTATTGCAGCATGGATTGGATTCCTTTCAGGATGTTTGTGCGCAATCTAAGTTTTTTACGTCTTGTGTTTTATTGAAAAATTGTCAGTCAGTGAATAAAGAAATTGATGATTTATCTGTTTCGCAATTACTTTTTGAACATGATAACGAAATAATTAGCTGTGAAATCCGTTCTCCTTATTCTGCCAGTTATTATCATGAACTGATGAAGATGGTAGAGCTATTGGTACAGCAGATTCGTTCTGAAAAGACGCTCAGTACCCTTAAATTAGCTGGGGAGTCGGGCCAATATACCGATCCATTGTCACCTAAGATTGAACATCATTTTACTATCCACTCTCTATTTGCGGAAAAAGCGAAAATACACCCTTTGCGTACCGCAATAACGGATGAAAGTTCGTCACTCAATTACAGCGAGCTAGATAAATTAAGTTCATTTTTTGCATCTCAGTTGTTAAGTCAGGGTATTAAACAATATGATGCGGTTGGCATTCATATGAACCGTTCATGTGCAGCCATTGCCGCTATGTTGGCAGTTCTGAAAATAGGTGCTAAATATTGCCCGTTTGATATCAATTGGCCGCTGGAACGAAAAAAATATGTTAAAGAAACCGCTGATATTCAGTATTTAATTGTTTCTGATGAAACGGTTTGTGAGCTGGAAAATTGTCAGAATGTTGTTTATGCGCCACTTGAGCTTAATACTGATATTGATGCCAGCGAAAAACGGCATATAACAGCAGAAGACTCAGCGTATATTATTTTTACTTCAGGTTCGACAGGAGCACCGAAAGGTGTGGAAGTTCCTCACTCGGCTGTAATCAATTTGGTTTTCGGGCTGCATGATCGGGTTTATCAACGTTATCAAGCTCAAACTCCTCTTAATGTCGCAATGATGTCTGCATTGAGTTTCGATGCCTCAGTACAACAGTTATATCCTGCGTTGTTGCTCGGTCACACTCTCCATATAGTACCGGAATCTGTCAGGCGAGATGGAAAAAGTGTCGTTGAGTTTTGGCGTAAAAGAGCCATCAATATTGCAGATTGTACTCCGACACATTTGCGTATGATCCACACGCAATTTGCTGAAAATGCAATTCATTTCACCGTGAATCACCTGATGATTGGTGGTGAATTGTTAGAAAAACACAACTGGCGCAACTTTGCCAAATGTTGGGCGTCGGTGCCTAACGCGTCCAATGCTTATGGCCCTACAGAGTGTTGTGTCCAGTCTGCTTCTTTTGAATTTGACGAGAATAGTGATATTCAAACATCCACGATCCCGATAGGTTTTCCTATGCCGGGAGAAGAGATTATATTGATTGACGATTGCTTAAGGCAGTTACCTCAAGGTGCCGTTGGTGAAATAGCCATTGCGGGAAATGGCCTGGCAAAAGGTTATATCAATAAACCAGCGTTGACAGCTGAAAAATTTATTATCATTGACGGTAAAAGATATTATAGAACAGGCGATCTCGCCCAATATTCTGGTGAAAATGGTTTAATCTATCTTGGCCGCAGCGATAGTCAGGTGAAAATTAATGGCTACCGGATTGAATTAGGCGAGATAGAAGCCATTACGCAAAAATTAGTTTATGAGCAACTGAATGAATCTGAACTGAATTCAGAGGCCGTGTGTGATGTTTTTGTCATGGTTAATTCTCAAGATTTAGATAATAAAATTCTGGTCGCCTATATTTATACCCATATTGCCTTTGATCAGAAAACGTTGAAAAATGCCTTGGCTAAACACCTGCCAAGTTACATGATCCCCAGTTATTTCATTAAGGTCGACGAATTTCCACAAAACAATAGCGGTAAAATTGATGTGTCAAAATTACCTGATCCCAGAAGTACAGTAAGAAATAGTGAGTTTAAACCTTGCAGCAGTGAAATTGAAGCCAATATATTATCTTTATGGGCTGATGTTTTAAAAACAAATCAAGAAAATATCAGTGTACATGACAATTTCTTTGATTTGGGTGGTTCTTCATACACGCTATTACAACTCAGTATTAAATTAAATGAGTTCTTTAATAAAGAAATTGAGGTTGTTGAGTTGTTCCAATATACAACGATAGAGCAACAAGCCAATTTCATCGAATCTTATGGGAATACAGAGGAAAATAATTCATTTGAGAATGAACAATCGGGACAACTTGATAAGGTGATAAGCCTGTTTAATTAGTCATCGTTGGCAATAAAAATAAAAGTCATGTTTGATTAATATATTGGTGAGTTTTATTCACTTCAGTGGTGTATTTATTGTATTGGTGACGACATATTATGAATAAAAAAGAAAGTCAGATTGATTATCAAATACCTCAGAAACTAACGGGCTTGGAAATCGCGATTGTTGGTGTTTCTTGTCAATTCCCCAATAGTCCAACGGTAGAAAGTTTCTGGAAAAACTGTCTTGAAGGTAATGATTGCATTACCCGTTTTTCTGATGAAACTTTAGCTGAAAATGGGGTTCCTGAGAATGAATATAAAAGCCAGAATTATGTCAATGCAAAAGGTGTGATTGAAAACCCTTTAATGTTTGATGCTGAATTTTTCCAATACAATAAGCGAGAAGCTGAATTACTCGAACCACAAATCAGGCACCTGCATCAATGTAGTTTTGACGCATTGGGTTCAGCAGGTATAGCACCTTCGGTTTATAAAGGAAAAATAGGCTGTTATTTGGCAGCCAGTGCACAGTTGCAGTGGCAAATGGCTGCTTATGAAGAAAGTAAACAAGATGCAGTCGGTTTATTTTCTGCATTTAGTCTTATTGAGAAGGATTTTGCCGCGACGCGTTTGGCATATAAGCTCGGTTTGACAGGGCCGGCAGTCGCATTACAAACGGCGTGTTCTTCTTCATTAACTGCCGTGCATATTGCCGCCCGTGCATTATTGCTGGGTGAATGTCAGATGGCTTTAGTGGCCGCCGCTGCTTTGACGTTACCTAATCAGCAGGGATATCTCTATTTGGATGGCATGATTGAGTCACCGGATGGGAAGTGCCGTCCTTTTGATGAACATGCCAATGGCACCGTTGGCGGAGAAGGTATTGGTGCCATTGTCCTGCAACCTTTGAAACAAGCCCTCGAAGAAAAACGTCCGATCATTGCTCTGATCAAGGGAAGTGCCATCAATAATGATGGTGCGCGCAAAGTGGGTTATACCGCGCCGAGTATTGAAGGGCAAACAGATGTGATTCGCAGCGCAATCACTGTATCTAAAGTTGATCCTAAATCAATTTCATATATTGAAGCTCATGGAACTGCCACTAAGCTCGGTGATCCCATTGAAATGGCAGCGTTAAAAAATGTATTTGGTGATTGTCCCGCGGGCAGTATCGCAATAGGGTCGGCTAAATCCATTCTCGGACATCTTGATAGCGCAGCAGGCATGGCCGGTTTAATTAAAACCGCGTTAATGTTGAAGAATAGGATGCTGTGCGCCAATCAATATTTCAACGCACCAAACCCTAAGATTAAGCTGGAATCGTCACCTTTTTACATTAATACGCAGAGCCAGGAATGGCACAGCCAATCGATCAGAAGGGCCGGAGTCAGCTCTTTTGGCATTGGCGGGACAAATGCGCATGTGATTCTTGAAGAAATGCCATATCAGATAGTGGAAACTGAAACGCCGGGGTCACTTACACTTTTGCCGCTTTCAGCCAAAAATGAAGCCAGCTTATCAATGATGGAAAATGAATTGCTGAAATTTTTGTCAGAGAAGCAATATAAATTATCTGATATTGCTTATACCTTGCAACAAGGACGGGAACACTTTGATTATCGCTCTGTACTGGTTTGCTCAGGGAATAAAGAAAATTATGCTTTATCTGATTTTATACGCGGCAAGGTCAAATATTCTGATAAAAAGATGGTCTTTTTATACCCAGGACAAGGAACACAATATCCGGGGATGACTTATGCATTATATCAGCAGGAACGTATATTCAGGGAGAAATGCCAGGAATGCCTATCTTTATTGCCGGAAGGTTCTAGACAAAAACTGTATGACTTTTTTGTGAATACGTCTGAGCAAGTGAATGTCTCTAACGAGATAACTCAATTAGCGATTTTTATTGTTGAATATGCGATGACGTCTTTATTCCAGAGCAAAGGTTTTCAACCTTTTGCTTTGCTTGGGCATAGCTTGGGCGAATATGTCGCAGCAACAATATCGGGGGTATTTTCACTGAGTGATGCTTTGTATTTGGTGAGTCAGCGAGCAAAACTCATTGAAACAATGTCACCGGGTGTCATGTTGAGCGTGTCATTGAGCGCAGAGCAGGTAGGTCATTATCTTAATGAAGAACTTGAAATAGCGGCAATTAATGGCAAAGAGTCTGTTGTTATCTCTGGTAATGAAAGGAATATTGGTAAGCTAGAATCATCCCTTCAAAATGACAATATTTATTGCAGAAGATTAAAAACCTCCCATGCTTTCCATTCCAGATCAATAGAGGAAATTCAAGCAAAATATGCGGATTCGTTAAACTCAGTGAATTTTGAACACCCCAATATTCCCATGATTTCTAATTTAACGGGTGTGTGGCATTCTGTGGAAAGTATCCGATCTCCTGAGTATTGGCTGGCACATCAGCGAAATACCGTTGATTTCCTGAAGGGATTGGAAACATTATCTGAGTTTAATGACCTCGTATTTATCGAAATGGGGCCGGGTAATACGTTATCCAGTTTTGTGCATAAGTATTATCAAAACGAGAGTAAAAATAAGCCGTTAATCATTAACATGATTAAGCATCCTAATTTGACTGATGATGATCATGAGTATTTCTATCGCCAACTGGGGAAAATAGGGTGCAATACAGAAGGCGTCGAATGGAAAAATATCGATCAACCAGAAGGGCGGTTGATTCATATGCCAGTGTATCAGTTTGCCAAAACAGAATATTCTAAACTAAGAGATAAATTAGTTTCTGGTTTAAACATTAACAGTGGCAGCAGCCAGGCGAATGAAAATAAACTTTACTCTCCGGGTTGGCAACGGGAACTTTATTATCAGGCAGGGAAAGTTCTGGCAGGGGAAGAAGCGCAATATCAACAAGTTTTTATCCTCTGTACACAAACAAATAATTCTTATCACCTGGATTTAAGCAAGACATTGTGGTCGCACAGTAAAGTCATTTTTATTGATAAGTTAGAAGAAATTAAGCCATTAACATCATTGTCTGACAGCACTTTTATTCTCATTCCTGAAAATGAACCGCAACAAGATGACCCTATTGAACATTATCTGCAATGGGTAGAGGCGCTTCGCGTCATTTTAAATCGACTTGAGTTACAGGCTGCGCAATTTGTCCTTTTTACCCCTGAGATTGAAGATGTATTGGGATATGAACGGCCTAATCCTGCCATTTCCCTATTAAAGGGATTGGTTCAGTCCATTTCCCATGAACATCAACAGCACCAAACTATGCAGATCGATTTTTCTGGAAATGAAGTGTCAGACAATCGATTGAATTCACTGATACGCGGGCTGGTTGAATCGGGTCAATGCGGTTTTAGTAAAAATGGTGTTAATAAATATAACCATGCCGCAATAAGACATGGTCAGTTGTGGGTGCCTGAATTTAAGGTGTTATCGACGGGTTCCCTGAATCAGGTTAAGAAAGAGCATGAATTACAAACAGGTGATTTAGTCTTTATCAGTGGAGGTCTTGGCGGTATCGGGCTAACGTTGGCAGAATCATTAGCAATTCAGTATCGCGCACGTCTTGTGTTGTCATCCCGTTCAAAATTCCCGGCGAGAGCTGAGTGGGGTTCAATAAAACAAGATCCGGCACAAATAGAAACGATTAAAAAGATTGAGGCTATTGAAAAAATAGAGCAATTTGGCGGCGAAGTTTATATCCATTCTGTTGATGTTTCTTGCAAAAAAGATCTTCATGCTTTGCTTCAATCTATTGAAAACGAATTAGGGCCATTTAGTATGGTTATTCATGCTGCCGGATCTGATGCAGGTGCACTCATTGTGCAACCTAATCTGATATTGCATCGGGACATCATGGCGGCCAAAGTTAATGGGGTGAATAACTTGCTGTCATATTTCAGTGACAAAAATTTGCGTACTATGCTGCTTTGTTCTTCTTTACTTGCTTATTATGGTGCATATGGGCAGTCAGCCTATGTTGCTGCCAATGCGTATTTAGAAGCTATTGCAGATAATCCTAATTACCCGTTCAGAATTAGCGCCATCTCTTGGGACAGATGGTTAGAGGTGGGAATGGCCGCTAAAAACAAACTGGATACCAACAAAACAGTTGGCCTGACTAACCGGGAAGGGCAAGAAGTCTTTCTTCAAATACTTTCTCATTACCCCAATCGATTTGCAGTATCCGTATTGCCAATAAAAGACAGAATGGAAGAGAGTGAACTGTTAAGATTAGATAATAAAGAGCATATATCCAATACAGAAATTTCTTATACCGAAGATTTGATAAAGAAAGTCATTCTAGAAGTCTGGGAACATCAACTGGGGTTGGTTAACCTTGATGAGAATATAAGCTTTTTTGATCTGGGCGCGACTTCGCTTGATATCGTTCAAACCAATGAGAGATTAAAGGAAAAATTAAAGGTAGATATTCCCATTGCCATGATGTTTACCTATAGTTCTGTTAATAAGCTCTGGTCAGCGCTACAGAATATGATGAATA
Source organism: Xenorhabdus mauleonii (assembly GCF_900113945.1). Classification (GTDB taxonomy): domain Bacteria; phylum Pseudomonadota; class Gammaproteobacteria; order Enterobacterales; family Enterobacteriaceae; genus Xenorhabdus; species Xenorhabdus mauleonii. The sequence goes on from NZ_FORG01000013.1 coordinate 79,922, forward strand.
AATCTTTCGGCAACACACATAAAGATAAGGAAGCCACAAATCAAAATAATAGAAGGAAATTAGCTAAAGATCGGGTAAGTAAAAAATTGAGGAATAGCTGAGTTCTGAAAGGTAGGAAATACTGACATTTTATTAAATGCCATTCATGCTTTATGATGAAGTATACGCGTCGTACTTCAAGGTGCATGTATTATCATCCCGCGACGCGGGATGATAATACGTTGCTTCCTGAAACTTGGAGTTAATAGGGTATAGATACATTTATTATTTTGTAACTGATTGCCTTTCACGTTCAGTTAATTAACAATCAGTTATTTTCTGGGTAAGGTGTTAGGAAAATATTTTCTGGTTTTAAAGTTAAACGCCTCTTTGGAGTATTTTATACTCATATTCCTGAGCATTAAGCTGCATATGCAATTCTGTTATAAATTCATCTTGGTGTTTAAACTCACTACAGACAAATAAATCAAGTGCGGCATAATGATACTCAGGCCATGTGTGAATCGTAAAATGCGATTCAGCCAATATTAATGCGCCACTAACACCCCAAGGCTTGAATTGATGAAAATTATGAGTAACAACATTCAATCCAAATTTTTGAGCAACTTCAAGCATGATTTTTTCAATGTCTGAGACTGATTTCAATATCCCTGCATTGCAATCTTTCATATCCACAATAATATGAGTGCCAAGTTGGCTTATATTAGTTGATGGATTTAACTTCTCTTGGCCTTTATATTGAAATTTATTGCCGTGACACTTATCACACGTTGCCTCGATAAGTTGTTCTATCGTTAATATATTTTTTCCAGACCCAATGGTTATCATGTTATTACATGATTTACATTGATAAAATTTTATACGAGGATTTAATTCACCTGTGTATATTTTATCGGAGTAGTCACTTTTACCTGAAATGATCGGATAGGTTTGTGGTGTCACAGAAAGAACATATAAGTCACTGACATTACTTATAATACTTCCCCCATGATATTTATTGAATTGTGGATAAATATTCTTGATAAGGAGATTTTGGCTATTGATTAATCGCTGTATCTCTTGGTTTTCCATTGGTTTTTTTTGACCAAATGAAAGCAAAATCTCACTGTTATCATTTTTAGCTAAACTGATTGCCCGAGATAAGAATAATTTTAATCCACTCAACGTATAAGGGGGATCTGTCCAAATAATGTCAAAATCTTTGTGGTAAACATTGGCTTTTTTTAGATCTAAGTATTCAGTGTGGATAACAAAATCATTTTGTTCCGCCACATCTTGGATAAACGTCAATAATTCTTGATCTATATCTTTAACAAAGATGTTTTTTGAAGAAGAGTGCCCCAGTTTTTTAAATGCCATCATTAAGGCTAAAGAAGTTAAATCATCATCGCCTAAGAATAAGATGTTTTGTTTAAATACGCGTGGGTTATTCAGTAATAACATGACCCTGCTTATTGATGTCTCTACTGTTGCATGAGCTTGGTCTAATAAGACATTAACTTGTGGTCTGTTATTATATATAGGTTCCAGTAATGCGGATAATTCACTTTTAAACTCTTCACGTTTTTCATCGGAAGAGAGCAAATTGTATTTATTGATATCTACTGATTTATATTCCAGTTCATTTTTAACATATTTTATGCCTGTGGGGTTTAATTTAAAAACACCTTTATTTTCTGCAAAATTATATTTTATTAATTCTTTTTTAAATGCGGATACTATAGGAATGGGTAAATTGCTTTTTAATGAAAGATCTTTGTTCGATTTGCTATCATATAAATATAAGCGTATCAGTAATGTTTCCAATACTTCAACGGGGTGTGATAAGTTCATATTGTTTTTTATAATATTAAGTATATTCATCGTAATCTCTTTTTACAAACTTTTATAATTTAATAATGTAATTAGTATGCTAGGGTATCCAAGTTATGTTTGAAATTGCCATTCCCGCACTTTCTAAATTCTATCATTTATCTTCCCAATAATTTTTATAAATATGATGGGTTATTGATATAATTTAAGATTATATAGCACCTGATAATTTTCAACCAGTTTCTATTAAATTTTTAATAATAACTTATAGTAATATGATGGAATCCTTGAATGGATAACCTATTAAACTGTAATTTTAGTTATAATAACAATTGGTTATTATGTGGGCGCCATAAAACTTAAGTTATGTGTAAGCTGTTACTATATTATCTTTGGCTCAATAAACCCTATTTTGGGGCGATTTTTTAATTTCTGGTATTCTTTGTAGGAAATTAGTTCTATTCGTTAATATAATCACTCGGGAAAATTATGGTTTGGGATTTTTTATAATTTTCAGAACGAAAGTTGAACTTAGTGTGTCCTAAGTGATTTTTTGCTGTATTAGCATCATATATTAAGTGAAGTATTGCAATGGGATAAATAAGAGAATATTGATTTAAATAACTCATTCGTTGATTTGTAATGTTTTTTCCAAGAATGATTATTTAATAGGTTTATCATAAATTTCATTCTCACTTTAATAACTTATTAAAATTGTTTTTTGCGCAATAATATTGGGTTGATCTATTTGTATCCCTGTTCGTTTGTTCAAATGAAAAGCCAAAATAAACAGCATTGACTGTAATACTGCGTAGTCTTAGAAGTACAATATAAATTGCTAGTATGACAACCATATGATATTTCAGATGGGAGCCTCTTTGGTGGCGTCGAAGCTTCGCAGTTCGGGCAACTTTGTCTAGGGTCGTATTGGTGTAAACCCGCTTTAGCTCGGCCTTAAAGACGTTTTATAACAGCAGCGAGTGACAGGAGAAGATTAAAATAACGGTGCCGATTGTTTGTATATGCAATGTTCTGAACATCATGAATGCGATACTTAGAAAGAACAAGAAATGGGATGAGTGTTACCATTAAATCACCCTGTATTTTAACTAAATGTTTTATTATTAATATATCATCGTATTTCAAGTTTAATTATGATGATAAATAACAATTTTTATTCAGGATCTGTGAAAAAATATGATGTTAAAAAATGTTAATCTGAGTTTATTTCAGGCAAGATTTATTTACTTTTCGATATTATCTCTATTTTAAACTAAAAGTTGATGAGATTTTATTAAGTGACTTTGAACGAGTTCAAAAAAATTGACTTCTTTCAGGCCGGAAATCTGATATCCTTTTATTTCGGTCAGTTGAATGTAGGCTATATTATCTGTTTTTTTGAAGAAAAAAATGCCATTGATAATAACTGATCGCATTTCTTAGAAATGACACTTATTAGACGAACCAATAATTTATTAGGCTAATGAGGATATCAGAATGATGAGATTTAAAGACAAAGTAGTCATTATTACTGGTGCAGGAAGCGGTATTGGTGAAGCGACAGCAAAACGCTTTTCACAGGAGGGGGCTATTGTCGTCTTAGCAGGGCGGGATACAGATAAGCTCCAGCGTGTACGCAGTGAATTATCATCGGACCAAGCTTTGGTAATCCAGACCGATGTTGCGGACAGAGAGTCAGCCAAGAAGATGGTTGATGAAACTATCCGGCATTTTGGTCGGATAGATATTTTGGTGAATAATGCCGGGTTGTACGTCGTTGGTGATTTATTGAGTGTCTCACAGGAAGAAGGCAACGATGTATTGGGAACGAACCTGAATGGCGTAATCAATTGTAGCTATTTTGCTTTGCCGCATTTGCTGAAAAGCAAAGGCACTATTGTCAATAATGCCTCTGTGTCAGGCTTAGGGGGTGATTGGGGGGGAGCGCATTATTGTGCAGCAAAAGGGGCAGTTGTGAACTTGACCCGCGCTATGGCTCTGGATTATGGCTCACAAGGGGTTCGCGTCAATGCGGTGTGCCCAAGCTTGGTGAGAACACCCATGGTTGCTCGCTTTGACGAGGAAACCTTAAAGCTATTTGATAATCGGATTCCGATGCAAAGAGCGGGTCAAACTGCTGAAGTGGCAGCCGGTATTGCATTTTTGGCAAGTGATGATGCCAGTTTCATTAATGGCGTGAATTTACCAATAGATGGTGGTGTCAGCGCTTCTAATGGGCAGCCAAATTTTAATTAATTGATGTGGGGATGAAGTAGGCTCCCGTCTGGGTGTAGGCGGGAGGATAGTTTGGTTGAAACCAGCATAAAAGCGATGTTTCAAAAACAATGTCTTAAAGCAAGGTGTTAAAAACAAAGTATTAAAAACAAAGTCTCAAAAGCAATTTATAGCACCATCTCATTAATGATTACCACCAGACGGTCGAAGATCTCTCCAAACAGCCGTTCTGTAAATGGCACCAGCATCGGAATGAGCAGGGAAAGCGTGAAAATCCCCACCGTCAGGGTTAATGGAAAACCCACCACAAACACAGAAAGCTGAGGTGTCATTCGGTTAAGAATGCCCAAGGAAAAGTTCAAAACCAGCAGCAAGGTGATCATGGGCATTGCCAGCATCATGCCGTTGACAAAAATCAAATTGGCGCTCTGGGCCAACATCAGGAAACCTTTCGGGTTCAACTGAGTGGCTTGGATAGGGATGGTATAGAACGTATCGGCAAGGATAGAGAGCAACCATAAGTGTCCGTCAAATGCCAGAAATAGCAGCATCATCAGCATATTCAGAATACGGGACAAAATAGGCATGTTCGGGCCGCCGGTAGGATCGAAGAAGGTGGCAAACGAAAGCCCCATCTGCAACCCGAGAACTTCACCGGCATGGCGTACCACTGCAAAGGCGATTTGGATGGTGAGCCCCAATGCTACCCCAATCAATATTTGCTGTATCAACACCCAAATGCCGGCAACGGAGAAAATAGGGATCTGGGGAGAGGGAATGTTGGGAACCAATAGGGCGGTAATCATCAATGCCAAGCCGATCCGGACTTTTATCGGCATTTGTTTCTCACTGAAAATCGGCGCTATGCTGAATAACGCCAACAGACGTACCAAAGGCCAGAAAAAATCACTGACCAGGCGCGAGAGGGTTTCACTGTCAAACGGAATCATGGTTAACCGATAATGGAAGGAATGCTGCTAAACAGTGTGCGCATGTAATCCAGTAGCAAATTCAGCATCCAGGGTCCTGCGACAACGATAGTAACGAAAACGGCCAGAATTTTCGGGATAAACGATAATGTCATTTCGTTTATCTGAGTTGCCGCTTGCAATAGGCTGATAATCAAGCCGCATATCAAGGCTGATAAAAGGAGTGGTGCTGCCAATGCCAATGCCACTTTCATCGCCTCAACACCGAGGGCCATTACCGATTCTGGAGTCATAATTTTCTCAAACCGTTTTGTTGTCTGTTCTCAATAAAGTTTCACGTTAAGTAAAAGCTGCCTATACCCAATGGATTTCAAGTTGCACTGTGGCGACAAGGGAACGAATTTACCCGGCCAACAACGAAGCAATTTGAAAGACGAAGGGGATATCAGACATAAAAACTCTGTGCCAAAGAACCAAGCAATAATTGCCAGCCATCCACCAAAACAAACAGCATCAGTTTGAATGGCAGTGATATGGTGGCGGGTGGAACCATCATCATCCCTAATGCCATCAAGACACTGGCAACCACCAGATCAATAATCAGAAATGGAATGAAAAGGGTAAAACCAATCTGGAACGCGGTTTTTAATTCGCTGGTGATAAAAGCCGGAACCAACACACGCATTGGAACGGAATCTGCCGTTTCAAATGCTTCCTGATCTGCCAGCCGGGCAAATAATGCCAGATCGTTTTCCCGTGTCTGGCGCAGCATAAATTGGCGCAAAGGCTGTGCCCCCTTATCCAACGCAGATTCTAGCGTGATTTTGTCTTCACTGTAGGGCAGGTAGGCATTTTGGTAAACTTTATCGAAAACGGGTGCCATGATGAAAAAAGTCATGAACAGCGCCAAGCCCAGCATCACTTGGTTGGGGGGAGCCGAAGGCGTTCCCAGTGCGTTGCGCAGTAAGCCAAGTACGATGATGATTCGGGTAAAGCTCGTCATCATCAATAACGCGGCAGGGATAAAGCCCAGAGCGGTGATGAAAATGAGGGTTTGTACTGGCAATGACCAACTTTGTCCGCCATTGGACAAAGGTTGGCTGATGATGCCAGGCAATTCGGCAGCGGCGTTCATAGGAAACAGTGGCAATAAAAATGCCGTAAGTAATGCTGTGAAACGTAATGCTGTCATAACAAAAACTCTACTTTTCATCATCGTCCTTGTTGTTCTTATTTTTTCTCTGGAGTGTATTTTTTAACATCTGGCCAAATGGCAACGCCTTGAGCACGGTATCCTTTTCCTCGCTCTCCGGTGGTGCGGGCATTTGGTGCAGCATACTGATCTGTTGGGATGTCACCCCCAGTACCAGCCAGCTATCTTCGATTTCGACTACAACGACCCGCTCTTTGGGGCCAAGGGAGCAGCTTGCCTTAACATTGAGCAACCGATGTTTTTTTGACAATCGAAGGTTTTTGGCAGGCGCCAGCCCCAGACGGCGGACTAGCCATGTAATGAAGAAAATCAGCAATAAAACTCCACCCAATGCGCTGCTGACTTGCATCAGTGTCTGGCTGGCAGGGAGAGGGGGATTATTGTCTGCTGGCTTGAGCGTATTGGCGGAAGACGTTGAAAGCGTATTTCCCGAACCGGTATTCGCAAAAGCGTTAAGCGCACTGAAAGTATTGCTGTCTGTAGTGTTAACGGGTACGGCATCAGATGCCGCACCACGTTGAAAAGAAGCGTAAAGGGAAGGCTGGTTCGCCATCATAGTTAACGACTCAAGCGACGCATGCGTTCAGAAGGTGTGATGATATCTGTGATACGGATACCGTATTTATCAGATACGACAACCACTTCACCTTGTGCTATCAAATAGCCGTTGATAAGAATATCCAACGGCTCGCCAGCCAGGCCATCAAGGGTAACCACTGAACCTTGTGACAGTTTCAGCAGCTGTTTGATGGTCATTTTGGTGCGACCTAACTCAACAGAAAGTTTAACGGGAATATCCATGATCAGATCAATATCGGAAATCTGGGATAACGCATCCTGCGGTTCCAGATTTTCAAATATTGATGCGCCGCCGTTAGAGGTTTGCTGTGCGGCCTGTTGTTCCAGCGCTTCTGCCCACATATCTTCAGTCGAGCTGGCAGCTGCGGGTTGTTTAGCATCACTCATTGGGCTTTTCCTCATCCAGAGCAGTTAAAACAGGGTTAATCAAATGTTCAACACGCAGGGCATATTGCCCGTTTAGTGTTCCATATTGGCTGGTGAGCACAGGCACACCGTCAACATGAACAATTAGGCGTTCAGGTTTATCAATCGGCAAAACATCCCCGCGTTTGAGTTCGAGGATCTTGGACAATCGCAGCGGAATATCGGCGAAGTTCGCTACCAGCTCTAATTCTGAGTGTTGAACTTGTTTCACCAGTATGTCTCGCCATTGGTTGTCTTCCTGACGGGCATTTTCCACCGGTGGATTGGTCAGAAGTTCGCGCAGGGGTTCAATCATGGCAAACGGAATACAGATGTTGAATTCGCCGGTCAATGCACCAATTTCCACCTGAAACGGGGTGGTAACCACGATGTCGTTCGGGGATGTCGTGATGTTGGTGAATTTCACCTGCATTTCTGAACGCACGTATTCCACATCTATTTTAAAAATAGAATCCCAGGCGTCACGGTAAGCGTCCAGCGCCAGTTTCAGCATCCGGTTGATGATCCGCTGCTCGGTATAAGTAAATTCCCGGCCTTCCACTTTTGTAGGGAAACGGCCATCACCGCCAAATAAGTTATCAACGGCGATATAGACCAGATTCGGCTCGAAAGCGAACAGGGCAGTTCCTCTCAATGGTTTCAGATGAACCAAGTTGAGGTTGGTTGGTACGGCCAGATTGCGGGCAAATTCGTGATAAGGCTGAATTTTGATGGCGCCGACCGTAATATCCGGACTGCGGCGCAGCATGTTAAACAACCCCATCCTGAATTGGCGGGCAAAACGTTCATTGATGATTTCCAGTGACTGCAAACGTTCGCGTACAACACGGCGTTGAGTATTGGGGTCGTAAGGGCGAACCTCATTCTCCCCAGACGCAGTTTGTTCCACGTCATCCGCAGAGGCACTGTCACCATTGAGCAGAGCGTCGATCTCTGCCTGTGAAAGAATATTGTCACTCATTGTGATTATCGCAGAATAAACGTGGTAAACAACACATCGGTGATATCTTGATTAGGCTCACCGGGTATTAGTGTCGGGTGTAATGTCTGTTTGATTTCTGCCACTAAATGCATCTTGCCATCATCTTTTGCGAGATCAGCCGCTTTCTGGCGAGATAACAGCAGCAGCATACGGCTACGAACTTCGGGCAGATAATCATGGAAACGCTGACGGGTTTTTTCGTCAGACAGACGCAAAGTGACGCCAACATAAAGAACACGATCGAAGTGCTCTTCGTTGTCAATCAGATTGACGGTAAAAGGCTCCAGAGTCATAAATACGGGAGTATCAATGACTTTGTTTTTTGCTGTACTGTTATTGGCTGATTGGTTCATTGCCCACCAGCTATACCCTCCGATGGCAGCACCAAGGACAGCAATCAGTATTAACAGTATCATCCAAATTGGATTTGTGCGTTTATGCTCGTAGCTATAATCAGACATGGACAGACAAATTCCTGTTTTCCGTTGCGGATAAGTTTCCGTGCATTCCGTGGCGGAACTCCTTATCCATCAAAATCGATATCAATTATCCCGCGTCTTTGTTCCGGCAATGGCAGGAACAAACGGGGAAAAAACCATTAACTCACACGTTTGTTATCGGCCCGTTTTCGTTTTATTCCAGTGCATAATGAAATTAGGCGAATAATCAGGTGGATTATTAAGCAAACGTATCAACACCTCCCCGGGTCGAGGCGAGTTGTTGAGGTGTCATTCTGATGGCTGATGCCGGGGCAGCCGTGATTCCGGTTGCGGCTGCCGGAGCAGGAACGCCAGCGCGGGAATCGGCATGGCTGCCGGTCTGATTATTGGCATGCTGATCTTGTTGCCAATTTCCCTGAGCATCACTGTTGACGCTGCTTTGGGCCAATTGAATGCCATTTTCCGCCAGAGCATGGCGCAAGCCCGGCAATGCAGCTTCCAAAGCTGTACGAACATGTTGATGGGCAGAAACGAAATGTAATTGTGCCTGATTGTCTTCAACGCTCATGCGGATATGCAATGCGCCCAGCTCTTGGGGATGCAAGCGAAGTTCAGCTTGTTGCAGTCCATTTCGGTTAAAAAACAGCACATGCTGATTGAGCTGTTGCTGCCACTCTTCGCTCCCAAGGTGGGCACTGAGTAAAGGTGACGTGGTACCGTTTAACTGGAATTGCCCCACGGATTGATGCCCGCCCGAAAGCAGGGGAGCCGCTGCCGGGATCACTGGTGAGTGAATCGAGGCTGTGTCCGTTGTGGCCGCCGTTAACCCAGATGGGGTTTGCACTGCCGCCTGAAGCTGGCCCAGCTCTTTGCTGTTTAATGACGAACCGGCTAAGGATGCATTGCTTGAAGATGTTTTGTTCAAGGATGCACTTTTAGAAATGGCATTGGCTTGCAAGGCATTGGCATACTCCGCTTTATTGGCGGTGAGTTTTTCTTTTCCGCTGCCTGATTCCAAGACAGCGCTGGAGTTGCTGTCGCTGCCGGTATCTTCATCCAACTCATTAGCATTGGATTGTTCAGCAAGATCGGCCGAAGTCAGTCTGATGTCTTTAGCGTTCTTACCCGATAACACGTCAATGGCTGCTTCTTCGCTATCCGGCAATTCGGCTGCCAATAATTCATTTTCCGTTAAGTCATCTGTAGTCACAGAAGACCCGGCAGCATTTGCATGAGAATTGACCAACCCGGCAATTTGAATGGGGATCATCGCACTTAATGCATCAGCAGACAGCAGCTCGTCATCCTTCAATACAGTAAATTCAGCTTTATCGTCCTGCGACTTGGCCCCTGCCTGCAATTTGCCGTCAGTCTTGCCGTCAATTGCAGCGTTATCTGGCGATTTCGCTGATCCACTTTCCACTGTTTTTTCATCGACAGTTTTGTTCGCGGTTGCTTTGTCAGCGGCAGATTTTCCCTCTCTCGAATGATGGCTATCTACCTGAGTCGCCGATTTCTGCTGCATAGAGGCGGTTTCTGCATTGAGAAGTTGCCCAAATTTAGAAGAATGGTTACCGCTCACGGGATCATGCAAAGCTGACGGATTTTTGTCCGTGCCTTTATCCGTGAATTTTAAATCAGTAGGCAAAAGAGTGAGGTTCATTGTTTCATTCTCCGTTGTGCACCACGTTGTGCGTACTCGTCCATTTGTTTTTGCTCCATGCGATTTTGGTGTAACTTCAAAGTATGCTCCGCCCGCTGTTGCAGTGTGTCGAAAGCATTCAGACGCTGCTGTTTTTCCTGCCACTGTGACATGGCTTGCTCAAGCCGTTTTTTCCATTGTTCGAGCTGCAATTTGTGCTGTTCAATTGCCATTTCCAGCGTTTTCATGAACTGCTGATAGTTTTGCCAAGTTGAGCAGGACATTCCGTTGCTGAGAGTGTTATTTAAACGGGTACGATATTCATCCTGATAATTCATTAACGCCGTCAGTTGTTGCTCCATTTGTTGGTGGCTTTGCCGAATTTGAGCCAGTTGCAATGCGGCTTTCTCCGCCGCATCTTGGGCAAGCTCACGCAAAGTCACTATAGGGGAGTGTTGTTGCATGTATTTCCTCGTTATTCTCCGGAAAAATGCTCATAGGCAAAACGTTATGTCGGCAATAATTGTTGAAGCTGCGTACAGGCCGCGTCATATTCACTGCGCTCATCAATGCCTTGTTGCAGGAACTGGGCTATGTGAGGATAAAGTTCAATGGCTCGGTCCAACAGAGGGTCACTGCCTGCCGCATAGGCGCCGACATTGATCAAATCCCGATTGCGCTGGTAGCTGGAAAGCAATTGTTTAAAATGCTGCACCCGGCGGTAATGGTCACTGTCAATCAGGGCGGTCATTGCACGACTGATGGAAGCTTCAATATCAATGGCCGGATAGTGGCCGGATTCAGCCAGTGAGCGCGACAGAACGATATGGCCATCCAGAATGGCCCGTGCAGAATCAGCGATGGGATCTTGCTGGTCATCACCTTCTGTCAGTACGGTATAAAATGCAGTAATTGAGCCGCCATCGCTGACTCCATTGCCCGCTCTTTCCACCAATGCCGGTAATTTGGCAAATACGGAAGGGGGATAGCCCTTGGTTGCCGGCGGCTCGCCGATAGCCAGCGCAATTTCACGTTGTGCCATGCTGTAACGGGTCAGGGAATCCATGATCAACAGAACATGTTTACCGCGATCGCGAAAATCTTCGGCAATGCGGGTGGCATAAGACGCCCCCTGCATCCGCAAGAGTGGTGAAACGTCAGCGGGGGCGGCAACGACAACGGAACGTGACAGCCCTTCAGTTCCCAAAATATTTTCGATAAAGTCTTTGACTTCCCGTCCACGCTCACCGATAAGCCCCACGACGATAACATCTGCCTGGGTATAGCGCGCCATCATGCCGAGCAGCACACTCTTACCCACACCCGAACCGGCAAACAGTCCCATGCGTTGCCCACGACCAACGGTCAGGAGGGAATTGATGGCCCGAACGCCAACATCCAGCACATCGCTAATGGGCGTTCGTTGCAGGGGGTTGATTGGGGTGGTTGTCAGGGGAGCGCGGTAGCCTGTATCGGGTGCGGGTAAGCCATCAAGAGGGCGACCTGCGCCATCCAGAACCCGGCCAAGCAGCTCAGGCCCCAGAGGCAGACGGCGTCCGCCCCCGGCCTCTTCGCCATAAGAACGGGTATAGACGCGGGCACCCGGCACAATGCCTTCCAGCTCTTCCATTGGCATCAACAGCATTTTTTCGCCGTTGAAACCAACAACTTCGCTTTCGACTTCTTCAATGGTGTTGCCATTTTGGCGTTCGATAAAGCAAGTCGCGCCAAGCGGCATGTACAGGCCAGTGGCTTCCATCACTAAACCTGTCGCGCGGGTCAGGCGCCCGTAACGGCGCACTTTGGGCGTTTTTTCCAGACGTTTTTCCAATGAATCCAAATTTGCCAGCCAGCGTCCAAGTCTTGCTGTCATCACAATTCTCCTGATGCTGCCAGACGGCACATTTCGTGCCAGCGAGTGGCTAAACTGGCGTCCAAGTCACCTTCGTCTGAACTGATTTTACAGCCACCCGGATGCAATTTATTGTCCGCGATCAAACGCCAGTTATGCAGGGCCAATATTTCCCCCAGTTGTTGTTCAACCAAGGGAATATTTTGTGGATGGACACGTAATTGTGGTTTGCCACTGAACATCGGCTCTTGCTGGATAAACTCACGTATCTGGTTCAGCAGGGCAGTGCCGTCACAGACCGCAGGCTGCCCCAGGATATGGTTGGCCGCAGTCAATGAAAGTTGCATCAAGCGTGAAGCAATCACGGTATCCAAGCCATCCATTGAATGACTGAAATCCGCCAGTAATGCTTTCCACTTTTCGATAATAACTTGCTGCTGTTGGTTGGATTCTTGCAAGCCTTGCTCCATTCCGGCCTGTCGGCCTTCCTGAATGCCTTGCTCATAACCTTTAGCCTGACCTTCTGCAAAACCTTGCGCATGGCCGGCCAGACGAGCCTGTTCTTTCAGCTCGTCCAGCATTTTTGCCTGTTTCAAAAGAAGCTCTTGTTCAGTGGGTTCCTGTTCCTCATCCATTGAGTCCAGTTTTACCCGCAGAGTTTCCCACTGAGTCAATTCATTTGGCTGCCAAGGCTGCCAATTTCCATTATTCGACTTATCAGACATAGGTATCGTCACCACCATTCAGGATCATTTCGCCGCTTTCCGCCAAGCGACGCACCACAAGCAGGATGGCTTTCTGTTCTGCTTCCACCTGAGACATACGCACAGGGCCACGGCTTGCCAAATCATCACGCATGATTTCAGCAGCACGCTGCGACATATTGTTGAGGAAGTGATCGCGCAATGCCTGATCGCAACCCTTCAATGCAATAAGCAGGGAATCGGTGGTAATTTCTTGCAGCAGGCGTTGAATGCTGCGATCGTCCACACCGATAAGGTTTTCGAACAGGAACATTTCATCAATAATTTTCTGAGCCAATTCGCCATCGTAAATACGAACAGCATCAATGACACTCTCTTCCTGCTGACTTTTCATCAAGTTAATGATTTCTGCCGCAGTACGAACACCACCCATTTTGCTGCGTTTCAGGTTTTGGCCATCCAACAGGTTATTCAGTACTTCCGTCAGTTCAGCCAGAGCGGCAGGCTGTACACCGCCAAAGGTGGCAATACGCAGCATGACATCATTACGCAGGCGATCATCGAACAAGGCCAGAATATCGGCAGCCTGACCACGGTTCAGGTGAACCAGAATGGTCGCGATGATCTGCGGATGTTCATCGCGGATCATATCTGCTGCCATTTGTGGTTCCATAAAGTTGAGGGTCTCGATGCCTGTCGTGGTATCACGGGATTCAAGGATATCCTCAAGCAGGCTGGAAGCCCTTTCTTCACCCAAGGCCTTAACAAGTACACTGCGCAGGTAATCATTGGCGTTGATGCTGAGGGCAGCATACTGCCCCGCATCTTCTTCAAACTCCGCCAGTACTTCAACCAGTTGCTGGTTTGAGACTTGTCTCATCCCCGCCATTGCAATACTCAACTGTTGCACTTCCCGGGAATTCAGGTGCTTGAACACCTCGGCCGCCTGATCTTCTCCCAGGGTCATTAACATGACGGCACTTCTTTCTGTTCCGGTCAGGCTCATTGTTCGTTACTCATCCATTGACGGATCACCAGCGCGACGACGCGAGGATCTTTTTCTGCAAGTTCACGGATACGCTGGCTTTGAAGTTCAGCATTGACTCGTTGGCGAGCCATCTTACGGCGCATTTTTTCGTCCATTTCAGCATTGTTTTCTGTCTGCTGTTTCTGCTGATTTTTCTGCGCGTCCAGGGCGGCTTTTTCCGCAGCACGTTTTCTGGCTATTTGCGGAACGATCATCTTACGCCACAGCAGCCATGCAACCAGTGCCAACAGCAACCAACGACCCGCATCCCACAGTTTTTCCAACAGAACAGGGTGCTGCCAGATTGGCAGGGTTTCTATGACTTCGCTGGTGTTATTGAACGGCGTATTCACCACGTTCAGGCTGTCGCCACGCGCAGTAGAGAAGCCCATTGCTTCACGGGTCAATGCTTCTATCTGTGTCAATTGTTCTGGTGTCAGCGCTTTTGTTTCAGGGCCATTTTCTCCCTGAATTGAGGCATAGTTGATAACAACAGCAACCGAAAGACGTTCTACCGCGCCAGCTTGTAACTGAGTATGGCGAATGGTGCGATCCACTTCATAGTTAGTGGTTTCATCATAACGGTTGTTGCGATTGTTGCTCACCATGCGCTCATAGCTATTGTTTCTCGCATTGCGCGGCTGATCAGATTTTTCGTTACCGTTTTCTTTGGCGTTAGGTTTTTCAATCGGGGCGCTTGGCGCAGCACTTGGTTGGTTCGACAATGCGCCGGGGACACCGCCCACCAATGGCCCGCCACTTTGCTCGCTGGAACTGCTTTGCTTAGAGCGGACGGCAGCCTGATTGGGTGGCTGGTTAGGTTTGTATTCTTCCGCGGTTTCTTCACGACGGGAGAAATCAATCTGGGCTGTTACCTGAGCATGTACATTGCCACGACCGACAACAGGAGCCAGAATAGTTTCAATGCGATGCTGGAAACGATTTTCCACTTCCTGCGTATATTTCAACTGGGTGGTATTCAAATCGCGGCCCGTGGAATCGGCTTGTGTCAGCAAGCGTCCTGATTGATCCACAATCGTGACGTTACCGGCCGGCAAACCGGCAACACTGCTTGAAACCATATGCACAATGGCATTGATTTGTCCTTCATCCAGAACACGGCCTTGCAGTAATCCGACAGTGACGGAGGCGGATGGCGATTTCTGTTCGCGAACGAACAAAGAAGGCTTAGGCATGGCCAGATGAACGCGGGCGGTTTGAACAGGGCCGAGAGATTCGACTGTACGCGCCAGCTCGCCTTCCAGTGCTCGCTGATAGTTTACCTGTTCACTGAATTGGCTGATGCCGAACTTTTCTTTATCCAGTAGTTCAAATCCGGCAGCTCCCCCTTTAGGCAGTCCCTGTTGCGCCAGTTTCAGCCGGGTTTCATGTACCTTATCGGTAGGTATCATGATGGCAGCACCATTTTCGGCAAAACGGTAAGGAACATTCATTTGGGTTAATTGCGTGACGATTTCACCGCCATCCTTATCACTCAGATTGCTGTAAAGCACCCGATAATCGGGGCTGCGCATCCAGAGGAATAGGGCGACGACGATAGCGATGGCAGCAGAGCCAGCAACTAATAACGGAACTTTTGGATCAGCTTTTATCCTGCTGATAATAGCGCTGAAACCTTTATTTTGGTTTTCAACGTCGTTTGTTGCACTCATAGACGATCCTTGCCTTGCTGGTCAACATGAATACTAAAAGCGTGGCGTAACAAAACAGACTCCCCATACGCAAGCGAAAAGATTCTTCCTATTATTAATTCCATCATTATTCGCTGTTAACACCTCTTTTAATGGCACAATAAGCTTTGAATTTTTACTTCAATTAGCCGCTTTAGTTTGGAGGGGCTATGTTACGGTGGCAGCGTGGAAAACTGCCAACCAGCCCACGGCTAATATGGCACTTAATCACGTAATCAATAGGGTGATTTAACGCGAGGTTTTTATGTCAATTCAGGCAATTGAAGGTGTACTGCAACAAATGCAGGTTCAGGCATTACAGGCAGCCAATACGGCCAAGCCGATGCCGGTAAAGGGCGGATTTGCCAGCCAACTGACCACGGCTGTCGAAAAAATAAACCAAACTCGCTTGAGTGCAACCAAGCAGGCACAGGATTTCACGCTGGGAGTACCGGGGGTGGAACTCAATGATGTGATGGTGAATATGCAAAAGTCGAGTATTTCTCTGCAAATGGGAATTCAAGTCAGGAATAAACTGGTCAGTGCCTACCACGAAATTATGAACATGCAGGTTTGATTGATAAATATAACTTTATATCTTGGTATTGATTAATTGGGGCACATTTGGGGCCTGGCGAACTTCTCATTCAACAATTTAACTTGGTCATCGCTGTTTTCGGTCATCCATGCACCATACACATTATGAACCATTTGAGATGATACATGCCCCATCTGGCCTGCAATAAATAAGGGTTGGCATCAACAAGCACAGATATGTCGTGTCTGGTATGATTTTTTGAGTCTAACCCCGCTCACTTTATTAAAGCCTTCCAAATTTGCTTGAATCCAATGGATGAATAAAATTAAGTTTTTATCATTACAGCCGGATTGTCTCTCACTGTCGAAATATTTATAGTTATAGAATTCAATTATTCGGGATAACCGAATATGTGAAACTTTTATCAAATGACCATCGACAAGTATTATAAGGATTTAATATGTCTCAATTAGAAAAATTACCACTCGGTGATAAAACACCTCTCGTATTCATCTTGGGTGGGATATTTTTGCTTGTATCATCGATTTTTCAGTGGATGACATCTGACATCGGGGCGGACTGGCTATATAACTCAGTTGAAAGTTTACTGGCTATCTATTTTGTCTCTGTTGGGATCAGACTACGTAAAAAATATCAAAGCAATAACGAGTAAGTTTCAATTACCCGGAACTGCCGGATATTACGACCCGATACGAAAAAAATTCGTGAGTGCGAAGTTAGGGGATTCATGGGGTAGTCGAAGCCAGGAATCTCATGGCCGGAAGATTCGGTATGGAATCGGGCATAGGGAAGCGGATGATATCAAATCCAATCCGTAACTTTCTACGGGTTGGAGTTCTTCTTACTGTATTCTTTTTGTTTCGTCAGTTTGCCATGATAAAACATTGCGTTCAGAATCTACTTTATGTAAATCATGAATATAAAAATATAATTAATTCAATTATTTTTTCGGATAATGTATTATTAACTTATTGTACTTAAAAAATATTTTCACAAAATAATAGATTGATAATATAACAACAATATTGGATTGTTGAATTTAATTCTGCGCAATGTATTCATATTATGAATATATTTTGGATGATTTAGATAATTCCCATAAAGATAGCGATAAAGTATAAATCAGAAAAATTTAGTTTCACTTTGGGTGGTTTTATTGCAACGACTTAATTTAAATTTCAGATTAATATTTTGTTGGTATTTTTTATTTTTATATTAAGTATTGAATTTAATGCATATAACCATTTTCTTATTATGGTTAATTAACACCAAAAAATGTTAGATATTTTTGACATGAGCGAAATAAAAAAATATCATTTTTGTCGGATTCAGGACCACAACCACAATTACAAAAATATTGCTTTATATAAAGCAAGTATCAATAAAACTTAAATTTAACAATGCCAAGTTGGTGGAAAATTTAATATCCGGAAAAAAGGAAACTAATCCAGCCTCGTGTGGTGGACTCTTGGACATCTTGGCGCTTTACTCAGGGAATTTCGAAATGAAAGCATTAGCTATTATTGCGCTTATATTTGCCGCGCTATCCATATTTATCCCAGTAGGAGGGGTATTTATCGCGATGTTCTGTAGTGTTTTGGCGCTTATTGCATTTTATAAGAACCCGACATTGTCAGGTATCACTTTCGGAATTAACATCATTAATACGGCTTTTCTGTCACCAAGTATTGTAGCTACCGCTGCTTCAATGCTAAATGAAGGTGATGATGGCCTTGGGCTGTATGGCGTTTATGTTGGTTTCCATGTTGTTCTTTTCGTTCTGGCAATTATTCTCTCAGTCATTCTGAAGAAAAAAGCACAGAAGAAATCAGACGAAACAGCTGCGTGATAATCAAAAACTGATATAACAGTGGTATAAGAAAAAATTAATAACATTTATCGTATTGTACGATATTTATATGTTATGCATTTCCGCGTTGATTAATTAAATTGATATAAATGAGTATTTAAATGAAAAAGATATTGAAATGGGTAGGCATCATCTTTGTCGTATTGCTGGTAATCGGCATAATTGCTGGTAAAGATGAAAACTCATCAGAAAGCACTTCATCCAGCAGCAGTGCAATTAAATTAACTGAAAATGAATTAGATGTTGTTAAAAATATTATTCGTACAGATGTGAAAAATGGCTTTAACAATGGTGGCTCAAAATTAAACACGGATTATGTGGTTGTCTCTGCGAGAGAGATGCAAAGAACCTATGCCAGCAATGAGGCAAGAGGGGATAAGACCTATAAGGGTAAGAAAATTATCATCACAGGTATCGTTGATACTATCGACTCAAGCATTGGTGATATTCCGGTTGTGACTTTAAAAACAGGTGATATGTTCTATAAAGTTCACGTGAATTTCGACAGAAAGTACAGAGATCTTGCTGCTGACTTAGATAGAAACCAAAAAGTGACTTATGCCTGTGTTGGTGAAAGTGTCATTATTGGTTCCCCAACGGTAGGTGATTGTGTTCCGGTTTCAGTTGCTGAAGATAAGCTAGTCGACAAATTAGTATCATCTGTAAACAAAGCACTGAAAAACCCAAGTAAGGCGACAGAAGAAGACAAGAGCATGATCATGTTTGCTAAAATTGCTTCTGTTTCAACGGATGATTTTAAAACATGTAAAGCGACAGATGTAAAATGCCTGTCTTCAAGTATTGATAAATATGGCAAAGATAATCTGGATAGCAACGCAGAATTAAAAGCGCTGGCTGAAAAGTTAGGTTTACATTCTGAAACAAAACAGTAAGTTTGAAAGCCCCGTTTATTTCGGGGCTTTTTTGTCATTAGAAAATAGTAATGTAATTCTTTACATTGAATTATTGATGAGCTCAGGAACAACCATAATCACCATCAGCAGCATATTCATCAGGATCCATTGTGTTTATATCAACCTCCCAAATTTTACTGTATGCTTTTTTTAGTTTGCTGATTTATTATCGCATGATATTGAATGCGTAATAGGTAAATCGATATTTCTTTAATGTTATTCATTGTTGTTCTCATTATTCTAGTGAATTTTTATTGTTTTAACTTAATGTATTACTTATACTTCTTGTCAACCATCAATATTTATAGCTGTATTAGCTGTCCCTATAGTAGTTTCCCATTTGATGCTCTTATGAGTAACTTCGTCATATGTAATTGAATAATGTAAATTAACTCATGCTCTAGTACCATCTTCCCATGAATTAGCTTGGGCTAAATCACAATATATACGCGTCGTACTTCAAGGTGCATGTATTATCATCCCGCGACGCGGGATGATAATACATTGCTTCCTGAAACTTGGAGTTAATAGGGTATAGTATATTAAATACATGGTAATGATTTTGGGTGCCGGATAATAAAGCAGGAGGGTGGTATTTGTTTTCCGGCCTCTCAGCTGAATCTATCTTCATAAATAAAGTTCAAGCTGAACCCAGCAGAGGAAGTCCTTTAATTTGTTCAACAAGTTTTAATTTTTGATAGTAATGCACTGTTTTTTTATATATCAATGTGATTTATTTTTCCGGCTCTATTGTTAGGGCGATCTGGTATTGTCGTGGTAACTTCATAATCTCTTTCGTTGAGCGTGATTGTGTTTTTTATTATATTCACTTTGATTAATTTATAATGCTATTTATCAATATAAAATATATTTTCTGTTTTTATTATTATGAAACTATAAGTTAGGATTGATTTATTTAATGAAAGTAAAAAAATATAAATAATAAATTAAGAAATGGACTTACTTTGAAATTAAAATGGGTCATATAACTGCCTTTGGCAGTTATATGATTTTTAAGGAATAGAGGTGAAACTATCGATTAACGCCACTATTGATGAATAGTGCTATCGATCACGGAATTATTGCAAAGGAACGTACAGGAAATCCTGACGCATTTTTAGGCTTAGCGGAGATATTGAATATTATCGCTCCACGCGTTGGAACTTGATCCAGATTGGCTAATAATTCTATTTGGTAGGTGTCTTGCGCCAAGACATAATATTCACTTATAAACCCTTTATTCTGTCTTACGTCTTTCGCTGAATCGGTATCAAAGGTTTCATGCCCGATTGCTTTGATTTTTCGTTCTTCAAATAAAAATTTCAAGGCATCGATTCCCCATCCAGGGGTTTGGTTATTGCCTTGTGCATCTTTATTGTTCATTTTTTCCTGAGATGGCCAACGCTTACTCCAATCTGTTCTTAAGGCTACGAAAGTATCAGCCTCAATGATGCCATGTTCAGCTTCAAATTGAAGAATATCGGCTTTAGATAATGAAAAACTGGGATCTTGTTTCGCTCTTGCTGATTGATCAATAACAATCAAAGGTAATGCCAGCTCTTTCAATTCGATTTCATCAAGAGAGCGGGTGTCAGGGACGAAATGGCAGGGGACATCAATATGTGTGCCATATTGCCCGGCAAAGGTGAATTGTTGGGCAAAAAACCCATCTTGGTAATCAAAAAGTGTTTTAAATTCTGCGGGATTAAACATAAAAAAATGGGGAGAGTCTTTGTCAAAACTGTGGGTGAGGTCGATCCATTTTTTTGATTTCAGTATGGTGAATGCTTGTAGGATGTCGTTTGTCATAAGTACCTCATTGCCGGTTTTTTGTGATCAAATATGCATCGTTTTATGTTCGTAATGTGTTTATCAACAATCTATACACTTTGAAGAAAGTTTCACAGTTGTTATCAAACAGGGAAGGATGGAGGCTTAATTTTCAAAGTTAGTATGAATATACGAATGCTCAGTGAATGAATACTATTCTATTGGGATAATTAAAGTGATAATAAAAATTATGGAGGGAGTTCTTATCAGCTAAAGGGATGGGGATTTCGATGGGTTGAGTATAGATCACTTCTTAACCCGATAGTGTTATCGGTAACTTACTTTATCCAGTGCATTTCTGGCGGCAAGTGTTGATAGCGCATTATATAGAGTCTGATATTTACTTCTTTCAATAGCCATAATGAGGCGTTGATACAGTCTGTTATTTCATTTTTGTACAAAAATTCAGATTATCTTCTACTAAAATAAACGCTATTTTGATTGTTAATAATATATAAATAATAATGTAAATTAAGGTATTATTTATTAATATGATAAGAAATTGGATTAACGATAGAATATGATGATTATATCCCCTGTTAATTGCTTAAAGCAGTCACTGTTATTATATGTCGGTTAATTTTTTGTTAAAAAATATAATTAACTCTTCTTGATTGTTTGCAAATTATAAATAAAATAAAGTGCCGGATTAGGCTAATCAAAAAAATGATGGTGACGAATTGACACCACCTGAAATGCAGAAAATGAATGACACCATTATTTAGTGTTGTTATAAATAAAATCGCTGATGCCGTTGTTATTTTTATTTGGGTTCTATCGTTGTTAGCTCCATTTCATAGTCGCTGACAGGGAACTGCCCATAAGTATCATGTAGAAGTTGCTTGCAGCTTTCCTGTTTAATCAGGTCGCTGAGTTCATCTAACCTTTTTTGCAACAATCTCTTAGTTTCTTTTTCATTATCCAAGACAGTTTGCAAAATTTTGGTTAATTGCTGCTGTAATGAAATAGGTGCATCTGAGTTTTCTGATATTAAAGTAACCACCTCTACTGCCTTCAGATAAGTGATTTCCATCTCAACAAGCTCATCCCACTTTCCATTTTTAGCTAAATCAATCATTTGCTCACTTAAACTAAGGATCTGCTGGTAAGCTGACAAAAGATCCATATCATTTTTCATTAAACAATATCCTGACTGGCGTTGTAATGAGGACCTATTTGCCGCCAAGAATCTGAAATCTCGGTGAGTAAATCTATCACTTCGGTAATGGCCTTCTCATCATTGCGTAAATTGGCATGGAGTAGACGGCGGCTCATATAATCATATAAGGCAGAAAGATTTTGCGCAATTTCGCCGCCTTTTTCAAAATCTAATCCTTCTTTGAGACCATTATCAATGATATTGATTGCCTTTGAAATAGCTAACCCTTTTTCTGGAATATTGCCCTGTTGCATCAGAATGATTGCACGACGTAGGGCGCTGAGCGCCCCATTGAACAATATCTGAATCAACTGGTAGGGAGAGGCATTCATAATTTCGCTCTCAAGATCTACTTGAGCATATAACTGGCTTGCCGAACGTTGATACATAATGTCCTTTATTATCTTAAAAGCTGGAATAAGGATGAGCTTGTATTATTTAGTGAGTTAACAAGTTTATCCAATTCAGTAAATTGACGCTTATAGCGCTCCATGGTGGCATCAATATTATCATTCGTCCTTTCAACTTGTTTTTCAATTGTTTTTAGACGTTTGTTGATACCTTCAGTTGCTGTAGCAATAGTTCCTTCGTGACTATCCAGCGTTTTTTTCAATAAATTATAAGTCTGAGTTGCAAAACCGGTTTTTTCACCGTCGCCCATAAAGAAAGCCTTCACATTAGCCGGTTTTTCTTTTAAGTTCTTTTCCAGTTTTTCGTTGCTGATTTCAAGTGTGCCATCTAATTTTTGTTTAATGCCCAATTTATTTAGCGTGGCAATGTCCGCAACATCTTGTGCTGCAAAAATTTGGTGTCTTAACTGGCTCTGAATACCTTTTAATGTACCGTCACCCAGCAGGGCGCCATTGTCTTTTGAAGCCGCTTCACCTTTTCCAACCGGTTTATATTTAGTCAGTGAATCGAAAGTAGTCTGTGCTTCATTATAAGCATCGACCCACTTTTTAATCGCCTCTTTCATGGGTTCGATATCACGGGTAACCACCAATGTTTCGGTTTTTACCACTTCTTTGACGCTTTCTTTTCCATTATCTATAAATTTTTCGGTAGTTTTCTCCGAAACTTTTTTTAGATTCAGGATAACGCCTTCCGGTGCATCTTTTATTTCATTAGTTTGACGTTCAATTTCAACGCCATTAACCGTTAGTTTTGCATTGGCCGCCGCAACTTTCTGTGTCATGACGCCAGCCGCATTTTCATCTTTCGGTGGGTATTCCAGTAATGCATGCAGTTTATCATCGCCCTCAACTTTAATCGTCATCATGGATTTTGTGCCTGCTTTTTTGGAGGTCAAAATCAGATAATTTTTATCATCGCTTGCTTTGATAATGCTGGCGTTAACGTCACCTTCCTGCTTATTGATCGCATCACGAATTTCAATCAGAGAGGTTTGCTCGTCTGTCAGAGAAATTTTCATGAGCCTTTTTTCGCTCTTGCCTTCTTTGTCGCTTGGCTGCTCAATAAGGATAGTACGGCTATTGCCTTGTGCAGGAATATTGCCCAATTTTTCCGTGACACTGGAAACGGCGCTGGTTTGCAAAGATTGAGATTTAGCCAGTTGCTTCACTTCAATCTCATAGTTACCGGGGCTGGCTTTAGAATCCGTGCTTGCGGTAAAGGCTTTATGCTCTTCACTTGTCTTAGTTGTATTGAGCTTATCGAATTTTTTCAGTTCTTCTGATGCTGATTGTAATTTTTCTAAGCTGCCCTTTAACGTACCAAAACCGGTCAGTTTAGCTTTATAACTGGTCTGCTGTTGTGCTAATGGTTCTAAACGTTTTCTTTCTGCTGCCTGAAGTTTATCCAGCAAAGAACCCAAATCCATCCCGGATCCGGCCCCTAATGAGGAAATGCTAGCCATGTTGACTCCTTTATTAGTAAAGCATCACTGGACTTGTTATCGGAATAATTTGCGAAAAGTTTACTGATAAAATGATTTTTTTGATGGATTGAATAGTTGATGAGAACAGGCGCTGTTTGGGTTATCGGTATATCTGCCGTCTTTTATGTTGCCTTTTTGTTGTCTGCGTTCGCTACATTTGTTCATCTCGGTCACCGTTTTTATCAATATACGGTTATCTATGCTCCCAGTAATTATTGAGAGGCTCCAGCCTTTCACCGGAGGCCAGCCTTTGGTTAGGAAAATTCGTTCCCGACGAATTTGTCACTCACTTACCGCCGTGATCAAACCAAAAATACATAGTTAATACAATGAGTAAGAAAAAAAATGAAAACTTTTTTCAAGAAACATTAAAGGTTTTTTTTGAGGGGTCGATAAAACTGTTGGCGGTGATGAACACCGTGGGCAAATAAGCTCAAACTAATTATATCGACTTGATTTTAAAAAGGAACTCTACTATGGCATCAGTAATCAATACCAACTATTCAGCTCTGCTGGCTCAGAACAACCTGACTAAA
The DNA here is from genome assembly GCF_900113945.1 of Xenorhabdus mauleonii. Classification (GTDB taxonomy): domain Bacteria; phylum Pseudomonadota; class Gammaproteobacteria; order Enterobacterales; family Enterobacteriaceae; genus Xenorhabdus; species Xenorhabdus mauleonii. The sequence goes on from NZ_FORG01000013.1 coordinate 104,219, forward strand.
TCTAAAGGTGTTTTAGGTTCTGCTATTGAGCGCCTGTCTTCTGGTTTACGTATTAACAGCGCGAAGGATGACGCCGCTGGTCAAGCGATTGCTAACCGTTTCACTGCTAACGTTAAAGGTCTGACTCAGGCTGCACGTAACGCAAACGACGGTATCTCCATTGCTCAGACTACCGAAGGTGCTCTGAACGAAATCAACAACAACTTGCAACGTATCCGTGAACTGACTGTTCAGTCTCAGAATGGCAGCAACTCTGCAAAAGACCTGACTTCTATCCAGAAAGAAGTTCAACAGCGTATGGATGAAATTAACCGTATTTCAGATCAAACTCAGTTCAACAATGTACGTGTGTTGCAAGATGGTGTTCAGGGTATGTCTATTCAGGTTGGTGCGAATGACGGTGAAACCATCGACATTAAATTAGAAGCTATTAATACTAATAAATTGAACTTAGACAATTTCTCTGTAGAGACTGAGACAGCTGAAGCTAAGACAGTAAAAGAGAAGCAAGAAAAAGTAGCTGCTGCTGAAAAAACACTAGCAGAAGCAGCTGATGATACCGCTAAAACTACTGCAAAAGAAACTCTTAAAGCAGCAAACGAGGAACTAAAAACCGCAAAAGAAGCGTATGCAGAAAAAGGCCCACTGGCTAGCTTAGATAAAGCTCTGGATAAAGTCGACAGCCTGCGCAGCTCCTTGGGTGCGGTTCAGAACCGTCTGGAATCCACTGTTAACAACCTGAACAACACGGTTAACAACCTGAGCGCTGCTCGTAGCCGTATCGAAGATGCTGACTACGCGGTTGAAGTGTCTAACATGAGCCGTGGCCAGATCCTGCAACAGGCTGGTACTTCTGTTCTGGCTCAGGCTAACCAGGGACCACAAACTGTTCTGTCTCTGCTGCGTTAATTTTTATTTCTCAGTTGAGCATTTATGCAGTGCAACCTGCATAAACAACGCTTATAAAATAAGGATCGGCTTGCCGATCCTTATTTTTTAGCCATTTTATGGCGATTGTCAGGGACAGTCTGAAACTTGCAACGCACTCAGGCGGACATTAAAAAATTTCGCATAGGTGAAAAAGAAGCGCTTTTACTTCATTGTTCAAACGATTGTACCGGTTAGGTGATTGGATAATGGTATCCAGTCTCTTATCCAAAGGTGTCTGTTGTTGTGAGCGATTTGTATACCGCCGAAGGCGTGATGGACAAAAATAGCCTCTGGAAGCGCTATGTACCACTAGTTCGCCATGAAGCCCTGAGGCTACAGGTCAGGTTACCTGCCAGTGTAGAACTCGATGATTTGCTTCAGGCCGGTGGCATAGGCTTGCTGAATGCAGTGGAACGTTTCGATTCCATGCAGGGAACCGCGTTTACCACATATGCGGTACAGCGCATCAGAGGTGCAATGTTGGATGAGTTGAGGAGCCGAGATTGGGCTCCGCGTAGTGTGCGGCGTAATGCACGGGAAGTCACGCAAACCATCCGTAAACTTGAGCAAGAGTTAGGCCGTCCAGCCAGTGAGCAGGAAGTTGCTAAAGAATTAAAGATTAATCTGATAGAATATCGGCAAATACTGTTAGACACAAATAACAGTCAACTGTTTTCTTATGACGAATGGCACGAAATTCACGGTGAAAATTGTGAACCAGTAATTGAGGAAGAGCATGAGACAAATCCTCTCCAACGGTTACTGGAAGGTGATCTTCGTCAACGGGTAATTGATGTTATTGAGTCATTGCCTGAACGGGAAAAAATGGTTCTTACGCTGTACTATCAGGAAGAACTAAATCTTAAAGAGATCGGCGCAGTACTTAACGTGGGAGAATCCCGCGTAAGTCAGCTTCACAGCCAAGCGATAAAAAGGCTGAAAGCACGCTTGAATCCAGAGAAGTAACTTTTTGCTTATTTGTTTTTTTGTTAAGACTATAGACTATACACAGGGCTTTATCTCTTATGTCTGTTACAACACAAAAGAAACGGCCTCTTAGCCGTTATATCAAGGACTATAAACATAGTCAGACTCATTGTTTGCATTGTCATAAAACACTAGACCGTATTTCACTTGTTTTTAACGGTCAGGTCATCAATAAAGAAGCGATTTCTGAGATGACTGAATTAGTGGATGACAAGACTTGGAGTGAGTTACAGGGTAAATTCGTGGCGCTGTGCCGCTTTTGTAGTGAAATTTATTGTAATAGCCAAACTGATTATTTCGACATTATGTCATTTAAGCAGTATTTGTTTGAACAAACGGAGATGAGCCATAGTACAGTACGTGAGTATGTGGTTCGTTTAAGACGCTTGGATGAATTACTGACTTCAAGTAATTATCCGGCCAATGAGTTTACGCCAGAAAAAATTCAGGAACAACTCAGCGAGAAATTATCCCAATCAGCTTTCAGTAATTACAATATTGCACTGCGTAAGTATGAGCAATACCTGAGCTGGCAACAAGGCAGCCATTAATTAACTGCGCTGACATATTGCGTTAATTGGATTGAAAAGATTCGAGAGGGGAATACTGCTTTGCCGTATTCCCCTCTCTGTATTATACACTTCGTCTTTCAAACTGCCTCTTTCAAACTGCCTCTTTCAAACTGCCTCTTTGTTGGTTGCACTCGCCCGCCCCGGTCACATAGTTATCTATGCTCCCGAGGACGTTCTCCCTTGCCGCCGCGATGCAATTTGAAATCCATTGCGCGTATAGTTGTCATACTGACAGAAATTAACCAATCGTCATCAGGCTGGCATTACCGCCCGCTGCTGCAGTATTGACACTTAATGAGCGTTCATGCAGCAAGCGCTCCAGCAACAGATTGGTTTCACCACGGGCAAATCCCTGTACGGAGATAATTGGCCCAGTCCGCTGTGCTATTGCATGGCAAACATGGCGCAATTGATCACAATCACCGTGATAAATAACCGCTTCCATCGCTGTTTCACTATTCTGCCAATCACTCACCCAATGAATATGCTGGCGAATTTCATCCGGTAATTGGCGTTGTAAGCCTTGATGCAATTCATCTTTTTCCCAAAGAGCCTGACAACCGACGGAAAGTACGGCCGCCAATTGCACCAGCACATCCTGTTCATTATCAGCCAGACACAGAACTTGGCCACGAGGCAGCAGGGTATAAGTATTGCGCTCTCCGGTTGGCCCCGGTAGCAAGCGAATCGTTCCTCCTTGGGCTAATAAGCTGTATTCCTGAATAATTTTTCTCAATGCTTCATTATTCTGTGCAGCAGCCCAATCCGCAAATTTGTAGAGAGGGGTGTGGAGGGCAACGCGCATTTTGGCGTCAAGTTCGTATTCTGAATCTTGGCGCTCCAGTGTTTGTGCCGCGGCATTGATCGGGCGTTGTGACAGCAGACGATACAGGTACAAAGGACCGCCGGCTTTTGGCCCTGTGCCGGAAAGACCTTCACCGCCAAATGGCTGTACGCCAACGACCGCACCAACCATGTTGCGGTTGACATATAAATTGCCGACTTTAGCTTTGCTGGTAACTTGTGCGATGGTTTCATCAATGCGGGTATGAACCCCTAACGTTAAGCCATAACCGGAAGCATTAATTTGTTCCAGCAAGTTATCCAATTCATTGCGTTTGAAACGTACAACATGCAAAACAGGGCCGAAAATTTCTTTCTTCAATTCGTCAAAACTGTCCAGCTCAATCAACGTTGGTTTGACAAAAGTACCTTGCGATGATTCCTGATTGTCAGCGGCGTTTTCATGTGCTGCCTGATAAACCGTACGGCCTTTTGTACGCATGGCCTGAATATGGCGATCAATGCCTGCTTTCGCTTCTGCGTCAATGACCGGGCCGATATCTGTGGATAAATGCTCTGGGTTGCCCATTCGGCATTCAGCCATTGCGCCTTTCAGCATGGCGATTGTTCTTTCTGCGACATCTTCCTGAACACACAGAATACGCAGGGCAGAACAACGTTGACCGGCGCTGTCGAAAGCAGAGGCAACGACATCCGTGACAACTTGTTCGGTCAATGCAGAGGAGTCAACAATCATGGCATTCAAGCCGCCGGTTTCTGCGACCAACGGTGTTGGGCGACCCTGTGCATCAAGGCGGCCGGCAATGTTGCGTTGCAGCAGGGCGGCAACTGCGGTGGAGCCGGTAAACATCACGCCGCGTACACGCTCATCTCTGGTCAATGAAGCACCGACAGTTTCCCCTTGTCCGGGCAATAATTGCAGCACATCACGGGGAATACCTGCCTGATGCAACATTTTCACGGCAACAGCCGCTATCAGGGGAGTTTGCTCCGCGGGTTTTGCCAGAACACTATTGCCTGCCGCCAATGCAGCAGCAATTTGGCCCGTGAAAATCGCCAGAGGGAAGTTCCATGGGCTAATGCAAACCACAGGCCCCAATGGACGATGGGTATCGTTGGCAAAATCCTGACGTACTTGATCTGCGTAATAATAGAGGAAATCTACCGCTTCACGTACTTCAGCAATCGCATTGTTGAATGTTTTTCCCGCTTCACGTACCAGAATGCCAAGTAGAGATTGCAGGTTATTTTCCATTAAATCTGCTGCGCGCACCAAAATGGCCGCCCGCTCGGATGGGGGAGTGGAGAACCAAATTGCGCCGGCGTCAGTGGCTGCATTCAGTGCATGGCTGACTTCTGGCTCAGTGGTTTCGCGGACATACCCCACAATATCTGAAGATCTGGCTGGGTTAGTGACAGCGATGGCGGCAGGTAATTCTCCGGCATGCTGATAATTGCCACCCAATAAAGGCTCGCTGCTCCATGTTTCCATTGAAGAGCTGAGCAGGGCACTGGAAAGGGAAGCCAGTCGATGCTCATTGGAGAGGTCAAGGCCCGATGAGTTCACGCGATTTTTGCCATATAGCTCGCGGGGCAGAGGGATCTTGGGATGTGGCAGGCCAATCTGTCCTTCGGTTTGAGCCAAATCTTGGACGACTTTTACCGGATCAGCGACCAGTTCATCAATTGGCAGGGAAGTATCGGCAATGCGATTGACAAATGAGGTATTAGCGCCATTTTCCAGCAAGCGGCGTACCAGATAGGCCAAAAGCGTTTCGTGTGTCCCTACGGGCGCATAAATGCGGCATGGGCGGTTGAGCTTTCCGTCAGCAATCTTACCGACGACCTGCTCATAAAGCGGTTCTCCCATTCCATGCAAGCACTGGAATTCATATTGCCCCGGATAATAGTTCTGCCCGGCCAGATGATAAATCGCAGACAAAGTATGAGCGTTGTGGGTCGCAAACTGCGGGTAGATCAAGTTTGGCACGGAAAGCAGTTTACGGGCGCAGGCGATATAAGAAACGTCGGTATAGACCTTGCGGGTGTATACCGGATAGCCTTCCAGCCCATCAATTTGGGCGCGTTTGATTTCGCTATCCCAGTAGGCACCTTTTACCAGACGGATCATCAACCTATGGCGACTGCGCTGGGCTAAATCAATGATGCTGTCAATGACGAAAGGACAGCGCTTCTGGTAAGCCTGAATCACAAAACCGATGCCGTTCCAGCCTTCTAATTTTGGCTCGAAACACAATTTCTCCAGCAGGTCGAGAGAAATCTCAAGGCGGTCGGCTTCTTCCGCATCAATGTTGATGCCGACATCATACTGGCGGGCCTGCAATGTCAGGGAGAGCAGGCGCGGATAGAGTTCATCCATCACGCGTTCGTATTGGGCGCGGCTATAACGTGGATGCAGGGCTGAAAGTTTGATGGAAATACCCGGCCCTTCATAAATGCCGCGGCCGTTTGATGCCTTGCCAATCGCGTGGATCGCTTGTTGATATGAAACCATGTAGGCTTGCGCATCTTCTTCGGTTAGCGCGGCTTCACCGAGCATATCGTAAGAGTAGCGGAAACCTTTTTCTTCCAGTTTGCGGGCATTGGCAAGTGCCTGAGCAATGGTTTCGCCTGTAACAAATTGCTCTCCCATCAGGCGCATTGCCATATCCACGCCTTTGCGCACCAATGGCTCGCCGCTCTTGCTGATAATGCGATTCAATGACTTGGATAGTTTGGCTTCATTGTGGGTGGATACCAACTTACCGGTAAACAGTAATCCCCATGTCGCGGCGTTAACAAACATGGAAGGGCTTTGCCCCAAATGGGAGTGCCAATTGCCGTTGCTGATTTTGTCGCGTATCAGCGCATCGCGGGTGGCTTTATCCGGTATGCGCAATAGGGCTTCGGCAAGGCACATCAGCGCCACACCTTCTTGTGAAGAGAGCGAAAACTCCTGCAATAATCCTTGTACCAATCCGGCACGGCCGATGCCTTGTTTTTGTTGGCGCAGTTTTTCGGCAATGGAATATGCAAGTTTATGGGTTGCTTTAGCCTGTTCTTCTGAAAGCTGCGCGCGTTGCAGCAACATAGGAACAACCTGTGTTTCGGGTAGACGATAGGCGGAAGTAATTGCGGAACGATTCACCGATTGGGGTAAAATTTGCTCGGCAAAATCCAGAAATGGTTGATAAGGTGCCTCAATTTGTGATTCTTCTTCGGAAATCTTTTCTTCTTTGCTATCCTGCCCCGCTGGTATTTCTGGGATCTTGCCCTCATTTTCCAGACGTTCAAGATAATTGAAGATGGCTTGCTTAATCAGCCAGTGTGGTGTGCGTTCAATTCGTTGTGCAGCAGCTTTGATACGATTACGCGTTGCTTCATCGAGCTTCACGCCCATAGTGGTACTACCCATTCTCACTCCTTAATAGGTATGACTTAACCAAGTTGTATACAATATCTGCCATGTTGCAACTTTGTGCAACTTTGTTAAAAGCTGCCGTTTAAAATTTGTGAATCTAATCTTGTTTTTATATTAATTTGATAAATGTTATGAGCTAATTAGCATTTATCCAATTGATATATAATAAATTTATTTTAACGTTCATGAACGTTAGGTATAACTGGTTATTTATTGAGAGGTGCAACTTATCGAAGGATAAATGTGATTCGGCAGGCGTTTTTCATAAAAATCTGAGTTAATTTGTTGTTAAAAATGTTTTAACTAAACTAGGATAGAATGTAATTTTTAAATAATTACTAACATAAATAATATACATGAAAACTAATGCTATTTCAGGGTGCAACTGTCTACCTTCCGATCAAAAGCGAGTGATTTAAAGGTAGTTGCTCGAAGGCAATCGCTCAAAGACAGTTGCTCAACGGCAGGTTGGTAAAAAGTAGCCTGTTTAAAGCGCTTATTAAGTATAGATAGCATTATTTACGCAAATGAAGCATTTGCAACCACATGATTTAAAATACGATTTACAAAAACACTATGGAGAAGAACCTGCATGACAGTAAATTCACCCATGCTCATTACTTTCATTATCTATATCGCAGGAATGTTGCTGATAGGCTTTATGGCTTATCGCTCCACCAAAAATTTTGATGACTACATATTAGGTGGCCGGCGATTGGGCAGTGTGGTAACAGCATTATCTGCTGGCGCTTCCGATATGAGTGGCTGGTTATTGATGGGACTGCCGGGAGCGATTTTTTTCTCCGGTATTTCAGAAGGTTGGATCGCATTGGGCCTGCTGATGGGCGCGTATCTGAACTGGCGATGGGTTGCAGGCAGATTGCGTGTGCATACTGAAGTCAGTAATAACGCCTTGACATTGCCGGATTATTTTACGCATCGCTTTGAAGACAAAAGTAAAGTCCTGCGCATTATTTCCGCATTGGTTATCTTGGTTTTCTTTACTATCTATTGTGCATCAGGTGTTGTTGCTGGTGGTTTGTTATTTGAAAACACTTTCGGCATCAGCTATGAAAAAGCGATTTGGCTGGGCGCATTGGCAACGATTGCTTATACCTTCCTTGGTGGGTTTCTTGCTGTAAGCTGGACAGATACAGTACAGGCGACGTTGATGATTTTCGCGCTGATCATGGTGCCTGTGCTTATCCTATTTAAAATAGGCGGTGTTGACACTGCTGTCAGCATTATCGAAGCAAAAAATCCCGCATACCTAGATATGTTCAAGAACCTGAACATCATTGCCATTGTTTCTCTGTTGGGATGGGGCTTCGGCTATTTTGGCCAGCCACATATTCTGGCTCGCTTTATGGCGGCAGATTCACATCAAACTATCCATAAAGCTCGCCGTATCAGTATGACATGGATGTTATTGTGTCTTGTTGGGACTGTATCTGTTGGCTTCTTTGGTATCGCCTATTTTGACATGTACCCTGAACAAGCGGGTCCGGTCATGGAAAACCGTGAGCGTATTTTCATGGAATTGGGCATACTGCTGTTCAATCCGTGGATCACGGGAATCTTATTGTCGGCCGTTCTGGCTGCGGTGATGAGTACACTGAGCTGTCAGTTGTTGGTTTGTTCCAGTGCACTGACCGAAGATTTTTATAAAGCATTTATACGTACGAAAGCCAGCCAGAAAGAATTGGTATGGGTTGGCCGTATGATGGTCTTGCTGGTGGCAATCATTGCAATTGTGATCGCAACTAACCCGAATAATAAAGTATTGGGGCTGGTAAGTAATGCTTGGGCAGGATTCGGTGCTGCATTTGGTCCAGTAGTGCTGATTTCCGTGCTCTGGAAACGAATGACCCGCAATGGCGCGTTGGCAGGTATGCTGGTTGGTGCCATCACCGTACTGGTATGGATGGAATACCGCTGGTTTGAACTGTACGAAATTATTCCGGGCTTTATCTTCGCGACCATCGCCATTGTGGTAGTTAGCTTGTTAGGCAAAGAGCCTAGCAAAGCGACACAACAGCGCTTTGAAGAAGCAGAAGCGCACTATAAGACCAAATAATTTCGTAAAATCAAATAACTCAATAAAATAAATAGATAAAAAAGCCAAAAGCCTCTGATTGTTTCAGAGGCTTTTCCATTCAGACAATCAAATCTTGTTTTTATTCTTGTACCACGGGATAAAAAGATTGAGCATACCTCCCCAAAGAACACCATCAAGAATGCCGCTGAATAGGCCGAAAAACAGATTATAGTGTAATGAATGCACTAATGTTGGGTTGATGCTCAACATGGCGGTCATTATGAATTTGCTGGCAAAAGTCACTAAAATCAGCACTAATGTCAGCGGTGTTCCTGGCCGAATAATCAAGTTGCTGTCAGGTTTACTTTTTAACCTGGGTTGTGATTTCCACATTAGCCAGCCAATAGCGATACCCAAAATCAAGCCTATTCCAAACATCATCAATGCTACATTTGAGAAATAAGTCTCAGTGATAACACTATGTACGCCCCAAATTAAAAAGATCATTGGTAGTAAGAAAAGGCGCTCTGTTCGCATTTCACGGTCAGACAGAGCTTTAATTCCTCTCATCACAAGGAATACAAGCAAAGCCCATACCCAGACGGGGGTGTCTTTTATTATGCTGCTAACTGACATGACATTGTTCATCAAAACTCCTCGGGTTAGAAATCCTTAATGCAGGCGACACGAGTATTTTGTGATATTGCTTCTATCATTATTGTCAATGACAGTTATTTTCTCCAAGATTTAGCTTAATAACCGCCTTCCTTAAAATCGGCAGTACAATTCAATTAAAAATTGAAGTTACAGAAAATCCAGTTTAGAAAAAGATTGGCATAGCATGATGTATTAACATGCCTTGTCTTTACGAATAATAAAGCCAGAAGAGACTAATTCTGTCCGGTTGGTGACATCAGCTTTAGTAAATATATTACGAAGGTGGGTCTTCACCGTGGATAAGGAAACGCCGAGTAACTGTGCAATGCGCTTATTACTTGATCCTTCCCTAACCAGATGAATAACTTCTTGTTCTTTGGGCGTAAAAGACATTAATGAATCCGGGATAATATCGAATGTCATCAATTCAGCAACCGGAATAATGGCATTTAACCGCATGATTTCTTGATGCTGAAAGGGAACATCCCTCATCACGGAGATACCGGCAATAATTTTATTTCTGCGACGAATAAATATCTCGGCCATATCGGTTAGATTATTCGGCTGCATGAAATCATGATAAAAGCGTTGATCACGCTCTTTCATGTTATGGTTCATGCTGATTATTTTCTGTTCATCATGTTTGAAATTGTCCGGCCGCAATGGATCTAACTGTGTGAAATGTTCCAGATAAGCCTGATGCATCGGCAAGGGGATGCCATACAGGACATGGTGATTGGGTTGCCATAGTTCATTTACAAGATAATAAACGGCAGCCGAAATAGGAATAATATGGGCGATTGTATCCAAACAACAATTAATCAAGGTACGTTGATGATAGCTGAAAGGTGGTGTACTCATTGGCTTATCCTATCTGATACAACCCTTGTATTTATCATGCCCTTTCTTTGCGTCAATACAAAAAATACATGTTAATAGTGTGATGTTTGTTGCATTATTTTAAATGAATTTAAATCAATTAACATGTTGATGAATATGATTTTGTACATAATGAATTCAATTTATTAATAAGTTAATAACTATGGATTTCATTACCACTTGATATTCTTTAATTTGTGGTATTTTTTATTGTGTCTTCCGGTACTTTTCGGCAGCGGTTAAAGCCTTACTCTTCATATGGCTATCGTTCTTTAGAACGATGGCGGCTCTTTTACTCTTATTTCTATAGTTAGAAGACAGTCGACTTCTTATTTACAAGAAATAAACAAATAAATCGGTTATATGCAGGGTAAAAGAGGGAAGAAAAATGAATATATCCTCAAAATTAACATCACATATTGAAAAGGGTAAGGTCGGTTTTCCGACAACCATTGCCAGCTCTGTCGGGGTGATAATGGCAAGCCCGGTCATTTTAACGGTGACCAGTGGGTTTGGGATCGGTGGTGATACTTTTGCTTTAGCAGTATTGCTCAGCTTTATCATGATGCAGGCACAATTGACCACGTTTTCGGAAGCTGCCGCCATTCTGCCGACTTCTGGCTCAGTGTACGATTATATTTCTTGTGGCATGGGGCGCTTTTGGGCGATCACGGGGGCGCTATCCGCTTATTTGGTTGTACATGTTTTTGCGGGCACGGCGGAAACCATTCTGTCGGGGGTGATGGCACTGGTTAACTTCGATGGGCTGAATGCCGTGATGGAAAGTAATAATGCCTCATGGATGGTTGGCGTTGGGCTGGTGATTATTTTCGGATTACTTAATGCTTTTGGCATTGAGATATTCGGCAAGGTTGAGATAGTTCTGACTTTTGCGATGTGGAGTACGCTGGTTATATTCAGCTTGTGTGGTTTGCTGATGCCATTTCACGCGCCTGCGGAAGGATGGTTTGGCCAAGCACTGAATGTTTCCGATCCGACAACGGTGTTGAGCCTGATTGGCATGGCAATGTTTATGTTTGTCGGTTGTGAATTAGTGACGCCGATGGCGCCTGAAATAAAAAACTCAGCCAGAGTTATCCCGCGGGCGATGGCGCTCGGATTGTGCGGTGTAGCGTTCTGTATGTTTATGTATGGTGCGGCGATGACCCATCAGGTAGAGAACGTGATTGTCGATCCGGAAAATAATGTCAGCCTGCTTGAAACACCGATGGCAATCCCTGCCTTTGCTGGTCAGATAATGGGAGACTTCGGTAAGTACTGGATTGGCATTGGATTGCTGCTGGCAGGTGCTGCTACCATTAATACGCTGATGGCGGCTGTACCCCGTATTTTGTACGGAATGGCGTTGGATGGGGCTTTGCCGCGTATCTTCGCTTATTTGCACCCTCGATTCAAAACGCCGATTTTCGGTATCTTAGTTGCTGTAATGATCCCCTGTATTCATGCTTTTGCCATTCAAGGCGATTTAACGCGTATCATTCCATTGGTTTTGGCGGCAGTATGTTCATGGGGAACCGCCTATTTACTGGTAACAATTTCGGTGATACTGCTGCGTATTCGCCGGCCTGATTTGCATCGAGCCTATAAATCTCCCTTCTTTCCGTTACCGCAGATTATCTCAAGTGTTGGGATTATTTTGGCCATCGTATACATCACTCCCCCAGGAATGGACAAATCTGAGATTTATATTCCTTTCATGATTATGTTAGGGCTGACGGCAAGTTATGCGCTGATATGGACAGTATTTATCCAGAAAGTGAACCCATTTAAACCGGTTAGTGTGGAACAAGTTTTATTGAAAACCTTTTCTGAAACGGAATTAAAGGAGGCGCAACTTGAACCATTACGCAACCTCCCTTAAACGTTCATTTTGGCAGAGAATCAATAAGCCACGTCTGCCCGCCGCTTATCAGGCAGGTCTGACCCTCAACAAGCTGGAGCGAAATCTCCAGCCTTATCCATGCGAATGGGCAGATTCGGGTGAATTACTCGTTTATCCAGAGGGAGAATTGGTAGTCCGTGTATCGGAGCGAGTAAAAACCTTGTTTATGGCGTTTATTGTTTACACGCGTTTTTCCATCGCTGGCACAATCAGCCAGCCGTTGAATGCTGATATTCAGGTAAAAACCGGGGGGACATTGCGTAAAAAACAGATCCGTTTTGTTTCTCAGCAAAAAGAAGGTATGGCATTGATAGCACAATTGGAAAATTATCCAATTATCAGGCAGACATTAGAAGAATTGGATTTCAGGCTGTGTAGTTTAAAGATTACAGATGGGAAATGGCATTGTGAAATCGAGCATTTTGCGGCATCAGAAATGGTCAGCCGCATTCCCGCTACTCGTCGTTATTTACGTTTAACTTCACAACAGCGCCATCGTTTGCTGAGTGCGCTGCATTTGATCGATCAGTTAATGAAAAAACTTTTTCAACAATAATAAGAGTGGGGGGAACGGGTTAATTTATTTTGTTCCTCCATTCGGTTATTTTTAAATAGAAAAATTAGGTTTCAAGTCAACATTTGATCTTATGTTCCGATTTTGCTGGTGGCCAATTTCTTAAAAAAATTATTATATTTGAAATGGTTTTATTTTGTTCAAATAATGATCATTGATAAAAATAAAAACTGGCATACAATCAGCTTGGTAGCTAATTTATTAGTGGAGACCTAAGTATGGAAAAGTTTACTGATAAATTAATTAGCCTAGATCGATTTCTTTTACGGTTACTGCGTTTCTTTTTGCATGCTTTGCTTATTTTTCTGATTGGTATAATTCCAGGCGTATTGGGATTTTTCTTGATTGAAAGCCATGCAATACCTGATGCACTACTGAATTCGGTCTCAATGATTGGAACTCAAACCTTGCATATTGAGCCAGTCAGTACATTGGGAAAATATTTTGCAGCTATTTATGGATTATTCCTTCAAGGCATTTTTTTTATTGCTATTGGAATGGTAGTAACGCCATTTGTCCATAGAATACTGCACAGTTGGCATATTGATGATGACGATGATGAAAAAGAAGAGGAAAAATGATGAATCAAGGGAATTGCTTGTGTGGGGCAGTTGAATTAAAAGTTGATGAAAGCATAGAGAAAATTAATGCATGCCATTGCGGAATATGCCAAAAGTGGGGTGGCGGGCCATATCTCTCTGTGGTGTGTAAGGGGAATGTACAGATAGAAGGCGCTGAGAATATTTCCACCTACTCATCATCAGAATGGGCAGAACGTGCTTTCTGTAAAAAATGCGGCACCCATCTTTTCTATCACTTACATCACCCCAGTACCTATTACGTATCAGTTGCGTTGTTTAAAAACAGTCATGCAAGCGAATTATCACAACAAGTTTTTGTGGATAGTAAACCCAAATATTATAATTTTGTTGAAAAAACCCCAATGCTGACAGAGCAAGATATTCTAAAGTTATTTAAATGATTTCTATAATATGAGGGAAAAACCTCCCTCATATTATACGCATCGTACTTCAAGGTGCATGTATTATCATCCCGCGACGCGGGATGATAATACATTGCTTCCTGAAACTTGGAGTTAATAGGGTATATATGGATTAAACCGGCGCTTAAAAATAATATATTTCCCTATTGTTTTTACCAATATTACGCTGAATTAGTTTCCTATGAAATTTATAATAAATAGAATAGTTAAAATTATTTACTTTATTGATATGTAACAATTTTCTTTCTGTTCTGCCCTAATGTGAGTATAATCCGCTATCTCATCAAAAAGATCTTGCTATCACTAGGGAGAAGAAGCTGTCTTCTTCTGGCTAATCTTATAAAAATCATTAGGATAAACTCAATATATTCTGCTGATTTTAGATCTTGTTAATTTATTATTATTTCAGTGGTTATTACGTTAGTGGAGATGTTGTTTGATTAATGTTTTATTAGTTGATGACCATGAACTGGTTCGCATTGGTGTTAAAGGCATCCTGGATGATGTAAGAGGAATAAAAGTCATAGGAGAGGCCGGGAGTGGAGAAGATGCGGTCAGGTGGTGTAGATCAAACAGCACAGATGTAGTCATTATGGACATGGGAATGCCGGGGATGGGAGGGCTGGAAGCTGCCAAGAAAATCATCCGTTACTCGCCTGACACCAAGGTGATTATGCTGACGATTCATACTGAAAGTTCCTTGCCCACGAAAGTAATGCAAGCAGGGGTCAGGGGATATTTGAGCAAAGCAGCAACGCCTCAGGATATGATTAACGCGATCCGGGCTGTTCAATCAGGGCAACGTTATATCTCGCCAGATATCGCCCAGCAGATGGCACTTAACCAGTTATCACCTCCAAAAGAAAATCCGTTAGATGAACTTTCAGAACGGGAATTGCAAATTATGACCATGATAACTCAAGGCCGTAAAGTTAATGATATTTCTACGCTGCTGAATCTGAGTCCTAAAACAGTGAACAGCTATCGCTATAGAATGTTCAATAAACTAAATATCAAAGGTGATGTAGAATTGACTCATATGGCAATACGCTGTGGTTTGCTTGATGCACAACATATGGTAAATCAAGGTGGATAATAAGATTTAATGGGTGATAAATCGTGGCAGAGCAATTTGATTCAAAGGTGTTTTTGAAAACTGTGACCAGCCAACCCGGTGTTTATCGCATGTATGATACGACGGGTACTGTCATTTATGTCGGTAAGGCCAAAGATCTTAAAAAACGGTTATCCAGCTATTTTCGGGTACAAGTCAACAGCCGCAAGACAGAATCGCTGGTTAAAAGCATTGCCCAGATAGATGTTACAGTGACTCATACTGAGACTGAAGCTCTTCTGCTCGAACATAACTATATTAAACTTTATCAGCCTCGCTACAACGTGTTGTTGAGGGATGATAAATCCTATCCTTATATTTTCTTAAGTGGCGATACCCATCCTCGTTTGGCGTTATATCGTGGCGCCAAACATGCGAAAGGTGAATATTTCGGGCCATTTCCTAATTTACAGGCTGTGCGTGACAGTCTGACGTTATTGCAAAAATTATTCCCCATTCGGCAATGTGAAAATAGTGTGTACCGCAATCGTTCCAGGCCTTGTCTTCAATATCAAATTGGGCGCTGTCTCGCGCCTTGTGTTAAAAGCTATGTGACAGATGAAGATTACCGGCAGCAGGTTGAATATGTTCGCTTATTTTTGGCAGGCAAAGATCAGCAAGTATTAACGGATCTGGTTGTCAAAATGGAAGAGGCAAGCCGAGAACTAAAATTTGAAGACGCTGCCCGTTATCGTGATCAAATTCAAGCAGTCCGGCAAGTAACGGAACGGCAATTTGTTTCCGGCGCCGGAGATGATCTTGATGTTATCAGCGTTGCTTTTGAAGCGGGCATGGCTTGCGTACATGTCTTATTTATTCGTCAGGGGAAAATATTAGGCAGCCGGAGCTATTACCCTAAGATACCGACGGATACGAAATTAGATGAAGTAGTACAGACGTTTCTTGGGCAGTTTTATCTTCAGGGTAGCCAAAGCAGAACATTGCCGTCGGAAATATTGCTGGATTTTGCATTGCCTGAAAAAGAGTTGTTGGAAGAATCACTTTCTGAACTATCCGGCAGGAAAATTCACATTCAGGCACGCCCAAGAGGCGACAGGGCGCGCTACCTTAAATTGGCACGCACTAATGCTGCGACTGCATTAACCACTAAACTCTCTCAACAATCGACAATTCACCAGCGATTGGAAGCACTGGCTGCATTTGTCGGCCTTGAAAAAATTCATCGCATGGAATGTTTCGATATCAGCCATACAATGGGGGAACAAACCGTGGCATCCTGCGTTGTTTTTGACAGTAACGGGCCTGTGCGGACAGAATACCGCCGCTATAACATTTCGGGGATCACGCCGGGGGATGATTATGCGGCAATGAACCAAGTTTTGCGCCGTCGCTATGGCAAAGCCATTGAGGAAACTAAAATACCCGACATCATCTTTATTGATGGTGGTAAAGGGCAACTTGCACAGGCATTTGACGTTTTCGAGAGTTTGGATGTTGAATGGAACAAAAACCAGCCCAAGTTAATTGGTGTTGCGAAAGGCAGTGATCGCAAAGCGGGGCTGGAAACCTTATTTTTTCAGGCAGAAGGAGAGGGATTGGCATTACCCCCGGATTCTCCCGCATTACATGTTATTCAGCACATTCGCGATGAATCACATAATCACGCAATTACAGGGCACCGCCAGCGTCGAGAAAAAGTGAAAAAAACCAGTGCGCTTGAATCAATAGAAGGCATTGGTCCAAAACGTAGGCAAATGTTGCTAAAATACATGGGGGGGTTACAACCCCTACGTAACGCAAGTGTAGAAGAGATCGCAAAAGTACCTTCAATTTCATATGCATTGGCAGAAAAAATCTATAATGCGTTGAAACACTAAGAATATTGATGCACCATACTAATAAACTTTACCTGGCCAGATAGTTACTAAGCATTATGCAATTAAATATACCAACATGGCTTACCTTATTTCGTATTGCCTTAATCCCGTTCTTCGTTCTGGCATTTTACCTGCCGTTCCAATGGGCACCGATGTTATGTGCTGCGATTTTTGTTATTGCGGCTGCAACAGATTGGTTTGATGGTTTCCTTGCCCGCTTATGGAAACAGACAACGCGGTTTGGCGCGTTTCTTGATCCAGTTGCGGATAAGATCATGGTTTCTACCGCACTGGTATTGATAGCAGAGCACTACCATTCGTGGTGGATTACATTGCCTGCTGCAATAATGATAGCGCGTGAAATCATCATCTCCTCCCTGCGTGAATGGATGGCGGGGTTAGGAAAACGCAGTAGTGTCGCTGTTTCTTGGATGGGGAAAATAAAAACGACAGCGCAAATGGCATCATTGGTTGGCTTACTGTGGCGCCCTTGTACCGAATTTGAAGTTGGTGGATTCATCCTATTATACGTTGCTGCAGTACTGACACTTTGGTCCATGTTTCAATATTTGAGCGCTGCATGGGGTGATTTGCGTGAAGGTTGATCGAAATGACGTAAAAATCACCGAACGAACGGATTTTATAAATAATTGTGTTGACTCATTTCGTGAAATAAGTAGAATGCAACGCATCGAACGGCACATGAGGTTTACGAAGTAAGTTAAGTAAATCAACAAGTTCGAAGTGATGCGGGAATAGCTCAGTTGGTAGAGCACGACCTTGCCAAGGTCGGGGTCGCGAGTTCGAGTCTCGTTTCCCGCTCCAAAATAAAGGCGCGTTGGCAGAGTGGCCATGCAGCGGATTGCAAATCCGTCAACCTCGGTTCGACTCCGGGACGCGCCTCCAGATTCAAGCCCAGGTGGTGAAATCGGTAGACACAAGGGATTTAAAATCCCTCGGCTGTAAGGCTGTGCGGGTTCAAGTCCCGCCCTGGGCACCATATAAAAATCTGCGGTAATACAGCAGGTTAGGGTTAGAAAGAGCCACCTATCAGGTGGCTTTTTTCTTTGATAAAAATCACCTTTCGC
>NZ_FORG01000018.1 GCF_900113945.1 Xenorhabdus mauleonii
ATAACAAAGGTCAGGCCAAGCTCATACTGGAAAAAGAGTTGGAATTGGAGATTTCAGGTGAAGTGATTGTCATGTCTATTCTACCGGCCAACTTCACCGGACAACAGAATCTGGACGGTATTAAGAAGGTCACCACAGTACCGGGTTCACCTGGAAACAATACATCTGGTGGCAACAATGGCACCATCGTCGATCCGGATGCGAAACCGATTGTTAAGAATTTGGAACTTCATGGGAGATTGCAAGTTGGCGATACAATAAGAGGTGAATATGCCTTTGGTGCCAATAAGGGGGATCCCGTCGATCACTCAGTGTACACATGGTATCGAATTAAGGGGAAACCAAGCCCGGATAAATTGAAAATTGTACCTGACGAAGAAAATAAAGAGAAAATCCTCGGCCCTATTGCGGTCACTGATAATGGTAAGGTACCGCTCTATACTCTTCAGAAGAGTGAGATGGAACATTTTATCCGACTAGAAGTGCAACCTATGCATGGTGGACAGCCCTTGGGTGATAAGTTAGTGGTAACTACAAATATAGACAAGGAAGATAATGGAAATAAAAATCTTTCGGGAGGGAGTGACAGTTACGGCCGGGTAATCGATCCAGATTTGGGGCCCGAAATATCCGACTTGAAGATAGGCATAGAAGTTGAAGGCGATAAAAAATATCTGACAGCAACCTACCAGTTTAAACCCAAACAGGGAGCAGATGATGAGGATAAATCCCGATTCCTATGGGGTGAGTATGCAGTAGGCGATGAATTCACAACAAGGAGAGATGTGTCCAGAGTAGGCCGTACAGTGGAGAAAAACCAGGCTGTTGCTGCACAACCTCATAAGGTTCCTCGATACGAAAAACCATTAGACGAGCTTTCTGGCAAAATCATTGCACTATCGGTGCAGGGAAAAAATAGATCGAATATGGACGGTAATACTGAAGACGCAGATACCAAAAAGGATGCTAAAGAATTGGGCGATAATGTTAACACAGATGGCGTGATAAAAGGTAAAGCGGATGTTATTGAGGCAAAAATGAATAAAACGGAGGCTAAAGCCAGAGTTAATCTGCTTAACAAGGATCAACCGCTTAGTGATGAAGAATCTGCTAGGCTAACCATTAAAACCACAAAAGGCGGAGCCAATATTGGAGGTGTG
This sequence comes from Xenorhabdus mauleonii, assembly GCF_900113945.1. Taxonomy (GTDB): domain Bacteria; phylum Pseudomonadota; class Gammaproteobacteria; order Enterobacterales; family Enterobacteriaceae; genus Xenorhabdus; species Xenorhabdus mauleonii. Next base: position 1,161 of record NZ_FORG01000018.1, read on the forward strand.
CCGGTATCCATTGAAATGACTTACGAAGTGCGTACTCCAAACAATCTGAATCATAAGGATTTTCCTGATAGTGATAGACCAAAGGTAACGGCAAAATTGGAAGTAGAGGATAAAAAAGGTGTTTTATATGACAACCCTAACATACAGGATAGGAAAATAACTTATACAGGTCATACGGATGAAAATGGCGATTTGATTATCAAGGTGACTGATCCTGACGGAAAGGGAGTGAAAACCAAGATAAATGTCACTACGGGGGGAGCTCCTGATGAGAATTTAGATATTACCTTTACGGTAATTACCAGCCCGAATGTGGATGGAGCCACTTATTACGGGCATATGGAGAACACAATCACAACCGAAAATGGATTGGTTTTCCATCGTCCTACAATAAAGAAAGAACACTTAGGGACTGTTGACGTATCGTCACCTGTAGTTGATGGGGAAATATGGACATATCATCGTTATACAAAGGTCATGGGGTATTGTACCGAACGTGGACTCCAGACGCCAAGCACCTCGGAATATTTAGATTTGGCTAAGGAGTCAAATGAGAAATTTGGTGTGGAAAAAAATGCAGTAAAAAGAAAATACGGATGGCCTACAAAATATGAATATTATGCATCCAATATAGTACCTCAAGGTGAGCCTGGCGCAGGTTATCGACGAACCGTAGATCTTGAAATATTAACAGTTGGTCGGAATAACAATAGCCAATTAGTAGCTTGCCGTAATCCTTAATTCTTTTAATCTTAACTAAAACTGCCCTTTGTTGTCACTGCAACAACAAGGGGCAGTTTTTTATCTCAGCTAAAGTACTTATGACGCACCCGAACACCTTGGCTCACCAACACCAACACGCCAACAACCAAATAAACAGCAAAAATGCCAATCAACCATTGCGGCATATCCAGTGTCAGAAATTCCCACTGTTTAATCGAGCAATCACCATACGCCTGAAATACGGAAGGTAACCATTCATGCAGTGGCAGCCAAGACGGGAAATCAACAAAGAAATCGCAGGTGTTAAACGGAGAAGGGTATAACTGCATCATGGTGTGATCCCACGCAAGCCTCAATCCTTGCCAGCGCTGTAAATCCACAGTTTATTGCTGTGTCTCAAATACAATGAAGTGCGAGTTAGATGCGGTTATTCGTATGCTTACAATCCCATTACATGAAGCGACAAAGAGACTGGTCGCTGCTATTCCCTTTTTGGGGGAAGATACGTCTGAAGATGCTTACCAAGACGCATTAGAAATGGTGGATTTACCTGATTAAAACGATGATACCAGCCCGCTGATAGATTTTCTGGTGGAAAAAATCGCTGAATACGAAGACAACAACGAACGCTTTGCCGCATTTAATAAAACGGTAGAAACTATGCCTACAGGCGTCGCTGCATTGCGGGTATTAATGGATCAACACGGTCTTTCTTATTCAGACCTAAAAGAAGAGATTTGCTCGAAGTCACTTATCAGCCAGATTTTTTCTGGTAAACGTTCATTAACGATTGCGCATATCAAGGCACTTTCCAAACGCTTCAACGTAAAGCCTGATATTTTTCTCTGAAAAATATGCTGTGGCCGTTTAAAATGATGTTGCTGGGCTATTCATCGTATAGGCTCACAATAAAGGGAATAATCGATACAGAACATAGTAAACTTTAAAAACTTTTATTAGCACCTTTAAAGGTGCCATTATTAGGTTTTTATAAAATATATCACCTCTTTCTGGAGTCTAATATGGCATATCAAATATTAACGACAATTGCAGCCAGTATTACCGATTTAAAACGTAATCCAATGGGAACTGTTGCAGAAGGGGAAGGAAGCGCGGTTGCAATTCTGAATCGTAATGAACCCGCATTCTACTGTGTTCCGCCAGAGTTATATGCCTACTATCGGGAATTGGCAGAAGATGCTGAACTCAATCGCATTGCAGATGAGCGACTGGAAAATCCTGAATTCGTGAGTGTCAACCTCAATGAATTATAAACTTGAATTTGAGAATCGAGCACTTAAGGAGTGGCGGAATCTGGGACACACAATACGGGAGCAACTTAAAAAGAAGTTGGCTGAACGTTTAAAAAAACCCCATGTTCCTGCGTCTCAATTAAGTGAGCGCACCAACAGATACAAGATCAAACTTAAGTCATCAGGATATCGTTTGGTTTATGAAGTGGTTGATGAAAAGGTGTTGTTGCTTGTTATCGCTGTTGGTAAACGATCCGATGACGAAGTTTATAAACTCGCCGATAAACGATGATCTATACCCTTAGTCTTCCATATCGAAAACCGTCTGGCTTGAGATCAACGGCGGTTTTTAACCCACATAAGTTTTACCAGTACTCAATAACGTTTAATACCATTTAACCCCCCCTACTCAAAAAAACTGGCACGTACCTTTGCTTCAAACGATTTATCATCTGCTATCGCGTTTTATTACGGCTATTTAATTTGATTGAACATAATTTTTAGATAGACTAATCTGTCTAATAATTAACTTATCGCTTAAGTCACCCTCTGTAAGGACGATAAATGGCAAGAAATCTCCTCCCCCTTCTTGGCTTTTGTTTTTCTCTATTCAGTTTTTATACCTATGCCGAGCCTTCTCAACAGCAAATGCGCGTTTCAACCACAACGGTGCAGGCTGTTCCTTTTACGCCTTCAGTTAAAATTGTGGGAACTGTGGTTGCCAGAAATGAAATTGCGATAACCCCCGCGTTAACTCAACTGGTCATCACCGATGTTCTGGTCGAAGAAGGTGACGATGTAAAACAAGGGCAGATTTTAGCGACGCTGGAAACGCCGATTCAGGATGAGAAAGTCAAAAGAGCACAGGCAGAACTGGAAAAAGCACTGGCTTTGGTGAAACAAAACGAAGCGAAGAATACTCAAGCTCAGTCTGAACTTAAACGGGCAAAACCGCTGAGCGTTACCGGCGTGATTTCTGCCAGTGAATTCGATGAGTACAAAATGGAGGCAAGCTCGGCCTTATCTGCCCTCAATGCAGCCAAAGCAGAATTCCGGCAGTTGCAGGCACAATTGGCCGAAGAAAAAACCCAACGGGCCAAAACCACCATCATCGCCCCCAAAGACGGGGTTATCAGTGAACGTGTCGCCACCAGCGGTATGATTACTGACAATAATTTCTTGTTTAAGTTGATTGAAAATAACCAATATGAGTTTTCAGCCGATGCCTATATCTCCCATTTAAAGCAGGTGAAACTCGGTTCTTCTGCGGTCATTAACCTGACAGGCGAAGATAAAATAACCGGCAAGGTGAGATATATTTCACCGAAAATTGATTCAATCACTCAAATCGGCAAAATCAGGATCGCCCTTGAAAATGCCCCCAAAGATATCAAGTTGGGTGATTTCGGCTCCGCCTTGTTTCAGCTTAATCCTGAGACAATCAATGCCATTCCTTATAGTGCCGTCACGATGATCGCCACAAACATCGCGTCCGATAAAAATAAAGCAACGGTCTTTGTGGTTGGCAAAAATAATGCTGCCGAGAAAAAACACGTGATCACCGGACGGGTGTTTGATAACTGGATTGAAATAAAGTCAGGATTATCACCAAAGGATAAAGTCATTGTTTCTGCATCGCCCTTCCTGCAGGAAATGGATACTGTTTCTCTGACATCACAGGAAAAATAAGATGAAATTCCAGTTATCAGAATGGGCGATCAGGAAGCCGATCCCGACGATTGTTATTTTTTTGGCACTCACGGTCGCGGGGTTATTCTCCTTTGATAAACTCCCCATTAACGCCAATCCTGTGATTACTTTTCCGGTTGTGACTGTCACGATTACGCAAAGTGGTTCGTCCCCTTCTGAACTGGAAAACGCCGTTACCCAACCTGTAGAACGCGCTATTTCAGGCTTGCCCGGGATCAGGCACATTAACTCAACCATCACCGATGGTGTCTCTATCACGATTGTTGAGTTCAGTTTAAACGTAGATCCTAACGTTGCCATTAATGATATCCGCGAGCAAATTACCCAAATCCGGGCGGAATTACCCCAGACAATAGAAGAACCCCTGATAAGCCGAATTGATGTCGAAGGCGGTGCCATTCTGAATTATGCCGTTCAATCAAAAAATAAGAGTCTGACCGAATTGTCGTGGTTTGTGGATGATACGTTAAGCAAAAAGTTATTAACGGTTAAAGGCAGCCAAAAAATCACGCGCTTGGGGGGAACAACCCGGGAAATTTTGGTCGAACCTGATCCGGTCAAGATGGCAGCGTTAAAGATCAGTATTACCGACATTAACCATCTATTGCTCCAGAATAACGTCAATATTCCCGGCGGAAATATGACAGTTGCCGGGCAAAATCACACCATACGTGTCTTAGGTGCGAAAAATGAAGTGGATTATCTGCGTCAACTAAAACTGCCCTTGAATAATAATAATTGGGTGACGCTGGGCGATATTGCCACTATCAGTGATTCACATAAAGAGGCGGTTACGATTGCCCGTTTGAATGGCAAAGAGGTGGTTGGCTTTGCTGTATACCGTGCAAGAGGTTCCAGTGATACCGCCGTCGAAAAAGGAGTTACGCAAGCCCTGGAGGAGATTCGTCAAGATCATCCTGATATTGATATCAAGCTGGTGACATCAAACGTTAAATACACCGTGGACAGTTATAATCTGACCATGCAAACGCTTTTCGAAGGCGCAGCATTAACGGTTATTGTAGTGTTTTTCTTCCTGAAAAGTTTGCGGGCGACACTGATTGCCGCGATCGCTTTGCCTTTATCAATTCTGCCGACGTTTATTGTGCTCTATATCTTCGGCTACACGTTAAATAGCATCACGCTGCTGGCATTAACCTTGGTTATTGGTATCTTGGTGGATGATGCCATCGTCGAAATAGAGAATATCGAGAAATATATTGAGCGCGGTGAACGGCCTTATATTGCCGCGATTAAAGCATCAAATGCCATTGGTTTTGCCATCATTGCCATTACGATTACCATTGTGGCCGTTTTCTTGCCGGTGAGCTTTGTTGGTGGCTTCGTCGGCAAATATTTTGTGCCGTTTGGTATTACGGTATCCGCCGCTGTGTTGTCTTCATTGCTGGTCGCCAGACTGGTCACGCCCCTGATGTCGGCTTATTTACTGTTGCCCAGAAAATCGTCACCTGAAAAAGAGAAGAAAGCAGATGACGTCGAGATGCCGAAATGGATCAAAACATATCTTTCTCTTTTGGGCAGGACATTAAAATTCCGCAAAACAGCGTTAGCGGTTGCATCGGTTTTTCTTTTGGGATCATTAGTCCTGGTCGATTTATTGCCATCCGGTTTCTTGCCAAAATCTGATGTCAGTATTGCCAAAATAGAGGTTGAAACCCCACCGGGAACTCAGGCGGCTCAAAGTGACAAAGTCTTGCAGCAAATTATTAATAAGCTGAAAGATCGTTCCGAAATTATTGATATTTTTTCTGTTGCTGGGGCAGATGATTCATCCGGCAATATCAATCAGAATAAAAGCAGTATTCTGATCAATTTAGTGCCTATCAATGAACGTAAATTATCACAAAGAGAGTTTGAGCAATCACTGGCACCTGTTTTAAATGAAATCCCAGATATTCGCTATAATTTGGGCAATAACGACGGTGGCAGGGATGTGTCAATTGTGTTGGCAAGTGACAATCCTGAAATTCTTTCCCAAACAGTGAATCAGTTGCGCCACGAAATGATGGGAGTGACGGGATTGAAAAACATTCAGATCTTGCAACCCTTGCCACGGCGGGAGGTCATTGTTAAGCCCAATATCGCCGAAGCTGCCAGAGCAGGCGTCACGACGGAAAACATTGGTTCCGTCATCAGAACAGCAACCATCGGTGCGGGTGATGCCAATGTCTCTAAATTTAATTTACCGGACAGGCAAGTTCCTATCCGTGTCTTATTATCGAAAGAAAACAGGGACAGCCTGACCGTCTTGAATGATCTCTATGTCAACAGTACATCGGGAACCAATGTTCCCATCAAATCGATCGCTGATATCTCTTTTTCTTCTGGCCCGGACAAAATTGAGCGTATTTCCCGCCAGCGCAAAGCGGCTATTGAAGCTGATCTCAGTGGCATTGAAATTGGAACGGCGCTGGAGCAAATCGATAAATTGCCCTCATTGAAGAATTTGCCACCCGAGGTCAAAAGAGTGCTCTATGGCGATGTGGAATACATGGACGAGATGTTTGACCGTTTTTCCACCACCATGCTGCTGAGTGTTTTGATGGTACTGGCTATTTTAATTATTTTATTTAAAGATTTTTTACAGCCGCTGACGATTTTAATTGCCCTGCCCTTTGCCATAGGTGGTGCTATCATCGCTTTGCTTCTCTATAATGCCGCAATTGATATGCCTGTTATTATCGGCCTATTAATGCTGATGGGAATTGTAACCAAAAACTCTATCTTATTAGTTGAATTTATACTCGAAAGAGCCCGTTCAGGTATGTCACGGAATGAGGCGATTATTCAGGCTGGCAGAGAGCGTGTCCGGCCCATTATCATGACAACAATTGCCATGATTGCCGGAATGATCCCTCTTGTCTTAACCAGCGGGGCAGATGCCAGTTTCCGGGCGCCTATGGCGATTGCGGTGATTGGCGGCCTGCTGAGTTCAACATTGCTGAGTTTGCTGTTTGTACCCGTTATTTATAGTTATATGGATGATTTTAAAAATTTTATTACTCCATATCTTAGAAAATTGTCATCGGTAACGAAGGACGATCTCGATTATCACTGACAATGAAGAGGAAGATAAGGTGAAAAAACTAACGGAAAAACAGAAAGCCAAACGCAAACATATTCTTGATGCCGCGATATCCTGTTTTATCGAAAAAGGGTTCCATGCAACGTCGACCGCAGAAATCTGCAAGGCGGCGGGCATGAGCCCCGGGAATCTGTTTCACTATTACCCGACCAAAAATGCCATAATTGAAGCTATCGCAGAAGAAGATTATCAGGACTACGAAAAAATTTTGTCTGATTGTCACGATGAAAGCTCATTCATCACGACAATAGAAAAAATAATGGCAGAGCTGCTGCGGCTTTCGGATCAACCCGGCTATGCCCGTCTCGGTATCGAACTTATTGCTGAAGCCAGCCGCAATCCCAATGTTTATAAGATTTTTATCGAAAACGATAAAAAAATCAGGAAACGCCTGACCGCATTAATTCGCCAAGGCATTGAAGCAGGAGAAATCAATCGGCAACTTAATGCAGAACAGGCAGCGTCTTGGATAATGACGACCATTGATGGAACTATCGGCAGAAAAGGGATGGAATCAGAGTATGAATGGGCAGGAAATTTTGATTTTCTGACCAGCATGATACGCAAGGCGTTGGCACCGTAATCGCCGATTCCGATAATCTCTCCCATCAACCAGTAGCGACACGCGCCCAGCTAAGGTATTATTGCCCGCTATATTTTGGTACACGCCCTTTATCAATTGAATTTATGGCAAAAGAACAAACTGATCGCACCACACTGGATTTGTTCGCAGATGAACGCAGGCCAGGGCGACCTAAAACAAACCCGCTGTCCAGAGATGAGCAGCTTAGGATCAATAAGCGCAACCAGTTGCGAAGAGATAAGGTCAAGGGATTGCGTCGAGTGGAACTCAAACTCAATGAAGACGCCGTTGATGCACTGAATCATCTGGCAAAACAGCGTAATATCAGCCGCAGCGAGCTGATTGAACAAATGCTGTTAGCCCAACTGGCAGAAGAAAATCACCTTGCCGATTAACGGCTTTTATTCAACAACAATGAAGCTACGCACCACACAAATCTGACAGATTTGTCATGGATGTTTGGTCAAAATAACGCTTTTCATTTTATAAAAACTGACATTTTTCCTGCTGATTTCAGCGCGATGTGTACAAATTAAATACACATAGAAAACAAGAGGTTAACCCATTTTATGGCAATAATAGGTATATTCTTCGGCAGCGATACCGGCAACACAGAGAACATCGCTAAAATGATCCAAGAAAAATTGGGCGGTGCTGATGTTGCTGAAGTTCACGATATTGCCAAAAGTAGCAAAGAAGATATAGAAGCCTTTGACATTTTGCTACTTGGCATCCCGACTTGGTATTACGGCGAGGCTCAGTGTGATTGGGATGATTTCTTCCCAACACTGGAAGAGATCAACTTTGAAGGAAAACTGGTTGCTCTGTTCGGTTGTGGTGATCAGGAAGACTATGCAGAGTATTTTTGTGATGCCATGGGCACTATTCGCGATATTATTGAGCCTAAAGGTGCTATTATTGTGGGTCACTGGTCGACAGAAGGATATCATTTTGAAGCCTCTAAAGGGATGGCTGATGACAACCACTTTATCGGTTTGGCCATTGATGAAGATCGTCAGCCAGAATTAACTGATGAACGCGTAGATGTCTGGGTTCAACAAATCAAGACTGAAATGAGCTTATCAGAAATTCTGGGAGCATAAGTTCCCGCCGCAGGATATTTTCTTGCATAATGTGTCATGATATCAGACCTGGCATGGTTTTCATTTTGGATATCCATGCCTATAATCAACAACGTGAAACAGAATCATGATTCCCTCACGATACCCCTAAGTATCACAAGTTCACTTAACTCAAGTTACAGGACTGAATCCGCATGACCGACAACAATAAAGCATTGAAAAATGCTGGACTTAAAGTAACGCTTCCGCGATTGAAAATTCTGGAAGTGTTACAGGACCCAGAATGCCATCATGTCAGTGCGGAGGATCTCTACAAAAAACTGATTGATATCGGTGAAGAGATTGGCCTCGCCACTGTCTATCGCGTGTTGAACCAGTTCGATGATGCCGGCATTGTCACCCGCCACAATTTCGAAGGCGGCAAATCGGTTTTTGAACTGACTCAACAACATCACCATGACCATCTGATTTGTCTCGATTGTGGTAAAGTCATTGAATTTAATGACGAATTTATTGAAGAACGTCAGAAAAACATCGCTGAACGTTATGGGATTAAACTTTCAAACCATAGCCTCTATTTATATGGTCACTGCGCTGTTGGTGATTGCCGCAAAGATAATACGCTGCATGATGAGAATTCATAAGAAACAAGCACAATAAGAACTGATTGAAGTTGAAAAATTAATTGAAGTTGAAGAATTAATTGTAATTGTTAGTTTTTGCTGTTTGATTTGGTTTGAATAAGCTACTGCCGATTAGCATGGGCTAATCGGCAGGTTGCTTTAAATGCTGGTGTTTGTTCTTTATTCAGCTTTTACTTCACCTAGTTTTTACTTCATCTATCCGGCTGAAACGCTGGCCATCGCTACTGACAGAACGGATTTTCACATGACTGCTGACTGACGGCCTTTGCCTGTCATTGTAAACCTGCCATGTTTTGCCATCATCCAGCGAATATTGAATAACGACGCCCGGCAATGCAATGTTGGCTTCAAATACTCCATCAATAATTCTGCCGCCCGGCACTGGCAACCGATATGAAATCCTTGCCTTATCCAATTTTGCCAGCTCATGTTGCCCTATCAGATTGGCGAAACGTTGCCAGTCGTGATGAAGTGCGCTGATATCAACATAACGTGTTATTCCTCCCTTATATTCCCTGCCCTGCTGATAAGTAAGCTCCCAATCCGCCCGATACCATGCCCGTTCTGCCAACGGCAATAAGCGCGGATAAATCATATATTCCATCTGGTCATCTGTTCTTACTGTTTCGCTCCATGATTGCCCTGACATCCCATAAGCACCCGGCCAGTGTTTATTGCTGTGAGCATTGAAGTGATTGCCATCACGATCTACCGAGGTTTCCGCATTTTGTGGCATGTTGTTTGGCGCAAAACTGAAAACTTTCTCTTCATCATTAAACCGAGTTGCCCAATAATAACCACGTTCCTTCGGATTGACTTCATACGGCATATCGAGATAAACATAATCAGGGCTGGAAACGACAACCCGATAGCCTTTATTCGCCCAATCGTTTACCGAGTCATAGCCTCCCCAATAGAGGGTATCCCAGAAATTGACCGCAACATGCTTGGTGGCGAAATCTTTTGCCGATTTGGCATGTTTCAACCCATCCTGCCATGCCTGCATCGTGTCAATGCCATGCCGGTTGACGATTTTGCTGACTTCAATGGCAAAATAACTGGCAAGTTCATCAACATCTTTAATGACACCCTGTGCAATCATCTTTTGGCAAACTTGGGATTTTGCCCAAGGCTTGTCTTCAATTTTTTGGTCGATAATGCCTTTATGGGGCACAATTGGCCCATCTTTATCCTGATATCCCGCCCCCAGACGGATGTTTTTTGCTTCATCGCCACCAAAATGCCAAGTATTCAATGGCAATCCGGCTTCTTTATGCATAGACGCAATTTCACCGATCACTTTATCAATAAACCGCTTGGAGGAATCCATGCATGGGTTAAGGTAGCTTCGATGATCGTAGAACTGTACAGACGTTGTATTTGAGGTATCCGTCGGATCAAGCAGGCGATATTCATTGGCCTCCTGCACCTTTCCCTGCGCCAGCAATTTGTTATAACGCGCTTCCATCGATACCACTGCGGCACGGGCATGGGCTGGCAAGTCAATTTCCGGGATAACTTCTATCTGCCGGGCCTTGGCATAGTTCAAAATATCAAGATAATCCTGACGGCTAAAATAGCCGCTACCCATGTTATTGTTATCCGGCCCTGAACCCAATTGCGGCAGCAGGCACCAAGTTTCGCTCAAATCATGGCAACGTTGGCTACCAACGTCTGTCAGCTCCGGCAATCCGGGAATTTCCAGACGCCAGCCTTCATCATCACTTAAATGGAAGTGAAATTTGTTCAACTTATAGTTGGACATTTGATCGAGCAGACGCAAGACAGCTTCTTTGCTGTGGAAGTTACGGCCGACATCCAAAAATACGCCACGATATTCAAATCTTGGTGCATCTTTTGCCTTTAATGTCGCGATTTTTGGAGTGCCATTTGCGGGAAGCAAGGAAAGCAATGATTGCAGACCATAGAATACGCCTGACTGATCAAACGCAATGATTTGTGCTCCCTTGGTCGTGATTTCCAGCGTATATGCGCCTTTCACCCGCCAATGCTGATTAAACTTGTTTGCATTGATTTGGGTCGCAATCTGATAACCGCTATCAGTCAGCGTAATATTGTAGGATTTGAAACGATCCCTGATTACATTAATGGATGACCCATCCAACCCTCCCAGTTCCAATTTAACACCGCGAGATAAATCAACATCTTGGGAATGAATGGTTAGTTCTTGAGGCGTAGGAATAATCTGCCCACGCAATTTATCCTCACTAATTTTTACCATCTGATTGTTTTTTCTGAAGCGATTTTCAGGTGTCATCAGAATATTGTTATCATCAGTGGTGCGTTTCCATTGCTCGCCTTCCAGATCAGATAAAAATTCACTGATATTTTCCGTATCCGTATTTTTCAGGATTTTTGGTATCGCATCACCGGATGTGGCGTACCAACGCGGCATAAAATCTGTACTGAAAATTTGCCAATATTCACCAATAATAGGCAACACAACGCGTTCATTGGCCTTGATGCCTTTGAATTTCTCTGTCGGCTCCAACTTATGCAAATCGCCTGTGATATGGGTAATTTTGTATTGGTCATGATCGAGTTTCAAGATCTGGCGAATACTGTGAAAATAGATAGCCCAATCCGCCGCATCAATCGCTTGGGGGCCGTTACTCAAGGTAATGTTGACCCGGTTACAGACAGCAGAATCAGCCCCCAAAATGGCGCAATCTGTGCCGTGCGATCCGGCTTGATTATCAATAACCTTGAAATTAACTTTTAACTGGCTCAGTGAATCCACAACGTGCTGTGATGACATTTGCTGCGACACCTGCGGTGACATTTCTGCATGGACACATCCCATAAATCCAACTGCTGTGATGAGTGCTGCCAAGGTACGTAATTTAACGGTTTTCATAAATTACCTCGTCCGAATTTATTATTTTTTTCGATGGGGCAAATTTTAGAACAAATAATGTACAGATTTGGCTAGCTAATAACCCTATACAATATAGGACTATAAGGCAATTTTTAATCTCTGGGGGAAGGAATTAATTTTCATTACGATGCTGTTAAGATCAAGATAAAAACCACTCTGACAAACCCATGTTGTTGCCAGGCAGCCCGACTAATTTAGCCTATAGACCGGAAAAACAAAACCCCGTTGAAATAACGGGGTTTTTTAACATCTTCATGAGCAAAATTTACAGGTTAGATAACCAGAGTTACCTTACGCTTGTGAAATTTTTGCCCAAGTATCACGCAGGCCAACCGTACGGTTGAAGACCAAATTTTCAGCACTTGAGAGACGGCTATCAGCACAGAAATAACCTTCACGCTCAAACTGATAATTGTCTTCTGATCGTGCGCTTGTCAGCCCCGGTTCCACAAATCCTTTACGCACTGTCAGCGATTCAGGGTTAATGGTAGACAGGAAATCATCTTCTGCGCCTGGGTTTGGTACGCTGAACAGACGGTCATACAGATAAAATTCCGCAGGAACACCGTGTGTTGCGCTGACCCAGTGAATAACACCTTTAACCTTGCGGCCATCAGCCGGATCTTTGTTCAGTGTTTGCTCGTCGTATTGACAATAAATTGCCGTGATATTGCCTTCCGCATCTTTTTCAACACGATTTGCCTGAATCACATACGCATTACGCAAGCGCACTTCTTTGCCCAATACCAGACGCTTATATTGACGGTTCGCTTCTTCGCGGAAGTCAGCACGATCAATATACAATTCGCGGCTGAACGGCACTTCACGGCTGCCCATTTCCGGTTTGTTCGGATGGTTAGGCATGGTCAGAATGACTTCGCCTTCTGGCATGTTCTCAATGACCAGCTTCACCGGATCAAGAACCGCCATTGCACGCGGTGCATTTTCATTCAGATCATCACGGATGCAAGATTCCAATGACGCCATTTCAACGTTATTGTCTTGTTTTGTGACACCAATGCGGCGGCAGAATTCACGAATGGAAGCAGCAGTATAACCACGGCGGCGTAAACCAGAAATGGTCAGCATACGTGGATCATCCCAACCACTCACGATGTTTTCTGTCACCAATTGGTTCAGCTTGCGCTTCGACATCACGGTATATTCCAGATTCAGACGAGAAAATTCGTACTGACGCGGATGGCAATCAATGGTGATGTTATCCAATACCCAATCGTACAAACGACGGTTATCCTGGAATTCCAGAGTACAAAGGGAATGGGTGATCCCTTCCAGTGCATCGGAAATGCAGTGCGTGAAATCGTACATCGGGTAGATGCACCACTTATTGCCTGACTGGTGATGCTCCGCAAATTTAATACGGTAAATCACCGGATCACGCATGACAATAAACGAGGATGCCATATCAATTTTGGCACGCAGACACGCTTTGCCTTCTTCAAATCCACCAGCCCGCATTTTTTCAAACAGCGCTAAGTTTTCTTCCACGCTGCGATCACGATACGGGCTGTTTTTACCCGGAGCTTTCAAAGTACCGCGATATTCACGGATCTCTTCCGCGCTCAACTCATCAACGTACGCCAATCCTTTGTTGATTAACTCAATGGCGTATTGATACAGCGTATCGAAATAGTCAGAAGAGTAACGGATATTGCCGCTCCACTCGAAACCCAACCATTTTACGTCATTCTGGATAGACTCAACGTATTCGATATCTTCTTTAACCGGGTTTGTATCGTCAAAACGTAGGTTGCATTGTCCCTGATAGTCTTGAGCGATGCCGAAATTCAGGCATATCGATTTAGCATGACCGATATGCAGATAACCGTTAGGTTCAGGCGGGAAACGGGTATGTACGGATGTATGTTTACCAGTTGCCAAGTCTTCATCAATAATCTGACGAATAAAGTTTGTCGGGCGGGCATCTGCCTCACTCATCGTTTTTTCCTCAATGCAAAAAGCGCTTCAATATAACCCCTTATAATCTAACAAGAGGAACTGAGAAACAACACTTAGTTAGCGGTAAATAACAGTTAGTGGTAAATACAGGAGCTTAATTGAACAAGCGTAGATAAACACAGGCAAGAAAATCTCAATATAAAAAAGACAGCTATTTATTATATAACCCGTAGCTAATCAAAAAATATGCGGAGCCTCATTAGGATCTCCGCATAATATCTGGCCTTTACTTGTCGATATATTTACTTTTCGCTGCCTTTACTTGCCAGTACTTTGTTCATGGAAAAAGCGGTAGTCCATAAAGAAGCAATGAGGAGGAGAGTTATCACCCATGCAAAAGATGCCACTCCCGTGCTATCAAGCAAAATACCACCGATAACGCCACCAGCGGCAACTGCGGCATTCCATCCCGTTGTATAAATGGCTTGTGCAACATCAACTGAATTACCGGAGAAACGCGATAATGCGGTTTGAGTAATGGTCGCAAACCCACCAAAGGCCAAACCCCAAATAGCGATGCACAGGTAAACCATTTGTGGAATATCACCCCAAAAACCAAGCAGCAAAGCTGCCAAAATGAAAATGGCAATGCTTGTTACAGCAAGAAATTGCAACCGGCGATCGATCATCATGCCGACAAACCATAATCCCACGATAGAGCCAATGCCAAAAATGAGTAGAATGAAATCGACATTTTTGGACAAACCTGAAGATGCAAGGAAAGGCTCAATGTAAATATAAAGAATGTTGTGGGCAATAATGAACGTAAAGACCACAAATAATACAGAACGAATCCCTGTTTTCATAAATACGCCAGCAAGAGATTGGCGTTGCTCCCTAGATTGACCAGGAAAATCCGGAACAACAGCTATCACCCATACAATGAGCAATAATGCTATGGCTGTCATCAAGCCAAAAGCCCCTTGCCAACCGATGAATTGCCCAAGCAATGAACCCAGTGGCACACCGAGTACCAGAGCGATGGTAGCCCCTGCGCCTGATATTGCAATAGCCCTCCCGCTGAGATGGGACGGCGACATGCGGACTGCATAGCCAGCGAGCAATGACCAAACAATTCCACCAAAAATGCCCGCAAAAAAACGGGTGACTAATGAAATGTGATAATTATTGGAAAGTGCCGTAATAAGATTGACCACTGCAAAGCCAAAAATGGCAGTCAACAGAAGAGGACGTCGGTGTATGCCTTGAGTAAGGGTTGTCACTGGAATCGCTGCGATCAACGCGCCCATCGCATAGGCGGTAATAAATTGACCTGCCAGGCTTTCAGAGACACTCAACCCTTCTGCAATGGAAGAAAGCAATCCTGCTGGCATGATTTCGGTCAACAATGTAATAAAAGCTGCGACTGCCAAAGCCATTAATGCTGCAATCGGCAATCGTTCAATTTCTTTGTGTTGTGTAGCCACAGTCTTGTTATTCATCAATCTGATTCCTCAAAAGTAGAATCCATTCTCGCGCCTACAAAATGTGCCTTTTATGTATTTATTCTTTATAAAAAAAATTACAATGAGAAATTATAATATGGCTAAATATACTCAAGATGTTGAAGTTAGGGCTGCGGTAGGAAAAAGAGTAGCTTAGCCTAACGGTTGGCAGAATCATGTGAGGCACAGAAGGTGTTAGCAGCATGCATTATAATATCGCCTTCATGTGACATAAATAAAAGTAGCCGGTTAAAAGGAGTTACAGATAAGTTTTATCATTTGCCAACTTTCATTCTTAGGTATTGATGCTATGTTACATCGTTATCTATGTCCTCAGAATTCTGTAACTCATCTTTAGAAGTTCGGCCGTGTGATGAACGAATAACGCCACTGCGCATTTCGTTCATCACACGGCCGAACAGGTAGGAACATGAATAAACTGATTCAACAACTGTTAGTTTATTTTAGTACCTGAAATAAGTTTGATTCTTTGGCAATGACTTGACCTTGCGCCATGATTATAACGCCTGAGTAATCGTCAATATTACTGATAACAATCGGGCTGATTATCGATTTAGCATGGACATTCAAATAATCAAGATCCAACTTCAATATTGGTTCTCCAGCTTGCACTCTCACCCCTTCCTCAATCAAACGTTCAAAACCTCTGCCATTTAATGTCACGGTATCAATACCAATATGAACAATGACTTCAGCACCATTATCAGCTTCAATACATACGGCATGGTTGGTATCAAAAACTTTCACCACGGTGCCTGAAATAGGTGAAAAAACAGTATTGGAAGAGGGTTTTATCGCTATACCTTCCCCAACTAATTTACTGGAAAAAGCTTCATCAGGGACATCTTCCAACTTAACCAATTCCCCTGACATAGGTGCAATCAATGTCAAAATTGCTTCGCTTTTCTGCGGGCTTTCTTTTTTGGCCGGAATACTTTCATCAGCCTGCGAGGTTTCTGTCATTGCTTCAACAGTATTGCCTTGCGCCAGTACCTCTTTCATGGCACTGGCAATTAATTCCGCCCGAGTCCCGACAATAATCTGCACGCTTTGTTTATTCAGGCGGATAACACCAGAAGCACCAAGGCGTTTTACCAATCTTTCACTGACTACGCCTGAATCTTTCACCGACAAGCGTAACCGAGTGATACAGGAATCGATATTTGTCAGGTTATCTGTTCCCCCTACAACCGCAATGTATTGATGTGCTTCTTCCTGAATACTGACACCCGAATTATTGTCTTTTTTCGCGATGCTAACATTATCATCACCCGCTTGCCCTGCTACTGGCATTTCACGTCCCGGCGTCATCAGATTGAATTTTTTGATGGTGAAACGGAATACAACGTAGTAAAGACAGAAGAACACCAAACCTTGTGGGATCAGCATGTACCAATGAACCGCCAAGGGATTGCGCGAGGAAAGCAGCATATCAACAAACCCTGCACTGAAACCGAAACCGGCAATCCAATGCATTGCTGCCGCGATATAGACCGAGATTCCCGTCATGACGGCATGCAAAAAATAAAGCACCGGCGCAACAAACATGAAAGAGAATTCCAGCGGCTCTGTGATCCCGGTAAAAAAGGCGGCAAATGCCCCCGCCATCATCAAACCGGCAACCTTAGCTTTATTTTCAGGCCGAGCGCAGTGATAAATCGCCAATGCTGCACCAGGTAAACCAAACATCATAATCGGGAAGAAACCTGCCTGATAGCGGCCGGTCGTGCCTATAACTGCCGTTCCTGCTTCAATGGACTTCTGTCCCCCGAGGAAATTGGGAATATCATTAATACCCGCAACATCAAACCAGAATACGGAGTTCAAGGCATGATGCAGACCAACCGGTATCAGTAGACGATTAAAGAAAGCATAAAGACCTGCACCTGTTGATCCTAGCCCCATGATGCTTTCACCAAATGCTACCAGCCAATCGTAAACGACCGGCCATACAAACATCAGGATGAAAGAGACAAGAATCATCAAGAAAGAATTCAGGATGGGAACTAAACGGCGGCCACTGAAAAAAGATAATGCTTGTGGTAATTCCACGTTATTGTAACGATTGTATAATTCAGCTGACAGTACACCAACCAAGATGCCTATAAATTGATTATCGATCTTACTAAATGCCTTTGGCACTTCTTCAACCGGAATTGATTTGATCATTGATACTGCTTCCGGAGAACACAGTTTCATGACAACAATAAATCCGATTAACCCTGCCAGTGCAGCGGCACCATCCTTATCTTTCGACATACCATAGGCGATACCCACTGCAAACAGCATTCCCATATTGGTCAAAATGGCATTACCTGACGTAAGAAGTAATGCCGCTAGAGCGTTATTAGCGCCCCAACCTGTTGGATCTATCCAATAACCTACACCAACCAATATTGCCGCTGCCGGCAATGTTGCCACAGGCACCATCAATGCCCGGCCAATTCGTTGTAAGTAGCTCAGAATGTTCACTCACGCCCCCTTGAAGCTCCGTTGATGGAGTCTTTTAGTTAATTAATGATGGATAGCATCATTTATTTGTTTATTGTTAAAGCATTTTTAGTCTAAAAAAATTATTTTGTATCGCAAATTAATTCCTTCTGATATGTGATTAAAATCACTGGAACAGATAAATTTTTGATCAAAATACTAGCTGACACACAAAACTTATTTTATTATGAAAAATATCTAGAGCGCATGGAATGAGCCAAACACCGATTCAAGAAGGATGATGTAAACTTTGATTTTTTAGCTAACGCGCATCGCATTGGTAACATTGATATTTTGAATATCGCGTATATCGTGTATGGCTTTCATAATTAAACTAATAAATAATTTTTAAGAGGTAATCATGAGGTTGATCCCTTTAACTACAGCAAGTGATGTTGGTCGGTGGTCTGCCCACTATATTGTCAGTAGAATCAATGCGTTCAATCCTACGGCTGAACGCCCTTTCCTGCTTGGGCTTCCTACTGGCAGCACCCCACTGGCCACTTACAAGGAACTTATTTCCCTGTACCAAACAGAAAAAGTCAGCTTCAAACATGTTGTCACATTCAATATGGACGAATATGTCGGCCTGCCAGAAGATCACCCTCAAAGCTATCATTCATTCATGTACCAAAATTTCTTTAATCACATTGATATCAGAGAAGAAAACATCAATTTACTGAACGGAAATGCAGAAAACATTGATGCTGAATGTCTACGTTATGAAAATAAAATCAAAAGTTATGGCAAGATCCATTTATTCATGGGTGGCGTCGGTAATGACGGGCATATTGCTTTCAATGAACCTGCGTCTTCCCTTTCTTCCCGTACCCGAATCAAAACCCTGACTATTGAAACGCGGACAGCCAATTCTCGTTTTTTCAATAATGATGTAAAACAAGTTCCCCAATATGCATTAACTGTCGGTGTAGGTACGTTGATGGATGCCGAAGAAATTATGATTCTGGCTACCGGAATGAATAAGGCACAGGCATTGCAAGCCGCGATAGAAGGGAACATCAATCATATGTGGACAATCAGTTGTCTCCAGATGCACCCAAAATCGCTCATTGTCAGTGATGAACCTGCAACAATGGAGCTGAAGGTGAAAACAGTGAAATATTTCAGACAATTAGAAGTTGATATTATCAATGAATTCGCCAGCTAGAATTTATTTAGGAGCTAGGAAGTCGATATGTACGCATTAACCAATTGCATTATTTATACCGGATATGACAGGCTTGATAACCACGCAGTTGTCATTGCAGATGGTTTAATCAAGCAAGTTTGTCCACTCAAAGAGTTGCCAGACAATATTGAGAAGCACGATTTAAATGGTGCAAATCTCTCTCCTGGGTTTATCGATCTGCAAGTCAATGGATGTGGCGGCGTCCAGTTTAATGAGCGGTTGGAGGATATTTCAGAAGAAACTCTGCATATCATGCAGAAAACCAATCAACGTTATGGCTGTACCAGTTTTTTGCCTACCCTCATCACCGGTCCCGATGAATTAATGATAAAAGCCATTGAAGTGATGCGCGATTACTTGAAAAAGAATCCTAATCAAGCATTGGGGCTGCATCTGGAAGGGCCTTATATCAATCCAATAAAAAAAGGCACTCACAATACCGCTTATATTCGTAAGCCGACCTCTGAAATGGTGAATTACTTGTGCCTGAATGCAGATGTGATTACCAAAATCACACTCGCGCCTGAAATGGTAGACGGTAAGTATATTCAGCAATTGCACGAAGCCGGCATTATTATTTCTGCCGGCCATTCAAATGCCACTTATGAAGAAGCACGCCACGGTTTTCAAAATGGGATAACTTTTTCTACTCATTTATATAATGCCATGCCTGCCATTTCAGGCCGCCAACCCGGGTTAATCACTGCCATTTATGATTCCTCCGAAGTCTATGCCGGCATTATTTGTGATGGCCTGCATGTGTCATGGCCCAATATCCGCAACACCAAAAAGTTGAAAAATGAAAAACTGATTTTAGTCACGGATGCGATCGTGCCCGCGGGATTAGCACCGGATGCAATGACGCAATTTACCTTTGCCAATAAAACAATATATTATCGAAACGGCTTATGTGTTGATGAAAATGGCACGCTAAGCGGTTCCTCAATCACAATGATTGATAGCGTCAAGAACAGTGTTGAACATGTTGGTATTGCTTTGGATGAAACGTTGCGGATGGTAACGCTCTACCCAGCCCGGGCAATAGGGGTTGATAGACACCTCGGTACAATTGAACCCGGTAAGGTAGCGAATCTGACCGCGTTTACTCACGATTTCAAAATCTGCAAAACCATTGTTAACGGAAATGAAGTCCAACTATCGTGAGTATAACGTCTGATGAGTAATGAAAATGCACAGAAGCAAATCGGTAACATCGATCTGGTTAAACAGCTAAATGGGGCGGTTGTCTATCGATTAATTGACCAGCATGGGCCAATATCACGCATCCAAATTGCAGAAGAAAGTCAGCTTGCTCCCGCTAGCGTAACCAAAATTACTCGTCAGTTATTGGAACGTGGGTTGATAAAAGAAGTCGAGCACCAAGCTTCTACCGGTGGCAGACGGGCCATTTCTATTATTACAGAAACCCAGCGCTTCCATACCATTGGTATTCGGCTCGGGCGCCATGATGCAACCGTGGCGCTGTTTAATATGGGTGGCAAGACTTTGGCGGAAGAACGCTACCCTTTATTGGAAAATACCCAACAAGCGCTCGAAAAACAGATTATTTCCACCATTGAGAATTTTATCGACAAGAATCAGCGCCGTATCCATGAATTAATTGCTATTTCAATTATTCTGCCGGGGTTGGTTGATCCTGATGAAGGCATTGTCCGTTATATGCCACACATTCAAGTAGATGATTGGCCGTTGGTTAATAATCTCAGGGAGCGTTTCAAAACCTTCTGCTTTATTGGGCATGACATTCGCAGCTTTGCATTGGCCGAAAATTATTTCGGGGCCACCCGCGACTGTGAAGACTCCATTTTGGTACGTATCCACCGTGGCACAGGTGCAGGCGTCATCATCAACAACAATATTCTGGTTAATAAGCGCGGTAATTTGGGGGAAATCGGGCATATCCAGATAGAGCCGCTGGGTGAGCGCTGCCATTGCGGTAATTTTGGCTGTCTGGAAACCATCGCCTCCAATTCTGCGATCGAAGCCAGAGTGCAGCATCAACTTCGTCAGGGATACCCAAGCCAGCTTGCCTTGAATAACTGCAATATCTATGCAATTTGTCTCGCGGCCAATGAAGGTGATCCACTGGCAACAGAAGTCATCAGGCAAGTCGGGCTTTATCTTGGCAAAGCGCTTTCTATCGCCATTAACTTATTTAACCCTCAGAAAATCGTTATCGCAGGAGATATCACAGAAGCAGAGCAGGTATTGCTGCCAGCCATTCAGAGCTGCATCAATACCCAAGTACTAAAAGCATTTCGTGAAGATCTCCCCATTGTTGTTTCGAAGCTAAATCATTACTCTGCAATAGGTGCATTCGCATTAACAAAACGCGCTATGCTTAATGGTGTACTGCTGCAACACCTTCTTGGAGGATAATTCAACCGTTTTTGCTGTGATTGTCGACAAAATGATTACAGGACGAACAAACAAACGATTTTGTGCATATTTCTTTAAAAAAGCAGTTGACGCATCTGTCTGATATACGCATAATGCGCCCCGCACCGCCGATGAAGGCAAAGCGAAAAAAGATGGCTACGTAGCTCAGCTGGTTAGAGCACAGCACTCATAATGCTGGGGTCACAGGTTCGATTCCCGTCGTAGCCACCATCTTTGCGGGAGTGGCGAAATTGGTAGACGCACCAGATTTAGGTTCTGGCGCCGCAAGGTGTGCGAGTTCAAGTCTCGCCTCCCGCACCATTTTCTTTGTCGGGTTGTACTTAGAATAGGTTTGATTTACGATTTTAAGTTTTAGTGTGTTGTTTCAGGTGGGGTATCGCCAAGCGGTAAGGCACCAGGTTTTGATCCTGGCATACCCTGGTTCGAATCCAGGTACCCCAGCCATTTTACTGAAACATATGATTAAAACGAAAAGCGAATTAAGTCCATATTCTAAGAATAACAGGTTGCAGTGATAACATTCAGTTGGGGTATCGCCAAGCGGTAAGGCACCAGGTTTTGATCCTGGCATTCCCAGGTTCGAATCCTGGTACCCCAGCCATATCGCTGATAGTTATCAAAACTTCAAGAACATTGTAAATGGCTACGTAGCTCAGCTGGTTAGAGCACAGCACTCATAATGCTGGGGTCACAGGTTCGATTCCCGTCGTAGCCACCATTTACAAATCCAGTTGGGGTATCGCCAAGCGGTAAGGCACCGGATTCTGATTCCGGCATTCCCAGGTTCGAATCCTGGTACCCCAGCCACGTTCTAGTAAGATGGAAGATTCATAAGGCCACCAAGAGGTGGTTTTTTTGTTTTTATGCCTTCAAACCTTTCTCATAAAAACCTCTGTATAACTCCCTATTCAATTACTTAATTAACATAAACTTTCACTCAATATTTAACCAACCGAAGTCCCCTCTTTAATCACACACGGCTTTATCAAAACCTGATAAATTTCATTGATTTCTCACTTGTCATTTTGTGCCATTCTCTCCACAAAACATACGGCTTATCAAATAGTAGCCAAGCTCTATCTCCAGTATTGATGAACCGATTTTATTGTTGTTCACTGGCGGAGAAGTATCCACCGCCTTCATGTTACTTAGCAATGTGTATTGTTGATTAAAATGAGGGATAAATATGAGTACACAAGATAATAAGCCTGATACATCAAGCGCAGAAAAAGATGGCATTGTCCGTGTAACAACACCGGAATATGTCAAAGAATTGATTCAGGAGCATGCCCAAAGCCGCAACCATCCAGAGGCAACACTAAAAGATAAGGGATTTGTATCACTAAGCAATGATATCAATAGCGATAGTGAAACAAGCGCATCAACTCCCAGAGCAGTAAAAACAGCCTATGATTTAGCTAATGCCGCGAATCAAAATGCGAATAATGCCAACGAGAATGCTGACAACGCAAACAAGAACGCCAATAACGCAAATGAAAATGCCAATACGCGCTTAGCGAAAGACCAAAACGGCGCAGACATACCCAATAAAAAAGAATTTGTTAAAAACCTAGGATTGGAATCGTTAATGGGAGAATTTTCCTTACCAGTTGGGGTTCCCGTTCCTTGGCCAACAGAATCCGCTCCAGCAGGTTGGCTGATATGCAATGGCGACCCCTTTGATAAGACCAAATATCCGAAACTTGCCCTTGCTTATCCATCCGGGGTATTGCCTGATTTAAGGGGTGAATTCATCCGTGGATTGGATAATGGGCGTGGTGCAGATCCAGACAGAAAATTATTAACGCATCAAGAAGGAACCATCGTTTCAGGCTTTGATGACAACGATACAGGTGATATCAGTTCTATTGGTGCACCTCAATATGCGTTTGGTGATCCCATGACACCTAAGCAGTGGGAGAATATCAAAGGCAAAAAATGGATATATTGGAATAAAAATAACATGTCAAACCGTTATGATTGGTGGGCTTATGTTTCAGCCCGCCCACGTAACGTCGCATTCAATTACATTGTAAGAGCGGCTTAATTTCAAGCTCACAATTAAGCCCGCAGATAAGCCTGCAGAAAACTGCGGGCTTATCATTTTCTATGGCAATCTCGCCCCAGTATTCACTTTAGAAATTCAGATAGGCCAATCTCAACAGCAAACTCTGTCAATTCGTTGGAATTAGTACCATATTATTGAAGTACTCGTTTTTTGCTTTTCAATTAAAAGTGAGGTTAATGATGAATACAAATCGAGATGATATTAACAAAGCGGCGGGAAAAATATTATTAGGCTTCAAAAGAATTAATCGGTTCGTGGATAACTATTTGCCATATCTTAGTGAAAAAGATAAAAAAGCCATTAAAGATCAAATAAATTTATTAAATGATAAACTTAAATCTTAGATTTATCAGAACAAGCACAACAGAAATTTAGCGCTTCCACAACGATGCATAAAACCGGCAACATCAGCCCCATGAGGGGCTGGTTATTCCAATCTATACTCACCCATTCATAACAACACGATTGCCTGACAATAAGAAGAATCAATCACAATCCCAAAGCATATTTCAGTGCAAGATTTTTCATTGCACCTGAACGCTGTGCCGCCATCAACGCCAAATTTCGTACTGTTTTCAACCCCGGCAAATCATTACTGAACGCAGTATGGAAAAGATCCATTCCCGCCTGCATCATCAAATTATCCGGCATCCTACGGCGCTGATAACGTTGCAGAACCGTTAAAGAATCCCATTCCTCCAGCAATTCCCTGGCTTCCGTTAGTACTTTGAGTAATGCATCAACATCCCGATAGCCTAAATTCACCCCCTGCCCCGCCAAAGGATTGATGGTATGCGCCGCATCTCCCAACAAAACTAATCCTTCTCGTACATAACGGCTGGCGTGATGGCGAGTCAATGGGAACGAACCCGCGGCAATTGGGGTGACTTTACCGAGGCGGGCAGGAAATGCCTGAAAAATTTCCTGCTCAAGTTGAAGCATTGTCATTGATTGTAATTGGCGAATACGGGCAGGAGAATCGTACCAGACCAATGAAGCCCATTGATCAAACAGCGGCAAGAACGCTCTGGGGCCAGACGGGAAAAATTGTTGCCATGTCGTATCTTGTTGAGGTTTGTTAGTTTTGACTGTTATCAGCATGCACGACTGTCGATACTGCCATCCTTTACTGCCAATGCCTGCCAACTGGCGAACTTGAGAACGCGCCCCATCCGCGCCAATAATCAACCGGGTATCAATTTCAGTACCATCAGCCAATGTCACCAGCCATGTTTTATTCTGATGTTGGCGCTGCATAGATTGCAAGGCTGCGGGGCAAAATAGTGTCAAATTTGGATAACGGGGGAATTCTTGCCACAATGCCAATTGCAAGACACGGTTTTCAAGCATGTGCCCTAATTCTGGCAGCCCCAGACTTTCTGCATCGAAAATAACATTAGAACCGTTTTGCTCCCACGTTTCCAATTTTCGATAAGGCGCGCTACGCATTTGCAGCACATTTTTCCACACGCCCAATTGTTTTAATAAGTCCACAGAAGCACAGCTAATCGCAGATATGCGGACATCCGGTTCACTACCCGCATCGTAGGGTGCAGGAGACTGATGCTCCAACAAGGCAACACGCCAGCCTTCCTGCGCCAGTCCCAATGCTGTCGCGGCGCCAATCATGCCTGCGCCCACGACAACGATATCGAATTTCTGTTGTGGATTATTCATATTCATCATGCCATTAACTTATTGATTAAAATAGTGTACCGGAATTTTCGCTTTCCGGCTGTGAATATCCGGTGTTACAGTCTGGTCACTGGTGCCTCAAATGACTACAATAGCCGACAATATTATGCTAAATACACTATGTGCAATATGTTGCGCTTTTCAGTGTTGATGCATCATTCCACTGGAAACACCGGATACACAAAATGTCGACGATAAAAAAACTGTACATCAAAACTTGGGGCTGTCAGATGAATGAATACGATTCATCCAAGATGGCCGACCTACTGGAAACCACTCACGGTTATCAGTTAACCGATGTCGCCGAAGAAGCAGATATCTTACTCTTGAATACTTGTTCAATCCGTGAAAAAGCTCAGGAAAAAGTCTTTCATCAACTTGGCCGCTGGAAAGGTTTGAAAGATAAAAATCCAGACATTATTATCGGCGTAGGCGGTTGTGTTGCTTCTCAGGAAGGGGATTACATCCGCCAGCGCGCACCTAGCGTTGATATTATTTTCGGGCCGCAAACCCTGCACCGTCTGCCTGAAATGATTAATCATGTAAAAGGTACTCACAGCCCTGTCGTTGATATCAGTTTCCCTGAAATAGAAAAATTCGACCGCCTGCCAGAGCCTCGCGCTGATGGCCCAACCGCATTCGTTTCTATCATGGAAGGCTGTAATAAATACTGCACATTCTGCGTTGTTCCTTACACCCGCGGGGAAGAAGTCAGCCGTCCTTGTGACGATATCCTGTTTGAGATCGCTCAACTGGCTGCACAAGGCGTACGTGAAGTTAATTTGCTTGGTCAAAACGTAAATGCTTACCGCGGCGAAACGTTTGATGGGGATATCTGTACATTCGCCGAGCTGCTGCGTCTGGTTGCCGCCATTGACGGTATCGACCGAGTTCGCTTTACCACCAGCCATCCCATTGAATTCACAGACGATATCATCGCTGTTTACGAAGATACGCCGGAATTGGTCAGCTACCTGCACTTGCCTGTCCAGAGTGGCTCTGATCGCATCCTGACGCTGATGAAACGCGCCCATACCGCCTTGGAATATAAAGGTATCATCCGCCGTTTACGCAAGGCCCGTCCAGATATTTTGATTAGTTCGGACTTCATCATTGGTTTCCCGGGTGAAACACAGGAAGATTTCGAAAAAACCATGAAGCTTATCGCAGATGTCAACTTTGACATGAGCTTCAGCTTTATTTATTCGGCCCGCCCGGGAACCCCTGCGGCTGATTTACCGGATGACGTTGATGAAGAAGAGAAAAAACAGCGCCTATACTTATTGCAACAACGTATTAATCAACAGGCCATGAGCTTCAGCCGTGCAATGCTTGGCAGTACCCAACGCATCTTGGTTGAAGGCCCGTCCCGCAAAAATATCATGGAGCTTTCTGGCCGTACTGAAAATAACCGCGTGGTTAACTTTGAAGGTACACCGGACATGATTGGTAAATTCGTTGATGTCGAAATTGTTGACGTATACGCTAATTCCCTGCGTGGTAAGGTTATCCGTACTGAAGATGAAATGGATCTGCGTATCCATGAATCACCTGAGTCAGTCATTGCCCGTACTCGCAAGGAAGATGAAATCGGCGTTGGATTTTATCAGCCTTAATCGGCCCTAATATAGAGATAATCAGTGACACAAATAAACCCACAAGTAGCAACACAAGAAATCTTTCTGGAACCTGCGGACAATGAACGTCTAATGAGTCTGTGTGGACCGCTTGATGATAACTTGAAACAACTTGAGCGTCGTTTGGGGATAGAAATTAACCGCCGCGACAATCGTTTCAAACTGGTAGGCAAGCCATTGTGTGTTAACGCAGCTACTGGAATTCTGCGTCACCTTTATGTCGAAACAGCACCTATACGCGGCGTGATACCTGATATTGAACCTGAACAAGTTCATTTATCCATCACCGAAAGCCGCGTACTGGAACAAGCAGCAGAAAGTGTGCCCGAGTATGGCAAGGCTGTGAATATCAAAACCAAACGAGGGGTTGTGAAACCCCGCACCCCGAATCAGGCCCAATACATTGCCAATATCCTTACTCACGATATCACATTCGGTATCGGGCCTGCGGGAACCGGGAAAACCTATTTAGCCGTTGCGGCCGCTGTTGATGCGCTGGAACGTCAGGAAGTACGCCGTATCTTGCTGACGCGTCCCGCCGTTGAAGCGGGTGAAAAATTGGGTTTCCTGCCGGGTGATTTAAGCCAGAAAGTCGATCCTTACTTGCGCCCGCTTTACGATGCCCTATTTGAAATGCTGGGTTTCGAAAAAGTTGAGAAGCTTATCGAAAGAAACGTTATTGAGGTAGCCCCACTGGCTTATATGCGTGGACGTACCCTCAATGATGCCTTTATCATTCTCGATGAAAGCCAGAATACCACCATCGAACAGATGAAAATGTTTTTGACCCGCATTGGTTTTAATTCCCAAGCGGTCATTACCGGTGACGTTACCCAGATTGACTTGCCAAGAGGGCAAAAATCAGGTCTGAGTCACGCAATCGAAGTGCTATCTGATGTAGATGAGTTGAGCTTTAACTTCTTGCATAGTGAAGATGTTGTTCGCCATCCGGTCGTTGCAAGAGTGGTTATCGCCTATGAAGAATGGGAAGCTGCAGAGCAAGTGCGTAAACAGGCTCTAAATGAAAAACGCAGACAGGAAGCACAATGAGTTCAGTCATATTAGATTTGCAAATTGCATGTGAAAATCCAGAAGGGCTTCCTGAAGAAGCCCTTTTCCAGCGCTGGCTGGAAGGTGTTCTGCCACAATTTCAGGCAGAAAGCGAAGTGACAATTCGTTTGGTCGATGAGCCAGAAAGCCACGATTTAAACCTCACTTATCGCGGGAAAGATAAGCCGACGAATGTGCTATCCTTTCCATTTGAAGCACCACCTGAAGTAGAATTGCCTTTGCTCGGTGATTTGATCATCTGTCGTCAGGTTGTTGAAAAAGAGGCAGAAGAGCAACAAAAAACCGTTGAAGAGCACTGGGCACATATGGTTGTTCACGGTAGCCTCCATCTTCTTGGCTATGACCATATTGAAGATGATGAAGCAGAAGAAATGGAGTCTCTGGAAACGGAGATCTTACAAAAAATGGGTTATCCTGATCCTTATCTGATAGAAAAAGAATAACCACTGCTGACAATTTTATGTTAAACATTACAGTCTATGATTTTATCAATGGGGAATTTTTATTAAAACGCCATGAGCGACGACCATCCTTCAAGTAACGATAGCCCTGGCCCTAAGAAAGGCTTCTTTGCGCTTCTTAATCAGCTTTTTCACGGTGAACCGAAAAACCGTGATGATTTGGTTGAACTGATCCGTGATTCTGAGCAGAACGACCTTATTGATCCCGATACCCGAGAGATGCTCGAAGGTGTAATGGATATTGCTGATCAACGCGTGCGTGACATTATGATCCCACGCTCACAGATCGTTACCTTAAAACGCAATCAATCTCTGGACGAATGTCTGGATGTTATTATCGACTCGGCCCATTCGCGCTTTCCTGTGATCAGTGAGGATAAAGATCATATTGAAGGCATATTGATGGCAAAAGATCTCCTGCCATTCATGCGAACTAACACAGAACCTTTCAGCATCGATAAAGTGCTTCGTCAGGCTGTGGTGGTGCCGGAAAGTAAACGTGTTGACCGTCTGCTGAAAGACTTTCGTTCACAACGCTACCACATGGCGATTGTTATCGATGAATTTGGCGGAGTTTCTGGGCTGGTCACAATCGAGGATATCCTTGAACTGATTGTGGGTGAGATAGAGGACGAATACGATGATGAAGAAGATAACGATATTCGTGCATTAAGCCGTCACTCTTATTCAGTGCGGGCATTGACCCAAATTGAGGATTTCAACGATACTTTTGGTACCAATTTCAGCGATGAAGAAGTTGATACTATTGGTGGGTTAGTCATGCAGGCATTTGGCCATCTGCCTTCCCGCGGAGAATCCATTGCCGTTGATGGCTACCTTTTCAAAGTGGCAATGTCTGATAGCCGTAAAATCATTCAGGTTCATGTAAAAATACCGGATGACGCTGAAGTTCCTAGTCTTGATAAACAATAATAGGATTTGGATGAACAAAGCATCATTAACAAGTTGCCAGCGGCTGCGTGTCTTGCTGGCACTTTTATTCGGAGCCAGTGGAACACTGGCTTTTTCACCTTTTGATTTCTGGCCTGCCGCACTTGTTTCTCTGTTTGGCCTGCAAATCCTAACGTTAAACAGAACATCCCGTCAGGCTTTCATCATCGGCTTATGTTGGGGGCTTGGCTTATTTGGCAGTGGCGCAAATTGGGTTTATGTCAGTATTGCTGACTTTGGGGGAATGCCAACCGCCGTTAACAT
The DNA here is from genome assembly GCF_900113945.1 of Xenorhabdus mauleonii. Lineage (GTDB taxonomy): Bacteria > Pseudomonadota > Gammaproteobacteria > Enterobacterales > Enterobacteriaceae > Xenorhabdus > Xenorhabdus mauleonii. The sequence continues at coordinate 30,854 of NZ_FORG01000018.1, forward strand.
TTTTTTGGTTATCCTGCTATCTGCCTATCTTGCTCTTTATCCGGCGCTATTTGCTGGTTTACTCAACCGTTTTTTCCCGGCTTCCAATCTTATCAGGCTAGTTGTTGCCAGCCCCGCTTTATGGCAATTGACCGAGTTCTTGCGTGGCTGGGTATTAACCGGATTTCCATGGCTACAATTCGGTTACAGCCAAATTGACGGCCCGATGAAAGCTGTCGCGCCTATTTTGGGCGTAGAGGGTATTACCTTCCTGCTGATGATGATCAGTGGATTACTGGTTTTTGCCGCCACCCAGAAGAAAATTTTATCAGCCATTTTCGCCCTTGCCCTGCTGCTGTTGCCGTGGCCCATGCAACACTACCATTGGTATACCCTACAGCCGGAAAAAACGACAGATATCGCATTAGTTCAAGGCAATATTCCCCAATCCCTAAAATGGGAAACCTCGGCCCTTCAAACAACGCTAGACATCTACCTGGATAACAGCAAGCCTTTTATTGGCAAGGTACCGATCATCATCTGGCCGGAATCAGCGATTCCCGATATTGAATACAACCAGAAAAATTTCCTCACCAAACTGGATGCCTTACTGAGGCAGCACCATACCAGCCTGATTACCGGTATTGTTGACGCCCGGCCAACGCTGGAGGGTTATAAGGCTTACAACAGCATTATCGTACTGGGTGAGAAAACGCCTTACCAATATCCAGACCTTATCCGCTACGATAAACATCACCTCGTGCCATTTGGTGAGTTTGTTCCACTGGAATCCATACTTCGTCCACTGGCGCCTTTGTTTAACCTGCCGATGTCTTCCTTTAGTCGCGGTGATTATATTCAGCCTCAACTGTCTGTTGCCGGGCACAATATTACTGCGGCTATCTGTTATGAAATTATTTTGGGTGAACAGGTACGAGATAACTTCAAGCCTGACACAGAATTTTTACTCACCATTTCGAATGATGCGTGGTTCGGACGCTCTATTGGCCCATGGCAGCATTTCCAAATGGCCCGGATGCGCGCCCTTGAATTAGGCCGACCTTTGCTGAGGGGAACCAATAACGGTATCACGGCAGTTATTGAACCCGATGGCTCAATTCAAGCTGAAATCCCGCAATTTACCCGGCAAGTATTGGCAGCCAAAGTGACTCCAGCTACAGGGATAACACCTTATTTCCGTTTCGGTAATTGGCCGATATGGGGAGCTACGGTACTGTTTCTCATTGTTGCTTTTATACGAAAACGCAACCGGATTTGACTTGCAGCGAATTTAACCTGTCATGTTCGGTAGTGCCTGTCTAAAAACGCCACATTATCCAATCAGGGCATAATTAAGATGTCCTGATTGGATCTATTTCTTCATCCACTTTTACGTTTTCTACACTTCATCCTTTTTATAGACCACTTTTTATAGACCACATCGATAACCTCCCCTCACTATCTACGCCATCAGAATCTGACACCAATAGAAATCAAACAATTCAGAATATAAAGTTACAAAAATACAAAATAGAAAAATAAGTTGCTGAAAAGCTCAAACTGTGAACATCGTTCAATATTGCACCCTTTTGACTCCATATAAATGGAATTGTTTATTTATAGTGCGATACAGGTCGCGAATCCGAAACATTATTGTTTCAAAAAAGCAACATTATGAATTATTTTTTCACAGCGTATAAACATTGAATTTAAGAAAAACGTTTCTATAGCTGGGATATTCTGTAACTGGAATGTTTTATAACTGGGATAGTGTGAGCTATAAGCGTAGAAACATAAATAATTACAAGCAAATCCGATTTTGTAAAAAATACCCAAAAAAAAGAAAGGAGCTGTATATGCGTAAGTTGATGTTAACAATGATGTTGCTTAGCGCGGTAGGAGCTGCCCATGCTGAGGAGTTAACTGGAACGTTAAAAAAAGCGAAAGATAATGGCGTCATTGTTGTTGGTCACAGAGAATCATCAGTACCATTCTCTTACTATGACAATCAACAAAACGTTGTTGGTTATTCTCAAGATTATTCCAATCTGATTGTTGATGCCGTCAAGAAAAAACTCGACATGCCAAACCTGCAAGTCAAGTTGATCCCCATTACCTCCCAAAATCGTATTCCTCTGTTACAAAACGGTACTTTCGACTTTGAATGCGGTTCAACCACGAATAACCTTGAACGCCAAAAACAAGCGGCATTCTCCAACACTATTTTTTCCGTCGGAACTCGTCTGTTGACCAATAAAGACTCTGGTATTAAAGGATTTGACGATCTGGCTGGAAAAAATGTCGTTGTCACCTCAGGTACAACTTCCGAAGTCCTGCTCAATAAGCTCAATGATGAGAAGAACATGAAAATGCGCATCATCAGCGCAAAAGATCATGGTGATTCATTCCGTACTCTGGAATCAGGGCGCGCCGTGGCCTTTATGATGGATGATGCATTACTTGCAGGAGAGCGTGCAAAAGCGAAGAAACCCGATCAGTGGATCATTGTTGGCAAACCACAATCACAAGAAGCATACGGCTGCATGCTGCGTAAAGATGATCCGCAATTCAAGAAACTGATCGATGACACCATCGTAAAAGTACAAACCTCCGGTGAAGCAGAAAAAATGTTTGATCGTTGGTTCAAAGAGCCGATTCCACCTAAGAATCTGAACCTGAACTTCTCCATGTCAGATGAAATGAAAGCGTTGTTCAAATCACCAAACGATAAAGCATTGGATTAAGCAACGAACCGAACAACCTAATTTTATTGGCGTTACGGGTATGAGGTAGTCGTTCCCTACCTCATTTTTTTAGCTCATTTTTTGACTTAATGAATAACAACGAATGGATCGTTTTTAGGCGTTATAGCCAACCCCATATCAGGGAGCACGGTTATGTCAGTTGATTGGAATTGGGGCATCTTTTTACAAGCTGCCCCCTTTGGTAATACCACCTATTTGGGGTGGATCATTTCTGGATTTGAAGTAACAATTGCACTTTCCATCTGTGCTTGGCTCATAGCACTTGTTGTCGGCTCGCTGTTCGGTATATTGCGGACTGTCCCGAATAAATTTCTTTCTGGGCTTGGCACCTGCTATGTTGAATTATTTCGCAACGTCCCCCTCATCGTCCAGTTTTTCACCTGGTATCTGGTGGCTCCCGAATTTTTGCCCAAGGACATAAGTAATTGGTTCAAAATGGATCTGGATCCCAATATCCAGTTTTTTATCTCTTCAGTCATCTGTTTGGGATTATTCACTGCTGCCCGTGTCTGTGAACAGGTTCGTGCGGCAATTCAATCCCTCCCCAGAGGACAAAAAGCGGCAGGATTAGCGATGGGATTAACTCTGCCACAAACCTATCGTTATATTTTGCTGCCAAATGCTTACCGCGTGATTATTCCCCCAATGACCTCAGAAATGCTCAATCTGGTCAAAAACTCCGCCATCGCGTCCACCATTGGTCTGGTTGACATGGCTGCCCAAGCGGGGAAATTGCTGGATTATTCAGCACATGCCTATGAGTCATTTACCGCAATCACTTTGGCTTATGTGGGTATCAATCTCGTGATCATGCTAGCCATGACCTTACTTGAGAAAAAACTGCGTTTGCCGGGCAGTATGGGAGGACGATAAAGATGTATCAGTTTGACTGGAGTTCGATAGTTCCTAGCCTGCCCTTTCTCTTAGATGGATTGGTAATCACGCTTAAAATTACAGGTATTGCTATTGTTGTTGGGATTCTCTGGGGGACAGTGCTGGCGATGATGCGCCTCTCATCCATCAAGGTATTGAGCTGGTTTGCTGCCCTGTATGTCAACCTCTTCCGCTCCGTCCCTTTGGTGATGGTACTGCTGTGGTTCTACCTTATTGTGCCTAACTTATTACAAAATATTCTAGGCATATCCCCCAAGACCGATATCCGTTTAATTTCCGCAATGGTTGCGTTTTCACTCTTTGAAGCCGCTTATTATTCTGAAATCATCCGGGCAGGCATTCAGAGCATTTCCCGTGGGCAATCTTCTGCTTCGCTGGCTCTGGGGATGACTCATATGCAAAGTATGCGTCTGATAATCCTGCCACAAGCATTCCGGGCAATGACACCATTGTTGCTGACACAGGGTATAGTATTATTCCAAGATACATCTTTAGTATATGTGCTGAGTCTGGCGGATTTTTTCCGGACAGCAACCAATATTGGCGAGCGTGACGGTACTCAGGTTGAGATGGTTCTGTTTGCTGGCCTTGTTTATTTTGTGATTAGCTTTGCCGCGTCTATGCTAGTTAACTATTTGAAGAAAAGGACTGTTTGATGATTTCCCTGAAAAATGTATCCAAGTGGTATGGCCAATTTCAGGTTCTTACTGACTGCTCGACTGAAGTCAAAAAAGGCGAAGTAGTCGTTGTCTGTGGGCCTTCTGGATCCGGTAAGTCGACACTGATAAAAACGGTCAATGGCCTGGAACCTGTCCAGCAGGGTGAAATTCTGGTAAATGACATAAAAGTCAATGACAAGAACACAAATCTGGCACAATTGCGCTCTAAGGTAGGGATGGTGTTCCAACATTTTGAGCTGTTCCCTCACCTCTCTATCATTGAAAATCTGACATTGGCGCAAGTTAAGGTACTAAAGCGCGATAAGCATGCTGCCACCGAAAAAGCCCTGAAATTGTTGGAGCGGGTAGGCCTGTCAAATCATGCCGATAAATTCCCTTCACAACTTTCCGGTGGTCAGCAACAACGCGTCGCCATTGCACGCGCTCTGTGTATGGATCCAATCGCCATGTTGTTTGATGAGCCGACTTCTGCACTTGATCCTGAAATGATCAATGAAGTGCTGGACGTGATGGTTGAACTGGCGAATGAAGGTATGACCATGATGGTTGTGACCCATGAAATGGGATTCGCCAAAAAAGTGGCGCATCGGGTTATCTTCATGGATGAAGGAAAAATTGTCGAAGACAGTAAAAAAGAAGATTTCTTCGCCAATCCAAAATCAGATCGCGCCCGGGATTTTCTGGCAAAAATTCTGCACTGATCCTCTGTGTCGGCGGATGGCTATGCGGCCGCCGACCTTAAATTTCCCCAAAAATAAATAATTTTCAGCATTCCAGCTTTAACAAGAGTTGTTGCCCCTATCCCTTATCAGCTATGCTATGGAGTCTTAGATTTCATAAACAACCATGCTCGCTAAAGGCGTAGCTTTACTTCACCATAGGATCATCGGTGCCATGCAAGAACAATATCGTCCAGAAGACATAGAGCAACAAGTCCAGCTTCATTGGCAAGAGAAGCAAACATTTAAAGTGACAGAAGATAACAATAAAGAAAAATATTACTGCCTGTCCATGCTACCTTACCCTTCTGGCCGACTACACATGGGTCATGTCCGCAACTACACAATTGGTGATGTAATTTCCCGCTATCAGCGCATGCTGGGTAAAAATGTCCTGCAACCTATCGGTTGGGATGCATTCGGCCTGCCAGCAGAAGGCGCAGCGATAAAAAACAATACCGCACCCGCACCTTGGACTTACTCCAATATCGAATACATGAAAAACCAGTTGAAAATGCTGGGGTTCGGTTATGACTGGGATCGTGAAGTTACGACCTGTACACCAGAATACTATCGCTGGGAACAGTGGTTCTTCACTAAATTGTACGAAAAAGGTCTGGTATACAAGAAAACCTCTGCGGTTAACTGGTGTCCACACGATCTGACTGTTCTGGCAAATGAGCAGGTTATCGATGGTTGCTGCTGGCGTTGTGATACTCCAGTTGAGCGTAAAGAGATCCCTCAGTGGTTCATCAAAATTACCGCTTACGCTGAAGAACTGCTAAACGATCTGGACAAACTGGAAGACTGGCCTGAGCAGGTCAAAGTCATGCAGCGCAACTGGATCGGCCGTTCGGAAGGTGTTGAAATCACATTTAATGTTGCTGACAGCCAAGAAAAACTGACTGTTTATACTACTCGCCCAGACACTTTCATGGGTGCAACCTATGTTGCTGTCGCAGCCGGTCATCCTTTGGCGAAACAAGCGGCTGAAAACAATCCTGCATTGGCCGAGTTCATTAATGAATGCCGCAATACCAAAGTTGCCGAAGCAGATATGGCGACGATGGAGAAAAAAGGCATGTCAACGGGCATGTTCGTTATCCATCCATTGACCAATGAAAAAATCGCTATTTGGGTTGCTAACTTTGTTCTGATGGAATACGGCACCGGTGCGGTAATGGCAGTTCCAGCGCACGATCAACGTGATTGGGAATTTGCAACCAAATATAACCTGCCGATGAAAGCCGTTATTCTGGACAATGACGGTAACGTACCAAACATTCAAGAAGCGGCGCTGACAGACAAAAACGCCCTGTGCAACTCCGGTGAATTCGATGGATTGAGCAATGAAGAAGGCTTCAATGCCATTGCTGATAAATTGGTTTCTATGGGTGTAGGCCAACGCAAAATCAATTACCGCCTGCGTGACTGGGGTGTTTCCCGTCAACGTTATTGGGGAGCCCCAATTCCGATGGCAACACTGGAAGACGGAACAGTTGTTCCTGTACCAGAAGATCAACTGCCAGTTGTTCTGCCTGAAGATGTTGAAATGGACGGCATTACCAGCCCAATCAAAGCTGATCCAGAGTGGGCGAAAACCACGATCAATGGACAGCCTGCACTGTTTGAAACAGATACCTTTGATACATTCATGGAATCTTCCTGGTATTACGCACGCTATACTTGCCCTGATTATGATAAAGGCATGCTGGATCCGGCTGCTGCCAACTATTGGCTGCCAGTAGATCAATACATCGGTGGTATTGAGCATGCGATAATGCACCTGATGTACTTCCGCTTCTTCCATAAACTGATGCGCGATGCTGGCATGGTCAACTCTGATGAACCTGCTAAACATCTGCTGTGCCAAGGTATGGTTCTGGCTGATGCTTTCTATTACACCGGTAACAGTGGCGAAAAAGTCTGGGTTTCCCCAGCGGATGTCACTGTTGAGCGTGATGAGAAAGGCCGGGTGGTTAAAGCCACGGATGAAGAAGGCCATGAACTGGTTTATACCGGCATGAGCAAAATGTCCAAATCGAAGAATAACGGTATCGATCCACAACTGATGGTAGACAAGTATGGTGCTGATACTGTTCGTCTGTTCATGATGTTTGCAGCGCCGCCAGAATTGACTCTTGAGTGGCAGGAATCTGGCGTAGAAGGTGCTAACCGTTTCCTGAAACGTGTATGGCGTCTGGTTTATGAGCACAGCAACAAAGGGGCAACTCAGCCGTTGGATGTCAGTAAACTGACTGCTGAACAAAAAGATCTGCGTCGTGACCTGCACAAGACTATCGCAAAAGTCACCGATGATATCGGCCGCCGTCAGGCATTCAATACCGCCATTGCCGCTATCATGGAATTGATGAACAAATTGACTCGTGCGCCACAAGAGACTGAACAAGACCGCGCGTTAATGCAAGAATCCCTGAGCGCGATTGTTCGCCTGCTTTCCCCAATCACGCCACACTCTGGTTTTGTTATGTGGAAAGCGCTGGGCAATGAAAATGACATTGACGTTGCCCAATGGCCGCAAGCTGATGAACAAGCAATGGTTGACGATACTAAACTGGTGATCATTCAGATCAACGGCAAAGTTCGTGGCCGCATTACTGTTCCAGCAGATGCAACAAAAGAACATGTTCAAGAAATGGCGGCACAGGAATACAGCGTGGCGAAATATCTTGAAGGTGTCACTATTCGCAAAATCATCTACGTACCAGGCAAATTATTGAATCTGGTTGTAGGCTGATAACAGGAGACCCTATTTGTGGCAGGAAATAATTTGCGACATCGTATTTGCACGTTGTTTCTCGGGTTAGCGGTGCTGGTCACCGCTGGCTGCGGTTTTCATCTCCGTGGCACAACGCAAGTACCTAAAGAACTTCAAACCTTGCAACTGAGTTCAAGTGACCCTTACGGGCCGCTGGCACGCGCTGTACGTCAGCAACTTCGCCTCAATGATGTCAAGCTTGTGGAAAATGGTGATGCTTCAGTACCTATCCTGAAACTTTTGGGCTCTGATGAAAACAAAGATACCGTTTCAGTTTTCCAGGATGGTAAAGCGGCAGAACGCCAATTAGTGCTGAATGTTGATGCTCAGGTTCTGATGCCGGATGGCAGCATTTACCCATTGCAGGCAAGGGTTGATCGCTCTTTCTTCGATAACCCATTGGAAGCATTGGCAAAAGATGCTGAGAATGAATTAGTTAAGCAGGAAATGCGTGAACAGGCTGCCCGTCGGCTTATACGTCAACTGTTGACGGTTCATAGTGCAGAACTTCAGAAAGCTGATGAAAAGCAAAAAGCAGCAGCTACACCGAAGCAATGATCCGTATTTATCCTGAACAACTTCTTGCGCAGCTCAACGAAGAGCTGCGAAACCGTTATCTGCTGTGGGGCAGCGAACCTTTGCTGTTGCAAGAGAGTCAGGACAGCATTCGCCGGGTGGCTGAACAGCATGGCTTTATGGAACATTTCTCTTTTGTGTTGGATAACCACACCGATTGGGATGAAATCTTTAGCCTCTGCCAGTCACTCAGCTTATTTACCAGCCGCCAATCAATTACACTGCAACTGCCGGAAAATGGCCCAAATGCAGCCATGGCTGAGCGGCTGGTCAAGCTGTCAGAATTATTGCATGCAGATATCCTGCTAATATTGCGTGGGCACAAGCTGACCAAAGCTCAGGAAAATAGTCCTTGGTTTAAGGCACTTGGGCAAAATGGTGTCTATATCAGTTGTCTGACGCCAGAGCAAAACCGCCTGCCCCAATGGGTGGCCCAGCGAGCCAAAAACATGGGGCTATCGCTGGAAAATGAAGCCAATCAGTTACTCTGCTATTGCTATGAAGGAAATTTATTGGCATTGGCTCAGGCACTGGAACGCCTCTCCTTGCTCTATCCTGATAATCGTCTGACCCTGCACCGGGTTGAAGAAACTGTCAATGATGCCGCCCATTTCTCCCCCTATCATTGGGTTGATGCCTTGCTGGCTGGAAAAATAAAGCGGGCCTGGCATGTATTGAAACAGCTGCGGCAGGAAGATACTGAAACTATCATTTTGCTGCGCACTATCCAACGGGAATTGATGCTGCTGCTGACTTTTAAGCGTCAGAGCACGACGGTTCCCTTGAAGACATTGTTTGATCAGCACAAAGTTTGGCAAAATCGTCGGCCGTTGCTGACAGCGGCATTACAACGTCTGTCACAACAGGATCTACAATCTGCCATACATTTGTTAAGCCAGATGGAACTGCGCGTCAAACAGGATTATAGCCAATCCATTTGGGCTGACCTGGAAACGCTTTCCATGCTGTTATGCGGAAAATCATTGCCAGAGAGCTTTTTGAATGACTGATTCCACTATTTCAGATGATATTATTCCAGATAATATTGTCTCAGACGCCAATACCCCAGTTATTCAAGCTTTGTTTGGTGGTACGTTTGATCCTATCCATTATGGTCATTTATACCCTGTGCAAGCCTTGGCTCGGCTGGTGGGGCTAAAACAAGTTATTTTATTGCCGAATCATGTACCGCCACACCGTCCCCAACCGGAGGCAAGCTCACAGCAGCGGCTGGAAATGGTTCGTCTTGCTGTACAAGATAATCCGCTTTTTGCCGTGGATACTCGCGAATTGGAACGCCAAACACCGTCCTATACGGTCGAAACATTAAAATCCTTTCGTCAAGAAGTCGGTGAGCAGCATCCATTGGCGTTCATCATTGGGCAGGATTCACTGCAAACTATCCATACTTGGCATAAATGGGAAGAGCTACTGGAGATTTGCCATCTTCTGGTTTGCTCCCGCCCGGGTTATCAGCATCAACTTTCAACCCCAGAAATGCAGCAATGGCTTGAAAAGCATCAGGTTGATACACCATTCCCATTGAGCCAAAAACCGCACGGTTACATTTACTTAGCAGCCACTCCGTTGCTAAATATCTCCGCAACTGATATTCGTCAGCGCCATCAACAAGGACTGAGCTGTGATGATCTGCTTCCGCCATCAATATTGCAGTATATCGATGCTCACGGGTTATACAGACAATAACTAAACCTTGCGGTGATTTGCCGTTAAGTTGCTTACTTTTACCGAGTTTTGCATGCTATTATTCTGCGCTACTCAACCAATTTTATGAAATAAAGGTGATCCTTTTGCAAGGCACAGAACTACAACAATTTGTTATTGATAAACTTGAAGATTCCAAAGCACAGGATATTGTTTCTATAGACGTTCGTGGAAAATCCAGCATTACTGACTGCATGGTCATCTGCACCGGAACCTCAAATCGCCACCTGATGTCTGTGGCCGATAATTTAGTCGATGACTGCCGCCAGGTCGGCATTATGCCTCTGGGTGTTGAAGGTCAAGGGATTTCAGACTGGATTGTCGTGGATCTTGGCGAAATCATGGTTCATGTTATGCAAGAAGACAGCCGTCGCATGTACGAGCTGGAAAAACTCTGGAGCTGAGTTTGAAGCTACAATTAGTCGCAGTAGGAACAAAAATGCCGGACTGGGTGCAGACCGGCTTTATGGATTATTTGAACCGTTTTCCCAAGGATATGCCTTTTGAGCTAATTGAAGTCCCGGCAGGAAAACGGGGAAAAAATGCGGATATCAAGCGCATTTTGGAAAAAGAAGGCGAGCAGATGCTGGCTGCTGTCGGTAAAGGTAACCGGATTGTGACTCTGGATATTCCGGGCTCTCGCTGGGATACCCCACAATTGGCGAATCAGCTCGAACGCTGGAAGCTGGATGGCAGAAATGTCAGTCTCCTGATCGGTGGCCCTGAGGGGTTGGCACCTGCATGCAAGGCAGCAGCAGAACAGAGTTGGTCACTTTCTCCTTTGACCATGCCACATCCTTTGGTACGCGTTCTGGTAGCGGAGAGTCTTTACCGTGCATGGAGCATAACAACTAACCACCCTTATCATCGGGAATAAATTGGGTAATCTATCACCGTGAATTCTGGCAATGGGATGAAGAATAAACGAACCCCTTTTCGTGATCATTCGGCTGAATCAGCCTTGTTTATACGCCGCGCACTTGTGGCGTTTATTGGTATTATTATTTTGACAGGCATTCTAATTGCCAATCTTTATAAACTTCAGATCACTCGTCACGAAGATTACCAAACCCGCTCAAATGAGAACCGGATTAAGCTTCTTCCCATAGCCCCAAGCCGGGGCATTATTTATGATCGCAATGGCACACCACTGGCAATTAACCGAACCACTTATCAGTTAGAAGTTGTGCCACAAAAAGTCGACAACCTGAACAAGGTATTAGAAGAACTACGTTCTGTTGTCGGGCTTACAGATGAAGATATCGAAAATTTTCAAAAAGAGCGCAAACGGACAGGCTCCTTTAAAGCCATTACGTTAAAAACACCTTTAACTCCAGTTCAGGTCGCTCGGTTTTCGGTCAATCAGTACCGCTTTCCGGGGCTGGAAGTCAGAGGTCAGCAGCGTCGTTATTATCCGTATGGTTCGACCCTCACCCATGTCATTGGCTATGTGGCTAAAATCAATGACAAAGATTTAGCACAGCTCACCCAAGAAGGAATTGTGAGGGATTATGCAGCGAGCCATGATATCGGGAAATTAGGTATTGAACGCTATTATGAATCCGTCTTGCACGGCAAGCCCGGCTATGAAGAAGTGGAAGTCAACAACCGTGGCAAAGTGATCCGCCAACTGCATGAACAGCCTCCAGAAGCAGGTAAAGATATTTATCTGTCCATCGATTTAGAGCTGCAAACCTATATCGAAAAACTACTGGCAACCAGCCGTGCCGCTGTCGTCGTCACGGATCCCCGCACAGGGGAAGTCTTGGCTATGGTATCCAATCCAGGTTATGACCCGAATCCATTCGTCAATGGCATTTCATTCAAAGACTATGCTGCCCTGCAAAACAATCCCAATCATCCCATGATTAACCGGGCTACATTTGGAACATATCCTCCGGCATCGACAGTGAAACCTGCTATTGCTGTCGCGGCCCTCAGCAGTAATGTGATTACAAAAAATACCACAATATTCGATCCTGGTTGGTGGCAATTACCCAATTCAGAAAAACGTTACCGTGACTGGAAACGCTCAGGGCACGGCAAACTGGATGTCCATAAATCCATTGTTGAATCTGCAGATACTTTCTTTTATCAAGTTGCCTATGACATGGGTATCGATAGATTGTCCGAATGGATGTCAAAATTTGGCTACGGCCAACTGACAGGCATTGATTTGAAAGAAGAAAGGCCGGGCAATATGCCAACGCGGGAATGGAAATTGAAGCGCTATAAAAAGCCTTGGTATCAAGGAGATACTATTTCCGTAGGTGTCGGCCAAGGGTACTGGACTGCCACCCCGATACAGATGGTCAAAGCCCTTATGATATTGATTAATGATGGTGAGGTAAAAACACCACATTTATTACTTAAAACGCGTATCAATGGCGAAATGTACCCTTATCAGCCCCCAGTCAGCAGCCCCATTGGGGATATCCACTCCGGTTACTGGGAAATTGCCAAGGGTGGTATGTACGGTGCGGCCAATTCCCCAACAGGTACTGCACGCCGGGCTTTCGCCGGCACTCCGTACAAAGCTGCGGTTAAATCAGGTACGGCTCAGGTTTTCAGTTATGAAACGTATAACGCCAGTAAACTTGCTGAACGCTTGCGTGACCATAAGCTGATGATTGCTTTTGCGCCCTATGATAACCCGACAGTCGCCATGTCTATTATTCTGGAAAATGAAGGTTCATCAGGGATGACGGTTGCTCAAACTGTGCGTAAGATTTTGGATCATGTTTTACTCAAGGATAAAAACACGCCTTCTCCAGCCACAGTTTCCGATGTAATGGTTTCCAATGAAATGCGAGAACAGCCAACCAATACGCGTTCTCCCAATGCACAAGTACCCAAAACACAAGCAACCAGAACACAAGCCAATTGAGTAAAGCGATGACAGAGTCTCAAAAAAAGGTTCCTTTTTGGACCCGCATACATATAGATATTCCACTGATGCTATTGGTTCTGACATTACTGGCTTACAGTCTGTTTATCATGTGGAGCGCCAGTGGACAAGATATGGACATGATGGAGCGTAAAATCGGGCAGGTGCTTATGGGCCTGATTGTCATGGTAGTCTTGGCTCAAATTCCTCCACGCCTATACGAGAATTGGGCACCCTATTTATACATAGGGTGTGTCATCCTGCTGATTTTGGTTGATGTGTTTGGTCAAATCAGTAAAGGTGCGCAACGCTGGTTGGATTTGGGCATTGTTCGTTTTCAGCCATCGGAAATAGCCAAAATTGCCGTTCCTTTGATGGTCGCTCGTTTTATGAACCGCGACCTCTGCCCGCCTTCATTGAAAAACACGGCTATTGCGCTGGTTTTGATTTTTGTTCCGACTCTGCTGGTCGCCGCGCAACCCGATTTAGGCACCTCCATTCTGATTGCTGCGTCTGGGGTGTTCATACTTTTTCTGGCCGGAATGAACTGGAAACTGATTGCCCTTGCCTTTGTGCTGGTTGCTTGCTTCATTCCTATATTGTGGTTTTTCCTGATGCACGACTACCAACGCTCCCGCGTGATGATGTTGCTGGATCCCAATATTGATCCATTAGGCAAAGGCTACCATATCATCCAATCCCAAATTGCCATTGGTTCAGGTGGGTTGTTCGGGAAGGGTTGGCTGCAAGGCACTCAATCACAACTGGAGTTTCTACCTGAGCGCCATACCGACTTTATTTTCGCCGTGTTATCTGAAGAATTGGGCCTGATTGGCGTTCTTGCTCTGCTTGCGCTCTATATACTGATCATTATGCGGGGATTAGTTATTGCAGCGAAGGCACAAAATACTTTCGGCCGGGTCATGGTCGGAGGGCTGATACTGATTTTGTTTGTCTATGTTTTCGTTAATATCGGCATGGTGAGCGGTATCTTGCCCGTCGTTGGTGTCCCTTTGCCTCTGGTGAGTTATGGAGGCTCCGCTCTCATTGTATTAATGGCGGGGTTCGGCATTATTATGTCGATACATACGCATCGTAAATTATTATCCAAAAGTTTATGAGGAAGAAGTTTCATGCGTCAGCAATGGCTTATAATTAGCATCGTAGCGGTACTGATATCAGGCTGTACATTAACCAGCAATGAGCAGAGTGTTTCTAAACCTCAGGTTCCGACCCAGGACGTTTTAGGTGCAGAACCCCAATATGAGCCTTACCATCCCAGTGCCAATCAAGATTATCAGCGAGATGGGCACACCTATCGCATTGTGCAAGATCCAGCCAACTTTACCCAAACAGGCTACGCCAGTTGGTTCGGCGAAGCAGCGAATGGTAAGTTGACCGCGATTGGTGAACGCGCCAGCCCCAATGCTTTAACGGCTGCGCATCCGACATTGCCTATCCCAAGTTATGTTCGTGTCACCAATTTAAGCAATGGGCGCATGATGATTGTCCGCATCAACGATCGCGGCCCTTACAATACAGGGAAGATTATCGAATTATCACGTGCAGCGGCAGAACGCCTGAATTTGATGCCGCAAAGCAGGGTCAAATTGGATGGCATTCAAGTCGCACCTGATGACTCACTTTCTGGTTTAGGAACAGTCGGTTCCACTATCGTCAAACAAAGCTATGCTTTGCCAGACAGGCCAAGTATTGATTTTCAGTCGCCATTGACAAACAACGCCGCTGAGCAAAATCTGTCTGTAAAGCCAGAGGGGCAAACTGACACTCCATCCACTGAGGCACAGTCTCCTGAAACAGGATTTTCTGGAACATCAGCATCTGAAACACCAGCTTCTGCAACAATGTTATCTGCCTCCGGTGCTTCTGCTGTTCCAACGGCCTCATTAACATCAAGCAGTTCATTAAGTATGAACACGCCATCAACCCCGGATACCGCAGATTCAATCTCAGCGGGGAAATATATGGTGCAGGTAGGCGCGGTCAGTATCGAACAAAAAGCCAGAGAGTGGCAACAATCGTTGAGCCAACGCCTGAACGTACAAGGCCGCATAACTCAATTTGGTAATGTCTATCGCGTGCAGTTGGGGCCATTCAACAGCCGCCAGCAAGCGGTTGAGTTGCAAAAGAAATTAACAGATCAAATGCACCAATCTTCATTTATTGTTGCGCCTTGATTCTCCGGATAAATTTCGATGCCGGCAAACTGTTGTGCCAGATAAAAGCAAGATAGAAGCAAATAACACTCCCTGCTGATATTAAATGTCTCACTCTTATCAGCAGGCAGATAAAATAATTGCGAGCTGGGTTTGGGTAAAACAGTGTAAACCTTTAACTCACTCAATTTTGTTTAATGTCAGCCTTTTTTTCATTTGTTATTATGTGGCTTATTATTAATCTTTTTCTCACGGATGTTATCTGATCAATCATGAAATATATAGTTACTTCCCGCTTGATTAAAAAAGCGACCTTAGGCATCGCCCTAGCTGCCAGTGTTTCTGCGTTTGCCAACGCAGATGATAATTTCAAAACCATGATCCCCGGGGTTCCTGTCCTGGATTCTGAAGCCTATATTCTGATTGATTACAACTCAGGAAAGGTCTTGGCTGAGAAAAACGCAGATGTTCGCCGTGACCCCGCAAGCCTGACCAAAATGATGACCAGCTATGTCATAGGCCAAGCCATCAAATCAGGAAAAATAACACCCAATGATACGGTTACTGTCGGTAAAGACGCTTGGGCAACCGGTAACCCGATCTTCAAGGGTTCTTCCTTGATGTTTTTAAAACCCGGTGATCAAGTTTCTGTCGCGATGCTGTCCCGTGGAATCAACCTGCAATCCGGCAATGACGCCTGTGTTGCAATGGCTGACTATGTGGCCGGCAGTCAGGATGCATTCGTCAGCTTGATGAATAAATACGTACAAAGCCTTGGCCTGAAAAATACCCATTTCCAGACTGTGCATGGTTTGGATGCGAATGGCCAATACAGCTCCGCCCGTGATATGGCTCTCATTGGTCAGGCGTTGATCCGCGATGTGCCCGATGAATACGCTATCTACAAAGAGAAAGAATTCACGTACAACAACATTCGCCAGCCTAACCGCAATGGCCTGTTGTGGGATAAGAGCCTGAACGTTGATGGCATTAAAACCGGTCACACCAACGGCGCAGGATATAACCTTGTTTCCTCTGCAACCGAAGGCAATATGCGCCTTATTTCTGCCGTCATGGGCAGCCCAACATTCAAAGGCCGTGAAAGCGACAGTAAAAAGTTGCTGACTTGGGGCTTCCGTTTCTTCGAAACTGTTTCACCGTTGAAAGTTGGTAAAGAATTCGCGTCAGAGCCGGTTTGGTATGGCGATACCGATAAAGTCCAGCTGGGCGTTGACCAAAATGTGTACCTGACAATTCCTCGTGGCCGCTTGAAAGACTTAAAAGCGAGCTATGTATTAAACAATACTGAATTGCATGCACCATTGGCGCAACACCAAGTTGTCGGCACAATCAACTTCCAGCTTGATGGAAAAACCATTGAACAGCGCCCATTAGTTGTTATGCAGGAAGTTAAAGAAGGTGGCTTCTTCAGCCGCATCGTTGATTATATTCGACTGATGTTCCATCATTGGTTTGGTTAATCCCTTGAAAGCCAAGTATTGGGCCTTATATTAGTTACATCCGTTAGAAAATTATGACGCCACGGCAATTTGTCGTTCTGCCGTGGCAAAGACATGAGGAACGCCCATGAAAACAAAATTAAATGAACTGCTTGAGTTCCCCTGCTCATTTACATACAAAGTGATGGGCTTAGCTCAACCTGAGCTGGTGGATCACGTGGTTGAAGTAGTTCAGCGCCATGCTCCGGGCGATTACTCCCCAGTTGTAAAACCAAGCAGCAAAGGCAATTATCATTCTGTCTCCATCACCATCAACGCGACGCATATTGAACAAGTTGAAACGTTGTATGAAGAACTGGGCGCTCTGGAATTGGTGCGTGTCGTCCTCTAAGTACTGTATTTCGGGCAATATGCTCTTTGAGTAAGAATGTGCGGAGCTGTCATTCATTGATGGTTCGATAGAAAAATGCTGATTGAGAAAATCAGCGTTTTTCTTTTTTGCAATCTGCCTGCATACATTCTATTTCAGGCAGCTTCTGTAATTTAATGATGGCCTTTTGACGATTTAGCCCAATAGGCCATGAAATTAATCAATTTTTTATCTAAATGCCGTTCTTGAAGCAGATACCGACGCAGGTTTTTTACAGCCGTTGATTCTGCAGCAACCCAGCCATAAAAATGGCTCGCTTTACCCTCATTTTCTGCTCTTTCCCATAATATACCGTCTGGTGAAACAGATTCAGATAAAGATTGCTCTTCAATAAATGCGGACTCCGGAAGTACAACGTGTTCACGTACCGCTTCTAATAAACGCTCGCCGTATCCATATCCCTCTTTAACATCACGTGGCAACCAAAATATGTTGGCAAATTTGAATTGTTCTAAGTTGAGGCAATCCCCCTGCACTGGAACCTCGAAGAATGCCTGTACTTTTGGGGGTGAGTCATGCAAAGCTAACTCTTCAAGGATTCCCAATGCCGCTGGCAATGCGGTTTCATCAGCAATGAGCAATACTTGGTTAACCTGCTCTGGCGGCACCCATTCGCAGCCTCCTGTGCCCCCCATTTGGCCACTGCTATCTGAAGCCTCTTTAGGGGCAACTATCTGTAAGGGTGCGCCTTGCTTAGCCTCGCTTAGCCAATCGGACACAGGTGTGTTTTTACCATGCAAAACAAACTCTACATCCATTTCATTATCTTCAATGCGCAGCGCCCTTAATGTATAAGTCCTCATCAAAGGCCGCTCTTCCTTGGGAATAGACATATAATGGCTGTACCAGTCGCTCCCTTCATTTACCTTCATTGCAGGATGGCTTGGCTGAGGAAATAGTAACTTAATGCGCTGATCGGGAGCATGCCGCCGCATTTTATGCACTTCAGAACTTTCAAATACACAACGCACCAAAGATGTAGATACCGTAATGCGTTCTTTCAAAACCAAATTAAAGATAGAGTAAATTGAAGACATAATATTCTATTAACAAATGGTTGTTATTCTCGTTATTGAAAGGATGCTAGACAACCTAGTTCAATTGATAACGCAAATCAATATCATGTTGATAATTATTTTCATTATTACCAATAATAGCAATTATTGCTAAATATCCTTCCAGATTCATCAGGCCCTACACTCATTTCAGTCCTACCTTGCCTGTCGGCGTAACAACACAATAAAGTAAGGAACACCAATAAAAGCCGCGAGCAATCCTGCCGGTATCTGGTAAGGAAACAACAGCATCCGCCCACACCAATCAGCCAACAGCATCAAAGATCCTCCCAGCAGCATTCCCATCACCAGTTGCGGCATTGCCCGCCTGAATCCCATCATGCGTGCCATATGTGGAGCCATTAAACCAACGAAACTCAATGGCCCGGTCATCAAAGTTGCGGCTGCGGTAAGCGCTGAAGCTATCAATAAAATAAGCAATCGTGAGGAAGTCAGAGAAATTCCCACAGACTGAGCACTTACACTTCCCAATGGCAAAATCGTCAACAACCGGCGATATAACGGCGTCAGGCCTATCAATATCATGGCGATTGCCAACGTGAAAAGTGCCTGAATGGGTTCGACCCCGTAAGTTGAACCTGATAACCATGCCAGCAGCATTCCCGTGCGGGGATCGCCACTTGCCAGCACCAGTACAACTAACGTGCCAAATACCGTACTAATTGCAATGCCAGACAATAACATCCGTTGCGCCGAAAAACCTTGCCGGCTAGAAGCAAGTAAAACCAATAACAGAGTAAGGGCAGCCCCTAAACTTCCAGCCGGGAGTAACCAGACAAAAACATTGCCGGATGTCATTAACAGTAATGCCAATACGCCCAACGCCGCTCCCGATGAGATACCTAAAACTTCAGGGCTGGCCATCGGATTGCCCGTCAGTTTCTGGATCATCGTCCCTGCAACAGCCAACATCATACCGGCACCAAGTGCCGCTATCACACGCGGCCAGCGCCAAGGCAATAATTCAGTGATTTGATTCCCCTGCGCCCAATACCAACCTTCGACACCACGCCCGAACAGCAATGCGGTTACTGTCATCGCACTCAAAAACAGTATCCCCAATATGATCCAACGCCAAAATGCCCGGCGTTCAACAAGGTTCTTGTCGATGACTGAAAGTGTTGGTTTGTGCCCATTGGTACGCAGGCGTGGCAGAAGCCACAACAAGAGAGGGGCCCCGATCAGCGCGACGACCGACCCCGTGGGAATATTGCGCCATACCGTCGCCAGCCACTGCACGACCTGATCCGTAAACCACAATAACAAGGCACCAATCAGCGGTGACATGAACACTTGCTGACCCAATTGCCTTGCACCACAAATTCGTGCCAGCAAGGGAGCAAATAAACCAATAAAGCCAATGACTCCCACCGCATTGACCATGACAGCACTGAGAATAACAGCCAGTGATAATGCAGCCAGCCGGGCACTGTTCAGGCCCAATCCAAGATTTTTTGCCACTCCGTCATCCAATCCAAGCAGCGTTAATGGTCTCAGCAACAATAAAGTTAACACCAGAGACACCGACAATGTTGGAATCAACCACTGTACAATTTGCCAATCGTGTTGGGCCAATGAACCGCTTGCCCAGACAAACATGCCTTGTAATTTTTCATAGTTAAACAGTGCGAGCAGAGAATTCACGGCACCGCAATATAACCCCATCACTAAGCCGGCAAGAATCAGCGTTACCGGTGATAATCGCTGCCCCCATGACAACCCGAATACGACCAATGCAACCATCACCGAGCCTGCCAACGCGGCCAGTTGCATTGACAGGCTATCTGGCGGCACGGCCAATAATAATGCCAGTGTCACACCGCATTGAGCGCCGGCAGAAACGCCGAGGGTTGCAGGTTCGGCCAGAGGATTGCGCAATACCTGCTGAAATAATAATCCAGCCAATCCCAGCCCTGCCCCAACCAATAGGGAAATCGATAAACGGGGTAATGTGCTGTAATGCATGACAACCTGACGGATATTATTTGTGTCAGGAGAATATAGAGATTGCCACCACTGGAGAACAGGCAATTGATGTTGCAGGTTATAGAATGTCAATATCAGTGATGGAAACAACAATAGCAAAGGTACCGTCCATAAACGTTTCATGCCCGTTTCTCCAACGCAGCCGTCAATAATTCACTAAAGCGCATCGCTGACAGCGTAGCACCATAAAACCACACGGCAGGTTGAATGCTGATCGGGTAACGTTGTACAAACGGCAGCGCTCTCCATAATGGTGTTTGCTGCACACGAGCGAACAGTGCTTCATTTCCATGACTGAAAAAAACAGCCTTGGCGTCTTGAATCGTGGCTAATTGCTCTATATTCACCACCTGACTTCCCCATGCGTTTGTCTTTCCTTTCCAGGCATTTCTCAGTCCCAGATTATCGAGGACATCCTTGAACAAGCTACCATCGCCAAAGACCATCGCATGATCTTTATCCAGCAAAGTAAATAATAAGATAGGTACATCATGCCAAATGCGCAGCCGCTGTTGGCACTGCGCCATCTGCCGATGGTAATGCTGCACATGCTGGGTATATTGGTGATGAAGCCCAAGCCGCCCAGCCAGCAATTGCAATGAATGCCATGCTTCTGCCAACGGAGTTCGGGTGTTGCTTGTAAAGCGGAACCCCATGATTGGCGCAATTGACGTCATTTTCTCCACTGTGGGGCCGTAATTTTGTGAGTAAAGGATCAGGGACGGTGATAATTGCTGCAATAATTCCATATTTGGCTCAGTACGCGTCCCCAAATCGATCACTTTGGACGGTAGTTCAGGCTCCCGTACCCACAAGTTATAATTACGAATATCAGCCACGGCCAACGGCATAATTCCCAAAGCTGCCAGTAGCTCCACTGGCAGCCACTCCAATACGGCAATGCGCTGGATATCAGGGTGGGCAACATACGGGGAAGTCACGGAACGGGCCAATGATGGCATCCATAACGGAGAAAGAGCCAGCGACGTGAGTAAACGACGGCGGGCTAAATTAGGGTTAAATTTATTCATCAGTAGACAAAACTTACCGGAGCTCCACCAGCAGGATGAGGTAAAATTCCCATCTCTATTCCATATATTTGTTCTAACACATGCTCTTGCATTATCTCTTGGGGGGTTCCCTGAGCAATCAATTCTCCACCTCGCAATGCCACCAAATGGTCGCAATAACGGGCAGCCATGTTGATATCATGCAGGACTGCAATCACCGTCAATCCCCTTTCACGGCTCAAGCGCTGGATCAAGGCCAGCACTTCGACTTGATGCGCTATATCCAGTGCAGAAGTGGGTTCATCAAGCAACAGACAACGACTGTTCTGTGCGACTGTCATTGCAATCCATGCTCGCTGTCGTTCCCCACCAGATAAGCTGTCAACCAGCCGATTAGCCATCGAACTCAAATCCACCAGCGCTATTGCTTCTTCGACATGACGACGATCTTCAGAGCTGAACCGCCCCAAAGCCCCATGCCAAGGATAACGGCCGACCGCAACCAACTCACGCACGGTCATCCCTTCCGCAGGCGGCAATTGCTGTGGTAAGTAAGCGACTTCGCGTGCGAACGCTTTATTGCTCCACTGTACTATCGGCTGCCGTCCCAGCTGTATTGTTCCTTCGCTTGGTGCCTGATGACGCCCCAACATTTTCAGCAAGGTCGATTTGCCAGAACCATTATGGCCAATTAATCCAGTAACCAGACCTGAAGTAAATGCCAATGAGAGATTGCTGAGTAGCCGTCGGCTTGGTACAGAAAAACTAACTTGTTGCAAAACAAAATTAGAAATTGGGGATGAAATACTTTCAATCAAACCTAATTACCTCTGGACACAGGTTACGATTACTTCGTTGAATTGTAGACATAATACACAAAATGCTTTACACAACAAACTAAATGAATATCATCTTAATAATTATTCTTAATGGCATTTATACCTTTATTTTCAGAATATAATTATTGCAATATTTATAGTAATTCCGACGTTCATTAATTCATTTATTTAATACGAAGGCAATCAATGATAAAGCGCAGTTCTTTTTGGATTATTTCGCCCTGTTTGTCTGTTATTTTGGCCCCATCGGTTTCAGCGACAGAATTAAAAAAAGAAAGTGATAAAGAAGATCGCATTGTTGTTTCCTCCAGCCGTACTCATCGCAGTATTCCCCAAATGGCGCAGACAACTTGGGTGATTGAAAAGAGTGACATTGAACAGCAAATGGATGGGGGGAAAGAATTCAAAGATATTCTGGCGCAATTAATTCCAGGTATGGATGTCAGCAGCCAAGGCCGCACTAATCATGGAATGAATATTCGTGGCCGCTCAATTGCCGTCATGATTGATGGCGTGCGTTTAAATTCTTCCCGTTCTGATAGCCGACAATTAGATTCTATCGACCCATTCAATATTGACCATATTGAAGTCATCTCTGGCGCGACATCGCTTTATGGCGGTGGCAGTACGGGGGGATTAATTAATATTGTCACGAAAAAAGGGCAGCAGGAAACACAAATTGATCTGCAATTGGGTGGCAAAAGTGGCCTGATAAGCCGTCAAGATCATGATGAAAAAGTAGCCGCAGCCATTAGTGGCGGCACTGATCGTATATATGGTCGTCTTTCAACTTCTTACCAACGTTATGGCGGCTGGTTTGATGGCAAAAAGAATGAAGTTTTAATCGATAACACTCAAACAGGCCTGCAATATTCCGATCGGTTTGATGTGATGGGAACCGGCCAGCTAACCATCAATGAACACCAGCAATTGCAGCTAATAACACAATATTACCGGAGTAAGGCTGATGGGAAGCATGGTATCTATCTCGGCCAGGATTTTGCAGCCGTCACCGGCAAAGCGGCAGCCTATAATGCAAGTGGATTAAATTCAGATCGCATTCCCGGCACTGAACGCCATCTGGTAAACCTGCAATATTCCAACACTGATTTTTTGGGGCAGGATTTAGTCGCACAGGCTTTTTATCGCGATGAGTCTTTTGCCTTTTATCCTTTCCCAACGCTGAAACAGGGTAAAGTCAACAGTATCAGTTCATCAGAGCAAAAAACCCGTTTTTACGGTGGGAAATTCACGCTAAATAGCCAGCCTATTGAAAATTTGTCATTAACATACGGCTTTGATGCAGAACATGAAAAATTCAGTGCAAATCAGCAATTCTTTAATTTAGATACCGCTCGGAAATCCGGCGGGATGAAATTAAAAAATGACTATAATGTCGGCCGATATCCTGGATTCACGATTACCAACTTGGCTCCTTTTTTACAAACGAGCTACGATATCAATTCAATTTTTACCATCAATGGCGGGATACGCTATCAATATACGCAGAACAAAATTGATGATTTTATCGCGTATAAACAGCAACAAGCGATTGCGGAAAAAGAAGCTAAATCCGCAGATACCATCCCCGGCGGCACAACCAGCTACAATAACTACCTGTTTAATGCGGGAGTACTCGCCAATCTCGCTAAAAACCAACAAGTATGGTTTAACTTTTCCCAAGGGTTTGAACTGCCTGACTTAGGTAAATACTACGGTTCAGGAATTTATGGCAAACCGGTAAACGGGCACTATCCGTTAATAAACAGCGTGAATGTCAATGACTCCAAATTAAGAGGCATCAAAGTCAATTCATATGAGTTGGGATGGCGTTACAACGGAGATAACCTGCATACACAAATAGCAACTTATTATTCGCTGTCTGATATCACAATCGGTGTCAATAAAACAGACATGACTATCATTGTGAATCCCAACAAGCGGCGTATTTATGGTGTGGAAGGTGCTGTAGATTATTTCTTTGACAACAGTGACTGGAGAGTCGGAACAACATTCAATATCCTCAAATCGGAAACACAAAAAAATGGGACATGGGAGAAACTGCCGATTACGGATGCCAGCCCATCTAAAATGACCGCCTATGTCAATTGGGCACCCGATGATTGGGAATTCCGCCTGCAATCACAACAAACATTTAATGTCTCTGATGGCAGTGGCAAAAAGATAGATGGGTACAATACCGTTGATTTTCTCGGCACCTACTATTTACCTGTTGGAAAAATCAATTTCAGTATCGAAAATTTGTTGGATACAAAGTACACCACGATTTGGGGACAACGTGCCCGCGTCTTTTATAGCCCGGGATATGGCGCTCCTGAATTATATAGCTATAAGGGTAGAGGAAGAGCGCTTGGACTAAGTTATTCCGTCACTTTCTAGCCATGAGCCGTTATGTGTGCCCATCCAATGGGTACACATAACACGTAATGCATTAAATATAGTCACTAAAACCGCCAAAACGCTTTCGAACATAAAATCAATATTGGGTAAATTTCCAGCCTTCCCAATAACATAGCCGCGCACATCATCCATTTTGCTGCTGCATCAAGCTCACCAAAACCTTGGGCTGTGGCACCATATCCAATCCCCATGTTATTGATACAGGCAGCAACCGTGGCAAAAGATGTCACCAAATCGTAACCAAGCAAGTTCAAGGCCCATATAAAGAAGCAGCTAAAAAAAACATAAAGGAAGAAAAAGCCCCAGACCGATCGCAATACACGCTCTTGAACCGCAGATTGGCCAATCTTGATCGTCGAAATGGAATTTGGGTGAACGAGTTGATTAATTTCACTGAAACTTTGTTTTGCCAGGATCATGAAGCGCAATGCTTTGATGCCGCCACAGGTTGATCCCACGCAGCCACCAAAAAAGCTGACCGCCAGCAACATCAAGATAGTATGGGGTGGCCATTGGGCGTAATCCGATGTTGCCAGACCATTGTCCGTCATCATGGAACTGGTCATAAAAAAGCCATGAACAAAGGCATCTTTTATGCCATACATACCAGAACGGTATAATTCCAACCAAATAATACAAACTATCCCTGACAGCACTAATAAGAAGAATTGTAACTCGGCATTTTTCAAGAGCGGCTTCAGGCTTCGGCGTGTCAAGGCAACGAAGTAAAGCGTAAAGTTGACAGCCGACAATACTGAGAAAATCCCCCCCACCATTTCAATGGCAGCACTGTCATAGTAACCAAGGCTTTCATTACGGGTTGAAAATCCCCCCAGCGAGACGGTGGAGATACCATGACAAATGGCATCGAACCATGACATCCCTGCCCCCCAAAAGCTGACCGAGCATAATCCCCCCAACATTAAATAAACAACCCACAAGCTCTTGGCACTGTCGGCAAGGCGCGGAGTCAATCGCTCTTCTTTGAAAGGGCCGGGCATTTCTGATTGATACAGTTTGGCCCCACCAATACCCAGTAATGGCAGTATGGCTACGGCAAGAACAATGACGCCCAATCCGCCGATAAAATTGAGTTGGGCACGATAATAAAGCATCGACTTGGGCAAAGCAGAAACATCATTCAGTATTGTTGCGCCCGTGGTCGTTATCCCGGAGACGCCTTCAAACATTGCATCCACGAGCTTGATGTTCAAACTTTTGTCGAGTACAAATGGCAAGGCGCTGATCAGCGAAAACAGCAACCAAAATAACACGATGATAAGAAACCCATCTTGCGTACTGGGCTGTACTTTCGTTTTACGGGTGAGATACCAACCCGTGCTTCCGGCGACTAATCCAATAATAAATGTCTCAAAAAAAGCAAAAACACTTTTTTCTTTATAAAACAATGCAACAAAAATAGGCAACAGCATCGAAAGGCTGTACAGGAGCACCAAAAAACTACACAGGTGCCCAACAATCATGAGTTGGTTTTTTCTGACCATCTGTTATCTCAAACAGCGATTAAAAGAAATCTGCGAAATATATAACTATGATAATATAAAATATAAATATATTCGTCTAATTAACATTATTATTGCATTAAGTCATTCCCGAACTGGTGAGATTCATCTTAGGGCGTTATACTGACGGGCACTTTTTATTAACGAATGATGAACCCCCATTGCAACATAACACCGTTATCTTACGCCAGTTAGGTATTCAGCCTTACGAGCCGGTTTCTGATGCCATGCATCAATTTACCGAACAGCGTACTGCGGAAACACCTGATGAAATCTGGCTGGTCCAACACGAAAAAGTCTTCACGCAAGGTCAGGCAGGTAAATCCGAGCACGTACTTGTCGCTGGTGATATTCCGGTCATTCAATCGGACAGAGGTGGCCAAGTCACCTATCATGGGCCTGGGCAGCAGGTCATGTATGTTTTGATTGATTTGAAACGGTCAAAAATTGGTGTTCGTCAATTGGTAACGGCAATCGAAAATACTGTGATTGAAACGCTGGCCCATTTTGAGGTGGAAGCGTACGCTCGCCCGGATGCACCCGGTGTTTACGTCGCAGGCAACAAAATATGTTCTCTTGGGCTGCGGATCCGTAAGGGATGTTCTTTCCACGGCCTCGCACTGAATATAGCAATGGATTTAGAACCGTTTTTACGCATTAACCCATGTGGTTATGCTGGCATGAAAATGATCCAACTCAGTGATTTCATTACTGGCGTGACAATAGAAGATGTACAACCCGTTCTGGTGGAGAAATTCTGTCAGATCTTGGGATTTCAACTAATCAATGAAAGATGATATAATTTTTTAACATTTTTCAAAAAAATTTGAATGGATTTATTGCCTCGATATTTCACTCATCACCATCAGGCAGTAAATAAAAATCTGAAGAATATAACTGGAACCAGCACGATTATGAGTAAACCAATTCAGATGGAACGCGGTGTCAAATATCGCGACGCAGACAAGATGGCTTTGATCCCTGTGAAGACAGTTGCCACAGAACGTGAAGCACTCTTGCGTAAACCTGAGTGGATGAAAATCAAACTTCCTGCGGATTCCAGCCGCATTCAAGGCATCAAAGCTGCAATGCGCAAAAATGGGCTGCATTCAGTCTGTGAAGAAGCCTCCTGCCCTAACCTTGCTGAGTGTTTTAATCACGGAACCGCCACCTTTATGATCTTGGGCGCCATTTGTACTCGCCGCTGCCCATTCTGCGACGTAGCGCATGGTCGTCCGAATGCACCGGATGCAAATGAACCGGTTAAACTCGCACAAACCATCCAAGATATGAACTTGCGCTATGTCGTTATCACATCAGTTGACCGCGATGACTTGCGTGATGGTGGCGCACAGCACTTTGCTGACTGTATTTCTGCTATCCGTGAAAAAAATCCTTCAATCAAAATAGAAACGCTGGTGCCGGATTTTCGTGGTCGCATGGATCGTGCGCTGGAAATTCTGACCGCAACACCACCGGATGTGTTTAACCACAATTTGGAAAACGTACCACGTATTTATCGTCAGGTTCGCCCGGGTGCTAACTATGAATGGTCATTGAAATTGCTGGAAAAATTCAAGGAAGCACACCCAGACATCCCGACTAAATCAGGTTTGATGGTGGGGCTGGGAGAAACTAATGAAGAAATCATTGAGGTTATGCGTGATTTGCGCCGTCATGGTGTCACCATGTTGACTCTTGGCCAGTATTTACAGCCAAGTCGCCATCACCTGCCAGTCCAGCGTTATGTCAGCCCTGCTGAATTTGAAGAAATGAAAGAAGCTGCGCTGGAAATGGGCTTTACCCATGCTGCCTGTGGCCCGTTCGTTCGTTCATCTTACCATGCTGACTTGCAAGCCAAGGGCATGGAAGTTAAATAACCCGTTGCCACCATAATGATAAATATCGTTCTGGCCATATTTGTCGGTGGTGGTTTTGGTAGCGTTCTGCGCTGGCTCATCAGTTGCCGCCTGAATAACCCTTCTTCCCCGATAGCCGTTGGTACGCTGACGGCCAATTGCATCGGCGCATTCATCATTGGGTTGGGTTTGGCTTATTTTAATAAAACCACCCACCTTGATCCCGTCTGGAAGTTAATGCTGACAACGGGGTTTTGCGGCGGCCTGACCACATTCTCCACCTTTTCCGTTGAAATCGTTTATCTGCTGCAAACAGGAAAGCTAGGCTGGGCACTGGTTGGCATTCTGGCAAATGTTGGAGGCTCATTGCTTATGACTGCCCTTGCGTTTGCGATCATAAACAAGCTGTAAGTGCCTGTCTGCCTCACCAAAACGAAAAAAACCCGTCATCTATGACGGGTTTTAAAGAAATATGGGATTCGAAATTAGATTGCGACAACGTTCGCAGCAGATGGACCTTTTTCGCCCTCAGTAATTTCAAACTCTACTTTTTGGCCTTCGGCCAGAGTTTTGAATCCGTTAGACTGAATGGCGGAAAAATGTACAAAAACATCTTTGCTACCATCTTCTGGAGTGATAAAACCGAATCCTTTGGATTCATTAAACCACTTAACGTTACCTTTAATTTTTGACATCAAAACTTACCTTTAAATAAAAATAGACACTAACTCAGCGTCGCCTACAGTACAACAAAAAATATAGCCCACTGTCTGCAACATAGATCACGAATTATATAATAAAATGCAAAAAACGCGTTTTTCGCTTTAATTACATAGATGATTTTATACGCCTATACTGATTTCACAAATAAATTAGCGTTTTATTTTAATTTTGTTTACTTTTCACCTTCCTGGGCTTTTCGTGCTCCAGCAACCACTCCTTGATATCCAACCCTCCAGTATAGCCAACTAATTTACCATCATGACCAATTACTCTATGGCAGGGAACAATCAATGAAATAGGATTACGTGAATTTGCCATACCGACCGCACGACAATAATTTACCGACCCCAATGTCAACGCTAATTGTTTATAACTCCACATCTCACCATAAGGGATGGTGCAGAGCTGCTGCCAGACACGCCTTTGAAATTCAGTTCCTTGCATGCTTAAAGGAACTGTAAATGTCAGCCTCTTTCCTTTGAAATATTCCTGCAGCTCTTTTACACACTGTTTGGTAATCGAGTTTTTAGATTCTGACTCTTTTTTTTCAGTAACAAAATAAATGCTGGTTACTCCTTCATCATCCGCAGTGATATGTACATAAGGCTTAGGAAATCCTTCTGGAGTATTCAGGTAATGATGGTACATAAACTACCTCCATTTAATTTATTATTAAAAATTTCTGTACTAGCCTAAATCTCTCCTTCATCAGTTTGCAATGATGAATTCGGTTACACATCTGACAATTTGATAAAGAAACCATACCACCCTCTGACAATTAAAATTATGGCTCTGCCAATAATATATGACACTTTATTTTTAATGTCACTTTTTTAAAAAAAGAAAAAACCCAACATATGGAATAAAAACAATAAAATTACCCAATATGTAGTCTTTGTTTCATAAAAAAACTATCTCGATATAATACACAAATGTTAGTTTTTATTAATACCAACTCTCTATACTACAAAGTTTTTTTACCAGAAGTGTTATGATTTATGGCAATCACAATGACTATTCGGCCATAAATACCGGATTTAAATATCCCAACTAAGGATAAAACCCTTCAGAAGCATAACTAAATTTTCACGGCTGAATATTTATAACCGCACGGAAAAACACATGACAAAAAAATATAGCAAAGAAACAAAAGTAAACATTACCAAAGTGAATAACATCAGCCGGAAAAACAAAAGCCAAAGAGGCAGGGTGTAAATTACACTGTTGTCAATTAATCAATCGCGCGAAAAAGCCTACTATTTTTAACAAACAAAGAGTTTCATTTAAAACTGTGATGAAGCGCACTCGAAAGTTAAGAAAGGAATCGCTTGATGGGCTTGTTTTCATTTCCCATTTGTTAACGTTTAAGATGGAAGAACACCATAAAACAATCTATTTCATTGTTATAAAATATATTTTCATAACAATGAAATAAGCTAAAAATCCCATACAAGAAATTCTGGGCAAGAAGGGGATGCAATATATAGCAGCACTTCGAATAAATTAATCAAAATAAGATTGGGGTAGATTAAAATAATATATCAATAACAGGTCGATTTTCTGTATGTAAATTAAACTCAAAATGAATGAGATTTATCCTTATCCCGCCACATAGTCATTAACTTATGCTTCCTTATTTCTTCTGGCAATAACCGGAAACCTATTGAATATATAGCCATTCTCCGCTTATAACGAAAATAAAATATGCTCGCTTTAAACTGGGTATGGATGAAAGATTCTGTGATGGCATGATTATTCATTAATCGTAAAATGATCAAATATGGATATTCACATGCAAAATCATTAGATACAGCACTAACACGTACGAAACATTTACTGAAGGTTATCCAAGCACCCTCTTCCAAACCGCACATCAGACTAAAACATTAACAAAAACTCACAATCCCAGCCCCATCACGCCCAATTACAGCCAAAACCGTTGTTATAAATAATATTAATTAGATAATTTATACATTTCATATTTTCACATTCATCATATTTTGTTAATGTTGTTTCACCTATTAACAAAAAAACAAAATGTCGTATGCAAATGCCAGACAAATCTGTACCCAACATACTGATATCTGATGCGCCACAATCCGAACAACCTTTAACGCATAAAGTTTCTTCATTTAAAGATGGCATTTGGGATAGCCTTCCTATTGCTATCGGCTACATTCCCATTTCATTTGCATTTGGCTTGAGCTCAGTCAAGTTAGGGTTTACGCCCTTAGAAGCCATTTTCTTTTCATGCATAATTTATGCCGGAGCCAGTCAATTTGTTATCACAGCCCTGCTTAGTGCTGGGATGTCACTGTGGATTACCGCCTTGACCGTGATGGCAATGGATATTCGCCATATTTTGTACGGCCCAGCATTGCGTTATCGCATTAAACAAAAATTATCGAAAAAGAAAACTGTGATCTGGGCTTTTGGTCTGACCGATGAAGTATTTGCCGCAGCAACGGCTAAATTAATAAAAGATAATCGTAGCTGGAGCGAAAACTGGATGGTCGCCATTGCCATATGCTCCTGGCTCTCTTGGGTATTAGGCACTGTATTAGGAACGGTATTAGGTAACGGTTATTTGGATGAGTACCCAGCCGTTGAAGCTACGATGATTTTTATGCTTCCTGCCCTGTTTTTGAGCTTCTTACTGGCTTCATTCAAAAAACAAAACAGCTATTGCGTTGTTGCCTCTATATCGGGAGCCATAGTCGGCATGACATTTTTTTCAATACCTATTGCCATTTTTGCCGGAATTATGAGTGGCTGTTTAGCCGCACTTTTGCAAACTAAAAATGCGCAACCCGAAAACGCACAATTGAATAACAGTACATCATATGATTGATAATAAAATACTTTTCATCGGCCTTGTTGTAGGTATTGCTAATTTTCTATTCCGCTACCTGCCATTACGTATAGGAGGCAATCACTCACCAGCTGGAAAAAGTGGAAAGATAGGCATCATACTCGATAGCATTGGTATTGCTTCCATATGCTCACTACTCATCATTTCAAGCATTCCAGAGGTGATAAAAGAGCATAATAAAATTCTTCCCACCCTAATCGGCTTTCTGACCATCTGTTTATTCTTTTATAAAACACGAAGCATTATCGTTGCAACACTGTCCGGTGCTGCCATTTTTGGATTAATATTCAAGGTATTTATGAATTAGGTATCAATATCAAAAGAAATATGATGATAATAAATAACTACAATTGCTAAATTTAACTTTTAATATAGTATTTGTATGGTTTTTAACAGAAGTTACTTTACCGGTTGAAACTAATAAGGTATCTAAACAATGGAAAGTTCATTCACTCCCACAGAAGAGTTGCTTAATTGCCGTGTAGCACAGCAAAAAAGTTTTCCCTATCAAGAGATATTGCTCACTCGCTTGTCAATGCATGTCCAGAGCAAAATACTGGAAAATCGTAATAACATGCTGAAAGCGCAAGGAATCAATGAAACCTTGTTTATGGCTCTGATGATTCTGGATACCAAAGAAAGTCGCAGCATTCAGCCATCAGAACTCAGTGCTGCATTGGGATCTTCCCGTACAAATGCAACGCGCATTGCTGATGAATTAGAAAAACAAGGCTGGATAGAAAGAAAGGAGAGCCATAACGATCGCCGTTGTCTCCACCTTCATCTAACAGAGAAAGGTTCAAGTTTCTTGAATAGTTTGCTCCCACCTCAGCATGAATGCCTGGTTAAACTTTGGTCTATTCTGGATTTGGAAGAAAAAAATCAGTTAGAGAAATTGATGAGGAAAATCTTGAACCAATTAGACAATGTTGGCGATTGTTTCAATAAGTAATCATCTCTTCTTCGGAAAGTTTTAAGCTAAGAAAAACATGTTATCGCAACATGACCTAAAAAAACTTTTCTGTTGGCCTGTATTATTTGATACTTCGTATGGCTGACTATTATCTTCAGATAAGATTAAAACCCATATTGTCCGCTTTTCCAGTAGTGTTACAACGCACTACTGGAAATACCTTCGCCTGTAGCGAGCACCCAGCAATTTAACCTAAGAACAAATACGGAAATTCTCTATGAGTACTAGTGAGAAAGTAAAACTGCCGTCAACTCAAACCAGCAGCAATAAGAAGAAAAAACGCCGCGCTGTTATTCTATCGCTGACATCCCTCTTCCTTATTCTGGCGATACTTTATGCCATTTATTGGTTTCTCGTTTTGCGCCATCACCAAGAAACCGATAATGCCTATGTGGCCGGCAATCAGGTGCAAATAATGTCGCAAGTGGCAGGAAGCGTCACCACCGTCAATTTTGATAATACTGACTTCGTGAAAAGCGGCCAGACTTTGTTGCAACTCGATCCCCGTGATGCTGAATTAGCCTTGAAAAAAGCCGAAAATGAGCTTGCCAATACAGTCCGGGCGACTCATCAGCACATGATTGATAGTAAGCGATTTCAAGCAACCATTGATCTGAAAAAAATTGCTCTCAAGAAAGCGCAAAGTGATCTCAATCGACGGGAGATATTGGGAAGCAAAAACTTGATTGGTAAAGAAGAGCTACAGCATATGTATGATACTGTGGCGGCAGCTCAAGCTGAACTCGATATCGCTATCGCTCAGTACAAAAGCAACCAAGCTATCATTCTCAATACTCCACTGGAAAAACAACCGGCAGTCGAAAAAGCCGCTTCAGGTGTCCGCGATGCATGGCTCAATTTGCAGAGAACCCAGGTTGTCAGCCCTGTTGATGGTTATGTTGCACGCCGTAGTGTTCAAGTAGGTTCCCGCATAAATTCAGGAACGCCATTGATGGCGATTGTTCCAACCAATAATATGTGGATTGAAGCTAATTTCAAAGAAACCCAGCTTGCCAGTATGCGCATCGGCCAGCCTGTCGAAATCACCAGCGATTTTTACGGCAGCAATGTTATCTATACCGGCAAAGTCGCAGGTATTGATATGGGAACCGGCAGTGCTTTCTCTCTATTACCGGCACAAAATGCCAGCGGCAACTGGATTAAAGTTGTCCAGCGTTTGCCCGTCCGTATTGAACTTGAATCTGAGCAATTAAAGCAGCATCCCCTGCGGATTGGATTATCAACCAAAGTTACGGTTGATACATCAAATACCGAAGGTTCCGCTCTGGCAACGACTGAACGAAAACTTCCTGCTTACCACACCAATGCTTTGTCAGTTGATATGTCTCCTGCCAACCAAATAGTTACTGACATCATTAATAGTAACGTTGGCAATAACATTTAGGGGATGTCATGGCAAAAAGAGAACCTCTGACCGGTGCGAAGCTGGCCATTCTGACCATTGCTCTTTCGATGGCGACTTTCATGCTCGTTCTCGACTCTACCATCGCTAACGTAGCCATACCGACAATTGCAGGTAATCTAGGTGGTTCAATTTCACAAGGAACCTGGGTCATCACCTCCTTTGGAGTCGCCAATGCCATTTCCATCCCAATTACCGGCTGGTTAGCGAAGCGTTTTGGTGAAGTGAAATTGTTTCTCTGGTCTGCCGGAATTTTTACACTCGCTTCTTGGCTATGCGGTATTTCCAACAGCCTCGGTATGCTGATTTTATTCCGTGTCATCCAAGGAGTAGCCGCAGGCCCCGTGCTTCCTTTGTGTCAAAGCCTGCTGCTGAATAACTATCCTCCCGCCAAGAGAAACATGGCGCTGGCACTCTGGTCAGTCATGATCGTTGTTGCGCCCATTTGCGGGCCTATCCTTGGGGGATATATCAGTGACAACTTCCATTGGGGATGGATTTTTTTCATTAATATCCCTCTTGGGATCGCGATTATTTTTGTCATAATGCGGCTATTGGGTAAACGAGAAACAGAAACAGAGATTAAACCGATTGATACCATGGGGTTATTTTTATTGGTTGTCGGTATTGGCTCCCTGCAAATTATGCTTGACCAAGGGAAAGAGCTTGATTGGTTCAACTCAACGGAAATCATTGTCCTGACAATCGTTGCCGTGGTTGCCCTGATTTTCCTTGTGGTATGGGAACTGACGGACGATCATCCGATTATCGATCTCTCGCTTTTTAAAGAACGCAACTTTTGTATCGGTACACTCTGTATCAGTTTAGCCTTTATGCTTTATTTCGGCACGATAGTCCTATTGCCTCAGCTATTGCAGGAAGTGTTCGGCTATACAGCAACCTGGGCTGGTTTTGCCGCTGCCCCCGTAGGATTGTTGCCTTTACTGCTGTCTCCCATCATTGGGCGGTTTGGCCATAGAATAGATATGCGCTCTCTCGTGACATTCAGCTTTCTCACTTATATGGCTTGTTTTTATTGGCGGGCATATACGTTTGAATCAGGCATGGATTTCGCCGCCGCCGCTTGGCCCCAATTTGTTCAAGGGCTAGCTATGGCATGTTTCTTTATGCCACTGACCACAATTACATTATCCGGCCTCTCGCCAAGCCGAATGGCTTCGGCGTCCAGTCTGTCAAATTTTTTCCGTATCTTGTCGGGTTCAATCGGCACGTCCATAACCACCACAATGTGGACACAGCGCGAATCCATACATCACGCCAATTTTGCGGAATATATCAACCCATACAATCCGGAATATCAGCAAATTCATCATCAGTTAGCCCAATTGGGCATGAATGATCAGCAGATTGCAGCTTATCTGGCGAAACAGATCACCAATCAAGGGCTGATTATCTCATCCAATGAAATCTTCTGGTTTTCAGCAGGTATCTTCTTGATTTTGACTATATTGGTTTGGCTGGCAAAACCGCCATTCTCAGCAGGAGGCAAAGAGAGTGAAGGAGCACATTGATTGTATAGATTCAACTGATTGACCAAATTGACCTGATGATAACGGGAGTTACTTCTCCCGTTATCATCCACCAGCAAGCTTTCGCAGGCCTGAGTATCAATATGCAATAGCATTCAGATTAGCTAACATTTGCTGTTTCATGCACGAATGAAGCTATGGGATTAATCAAATTATCTGCAAACTTGAAGCTTTGAGAAGGATCACTTAAATCAAGCATTTGACGGTTGTTCGCTATTTGCAGCCGATTCAGGCAACAACGCTTAATTTCTGGCGTGAATAGCTCATAACGTTCAAATTGATGGCTGAATTCCGGGTGTTGGGATTGATAATCCAAAATGCAATCTGCCACAGCCTGCCAAAATTTATCTTGCCCATATCCCGCCTGTTCATCCAGTATGGCGGCCAAGTAACGAAAAACACCATCAAACACATCAGACAAGATCGTCAATGTTTTCATTTCTTCCGGCATGTTCACTTTCACTCGGCTGGCTTTTTCCGGTATTTCTGCATCTGGGTTAATAACCAGAATCTCTTCCGCTAAATCCTTCATAAAAATATGCTGCGGAATATGATTTTCCAGTACCATGATGATGTTTTCGCCATGCGGCATAAACATCAAATCGTAAGCGTATAGGCAATGCAACAGAGGAGCAAAATAACCATTAAGATAACGTCTGATCCAGTTTTCTACTGGCAATCCCGAAGCAGAGATCAGTGCTGGCAAAAAAGCCTTTCCATGTTGATCATAATGCAACAATGCTGCCATGGTCATTAAGCTCTGGCCTGGTTTGATGAGTTGCAATGGATTTTCTCGCCACAATGCCGCCATCATTTTCTTATAAGGGCTATCCCCTTGAACGGCCTGTTCGTAATAACTGTTTTTAAAACCGATGCTGGCAACTTCCCGCAAAAGCCGGAAGCCATAACCATTCAACGTTTCATCCTTTTGCAGCAAACCGGACAACCAATCATTAATGCCGGGCGTTGTCGCCATATAGTAAGCCGATAACCCGCGCATAAATCCCATATTCAGAATGGAGAGCGCCCCTTTTACATAGTAACGCTGAGGGTGACTGCGATTGAACAGCGTTCGTATCGATTGCTGTGCCTGATAAACATCTGTGCCCTTGCCCAAATACACTAACTTCCGGCAGGCAATATCATGGGCGAATACTGAGGGAAGTTTATTTTTCCATTGCCACGGATGGAAAGGCATCAGCAAATATTCGTCAGGATCTAATCCCAGCAGGATCAATTGATGATTGAAATTGCTAATCTCGGCAGCGCCCAGCTCCTGATCCAGCAGTTGTTGGTAACTAAGCTCTTCAATGCAGGCGAAATGCGCTTTGCTTTTGTGCGCTGCCAGCCATACCAAATGCATGTCAGCAGCAGATTCCGGGCTAAAGTTCTGGAAGTCTTCCACATCAAAACCAATGCGTCCATTGTTGGCAACAAAAATGGGGTGCCCTTCCATCATTTCAGCTTCAATAGTCTGAAAATCAGCATTGACCAATGCTTCGGCGCTGATGCCTTTACGATGATATTTAAACGCACTGCTGTACAGTGTACTGGTTAACTCTTCCAAATAAGTCGGCATCACACTATCACTGATACCCAACTGATTTTTGAATTCAATCACGAAATGGACAAAATCCAATTCATCATCATTTCCATTCTGCTGCTTCTTCAAAGAGTCAGCGTCAATTAACCAGTGATCCATAGCCAATCGCCTGGCCCGAAAAGAGTAACTAATGGAATAGTCATGATTATCTAAACGATAATGGTGATAACCCTCTTTATCGGCTGTTTCTGTCAATCGTTCAGGAAATAGCAAACATTCATGGGCAAATTCCGAAATCGCTTTCCGTATATGTAGTCGATTCACTTTCTGCCAGATTTGAGGACTCAAGTGGCTAATCAAGGCGTGTTCCTGACTTTGATAAGTTGGTGTTGATGAGACGTTCTTTTGCAATGCCATGTGATGTTGTTCCCTTGTACAGAATGCTAACCCTGCGGTTTTATGCGGCAATTGCACCGTTTTTTCATAAACAAAGCCCGCACGTAAATTGAGCTGATGGATTTTTTCATTGCGAATATCTGGCTCAACAACAATTCGCTTAATTGCGGGATTACTGAAAATGAATGCAATGACAGTTTGGAAAATTCCCCACGTAAATTGGCGGATCTTCCTTTCTGGTGGTGCAACCAGAATATGCATTCCCATATCATCCGGACGAGCCGGATAATACTCTCCTAACAGGTCAGCCTGAGCCTGATAACATTCCAACAAGAAAGCGGGCTTGCCTTCAAATATTCCGATAAAGACGGAATTGGGCTGACGCGTAAGCAAGTCTTGATAAAAGTCAGATACCTGCTGCATGGTTTGCCCCTGCATTCCCCAATAATAGGCATAATCCCGATTAACCCAATCAGTGATAATCGCAATGTCCTCAGCCAAAATCAGTGGACGCAAAGAAAAAGAGCCTAACTCTGGAAGTGTTTTTTCGAACGATACAGTGGCAGTCGTTAACATCAGATAGCCTCTCCATTCGCTACACCAAATTGTTGAAACGCAATACT
Source organism: Xenorhabdus mauleonii (assembly GCF_900113945.1). Taxonomy (GTDB): domain Bacteria; phylum Pseudomonadota; class Gammaproteobacteria; order Enterobacterales; family Enterobacteriaceae; genus Xenorhabdus; species Xenorhabdus mauleonii. The sequence continues at coordinate 68,742 of NZ_FORG01000018.1, forward strand.
CTTTTCTATCGAATAATGTTCTATTCCTGTAATTTCCTTAATCAACCGGGAGTTTCGGTAGCTTGCCATGCCCAAATCGGGTGTCACAAAGCCGTGGGTATGCAGTTCAACATTTTGTACAAAAATTTCATTTTTATGGTCGATACTGTAGTTACGCTGAACGTCATAACGCCCCTGATTGTCCCAACGGATGAGATCCCGTATATCCTCGATAAAATCAGGCGTTTGGTATTGATAACCCGTTGCAAGGACGACCGCTTCCGTTGTCAGGGAAAATTCAGTTTCCTGCTCTTGATGGAATAAATCCAATGTCAGTTTTTCTGCGGTTCCCAGCCCCCTTTCTGTATGACGCACTTGCCGTAATTCGCTATTGGTATATAACCCAACTTTCAAATCGCCATTTAATCGCTTGGTATACATCAAATCGAAAATATCATTGATAAGTGAGCTATTAATGCCTTTATAAAGTGATTGCTGTGTGCGGCTCAGGGAATCACGCTTGTTTTCCGACAAACCATAAAAGTAATCAACATATTCAGGCGAAGTCATTTCCAATGTGAGTTTGGTATATTCGAGAGGGAAAAACCGAGGGGAACGGGTTACCCAATTGAGTTGATAGTCATAAATATCGATGTCTTGCAGCAGATCGTAAAATATTTCTGCGGCACTCTGCCCGCTGCCCAGAACAGTAATCGTTTTCTTCTGCTGTAAAGCGGCTTTATTTTTTAAATAATTCCCTGATGACACCATCTCTTTGGCAAAAGGCCTGCAACATTTAGGCACATAAGAAGAAGGCCCGGTTCCCAATACCAGCTTCTTGCAGAAAAATTGGTGTTTGTCCCCCGTCACTGTATCTGAGCAGAGCAAGACATAATGTGAAGAAACCGAGTCATAGCTGATTTTTTCCACCCGTGTATTAAAACGTAGATTAGAGAGTTGCTCTGCCGCCCACTGGCAATACTGGTTATATTCTTTGCGCATCAGGAAAAAACTTTCCCGGATATAAAATGAATAAATACGACCTTTTTGCTTAATATAATTAAGAAAACTTAATGGACTGGTCGGGGATGCCAGCGTTACCAAATCCGCCATAAAAGGTGTCTGCATAGTAGAGTTTTCCAGCATCATTCCCGGATGCCAATCAAAAGCGGGTTTTTGATCGAGAAACAGACCGTTAAGATTTTTTATCGGCTGAGACAAACAAGCCAACCCCAGATTAAATGGTCCGATGCCAATTGCAATAAAGTCATACGTTTGGGTTGTCATAATTACTCCTAATAAAACTACTTAATTAGAAAAATAATGCTTATTTATTTGATAAGTTTACTGCTAGAAAAAATATTTATCGGTAATACTAATGATTATTTCAGCACGTAAAGCCCGTAATAAATGTGAGAAATAAATATCAGCAATATATTTTTAATAATGAAAAAACACTATATTTAACATAAAGACGAAGTGATTCCTCCAATGCAAGATCACAAGAATCCTATGGATAATTTATTACCCTGATGCAATATTGTTTTTATCTTAACAATAATTTCAGAGATAACTTATAAACACCACTCAGCTTTATAACCATTAAATAAATATTGATAAAAAACTTCCGTTGTTAGAATATTTATTCTCCGTCAAGGGTGTTTATTTAACTAAAAATTAAATCATAGATTGAGCTTTGCCAGGCATGATATATCCTTAACATTTATTACCCGCTGTTTTTCACATTTATGTATTGTTAGCTAAACTTAATTTTCCCAGTTACAATTTTTCCAAACACAACTTTACACAAACCATGTTTGTTTCTGAGAAACAGTTTTTTGTTGCCACACTATATCTTGGAAAGGTATTCTTTCATGAAGAAATTAATTTGGAAATCCATTAACTATATATAATTTATAGTAAATATTTGCTCAACATGACTTAATAAAAAATAAATTGCTCCATTAGCAAATGGAGCCAATGCTCTTAAATATCATCAATCCATGACAACTTTCTTTATTCATTATAATGTTATTTAAACTGCTTATGCTGTAATTTCAAGGGGACAATCGTGACAATTGCCTACTCCTGGTAGTTTATTTCTTTGGCAACAGCAGCGACGTTGTATGATATTGTTTTTCAATATTACTGTGCGATAAAGTGGATTATCTTTACCATTAGGCAGAGTTTGTTCAAAGAACAGATTTTGAATTAATGCGTCATACTGAGTGCCTATTCTCTCCTTAAAATTTTCCAAATACCAATGCATAACATAGCCAATATTATTCCATAATAAACGTCCGTTTATTCCACGGTAAGATTCTATTTTTTCACATACAGGAATAATATGCCGTTCTAACATTGAATGATAACGCTCCAACAGCGATATTGATAAAGATTCATCCATCCAGGTTAACTGATAATAAGCAATATTTGGCCTGCCTGTTTCATGAAACTCTACCTGAAAAAGATTATAATCTGTATCAACAGCTTGAGGATATTCAATTAACATCAGCATCATTGATGGAACAATTAAACCAAAATACCATTGTGCCCATAAAGAATAAAGCCCTTTCTGATTTGGTTTCAAATCATTATTATTATAATATGAATCCTGATAGTTTTTCATCAATAATTTGAATTCTTCTTCATTTGACCATTGATGAAGTTTCATGCTGTTCGCCGGAATATTATCTGAATTGATTTTCATTAATGAATTAAAATGGCTAAATGCACTATCAAACAGCTCAATTATATCATCAACCGATATCTCAGACGTCATTTCAATAGTTCCATTTTTATTGCTCATTCCATACTCTCCTATTATCAATTATATATTTAGAGCATAAAATTCAGTACATTATTCATTTATTTTGTACTTAGGAATAATTAATGGTTTATTAGATTCAGGATCGCAAATGATCCTGCATGATAAACCAAATACTTCTGCGATACTCTGTACTGTTACAACTTCTTCAGGAATACCTTCTGCATAAACCTGACCATCCTTCATCATAATAAGTCGGGAGGCATAACGCAGGGCCAAATTAATATCATGCAGAACCAGCACCAATGTTTTACCTTGCCGGTATAAATTCTGGCATAAATCCAATAATTCAATCTGGTGAGAAATATCCAGATACGTGGTTGGTTCATCCAGCAGGATGATCGGGGTTTGTTGTGCCAGTGTCATCGCAAACCAGGCTCGTTGGCGCTGCCCACCTGATAATTCACTCACCAATTTGTGAGAAATATCCCATAAATCCACTGCGTTCAATGCCTCATTTACGACTTTCTCATCCTCCGGTGACCATTGACGCAGAAAAGATTGATAAGGATAACGCCCGCGAGAAACCAGATCGTAAATTGTCAACGACTCAGTAACAGCAGCACCTTGTGTCAGCAACGACAATTCTCGTGCAACTGTTTTAGGTTTATAACGGTGAATATTAGCCCCATCCAGCAAGACTTCTCCGCTTTGTGGCTGCATACTGCGGCTGATTGCCCGCAGTAAAGTTGATTTCCCGCATCCGTTAGGGCCAATGATGACACTAAATTCACCGTCATGAATCGCCAGATTCACCCCATTGATAATGGTTTTTTTGCCGTATGCCAGTGACAATTCTTGCACTTTCAATCTTGAAGAGGTCACTGAAGAGTTAACACTCGATGACATTATCGTGTTCTCCTTAATTCGGCATACAGTAAATACATTAAATAAACGCCACCTATGACAGCAGTAATGACGCCCACGGGTAAACGGGTCGAAGTTGGCAACATCAAGGTAATTAAATCAGAAGCCAGCATGAGCAAAGCACCCACCAGCGCAGTACAAAACAGGGCTGCGCCTGTGTTTCGAACTAAACGTCTGGCAATTTGTGGAGCGGATAAAGCAACGAATGCAACAGGCCCTACAACCAATACCGACATGGTAGCGAAAACCACGGCTAATAATATGCTGGCAATCTGGATAAGGCGTACTGGCACGCCCAGCGTATTGGCAACATCGTGGCCAAAATGGGTATAGTTCAATTGCCTGCCTAACCAAAATAAAATAGGTATAAACAACATCATCCCGCTGATCAGCGCCACATTTTGCCAGCTCTGGCTGGCAAGGCTGCCCCTTAGCAACGATTGCAATTGTGCCGCCTGTTCAATACGAATATTTGAAGAAGCAAAATCGACAAAAGCCATGCATAGCGCGGCAATGGCAATACCCGAAATGATGATCTTGTTAGCCCGCATATGACCAAAACCCGCACCATTGCCGAGATAAACCAATGACACTGCGAACAGGGAACCCAATAATGCTCCCAATGGAACGGGCAAGACTTCAGGCCAAATAAACATTGCCATCACAATGCCAACTGCTGCGCCCCCATTCACGCCAATAATATCCGGGCTGCCCAGGGCATTGCGGGTTGTGAGCTGAAACAGGGAGCCAGAAAGAGCCAATGTTATTCCCGCACCAATTGCCACTAAAGCCCTTGGTAAACGAAGCTCCGTTAAGATAAATGCCTGATAAGGTGTTTCCATCAGTAGAAACGGATTATCCATCCCTTCTCTGCCCATCGCTAAGGACAAATAAAAAAGCACCGCAATTAACAGTAAAATAGAGAAAATGATCCTGACAACCAAGCGTGAAGGCGCAATGAAAGTCGTCGCCCCCAGTTTGAGTGTTTTAATTTTGGTCGATGCCATTGATGGATTAATTAATGCCATCATTTATTCTTCCATTATTTTGTGAGAGCGGGTTTTCGCGACAAAATATAATAAAGGTGCGCCAATACTCGCGGTAATAATACCAACCATAATTTCTTCCGGAGCTATCAGTAATCGGGCGACAATATCCGATATCAACAATAAACATGCTCCTGCAAACAAGCAGTAAGGCAATAACCAACGAAAATCACTTCCCACTAACGCCCGCATTAAATGTGGCGCGGCCAAACCGACAAATGCAATCGGGCCAGCCATTGCCGTTGCACAGGCTGCAAGCATTGTTGCGCTCAGTAATGACAGTATTCGGGTTCGAGCAACGTTAGCGCCTAATGAACCCGCTATTCCCTCACCAAATACCATAACATTCAAGGGAGCTGCCAAGGAAAGCGCCAGTATCACTGCCACCAGCAAATAAGGGAGTAACAAGCTCACTTCATTTAATGACATTGCGCTTAATGAACCAATTGTCCAAAAACGATAAGTATCCAGCAGTTGTGAATTCAGCAGTACGACTCCCTGTACTAATGCGAACAGGCAAGTATTGATAGCGGCTCCGGTTAACACCAATCTGGTAGGGTTAGTATTGCGCGCTCCCCCACAGAGCGAATAAAACAAAAATGTGGATAAGCCTGCACCAATAAATGCTGTCCAGAACCGAGGCATTTCATCCAAAAAAGGAATAAAAGAGAAGCAAACAACAGTTGCCGAAGCCCCTGCATTAACTCCCAGCAAACCAGGATCACCCAACGGGTTGCGCAATAATCCTTGTGTTATAGCTCCTGATAGTGCCAAAGCAGCGCCCGCCATTAAACCAATCAAAGTACGTGACTCTCTGGAATTAATCACTAAATCATAATAACTGCCACCATCGCCCAACCAGTAATGCTGCCACACCGCAGAGAAAGGCAATGATTTTGATCCCAGGCTTAGACTGGCGGCAGCACAAAGGCAAGTCAGCGCAATCATAAACACTAACCCAGAGATAAGAACGGTTCTCCGTTTAGAACTGTTCATGTTTTGCTATCTCCTGCTTCAGCAATGGCATAAATTTTGGTAATCCCCAACGTAAGCTGAGCGGTGAACCATAAGACATTGACATCACAATTGATTGATCAGTCAACGGAATATACCCGCCCTGCCGAACAGCCCGGATAGATTGAAATAATGGCTGGGATTCTGTTTCCTTACGTTCTTTTTCGCTGCCATACCATGTGACCAAGATATCGGCTCCATTAAGTAAGTCTGCATTTTCTAAACCAATATTGACGGAAAAATTGCCGAAAGGTGCCGTTAAAGCGTCAGCCATTGGAAGTAAAGACAAACCAAGATGAGTCAGGGTGTCCACTCGGGGATCATTTTTCACGTAAAGTGATAGGGTATTGCCCGTTTTTCCCGCTTTAATATAAGCGAAACGATAACGGGAAATATCAGGAATAGTGCTGCCTGTTTGCGTCAGTAAGTTACCCAATTCCGCAATCAATTTTTCCCCTTGTTCGGTTTTGCCCAATGCTTGTGCAACCAATGCAATTTGTTGCCTTGGCGTTGTTTGCCACGGCTTTTCTGGGTAAGCCACTACGGGGACAAAATGAGACAAATGATTGTAATTTTCCCGCGTAATGCCTGATTGGGTTGCTAAGATTAAATCTGGTTTTAAGCTGATAATCTTTTCAACATCCAATTCTGGGTACATTTCAACAATAGCAGGCAGTTTTTCACCACGACGCTCTATTTCTTCCCTGAACCAAGGTAAATATCCCTCTGCATCCCCACCCCAACGATGGGATTCAATGCCGACAGGAATAACGCCCAAATCCAGTAAAATATCTTCTGTACCGGTTCCCAGCGCCACAATCCGTTGCGGCGGTTGGTTTATCACCGCCGTACCCAGCTCGGTGGTGATGATTTTGGGATAGCCTGCCATATTCGCTGGCTGGATGTTTTTAGCTGTGGGCTTATCACAACCTGCCAACAAACTTGCCAAAAGTAGCAACGGTACGGCGATCAGTATCTTGCAACGTCTCAAATTCATTGCTGATTACCCTTTACTGCTTGTTGTCAAATGGATAAAAATACATTCTCACCGCCCGTGTGGAGTTAGAACTTGTAACGCAAAGTTGCTTCTACGTTACGTGGCTCACCGTAGTAATACTGGGTATAAGAACCATATGACGTGTAGTATTTCTTATCGAACAGGTTATTCAGATTCACGCTTAAAGAGAGATCCGGCGTGAATTGATAACGCCCCATCAGATTAACCGTCGCAAAGCTTCTCTGACCATCTTGGCGCATTTTTCCATCAGGCCCCTTAAGTTCATAAACCGTTTTGTCTTGCCAGTTAATACCTCCACCTAACGTCAAATCACTCATCACGCCAGGCAGGGTGTAAGTTGTGAAGAGTTTAAATAAGCGATTTGGATCTTCCGTGTTGGTGCGTTTACCACCGGGCATGGTGGCTCTGAACTGGGTATAACCCGCATAAATACGCCAATCATCAGTAATCTGGCCACTTATTTCAGCTTCAAAGCCACGGGTTTTTACCCCGTTGATTGCAGTATAAACCCTGGAATCCTTTGGTATTTCGGGAGCTTTAGGTTTTCCCGACTTATCTTCACTTGTGTAGTTATCCTGACGGATTTCAAAAATGGCCAATGAATAATCAATGCCATTATCCAAGGCTACACCCTTCAGCCCCAGTTCATAGTTTTCGCCTGTGACTGGTTTCAAGAGTTGGTTATTGCGGCTAATACGACTTTCTGGATCAAAAATTTTGGTATAGCTACCATAAACAGAAAAGTCCGGAGTGATGTTATAAATCAGTCCACCGTATGGCATAAATTCATGTTTATAATCTGCATTCTGTGGTGTTCCAAAATTATCACCACGCGTCTTCCAACTGGTAATACGTCCACCCAGAATCAGTGTTAAAGGATCTGCCAGAGAAAGCTGAGTAACCGCATAACCCGCAGTTTGTTCGATATAACCATCGGATCCCGTATTTCTCGTTTTGCTCCATGTTGGCTCAGCATAACCCCAAGAAGGGTTTGTAAAATCACCTAATTGATATTTATCTTTATTACAATGAAATTTAGGCGTCATACATGAAGCCTGATAATAATCATTTTTGAAGTTCTGCTTTTGATAATTCAGACCAAAGCTGGCGTGATGTTTACGCCCTAACAGTTCATAATGACCATTGGCTTGTAAATCGATATTGCGTTGACGACGTTTCCCATCAATTAACGTGATACTGCCCGGGTACATTCCCACATTCGTTACGCGATCTGGGAACCCTGTTGCCCACAGGAGTTTTTGATCAAGGGTGTTGTTGTCATAGGTAAATGTCCCTTTTACATTCCAGCCATTGTCGAAATTATGTTGCAGGCTGGCAAACGTTGAAAATGAACGGACTTTAGAGAATGCCCAGTCAGGCGCGTAACTATTACTGCGCTTGTAATCGGTTTTACTGCCATCGCTGAAGTAAATGGGCAATCCGCCAAACATTCCGCCACGAGTATGATTAACTTGATAATCACTGCCAATGGTCAACAAGGTATTTTCAGTCAAGTCCGCTTCAAGAATGCCGTAAAAAGGGTATTTTTCATGTTTATCACGATCGATAAATGAATTGGAGCGCTCATAAGCCGTGACAAAACGCCCTCTGACTGTACCGTTTTCATTTAACGGGCCAGACAAATCAACCCCCGTTCGCCATTTATCCCAAGATCCTCCCCCTAAAATGGCTTCACCCCGAAAATCACGGGTTGGACGTTTACGGATGACATTAATCGCTGCCGATGGTGTGCCCGGCCCGACCATCAACCCCGCAGCCCCACGAACAACTTCAAGACGATCAATAATGAAGGTGTCCAGCAGATTATCGCCATAGTTAAAACGGATATCATAAAAAGTCGGTACGCCATCGCGCAGCATGTTTCTGATACTTATTCCTCTTGAAGTGAAGGTGAAACGATCACTGTCAGCCTGACGGACTGTCATCCCTGTAATGCTGTCAATCGCGCTTGTAACACTATTCAGGTTCTCATCGACCATACGCTGCTTAGTCATCACGCTGACGCTTTGTGGTGTCTCACGTGCAGATAAATTCAATCCTGTCGAGGTCACCATTGATGTCGTGTTATACATGCCGGTATCTTCCGTGACACCTTCACGCTCTGATGAAATCGGTTTTGCCGTTACGACAATTTTATCTTCCTTTCCTTGTGCTTCTGCTGCCACAGCCACACTGTTTCCTGCCAAAATCAGCGGGACTATTAAAGAAAGCACAGTTCTTTTGGTTAAATGATTTGTTTGCAAAATTGGATTGTTCACTCTTTTAATTCCCGTTACCAAAATGATTTATTGTTATGTTTACTTCCATCTCTCAACATCTATCTGTTTCAACACCGCTCTGTTTCAACAACAGAATACTTCTTGCGCAAAATATGAAGTGGATTTACCAATGTTCCGGCAAATTTCAGGTTCTTTTCTCGATCATCAAGATCAATCATCTGTTGGTTATTCGCCATTTGCAGACGATTCAAACACGTCCGCACAAAATCGTGCTTGAATAGATCAAACTTGCGGAATTTTTCTATCTGATGCAGATGTTGTGATTGATAACGATGGACACACTGGGCAACCAATTCCCAAAAACATGTTTCTGGCAGTGCTGAGTGCTTTTGCAACAATGGAGTCAAATAACGGAAGAAACAATCAAAAATATCGAGGAAGATATAGTTGATTTTCATCTCATCCTTGATGGAGACATGAAGAAAATTAATTTCTTCCGGAAGTTGAAGTTCGCCATTTAAAATAGCGATCTCTTCACCAATGTCTTTCATCAGCATTTTTACCGGTACATTATTTTCCAGTACCAACATTAAGTTTTCACCATGCGGCATGAAGACTAAATCGTAAGTGAAAAAAGAACGCAGCAACGGAGAAAGATAAGCATCTAAATAACGGGATATCCAATCTTCGGCACTCAAACCTGAGTCTTGAATCAAAGCAGCAACAAGTGAATCCCCTTCTCGATCGATATGCAGTAATGACGCCATTGTCATCAGACGCTGATTATCTTTCAGGATTGTCATTGGGCTTTCACGCCATAATGCTGACAACATTTTTTTGTGGGGATTATCTTTTTTGATGGCAGATTCAAAATAGTGATTGAAGTAACCAACTGCGGCACGTTCTTTCAAGATCGTAAATCCTTTTTCTTGAAAAAATTCGTCAGATTCAACTAAGTTACCAAGCCATTCATTGATTTGTGGCGTTGTTACCATACTGTGTGGATCAAGCCCGCGCATGAACCCCATATTCAGCACTGACAATGCCGTTTTTACATAATTTTTCTTAGGTTGGCTGATATTGAATAAGGTACGAATAGATTGTTGAGCTAAATAGCGATCGTGGCCTTCCCCAAGATAAACAATATGCTGTTTAGCAATGTCTGCTGCAAAACTCATGGTAATGCGGTGTTTCCATTGCCAAGGGTGTAAAGGCATCAGGTAATAATCTGACCAAGTTAATCCCAATGACTTCATTTTTCGTTTAAATTGAGCAAGCAAAAATGCTTCTAATTCTTCAGTCACTAACTGTGCATAAGAAAGCGAAGATAATGTAGAAAAAACTGCTTTATCCCGATGTACGGCAATCCAAATCAACGTCACGGGATGCGCGCTCTCCGGCGCATACTCTAAATAGTCATCGGCATCAAAGCCAATGCGGCCATTATTAGCAATAAAGACAGGATGCCCTTCATTCATTGCGGTTTCCACCGTCTGATAATCTGCTTGAGTCAAATCCTGTGCAGTCAGTCGGTTATTGCCATATTTAAAAGCATGACCATAAAGTGTGCTGGATATTTCATCGAGATAAATAGGGAATAATTTCTCAGAAATACCTAGCAGTGGCTGTAATTCAATAATCAGCTCAAGCGCATCTAAAGATTGTTGTTGGTGATGGTGGAATTTAGATATAGACGCAGCGTCAATATCTAAATGATCAAGCTGATAATCCCGAGCCTGAAAATGGTATTGATATTTATCGATCTCAATACAATAAGAGTGTTCATCTTTATTGCGTACTGGATTGAGGAGTTTCTCGTGGCAAAGTTCACGTAATATTTTTGCTGTAAGATGGCGATTGGCGTATAACCAGTTTTCCATTGTTAAATGGGAAACTTCATGACCTAAATTGGAAATCAACGAATACATTTAATAAAGCCCTTCATTCATATCCCGGACCACCTGTTTTCAGATGAAAACCTGATTAACAGGGTGATACATATTTATACAAATATCTGGATATCACTATCCATGTTATGGGTATCAGCTCTGGCTCACCAAAAATCACAGTCTTTCTTTTTTATTTTCGTGAATGATAATTAAAATCATTACTATTAACAACCAAAAAAGCAGATTATTAAGTAAATAAATTGACCACATATTTACGAAGGGAATGTAATAATTAACAGGCTATAAATGACCTGAATTTTAAATATTCCATTTAAAATTCAGGGTAATTAAAAACAGTTACATGAAGTGATTTCAATTTGAAATAATAACTAGCTTATTTATTTCGCTTGATAAAACAATTTCATCTTGGAAATAAAAATAGTCTTAATCTATTTATGGATAAATAAAGGCCCTGGCTACTTAGCCAGGGCCTTATTAATACCAGTAATTGAACTATCTTGTTCTATATTCAAATCACTGACTTTAGCTATGCAGCAATTCAAATCTCATTAGATAGATAAATTAAATGTTATTCTGACGCCACCATTCTGCCAGCAGAATTCCGGTCGCAACAGACACATTCAAACTTTCAACCCGGCCCGTCCCGCCAATGGAAAGGCGAATATCACCATCTTCCCAGATACTGTCGCTTAAGCCGTCACTTTCCTGCCCCAATACCAGAACCATTTTTTCCGGCAGTGTTGCTTGCGCCAATGCTGTGCTTCCCTTATGGCTTGATGTCGTCACAATGGTGTAGCCTGCATTGCGGAATTGATTTAACGTGCTGGTGAAGCCATCAGCATCAATAGCTTTAATGTGCTCTGCGCCACCTTCAGCAGTACGAACCGCAGCGCCTGACTCCAGCATTGCGCTATCCTGCAAAATAACGCCCTGTACACCAAAATGCGCACAGCTGCGCATGATTGCGCCAAGGTTATGCGGGTTACCGACGTTTTCCAATGCTAAAACGCAGTCTTTCGCTGGAGCTTGCTGTAAATAAGTTTCTGCATTCAGGCCGTTGCGTTTCTTGATCAGGAAGCATACGCCGCCATGATGTTCAGTACCGGATGCTTTAGATAATTCTTCATCATCAACCACATGGTAAGCCTTGCGGTTTGCTGCCATCCATTTCAACGCATCACGAAAACGTGGAGTGATTGATTGGACAAACCAAGCCCTGACAATGGCATCCGGACGATTTTGGAACATTGCCTGACATGCATTTTCACCATAAATACGGGTCTCTTCCAAACGCTGCCGGCGAAGTTGCTCAGGATCGATGTAGCTTTTCCCACTTATACCGCCATGATCTGGTGTCTGAGATTCACCCTCTGGCCGAGATACAATTTTCCAAGGGGAACGCTCACCGGAATGCCCGGAACGTTCATTGTCACGACGACGTTCACCTTGTTCGCGCCCTTTACCAAACGAACGTTTATTGTTGTTATTGCGATCACTGTTTTTATTACGATCACTGTATTTATTGCGATCGCTGTTCTTATTGCGATCATCGTTTTTATTGCGATCATTATTTCTGCGGCGATCGCCGTCATTACGACTGTCGTTATTGTCCTCATTACGGACATACATGACTTTGACTTTGCCGTTTTTACCACTATAGGAATCGTTCATTTATTTCTCCAACTGCGCTATGGCGCGAAGATTACCCGATGTGCGCGCCCGAAGCTACCTCTGGCAACAACAATCTATTAAAATATCCGCTAATTTTTTTCCTGGCTTGATCCACGAACATGTTTGAGTTCTTAAATGAGAAATAACAACGCCGTTTACCAGCTTCGTCAGCGCCGCCTCGCTCGCTCTACTCGCCCTTTTCAAGCGAGAGGTTGCAGGGTACAGCGTTGCCTGCATTGTCTATTACCTAAAAGAAAGTGTCTGTGTGAAAGGATCTCACCCGTCACTGCGGCGAGTCGCTTTTGTCTCATTATGTTTGATACTGAGCCAATGAAACCCAGCAATACTGGAAAATTAATTGCAGATATTTTGCCCGATACGTATGCTTTCCTTTGGTCCAGAACTGAACCAGACCAACAAATGCTTGAAGCGTTGCGTGACCCAACCCGGCAGCCCTATTTGATCTTCCCGGGTAGCTATGCCACGCCCCCTCGCACGGTGTACCAGCAACTTCCTGATAATCAGAAACCACCGCTGTTCATTATATTGGATGGTACCTGGCCTGAAGCAAGAAAAATGTTTCGCAAAAGTCCATATTTGGATGATATTCCTCTATTGTCTATTGATAGCCTTGCCAAAATGGATTATTTGCTGCGGGTACCGTCAAGAAAAGAGCAGCACTGTACCGCTGAAGTTGCAGCCGCAGCGCTAGAATTGGCGGGAGATCTCAATGCATCAGAATCCTTGCTCAATCACTTCAATCATTTTCGTGAACAGTATCTGGCAGGAAAGGCTAATCTTCCAGAGGAAGCAATTGCTGTAACTCTTGACAATGCCTACTAAAGTACTAGATGGTGGCAGACATTAGCCATGAAAATTGCTTAATTCGCGGTAGTTGTTAAATCAACAGTGATTATTTACTGATAACGGTGATTGTTTACTGATGTAGTAACTGATGAGGATCCCAGAATGAGCCAGCGTGGACTTGAAGCATTATTACGCCCTAAATCTATCGCCGTTATTGGTGCTTCTGAAAAGCCAGAAAAAGCCAGTTCGACACTAATGAGAAATTTGCTGATGGGTGGCTTTACCGGGCCTATTTTGCCTGTAACCCCTAACAGGCGTGCCGTCTCAGGAGTATTGGCCTATCCTTCTATCGATAAGTTGCCGCTACTTCCCGATCTTGCTGTCATCTGCACACATCACAGCCGCAATTTGTCATTGCTGGAACAGCTGGCTCAACACGGATGCAAAACCGTTATCATTCTCTCCTCCCCACCCTCACAATTTGCAGAGTTGAAACAATACGGGCAAAAATATCATATCCGTATTCTAGGCCCCAATAGCCTGGGCATTCTGGCTCCCTGGATTGGCTTGAATGCCAGTTTTTCCCCTATTCCTATCCTTAAGGGAAAATTGGCATTTATTTCACAATCTGCTGCAATATCAAACACTATTCTGGATTGGGCTAACCATCGCAATATTGGTTTTTCATATTTTATTGCTCTGGGCGATAGTGTTGATATTGATATCGATGATCTACTCGATTTTCTGGCAAGAGATAGCAAAACCAGTGCTATTTTGTTACACCTTGAACATATCAGCGATGCCCGCCGTTTTCTTTCAGCGTCCCGAAGTGCTTCACGTAACAAACCGATTCTGATAGTGAAAAGCAGCCGAACCCGAAAAGCGCAACAATTATTGGGTGAACAACAGAATTTTGATACTGCTTATGACGCAGCCATTCAACGCGCCGGACTACTGCGCGTGCAAGATACACATGAAATGTTTTCAGCGGTAGAAACATTAAGTTTTATGCGGCCACTGCGCGGAGAACGTTTGTTCATTGTCAGTAATGGTACGGCACCAGCCGCAATGGCGCTGGATGAGTTGCTCAGAAGAACAGGCAAGCTGGCAGTGCTTGGGGAAGAGGTCATCAGCAAACTTTCAAGTGTGCTTCCTGAAACGTTACTTCTGCGCAATCCCTTAGATATCGGTGATGATTCCTCAACGGAGCAATATATTACAGCCCTCAAATTATTGCTGGACAGCTATGATTACGATGCTCTGTTGCTGATCCATTCCCCCAGCGCCATATCTCACAGCCAAACTACTGCAATCCGGGTTATCCAGACGATTAAAGAGCACCCACGAGGAAAGTGGATCACTATTTTTACGAATTGGTGCGGGGAGTATTCTTCATTGGAAGCTCGGCGTTTATTTAGTGAAGCCGGCATTCCGACTTATCGTACGCCAGAAGGGGCAGTCACTGCCTTCATGCATATGGTGGAATATCAGCGAAATCAAAAGCAACTTAAAGAAACGCCATCTCTACCTATTGGTATCACCTCCAATGCGGCCCGAGCCCATGAATGCATACAAAAATCCCTTGATAATGGGAATACTCAGCTGGATACCCATGAAGTACAATCCATTCTTGAAGCCTATGGCTTAAAACCGTTACCAACGTGGATCGCCCATAACAGTGATGATGCCGTAAATATAGCCGAGAAAATTGGATATCCTGTCGCACTGAAACTTCGCTCTCCCGATATTCCCCATAAATCAGAAGTGCAAGGGGTCATACTTTATTTACGCAATGCTGATGAAGTTAAGACAGCCACGCAAGCGATGATTGAACGCGTCAAACAAAATTTCCCCCAAGCCAGAATTCATGGCCTGTTAGTACAGAGCATGGCTAACCGAGCTGGCGCACAGGAATTAAGGATTTCGATTGAGCAGGATGAGATCTTTGGCCCTTTGATCATGCTCGGGGAAGGTGGTGTTGATTGGACTCATGAAACACAGGCAGCGGTTGCCCTTCCCCCCCTTAATATGGCATTGGCTCGATATCTGGTCATTGAAGCAATCAAAAGCGGCAAAATAAAATCCGGAGGCTCATTGCTGCCCTTGGATATTCCTGCCCTCAGTCAATTGTTAGTCAGAGTCTCCAATCTTCTGATCGATTGCCCTCAAATAACACGCATGAATATTCATCCCCTGTTGGCTTCAGGCAATGAATTCACACTGTTGGATGTCGTTATGGAATTGGCACCAGTGGCAGGCGATCCCCATAATCGTCTTGCCATTCGGCCTTACCCCAATGAGCTGGAAGAAACCATCTATATAAAAGACGATCTAACATGCCTTCTACGCCCAATCCTGCCAGAAGATGAACCCTTACTGAAAGCCTTTATCGGTCAGGTGACAAAAGAAGATCTTTATTACCGCTATTTCAGTGAGATCAATGAATTTACCCATGATGACCTCGCCAATATGACTCAAATTGATTATGACCGGGAAATGGCATTTGTCGCTGTACGCAATCCAACCACTGCACCGGAAATTATTGGGGTAGCCCGTGCGATGGCCGATCCTGATAATATCGAAGCTGAATTTGCGATATTAGTGCGATCAGATCTCAAGGGAATTACGTTAGGCTATCAGCTCATGACCAAGTTGATCCAATACACAAGAGAACATGGCATCCAAGCACTAACTGCAATCACCATGCCGGAAAATCGTAATATGATTCAACTGGCGAAAAAACTGGGATTTGCTGTCGATATTCAGTTAGAAGATGGCATTGTTAATCTGGTATTGAAGCTTCAATAAAAAGTGAATTCATACTCACAATGAACCAAACTAATGGTATCATCGCCAGATCATTTTGATTCATACACCTTATGATGGAAAATAAACCATCTAAACCAAGAGAAAAAACGCACTGTGATGTTGTCCAAATTTAAACAAGCAAAACACCAACAACACCTTGCACAACTGCCTAAACTACCGCAGTCAGTTGCTGGTATAGAGACACTTTATCAATCTAAAGTGTTCTACAGCACCTTACTTGAACGCATTGCCAGCGCCCAAAAACATATTTACATTGCTGCCTTATATTTAGAGCACGACGATGCCGGGCGAGATATTCTGACTGCACTATATGTTGCCAAGCAAAAACGTCCAGAACTGGATATCAAAATATTAGTTGATTGGCATCGTGCTCAACGAGGTCGCATTGGCGCAGAAGCTGCAGCAACAAATGCAGATTGGTATTGTTCTATGGCTGAAAGCTACCCTGATGTCAATATTCCTGTTATGGGTGTTCCTGTAAACACCCGTGAAGCTCTCGGGGTTTTACATCTGAAAGGCTTTATATTTGATGATACGGTAATTTATAGCGGTGCCAGCATTAATGATGTTTATCTGCATCGCCACGAAAAATATCGTTATGATCGTTATCATCTGCTCAATAATGCAAAACTTGCAGCAGTCATGAAGCAATTCATTGATGAAAGTATTCTGGCATCTGAAGCAGTGAGCAATTTAGCTCATCATAACCGCCCCCGTAATCTTGAGATTAAAAATTTAGTCCGACAATTTCGTTCGTCACTACGCAGTTCTGAGTATCAATTTAAAAACCAAGCCTCAAATGAGGAGCTGGCTGTAACTCCTCTGGTTGGATTGGGAAAAAAGAACCTACTGAATAAAACAATCTGCCATTTGATGGCCTGCACTGAAAATAAACTGGTCATCTGCACACCTTATTTCAACTTGCCTGCTGTATTGGTGCGTGCAATATCACGATTGCTCCGCCAAGGAAAACAAGTCGAAATCATCATAGGTGACAAAACGGCCAACGATTTTTATATTCCGCCGGAAGAGCCTTTTAAAATTATCGCAGCGTTACCTTATCTGTATGAAATTAACTTACGCCGTTTTACCAGCCGGCTACAAAAGTTTATCGATAGTCAGCAGTTAACTATTCGACTGTGGAAAGATCAGGATAACACTTACCATTTAAAAGGTGTTTGGATTGATGATAAATGGCAATTGATTACGGGCAATAACCTCAATCCTAGAGCGTGGGGACTGGATTTGGAAAATGCTATTCTGATCCACGATCCTCATCATGAAATGCAAGAGCAACGCCGGATGGAGTTGGCGCATATCCGTACTCATACGAAGGTTGTCAACAATTATCAAGAACTGGAGAGTATCCAGCTCTATCCTGTCAAAGTCCGTAAGTTAATACGCCGCTTGCGCCGTATTCGAGTTGATCGGTTGATCAATAGGATATTGTGACATCAGAAAATCATATAGTATATCAATTATAAATTGATAAATAGTTATTAAAAAATAAATCCTCGTTTGCAACCGTAAACGGGGATTTTTTGTATCTTATTTATCAAACGGCTATGATTTATAAAAACTAAATCATGGCGTAATTTATAATGAAAAAAATCGTCATTTCCTTAATGAAAAATATATTAATAATCTCCCCTCTTCTATTAAATACCTCTTGCACTACTATCCGTCAGGCCAACGATAATTGGACAGGTCAGGATAAAGTACAGCATTTTTTGTTCTCCGCAGTCATAACTGCGGCCGGAAACGCTTATGGTGATCGCCAAAATTGGGGGCATCGTGAAAGTGCACAATTCGGATTGTTATTTTCAATTGGTCTTGGAGCAGCAAAAGAGCTTTATGATAGCCGTCCGTCAGGAACCGGCTGGAGTTGGCATGATATTGCTTATGATATAGCCGGGGCAATAACTGGCTATGGTTTATACCAATCCATGAAGTGATTTTTTGATGTTTTCCCTTCGGGCCATCGCACTTTGCACAACGTTCAAAATCGTTCCCGACGATTCTGTTCTACTCTCGCCCTTTCAGCCATCCTTTACTCTCAAAGGTGACTAAAAAATTGTAAATTGTGATGGATATAGTGCGTTATTTTTGCCCTATTTCAGGTCTGTGTTAAAGAATTTTAGCTAAATTTTAAGAATTCCAAACGCAAAAAAGCCATCCGGTTAAGGATGGCTTCTCTGTCTAAATTAATGTCTGGCAGTGTCCTACTCTCACATGGGGAGACCCCACACTACCATCGGCGCTACGGCGTTTCACTGCTGAGTTCGGCATGGGGTCAGGTGG
>NZ_FORG01000076.1 GCF_900113945.1 Xenorhabdus mauleonii
TTGAGCACCGCATCCATCAGGCTGCTTTTGCCTGCCGCACTGCTGCTCTGGATTAACACAGCCAGCGGTTTATCCAGCTTGCGCGAGACCGCCGCCAG
Organism: Xenorhabdus mauleonii; assembly: GCF_900113945.1. Lineage (GTDB taxonomy): Bacteria > Pseudomonadota > Gammaproteobacteria > Enterobacterales > Enterobacteriaceae > Xenorhabdus > Xenorhabdus mauleonii. The sequence continues at coordinate 99 of NZ_FORG01000076.1, forward strand.
ATACCCGGTCAGCAGATTAGTGGACTCGCCAACAACCCCACAGGCCGCCATATCTGACACGATACGCGCCGCCAAGTCCGGCGATTTCAGCAGAGCCAGCGCATCCGCTTCCTCTTCCGCACTGACTGTCACCGCCGTGCTGCCGCTGACTTCGGCTTCTGCTTGCTGTTGCGCATCCTGCTGTTGCTCCAGCATCAGCAACACCCGCCCGGCTTCCCGTTTAATCACCGACAGTTCGCACTCCAGCTCTTGCGCCGCCGTGCTGATATAGTTCTGCCGGTGCCGGGCATGGTACATGTCCAGCGTATCCACATGGAACAACCCGCTGGTTTCATCCCGTACCTGCACATTGACTTTCATGACATCGGGCACCGGCGATGGCTTCATGCCCCGCACCCGCCAGACCCGGGGACCACTTTTCATCAGTAACTCACCGGCTGCGGTGCGCTCACAAGGCACCGGGGCAACGTCCAACACCGGTTGGGCAGCTAAAGAAGAGGTTCTGCCCTCGTTGGCAGAATGTGGCTTTTCCGTCACAGCCGATGTTGCGGGCAACTCATGGCTGAACACCGCGCCCGGCGCATTGCCCTGCCCCAGCCAGACCGCCTGTTGCAACGCCAACCCCAATGCATGTTCGGCGTTACCGCTTTTCAGCGCATAGTCATTGGCATCCATGCCCGGCGGGAACTGCACCCGCCACGCTTCAATGCCCACTTCCAGTAAATCTGCGGCCACCTGCTCTGCGCCCCGATCCCCGGCCTCATCGCGGTCAAAGGCGATCAACACCCGCTTCACTCCGTGATATTGCAGCGCGTCCAGATGTTCACGACCAAAACCATTCACGCCATACGCAGCGATCACATGGCGGAACCCGGCACACCAGAAGGTCATCGCATCGATCAGCGCTTCGCACAGGATGATTTCAGCAGATGCCTGCATCGCCGCTTCATTCCAGACGCCAGCCAGTGGCGAAGGCAGATACAGGTGTTTCGGACTGTCTTTCAGCACTTTGTAATCCGGCTGGGTACGACGGCCATACAACTGCAATACCCGCCCCCGGTTCGCGACGTTGGCCGATTCTGCCCAGCCCAGCACCGGCACCACAACACAGCCCCTAAAATGATCTTGCCGCGTGCTGGCACGCAACACACCCAGCCCCGCCAGTTTGTCCCGCAGTTGCTGGCCTTCCTTGCTCGATTTCGACGGCAATAACCCCGCTGAACCACCGATGCCGTGATTGCCTGCGTACCCCAGCTTAAAATGACTCACCAGTTCAGGATGGTTCAGCCCGCGCTTCGCCAGCCATTCGGCGGCTTCCGGGGATTCCAGCAGATTCTGGTGATAAAACTCAACCACCTGACGCAACAGCGCCTGCCCGTCATCATCCAGATCCGCGAGTTTCTGCCGAGGCTGAGGTGTGGCGGCTAAAGAAGACGTGTTCACCGCGTTATCCATCTCCGGCAACCCGGCTAGCGCCCGCAACCGTTTAATGCCTGCGTTCAGACTCACCCCTTCCGTTTGTATGATCCAGTCCAGCACCGATCCCGCCGCTCCGCAGCCAAAACAGTGATACAGGTTTTTGGCCGGGGTGATCACCATGGAGGGCGTTTTCTCCGCATGGAACGGGCAGCGCAGCACATAATCCGCCCCACGCTTTTTCAGCGGGCGGCCTTGCTGACGTACCAGCCCCAGCAACGAGACGGATTGCTTTAAGTGGGCTAAATCGGGTTCGGGTTTGTGAGCCATAAGTGTTTCCTTTTGAACCTTGTCAATAGACACATATGCGATGTGTAATAATCGCATTAAAGAGACTTTACAACAGCCAGCTAAAAAGGAGGGGTTACAATGGCGGACATTCATGTTTTGCAGACAGGTATTGATATGTCCGTATTTTCTGAACGGCTTAAAATGCTCAGAGAAGCGCGGGGCTTAACCCAGTCACGGCTTGCTGAGATGATTGAAGTGCTGCCCAGAGTGTATAACCGCTGGGAACGGGGGCATATTGTGCCTCAGCTGGAAAGCCTGATTAAGCTGGCTGATGTTTTACAGGTTTCTCTTGATGAACTGGTTGGCCGCCGTGAGACCAGCAAAGATGTGAAGATACGTAACCACACTTTGCATGAGCTTTGGCAGCAGGCTGACACATTATCGGATGAGGAGCAAAAAGCATTGATTATGGTGATCGACAGTTTTGTTACTAAGTCAATGATGGAAAAAGTTGTCATGAAGAGCGCTAAGCGCTGAGATAGCGCGGCAGTCCTGAGTTCGCACCTCAGTATTGCCGCTAACCGTAAGCAACTATTGGAGTAGTTACTATGGCTAACCGCGATTGTAATGTAAATTCAACCCATTCGAAAGCCCAGCGCCGCTATA
>NZ_FORG01000036.1 GCF_900113945.1 Xenorhabdus mauleonii
GCCGATGGTAGTGTGGGGTCTCCCCATGTGAGAGTAGGACACTGCCAGACATTCATTAGACGAGAAAGCCATCCTTAACCGGATGGCTTTTTTGCGTTTTAGTTTTGTACTCTTAGCACTGAGCGTATGTAAATCCGGCATAGAACGTGCCAAATTGCACTGACTTCCATACCTATCACAATACCTTCCTCAATATTATTATTAGCTCATTTATTACTCTTTTTTATTTCATAGAACAAATTGAAATAATTTCAACTTGTGTACAATAACTCGACATTGCCTTGCCTTTTGGTTAAATTTGGCTATCTAGAAGTCCAAATAGCGAAAGATAAAACAATAGAGGTTTCTGACAATGCCAATTCGTGTACCAGATGAATTACCTGCGGTAAACATACTCCGTAATGAAAACATCTTTGTCATGACGTCGACACGGGCGAGTATTCAAGATATTCGGCCAATGAAGGTATTGTTGCTTAACCTGATGCCAAAAAAGATAGAAACCGAAAATCAATTCATTCGATTGTTATCAAACTCCCCGCTACAGGTTGATATTCAATTACTACGCATTGATAGTCGGCAATGTAAAAATACCCCTGCCGAACATTTAGATACTTTTTATTGCGATTTTGATTCAATCAAAGATCAAAATTTTGATGGGTTGATCGTTACGGGGGCGCCTTTGGGGTTAGTTGAATTTGAGGATGTGACTTATTGGAATGAAATTGAAAAAATAATTAATTGGGCTAAAAATCATGTTACTTCGACGCTTTTTGTCTGTTGGGCTGTTCAGGCAGCGTTAAATATTCTTTATGATCTTCCAAAATATACCCGCAAGACCAAACTATCCGGAGTTTACCCTCATTCAACGTTAGATCCTTTGGCGTTATTGACGAGAGGGTTTGATGAAACCTTTTTTGCCCCTCATTCTCGCTTTGCTGATTTTCCTGAATCGGTAATCCGCGAATATACAGATTTAGATATTTTAGCCATGTCTGAAGAAGCGGGAGCTTATTTACTTGCCAGCAAAGATAAAAGGCTAGTATTCGTAACGGGTCATCCGGAATATGATGTTGATACATTGGCGGCAGAGTATTGGCGCGATCAGCTGGCTGGTTTAGAACCCGACTTACCCATTAATTATTTTCCCAATAATGATCCTGAAAATAAACCAGTTGCAGCTTGGCGCAGTCATGGCCATTTACTATTCTCAAATTGGTTGAACTATTATGTCTACCAAATCACGCCATATGATCTGACGTTTATGAACCCCACCTTAGATTAAACTTCATTCTTGACAGAAAATGAGAATTTGCTGAAGCGAGCCATTTCTCATTTTTCTAATTTTCTTTTCTCTTCCGTTTAACCTCATCTGTTACCTATTCTTTATATATAACAAAAGCTTAACATCTTTGATATTTTGTTTTTGGAATTTATTTCCCTGTTTTGCGTTGTGAAAAATAAACTTAATCATTTGATTTTATTTGATTATTCATAATTTATAAAAATAATGGAAATGGTTTTTGATTTATTCTCTGGATTGATTAATCTTAGCTCAGTGAGTACTTGAAAGATCAGACGAGGGGAATTATGCGGCAAGTTTTAGCAACTCAGTTAACCTTTATGAAGTCTTTTCATGAGGCGGAAAATCAGGTGTTATCACCTGAATCTATTGATTTTTTAGAGAGTTTGGTTGTTGAATTTTCTGATAGACGTAAGAAATTATTGGAAGATCGTATAAATTGGCAGAAAAAAATAGATGATGGAACATTGCCTGATTTTATTTCGGAAACACTTTCCATCAGAGAGGATGATTGGAAAATTCAGGGAATACCCGATGATCTTAAAGATCGCCGAGTTGAAATCACAGGGCCTGTTGAGCGAAAAATGGTCATTAATGCTTTGAATGCAAACGTAAAAGTATTTATGGCAGATTTTGAAGACTCACTGGCACCGGCATGGGATAAAGTGATCGATGGGCAAATTAACTTGCGGGATGCTGTTAATGGGACGATTTCATACACCAACGAACAGGGCAAACGTTATGAGTTAAAATCAAACCCAGCCGTGTTGATCGCCCGTGTGAGGGGATTGCATCTGTCAGAAAAACACGTTCTTTATAAGAATGAACCGATTTCTGGTGGGTTATTTGATTTCGCCCTTTACTTCTATTTAAACCATCAGAAATTGCTGGAAAAAGGCAGCGGGCCTTATTTTTACTTACCTAAGATACAGAGCTACCATGAAGCGCAGTGGTGGAGTGATGTTTTCAGTTTTGCAGAATCCCATTTCAATTTACCGAAGGGAACAATTAAAGCGACCGTTTTGATTGAAACATTACCTGCTGTGTTCCAGATGGATGAAATTCTCTACCATTTGCGTCATCACATCGTGGGCCTTAACTGTGGGCGCTGGGACTACATTTTCAGCTATATCAAAACACTAAAAAATCATCCAGATCGTGTTTTGCCGGATCGCCAATCCGTTACGATGACACAACCTTTCTTGAGTGCATATTCTCGCTTGTTGATTAAAACCTGCCATAAACGTGGTGCGTTCGCGATGGGAGGAATGTCAGCGTTTATTCCCAGCAAAGACCCTGAACAAAACCAACAAGTATTGAACAAGGTCAGGGCTGATAAAGAATTAGAGGCTAATAACGGCCATGATGGTACTTGGGTAGCCCATCCGGGGCTTGCCGATATAGCCATGACGGTCTTTGACACTAAGCTGGGTGAATATCCAAACCAATTGTCAGTGTTACGTGAAGAAGATGAAACGATCACGGCTGAGCAATTACTCGCGCCTTGTTCAGGAGAAAGAACCGAAGAAGGAATGCGTGCGAATATTCGTGTTGCCGTTCAGTACATAGAAGCATGGATTTCTGGCAATGGATGCGTACCCATTTATGGCTTGATGGAAGATGCGGCTACAGCAGAAATCTCCCGTACTTCCATTTGGCAATGGATACGTCATAAAAAATCATTATCCAATGGCAGAAAAGTGACCAAGGCCCTGTTCAGGGAAATGTTGAAAGAAGAGTTGGAAATTATTAAGCAGGAAGTTGGTGAACAACACTTTAGTCAAGGAAGATTTATGGAAGCTTCTGCCTTGATGGAAAGGATTACCACACAGGACGAACTAATTGATTTCCTGACCTTGCCAGGCTACCAATTACTCGATTAATTTAAAAACAATAACGACGACAAATATTCAATAATTATGAATAGGGAGAACATCATGACCATGTCCCGGACACAACAAATCGCTCAATTAGAACAAGAATGGAAGCAACCACGTTGGGAAGGCGTCACTCGTCCATATAGTGCTGAGGATGTCATCAAGCTGCGTGGCTCTATTAATCCTGAATATACTTTTGCGCAGATGGGAGCGAAAAAGTTGTGGGAATTGCTGCATGGCAAATCAAAGAAAGGCTATGTCAATGCACTCGGCGCGCTGACGGGCGGACAGGCTCTTCAGCAAGCAAAAGCAGGCATAGAAGCCATTTATCTTTCTGGTTGGCAGGTTGCCGCTGATGCCAATACAGCCTCCAGCATGTACCCGGATCAGTCATTGTATCCTGTTGATTCCGTTCCCAATGTGATTAAACGCATTAATAATAGCTTCCGCCGAGCAGATCAAATCCAATGGTCGAATGATATCGAGCCTGGCAGTCAAGAATACATTGATTATTTTCTGCCTATTGTGGCAGATGCTGAGGCCGGCTTCGGTGGCGTATTGAATGCGTTTGAATTGATGAAAGCAATGATAGAAGCAGGCGCTGCGGCGGTTCATTTCGAAGATCAATTGGCCGCAGTGAAAAAATGTGGGCACATGGGCGGCAAAGTTTTGGTTCCGACTCAAGAGGCCGTGCAAAAACTGGTTGCAGCACGATTGGCTGCCGATGTATCCGGTGTCCCGACGTTGTTAATTGCACGCACTGATGCAGATGCAGCAGATTTACTGACATCTGACTGTGATCCTTATGACAGTGAATTCATTACGGGCGAGCGGACTAATGAAGGATTCTACCGTACCCGTGCAGGTATTGATCAGGCTATCAGCCGTGGCTTGGCATACGCGCCTTATGCCGATGTTGTCTGGTGCGAAACCTCTACGCCAGACATTGAAGCCGCGCGCCGTTTCGCTGAAGCCATTCATGCGGAATATCCGGGCAAGCTGCTGGCATATAACTGCTCTCCATCGTTTAACTGGAAAAAGAATCTGGATGACAAAACCATCGCCAGTTTCCAAGAACAATTATCTGCCATGGGCTATAAATTCCAGTTCATCACGCTTGCTGGCATACACAGCATGTGGTTCAACATGTTTGATTTGGCTTACGACTATGCACGTGGCGAAGGCATGAAGCATTATGTTGAAAAAGTCCAGATGCAAGAATTTGCCGCTCTTGAGCGTGGCTATACTTTCTCTTCGCACCAGCAAGAAGTTGGGACGGGGTATTTTGATAAAGTAACCACGATTATTCAGGGAGAATCCTCGTCTGTCACGGCACTGACGGGTTCCACAGAAGAACAGCAATTCTAAAAATTTACTATCCCATTGATACGATAGGGGAGTTCAATGATGAACTCCCTTGACGTGTCGGTTAAGGGGGCTAATGTGGCGACAGATCTTGCTCATTTAATTGCACAGACTATTTTGCAGGGGTTTGATGCGCAATATGGTCGGTTTTTGGAAGTGACGTCTGGTGCACAGAAACGTTTTGAGCAAGCGGAATGGCACGCAGTACAGAACGCAATGAAAAAAAGAATCAACCTGTATGATCATCATGTTGGGTTGGTCGTAGAACAACTGAAATGCATCCATGGTTCATTGCAATACGATGAAACGTACATTGCCGAAGTTAAGGCAGTGTATACCCGTTTATTGCCTGACTACCCCCGTTTTGAAATTGCAGAAAGTTTTTTTAATTCGGTTTACTGTCGTTTGTTTCAGCATCGTAATTTAAGGCCAGAAAACCTATTTATTTTTTCTTCCCAGCCATCTTTCCGTTTTCGAGATATTTCTCGTCCATTGTCACGGGATTTTTTTCCTTCCGCCAATCTGTCATCGATGTTGAAAACAATCTTAAATGACCTGCCATTGCGACTTAAATGGGAAAATTTGGAACGGGATATTGGCTACATCACACAATACTTACAGAACACTTTCTCCCAGAGTGATTTATTGCAGGCCACATTTCAAATAGCCAATGAATTGTTTTACCGGAATAAGGCAGCTTGGTTGGTGGGAAAAATCAGGATGGGGGCGGTAGTGCATCCATTTTTATTGCCAATCCATCACGATGAATCAGGAAAAATTTTTATTGATACCTGTTTGACCAATCATGATGATGCCAGCATTGTTTTTGGTTTTGCCCGTTCCTATTTTATGGTTTATGCACCATTGCCTGCGGCGTTGGTCGAATGGTTGCGTGAGATCTTGCCGACGAAATCCACGGCCGAGCTATACATGGCAATTGGTTGCCAAAAGCACGGAAAAACAGAATATTACCGAGAATATCTTACCTTTATTAATGCTTCCCAAGAGCAATTTACGATAGCACCGGGTGTGAAAGGGATGGTCATGCTGGTTTTTACTTCTCCTTCATTTGATCGTGTTTTTAAAGTGATTAAAGATAAATTTGCGCCTCAAAAAGACGTTTCTCAGGAACGGGTTCAGGAGTGTTATCGTTTAGTAAAAGAACATGACCGTGTGGGAAGAATGGCTGATACACAGGAGTTTGAAAATTTTGTGATTGATAAGTGTCATATCAGCCTTGAATTAATGGATGAGTTGCAAAAAGAAATACCGGAAAAACTGGAAGATCTAGGGGATAAAATTTTAATAAGGCATCTTTACATGGAGCGTAAAATGATCCCGTTGAATATTTACATGGAGCAAGTTGATGAGATTCAACTGAAGGATGTGATAGAAGAATACGGGAATGCGATAAAACAATTAGCGGCTGCAAATATTTTCCCCGGCGATATGTTGTTTAAAAATTTTGGCGTGACTCGTCACGGTCGGGTGATTTTTTACGATTATGATGAAATCTGCTATATGACTGAGGTGAATTTCCGCGATATTCCTCCTCCCCGCTATCCTGAAGATGAGCTGGCCAATGAACCTTGGTACAGTGTGGCTGTTAACGATGTTTTTCCAGAAGAGTTTCGCTATTTTTTGTGCACTGACAAGCGGATACGAAGTTACTTTGAAGAAAGCCACAGTGATTTATTTAAGGCTGGCTACTGGCGGGCATTACAAGAGCGCATTAAAAATGGGCATGTGGAAGATGTTTTTGCTTATCGGCGCAGGCAGCGATTCAATCAACGTATGGATGAGGACGTAATAGAAAAGAATACAATAGGAAATAAATTGTGATATTACTCATGATATAGAAAAGACACTGATTATTGACGTGTAAAATAGAAACTGCATGCTCATTAAAATAACAGGCTGTTCATTTATTGGTTTTCAATGATATTATCTTATCGGAAGAAATTAAATTGATTTTAATAAATATAGTTCCGTAATTTAATAATCATAATGTTCACCATGGCTAGCATATCTCATTTGTTTTTTAATAGCATGTAGGGGGAATAATGACGAATGTCATTTTATACGGTGATATTTTGCATATCAAAAATGGATATGCCAACGGAAGTTATCTTGATACTTATGAGTATGCGACTTCACTCAGTGAAAAATATAATGTCTCCACTTCTGTTTCTTCAAATCGTGATTCTGGTTCCGGTTCATGGCAAATTTTATCCGCCGAGGGTAAAACTTTAGGTTCAGAAGTTTACAGTGGCGATACTATATTTCTATTAAACCTTTATCACAATGATGGTGGATATCTGCGAGTGAGCGGCAATGCACCCTCGCCAGAGCTTTATAATGTGTATACCGCAGACAGGCCAGTGAATTCTCTTGATACCGCGATATGGTATATATTTTCAGATACAACCCGTCATTTTGATGGCAAAGTTCGTGAGGAAGACAACATTCGTTTACTGAATAGTTTTAATCACGTTCATGGTGGTTTTCTTGATACTTGTGGGAAATCTGAATACCCCGAAACTATATATAAAGTTTATACTTCTCCGTTATCAAATCGAGATAATGGCAGTGGTACATGGGTATTATCAAAAGCAATCCGTTAACAAAAAATAAAGGTTGTTTTATTTTTATTATTAGGTTGGTTGAGAGATTACTCACAATTATAATAATGAATTTTAAATTCGATTGATTTATTCATTTTAATGCGGAAGTTATTAAGTAATAAAAAATTATTAAATAATAAATTTCCGCATTGAAGTCTTTAAATAAAAATTATGCTTTTGCACCTGCGATTGCAGAGCGTGCCAGCTCAGTTATTTGAGCGTAGTCGCCTTTTGCCAGGGCTTCTTCTGGTACTAACCATGAACCGCCAATGCACAGCACACTATCCAAGGCCAAGTAATCACGATAATTTGTTGGGGAAATACCGCCCGTTGGGCAGAAACGTACCTGTGGGAATGGGCCCGCGATTGCTTTCAGGGCCTTAATTCCCCCATTTGCTTCTGCCGGGAAGAATTTGAAGCATTTCAGGCCATGACTCATGCCCAACATCAATTCAGAAACAGTGGAGATCCCTGGAATAAGAGGAATTGAACCCGCAGTTGCCGCTTGTAACAGCTCATCAGTTAATCCGGGGCTAATGGCAAATTGGGCACCAGCCTCCGTGACCGCCGCTAATTGTTCTGGGTTAATCACTGTGCCTGCACCAATAATGGCTTCAGGAACTTCTTGTGCGATAAGGCGGATAGCTTCCAGCGCACATTCAGTCCTCAATGTAACTTCCAGAATACGGATCCCACCGGCAATAAGCGCTTTTGCCAAAGGAACTGCGTGTTCAATTTTATTGATAACAATGACAGGGACGACAGGGCCGTCAGTCAGGATATTTTCTGCGGTTGTTTTCCAATTATTCATCTGCAGTTTCTCTCGTTAATTCAGAACACAAGGGATTTAAAATCCCCCGTTTATTAAAATGCAATACAGCATGCCCCTTGTTCTGCACCTGAAAGCTGGGTTCTCAAAGCACCAAACAGTTCACGGCCACAGCCGATATGTCCTTCATTTAAATCGGGTTGGTATGATGTTCTTTGTGCCAGCTCTTGCTCATCAACCAGAAGCATAAGTTCTCCAGTACGACCATCAACGCGGATCACATCTCCATCCTGTATTTTTGCCAGCAATCCACCGGCTTTGGCTTCTGGTGTAACGTGAATGGCTGAAGGAACTTTACCGGAAGCACCAGACAATCGTCCATCAGTAACTAAGGCTACTTTAAAGCCTCGATCCATCAAAACACCCAATGGCGGCATCAACTTATGTAACTCTGGCATACCATTGGCTTGGGGGCCTTGATAACGGACAACTACAACGCAATCTCGGTTCAATTTACCCGCTGCAAAAGCAGGGGCGATGTCGTGCTGGCTATTAAAGACTACGGCAGGAGCTTCGATAACCTGATTCTCCGTAGGAACTGCTGACGTTTTCATGACCGCACGCCCAAGATTGCCCGTCATGACTTTTGTTCCGCCATGTTGTTTGAATGGTTGCTCAATGCTGGCAATAACATTAGCTTCCAATGAAGAAAGCGGGCCTTCGCGCCATGCTAACTGTCCTTCATTTAACCACGGTTCTTGGGTATAACGTTCCAGACCAAATCCTGCAATGGTATTGACATCGCGATGCAACAGGCCTTTTTTCAGCAATTCACGGATGACTAACGCAACTCCGCCTGCGGCTTGAAATTGGTTGATATCTGCTGGCCCATTTGGATAGATTCGGCAAAGCAGTGGAATAACTTCCGACAATTCAGAAAAATCATCCCAATTAATAATAATCCCAGCGGCCCTTGCCATAGCCACAAGATGCATGGTCAAGTTTGTTGACCCTCCGGTTGCCAGCAAAGCAATAATGCCATTGACGATGACTTTTTCATCGACCAGCCGGCCCAAAGGTAGATAATTCCCTGAAGTTTCAGTCAGGCGTGTAATTTGACGTGCGGCAGCATCATTCAATGCTTCGCGCAATGGTGTGTCTGGATGGACGAAAGAGGCGCCCGGCAAATGCAGCCCCATGATTTCCATTACCATTTGGTTGGAATTGGCAGTGCCGTAAAAAGTACAGGTGCCGACACTGTGATAGGAGGCCGCTTCGGCTTCGAGCAGTGCCTGACGATCAACTTTGCCTTCGGCATAAAGTTGGCGAACACGAACTTTTTCTTTGTTTGGCAAGCCACTGCTCATTGGCCCAGCAGGAATAAAAATCGCAGGTAAGTGGCCAAATGATAGAGCAGCCATGACCAATCCCGGAACAATTTTGTCGCAAATACCTAAATACAAGGCGCCGTCGAACATATTATGTGAAAGCCCAACAGCAGCCGACATGGCAATCACATCACGGCTGAGCAGGGACAATTCCATCCCATCCTGGCCTTGTGTCACGCCATCGCACATTGCTGGAACCCCACCGGCTACCTGTCCGACGGCACCGACGGCCCGCAGAGAATTTTTTAATTTTTGCGGGTAGTCTTCGTAAGGTTTATGGGCAGAAAGCATATCGTTGTAAGAAGTGAGTATGGCGATGTCATTGTGCACCATATTCTTCAAATTGATTTTTTCATCATTCTGACAGGCAGCAAAACCATGGGCCAGATTACCACATGCCAGTTGTGCGCGATGGACGGTTTTTGAACGGGCTGCTTCAATACGAGTTAAGTATTGGCTGCGAGTCTCTTTTGAACGTTCAACAATACGTTGCGTAATGCGCGCGACAGTTGCATTGGTAGCCGTGTTGTTCTGGTTATTTGTCATGATAATTGCTCCCGATATCACAATGGATTGTGACGATTGCCTTGTTGTTACCGGTAACATTCTTCATGCAATAATTAAAGGATGCAATCAACTTTCGTTGATTACACTAGTTAACTGTGATCTACATCAATTTTTTGAGCTGAAACGTAACAGCTTGTCAACAAAACGACTTTTTAAGCTAAATTAGCCTCAAATTTACTTGATACCGCCATATTCTCGGCTGACTTGTTTTGCAGCCCGCATCACCAGCGCACCGAGTTCGGTAACACGATCATCAGAGATACGTGATATTGGCCCTGAAATGGAAATAGCGGCAAAGGCTTCATGATGTTCATCATAAATACAGGCAGCAATGCAACGTAACCCTAATGCATGTTCTTCATCATCAAATGAAAAACCCTGCTTGCGGATCTGCTCCAGCTTTTCCGTTAAAGCGGCGGCAGTGGTACTGGTATGTTGGGTATAGGCGTGCATTCCTTTTTTATGCAGCAATTGGAGGCGTTTTTGTTCAGATAGCGTAGACAAGAGCGCTTTACCGGCACCGGAGGCATGCATCGGTAGTTTGCCTCCAATGGGAGCAGACATTCTCATGAGTGCATTGCATTGTACTTGATCAACAATAACGGCTTCATATTCATCAAGATTAAGAATGGCAAGGTTGACGGTTTCACCGGAATCTTCCATTAATTGACGCAATATCGGGTGAACCAGTACCATCAAATTACGGCTTTGCAAAAAGCTACTGCCGACTACAAAAGCGTGGGAAGCGATCACCCACAATCCCAAATCACCGATTTGGCGAACAAATCCATGTTGCTGCAACGTTGTTAAAAGGCGATGAGTGGTGGAATTGGGCAGACCAGCTTGGATCGCCAGATCAGTCAGGGCAACGCCAACCGGAGAATCAGAAATGTATTCCAAAAGTGTCAGCCCTCGACTTAAAGATTGAACCTGACCGCTTGCAGCGGCGCTGGTTGTTGTCATTTTCGTTTTTTTTATGCGCTTGCTGGCAACGGCTGTGTTCATAAAAGTATCCTCTGAATCATCGTCTGTTTGCAGCAATGAACGCTGCAATGAAAAATGGAACTTATTTTCGTTTTCTTATTATGGACGATAACTAAGGGGAAAACACATCCGATGTGTTGGCGGAGAGAAAACGTAGTTCACAGGGAAAATAGGGGATGGGCGGCAACAAGCTGTCGATAACCATGTTGACGGCGATTATGTGCCTGTCAACATGGTAGAACAATACTGGGTAGGGTAATGCCTAATAGAAAATAACTATTTTTTTAGGATTCAAACAAGCTTTGATGCAACGTCTGGATTACCTGCTCCGCATCTTTGCCGGGAACAAGCAAGCAGATATTGTGACTGCTTGCGCCGCAGCTAATCATGCGAATATTAAATGACTCCAGCGATCCAAAAATTCCTTTTCCCAAACCATTCGCTTTTGAAAGCTCATTGCCGATAATTGCCACTAAGGCCAAATCCTCCTCAACTTCCACACGGCATAACGTCGAAAGCTCCGTCAATAAGGCATTCGTCAATAGGCTGCCATTGGTGCTGGTGGAGCCTGTAGTATCCAGTGTCAGGGCGATACTGACCTCTGACGTGGTAATGAGATCCACCGAAATATTATGTCGGGAGAGGAGGGTAAAGACCTCAGCCAAAAAGCCTCTTGCATGCAGCATTTTCAAGCTATGCAGTGTCAGCAGAGTTTGTTTGCGGCGCAGTGCCAGCGCCCTGAACAGCGGTGGATTTTCCGTCTTATCGCAAACAATAGTACCGCCTGCCTGTGGATCTTTGCTGGAGCCGACAAACACCGGAATTCCCGAGCGAACAGCGGGCAATAGGGTGGCGGGATGGAGAATTTTGGCACCAAATGTTGCCATTTCCGCTGCTTCATCAAAGGCTATTTTATCAATGCGTTTAGCCGCTGGGGCAACACGGGGATCAGTGGTGTAAATACCCGGAACATCTGTCCAGATATCAACACGATTTAACTCCAGTGCCTCTCCCAGCAAGGCGGCGGTATAATCACTGCCACCGCGCCCCAAGGTAGTCGTGCGGCCTTTTTCTTCTCTGCCAATAAAACCTTGAGTGACGACAATGGCATTTTTCAGGCGTGGCTGGAGGTGTTCCACTGCTAAGGTTTGCAGCTGGAGCACGTCGGGTTCAGCTCGCCCGAAATTATCATTGGTTCTCATGATCCGGCGGATATCAAGCCACTCTGCATCCGTATTGCGCTGGCGCAGCAATTCCACAAACAATAAGGTGGACATAATCTCACCGTGGCTGACCAATTCATCGGTCAGTGCTTCTGACGTTGCGAGTGATGCTGCTTCTGACAGCATCTCAATATTTTCCAGCAGGCGGTCAATTTCTTCGCGGATTACACTTGCTTCATGCAATCGCTCAATAATCGCATATTGAATATCACGGATCTGTTCAAGGTAACTCTCCCGTTTATCACTATCGCAGCCTGCCGCTAATGCAACCAGCAAATTGGTCACGCCAGCAGAAGCTGACAAAACGACCACGCGTACACTTGCGTTAGCCAAAATAATATCGGCACAGTGATTCATGGCATCAAAGTCAGCCACACTAGTACCACCAAATTTTGCTACAACATACTGCGAATTAGGAGATGAAACCGCACACATGGATGATAACCTTTTGTTCGGATTTTAGGAGAATAGGCTTTTAGAAATATCGGGTTGAGCGCATTGAGTCAATGATTGGTAATGAAGCATAAATAATTTTCATGATGGAAATAAAATTATCGTTTTTGCCTATCTTAAGAATTTACCTATTTCAACAATTTACCTATCTGAACAATTAGCGCTGGAAATCACAGGCTATTTTGACCAATATCAGTAATAACAAGGAAAGGGAGATTAATCACAACATTAACCCGTTACAATCTGTTGTATTCCTATCGTTTACTGAATTGTTTATTGACCGTTGATTGAGAGAATCATTCATGAAAAACATCAACCCTAGTCAGACTGAAGCCTGGAAAGCATTGCAACAACACTTTGAACAAATGAAAAGTGTGCATTTGCGAGAATTGTTTGAACAGGACAAAGAGCGGTTTGCAGCATTTTCTGCGACATTTGATCAGCAGATCTTAGTGGATTATTCCAAAAACCGCATTACCGCCGAAACGTTGGAAAAACTACAGGCATTGGCACAAGAAACCGATCTGGCCAGCGCAATCCGCAGTATGTTCTCCGGTGAAAAAATAAACCGCACTGAAGATCGCTCAGTACTGCACATTGCTTTGCGTAATCGCAGCAATACCCCGATTATCGTGGATGGGGAAGATGTGATGCCGCAAGTCAATGCGGTGCTGGAAAAAATGAAGTCTTTCAGTGAACGTATTATCGGCGGCGAGTGGAAAGGTTACACAGGCAAAGCAATTACTGATGTTGTAAACATTGGCATCGGCGGTTCTGATCTAGGCCCGTATATGGTGACTGAAGCCCTGAAAGCGTATAAAAACCACCTGAATATGCATTTTGTTTCGAATGTCGATGGTACTCACATTGTTGAAACACTAAAAAAATTAAATCCAGAAACCACTCTATTTCTGATCGCGTCCAAAACGTTCACGACACAAGAAACCATGACCAACGCACACTCTGCTCGTCATTGGTTCCTGCAAAGTGCCATAGATGAAGCCCAGGTAGCGAAACATTTTGCTGCGCTCTCAACAAATGAGCAGGAAGTCAGCAAATTTGGCATCGATCCACAAAACATGTTTGAGTTTTGGGATTGGGTTGGGGGGCGTTATTCGCTTTGGTCTGCCATTGGGTTATCAATAGCGCTTTCGATTGGTCATGACAATTTTGAGCAATTGTTGAGCGGTGCCCATGCGATGGACAAGCACTTTGAGCAAACCGCCTTTGAACAGAACATTCCCGTTTTGTTAGCTCTGATTGGCATTTGGTACAATAATTTCTTTGGCGCAGAAACTGAAGCGATTCTGCCTTATGATCAATATATGCATCGTTTCGCCGCTTACTTCCAGCAAGGCAATATGGAATCAAATGGCAAGTATATTGATCGCAACGGCAATGCGGTGAATTACCAAACCGGGCCGATTATCTGGGGTGAACCGGGAACTAATGGGCAACATGCTTTCTACCAGCTTATCCATCAGGGAACTAAGCTGATTCCGTGTGATTTCATTGCTCCCGCAATGAGCCATAACCCAGTCAGTGATCACCACAGTAAGCTGTTATCCAATTTCTTTGCGCAAACTGAAGCGTTGGCATTCGGCAAAACTCAGGATCAAGTGGAAGCTGAATTTGCAGCAGCCGGAAAAAATGCGCAGGAAGTCGCAACTGTTGTGCCATTCAAAGTATTCGAAGGCAACCGCCCGACCAATTCCATATTAATGCGTGAAATTACACCATTCAGCTTGGGCGCATTGATTGCCATGTATGAACACAAGATCTTTGTGCAAGGCGCTATCCTGAATATTTTCTCATTTGACCAATGGGGAGTTGAACTGGGCAAGCAATTGGCTAACCGGATCCTGCCTGAATTACAGGATACCGAAATTGTGAATAGTCATGACAGTTCGACGAATGGGTTGATTAATCGTTTCAAAGAATGGCGTTAAACTGACGCACTTTCTTATTTGATGTACCTCGCCGCCAAAACAACTTTTTCAAGACAGACTTTATTGAAGGCAGAAGTTTGAAGACAGATGTTATTGGGGTGAGGTTTTTTGTGATTTTCATAATTTGTTATCAACTTTTTATTTTATTGGTCTGCAACATGATATCCTCGCTCTCCATAGTTGTGCTATCGGGGAACGAATGCTCCCCGTAATGGGAAAATTAGATGGCAGATGACACAATATTAACTTCGGCACCTATCCATTGGTTTCTGACTAACGATATCGATATTTCTGAATCTATTTTAGATTGGCTGATGGAAGTTGGTTCAATGACACGCCGTTTTGAACAACATTGCCAGCAAGTATCCGTTGTTCCTTTTCGCGAATGTTTTATTACCCCTGACGATTTAAAAAATGAAAGTGAGCACTTACCTGTAAGTGAGAAATACTGGCTGCGCGAGGTGATCTTGTATGGCGATAACATTCCGTGGCTATTGGGCCGGACGGTTATTCCGGTAGAAACACTTAGCGGCCCAGATAAAAAGCTAGTAGATGTCGGTACTGTTCCACTTGGACGCTATCTTTTTAGTGGTAATAATCTAACGCGGGATTATATTCAAATAGGCCAGCAGGGGAATAACTGGGTGCGACGTTCTTTATTGAGGTTATCAGGTAAGCCACTGCTTCTTACAGAGGTTTTTCTGCCAGAGTCACCTGCATATAAAATTAACAAAACAAAAGGGGAGAAATAGATTGGAGGTCAGTATGACGCAAAATAAATGGCGAGCTTATTGCCGTTTAATGCGTATTGATAAACCCATCGGCGTATTGTTACTCATATGGCCAACATATTGGGCATTGTGGATTGCGGCGAAAGGGATACCGAATTTACACATCTTGCTAGTATTCACTATCGGGGTGCTTTCGATGCGTGCGGCGGGATGCTGCATTAACGATTTCGCAGACAGAAAATTTGATGGGTATGTAGAGCGGACAAAATCCCGGCCACTTCCCAGTGGTGCAGTGACGGAAAAAGAAAGCAAAATATTGTTTGCCACATTGGTACTCATTTCTTTTGCGTTGGTTTTGACGCTGAATAAAATGACGATTGCGTTATCGGCCGTCGCGTTGGCGCTGGCGTGGATTTATCCTTTCGTCAAACGCGTGAGCCACTTGCCGCAAGTGGTATTGGGCGCTGCTTACGGTTGGTCGATACCTATGGCATTTGCCGCAGTGAGTGAGTCCTTACCTTTAGAATGCTGGTTGCTGTTTCTCGCCAACATTATTTGGTCAGTCATTTATGATACACAGTACGCCATGGTTGATCGCGACGATGACCTGAAAATCGGCGTGAAATCCACAGCCGTACTTTTTGGCCGATTTGATAAATTGATCATTGGTATTCTGCAATTCGTTATGTTGGGAATTCTGGTATTCATTACCGACATGGTGAATTTGGATGGAATATACTACTGGGCTATTTTATTGGCAGGTGCGCTGTTTATTTATCAGCAGAAGTTAATCGCAGGTCGGGAAAGAGATTCCTGTTTTCAGGCATTCATGAATAATAACTACGTTGGTATTATCTTATTCCTCGGCATCTTTTTCAGCTATGTCTGACATAAAATTAACGGGCGGTATTTCCGCCCGTTAATGCATACGCAAAATATCACACCATTACTGCTGTTGTTGTTCTTCTTCGGCTACTGCGACCGGTTCAGAATCACTCTGTTCTGGAGGCATACTGACACTTTCAATCGTCAGGCGAATTTCAGGGGACATCAGCTCACTCAAGACCTGATATAGCTCTTGAGCACTGGTTGTGATCATGTCGCCACTGTCTTTAATGTAGCCTTCATCGCGCAATGTGTTGACTGAGCACGCGAACACAGCCTTATCAAAGAACTCTGGCGCATTGATGCCATGCAATACCGATAAACGTTGCGCCAGCATACGGCTCTCTTTTTCCAGTGCACCACGGCTGATGTCAGGGGTGGCATTCAATAGAGAGAGTGTAATGGCATAGCGTTGCAGTGTTTCTCTGATCCCTGCTGCCAGCAATTGCAGTGGACGAATGCGCGCAGGATTCAGAACCAGCATATCTTGTTCTTTATTACAGATAAGGCATTGGCTCGCCAGTTCATCAATCAACGTATTGACGACATCCTGAAGCGTTTCCTTGCTATAACGCATGAACAGTTCTTGCTTGAGCAGTGGGTAGATAAGCTCTACCTGCCTGAGCAATTCGCTGCGACTGATGCGGCGGTGATGCATCACAATGCTGGAAATCAATGACGGCAAGACCAACAAATGCTGAATGTTGTTACGATAATAAGTCATCAGTACTGCGCTTTCGCGCGGCAGGATAATAATATCCCCCAGACTGTCTTTTTCGACTTCAAACTTATCCATCAACAAGGCATGTTCCAGCAACTCTTCCGCTGTCTTATTCGGTACAGTGATATCCGTGGTATAAGGAACATTACGCAATAATTGCAGATAACAATCCAATTGTTCAATAAGTTGCTCACGAGTAAGTGCTCGCTGACGTGACGACAGCAAAGCCGTGGTACACAAATTGATAGCGTTGGCGGCGGCAGCGTTATTGATGTTCACCATAATATTATCTGCCAGTTTACTGACAGTTGGTGTCAACCAAGTTGGCCGCTGGGATTCTATTGGATCGATAGAATCACGCCATTCGGGAACATGATGGTTAAGATATTGCACCAATGGAATAGGTTCGCCGAAGTTGACATAGCCTTGGCCCAGATTGCGCAATTTGCGCAGACCCCGCACCATCTGGAAAAAGCCTTCTTTTTCCTTGGTTGCCCCACGAAGCTCTTTGGCATAAGTCGCCACTTCCATCACATGCTCATAACCAATATAAATTGGCACGATTGTGATTGGACGTGACTCTCCACGCAGCATTGCCTGTAAGGTCATGGAGAGCGTGCCGGTTTTCGGATCAAGCAAACGACCTGTGCGTGAACGTCCCCCTTCGACAAAGTATTCAACAGAATAACCACGGGCAAACAATTCGCCGAGATATTCGCGAAAAACCGTCGAATAGAGTTTATTGCCTTTAAATGTACGGCGGATAAAGAACGCACCAAGGCGGCGGAATATCGGGCCGGCAGGCCAGAAATTCAGGTTAATGCCCGCAGCGATATGGGGTGGAACCAAACCTTGGTGATAAAGCACATACGACAGCAGAAGATAATCCATATGGCTGCGATGACATGGCACATAAACTAATTCATGACCATCCTGAGCCAATTGCCGTACCCGCTCCCCATTATGAACATTGATGCCCTGATACAGACGGTTCCAAGTCCAGCTCAATACACGGTCGGTCAAGCGAACAGTTTCATAGGAGAAATCAGCGGCAATTTCTTCCAACATACTGACAGCGTTTTGCGTTGCCTTTTCAGAAGAGATTTTTTTGCTGCGAGCTTCATCCGCAATGGCTTTTTCTATTGCCTTTGACGCCAGTAATTTGTTGAACAGATCTTGTCTGGCAGGCAAACGAGGCCCGACAGCCGCCAAACGCTGGCGGGAATAGTGTATCCGGGCAACGCGGGCAAGTTTATTGGCGATGATATTATCCGTACCATACTCATCAGCCATATTGCGCAGTGATACCGGAGTTGAGAAGCGGACAAAGCTATCTCGCCCAAGCCACAGGATCGCAAAAAACTTCTGCACACCATTTAGCAGACGTAATTGTGGTGGAGAATTGCCTTCTTGCCCTTCACGCCCCGGAGAGCGGCCAAACATGACGGAAACCGGAACCATCTGGATATTCAGATCAGGATTATTGCGATGCAAATCCAGATAAGAATGAAATATTTTCACCGACTCATGTTTTGATGCATAACAACGGAACACACGTGGGCCGTCATCAATAAAAACACAACTGGGAAGTTGAGTATCACCAATCTCCAAAGGATTCAAAGGGTCCGGCAGATCTTGTGCCAGACATTGTTGACGCAAGGTCAATAAGTCTGTTTTTGATTGGTACGGTAGTACGTACAAAATAGGCCGTGTCGTATCAAGACGCAGCTCAGCAATGGGATCTGTGGGGATTAATTTACTTCTCACTAAAAATTTTAGTGGTATATTCAATAACTTATAGTATATTTTACGCCAACCTGACATAACCGCTTTAAGCCTCTTGTTAGCAATGCGTCGCAAGGATACCAGAAACAGGTTTTGAGATCTGTGGAAATAAGACAATAATAAAAGCTAAAAGTTATATAACCACACAATTACTGCGTCAAAATAAAGAAAATATACATGGCAAATCAATCAACAGGACTGACCCGGATCATTAAAGCAGCTGGATATTCGGCGAAAGGTATCAAGGCTGCATGGCAAAATGAAGCTGCATTTCGACAGGAATCCGTTGCTGCCATCATTGGCATTATTATTGCGTTTTCCTTGGATTTTGGCATGGTTGAGAGGATTTTTCTTATCAGCTCAGTGATTCTGGTCGTTATCGTAGAGATCCTCAATAGTGCCATAGAAGCGATAGTGGATCGCATTGGCAGTGAATATCATGAATTATCAGGGCGCGCAAAAGATATGGGATCGGCTGCTGTGCTGTTCACAATACTTTTGGCGTTATTTATCTGGGGAATCATCCTTTGGTCGCATTTCATGCGTTGATATGGTGTGTTTTTCACCAAAATACGTTATTTAGCTGCTTTTACATGCCGACAGGTTCCCAATTCTAATTTACCTGTATATACTCACAGCCAGACTGTATAAACAAACAGGGGGCGAAATGAAAGCATTAACTGCAAGGCAGCAGCAAGTTTATGACTTGGTGCGCGACCATATTTCGCAAACGGGTATGCCACCGACACGTGCTGAAATTGCAGCACGTCTTGGATTTCGTTCACCCAATGCGGCAGAAGAGCATTTAAAAGCTTTGGCACGCAAAGGGGTGATAGAGATTATTTCTGGAGCATCCAGAGGTATCCGTTTGCTTCTTGAAGAGGTAGATGAGGACGCGTTGCCATTAATTGGTCGTGTTGCTGCTGGTGAACCACTACTGGCTCAGGAACATATCGAAAGTCACTATAAAGTTGATCCTGAGTTATTCAAGCCAAACGCAGATTTTCTATTGCGCGTCAGTGGAATGTCCATGAAAGACATCGGGATTATGGACGGCGATTTACTTGCTGTGCATAAAACACAGGATGTTCATAACGGGCAAGTCATTGTGGCTCGCATTGAAGATGAAGTGACAGTAAAACGTTTCAAACAAACAGGCAACAAAATTGAGCTGATTGCTGAAAATCCAGAATTCAAGCCAATTGTTGTTGATTTGAGCGAACAAAGCTTCACTATTGAAGGGCTGGCAGTAGGCGTTATTCGTAACGGGGACTGGTTCTGATTGTAAAAACGGATAATTGTATTTTGCCATTCTGGGGCGGTCATTTTCCCAGTACCCGTTAAACGGAGTTCAGCGGGTACTTGAGAATACACATGAACATATCAGTTATGACCGTCTCACTGCTTCATCAGCCTTTATCTTTCTTGCTTTATTTCTTTTTATTCTCTTCAACATGATGATTGTGCTGGCATGTACTGTGATCAGTGCAGGAATCTATCTCATGGCAGGAAAAACATAGCCCGTGAACTTCAATTACACTATTGCGTAAATGAAACCCGGCGCCTTGTGCCAGTTGTTGAATTGCGGATTCAACATCTTTCGCATCCTTTTCGGCCACCGAGCCACAATCCTCACAAATAAACATAGCCGAAGTATGGCTGGGCTCTTCAAAATGGTGACAAATGACATAGCTGTTTGTCGATTCAATTTTGTGGATAAACCCTTGTTCCAGAAGAAACTCTAACCCACGGTACACTGTTGGTGGCTTGGCCTGTGGTTCGACTTCACGCAATAAATCCAGCAAGTCATAAGCACTTATCGCGCTGGGTTGCTCTGTAATTAAACGAAGAATTTCAAGACGTTGAGGTGTTAGACGAACCCCTCGTGATAGACAGATGTTTTCAGCTTGCGTCAGTAACTTTTTTTGATTGATAGTATCCATTACACCTCTCACACCTACACGATGCTAATAGCTTTAATGTTAACATGTTTTTTGCTCTGAGAGTGGTATCCTGCACAAAGTTATACGGCCCTATATTTATCCGAAATTTTATGATTTATCGGTAATGAACTGATTGCGCAGTTATTTTTTATTAAGTTAGGAAAATAGATTTATTTAACATTTCCTATAAAAATATGGATCTAATAAACATAATAAATAAGCTTGTTTTTGTAATAGCTATAATCTGACAATAACCATTCTTATGATGGAAATCGTTTTATTATTTAACTGGTTATAAATTAAAGCCTTTTGAATATTAACACTATTTTCAATATTGATCTTTTATGTGAAATTTTAATATTGAAAATAGCAAACGACATATGGCTCAACGTTTGATTGGCATTGATTTTGTGACTGAACATTCAGCTATGGTATACTGCGCAGCTTCACACAATCCCTGGTATCCTGAAACACCTTCTATCTTGGTGTACTGGTAAAAGTACTGGTAAAACAAAAACAGATCCTAATGTACGAACATAAAGAACCCCAAAATACCAATGCAGTCAACGGAAAAGCACATGCATTCAAGCCTTCCCGCTTCTCTGTTGCGCCGATGCTCGACTGGACTGACCGTCATTGTCGTTACTTCCATCGCTTATTGAGCAAGGAAGCATTGCTTTACACAGAAATGGTCACTACAGGGGCGATTATCCATGGTAAAGGGGATTATCTGGCTTACAATGAGCAAGAGCATCCTTTGGCATTGCAACTGGGAGGAAGTGATCCTCAAGCGTTGGCGCAGTGTGCCAAAATCGCACAGGAACGGGGTTACGATGAAATCAATCTGAATGTTGGTTGTCCGTCGGATCGGGTGCAGAATGGGCGCTTTGGCGCTTGTTTAATGGGAGAAGCGGCGCTGGTGGCCGATTGTGTCAAGGCAATGCAGGATGTGGTGGATATTCCAGTTACCGTTAAAACCCGCATTGGGATTGACGAGCAGGATAGTTATGAGTTTTTGTGCGATTTTATTGATACTGTCGTGAAAAACAGCCACTGCGATAACTTTGTTATCCATGCGCGCAAGGCTTGGCTGTCAGGCTTAAGCCCAAAAGAAAACCGTGAAATTCCACCGTTGGATTATTCACGAGTTTATCAATTGAAAAAAGATTTTCCACAACTGACGCTTTCCATTAATGGTGGCATTAAATCACTGGAAGAAGCCAAGCAACATTTGCAGCATGTAGATGGCGTAATGATTGGGCGGGAAGCCTACCAAAACCCTTCAATTCTGGCGCAAGTGGATCGCGAATTATTTTCTCAAACGGCATCCGCAACAAATACCGTTGAAGCTATCAAAGCGCTTTATCCTTATATCGAACAAGAATTATCCCAAGGCACTTATTTAGGCCATATTACCCGCCATATATTGGGTATTTTCCAAGGTATTCCCGGTGCGCGCCAGTGGCGTCGCCATCTAAGTGAAAATGCCCATAAGCAAGGGGCTGACATTATGGTTGTTGAAAAAGCACTGGAAATGGTAACAGAGCGGATGTAATCCGCTCCAATATTGAGGCTCCTTGCAACAAAAGGAGCCTGCAACGATGCCGTTAGGGGATCAATAAACTGGAACCGTGAGTTAAGCGGCTTTCCAGAGCTCTGTGAGCCGATGCAGCCTCGCTTAGTGGGAATTTTTGGCTTTCTGGTACATCAACCTTTATTTTACCTGCAGCAATCAAATCAAATAGGGCTTTGCTGGCTTCGCTTAATTCCTCGCGGGTGGTGATATAGCCACTAATTGCCGGGCGGGTGACAAACAAAGAACCTTTTTGATTGAGGATCCCTAAATCTACGCCAGTCACTGGTCCGGATGCGTTGCCAAAGCTGACCATTAAACCGTGGCGTTTCAGGCAATCCAGTGAATCCAGCCATGTTGCTTTGCCGATGGAATCATAAACAACCCCGACTTTCTTCCCGTCAGTTATATCCAGAACACGCTCTACGATATTTTCACGATTGTAATTGATGCATTGCCATGCACCAGCTGCTTTGGCGAGTTCAGCTTTTTCATCAGAACCGACAGTCCCAATCAATTTTGCCCCCAGCGCTTTCGCCCATTGACAGGCGATTAGGCCTACACCACCTGCTGCGGCATGGAACAAGAAAACTTCGTCTTTTTGAACTTTATGCGTCAGGAAAAAAAGATAGTAGACAGTTAACCCTTTCAATAAAGAAGCGGCGGCCTGTTCAAATGAAATCGCATCAGGCAGAAGAGCGATCTTATGCGCCTGTACATTATGCACTTCGCTGTAAGCACCGGGCGCTGATTGGGCGTAAGCAACGCGATCACCGATGTTGATCGAGGTAACACTTGAACCAACTTTGGTGACGATACCCGCAGCCTCCATCCCAAGCCCAGATGGGAAGCGGGCTGAAGGATATAACCCGCTGCGAAAGTAGGTATCAATATAGTTTATGCCAATGGCTTTGTTTTCAACTTGTACTTCATCGGGGGCAGGATCTGCTGGGGTAAATTCACAATATCGGAGGACTTCAGGGCCGCCGGTAACGGAAAATTCAATGTGTTTCGCCATGATAACTCTCTCATTATGTTAAAAATATTGGGAAGAGCCTCGCACGTTTGAAATGAAACTGATGCAAACGGCGTTAATAGATCCGAAATCATTACATACTATCTATATTTACTTAGTGTTTTGAAGTTTGTCCATGATTATTGTTTTTATATATAGATCAGATAATTAATAAATCATTCAACTGTACGTTGTTACAGTGTTTATTGACGTTTACTCACTCATACAGCACACTATATAAACATTTGTATAAATATCTTGGGTGATCATGGCTGCCGAACTAAACAAACTCAGTGACAAAAAACTTAAAACCTTGTACGGAAAAGAAAGGGATAATATTGAGTTTTTTGCTGATGGCGCGGGGTTGAGTGCCAAAGCATCTAAAGCTGGTGGTATCAGCTGGGTTTTTACTTATCGGCTTGATGGTAAAAAGTTAAATCGCCTTACCATTGGGCGCTATCCTGATATGCCCCTCAAGCAAGCTCGTGAAACACGGGACAAATGCCGTAACTGGTTGGCATCCGGTAAAGATCCAAAACTCCAATTTAACTTAGTGATGCAGGAATCATTAAAACCCGTCACTGTAAAAGATGCTATCGAATATTGGATAGAGCACTACGGCAGAGAGAATCGAGTGAATATCGATACTCTCATTCTCCAATTAGAAAAACATATTTATCCTTATATTGGTGAAATGGCATTGCCTGTCTGTGAAACAAGATATTGGCTGCAATGTTTCGATAGAATGAAAAATAAAGCTTCGGTGGCTGCTGGTTCTGTATTTCAACTGTGTAAGCAAGCTCTAAAATTTTGCCGAGTAAGACGGTATGCAATCAGCCATGTATTGGATGATTTAACTATTCAGGATGTTGGAAAAAAACAAAATAAAGGTCAGCGTTATTTAGAGGATAATGAACTTGGTCAATTATGGGAATCCATAAATTCAGGTATTTATCTACCTTATTATAATAATATATTGAAAATAATGGTTGTATTTGGTTGCCGAACACGAGAGATCAGGTTATCGAAATGTTCAGAATGGAATTTCAATTCCATGTTATGGACTGTTCCAAAAGAAAATAGCAAAACAGGCGAGAAAATCATTCGCCCGATACCAGAAAGTATGAAAGCATTTTTAGAGCATCTTGTTTATAAAAATAAGAGAAGTGATTACCTCTTAGGAGAATTTAAAAAACTCGAAGCAGTCGCCCAGTATGGCAGAAAAATATGGAAAAAATTAGAGCATGACGAGGATTGGTCTTTGCATGATTTAAGACGGACGTTTGCAACTAAACTAAATGATATGGGTATAGCACCACATATTGTAGAACAGCTTCTAGGCCACGCTTTGCCGGGCATTATGTCGATATACAACAAGAGCCAATACCTACCAGAGAAGCTGGATGCTTTAAACAAATGGTGTGAGCGGCTGGATGTTTTGGCGGGCACTGATGAAAATGTGGTTATATTAAAAGTAGTTTAATAATGAAAATCAATGCGTTTGATGGTGAGCATAGGCATTGTGATATATACGTAACAAATGTGGATTGATTTCTTAATAGTTTCCATTAAGTAAAATACCCTCACAAAAACAATTAAACAGTGAGGGTAACATGACTATTCAATACAACACTCCGACACCTGAAGAACGCCGCTCTATCCTTTCCGAATATGGTGAACGTTATGATCGTCTGATCCGAGAAAAGGAACGCCTGCACATTACCTCTATTTCCCGAACGTCAGCATGGAAACTGGAAAATGAAGGTCGCTTCCCTGCCCGTAAGCCATTAGGCCGCAATTCCTGTGCTTGGTTGCTCAGTGATCTGTTGCACTGGGTACGTAATCCGCCAACCGTAGAAAATATAAATAATCCGTATAGCCGTAAACCTACCAATTAAAAAATAACATCATGAAAAAATTAACTGCCTTAATTGGCAGTGGTAGAACTCATTCTAAAAATAGCCTGATTTTTGGCATAAAGGGATGTGATGGTAGATATTAGCTATAAAAATTATTTGAAATTAAATAACCATCAATTTGAGAAGCAACCCTCTTCAAGAGGATTCGTTGATTATTATTCAGATGATCCTCTGGTTTTGCGCTGTCGGCGTTTGATTTCGCCTGACATAGCCGAAATGATGAATTGCGCGGTGCTTTCGCCTGCTTCTTTTAATTGCTCCATTGAATCAGCAAGCTCATGTGGCACACGGGCTTCTAACTTTTTTGATTTTGCGTTTACTGCTTTCGTTGCCATATCTTTATCCATTAGTAGTTGGTAGCTGACAGTATACGCAAAAAATATTCATAAAAAAGAATTGACGTGGCTGACACTTAAAAACACGATGGTGGCTGACACCTTGAGTGGGTCAGTGAATAAAAACAGCAACGCCCCGAAGTGCAGCAACACTATCGAGGCGTTTAACCACAACCGTTAATAGAGGTAACGACTATGGCTGGCATACAGTCTAACCAAACACGCCCTAAATTTATACGCCTAATTCATTCCCAGCGCCTTATCACTGTTCTGGCAGGTATTTCCTTCCTGAGAGCCGTTTCTCGTCAGGAGGTACGCCGTGGGTAAGAAAATACTTTCATTAAAACAGGCAGAATATCGCACTCAGCTAGCAGCTTCTGTTTTCACGTTCATTCTTGAAAAATCACCAGAAGAATGCACCATTGAACTCAATAATCTGATCTTACTAGCGCGTGATATCAATCAGGAAATACAGCAGGCACTTTTACAACATGCACCACAGCCCTTGTTGCTGACATTATTGGGCTATGTAATGAACAGAACTCAGAAAGCGATACCGTTAGATCAGGCCATGTATCGGGCTGGGTTAGCCATATCGTTATTTGAGGTCATTCTTGACAAAATCGGCAGGGATTGTTCAGAAGAACTGCGCGATCTGCTGGCGCTAGCTTGTGATTTTAATCAAGACGTTTATCACGCACTGTGTGCGGCTGTCTATGGGGAGGAATAAATCATGTCCTCTTCAAAATATATGGAAAACAGCCCGATAGACGTTATCCGAACTGTGAAACAATCCGCCATGAATCACTGGCAAAGCCTGTTGCCCGCCTGTGGCGTTGATGTTCCGGCAAAGGGGAAGCATGGCGCTTGCCCTATATGCGGTGGCACTGACCGTTTTCACTTTATAGATGATAACCATCACGGCGACTGGCATTGTCGCCAGTGCGATCAGCCCAATCACGGTGACGGTCTGGATTTAGT
>NZ_FORG01000084.1 GCF_900113945.1 Xenorhabdus mauleonii
ATATAATACTTTCAAGACCTCCATTAAAAAAGGACACTTATCATGATGAACAAACACATCAACTGGCTTTGTTCATTTATGACTGATTTTGGTAAACGCCTTGCCGGATTACGCAAGGAAAGACAGCTTACACAGCTGGAACTGGCTAATTTGCTGGATATCCAGCCCCGCATGGTGGGACGCTGGGAGCAGGGGCAGGTTAAGCCGCAGTTTGACTACATTATTAAATTAGCCCAGTTGCTTGAAGTCAGTATTGACCATTTGTTATTGGGCGAAGAAGGCACAACGGCACCTGTTTTTGATATTAAAAACAAGCGGCTAAAAGAGCTGTGTAAACAGGTTGATGAGCTAAAGGCAGAAGATCAGGACGTGATTTGTCATTTTCTGGATATGGCGATCACACAAGAGAAGATTAAGCAGGTTATTAATATCACACGATGAGACTTAACGCGTTCTGTTCGTGTTGGAGCACGAGCAGAACGCTAACCACAACCAACTATCAAGGAGTTGAATGATGGCTAAGGCGCATTCTAAGCAAAACCGCGCGGTAAATAAAGCCGCCAAAACAGAACGTTTCTACACCGTGGGATACGTCCCGCAAAACGACAAGGCCACAGCCCCGCCCGCAATTCATCTTAAAGGGCAATGGCTTAAACAGGCGGGCTTTGAGATTGGCGGTTCAGTCACGGTAAAAATCATGGACGGCTGCCTGGTACTGATCCCCGACAGTGACGAGACGAACAGCCTTAAACAACAATACCAGCGCCAGCGGGTACAAATCAGTGAAATTAAGCTGCGGATGCGGGAACTGATTGGGGATTACAAAAGCCGCTAAGGGCAGAGAGTGAGCCGCTCTTAAAAAAAGAGTAAAGCCGGAAGATCATGCGGATCATTCCGGCTTTTCATATTACTATATTACTTTAGCAAATATATTTAACTCATATTCTTCTTCACTTATAACAATAATCATTGCTGGATTAAGTGATAACACACTAATATCGAATGTTTTATTTAATGCAAAATAACTAGATAAAAAGTCATGTAAACTAACAATATTGAATGAGATGATTACTAACCCTTCAAAAAATATATAGTAACTACTACATTCCCCAATATGTATTTTAGATTGCATGTATGAGTAGACATCCTCCCGACTTACAGGAAGCTCTAGCTTGCATTCAGGTATTTCTTTTCCTTTTAAAATCCTGCTATACACTTCTCTATGCCATTGAAATTCTTCTTCATTTACTAAAGATATAGATAAATTCTTAATTCCTTGAATTTTATCGATATATCTCTTTGCTTTTGACAGCAATAATTTTTCTTCAAGTTTATTATTCATAATAAATATGGTGATCGTCGGTTTTAGGATCAGTTATTTTTTGATACCTATCTTCTTTAAAGTCGTATGTTCTTGGGTTTGCGCCTGTTTTGGCTTGACCAGCATGTGCATGGGGATATGGTGCTCTAGGATCATTTGTATGTTCAAGTACTACTTTTTTATGCCCATGTGCATCTTTATACTCGTAATAACGGCCATGAGAACCCGCATCTTCTGAATATTGATAATTAGTTTGTCCTCTCCGTTTAGGATCATTTCCAACCGTCCATTGTCTATCTGGTTTTTGAGAGCGGGGGATTCCGGCTAAATCTTTAGCTTTATTTAAAGCTTGGCGGCGATTTGGCAATTTATCGCAGTCTTTACCCGCCAACCCGAATGGATCAACCCATCCCGTCGGATTGTGAACGTACCCATACGGATTAAATCCCCCCGCCAACCCTATCGGGTCAGGAGAAATATACTGTGCCGTCTCCGGATTATAGTAACGAAACCGATTATAGTATAGTCCGCTTTCTTCATCCTCATACTGCC
>NZ_FORG01000014.1:0-52252 GCF_900113945.1 Xenorhabdus mauleonii
CCAGTGAAAAGTTTCTTTTTTGGTCAAAAGATCTGATCACCGAACCCGCTTTTAGTTCCTTTCTTTTTTTATTCTGCTTATCCCGAGCTCAGGTTAATTAGCTAATTTATTTAACAAAAATAGAGGAGATTTTAATCTCCTCTATTTTTAGAAAATGATTGCCATGCCCATCTTTCAGACTACTACTTTATACCTTTCGCATTTCAAGTTCTCATTTTGCGATAGTGCCACTGACCCGGTAAGTTCGCCATCGTTGTCAACGTATGGCTATAAACATACCGTTTATCCAGCGAAGCATACCTTCACAGGGGCACTAAAATTCAAAATCTCACTCGAAATCCATCGGTATATTGGCCGCAATTTGAAATTTATCGGGAATATAACCTTGTGCCGCTACGCTACAATACGGTCATTTCACAACACGTAAAGTAGGACGGCCTTTTGGTGGTTGAGGTGGCTCATCATCTGGATCTGGCGAGTCATTGTCACGAGAAGCGTTGCTATCGTAGAGTTGTACCAGATTATCCGCCGCCGGTGGCTCCATCTCTTCTGACTCAACACCGGATTCATAGGCAGGTTCTGGCTCAAACATCATTCCAGCACCATTTTCACGGGCATAAACCGCAATGACAGCCTCCATTGGAACATTAACCTGACGAGCAACACCGCCAAAGCGGGCATTGAACCGAACTTCATCGTTAGCCAGTTCTAGATTCCCAACCGCCCTTGGCGAGATATTCAGAATGATTTGCCCATTTTGTGCATACTCCAGCGGGACGTTCACTCCATAAAAGCCAACGTCCACAACAATATGCGGGGTCATGTCATTATCCAACAGCCATTCATAATGTGCCCGCAATAAGTAAGGGCGACGTGGAGACATTTGAGTCATCTCCATAAATTAACTCCGGGATTGTAAGCGCATTTCACGTTCTGCTTCTGTCAATGAAGCCAAGAATGCGTCACGTTCAAACACACGCTGCATATAGATTTGCAGATCTTTTGCAGCTGGGCCAGACAATTCTACTCCCAAAACAGGCAAACGCCACAGCAGAGGACACAAATAACAATCCACCAAACTAAATTCTTCACTCATGAAGAATGGCATTTCTCTGAAAATAGGTGCAATAGCCAGCAATTCTTCGGCAAGTTGCTTCCGTGCGGCATTCGCTTCCTGAGCATTTCCTTCCTGAATTTTGTACATCAGGGAATACCAATCTTTTTCAATTCTATGCATCATCAGGCGGCTGGAGCCACGAGCGACAGGATACACAGGCATGAGTGGTGGATGTGGGAAGCGCTCATCCAGATATTCCATAATGATGCGAGAATCATACAAGGTCAGTTCACGATCAACGAGGGTAGGAACAGATTGGTAAGGATTCAGGTCAATCAAATCCTGAGGCAAATTACCTGCTTCAACGTGTTCGATCTCAACGCTGACCCCTTTTTCCGCCAGTACAATTCGCACTTGATGGCTAAAAATGTCGGTCGGGCCGGAAAACAGAGTCATTACCGAACGTTTGTTGGCAGCGACAGCCATGAAAACCTCCAAGTTTATCTAAAAAAAGAAACGAACAGCCCTTTCTGAACAGCGGCTATTCTCGCTCATATTCTCATCCTGTTTCGCACTTATTATCCGAGGCTATCCCTTCTTCATCTTTTCAGTTACGGGTTGGTTCACGGTAACGAAAGGTTGATTGAAGATAGATTAACCTCCAGCAAATCAGGCAAACTCATGGATAAGGCAAAAAATTATTACTAGTCTACCAGATTTTGCACATTTTGTGAGGAAGTACATTGAGAATTAATGATGAAATGTTGATGTCTAAAGATTTGTCTCTTTAATATGCTATTTAATATGCTTTTTTGGAAGAAAAAGAGGATTTTTTAAGATTGGACAACAATGATGGAAATAAAAAACCCGCCATAAAATGACGGGTTTTTAACTTTAATCCACTGCCACCATAGTGGCAACAAATTAACGTTTGGAGAACTGTGGACGACGACGTGCTTTACGCAGACCCACTTTCTTACGTTCAACTTCACGAGCATCGCGAGTAACGAAGCCAGCTTTGCGAAGATCAGAACGCAGAGTCTCGTCATAAGCCATCAGTGCACGGGTGATACCGTGACGGATTGCGCCTGCCTGACCAGAGATACCACCACCTTTAACAGTGATGTACAGGTCCAGTTTGCCCAGCATGTCAACCAGCTCAAGAGGCTGACGAACAACCATGCGCGCAGTTTCACGACCGAAGTAAACTTCGAGGCTGCGTTGGTTGATTACGATGTTACCGCTACCTGGCTTAATGAAGACACGAGCGGATGAGCTTTTGCGGCGACCAGTGCCGTAGTATTGATTTTCAGCCATTGCCTATAATCCCGATTAAATGTCCAGAACTTGTGGTTGCTGTGCCGCGTGGTTGTGCTCGCTGCCCGCGTAAACTTTCAGTTTACGGTACATTGCACGACCCAGTGGCCCTTTTGGCAGCATGCCTTTAACCGCGATTTCAATGACACGCTCAGGACGGCGGGCAATCATCTCTTCAAAGGTCGCTTGCTTGATACCACCGATGTGGCCAGTGTGGTGATAGTAAATTTTGTCAGCACGTTTGTTGCCAGTTACAGCAACTTTTTCTGCGTTAACAATAATGATGTAATCACCAGTATCAACGTGCGGAGTATATTCCGCTTTATGCTTGCCGCGCAGGCGACGAGCTATTTCAGTTGCAAGACGGCCTAAAGTTTTGCCATCTGCGTCAACAACATACCAGTCGCGTTTTACGGTTTCTGGTTTAGCTGTAAAAGTTTTCATTAAAGCTTACCCAATAATAAGTTACACGTTGGTGAACACTCGATGTTCAGAAACTGTTTTGAGGTTCACACGACTCATGTCCAGCAAACCTACCCCTTCGAATAGCCTATGCCGGCACTAATGCAAGTTTTCGGGAAAAAAAATCTTGCTGTAACGTGGGGTCGCAAGATTATAGAGAAGTCATCATAAAAAATCGACCCCAAATTCAATAATTATCCCGCCGGTTTACATTTCCCTCATCTGGGACAGGAAATGTACCCTATGGATTTCGGGTTGCGGCTACTGCCAACTGATTATTGCCCACTGATTCACAGCCAACTAAAGCAACAACGAGAAAGCCATAGGCATCAAGGTAAATGAGGTAGCTTCAAGTATTCTTCACTTTGCATTTCCTGCAATCGTGACAGGCAACGCTGATATTCAAACGTCAGCAATTCTCCCTGATAAGCCTGTTCCATTGGCGCCTCAGCATTGATGATAAGTTTGACATGCCGCTCATAAAATTCATCAACCAGTGCGATAAACCGCCGAGCCGCACTTTCCTTCGATGCCACCATAATCGGCATGTCATGCAACAAAACCGTATGATAAAGTTTAGACAACGCAATGTAATCCATCTGGCTGCGGGGATCTTCACACAATGTTTTGAACTGAATTGCCAAAACTCCGTCAACGCTGTTGATGACGGGCATGCTACGGTGATTAATCTCCAAGACCGGATTCGCTTCACCTTCCTTGCCGGCCAGACGCAGGAACATGCGGTGCATCTCCTGCCTGTTTTCGTCCGTCAACGGCGTCAGATAGAGGTGTGCTTGGGTAAGTGTCCGCAAGCGATAATCAATTCCCGCATCGACATTCATAACATCACAATATTTTTTGATTTGTTCAATCGCAGGCAAAAAGCGCGCACGCTGCAACCCATTTCGATAAAGTTCATCTGGCGGAATGTTGGATGTTGCCACCAACGAAATTCCCCGTGCAAACAGGGCCTCCAGCAATGTACCGAGGATCATGGCATCCGTAATATCTGAGACAAAAAACTCATCAAAACAGAGAATGTCGGTCTGGGCCTTGAAACCATCGGCCACTATTTCCAAGGGATTTTCATATCCTTGCAACTTCATCAGCTCTTCATGCACCCGCAACATAAAACGGTGAAAATGGAGACGCAATTTTCGTTCCGTGGGCAAGCTTTGGTAAAACATATCCATCAGCCATGTTTTGCCACGCCCAACCCCACCCCACATATAAAGCCCCTGTACAGGCAGGTTCTGTTCAGGAGATGGCTGCCGCCCAAACAACTTCCCCAATATCCCTTTCAGACCACTGGATTGCACAGCGTGGCTGGGCCGAGTGTTGATAAGCTCGCGATGGATGATATCCAGACGTGCAACAGTATTGCGTTGCACCTCATCAGGCTGGTACTGGCCTTCTGACAACGCAGATTGATAGAGAGATGAAGGTGTAATCGGTGACATGAAAGTGATAATCCTTAAAAATTTTATTCTCAGCTTGTATGACATGTTACTGATAAGAATTGTGCCAATTCATAAAATATTTCGCTGCATACTCTGACAAACTTGTATAAAATTAACACATTAGACAGTACATTATTTAATGAAATAATAATCAATATTCCACTCTAACTAAATTAGCGGTTATAGTGGTAGTAATGATATTGCAGAACAATGATGTGACTAAAGGAGTTGCTATGACTTGGGAATATGCACTGATCGGATTAATCATTGGTTTTATTGTCGGCGCGCTGGCTGTTCGCTTCGGTAGTTCAAAGCTGCGCCAACAAAATGCACAGCAGGCGGAATTGGATAAAAACCGAGCTGAGTTGGAAGAATATCGCAAAGAGCTGGTCAACCATTTCGCTCGCAGTGCTGAACTGCTGGACAATATGGCGCGCGATTATCGCCAGCTATATCAGCACATGGCAAAAAGTTCCAACGAGCTGATGCCTGACATGCCAGTACAGGATAATCCTTTCAATTACCGCCTGAACGAACCAGAAGCCGAACCAAGCAAAATAACCACGAATGAGCCTCCACGGGATTATTCTGAAGGTGCATCCGGCCTGTTCCGCCCTATTCAAGACAAGAAATAATCATTGCTTTAGCCGTGGTAGTTATGATGGTAGTTATGGAGTAACCACAATTACCACGGCTAAACAACAGTGAATTCACGTAAATGCCTGTAAAGAAATACTGTAAAACTACATTATTAATGAACTTTGCTGAATAATCGGTAGTCATAACAGCATCGAAACAATTATGCTTAGAATCTATCCCATTGAGCGTAATTTCCGGGCAACGAATCCCCGTCTGGATAGGCTTCCCAAGCATAATTTCCTTTTCTGACTTAGGTATTAAGAGAACGTATTCAATGAAAAGAAAAAACACATTGCTCAGCGCACTCGCAATTAGTATTGGACTATCTTTAGCTTCAGTTCCGATGGTAAGCAATGCAGCCTTACCCGCCGCAATGGCCTCTCAAGAATTACCCAGTCTCGCACCCATGCTGGAAAAAGTGCTTCCTTCTGTTGTCACTGTGCATGTTTCAGGCACGACAGAAGTACAAAATCAGCAACTTCAATTACCAGAAGACTTTCAATTCTTTTTCGGGCCTGGTTTTCCTTCACCAGAACAGAGAAGCCGTCCATTCAAGGGATTAGGCTCTGGCGTTATTATCAACGCAGATAAAGGCTATGTGTTAACCAATAATCATGTCATTGATAATGCCAATAAAATACGCGTTCAATTAAACGATGGCCGTGAATATTCTGCCAAGCTCATCGGGCGGGATCCGCAAACTGACATTGCCCTTTTGGAATTGAAAGATGCCAAAAATCTGACAGCCATCAAATTTGCCGACTCAGACCAATTGCGTGTTGGGGATTACGCTGTTGCAATCGGAAACCCATTCGGGTTAGGGCAAACCGTCACTTCAGGGATCATCTCAGCTTTGGGTCGCAGTGGCCTGAATTTGGAAGGGCTGGAAAACTTCATCCAAACTGATGCTTCCATTAACCGTGGTAACTCTGGCGGCGCATTAATTAACCTGAAAGGTGAATTGATTGGCATTAATACCGCAATTATCGCGCCGGGTGGCGGCAATGTCGGTATCGGTTTTGCGATTCCGAGCAATATGGCCAAGAACCTTTCTTCGCAGCTTATTGCCACAGGGGAAGTCAGACGCGGCTTACTCGGCATCAAAGGCGCTGAGATGACTGCCGATATCGCTAATGCCCTCGGCATTGATGCACAGCAAGGCGCATTCGTCAGCGAAGTCGTTCCGAAATCAGCCGCAGCGAAAGCAGGCATTAAACCAGGCGATGTCTTGGTGTCCTTTGATGGTAAGAAAATCGGCAGCTTTGCTGAATTGCGGGCGAAGGTTGGTACCACCTCTCCGGGCAAAGAGATCAAAATCGGTCTGCTGCGTAAAGGAAAACCTATCAATGTCAGCGTTACGCTGGACAACAATGATGAACAAGCCACCAAGGCAGAGAAACTGAGCACCGCGTTGTTAGGGGCGA
Organism: Xenorhabdus mauleonii; assembly: GCF_900113945.1. Taxonomy (GTDB): domain Bacteria; phylum Pseudomonadota; class Gammaproteobacteria; order Enterobacterales; family Enterobacteriaceae; genus Xenorhabdus; species Xenorhabdus mauleonii. The sequence continues at coordinate 6,360 of NZ_FORG01000014.1, forward strand.
CCCTGAGCAATGCAACAGTGAAAGAAACCCAAGGCATTAAAGTGGAAACCATTGCTCAGAATTCACCAGCCGATCGATCCGGCTTGCAGAAAAATGACTTAATTGTCGGAGCCAATAATACGCGCGTTAGAAATATCAATGAGCTGCGTAAGGTTATTGATAATAAACCGTCTGTGGTCGCACTGAATATCATACGTGGTGACACTAACGTTTATCTATTGCTGAGAAATTAAGCTGTTTGATACTGGGAATGTGATCTAATATTGATCAAGCCCAGAAATTTCAAGTTGTCAGCGCAATGGCAAGGACGCTAAACCCAGAAGCATCGAGAAGGTGAAATTGATCGCCATACCGATGCGAAGGGGCAGCAAACACAGCCAACCAAGCAGTAACTTGAAAGAAAAAAGAAAACAGGCACAGTAAGCTGCTGTGTCTGTTCGTTTTAGTGCTATTCTTCTCTTTCATTCATTTACTACTGACTATTACCATGCTGATCAAGTTATTACGCTCTATATTGATAGGCCTATTGGTTGCTGCCATTTTGGTGGTCGCTATCCCCTCCCTGCGTCCCAATGCCTTAAAAAATATTCTGAGTGATAACAACAACGACAAAATTTATAGCTTCAGCCAAGGTGTTCGGCGGGCGGCGCCTGCAGTTGTTAATATCTACAGTAGCAGCATGGGAAGTTTTTCCCATGAAAGCCGCGAGCTTCATCCTCTCGGCTCCGGCGTTATTATGAGCGAGCAGGGCTACATTCTTACTAATAAACACGTCATCAATAAAGTCGGTTCTATTATTGTCGCGCTGCAAGACGGGCGTTTTTATGAAGCGCTATTGGTAGGCTCAGATGGCCCAACGGATTTAGCTGTCTTAAAAATTAATGCCACAAACCTTCCCGTCATTCCAATAAACCCGAATCGCGTCGCTCATGTAGGGGATGTCGTACTGGCCATCGGCAATCCCTACAATTTAGGGCAGACCATCACACAAGGCATTATCAGTGCAACCGGTCGCGTTGGGCTCAGTCCGACTCGCCGCCAAAATTTTCTGCAAACAGATGCGTCAATTAATCAGGGCAACTCCGGCGGAGCTTTAGTCAATACATTGGGAGAGTTAGTCGGCATTAATACACTGACCTTCGATAAATCAGAATTTGGTGTCACACCAGAAGGGTTGGGATTTGCCATTCCGACTAAACTGGCAGTAACCATCATGAAAAAATTGATCCGTGACGGACGGGTGATCAGGGGATATATAGGCATCGTAGCCATAGAATTACCCCACATTCGTTCATCCGGCAGTAATATCAATCAAATTCAAGGGATCCGCGTTTTCTTGGTTGAACCAGAAGGGCCTGCTGCCAAAGCGGGAATCAAAGTCGGTGATATCATAACTAGTGTTAATCATCAGCCGGCGGTTTCTCCTGCCGAAATGATGGACCAAGTGGCCGAAATTCGCCCCGGCAGTGTTGTGCCTGTCACCGTATTGCGTGATGGCATCTCACACACACTCAATGTCACCATTAATGAGTTTGATGGTTATTAATGTCCCCTGCCCACATTGGGCAAAGGACATTGCATCAAGATTGCGTCACAATCTTCACAAATAGAAAAGGGAAAACGGGAAAAATAGAACCGTTTTCCCGTGTTACTTATCCAGCCGACTTAATACGTTCGATATTCGCACCAAGGCCGCGTAGTTTATCTTCGATGTGCTCGTAACCTCGGTCGATATGATAAATACGATCCACAACGGTGGTTCCTTCCGCAATACAGCCAGCCAAGACTAAGCTTGCAGAAGCACGCAGATCCGTTGCCATGACTTGAGCACCGGATAATTTTTCAACACCGTGGCACAATACCGTATTACTCTCAATTTCTGCCCGGGCGCCCATGCGGATCAATTCTGGAATATGCATGAAACGATTTTCAAAGATGGTTTCGGTGATCATACCTGCACCCTCCGCAACCATATTCAACAGGCTGAATTGCGCCTGCATATCCGTTGGGAACCCAGGATGCGGAGCCGTGCGGAATGTGACTGCTTTAGGGCGCTGACCATGCATATCTAGGCTAATCCAATCTTCACCCACTTTGATATCTGCTCCCGCTTCACGCAGCTTGGCCAAGACTGCATCAAGGGTGTCCGGCTTAGCCTGATGGCAAACAACTTTGCCACGAGAAATCGCTGCCGCAATCAAAAAAGTGCCGGTTTCGATGCGATCAGGCAGGACACGGTGAACCCCGCCGCCCAAACGTTCAACACCTTCAATCACAATACGATCAGTACCAGCTCCGCTGATTTTTGCCCCCAATGTATTGAGGAAATTTGCCGTGTCTTCAATTTCAGGTTCACGGGCCGCGTTTTCAATAATCGTTGTGCCTTCTGCCAATGTTGCCGCGGTCATAATCGTTACCGTCGCACCAACGCTGACTTTATCCATAACAATGTTGGCACCTTTCAAACGCCCATCAACAGAGGCTTTGACGTAACCTTCATCCAGCACAATCTTCGCGCCGAGCTGCTCCAAACCAGAAATATGGAGATCAACAGGACGAGCACCGATGGCACAGCCACCCGGCAAAGAGACCTGTCCCTGACCAAAGCGCGCCACCAGCGGCCCTAATGCCCAGATGGAAGCCCGCATGGTTTTGACCAGTTCATAAGGGGCGCAATATTCGTTGACGCCACTGGCATCAACAAAAATAGAGCCATTGCGCACTACTTTCGTTCCCAGACGATTGAGAAGTTTGATGGTGGTATCAATATCTTTCAATTCAGGGACGTTTTGTAATTCCACTGGCTCTTCTGCCAGCAGCGCTGCGAACATAATTGGTAGTGCGGCATTTTTTGCCCCGGAAATAGTCACTTCTCCCGACAGGCAGGTCGGCCCTTTCACACGAAATTTATCCATCTATCATGATTCTCTTATTTAATTCAAAGTGTGCTGTTCGCGGCGAAGCAAACAGCCTCAAAATCCCTGAAGCTTGCGGTCACGCTGCCATTGTTCTGGTGTATAAGCCTTGATTGACAAAGCATGAATGCGGTTATCAGCAATATATTCCATCAAAGGGGCATACACAGTCTGCTGTTGCTTGACCCGGCTCAACCCATCAAAAAGGGAACCCACTGCAATAACCTGAAAATGACTGCCATCACCGCTAACGATAGCTTCATCAAGCGCCAAGTTTTCCATCAGCACTTTTTTAATTTCTTCAGTATCCATAAATTGCTCACACTCGTCGTTAGAAAATAATAGTAGACGCCTATCCTAATGGAATCCAGTCGACTCTTAAACCAAGAAAAACGCCCTTGTAAGGGATGGCTTACAAGGGCGCGGGTTACCAGTATATCCTTCGTCTTTCAAGTTGCCTCGTTGTTGGTTACGTTCATTCCCTTTCCGCCGCGATGCAATCTGAAATCCATTGGATATAAGGGGGATTATGTGTTGGACTGGCTATTGTCAAAAAGACTTTGCACCCCATACAACGCCATCAATGTGTTAAGGCGCTCCCCTACGTTTGAGAATGCCAACGTCTTGCCAGTTTGCTGAAATTCCCCTTTTAGGCGAACCAACAAAGCCAATCCTGCGGAATCCACATGATTGAGCTGGGAAACATCAATATTCACGATACCTTCCAGTACGCTGCTTTTTTGTTGCCAAAGAGGCAGCAAACTGTCGCGATCCAATGTACCTTGCAAGAACAGGGTATTGCCGGTTTTTTCCCAACTGGCTATTTCTTTATCCGGCACGTTGCTGCCAGAACTGTTTTTTTCCATATCACTTTTTCTTTTCTAAAGTGATCGGCGCTTTCGCACTGATAAGCAATTGTTCAGTCAGGCCATCAATACCTTTCTGACGCAGGATATCCGCCCATTCGTTTTGCTTGGTCGTGATCATACTCACGCCTTCTGCAATCATGTCGTAAGCCTGCCAGTTACCCGTTTTGGTATTTTTGCGCCATTGGAAATCCAGACGAACTGGTGGCTGTCCATTGGGATCAGTAATGGTGACGCGAATAGCAAGCATGGTTTTATCGCCCAATGGCTGCTCTGGCTCAATTTGGTAGTTTTGGCCATGATACATCGCCAAAGCCTGACCATATGCCTGCTCCAGATAGGTTTCAAATGCCTTGAAATAAATGTCACGCTGCGCTGGTGTCGCATCTTTGTAATAAGGCCCCAGAACCAGTGCTCCGGCATACTTTATTTGCACATATGGCAGCAGCTCTTCACGTACAATCTTACGCAGAACATCTGGGTTTGCCTGTATCTGAGGCTGCTCATTCTTCAAGCGGGTAAACGTTTTTTCCGCCGCATCTTTCATCAAAGCGTAAGGATTGGTTTGATCTGCTGCGCTGGCCAATGGTGCAACCACCAGCAACGCAATCATGAGTAATCGTTTAAACATGGGTGTTTTTCCTTCTAAATAATAGGTTGCCGGTTAGTGTGCCTGCCCAGGCGCAGAAGCAGATTTATCTTCCTTTCCGCCGCCGCTCTTGTACAAGAACTGACCAATCAAATCTTCAAGTACCATAGCAGAATGTGTGGTTTCAATGCGATCGCCATCCTTCAGCATGAACGTTCCCAAATCTTCGTCGGTAAATCCAATATTCAATGCGAGATATTGTTCACCCAACAGCCCCGACGTCCGGATAGAAAGCGAGCTGGTATTTGGAATATTGTCGTATTGCGTAAAAATATCCAGTTCAACTTGCGGTGCGTAATTTTTATGATCCAGCCAAATTTTTCCCACACGGCCAATGACGACTCCGCCAACTTTCACTGGGGAGCGCACTTTCAAGCTACCGATATTACTAAAGGAGGCATAAACACGATAAGTTGGCTGACTACCGAAAGATCGGATATCCGCGACTTTCAGACATAAAAAAATGATTGCTGCCAACGCAATCAAGACAAAAGCCCCAACCCAAATTTCATTTTTCTTGCTTTGCATCGACTCAATTCCCAAACATCAGTGCTGTCAGCACAAAATCCAAACCCAATACCGCCAACGACGCATGAACTACCGTGCGCGTCGTCGCCCTGCTAATCCCTTCCGATGTAGGGACAGCGTCATAACCATTAAATAGTGCAATCCACGTTACGGTGATGGCAAAGACAACACTCTTGAGAAAACAATTGAGCAAATCTTTTTTCCATTCCACCACAGATTGCATGGATGACCAGAAAAAGCCGCCATCGATGCCTTTCCAGTCCACACCAACCATTGCGCCACCCAAGATACCTACGGCCACAAAGATTAATGTCAACAAAGGCATACTGATGAAGCCCGCCCAAAAACGAGGAGCAACGACGCGGCGCAATGGATCCACTGCCATCATTTCCAAACTGGAAATCTGCTCAGTAGCCTTCATCAAACCAATTTCTGCGGTCAAAGCTGAACCCGCCCTGCCCGCAAAAAGCAAAGCCGTCACCACTGGCCCCAGCTCACGCAGCAACGACAGCGCTACCATCATGCCGAGGCTGCCCTCTGCACTAAATGTGGTCAGAACCAGATAGCCCTGCAAGGCCAGTACCATGCCGATAAACAACCCTGATACCACAATGATCAGCAATGATTGGACACCTATGCTATAAAGCTGCTGGCGTAATAGCGCCCATTGTTTGGTAGGCTCTGGCTTACCTATAATTGCACTGAACAGCATAAAGCCCGCACGGCCGAATGAAGCAATAACTTCAATCATCCGCCTGCCCAGCGCTGCCAATGCCTGTGTCAACATCAACATTCCATTATCCTAATAACTCAGTTTTATAATCCCCGGCAGGGAAACGGAAGGGCACAGGCCCATCAGCAATACCATCAAGAAATTGCCGTACCCGTTGATCCTGATTTGCTCTCAACTGTTCCGGTGTACCTTCTGCGATCACTTTCTGTTCTGCCACGATGTAAGCATAATCTGCAATACTCAACACTTCTGGCACATCATGGGAGACAACCACACATGTCACACCAAGCGCATGATTAAGTTCATCGATAAGCTTAACCAAAACCCCCATTGTGATCGGATCTTGACCAACAAACGGCTCATCAAACATGATCAAGTCTGGATCAAGTGCAATTGCCCTTGCCAGTGCCGCTCGCCTCGCCATACCCCCGGACAGCTCCGATGGCATCAAATGCGCAGCACCGCGCAACCCCACCGCTTCCAATTTCATCATCACCGTTGTATGAATCAATTCTTCTGGCAGTTGGGTATGTTCACGCAAAGGAAAAGCAACATTGTCAAAAACATTCAGATCGGTAAACAGTGCCCCAGACTGAAATAACATGCTCATTTTCTTGCGGGCAGCATAGAGGCGCGGACGGGACAAGGCTGGAATGTTATCGCCATCAAACCAGATCTCACCTCGTTCAGGTCGGATCTGTCCCCCAATCAGGCGTAACAAGGTTGTTTTTCCGATACCGGAAGGCCCCATAATGGCAGTAACTTTTCCTTTCGGAACGGTCAGATTAATATCAGCAAAAATCGGACGTTGACCCCGGGTAAAATGCATCCCACAGATCTCAATAAGATTTGCTGCTTGTTGATTCATTATTAATAACCCCTAACCGTTAATAGGTCATTTTCATGACTGTATTTAAATAAACTATGGTGCATACTACAAAAAATTCACTCAATTTGCGTTAGTAAAGTTGTGACAAATTTTACTTTTCTTTCCATGACCGTCAGAATGTATAAGTCTAGCTGAATAAACATTTCATGTTTAAAAATCAACCATTATCAGCATAATGCTCGGAATAAATTTTATTTAAGGGACACACCATGTTTCTGACTATTTTACTACTCATTACCGGACTGATTTTACTGGTCTATGGTTCTGATAGATTAGTTTATGGTGCGGCAGTTTTTTCCCGGGCGCTGAAAATTCCGCCCTTTATTGTGGGATTGGTCATTATGGGCATTGGCACTTCGCTGCCAGAGCTGATGGTGTCAGTCACTGCCACCTTAAACGGGCAACCCGATATGGCCGTAGGCAATGCCATTGGTTCCAATATTACTAACCTCCTGCTGATTACCGGGGCTGCGGCTTTCATTAGGCCAATCAGAGTAAAATCGGATATCCTACGGCGCGAAGTGCCTTTGATGCTGCTGATTACTGCATTTGCCGGATATATTCTATCCAACAACTACTTGAGCCGTCTGGACGGGATGCTTCTGCTGTTTGCTGCCATCGTCTTTATTGCGTTGATGATCAAAATGACAGCGTTATCTCAACACGATGGTGTTGACAGTTACACCCAGGAACGGAATTCAGAATTACCCGTTGAAGGCAACAAGGGGATTGCACTGCTTTGGGTTGTTCTGGGCTTAATTATCCTGCCGATCTCCACCCGTATGGTCGTTGACAATGCGGCTGCCATTGCTCGCATTTATGAAATAAGCGAGCTGGTTATCGGCCTGACAATTCTTGCAGTGGGAACCAGCCTGCCGGAACTTGCCACATCCATTGCTGCCGCCATAAAAGGTGAGAATGACATGGCAATGGGCAATATTATTGGTTCGAATGTGTTCAATGCCACCCTGGTCTTGGGGATCCCTGCGATACTTTCTCCCAGTGTTATTTCTCCGGAAGCGTTTTCACGGGACTTTTGGGTCATGATGGCAGCCAGTGTACTGTTCACTGTCTTTTGTCTGGGAAGAAAGCATCGATTGAACAGATTGAATGGCATTTTGTTATTGGGCTGTTTTGTTGCGTATTTTATCGTCCTTTTTGTTTCTAAATTATTACAGCATTGAATAGCAGTCATTGCACCGCAGCCACTATAACAACATTAAATAACAGTATTAGAGCACGTACTGAATAGCCGCCCTGAATGAGCACAGGGTCAGTGGGAAAAGTAGAGCAGGAAGAAAACAGGAATAAGTAGAAATGCCTAAAATCGATTTTCAACAAGCTGGTAAAAAAGTATTACAGATCGAACTGGACGGATTAACCAGTCTGGAACAGCACATCAATGATGATTTTAACCGCGCCTGCGAATTAATGTTCGGCTGTGAAGGAAAAGTCATCGTGATGGGCATGGGTAAATCCGGCCATATCGGGCGTAAAATTGCGGCAACATTTGCCAGTACCGGTACGCCTTCTTTCTTTGTCCATCCCGGTGAAGCCAGTCATGGCGATTTGGGCATGGTGACATCAAAAGACATTGTGCTGGCAATCTCCAACTCTGGTGAATCGAATGAAATTTTGGCATTGATCCCTGTTCTCAAGCGGCTAAAAGTTCAGCTTATTTGCATGACAAACAATCGCAACAGCAGCATGGGAAAAGCGTCGGATGTACATTTGTGCATTAAAACGCCACAAGAAGCCTGCCCGCTGGGTCTGGCACCAACCACCAGCACTACCGCCACACTCGTCATGGGCGATGCGATCGCGATTGCCCTTTTGCAGGCGCGTGGCTTTACTGCCGAAGACTTTGCCCTTTCCCACCCGGGTGGCGCACTTGGGCGCAAGCTTTTGTTACTGGCCAGTGATTTAATGGCTTCCGGCGATCACATCCCTCACGTTCCCCGCACTGCAACCTTGCGCGAGGCTTTGGTGGAAATTACCCGCAAAAAACTGGGTATGACTGTTATCTGTAATGATGACATGCAAATTGATGGTATTTTTACTGATGGTGATTTGCGCCGTGTTTTCGATATGGGAATCGATTTAAACAATGCAAAAATCGCAGATGTCATGACATCCGGTGGTATTCGTATCAAGCCTAATGCGCTGGCTGTCGATGCCCTAAACTTGATGCAATCCCGCCACATTACATCCTTGCTGGTAACTGAAGGCGAGAAATTGCTTGGTGTATTGCATATGCACGACCTTTTACAGGCCGGAGTGGTATAAACAAGGCGTGATGTAAATATTGATATGATATAAATCTTAAGAGAATTCCTGAATAATGAGTCAAAAAGAATTTCTGGACACCTGTTATGGGCCAGTGAGCAAAGATATTATCGAGAAAGCCCGTAAAATCCGCCTCCTGATTTGTGATGTTGATGGCGTTATGTCTGACGGGCTTATCTACATGGGCAATGACGGTGAAGAGCTGAAAGCCTTTAACGTCCGTGACGGTTATGGCATCCGTTGCTTAATCACCTCCGGAATTGAAGTTGCCATTATTACTGGCCGCAAAGCAAAACTGTTGGAAAATCGTGCAGAAACGCTAGGGATTACACATCTTTACCAAGGTCAGAACGATAAGATTTTGGCGTATAAGGAACTGTTGGATAAACTAGCATTACAGCCAGATCAAGTTGCCTATATTGGCGATGACCTTATTGACTGGCCAGTGATGGCACAAGTTGGGTTATCAGTCGCAGTTTCTGATGCCCACCCGCTTCTGTTGCCAAAGGCAGATTATGTGACTCAGATTGCAGGTGGTCGTGGTGCAGTCAGGGAGCTTTGTGATTTGGTGCTCTTCGCTCAGAATAAGCTGGAAGATGCCAAAGGGTTATCCATATAAATTAAAACTGAAAAAGAATGAGCAAAATTCAATCCTGGCTGATCGCAGCATTAGTACTGATCGCACTTGTGCTGATTGGCTGGAATTTATCCAGTGTAAATGATGATTCCTCTTCATCCATTGTTGATGACGGTCATCCTACTTATCAAACGCAGGAAGCAGTCACTTTTGTCTACGATCCTGAGGGGAAACTGGTTTACAAATTAGTGGCAGATGATGTCAAAAACTTTGCCGATACAAAGCTGACTTGGTTTACCAAGCCTGTATTGACGACATATGACCCAAACAGCCCCTCTGAAAATCCGACAGCCACGTGGACAGTAAGCTCGGTTAAAGCCAAACTAACCAATGACAAGATGCTCTATCTGTATGGGGATGTCCGTGTGAATAGCCTGACCGAAGCATCACAGCTGCAACAGATAAAAACAGATAATGCGACTGTCAATCTGACAACACAAGACATCGCATCCGATGACCGAGTCACGATCACGGGTATTGGCCTGCAATCTGTCGGAATGAAAATGCGTGGCAATTTGCGAAATAAAACTGCTGAACTGATTGAAAAGGTGACTACTCAATATGAGATCCCACATGAACAACCTAATCCGTAACACCCTTATTGCCAGTACACTTTTTGCAACCAGCCTGCCAGTACTGGCTTTAAAAGATGATACAAAACAGCCCATTACCATCGACTCCGCAAGGCAGTCTCTGGATTTAACCGGGAATATCGCCACATTTACGGATAAAGTCATTGTAAAGCAAGGTTCTATTGATATTCGTGCTGATAAAGTTGTCGTTACCCGTCCCGATAGCGATTCAAAGAAGACGGTGATTGAGGCTTACGGTAACCCGGCCACTTTCTACCAATTGCAGGATGATGGAAAACCCATCAAGGGCCATGCATCCAAAATGCGCTATGAAATGGGCAAAGAATTAGTCACACTGACAGGCAATGCTTACCTTGAGCAGCTAGACAGCAATATCAAAGGCGATAAGATTACCTATCTGGTGCCGACACAGCAAATGGAAGCATTTAGTGAAAAAGGTAAACGCGTCACTACTGTTCTCCTGCCAGCCCAATTGCAAGAAAAAGGCCCGAATGCCCACGGCTCTGATGTTCAGAAAAAGAGTAAATAACGACTTATGGCAATACTAAACGCAGAAAATCTGGCAAAGGCCTATAAAAGCCGCAAGGTTGTTGAGAACGTCAGCCTGAAAGTAAAGTCAGGGGAGATTGTTGGCTTACTTGGCCCCAACGGGGCAGGCAAAACCACCACTTTCTACATGGTGGTGGGTATCGTTCCACGTGATGCTGGCTCTATCACCATTGATGGAGAAGATATCAGCCTGCTGCCACTGCACGAACGCGCTCGCCGCGGAATAGGCTATCTGCCACAGGAAGCCTCCATTTTCCGCCGCCTGAGCGTATTCGACAATTTGATGGCTATTCTTGAGATCCGCAAAGATCTCAACCATGAACAGAAAAAAGAACGTGCAGAAGAGCTGATGGAAGAATTTCACATCGCTCACCTACGTGATAACCTTGGGCAATCGCTTTCCGGTGGTGAACGCCGCCGTGTAGAAATCGCCCGTGCGCTGGCAGCCAATCCAAAATTCATCCTGTTGGATGAACCTTTTGCGGGTGTTGATCCTATTTCCGTTCTGGATATCAAAAAGATCATCCAACACCTGCGGGATTCAGGTTTGGGCGTGTTGATTACTGACCACAATGTCCGCGAAACGCTGGATGTCTGTGAACATGCTTACATCGTCAGCCAAGGCCACTTGATTGCTCACGGCACGCCTGATGAAATACTGAATAACGAGCAGGTCAAACGCGTTTACTTGGGTGAAGGCTTCCGTCTTTAATCTTGATTTATCTGTCAGGCGCAATTTCAGGGATCATTCAAGCTAGATAAAGGAGAAGTGGTAACGCTATGAAGCAAAGTCTGCAACTCAGGCTCAGTCAGCAATTAACGATGACACCCCAGCTCCAGCAAGCTATCCGTTTGTTGCAACTTTCTACGCTTGAACTTCAGCAAGAAATCCAGCAAGCATTGGAAACCAATCCCTTGCTTGAACAAGATGAGCAGCATAGCGAAGTAGAAAATCAGAATCAATCTGAGAACGACGCTGAAGTCATGGATACCCGGGAAGCGCTTGAACAGCAAGAGATGCCAAAAGAACTGCCCCTGGATACCAGTTGGGACGAAATCTACAGCGCCGGCATACCTTCAGGATCCAGTGACTACTACGCTGATGACTTTCCAGTTTATCAGGGAGAAACCACCCAGACCCTGCAAGATTACCTGACATGGCAGGCGGAACTGACGCCCTTCACTGAAACAGATGCCGCCATTGCCACATCCATCATTGATGCCATTGATGATAGCGGTTATCTGACAGTTTCCGCCGAAGAGATCCTTGCCAGCATCGGTGATGATGAACTCACACTGGAAGAAGTCGAAGCCGTTATCAAGCGCATACAGCATTTTGATCCGATCGGCGTTGCAGCGCGTGATTTACGTGAATGCCTGCTGATTCAAATTGCTATGCTGCCGCCTGAGACAAGTTACCTGAATGAAGCCAAGCTTATTGCCAGCCACTATCTTGAACTACTGGGCAACCGAGACTTTCGTAATTTATTGCGTCAAAGTAAATTAAAAGAAAGTACTCTTAAAGGTGCGATTGATATCATCCAATCACTGGAGCCGAAACCGGGGTTAATGATCAATACTGGCGAATCCGAATATGTGATCCCGGATGTATTGGTACAAAAAGAAAATGAAAGTTGGCAAGTCAGGTTAAATACCGATAGCATTCCTCGTTTGCGTATCAATCAGCATTATGCAGCATTGGGGCAACAGGCCCATAATGAAAGTGACAGCCTGTTTATTCGCAATAATTTGCAGGAAGCCAAGTGGCTGATAAAAAGCCTCGAAAGTCGCAATGAAACATTGTTGAAAGTTGCCGGCTGCATTGTTGAACGGCAACAAGATTTTTTTGAATATGGTGAGGAACACATGAAACCGCTGGTACTGGCTGATATCGCCTACCAGATTGACATGCATGAATCCACCATTTCACGCGTGACAACACAGAAATACCTATATAGTCCACGCGGGATTTTTGAACTGAAATATTTTTTCTCCAGTCACGTCAGTACCGACAGCGGAGGTGAAGCCTCTTCAACGGCAATACGTGCCTTGGTGAAAAAACTCGTTGCGGCAGAAAACCCGGCCAAGCCTCTGAGTGACAGCAAATTGACCAGTATACTGGCGGAACAAGGCATTCAAGTGGCGCGCCGGACTGTCGCAAAATATAGAGAGTCGTTATCCATCCCTCCTTCAAACCAACGTAAAACGCTGGTTTGAGCAACTCAGAGAAGGAAAACACTATGCAACTCAATGTAACAGGCCACAATCTTGAAATCACAGATGCACTGCGCAGCATTGTGCAAACAAAATGCGGAAAACTGGATCAATATTTCGATAAGATTAACCTTATTCAGGTCATCCTCCGAGTGGAAAAAGTGAGTAAAATCGCCGAAGCCACCGTGCACGTTAACGGAGGTGAGTTGCATGCAACCGCAGAACATGAAGATATGTATGCGGCAATTGATGCACTGGCAGATAAACTTGCGCGTCAATTGACCAAACACAAAAGTAAATTGAGACAACATTAACAGCTTTCAGGCAACGGAGCCGTCATAAAATAACCACTGTTCTATCTGTAGCTCCTACTATAGCCCAGTGCATCCATACCAGATGTCCCTCAATCCGACATCTGGTATTTCCAGGCTCTAAGTGAATAAAGAAATGAACAACGAAACAGATTTACCACTAAGCTCAGTACTTTCACCCGAATGTACACGCAACAACGTGCCTTGTTCGAGTAAAAAACGGGCTTTAGAGATTATCAGTGAACTGGCATCCAAACAGCTTGGATTACCGGAAAATACCGTCTTCGAGGCCATTCTTACCCGCGAAAAAGTGGGCACGACTGGTATTGGAAACGGAATTGCTATCCCCCACGGCAAACTTGATAAAGAATGCTCAGATAATGCCGTTGGCGTTTTTTTGCATCTGGAGCAACCTATTACCTTTGATGCTATTGATAATCAACCTGTTGACTTGCTTTTCGCTTTATTGGTGCCATCAGACCAATGCCAAACCCATTTACACTCACTATCATTAATAGCAAAGCGCCTTGCAGATAAAAATCTCTGCCGTCGCCTGCGTTCAGCTCAAAGTGATGAAGAGCTATATAGAATTATTACTGAATAATAAAAAGTTATACTCAAGACATTTCAAGCTGCGGTTTGGAAGACGACAGGTATAATACAATTATAAACATTTAGGGAGTCACCTCATGGTGCTGATGATAGTCAGTGGTCGCTCAGGTTCAGGAAAATCTGTCGCCCTACGTGCACTAGAAGATATGGGCTTCTATTGCGTAGATAATCTACCGGTCGTATTGCTGCCAGAATTGGCAAGCACGCTGGCTGAACGTGATATTTCAGCGGCGGTGAGTATTGATGTCAGAAACATGCCGGAATCACCCGAGGTTTTCGAAGAAGCCCTAACGCAATTGCCTGACAGTTTTTCGCCACAGCTACTGTTCCTCGACGCGGATCGCAATACCCTTATCCGTCGTTACAGTGACACGCGGCGCTTGCATCCACTTTCCAGTAAAAATCTGTCACTGGAAAGTGCGATTGACCAAGAAAGTGACCTGCTGGAACCTCTGCGTTCACGTGCCGATCTGATTATTGATACCTCAGAGATGTCCGTTCATGAACTGGCAGAAATGCTCAGAACACGTTTATTGGGCAAACGGGAACGTGAACTGACTATGGTGTTTGAATCTTTTGGCTTCAAGCATGGTATTCCCATAGATGCAGACTATGTTTTCGACGTGCGCTTCCTACCGAACCCCCATTGGGATCCGAAATTACGCCCAATGACAGGATTAGATCGCCCTGTCGCCGCATTTTTGGATCGCCATACCGAAGTGCACAACTTTATCTACCAGACCCGCAGCTATCTAGAACTTTGGTTGCCCATGCTGGAAACCAATAACCGCAGTTACCTGACCGTAGCGATTGGCTGTACGGGTGGTAAACACCGTTCCGTTTATGTTGCAGAGCAATTGGCTGATTATTTTCGCTCGCGCGGTAAAAATGTGCAGTCACGTCACCGCACACTGGAAAAACGTAAGTAATATAAGCAATTGCTTTGAAGGCGATTGCTTTAAAAACTGTTGATTCAAAAACAGTTGATTCAAAGACAAGCGATAAACACAGCATGACAGTCAAACAACGGCTTGAAATTAAAAATCGGCTTGGTATGCATGCCAGACCTGCAATGAAACTGCATGACCTTGTGCAGCAGTTTCAATCGCAGGTTATTCTGCGCAATGGCAATAATATCCAAGCCGAAGCCAGTAGTGTGATTGCCATGCTGATGCTAGATTCTGAACAAGGTAGCTGCATTGAAGTTGAAGCAACCGGAGTGGATGAACAACAAGCGCTGGCCGCTATTGTTGATCTATTCAATTCTGGTTTCGACGAAGATTAACCTGTTCCGTCAAAATCATCATCTTCCATTAAAAACGTTATTGCCCTTCAAAAACATTACATTCCGTTAAAAATACACCTCGAATCCGTCACCAAACTTCCAGTATTTTCGAGTTATGATATAAAAAAACAATATTTATAACTAACTTGAATATCAAAAGAGTGAATATTTGCGGCTTTCTTGATACATCTCACACAAATCAGTAACTTATTCTATTTATACTCATTTTACTCCAATATATCAGACTGGAACGCTGACCAATCGGCATAAACCAGTTTAACATATCAAAATTGGAAGATACTTTCATATTTATTAAATATTCATTACAGCTAAACATTCATCTTTATTTATAACGATCTTATAAGGTGCCTTAACCGAGATATTATCCCTTGCCAATTAGCAATGGTAATCATCGTGTAAAAAAAATATTTATTTTCCATTTAAGTAAATACATTAACTTTTATTACAGACAGCAATAACCATATGAAAAAAAAATTAACAGAAAAATTAACAACGATAAAAAAAGAAAAAATAAAAACGGAACGTAATTTCGGGAATAATTTAAAAGAACTCATTAATCACCATCTTGATTGTGCTGAAAAAGACTGGCAACAAGTCCGGCATAATTTCAATGAATGCACTATATCACCGGATGATATTAATGATCTTAATCGTCAATCTATAGATGGTGAATCGATAAGCGATGAATATATAACTGATGGTTCTATAAATAGCATTGGCAAGAATATTGTTTCTGAACCAATAAGCTCTTTTCCACCTTCTTATTACAGACATGCAAATAATATTGAATCCACATTAAAAAAAGAGATGATAGAAACGCTTATCCCCGGCTATCCATTTTTAGAAAATAATAAACCCGAAGTCGGTGAATTCGTGGCATTCATGATGGATATGAGGAATTCCAGCTCCAGCTTTAAACAGTATTCCACTTCTCCCATTATAGAATGCGGATTACAAAAAATTTTCTATGAAACATCTTCATTGATTCCGGCAATTACTTATACCGCAGCACAAGAAGGTGGGAAAGTAACAGAATTATTGGGGGACGGGGCATTAATTTTATTTCACATTAAACCGGGCAATCTCATTAATGTAATCAATAGGGCTTATGTGGCCGCCGAAATATGCATTAATAATACAATGCATCACGTTAATGATATTTTATGGCAGCGATATAAATTTCCGCCATTAAAAATCGGGATCGGGCTGTCTTATGGCTCTGCCATTATTAAGGTCATGAACGTCAGCGGGTATCACCCTAAAGTCATAGGTCAATGTGTTTGGGAAGCCGCCAAATTAAGTAATGGCGAAAATACAATAGGATTATCAAAAGAAATAGAGGAAATATTAAATTTAACTAAAGCATATTGATATTTAGTAAATAGGAAATCTTATGTCCAGTACAAGAATAATGCATCTTAACTGTCATATTGTCGGAGTCGGCCAGCATCCTGCTGGATGGAGAACCCAAAAAGATACCCAAGCCTTTATAAATCCCCATTTTTATCAAAAAATAGCAAAGTTAGCAGAATTAGGTAAATTTGACGCCTTGTTCTTTTCTGATTCACTCGCTTTGCACGGACACGCCCACGGCCCTTCACAAATGTTAGATCCCCTGATTGTCTCGGCATCACTTTTACCAGTCACAAAACACATTGGGTTTATCTGTACCGCATCAACGACCTTTAGTGATCCATTTATTTTAGCGAGGCAGTTTTTGACCTTAGATCATCTCAGTCATGGTCGAATGGGTTGGAACGCCGTTACGACATACAATCCAGCCGCCTCAAAGAATTTTGGCAAAACATCGCTGCCCAGCGCATCAGAACGCTACACACGGGCAGAAGAATTCGTTCAGGTTGCGATTAAATTATGGCGAAGTTGGGAGAAAGACGCGCTGGTTGCAAATGCCAAAAGTGGTGTGTTTGCCGACCCCAGCAAGGTCAATAGCATTGACCACCACGGGCAATACTACGCCGTAAAAGGACCTTTGACACTTCCCCGCAGCCCCCAAGGGATCCCGCTTCTGGTTCAGTCCGGCTCATCTGAAGCAGGCCAGGAAATGGCAACTAAATATGCTGATGTTGTCTTTACTTCACAGACCTCTTTCGAGCGGGCAAAACATTTTTATCACCAGATGAAAACGAAAGTGAAAACCAAAAAGCGCAGCGAAAATTCACTGAAAATTTTGCCGGGCTTGTTCCCTGTCATCGGCTCAACACTGGCGGAAGCACAAGCAAGAAAAGCAAGAATGGATGAACTCAGAAATGTGGATGAAGATATTATCATGTTGTCGCGGCAACTAGGGCTGGAACCTGATGACCTGAAATTACACCAACCGTTGCCTTATCACCTCATAGAAAAATCATCCAAGGATATCATTTCCAAGGGATTCTCATCAGAAATAATCAAGTTGGCCCGAGCCGGCAATCTCACTGTTTATCAGCTTATTTTGCAAAATATGGGAATGCACCGAATGGTGCTGGGAACCCCCGAAATGATCGCTGATGATATGGAAAAATGGTTTTTAGAAAATGCTGCCGATGGGTTTAATCTGAATTTTGATGCGTTTCCGGATGCGCTTCAAGTGATGGTCGAACACGTTATTCCCTTATTGCAAAAAAGGAACCTCTTTCGGTTCGACTATACAGAACACACCATCCGAGAACGCTTTGGCGTAGCGTGTGAATGACTTATGACAAAGACAGCCGTTTAAACATAGTAAATAAAGCCCGTGGTGTGATTACCATGTGGATACCGGATTCCTTTCAAGGCAGCTGGATTGAAGTTGAAGCAACCGGCGCAGATGAAAACCAGCGCTGGCCGCTATGATTGATCTGGTTTTGGTGACGACTCGCGCTTGCCATGCGAAATTTATTGGGGATAAAACCGATTATTTTGAATCTGAATATTCTCATCAAAAGATAACGTCCCACCTTGAACGATTAAATCTAAATGATGGCTGCCGATTGCCCCACCGCCTAATCCAAGGTGCAAACCGGGATGTCGCTCTTCAAAGCCGGCATTTAATCCATAAAGCCGTTTAACGCCGCAATTGGTGCCGATACCAAACTCTTCAATCACACTATTGCTTGGGTTAGCAGATAGATATTTATCAAAATCTTGAGAGAAATTGTGATCATGGCATTCAAAATCAATGATTTTGCTATTTTTGACTGTCATTTTAAAAAAATCTTTTACGACGCCATACTTAATGGCAAAGGGGACTGTACTGAGAAAAGTGCCGCTGAATATAATATCACCTTCCAAGTTATGGAACTTTGTTGCAATTTCCCCCGGCGTTAAATCATAGTTTCCTGTACCATCTATAGAAGTCCATGACTGGTTTTCGCTCATTGTTGCAACTAATGAATAATCATTTTTTTGTTTAAAAATAACTTGCTTACTTATTACTGCATTAGCGATTAATAATTTATTTCTATTTTTAATGGCACTGATATCTTCGGAAAAAGAGTCATAAAAATGATTGCTGTAATCTTTAAACAAGATGGATTTATTCCAATATTTCTGCATTATCTTTTTTATTGGAGGAAGAAATTCCGGGCCGGCAGAGCTAAATGGTTTTAATGTTGATGAAAGATAGAAAAATATAAAAACATCACATTTCTCAATCTGTTCAGTTAAAATACCTGATGGCGTTTCATTAAGTGACACAGAACAAATATCCAATAACGGCAATGTATCAGAAACCTTGATAATATTTTTTACAATATTTTTATGATTTACATCCCACCCAATCAACAAGTGAATAATCTCTGCATTATCTGCTTTTTCCTTGACGGCAGGATGGTTAAATAAACAAGATAACATATTTCTTATACTGTTGTTTTCTTTATCAGTTAATTGCATGATAACCTCATAACTATAACTTCATAATTAATGGCAGGAAATAATAATAAATTAATCATAAACGAATTTATCCAGCCACATAATTACCAATGACTCAATACTTATTTCAAATTAACTCATTAATTTGAAATTCTTTGGGTAACATTGGGAATATGCAGCTGGGATTAGCATGTTACTATTATAATATCTTAACTATAGAAGATTTAAACAGGCCACATAGAAGTCCCGAATGGAACGACTGCTTTTTCCTGCATAATTTCAACTGCCTCTACAAAAGTTTCTTCTTCAAGCCATTCATTTAAATCAATATTGCTGTTTTCCATAGTTACCTCTTTCTATTTTTAGAACTAGATGAAATAGAGAATCTCTTTAAAGAGTTTGTTTTGGAGTTTGTAATTTAAAAGTGACTGAAATAACATTATTAACAACACAGAATTACCACCAAAACAGAATAAATGTATACCACGATATTTAAATAAACGTTCAATAAACAGACTATTTAATTTTTACGAAACCATTTTGTGAAACTATGATGTTTCAGATAATCTCTCACATCACCCATAAACTTCCATTACTTGATTAAATTTCTGGTGAATAAATTAATGTCTATTCAAAACATCCTATGGTCATTTTCCAAATATTTTCTAAAATACCGCCATCAAATTCTATTTCAGTCTAAATATAGTAGTGTTATCTTCTATTACTCTGTCATTCAACGCTCAGGGCCAGAATATTATTAACACACTAACTAATAAATTTAGTTAGGAATAAATAATATTATGCCACTTACAAATATTCCCCTTATTACAGTTTAAGTAACCTCAAATAATAATTAAATGCATGAACAATTTGGAAAATACTTATCATTTAGGGGTAGTTATACACACATTTATATATAAACAGATCTGAGTTTGGAGACTTATTTCATGAATTTTAATAGGACAGTACTCACTGTCGTTCTTGGCCTAATTTTGTGCCAAGGCGTAGCTCAAGCAGCTCCAACACTTTCTTTAAATAACACGCAAGCAGAAAGCATTGCACAAAACAACAACGCTTGGGTTGAAATCAATACCGAGATTTTTGAAAACAATATCCACACACTACAAAAAAAACTGAATAAAGGCACTAAAATGTGTGCGGTTTTGAAAGGTGATGCTTATGGTCATGGTATTGGTTTGTTGATGCCATCCATCATTAAAACTGGCGTACCCTGTGTAGGAATCACCAGTAACGAAGAAGCTCGCATTGTGCGTGAAAGCGGCTTCAAAGGTCAGCTTATCCGTATCCGCACAGCCGACGTGAGAGAAATTGAAAGCACACTGGGCTATGATATGGAAGAGATGGTTGGCGATCTGGAACAGGCGCAGGCTGTTGATGCCTTGGCTAAAAAACACGGCAAACAACTGCGTGTGCACCTGGTACTGAACACCGGCCTGATGAGCCGCAATGGTCTGGAAATGAAGACCGAACAAGGTAGGCAAGACGCATTGAAAATCGTTCAGTTGCCTAACCTGAAACTGGTCGGCATGATGAGCCACCATGCTCTTACCGATCTGAATGTCATTCGTACAAGCATCAAAAATTTCAAAGAACAAACTTCTTGGTTGATCAAAACTGCCAAACTGAACCGAGATGACATCACTTTGCATGCATCAAGTTCTTTTGCATCCGCCAGCATCCCGGAAGCCCAGTTCGATATGGTACGCGTTGGTAGCGCACTTTACGGCGCCCTGAGTGACAGCCATCCAGAATATAAGCCGTTGATCGCGTTAAAAACCCGTGTTGTTTCTGTGAAATCATATCCAAAAGGCAATGGCGTCAGCTACGACAACACATACATCCTCAAGCGTGATTCCAAACTCGCCAACCTGCCTGTTGGTTTCTCTGACGGTGTCAGTTCCACTCTGTCAAACAAGGCTTATGTTCTGATCAACGGACACCGTGCACCAATTGTCGGCCTCATTTCCATGAACACCACCATGGTCGACGTGACGGATCTGCCCGATGTGAAAGCCGGTGATGAAGTTGTCATTTTCGGTAAGCAAAAGAATGAGGAAATCACTCAGTCTGATATTCAGAAATGGAGTGGTATGCACATTGTTGAACTGACTTCCATTTGGGGAGAAACCAACCCGAAAATCACGGTGAAAGCACGTTAATTCACAGTGCCATACCCTATGAATTTCGAATTACACCAAGCAAGGCGGCAAGAGAATCCCCCAAAGCATAGATAACCGTATATTTATACAAACGGTGATCGGGGTGAATGCGTGCTGCCAATAAAGGGGTAATCAGGAAGGCAGTGGGTATGAATGATATCGAATTATTCTTATAACTGGTGGTTAGCAACCTTTTCACATTAAAAACACAAAACAGTTCGTGATCATGATCTCTTTATTTTCACGCCAGAACAGCCTAATATCATTTTAAACACTTTGAAAATAACACCCCCCCTCCTTGTGACGTGGGGTGTTATTTTGTATTGAGTCTAATTTGGAGCGTGGTATGAAAAAACCTAAAATTATCATCAATGAACTGGATGCAGAACGTTTAGATTCTCTGTTGGAACAGCCTGCGTTTGCTAATACCAGCATCGCAGATGCCTTGAATGAAGAGCTGGATAGAGCGGAAATCGTGCCTCCGGTTGATATTCCGGCTGATGTTGTCACCATGAATAGTGAAATTCGCTTTATCGATTTGGGCAGCAATGAAGAGCGCATTCGCACACTGGTCTATCCGGCATCCCTGAAAGACAGCACGAAACATCTGTCAGTCATGGCTCCTTTGGGTGCCGCACTTTTGGGTCTTCGGGTCAATGCCGAGATTACGTGGGAATTACCAAACGGTGAAAAAACCCGCATAAAAGTATTAGAAATACTTTACCAACCAGAAGCTGCAGGTGAATATCACCGCTAATTCCAGCCAGCTCAGTTAGACCGAACTGGCTGCTGTTGATTGAGTATCCCTATTGACCGGCGATACTCATTTCCGGCAGCAACACCGAACCACACTGAATATTGCTGCGTGTTTCGATATCATTGCCAATTGTGACCATATTCGCCCACATATCTTTCAGATTGCCTGCGATGGTGATTTCACTGACGGGATATTGGATCTCGCCATTTTCGACCCAGAAACCGGATGCACCGCGGGAATAATCCCCCGTCACCGCGCTGACGCCTTGCCCCATCAATTCGGTGACAATCAAGCCGGTACCCATTTCACGCAACAAACCGTCAAAATCCAACCCTTGGCCTGCAATATGCCAGTTATGAATTCCTCCGGCGTGACCGGTGTTCACCATTCCCAGCTTACGGGCAGAATAGGAAGTCAGCAGCCAAGTCTGCAAAATCCCTTCTTTGACAATATCACGTGACGTAGTACGCACACCTTCGCTGTCAAATGGGGTGGAAGCCAGACCGCGCAATAAATGCGGCTGCTCTGTAATGGTCAGCCATGAAGGCAGGATCGGTTTGCCCAGGCTATCCAACAAGAAAGAAGACTTACGGTAAATGCTGCTGCCGCTGATCGCGCCGACCAAATGGCCGAATAACCCTGTCGCGACTTCCGCAGAGAAAATCACCGGCGCTTTCATCGTTGGTAACTTACGCGCCCCAAGACGTGAAAGCGTACGGCGGGCACATTCCTGACCAACCCACTCCGGCGATTTCAACTCATCAAAATGGCGGCTCACCGTATAAGCGTAATCACGCTCCATGTTGCCATCTTGTTCAGCGATCACACAGCTAGACATTGAGTGGCGACTTGAGCAGTAACTTTGCAGCATGCCATGACTATTGCCAAATACCCGAATACCATAATGGCTGTTGAAACTGCCACCTTCGGTATTGGTAATGCGTTCATCAGCCTGCAACGAGGCTTGTTCAGCGCGCGCAGCCAACTCAATGGCCATGTCTGCATTCAGGTCAGCGGGATGGAAAAGATCCAGCTCCGGTGCCTCAAATGCCAATAATTCCTTATCGGCCGGGCCGGCATAAGGATCGGGAGACGTATAGCGAGCGATATCAATGGCGGCCTGAACAGTACGGGCAATGGCTTCAGGACTCAAATCTGTTGAGGAAGCACTGCCTTTGCGCTGCTGGTGGTAAACCGTGATCCCTAGCGCCCCATCGCTGTTGAATTCAACATTTTCGACTTCACTGAAACGGGTACTGACGCTAATTCCCGTGGTTTTATTGACCGCGACTTCCGCAGCATCACAACCGGACTTCGCTAATTCCAGAGCATGGGCAACTGCATCTTCCAGTTGCTTGCGTTGCTCCGCGATTTGTTGATTAGTGACTATCATTAATTAACCGTAATCCATTGAATTAAAGATGAAATTCGTCAGAAAAAATGCCTTATGCCGGTTCATCGCATTAATGCCGAGTGGTAATCAGGCAATTTTCCCAGTTACAATACACAATATTAGGATGTTAACACCCACCGGACGATAGGTCATTCTCCAAAACGCACCTTACCCGGCCTTTTTAGAAGGAAAACGATTATGGCAAAGCAGCCTGAAGATTGGCTCGACAATTATCCTGCTGAAGAGGAAGAAGAAGAGATAATTTGGGTCAGCAAAAGTGAAATTAAGCGGGATGCTGAAATACTGAAAAAACTGGGAATGGAATTGGTTGAGCTTAGTAAAAGCCAACTGGAACGGATCCCGCTGGATGAAGATTTGCTGGCCGCCATTGAATTGGCGCAGAAAATCAAACGTGAAGGTCGCCGCCGCCAATTGCAGTTGATTGGTAAACTGCTCCGTGCCCGTGATCCTGAACCGATCACCATTGCGCTGGATAAGCTGAAAAACCGTCACAATCAGCAAGTCGTTATTTTGCACAAGCTGGAAGAGCTGCGCGATAAACTGCTCGAAACGGATGATGCTTTCGACGAAGTTATTGCGCTGTACCCGCATACAGATCGCCAACAACTTCGCACTCTGGTTCGCAATGCGAAAAAAGAGAAGGAGGCTAACAAGCCGCCGAAATCTTACCGTCAGATTTTTCAATATTTGAAAGAATTATCTGAAACAGAATGACAGAAAACCTATCTGGCATAGGAAACTCATCTGGCATTCAGTTCAATGACAAACCGCCCTTTTCAGGGCGGTTTACTCAATCATCATGTGACGTTAAAGGAATCGACATTTCATGCCGGAATATATTCTCTTTATCAAAGTATTTTTTCACCGCAATTAATTCTTTTGAAATTTCGTCTCCGTAATACAGTTCCATCCATCAGGGATCGACAATCAGATGTGTGTCATCAACATATTTCATGTCAGTATCTGGATAATTTATATAGCATCCCTGATAGGGGGTATCTGCACCATTATATTTCTCATAAGGTTTACCTCCATATTCTACAAAACCTTCGCTGTAAATATGATAAATCCAATCTTTGCAACTTTGGGCATGTTCAGGATCTTTCCAATAGACTTGAAACTGCCATTTAAGTAGTGAATTCCTTTGATAAACGGAAGTTTGATTATCCTTATTCACGCTATTGATGCAGCCACCATAAGAATCTATTTGCACTAATGGTTTTACTTGTTTTATATGAGAGATAGGATCAGTTAAGCTAAAATACATATTCATTGCAGTATTATCTGAAATTTTTCCTTTTTGATATATTGACTTATATTTTCCATACTGATTATCGCCAGAACCATTAATGCTTTGTGTCAAATACAACCAATCCATAGCCATAACAGGAGGTTTTATCTGATTAGTATTAGGATCAAAAAAATCACTCAATAAAACACCATTTGATTGTGAGGGAGATGCGCCATATACAGAATATAAATTCATTGTTTGATAAGTATAGAGTTTATTATTTGCAGCCTTATTCATGGTTTCAATAAAATCTAGCAGAGGGCCATCATTCACACCTTCCTTATAATGACCATTTTTATCCGTATATTGTACAATGAGATCAATATTTCCTGTACAACTATGGTTCATTTTCAATAATGAAAACAATCCCCCATTGCATTTATTTTCATCATTGTCATTCCAATATTAGTCATTCTCTTTAAACCATAAAAAATAAGCGTCCAATAATTTTTTTAACGCTAAATAATTATGAATATCCTTCCAGTTATAGGTTAATACTATAATGCCTGCTGTACTTGGCGCATCTGGAAGATTTTTAAAATAATAATTCAGTATTATGCCAAAATTACCACCACCTGAACCACAACAAGCCTTGAACAGCTTTTTATCATTGGCATCCTGACTATCTTGGCTCACATGCATAATCTTAAACAGATCCTTGTCATCAGGTACGATGATATCAATACCTGAAAGCCAATCAACCGTTAACCCTTGCTTTCTGGAAAGCAGCCCATAACCTCCTCCCGTTATATGTCCGCCTAATCCAACCGAATAACAAGATCCTCCGGGTATTGTTTTTCCTGATAATTTATAAAGTGCTAAATAACTGTCCCAATTTTGATTTCCTGCTGCAATTTTAAATTTATAATTTGTTTTATCTTTATCATATTTAGATGTAATCTTTTCATTCTGATCGTATTCAATACCTGTCATCAACCCAATATCAATAATCACAGTATCTTGTAGCTTCTCATTATGCTTGAAATTGTTATTGCTTACAAAACCTTCATAGCAATGACCGCCGCTACGAACAGTGATTCTTCTTCCTTCCAGGTAAGCTTTTTGCGCAGTAGCAAGAATATCTTGTTCATTATTGCAAATAGAAACGCCGAAAACATCATTATCTTTATCAGGTCAGCGAAGATTAAATTCTTTTTTCAATGTATTAAATCTAATATCATTTTTAGTTATATAATTATCTGCCATGCTAACCTCCAATATAGGTAAGATTTTTATTTATTAATCATGAAATAAAAACATAAGCACTCTTATTTAATTAAGACGTTAAGCAACGCATCGCTGCCATTTGAATAAATAATATAAGAAAAATAACTATCTATCTGAAATTATAACTAAAATTTAGCTATCTAAATTAATACAATGATAACTTTTAAAACTAAAGGGCCTATTTTACCAAAAAATCATTTAAATTTATTATATCAGGTTGACTCAGATTCATAAGTTGGATTTAATGTTGCTCAATTGTAAAATTTATAATGTAAATCAAATGAGTGGATACCCTACTACATGATGTAACTCTTACTTTATCAATCCACTCTATCCAAATAAAAATATAAAGGATATCTCATAATGCCATTAGTTATTATTCCGGATGATTATCAGAAAGCCACAAAACAAATTCAAGCATTATACCAAAACAGTGATTTTGAAGTCGTTTGCCTCGGGGATTTGAATAGTGATCCGAAAGCAGAAGCACTGTTGTCTAAAGCTGACGCGCTAATCCTGATCCGGGAAAGAACCCTCATTGATGAGAAATTCTTGTCCAAGGCTCCCAATTTAAAACTGATAAGCCAGACAGGAAAGGTGGCATACAATATCGATCTGGCATTATGTAAACAACGGGGCATTGCCGTTGTTGAAGGTTCTGGCTCGCCCGTTGCCGCAGCAGAATTAACTTGGCTGCTGATTCAAAGTTCCATTCGCAGGTTTACTCCTTCTGTCGAAGCCATGAAAAAAGGTCAATGGCAAACGGAATTTGGCGATACTGTTGCAGGCAAAACACTGGGGATCGTCGGTTATGGCAAGATAGGTCAACTTGTTGCCAAATATGCACAAGCATTTGATATGAAAGTACAGGTCTGGGGATCTGAGCGCGCCCAAAACCAAGCCCGTCAGGAAGGATTACTCGTTCCTGATTCCCGTGAAGCGTTTTTCCAAACGTCAGATGCCATTACAGTGCATCAACGGTTAGTCAAAGAAACGACGGGCAATATTACATTTTCCGATCTGACACACATGAAGCCGACAGCAGTATTCATCAATACCGCCCGCTCTGGGTTGGTAGAAAAAGGCGCGTTGGAAAAAGCCCTCGACTTGGGCACACCCGGCTTTGCCGCACTGGATGTTTTTGACAGTGAACCGATTTGGGATACAGAGCATCCTTTATTAAAACGGGATAACGTGCTTTGCAGCCCGCATATCGGCTATGTCACCAAGAGCTGTTATGACATCTATTTTGAAAGCGCCTTTAAGAATGTTGAAAAATATTTTTCCGGTGATGAAAGTCACGTGATCAATAAATAAAATTCATTGTTACTTTATTCCTCATTTTTTCTTTATTAAAAGTGGGGAATCATGTTGTGTGGAAAACGGTTGTTACGGAGAAAAGCGTTGCTGCGGAAAGACTCCCCACGCCAACAAGATGAGGAGCCGCAATCGGGGATAAAACTCAATTGATGATATTAAAGCGCAATTCCCCTTCCAGCTCTTCTTCCGCCTCTTCAAACAACAACACCAACGACGCAAAACGCGCTCGTTTCTGCGCGGTTAAGTGGATAAAGTTAATCTCTGCCGGTAACGCTATGGCACCCGTCACTGCGTCCCACAGCGCGTCCAGATTATCTCCGAAATCATCCCCAAGGCTGAAGCACACTTTGAATTTACGATAGAAAGTGGCTAAGTCAGGGATCTGGTCAAAATCAAATTCCGCCTTTTTCATACCATCATTCCAGTATTGTCATTCCAATATCATCATTCTAATCGGGTGAAGTTTTTGTAGTGATCAACCGTCAGGTAAATCAGGCCATCATTAGAATAAAGCAACCGATCACTGCCCCTGTGCCCACACCGATAATTCACGTCCGCTTCAAACCACTTACGCCCATGTTCTGACGGTAATTTGCTTTCACGGTTCGAAAATGTATCGCCGCCAATCGCCCTGCCCGGCAAAACATCACATAAATTGCCCTGACGTGCTTCCCAGCCAAGGCGGCGCGCCTGTTTCTTCGTGATGTAGTAATCAGGCAATTTATGGTGCTGCCGGAGATAGCCTGACACTCGATTTTGTTCGGTCAGAACATCAATTCGCTGGGACGATGCATTCTCTGAGGCCACAATATTCTGTGATGATTTATCTGTACCAAACGGTATTATCCCTTTGGTAAAGGCGCCATACACCACAGCCAGAATCATTAATACAACCGCTAGCATGCTTTTTTTCATGATGACCTCAACCTATTTATTCTATACCCAATGGATTTCAAGTTGCATTGCAGCGGCAAGGGAACGAATTTGCCCAATCAGGGGCTGCTCACCAGTGAGAGGCGGTAGCCTCTCAGTCATCCCCGGAAACATAGAGAACGATGTCACCGGGCTGAATGAATGCAGACAACTTGAAAGACGAAGGGTCTATGCTTCAAGAAATTATTAGGCTGTCCCACCAACAGTCAGGTTATCCAGTTTCAAGGTTGGTTGCCCAACACCCACCGGAACACTTTGGCCTTCCTTACCACAAACACCCACACCTTTGTCGAGAGCCAAATCATTTCCAACCATCGAAATTTGTTGCATAGCTTCAATGCCAGAACCAATCAATGTTGCGCCTTTCACTGGTTTGGTAATTTTGCCGTTTTCAATCAAATAGGCTTCTGATGTTGAGAAAACAAACTTACCGGAAGTGATATCGACCTGACCACCACCAAAATTCGGGGCATACAGTCCATTATCAACACTCGCGATAATTTCTTCCGGTGTAGAGTGACCCGCCAGCATATAAGTATTGGTCATACGCGGCATCGGCAGATGCGCATAAGATTCACGACGGCCATTCCCTGTTGGTGCCACACCCATCAAGCGCGCATTGAGCTTATCCTGCATGTAGCCTTTCAGAATGCCATTTTCGATCAATACGTTGTATTGCCCCGGAACACCTTCATCATCGATAGCCAATGAACCACGACGCCCCTCAATTGTGCCGTCGTCTACCACAGTACACAGCTCAGAAGCCACTTGCTGCCCGATCTGGCCGGAGAAAACGGAAGTTCCACGACGGTTGAAATCACCTTCCAAACCATGTCCCACGGCTTCATGCAGTAGCACACCCGGCCAACCTGCGCCCAATACAACTGGCATGGCGCCCGCAGGTGCCGCGACTGCCGATAAGTTGATCAGGGCCATGCGAACCGCTTCACGGGCAAATTGTTCTGCCAGCGTTTGGCCGTCTTCCGTTTGCAGGAAATATTCGTAACCGTAACGTGCGCCACCGCCGCTGCCGCCACGCTCACGCTTGCCATTGTCTTCCACCAATACACTGACGGAAAGGCGAACCAGTGGACGGATATCCGCAGCCAGTGTGCCGTCGGTCGCTGCCACCAGCACTTGTTCATAGACACCGCTCAGGCTGGCATTCACTTCTTGCACGCGGGGATCTTCTGCCCGTGCAATTTGATCCACCCGATGCAGCAACGCGATTTTTTCCTCGCGGCTCATGCTCTGCAAAGGATCAAGCGCCGGATAAAGGGCTTTGTTCGTGACCGCCCCCAAAGTATGGGCAACGCCATTACCCATTTCTCTTACGATGCTGCGTGCTGCCAGCGCACTTTGATTCAGCGCGTTCAAAGTAATTTGATCCGCGTAAGCAAACCCGGTTTTTTCCCCGCTGACTGCACGAACACCGACGCCCTGATCAATATTATAGGAGCCATCTTTGATGATGCGGTCTTCCAGCACCCATGTTTCATGGTAGCTCGATTGGAAATAGAGATCTGCATAGTCCAGACGGCGTTCCGCCAATTGACCCAGAACAGAAAATAAATCTTGATGATTCAGATTGTTAGCAGCCAGTAAATGTTCACTGACATAAGTTAAACTCATAGTGATTACTCTTTACCTTAATTTGTATTCTTTTTTATCAAAGAAGTCAGTTGTGGACGGAACCGATTGTGTTTCACCACTTTGATCTGCTCACGCATGTGGGTCAAACTGTCCCGCCGGATATTAAGTTGCAATGCGCTGACGGTCAGGGAATTTTTCTTGATAACTTCCCCCCAGCCATTCACTGCCATTGAATGACCCCATGTTCTGCGGGAGCCATGTACGCCGACCTGTGCCGGCGCTAAGATAATGCATTGATTCTCAATGGCACGGGCTCTCAGCAGCGGCTCCCAGTGTGCCTTGCCGGTCAACCGGGTGAATGCGGCCGGAACGGAGATAAGCTCGGCCCCTTGCTCACGCAATGCCTGAAATAGCCCGGGAAAACGCAGATCATAACAGATAGTCATGCCCAAACGACCGACAGGTGTATCAACAACAGTGATATGTTCACCACGCTGGTAAATCGTAGATTCGTTATAGGCACCATGTTCATCATTGATATTGACGTCAAACATGTGGATTTTATCGTAGCGAGCGCGGATTTCACCCTGATCATCAAACAACAGGCTACTGCTCGTGATACGCGCCGGATCTTCACGGCTGACCAGCGGCATGGAACCAATCAGTAACCAAACGCCATAACGCTGTGCCATTTCACTCACTGCTTGCTGCAATGGCCCATTTCCCTGTATTTCTGCATGCTCATGGTAGGTTTCAGCATCAGCGAACAACAGCGCATTTTCTGGGGTCAGAACCAGTTTGACTGTCTCTGGCAGCTGCTTAATCTGTTGTTCAATTTGCGCTAAATTGTATTTAACATTTGTCCCACTACATAATTGTAAAAGTGCAACATTGATGTTTCTCATGACCCTTTATTCTCCTTAAGCTGACGTAAGACTTCATCAATTTTCGGCTGTTCAAGGCTGCCAGTTAACCGATAACGGATCACCGATATTTTGCTCCACAGCGGCCCCAATACTTTCGTTGCTGCAAAAACTGCTGCACCAGCCACAGGATTAACGGCAAAAGCTGTCGCGACTCCAACCGTTGTTGATATTTCAGGTGTGATCACTAGATCCATATTGAGCTGGCGATGAACTAAATTTACCGAGCCTTTGGCATTGATATCTGCCGCCAATCCGTCAATAACGAAGTTATCGGTATAAATAACACCACTTTTTACGGTCGCGTCGCCACGAATGGAATCAAAGTTAAAATCATTACTGAATGTGTCACTGAAATCCAACTGTAATTTACGCAACAAGGCATCAAAGCTGACAAGCCGCAATAATTGCCCAGCTCTGCCACCACCCAGTTTGGCAATTGCCCCTTTTTTCATCTTCCCGCTCAATGTGCCATCCAGTGTTTCCAAATCTGGCTGCCACGGAACATCCTTCCACTTCAAATTAAAATCAAACTTAAAAGGCGCATCAATAATCGGGACGATAAAACCCAGATATGCAGCCATGTTATCGAATTTCTCTCCCGAAAATTGTCCCTTGGCTTGAGTATAACTCTCCGTATCATTTTCATACCAACGCCCGGATAAGGTCAATTTTCCCGCATCATTTTCTACCAGGCCGTGGGACAGTACCAAGGCATCGCCTTCTGGTTTAATGGACGCAGATACTTTGCCGAGTTTCAGCCCGGCGATCCAGCATTCTGTACACTCAACGCCCAATGTCGGCCAGTTGCCCAGAGAATAATGGGAAGCAGGGGGTTTACCCGATACGAGTTTATCACCACCAGCCAAAGTGTTTGGCCCAAACAGGGGATCGTAATAGAGGTAATTGATCGATGCCTGCATCTGTTTATTGTTTTGAGTCATATTGCGTTGAATCAACAGGCTGCCGTCAATCTCTTCTCCCACTGCATTGATCTTCATGCTGTCCGCTTGCTGAATGACATTGAACGTAAGCTGCTGCCAGCGCTGGCCAACCAAATCCAACGAAGGCAATGAAATTTCTACAGCCTTGGGCAACATTAGGGCCGAATTTGATGATGCCCCCCAATTAAGCGGTTTAATCAATGCCAATAAATCTTCGCCATTGATGGCGGGTAATTTTAGCGCCAACAACGATGTTTCCGGCAAATCAGGCACCCCTTCGCCATCGGTCAGCAGAATGCCCCGTTGTAATCTGGCATGCTGTTTTTCCAATGCCCACTGGCTATTGAAAGCATATCGTTTGCCGATGGTGCCTTTCATCCGGAGCTGATCCATATCACCATCAGCAAGGATATTGACTTTATTCCAGCTGCGCAGGGTTTCTGTATCCAATGCCGGTAGTGTACTGTTGATATGTGACAAATCAGCATCCAGCGCCACACGGAACTTCACTCCATCCTTCGCCGGGTTATTTCCCGCAGGAATATTATCCGAAGGTATGCTGATATTGACCTTGCCCTGCCAGTTCAATGCCCCTGATAATTGACGGCGAATCACTGCCGGCAGTTCCGGCAACGTTTTCGCGGCCCAATTCGCATCCAAATTCACATCAACCTGATACTGCTTTGGCAAATCCTGCGTAGAAAAGCGCAGCGATAAAGGCTGTCCAAACCATCTGGCAGACAGGCTATCACTTGTTAAATTGCCATTGTCAAAGCGGAATTTTCCGCTCAGATGTTCCATATAACTGTTCAGTGGCTTGATGAACAAGTGGGTATCTTTTAACACAACCTCGCCACTCGCCTTAACTTCACGATGATCCAAGGGAATATCCAGATGAAGCTTGCCATCGACTTTGCCATCAAGCTGCAAACTCTCCAGTGTGCTGCCAATCGATTCGGACAGCGGGCTGTGGCTAAAGTAATCGTGTATCCCCTTTCCATCACCCGATATTTCAGCATCAATAAACAAGTTATCCTGATCATAATCGGGAAGCTGCACGGAAACTTGGCTGGCGTCGACTTTGCCCAGTCTTATTTTCGGAGCCTGCATCTGTAATCCGTTATTCTGGAAGTTCAGATCAACATCCAAATCAAACAGGGCTGGCCAATCGGGTTGATATTGAAAGGTGGCATGGCGTACAGGCACAAAAATCTGAAATTGCCCGTTACCCTGCTTAAATGGAAAATCATGGGGATTGCCGTGAAATACCATTGTGGCATTGTCTACTTTTCCCTTGATCAGGGAGCCAGTCAGATAATCGGTCAAAGACTCTCCCATCAAGGTTCTGGGAAAGTAACGCCATGCTTCCCCCACATCACTGACTTTAATTCCCGCGAGGATTTCCAGAACAGGCGGCGCATTCTGTGGTTGCTGGTAATGGAAATCGCCATTGACCCATAATGATTTTGCCTGTAAATCCAGCCCCCGTCCCCATACATTCATTCTGCCCTGTGCGTTATTCCAGCTCACCTGCCCTTCACTGCTGGCAATATCGAGCGGAGCCTGAAACGTCGAGCCATAATCAATGACACTGTTTTTCAGGGCAAATGTGATATTTCCCTGCTGTTTATTGCCATCCAATGCTCCGCTGAAATGGCTGGCGGAAGGCAAGTCTTTCCAACGTAGCCAACTGACATCTTGCCATACCATGCGAATCCCAAGGTCATCAGGGAGTTCTGGCGTGATATCGAGGGCAAAGTGGTTAAGTGTTCCTGTCGGTTTCCAATGCTGCCAATCCCTGACAATGTCCGGTGTCACGAAAGAGAGTACCGGCAATATGCCATTCAGACGCTCAAGACGAATATTATCGGCACGAATACGCCAGTGATCGTTGTTCTGATATTCCCGCGCCTGATTGAGATACAAGGCTTTGAAGCGCCCCGCAGGCCACTGCTGCCCGTCAGTTTTTAGATTCTCCAGATTGGGAATATCAAACAACCATCCTTCACCTTGGCGACGCATTTGCAAAAGTAAATCTTTAACGGCGAGCTGGTATTTGTCTGATCCCACATGCCAATTGGCTTCACCTTGTTTAAGTTGCAACCGCCCGCTGTCAATTCGTCCTTCTTTTAAGGTAATCCAACTCGCCAAGCTGAAATTGGCATTCTCCAGCCCCGTGTTATCTCTTAACCAGCGACTTAACCATAACCGCATATCGATATCATCGGCCTGCAAATAAATGACGCCATCGTTGATTGCCCCATTGCTTCCCTTCAGATCAAGCTTTACCTGAACGGCGCCTTCCTGACCATTAATCGAAGAAAGGCTGACACTCCCCTGTGCGCGATGCCTCCCGTCTTTATTCAGCCATGTCAGTTGTGGCAACTGCAAATCGGCCTTTTCACCGGAAGGTGTCAGGAAAGTCAGTCGGCTGTCATTGAGATCAAAATGGTTAAACTGCTCAAGAAACAGGGATGAAAAACTATCTGGCTCGGACAGCACACTGTTGCCATTTTGCCCAAGCAAGGTTTTATCATAGTTCACCTGAAGCTGGTAAAAAGACAGATCACGAAAATACCAGCGCCGTTGCAAGAGCGAGCGCCAGATATCCAAAGAGAGGATGATTTTTTTGGCCTGAATATCAGTATGCTCTGCTTTTGCACTGATATCTCGGATTTCCAGACTGGGGCCGAATGATTCCCAGCTTCCGCTGATATAGCCAATTTTGACGGGAATATCTGTCACGGCAGTCAATTTCTCTGCCAATTGCTGGCGGTATTCATTGATATGCGGCAGGAAAAAACGCAACCCGCTGACAAGCAAAGCCACCATGATAATGGCTATTGCGGCTGTCGCTAATAATATTCCCGGCAGTCGCTTCACGCATTTCTCCTTGGTTGTCAGCGTTATTTATCTGAAATAGGGTATTACCTGAAAATAGTTACCTGAACATACTGATCTGAAAATAGTGACCTGGAAACATTTTTTACATCATGACAACGTCAAATTGCTCCTGATTATAAAGTTGTTCAGTCTGCACCTTGACCTGTTTGCCGACAAAAATCTCAACCTCTGCCAAGGCATGGGACTCATCCCCCTTTAGGGCTTCACTGACAGCCGGCGAGGCATAAACCAGGAAACGATCAGCTTCAATTGCACGGTTAACCCGCACTATTTCACGCAAGATTTCATAACATACCGTTTCGACCGATTTTACTGTGCCACGTCCCTGACAAGTTGGGCAGCTATCGCACAAGATATGTTCGATGCTTTCCCTTGTCCGTTTGCGCGTCATCTCTACCAGCCCCAATTGTGAAAAACCATTGATGGTTGTTTTCACCCGATCTTTACTGAGTGCCTGTTCCAAAGAGGCCAATACACGGCGGCGGTGTTCTTCATTAGACATATCAATAAAATCAATGATAATGATGCCACCCAGATTGCGTAACCTTAATTGTCGGGCAATTGCTTGTGTTGCTTCAATATTGGTATTGAAGATGGTTTCATCCAGATTACGGTGCCCGACAAACGCGCCAGTATTAATGTCAATCGTGGTCATGGCTTCCGTCTGATCAATTATCAAATAACCACCCGACTTTAATTCCACTTTACGTTCCAGCGCCCGCTGAATTTCATTTTCCACACCGTACAGATCGAATATCGGTTGCTCTCCCTGATAATGCTCCAGCTTGGCATTCATCTCAGGGATATATTCATCAATGAATTCCTGCAATTGGATAAATGTCTGGCGGGAATCAACCCGAATGCGGTTAAGGGAAGATCCGACAAAATCACGCAAAACACGCTGAGCCAGCGCCAATTCTCCATACACTTTGTTTTTAGTGATATTGCGTTTTTTACGTTCAATCACTTTGCTCCACAGGCGTTTCAGAAATGCGGCGTCCTGCGCTATCTCTTCAGTTCCGACACCTTCAGCAGCCGTACGGATAATGAATCCACCATGCTCATCACAATAATCCATGACGATATTTTTCAGGCGTTCCCGCTCTTCTTCACTTTCAATGCGCTGCGAAACACCCACATGGGAGGCACCCGGCATAAATACCAAGTAACGGGATGGTAAAGTGATATCCGTCGTTAAACGAGCACCTTTTGTGCCAAGGGGATCTTTTACTACCTGAACGATTAAATCCTGCCCCTGTCGAACCAATACCCCGATGTCCCGGACGTTGAAATTCTTCTTCTCTTCACCGGCGATGCATTCTGTGTGGGGCATAATGTCGGAAGCATGCAAAAACGCGGCCTTTTCCAACCCGATATCAATGAAAGCTGCCTGCATTCCGGGCAAGACCCGGCTGACACGCCCTTTATAAATATTACCGACAATGCCCCTTCTGGCTTCTCTCTCAATGTGGATTTCTTGCAATATACCGCCATCAATATAAGCAACCCGCGTTTCGGATGGTGTTACATTGACTAATAACTCTGCTGTCATGAATAATTCTTCCCATCAGCTAACGCTAAAAATCGTGTGATTAATTCGTACGTTTCCACCAGTGGCAAGCCGACAACAGCATGGTAACTGCCATTAATTTTTCTGACAAAACAACCGCCTTTACCTTGAATGCCGTACGCCCCGGCTTTATCCATTGGCTCCCCAGTTGCAATATATTCCTGTATTTCCTGCTGAGATAACTGGCGGAATGTCACATCCGTAATGACTATCTCGCTGAGGGTGTGCTGATTGCTTGATAAAGCGACAGCCGTGATCACTTGGTGGCACTGGCCTGACAAACTTTTGAGCATTTCTGCGGCGTGTTGTTGGTCACGGGGCTTTTCCAAGATACGGTTATTCAACACAACGATAGTATCTGCCCCTAAAACAGGATAATCCTGCGGTGCAATTGCCACACCCGCTTGCGATTTCTCTCTGGCCAACCGAGTAACATATTGCTGTGGAGACTCCCCTTCACGCCATTTTTCTTCGACCTGAGGTGCCAGGATCGCAAAATTAAAATCTAACAATCCCACCAGCTCGCGCCGTCTTGGTGAGCCTGAAGCTAAATAAATGGTTTTCATTGTGAGTCATCCTTTGAGCCTAATCCATCACGCTATTTTAACCGTGATAAGCCCTTAATATCAGTTCATTAACTACAGGAAACCGCCTTTAACGAACTGAAAATTGACGGCGGATTTTCCGCATTAACAAGAATAGCCAAGGCCACAGAATACCATTCACCAGGCCATTCCAGAATACTTCCGGATGGAAGGCAATTTTCGGCAATAGCGCGTGGGCGACATAAACACAAAAGTTCGCCAAGGTAGAAAAAACCATAATAACCAGCGCTTGCTGCCAAAGTGCCATATTGCGGATAAGCTGAAATTTGAAGGCGACCAGAAAACTGATAATGCTGAACGCTAAAGCGTGCGCCCCCAAAATACCACCGTTCAATAAATCAATAATAATGCCCAACACAAACCCCGTGCCAACGCTGACACGGTGAGGAAGCGCAAGCAGCCAATAAATGAGGCACAACATCAGCAATGTTGGCCGAAACATGAAGAACTGTTCCGGCCACGGCATGATTTGTAGCACTATTGCAATCAGGAAAGATAACCAAATGACCCAACGTCCCCGGCTATAATACTGGCTCATTAACGATTTCCTGTAGCTGTTGGTGACAGTTTTTCCGATGGCTTTTCAACGGGTTTTGTTGCAGGAGCTGCCAGCTTGGCCTCTTTTTCTTCTTTATCTGATTCCGGTAGCTGTGATTCCGCTGGGTTTGGCAACACCTGCGGTTGCATCTGCATCAAACGCTCATTGGCAGCACGGTAGACTTCCGAAGGCGGCAATGGTTCAGAGGGATTCTTGCCCGCTCCCCACAGCAACAGCAAATAGCGTAAACGCCGCAGTTCAGCCAGTGGGCGCGCTTGAATCACCGCATGGGCTCTCTGATTGTCAATTTTGACAGAAGAGACGACCGCTACAGAATACCCTTCCGGGAAACGCCCTCCCAAGCCTGATGTCACCAATACATCACCGACACGGATATCAGTATCACTGGGCAGAGGCTCAAGCTGGAGATCATCTGTACACCCCGTACCGTTGGCAATGACACGAATATCATTCCGCAATACTTGAACAGGCAATGCATGAGTCGTATCACAAATCAACAACACCCTGCTGCTCAATTGGCTCACAGAAATAACTTGCCCTACCACTCCCCGATCGCTGATAACAGGTTGCCCTTCATACACACCATCTTTGGCCCCCTTATCAATGACGACTTGATCACGGTAAGGATCCATGCCCCCGGAAATAACCTGAGATACCATCATATGCTCATCGCTGCGCAAAGGGGAGCCTAGCAATTCACGCAAGCGGGCATTTTCATGTTTCAGTTGCCCCAACAGTAGCAATTTACTGTTCTGCAACCGCAATTCATTACGCAGGGCACGGTTTTCCGCGTCGAGTTGACTGTGGCTGGCTAAAGATTCGGAAATGCCATCCAGAAACTGACGTGGTCCGTTGGCAAGAAAATAGAAAGGGCTGACTGCCGTATCCATGTAGTTACGGACTTTATTAAAAACACCAAGGCGGCTGTCTACCACAATCAAAATAATGGCAATAATAACAGCAAAAAAGAGTCGTAATTGCAGAGAAGGCCCTCTGCTGAAAATCGGCTTCATAAATTGCGCATTGTTGAGCTGGGTTGTCTCATAAGTGGTAAAACTCCCGGATAATCAGCAAGGAGGTAACAGTCGAACATGTCCACCTCCCAGCTTGCAGAGTTATTTTCAGTCTTCGCTGAACAGATCGCCACCATGCATGTCGATCATTTCCAGCGCCTTGCCACCACCACGGGCAACACAAGTCAATGGATCTTCAGCCACAATGACAGGAATACCAGTTTCTTCCATCAATAAGCGATCAAGATTACGCAACAACGCGCCACCACCGGTCAATACCATACCGCGCTCAGAAATATCAGATGCCAATTCTGGAGGACACTGTTCCAGCGCCACCATGACTGCACTCACGATGCCAGTCAATGGCTCTTGCAAGGCTTCAAGAATTTCATTGGAATTCAGCGTAAAGCTACGAGGCACACCTTCTGCAAGGTTACGGCCGCGCACTTCGATCTCACGTACTTCATCTGTCGGATAAGCAGAGCCAATTTCATGTTTGATACGCTCTGCCGTTGCTTCACCAATCAGGGAGCCATAATTGCGGCGAACATAGTTGATGATGGCTTCATCAAAGCGGTCACCACCGATACGGACAGAAGAAGAATAAACAACGCCATTCAGGGAGATAACAGCAACCTCAGTCGTACCACCACCGATGTCCACGACCATAGAACCCGTTGCCTCGGAAACAGGCAGACCCGCACCAATCGCTGCGGCCATAGGCTCTTCAATCAAAAATACCTCGCGGGCACCTGCACTTTGGGCAGATTCGCGGATCGCACGGCGCTCAACCTGAGTCGCGCCTACAGGCACACAAACCAGCACACGCGGGCTTGGGCGCATGAAACTATTGTTGTGGACTTGTTTGATAAAATGCTGCAACATTTTTTCCGTAACATAAAAATCTGCAATCACCCCATCTTTCATCGGGCGGATGGCCGCGATATTGCCCGGAGTACGTCCCAGCATCTGCTTTGCTTCAAGTCCCACTGCTGCAACACTTTTTGGTGAACCGGCTCTGTCTTGGCGAATAGCAACAACAGAGGGTTGATCCAATACTATTCCCTGACCTTTAACATAAATAAGGGTATTGGCAGTACCCAAGTCAATGGATAAATCATTGGAAAACATGCCACGAAATTTCTTTAACATAACGAAAGGATAATCCTGCAAGCTGGGGACGGAGATTGTCCGTCTACTCTACCAACCACATGAAGCAGCGACAAGGCGCATGATTAACTACTTTTACTACTTCAATAAAAGTGGCTACGTTATTCACATCAGAAACACGATATTCTACGTTACTTTTCTCTAACGGAGCAGAAAAAAACTGCATAAAAATGGGCTAATTTGGCCAATAACCTCATCACAGCATCCCAAAATGGCCTATTTTGCGAAAAAAAGAACATTATAGTGCATATTGAAACGCTACTACCCCGCTTTTCTGGCCCTGATATTCACTCGCCA
The DNA here is from genome assembly GCF_900113945.1 of Xenorhabdus mauleonii. Lineage (GTDB taxonomy): Bacteria > Pseudomonadota > Gammaproteobacteria > Enterobacterales > Enterobacteriaceae > Xenorhabdus > Xenorhabdus mauleonii. Next base: position 45,997 of record NZ_FORG01000014.1, read on the forward strand.
TAATTTCAGCAAGTTCGACTAGAATTTCTATTCTCTCAAAAATTTTATTCTTCCTGCCAAGGCAGAAAATAGCGCTCTATACTAAATAAAATTCATCACATGGCGTGATAACAGGCAGAGACATAGCATGTAGTACTGTAACCATAGCCCAATAGTACAAAATATCAGCCATAATCATAACGGCCCTTACATTAATGACTATATAACCGAGACTAAGGTTCAATCACCGAGGCTAAAGTTTACAGAGTCATCACCGACAAAGTTGCAACTTGAAAGACGACGTTATTTATATAGACGCTATATAAAAGTAATAGATGAATTTCGTGATAACACAGACAAGATTTGTACAAATATGGCTATCTTTAACGGCAATCAAATAAATAAGGATTATTCTGAGCCTGCCGACAAAACCATTCCCCCTATTGTCACCTGTGTATTATTATCTTTTACAATGCCATCCTGAATAAAAATAAGTAATCTCAGTTTTACCACTCTCTATCACAATATTGCTGCTTGTCCATTTCAGCTCATTCAATTTTATCTATAGTGTGATGATGCCTGATCGGTAATAGCACCAGAGATATACCCAACACAGAGGGAATGATAATGAAAGCCTTATTACTTGACCAACGCGAAACGCTATTGGCATCTATTCAAGATATTGATGCATCCCAGTTGCCTGCTGGCGATGTTATTGTCGATGTTCATTGGTCAACGCTCAATTATAAAGATGCCCTTGCCATTACCGGCAAAGGAAAAATCATTCGCCAATTTCCGATGGTGCCCGGAATTGATTTCTCTGGTGTCGTTCATCATTCTGAAGACCCCCGCTTTCATGTTGGTCAACATGTCCTGCTGACAGGTTGGGGCGTCGGGGAAAATCACTGGGGTGGTTTGGCAGAGCAGGCCAAAGTACCCGGCGATTGGCTGACTCCCATGCCACAAGGGTTAAGTACCAGACAAGCGATGATAATCGGCACAGCAGGCTTTACGGCCATGTTATGCATCATGGCGCTGGAACAAGGGGGCATTACGCCTGAAAGCGGAGACATCGCCGTAACGGGAGCCAGTGGCGGGGTTGGCAGTACAGCGATTACGTTGCTGTCACAATTGGGCTATTCCGTCATTGCAATTAGCAGTAAACTCGGCGCCCGAGATTATCTGCATTCCCTGGGGGCAAAAGACGTTTTGCCTGCCAGTGACTTTAACCAGCCTTCCCGTCCACTGGAAAAACAGCGCTGGGCCGGTGCTATTGATACGGTTGGCGGTACTGTATTGGCGACTTTATTGGCTCAAGTGAACTACAACGGCACAGTCGCCGCCTGTGGTCTGGCAGGCGACAGTCAGCTTCCCACGACCGTGATGCCGTTTATTCTGCGCAATGTCCGCTTGCAAGGAATTGCCTCTGTTACTGCGGCGGCTTCAGAACGTCCTGCCATCTGGCAAAGGCTGCAAACACTGCTGCCAGATTCGTTTTACCAACAAACTGCCAATGAAATCACATTAAATCAAGTGATCGAATACGCCGATAAGCTGATAAATAGCCAGATTACTGGCAGAACCGTGGTCAAGATTCGCTGATAAGACCAGTAATTAGCTGCTAAATGCTACGATTTGTTTATAATGTCGGGCTTTATCGTCAAATTTACAAATCTAGCGTTCAGAAAGAGATGACAAACCGTTGACATCGAGTTATCTTGAACGATTGTTGACAGATTGCCGGAGATACCAGCACAATGGCAGACAAGTTTCGCATTTTACTCTTGAATGGCCCCAACCTAAACCTGTTGGGAACACGAGAGCCGGAGACCTACGGCAAGTTAACACTTAGCGATATCGTTAACAAACTGTCACAAGAAGCTCACCAATCGGGAATAGAGTTATCCCATCTGCAATCCAATGCAGAATCTGAACTGATTGAGAGAATTCATTCGGCGCGGGGAAATACAGATTTTATTCTGATTAACCCTGCGGCCTACACGCATACCAGCGTGGCATTACGCGACGCACTTCTGGCAGTGGATATCCCATTTATTGAGATTCACCTCTCCAACGTGCATGCCCGTGAACCCTTCCGCCACCACTCATATCTTTCCGATATTGCAGTGGGCGTAATCTGCGGGTTGGGTGCCGATGGTTATAGTTTCGCATTACAGGCAGCGGTCAACCGCTTGTCAACATCCAACTAATTTATACAAGAGTACGGAATCACACTCATGGATATTCGTAAGATAAAAAAACTGATCGAGCTGGTTGAAGAATCAGGCATTTCTGAACTGGAAATTTCCGAAGGTGAAGAATCGGTACGCATCAGCCGCACGCTGGCTGCACCAGCGATGCCTGTCACCCAGCAATACATTTCCGCCCCGGCACAGCAGCCAGTGCAAGCTGCAGCGCCAGCCGCACCAGTTGCGTCTGACAAGCCTGCGGAAATCAGTGGTCATATTGTTCGCTCACCAATGGTTGGAACTTTCTACCGTTCACCAAGCCCTGATGCGAAAGCTTTTATCGAAGTCGGTCAGCATGTTAATCAGGGCGAAACCCTGTGCATCGTTGAAGCCATGAAAATGATGAACCAGATTGAAGCTGACAAAACGGGTGTGGTGAAAGCGATCCTGGTTCAGGATGGTCAACCTGTTGAATTCGACGAGCCATTGGTCGTCATCGAATAACGAGGCGTTTCCATGCTTGAAAAAATTGTCATTGCTAACCGCGGTGAAATAGCACTGCGTATCCTGAGAGCCTGTAAGGAACTTGGAATCAAAACGGTTGCTGTTCACTCTTCGGCAGACCGTGATCTGAAACACGTCCTGCTGGCCGATGAAACTGTCTGCATCGGCCCTGCGGCTTCAGCAAAAAGTTACCTGAACATTCCTGCCATCATTTCTGCGGCGGAAATCACTTGCGCACAGGCTATCCATCCGGGTTATGGTTTCTTGTCTGAAAACGCGGATTTTGCCGAGCAAGTCGAACGTTCCGGTTTTATCTTCATTGGCCCTAAAGCGGATACCATCCGTTTGATGGGTGATAAAGTTTCCGCTATCAGCGCGATGAAAAAAGCAGGCGTTCCTTGTGTTCCCGGCTCTGACGGCCCATTGGGCGACGATACCGAGAAAAACAAAACCATTGCAAATCGCATCGGCTATCCGGTAATCATCAAAGCATCCGGCGGCGGCGGCGGTCGTGGCATGCGTGTTGTACGCAGCGACAAAGATCTGGAGCAATCCATCGCCATGACCCGTGCAGAAGCCAAAGCGGCTTTCAACAACGACATGGTATACATGGAGAAATTCCTTGAAAATCCACGTCACGTTGAAATTCAGGTTTTGGCCGATGGTCAGGGCAATGCCCTTTATCTGGCTGAACGTGACTGCTCCATGCAGCGCCGTCACCAAAAAGTGGTGGAAGAAGCGCCAGCACCAGGCATTTCCCCCGAACTGCGCCGCAGCATCGGTGAACGTTGTTCCAACGCGTGTATCGAAATCGGTTACCGTGGTGCGGGTACTTTCGAATTCCTGTACGAAAACGGCGAATTCTACTTTATTGAGATGAATACCCGTATTCAGGTTGAGCACCCAGTGACAGAAATGATCACCGGCGTTGATTTGATCAAAGAGCAGCTTCGCATTGCCTCAGGTATGCCATTGTCGATCAAACAGGAAGATATCGACATTCAGGGTCATGCCATCGAATGCCGTATCAACGCAGAAGATGCAAAAACCTTCCTGCCAAGCCCGGGCAAGATCACCCATTTCCATTCACCGGGTGGCTTTGGCGTGCGTTGGGAATCCCATATCTATGCGGGATATACCGTACCGCCTCACTATGATTCCATGATTGGTAAGCTGATCACCTACGGTGAAACCCGCGAAGTGGCGATTGCTCGTATGAAGAACGCACTGGCAGAGTTGATCATTGACGGCATCAAAACCAATATCGATCTGCAACTGGCTATCATGAATGACGAAAACTTCCAGAAAGGCGGAACCAATATCCACTATCTGGAGAAGAAATTGGGCTTGCAGGATAAGTAAAGTTTCTCTGGTTTTTATTCAAGATTGGCTGGATTGAAAAAAATCCCATCTTTTTAAGGATGGGATTTTTTATCTAATTCACGGGATGATAAGCAAGGTGTAGTTTAGTTAGCGCTTACCTTATTATTCTTTATTCTTGATGAGGCAAATATGAGTATAGGGTCCCTTCGAGTAATCTGGCTGTTTAGTCCTTAACTTTACTCCACCACCTTCTGCATCCCACGAGGCTAAGGCGCTAGTTTTAGCTGGCCAACCATAACGTGAATATAACACACCACCGGATATCTTTTTAAGATCCGACTGACTCACTAAAGTAGAATTTATCACAGAAGAACATTTTTCCCTTGCTTCCTCAAAAGTTGATAGAGCCCAAGCTTCACTATTGAACTCCGCGACAGAAGCAGGCACCCTTTTAAATTCATTGGATAATAAAGGCCTACGGTAAAATTGTCCCTTAATTTTTACGATATCTTCCATATGTCCCCAACGGGAAGCCCCTTGCACATCAGGGCTGGTAATGACAGTAAAAATAATATCCGTTTCATCTTTTACAGTAGTTCCGTTAACTCCGTCCGCAACCACGTTCAACGTTGTTCTTAAACCTTTTCCTTCTGGATCAGAAACAGTCTTCACCAACTGACCAGAGCCATCGGTATAAAGGCCGTCAATCAATGGTCCTTTTGCATCACCCAACTTAGTTGTCACTTTGTCCTGCGATACTGCTTCGTTTCCATTATCTCGCGTAAATCCTTCCATCTCAATTTTCACAGGTACCCAAGCCACAGGTTGACCATTCTTTATTGACGTAACCGCTAACTCAGCAGAATCTGAGGTTGCATCTTTTGTCTCGTTAGTTCTCGCTTTGAGCTTAAGTACCAATTTTCCATTGACTTTTATTTCGTCACCTTTCCCTTCTTTTGGATTTAGCGTAATTTTAATCAGCTCCGCAACATTGGCTACCCTGCCTCCTTCAATTTTACTTTCTGTGTCATTCCCCTTATCCTTCGAGTCATCGGTTGACAACGTGACGATATCATTTGCACGGGTATTTATCCCATTCCGCGCCAAGATTGAAAATTCAAGCACCTTACCGGCATGTTCTTCTTGAATTTCATAAGGTGGTACGCCTTCCCCATTCTTCACTTCGCCTGTTACCAGAGTCCCATCATTACCCTGTCCGTTATCTCCCGAACTAGCCAATGTTTTTACCGCAGCAGCGGTTTTGCCTTTTTCACCCCAAGCGTAAAAAGAATTATCAACGCCATTTTCGCTATTGTTATCAATTGAATAGTCAACTTTCAAGGTTTGCCCGACGACCAAATACTTTTGGTCAACAACTTGCAATTTCAGTTTCGAGATCTTGAGTGGTACTGGTGTAAATTCTACCTTCTTCGCGAGCGCACTCAGGGCCTTTTCTCCGGCTTTTGGTGTCACGGTCAAGCTACCGATTTGCGTGCCCGCCGTGAGAGTGGCGGTATAGGTTCCGGGCGTACTCCCATTTTCCTGAATATCCGAAATTTTGGGCTTATCACCGTTACCGGGTAATTCACTCTGTTCAAAATGAATGTGTTTTTGAACGCCCGTTATCGGCTGACTATCATTGTCTTTCAGGATCAGACTAATTTCAGTTTTCATTTGATTGTCAGCTTCCAGTGTCTCGGAGGCAATGCGGAACTCCGACTTACTTTCATTGATCCTACCTGCCAGTGGTGGCTCAAAATTTATATTGTCAGAAATTTTATCCAGCCTTGTATTGTCAACCTTCAACGTGACCCGCCAGTCACCCGTTTTTGTGCCGGGCTTAATCGTGGCGGTATAGGTGCCTTTGTTGTTCTCATCTTCCTTAATATCCGAAATCTTAGGATCCGTGCCGTCGCCGGACAGTTCACTGCCATCAAAGGTAATGTGATTGGCCTTCCCTGTCATCGGTTGATTCTGTTTATTTTGCAGGATCAACAGAATGTGGGCTGGCGTCTCGGAGCCGGCTTCCAGCGTCTTGGGATTGATGGTCAGCGTCGACGTTTTTTCGTTGACCGAATCTGCCAGCGATGGCGATGGCGTGAAGGTGATATGGTCGCTAATTTTGTCCAGCCTTGTATTGTCAACCTTCAACGTGACCCGCCAGTCACCCGTTTTTGTGCCGGGCTTAATCGTGGCGGTATAGGTGCCTTTGTTGTTCTCATCTTCCTTAATATCCGAAATCTTAGGATCCGTGCCGTCGC
>NZ_FORG01000014.1:52424-121772 GCF_900113945.1 Xenorhabdus mauleonii
AACAAAATGTGGGCTGGCGTCTCGGAGCCGGCTTCCAGCGTCTTGGGATTGATGGTCAGCGTCGACGTTTTTTCGTTGACCGAATCTGCCAGCGATGGCGATGGCGTGAAGGTGATATGGTCGCTAATTTTGTCCAGCCTTGTATTGTCAACCTTCAACGTGACCCGCCAGTCACCCGTTTTTGTGCCGGGCTTAATCGTGGCGGTATAGGTGCCTTTGTTGTTCTCATCTTCCTTAATATCCGAAATCTTAGGATCCGTGCCGTTGCCGGACAGTTCACTGCCATCAAAGGTAATGTGATTGGCCTTCCCTGTCATCGGTTGATTCTGCTTATTTTGCAGGATCAGCAAAATGTGGGCTGGCGTCTCGGAGCCGGCTTCCAGCGTCTTGGGATTGATGGTCAGCGTCGACGTTTTTTCGTTGACCGAATCTGCCAGCGATGGCGATGGCGTGAAGGTGATATAGCCGGTAACTTTGTCCAGCGTTTTACCGTCAATAACCGGCATTATAGTCCACTTGCCGATTTGCGTACCCGGCCTGAGATTAGCGGTATAATTTCCGGGATGGTTTGGATCTTCCTGTATATTCTCTATCGTCGGCTCACTACCGGGGCCGGACAGACCAGTGCCACTAAAATTTATATGCTGTTGAACACCGGTAATAGGTTTATTTTGCGTGTCTCTCAGATCCAATCGCAGGGTTGTTTGCTGCTTATGATTTTCATCAACTTCCAACTGCGTCGCATCAATGCTGAGTTTGGAATAGGTATCACTCACCATATCTGCTAATGTATTGCCAAAAGTGACATTAGTCGTTTTTATTTTCAGTCCATCGGCAAAGGCAGTCACACCTACTTGGCCTTTCGTCTCTTCTCCCTTCATAGCCCATTCATATTGACCACTCCCTGGAGGCAGCTCTTTCACTTGCCCTACTGACGGTTTTTTGCTCTGATTATATAAACCGCTGTCATTCAACTCTAATTTTAGATAATCTTCAACGCCGGTAATGACATTGCCGTTTTTATCAAATAAAGCCAGTTGCAAAGTGACTGATTCATCTGGATTCAATACCCCTTCCTTCGATACCCTAAGCTGTGATTTATCAACATCGATTATTGCACTCAATGACGGGGAAAAATCAATCACTGCGGGAGCCAAATCATGGCCATCCACAACTGCCTGTATTTTCCATTCACCGTATTTCTCACCAGACTCCGCAAGGACTTTATAAATACCGCTGTCTTCCGGTATTTCTTTGAGTTCTGAATTCAACTCAGGATTTTTACCTTTGCCTTTTAAGCCTTTCAGATCAGAAAACAGTTTAATGTTTCCGGCCGCTTTTGTGACCTTTTTACCATACATATCAATGACTTTAAGCCAAAGTGTCGTTTGGGTTTTACCATCAGCCAACATGGCAGTATGGGGAATTTCAAAACCTGAATGGTCAATTGAAATTTCTGAAGATAATACTCGGATTTGTGTCTCTGCCCGATCAGAGGCATTACCCTGATTGTCATAAGCGACACCCGACAGGATATAGGTGTTATTTCCTTTGTCACGGTATGGAGGCAATGTCAGTCGATAATGCGTTCCACCACGGATGGACGGATCGATTTTCTCCAGTTTACTGCCCTCTGCTTCTTTCTCCAGTTTACCGCCTCCGGCTTCCAGTGCCGCGGTATCCCAGATGATTTTTTTCAAGCCGTATTTAGAACGGAGCGTGACATTCAGCGGTATAATTTCGTTACCGCGCCCGCTAATCCGGTTTTCTAGCGTCATATGTACCAGATCTTTTTTCCGGTATTCCAGAACAATTTGATTATTACGTTCAACCAAATCATAGCGCCCGCCTTGTAAGGTGCGCTTGGAGGCCACTGCATCAGGTTCAACTTGTTTTGACCACGGCGTACCAATTTCATAATTGAGGCCGAGATTAAACAACGTTTCCCCACTGCCACTGGCACTCTGGCGACGGTTAAGTCCCAGAGTTACCAACGGGATCGGGGTGTAGTTCACACCGAGAGTAAAGGCAGCCGGATTTTTCTGCCGACGCTCTCCACTCAGCAAACCAACCTCATGCCCAAAATACTGTTCATAAACCAGTGTGCCCCCCAATTGTGGATACGTGGGCATATAGCCTTCAGCGCGCAAATCAAATCCACTGGCCGGACGTTCATCATAATCTTGTAATTTTTTACCCTCTTTCCAGCCACTGGCGCGGAAATAGCCATTAGCGCCAAACTTCATAAAATCACGGGCATATTCAGCCCCAATGCCAATGCGTGTATGGTCACCGGTAATATCATGGTCAAGGAAAGCGTTATAACCAAACAGGCTAGTATCAAAGAAGTGGCGCTGCCCCAGACCAAAATTGGCAGTTGTCCGGCTATTAATGTGGCGTAAGCCAAACTGGGTAAAGGCCATCTGTTTTTGAGTGTCATAAAGCGGCAACAGCATATCAAACTGACTGCCTTCTAAACGCCCCCGATCATCCACATTAGCCTGCAACCTGACAGTTCCATAGCGTTGCAACCAGTTTTGCACCGCCTGATTAGCTTCACTGACCGCCATACTGTGCAGCTGACTCTTAAGGCTATCCACAACATTGCCGTTTTTCAGCATTCCGGCAGCATGGGAAACACCACTGGCCAACCAGTGTTCAGTCGTATTTTCAGAAGATTCAATCGTATTCTCAGGAGATTCAGTAGCCGATGCCTGTTCTTGTTTTTCTGCCAACGATTTTGCGGCGAAACCCTCATTATTCCCTGGCTGTACGGAGGCGCTGTTCAGAGAAGATTTTTCTTGCGTATGCGTAGCAGAGGACGTTTTGCCCATCAATACAGTAGGGGTGAAAATCGCCGCAGCCAGAATGACAATTTGGACAAAAATGGCTCGCCCAACGCTCTGCTTAATTCGATAACACCGTTTATCTGCCCACAGCTTGATCCTTTTCCTTTCCATATTACCCTACCTTTCTGACTGGTTTTACTGACTCCATGAATACGGAGTTAAAAAACGTATATTCATTTTTTGCGTCAAATATATTCCCGGCTACAAGCAGGAAATATTGAATTGCCATTTGCAATGATTAGCTCATTGGCTATACAGACAGTTAGCTGATAAAAATCAAATTTGGAAAATAATCACATACATCAAAGAAAGATGACAAAATAGATTTATTCATATTATTTATCTAATCTTAGGACGTAAAAAATCAATTTTTAAAACGGCGTTAAATGGGCAATCTCAGATAAAATTTAACAAATAAAAATTATTATCATATTTATCAACCAACTAGATAGAAAAGAAAAGGAAATTAATGTTATTAAATTTATAAAAAAAAGAAAAAAATTAAAGATTCCGATACCTAATGTAATCTATTTTTATAGTTACACCTGGCACTCACAAAAATAAAAACAAAGTATTCAATTTATTATTTAAATAACACCACAAAATAAATTAATCACTTGAATTCATAACTCTAACTTATTAATTTAATGAATTAAAAATTCATTATTAATAGCGAGGGAAAATAAACTTTAACTGCAATTAAATAGACTTACATTTAAATTTTAATCACTACTTTGATTTTATTATAATTTACCAGGCACATTTTCCCCTGAATAAATCCGCACATTGCCGTACAATTCTCGCCATATTGTTTCCTATAAGTTACCCGGAGAACGGATGGACAGACGATTTGTTCAATCCCACAAAGAAGCGCGCTGGGCGGTATTCCTGACGCTGGCTTACCTTGTTGGTTGGCTGTTGTGCGCCTATTTACCCAGTGATGAGATTGGCTTTACTGGCCTGCCACGCTGGTTTGAACTGGCCTGCTTGTTGCTGCCCGCCTTATTTATCATCCTCTGCTGGTTGATGGTGAAATTTATATTCAAGGATGTACCGCTGGAGGATACCGATGCAAAATGAAGTGATTTTTCCTCTCGTAGGCTATTTGGCATTGGTTTTCATGCTATCCATTTATGCTTATCGCCGCCGCCAGACAGGCGAATTTCTGAATGAGTATTTTCTCGGTAATCGTTCAATGGGTGGTTTTGTCTTGGCAATGACCATTACCGCAACATATATCAGCGCCAGCTCATTTATTGGCGGGCCAGGAGCTGCGTATAAATACGGTATCGGCTGGGTATTGCTATCAATGATCCAACTCCCTGCGATATGGCTTTCCCTCAGTGTATTGGGGAAAAAATTTGCCATCCTTGCCCGCCGCTATAACGCGGTTACGCTCAATGACATGCTTTATGCCCGCTACCAGAGCCGCTTTCTGGTCTGGTTTGCCAGCCTGAGCCTGCTGGTTGCCTTTGTCGGTGCAATGACTGTCCAGTTTATTGGTGGAGCACGTTTGCTGGAAACTGCCGCAGGCATTCCTTACGACACAGGCTTGCTGATTTTTGGCGTATCGATTGCCCTCTACACCGCCTTTGGCGGATTCAGGGCCAGTGTCCTCAACGATGCCCTGCAAGGGCTGGTGATGCTGCTGGGAACCGCATTATTGCTGGCAGGCATTATTTACAAAGCCGGAGGGCTGTCTGCTGCCATCTCTACTTTAAGCACGATTGACCCGAATCTGGTTTCGCCACACGGTGCCGATCATATTCTCACAGGGCCATTCATGGCATCTTTCTGGGTACTTGTTTGCTTTGGTGTCGTCGGGTTGCCACACACGGCCGTACGCTGCATTTCGTATAAAGACAGCAAAGCCGTTCATCGCGGCATTATTCTTGGTACCATTGTCATGGCTATCCTGATGTTTGGGATGCATCTTGCAGGTGCGCTTGGTCGCGCAATCATTCCTGACCTTACGATCCCTGATCAGGTGATCCCAACCCTGATGATTACCGTATTGCCTCCGGTTGCTGCGGGAATATTTCTGGCCGCGCCAATGGCAGCCATCATGTCCACAATTAATGCTCAACTGTTGCAATCCTCGGCAACTATCGTCAAAGATCTCTATTTGAATTTGTTCCCGCAGCAACTCAAACAAGAGAAAAAGCTGTCACGCATTTCCAGCTATTCCACCTTAATTTTAGGTGCCTTGCTGCTGCTGGCTGCCTGGCGTCCGCCAGAGATGATTATCTGGCTGAATTTGCTGGCATTTGGAGGTCTGCAAGCTGTTTTCCTCTGGCCCCTTGTTCTGGGACTATACTGGGAAAAAGCCAATGCCCACGGCGCTATCAGCTCAATGCTGGCAGGTGCGGCAAGCTACACCCTGCTGGCAACGTTCAATATCCATCTGCTTGGTTTCCATCCCATCGTGCCATCACTGCTGTTAAGTTTACTGGCATTCGGGTTAGGGAATATGATGGGCCATAAACAACATACACGACAGAGCGCTGCATCTCAGTAATCGCAGCATGACCTTATCTTTACAAGAAGCTTTACCAACAAGAGAATTTTTATGCCTTGGATACAATTAAGATTAAACACCACGGGACAACAAGCGGAAGCATTGGGTGATGAACTGGTTGAAAGCGGTGCGGTATCCGTGACTTTTCAGGACAGCCACGACACCCCCATTTTTGAGCCTCTGCCAGGAGAAACCCGTTTATGGGGCGATACCGATGTCATCGGCTTATACGATGCTGAAATGGATATGAAAGCGGTTGTCAGCCAATTGGAACAGGTTCCGCAATTGGGCAAAGGCTTTATCCACAAAATTGAGCAACTGGAAGACAAAGACTGGGAGCGTGAATGGATGGACAACTTCCACCCAATGCGCTTCGGCAACCGTCTGTGGATTTGCCCTAGCTGGCGCGAAGTACCAGAACCAGATGCGGTCAATGTCATGCTTGATCCTGGCCTGGCATTCGGCACCGGTACTCACCCGACCACATCCCTTTGCCTGCAATGGCTTGATTCCCTTGATCTGAAAGGTAAAACCATCATCGATTTTGGTTGTGGTTCAGGAATTTTGGCTATTGCAGCATTGAAATTGGGAGCGAAGCACGCCATCGGCATTGATATCGATCCGCAAGCGATTCAGGCCAGCCGTGACAATGCTGAACGCAATGGAGTATCTGACCAATTAACCCTTTATTTATCCAAAGACCAACCCAGTGACCTTGAAAGCGATGTCGTCATTGCTAACATTTTGGCAGGCCCACTCCGTGAGCTGGCTCCGGTTATCGGCTCACTGCCTAAATCTGGTGGATTATTAGGCTTGTCCGGCGTTCTGGCAAGTCAGGCTGAAGGGGTTGCCCAAGCCTATGACAATGAATTTATTATCGATCCGATCGTAGAACACGAAGAGTGGTGTCGCATCACAGGGATTAAAAAATAATCAATTAATTTCTATTGAAAAGCGAGATTATCCACTAAAATGATCACCTAGGAGGTCAATTGGTGGTAATCCGCTCCCTTTGTGATTAGAAATATTGTTAATAATAAATTTCATCAATAAAACGCAAGTTATTGTTATTTATTGGAAATAAAGCTAATTTCAAAAAATCAACTGGAAAAAATCTATTATAAATAGCGATTCGCTCAAAGTTTGGCCTTTCATATCTCGTGAAAAATGCGTAATATACGCGCCCTTAGTCACAGTTGACCACTCTTTCTTCGCTATGCGTATCGGACAATACCAGTTGAAAAACTGTCTTATTGCAGCCCCCATGGCTGGCATAACAGATCGCCCGTTTCGATCTCTTTGCTATCACATGGGTGCAGGAATGGCAGTCTCAGAAATGCTTTCTTCCAACCCTCAGGTTTGGAAGACAGATAAATCACGGCTGCGTATGGTTCACAGTGATGAACCAGGCATTCGTTCCGTACAAATTGCCGGAAGTGATCCTGATGAAATGGCGGCAGCGGCGAAAATCAACGTCGACAATGGTGCTCAGATCATCGATATCAATATGGGGTGTCCAGCCAAAAAAGTGAATCGTAAGCTGGCAGGCTCTGCATTATTGCGTTACCCGGAATTGGTTGAAAAAATCCTTTCTGCGGTAGTCAACGCGGTTGATGTACCTGTTACTCTGAAGATTCGCACAGGGTGGTCGCCGGAAGAACGAAACTGTGTAGAAATTGCCCAATTGGCCGAGCGTTGTGGTATTCAGGCTCTTACGATACATGGCAGGACACGATCTTGCCTGTTTAATGGTGAGGCCGAGTACGACAATATTCGGACAGTTAAGCAGACTGTTGCCATTCCAATTATTGCTAATGGTGACATTACTGACCCGCTAAAAGCCAGAGCAGTGCTTGAATACACCGGGGCTGATGCCCTGATGATAGGCCGTGCTGCTCAGGGAAGACCCTGGATCTTTCGGGAAATCCAGCATTATCTGGAAACAGGAGAACTGCTGCCACCGATGCCCCTTGGCGACGTGCAGCATTTAATGAGCGAGCATGTACGAGAGTTGCACGACTTTTATGGTCAAGGCAAAGGAGTTCGTATTGCACGCAAGCATGTATCTTGGTATCTCAAGGAACATGCTCCTGATGACCAGTTTCGGCGCTCATTCAACGCCATTGAGGATGCCAGCGAACAGCTGGAGGCGTTGGAGGCATACTTCGAAAATTTTTGCGTAAATAAAGAAAAGAGCTGACAGAACTATGTTCGAACAACGCGTAAATTCTGATGTACTAACCGTTGCTACTGTAAATTCACAAGATCAGGTAACTCAAAAACCTCTGCGTGACTCAGTTAAACAAGCACTGAAGAACTATTTTGCACAACTGAATGGTCAAGACGTTAATGACCTGTATGAGCTGGTACTGGCTGAAGTAGAGCAACCACTGTTGGACATGGTGATGCAGTACACCCGTGGTAACCAAACCCGCGCAGCACTGATGATGGGAATCAACCGTGGTACTCTGCGTAAAAAACTGAAAAAATACGGCATGAACTGATCCTAGTCCAGTAACATGTTGTTGAAGAAGCACTTTCTCATTTGGGGAAGTGCTTTTTTTGTTTAGGATTACCCCACATAAAAATCCTCCACATAAAAACACGTTGCAAAGCATAAGTACCAGAAAGAAAAATAATGATATTTAAAATCGGGGCGTATTCAGAGCAATAGAGGGTTGCGAAGCATTTCGTCGAAAGTTATTGAGAAGCTGAAGTAGCGGCTAACTATATTTCTACCAATCAGAAGATTTCCCTGTAACGGTTATCATCTGACCTTTTCGTAATAACATCTCCGATAGTGCCACCCCACCAACGCCAATAACATTCTGTGAGCAATGAAATGAAGTACTTTACGAAACAGATTGGGACTCTCATGGGCAAGAGAAAAAAGGGGTTAAACCGTCCTACAGACATGCTGCATTAACTGTTAAATTTCCATTGTTAATTTTGCAATGTGACAGACGCATGAACTTTGCCAGCTTGAGTATCGCGGGGATAAGACAGGAAGCCTTTCGCTTGTTTACTACCATCATCGCTGACGAGATCCCTTTCTTCGGTATCAACAAAGGGATCGGCAATTTCAGCGGTCAACCAACCCATGATATCCACATCTCTAAACTCAATGATCTCTTGAGTAATTCTGGGGTAAGCGTAGATAGGAAACAGCTTAATGCTGACTTCTTCCATTTTCGGTGTGGCAGTCTCACCGCGTACCTTACCTTCTTCCCCGTGGGCTACAGCTGCGCCCCCGACCGAAACAAACTGTTTATACTCATTGCTGCGTGTGGTTTTCACCGAACAGATTCGGTGCATGATTGACTCATCTGTCAGTTGTTGCATGATTTGTTTGTTCAGCTCAGGGATAACGGTATAGCCGCCATCAAACGGAACGCCCGTAGATAGAGAACGGGCTTCACCCATCAGAACATAGTGGCGCAATTCGTCATTACTGAGTTTGTTACTGATTGGCTGGGTTGTTGCCTGACTGCGTTCTTCATCAGCCAGTGACTCATAACGGGCAATTTCAGTATTCAGCGTGTCGGACTGATTGCGCAGTTCATAGAACTGTTTGGCTTCGTCGGTATTGAGTGAGCGTTTTTCGTTTTCGGCTTTGGTGAGAAACGAGCGCATTTGCTGGGTTAAATCGGATTTTTGTTGACGTAATTCGAGTAATTTTTTCATGGTGTTTTTTATTTTTATTTTTATTTGTTTTCAAAAAAAATATATTTAACAGCATGAGGAATAATAATAAATTAGGTTTTCCATGGTGTTCAATTACACAATAATAAAAAAGCCTCTGAAACTTAGAGGCTAAACAGAGAGAAACATGAAAACAGAAAACTTAAAAAAAATCATTTTAATTTATTTACATAGATGACTTCATATCCATCATTTGTTGGATAGATAAAAGCATCTTTATTAGCGGTTGGAAGGCTAAATGAGGCAGAAAATGCCCCATATGATATTGACGTAAAAGGAGAACTCTTCCAGATATCTCTTTTTTTATTATCATATAAAACAATAAAATATTTGTCTCCAAAAATGACATACTTCCACATTGCATATGGAGATATTGGCAATTTCTTATATACCACAGCGGTATATTGACCATCTTCACCCTTCTCCTCAAAATATTTATTCCAATCACCGAAGAACAATGTTGATGGAAATATAATCCACATTATAAACATAATGATAAAAAATAAAACCAGCCATGATTTTCTAAAAAAGCATTTATATTTATTTTTCATAGGTGAATAATTTTATGTTGTGGTAACGGGTTCATCCATAAAATATCAGAAAAAACAATAAAATCACCACCTTCATTATGTTTTTTCTGCCATTTTCTAAAACTATCATTAATTACAGGAACATATCCATTATATTTAATCCATAAGGCCAGCCAACTTCCAGTCGCATAAAGAGCGGCATAATCAACGGAACTAATTTTATCTAATATACCATTTTTACTCCAAATGCCTAAAGGTTCATTAGCGCCAACAAAATCATAGGTATCTTTTAAATACATGCCAATCTGTTCGGTGACAAAAACATCTTTACTGTTTAACTTATCCACATGTCCCTTAACAGCCACCTTCATATTGGAATTACCCATAGCCCCATACCAATCATCAACCGTATCCAGCTTAGAACCAAATTGCCTAACATTGACTACTGAAAACGTGTCTATTCCCCGTATATCATTTTCATATCCTAATTCTTTTTTTCCACCTTCTTTTTCTAGCTGTTCTTTTAATTGCACGATACCTGCATTACTTGCCCATCCATTAATTAATACAGACATCACGTCTTGAGGTTGTTTATATTTCATTGCCCATTCCATTTTTATGATGGAATCATTAACCAATTCATTTGGTATATCTATTGCGCGACCTCGAAAATATTCTGTTTTTATTTTTTCTGTAAAAGAATAAGCAGGCTTTGTATTAAACCAATGCCGCATTAATTTTGGTGCCATTTCCCATCCCATTTTTTCCATTGCATCTGGGATTTGGTTTAGAAAAAAATATCCATTTCAAGTTCTGTATTTTTGCCGCCTTTAACGGTTTTCGTTTTAAAAATCGACATTATTAAATTCCTATTTTTGTTTGAAATAGATATTTGACCTCAAGGCTTTCTTCTTTTTTGGCATCAAATTGTTTTGTCATTCCAGATGTTTGGCATATTCCCTCAATCAGTCCCTTGTTCGTTTCCACACCATACGCGATATCTTGGCAAACATTTCCTTGATGTTTCAGCGTGAACTTATGGCTAAATAGAGCCTCTACCACCTCTTCAATCAGTGGCTTAATGGATGAAAAACCAGATAAAAGCGGCTTGCCTTCTTCACGTCCGGCTAATTGCGTAATGCTGTAACCCGAAGTCCCAGCAGCAATGTGATTGCATGAAATGGATTTGTAATCGAGTTGTACCGTTTCATACGGTATCTGGTCATTACTATTGATTGAATGGGGATAATGACAGGTAAAATTAACAATGGTTGCGCCTGTTAGCTTAATTTCATAAAAAGCTTCTAACTGCCCCATCTGGCTGGTTCGGTAACATAAAAAAGCAGCGTCTAACAATTCGTTACCGTCAATTGCCATCGCCAGCAGCGGTGAGGATTTATCAATAGGCTTAGTAAAGCTGACAGGGTGATGATGCGCGTTCTGGTCACGGCTCACCGAATGATTCACACTCAGTACCTGTATTTCATTTTCCCGACCTGTCTGATAACGGTTCCCGATAGATTCCTGCGTGGAACAACCCGCTGAAATAAGCCCTTGTTTCTTGCCTTTTAACGACAAGTAAATGATGTGTGCCATTCTTGTCTCCTGTAACAGCACTTCTGATAAATGCTCAGGAAACAGGATATAATAGAATTATTTATCTATTCCAGTGTGGATAAAAATCCATCAATGGAATTGTGATTAACTTCTACGATTAAATAAAATCAGATAATTATCTAATGTAAATTTCGGGTAGTATCAAATCGGATTGTCTACTGTATTTGCTTTCTTCGGTTGATCTGATCTCGTTTGCTTGCCAGAAGCCCCCTGAAAATCTTTTTCGTCTCCTCAACTCTACACCTTATGCACAACTCTCTGAACGCCTTGTCATATCTGGGTTTGTAGCAATTAATACGATATTCACCTCCTGTGTACCTTATACACCCTTAAATACAGCCAGATATTTAAAATGATGCAGATTGTCGATATAGCAATGAGTCGATTTCCAGTTTTGGATTGGCATAATTCATTTTCTT
The DNA here is from genome assembly GCF_900113945.1 of Xenorhabdus mauleonii. Classification (GTDB taxonomy): domain Bacteria; phylum Pseudomonadota; class Gammaproteobacteria; order Enterobacterales; family Enterobacteriaceae; genus Xenorhabdus; species Xenorhabdus mauleonii. The sequence goes on from NZ_FORG01000014.1 coordinate 64,060, forward strand.
GAGGCTGCTTCAATGGTCAGATAAATGATTGCGCACCTCGCCATCAGGTCGCGAATAGCTTACGTTTTTTGATGGCATGCCGAATAACACTGTTGAGTGATCCTATGGCATTAGTTGTATAGATAACCTTGCGGATATCAACTGGATAGGCAAAGAAGGTATTTAGGTTTTCCCAATGCGTGTGCCAACTTTTATTGATTTGCGGGTATTAGAGCCGATCTTTACCATATTTTTCATGACCGAAGTGTGCAGTCAACTCGGCATTGAATGCCATTTCAACCGTCAATTTTGTGAGCATACAGACGAATTGAGTAAGGTTAGCTTCTGTTTTAATGTCTTTGGCAAATTAGGCCTCAAGGGCTTTAAGTCTATTTTCGTGCATAATATGCCTGCTTTGTTGTTTAATTGAACATATCAAAAGCAGGCAAATACACAATTTAAATTACAGTCTCGAAAGCAGGGTCTCCGACCCGAATCCCCCTACTTGTCTGTACTCATTCCATCTAATCCGTCTTTGCCCCCATCAGAACCGCCTTTACCATCTTTTCCTCCTTGATCTTCCCCTTTTCCGCCATCGCTACCTTTTCCTGTATTAGAATCGGAACCACCATTCCCTCCATCCTCTTCTTTAGATATTGGAGTGAAGTTCATTCCTTTAAAATGAAGGCAATTTTCACCATTAGAGCCATTCGCACCATTCAAACCACTCGAGCCATTCGAGCCTTTGCATCCAGGGGAATTATCCGTACTCCCGCCGTTTCCACCATTTCCACCGTTCCCGCCATTAACTAAACTCCCATTCCCGCCATCTCCTCCAGGAGAATTGTCGCCAGAACCACCGTTACCACCCGCGCCACCATTTGAACTGATTACTTTAGATTGACTATTAAAATCATTAGGATGAGATAATACGGTGAAAGAAATAAGTGGGATTATTAGTAATGGTAAAAAAATTTTTTTCATGGTTAAACACTCTCATAATTAAAAGTGAAATACGAGGATTACAGTTCACATTGGAATGTAACCCTATTACTAATCAAGCTGGCTGCATTCCTCCGCTACTCCCACCAGAATGATTTCCACTGCCGTTTCCGCTATTGCTATTATTCCCGCCGTCGCAGCCCTCCGCTCCCGATGAATTATTACCACTACCACCATTGCCCCTCGAGTCTCCATTAGCATCTCCAGTACTAATAAAAATTAAATTGTGAGACGGGTGATGGGGTATATACGCGTCGTACTTCAAGGTGCATGCATTATCATCCCGCGACGCGGGATGATAATGCATTGCTTCCTGAAACTTGGAGTTAATAGGGTATATGATTATTTGCATATGAGCTTGTTATACTGAATAAGTAAATAGTTATTATTGTTGTCATTAATTTTATGAATATTATTCCTCACTTTACTATTTTTAGGGTGTCACTCTTTAATTACTCTTTATTCATTCATTATATAAAATAATGACACGCATGAATCCGACCTTAAATACAAGGTTATCGCTTAATAACTAGAATATAAATTGTTCTTAAACGAATGACATGACCAGTCTTTGCCGCAGCACCAGAAATACTATTTATATTCTATTAACTTCAAGATGCATGCATCTTGAAGTACGAGGCGTATAGTAATTTATCATTTGTGGCCATCATGTTAATACTCCCTTAAAAAAACATAAAAATATCAAATTAACGCTTTGGAGTCATGACCGATAACACTTTAATCAAACCTCAGTCAGAGATTTCCTTAGGCTTTTCCCTTTCTTTCAACCATTGCATAAAATCGTCAATAAAGACTTTTGTCTTTAGCGGTAATAATTTCTGTGGCAGGGTAATGATATAGGCTTGACGCGGAAATGGGTTATCAACTTGCCACTCAGGCAGCACTTTCAATAATAATCCATCGGAAATATAATTATTGGCAATAAAAGTCGGTATGATGCCAATTCCAATGCCCTGAAGAATGGCGTCTAACATCGCATCACTACTGTTGATAAGAAATCGTGGTGTTAAAAATACATGTTCAGTGCGCCCTTTATTCTTGAAAATCCAACCATCATGGAATACCCGTTCTTCAGAGAAGAAAATATTGTGTTCATTTAATAATAGAGGCTCAGTCGGGAGTTCTTTACAATAATTTTTGGAACAGACAAGGGCGTATTCAATCGGCATTAATGCTCTGGCAACCATATTTTCAGGTGGTGACCCCGTTACACGTAATGCTAAATCAAACTGGTCATGTGCAATGTTTATAATATTATTCGTAAGTCGTAATTCGACATTGACATCCGGATAGTTGATTAAAAAAGTAGGTAAAAATGCGGTAAGTAGTATTTTTCCCAATGTATTTGGTGCGGTTATTCGTAAGACACCACTGGGTGTATCACTAAAACTCTCTGCTCTGGCAAATAAATCATCCGCTGCGGAAATAACTTTCAAAGCATAGTGATATATTTCCTGCCCACATTCAGTGACCTGTAACATACGAGTTGAACGAATGAGGAGGCGCTGATTGAGTTGAGCTTCCAACCGATCAATTATTCTGCTGACCGACGATGGTGTCATAGACATTAATCGGGCTGTTGCAGAAAAGCTTCCTGTCTCAACCGTTTTAATGAAAACATGCAGCGCTGGAATAAAACCCGTCAATTCGTTTTTATTTTTCATGTACTGGTCTTTGGCAAATAAGGCATTCGGTCAAACTATCACTTTATTTCACCATGTACAAATAAGAGTATAGAGCTAGTTCGCCCAAGCAAGAGCAATACTCGTAAGTGCAATGCCAGTCAGTACAATATCAGTAAGGACAGTACTCCGGATAAATACGCTTTTGTTTCGCATACACAACTCTTTTGCATACAGAGCATCTAGTTAAATTATCATTGAACCCTATGATGTTTAATGAAAATCAGTATCAAGTCACAAATAAAGCCCCTGTATTCATTCGGAATGTTATCAGACAATGTCCGTCATCATTATTGAATGTTAAGCAAGGAATAATTAGCCGTGAATGCGGTTCGATTAGTTATCAGGTGAACATATGAGCAATAATGAATTTGGATTGAAACGTTTTATATTTTCTCGTTTTCTTGGAACCTTATGTGATCAGTTCTTACTGTTCGCCGTTCCACTTACAATATTACAAATAACAGGCTCATTAATGTTCGCTTCTTTAGCATTTGTTATTGAATGGGTTCCACGCCTGATCTTTTACCCTTTATCTGGTTTTATAGCCGACAGAGTTAATCCCAAATCAATATTTTTCAATGTAGAGCTTGGGCGTACATTATTAATGCTGGCCGTGTTTGTTGTACTGATTTTTTATCCGGCATTAACATTCCCTGTATTGGCTGCCATGATGGCGCTGCTCTCCGTTGCCCATGCTCTTAATTTTGTCGCAACAGAATCTCTCCTGCCTCGAAATATTCCGGCTGGAGAATTACCCAAGGCATTGTCAATGGTGCAAGGCGTTGATCAAGTTACTCAGATTTTAGGGCCAACTCTGGCGGCAATTATCGCTGCCTATGGTGGCATTAATACAATATTGGCCGTTGCCGCCGCAATTTTCGCCACTTCTGCGATTAATTATCTTTTTCTCAAATCACGTCAAATTAGTGTCGAAGATAAACTCAGTTTTAAATCACTGATCGAGTCTAATAAGCAAGGCGCCCAAGTACTTTGGAAAAATAAAGTGCTGTTGCATTTGTGTGGATTAACATGGGTCGTGAATCTGGTGTACGGCGCAGCTCTGGTTGTCAGTGCCGCAGTGATCCTCGAAGAATTTCGTATGCCTGAACGTTATTTTGGCATCCTGCAATCTTCAGCCGCCATAGCAACCATTGTTGCTTTCTTCTTTGTGCCCGGTTTTGTCAGGCGCTTTGGATTATCCACATTAGGGACAATCTCTTTTTGTGCAATGATATTGTCCGGAGCATTGATGACAGCCTCAACGTATTATGCGTTGTACCTTGTTGGTTATATGTTATTGATGGCTTTTGATGGTGTATTCAGCGTTTATTTGCGGTCTGTCAGGAGCCAGATAATTCCTCAAGAACATCTTGGAAAAACTTCAGGCTTGATCGGCTTATTAAATATGTCTTCGGTTCCCGCCAGCGGCCTTGCAGTGACGTTTTTGGCAAGTTATTTCAAGCCATTGGAAATCATTGGGATCATTCTTGTCGTTGCTCTCATTTTAGGCATTGTACTGATCATTCTGGGACGTCGAGCCTTTGGATATAAAAGCTGGCTGCCACCCGTAATAACGACACAATAAGTGAAATTATTACAAGTTGATTCTGGGGGAGATGGCATCACTTTCTCCCCTATCTGAATGGTTATCTATGTCACGCATTGTTTTATCTGCATAACTTTGCCATCAGAAAAGACATGACAGACATAAGCGCGCAGAAAAAAGCATAAACATACTGTCCAATTAAATCTTCTTTATCAGGCAATGTGATTTTTTCTTATCAAGGCTTCATATGTTGCCGATACAGGCATGACGATGATTTCAATATCATATAATTCATCATTGTGAAAATTGCTATAGATTATTATGTCCTCAATATTTGGGTTGTTGCTGAATAAACCAAGGCATAAAAATATCTTCATAGAAAGATATCCTATAAATGATTAATTTACAGAATTTAATATTTCAATTGTATTGATTTGTATATTTATGTATATTTCTTCCCGCATTAAATAAGCTTAAAGAGATATTAAATAATGAAAAAAATCTATTGATCTCAACCGTTTTGGTGGGATTGGCAATGACATCATTAACAGCAAACGCTAACGGAAAACACACCATTTCTGTCGGTTATGCACAGAGTAAATTCCTGTCTGAAGAAGACAAAGATATTAAAGCGCCAAAAGGCGCAAACGCGAAGTATCGCTACGAAATTAATGAGAAACTGGGTATTGTTAGTTCTTTGACCCGTACTTCTCTAAAATACACCCTCACTGACCACAACGATAAGTACTCACATGATTTTGAGCATACTTCATTCATGGCGGGGCCATCTTACCGCTTTAATGAATATGTCAGTGCCTACGCTTTATTGGGTGCAGCTTATGGCAAGGCTTCTGGAGAGTTCACAGAACATCACGCTTATGGTTATACCCAAGGCCGCTTTGAAGAAACAGCTACAGCAGCAGCTTATGGTGCAGGTGTGCAATTTAACCCGATTCCAAATGTCGCAATTGATGTTTCATACGAATACACCAAATTGGATGAAGCGAAATTAGGCACATTCGTCTTCGGGATCGGATACCGTTTTTAATTTTTTATAAATTAAAAAACTCGTTCGCTCTTCAACCAACGCCCTATTTCTTTGTTAGGGCGTTGGTCAAAAATCATTCCAATCTCACTACTCTCTAACGTCCACAAACATATCCCAATTTCATATCGCTAAAACTCGATTGGCAATTAATCTCTCTTTATTAAAGCTGGATGAATACTGGTTCTTCCTGTCAAAATTTCTTCAATCATAACGACGATATTATGTTTTGCGACGCTAAATTGTCAGCCTATATCTCATACCTGTCGTCTTTCAAGTTGCTTCTTTGTTAGCGAAGTCCATTCACTCCGGTCACAGAGTTATCTATTGCTCCCAGAGGTTAATTCCCTTGCCGCCGTGACGCATCTTGAAATCCATAAGGTATATGTTCTGACACGATTAAGCTAAAAATGCTCTCAACACGGTAATTTTCTATAAATTGATCATCGAAGAAGAAGTAATTTTCTGTCGTTAAAATCATCACATCGCACAATAACAGATATGACATTGTTTTAATTGAATAAAATATGAAATTTCGCTCTATCCCAAGTCATGGGACAGGCTATTTTTCAAATTATGTGAAGATGCGAGTTAAATCGAATTTGAGGGATATTAAAAATTTATTCAGTCAAAAAAGTGACAGTAAATAATATTTTTGAGGAAAAGTTTGCAAATTTACGGAGATAACGCTAAATAATGATTAAATCTCTTTATATAACTCAAATCAATAAAATTTTATTTAAAAACAAAACATTTTATATCAAACTGTAAACATAATCCTATATTATATAACCTAAGTCAAATTTCGTTACATACTATAAATCATTCCACTTAACCAATTACAATATATGAATTTTTTTTGTTATTCATATATTTTGTCGTACCGTCATAATATAGATGCTGAAAAAATGTTACCTGATTTTAGTCAAGCATCACAATACCCAGCAGAATCAATAAGCATATAAACCTTACGTATCCAAAATTAAACTCTACTTAATCATTAAAAACGAGATTATAAATCTAAACTAGACAGTTTGATATATTTTGTCCAGTTTATAGCGTCAATAAGGGTCTCAATAAGATTAGTATATGTATAATAATAGAACATTAAGGATTTATTTGTTTCTAATTGCAGATTTTTCCTATTGAGAAACTTTAATTTTTTTAATAATCAATAAGTTAAATGTATTGAATTATATAAACATGCTTTAACGTGAAAATTAGGGTCATATTAGTTATCTCTCATGCCGTGAGAGCAGGAATGATGTTTATCTCACAGCAGAAAAATACAGTCAGAAGATACCGGGATAACGACAACACAGAGAAATGTAATTCATATCATGGAGAGTACACCCTACCTCGGTGAGGGTGATTTCTCACAACATGTTAATAAAAAAGATCATGTACTAAAAAAAGCGCATGTCAGAAAACAAAACGGCGAATCAAGTGGTAACAATAGACATACCGTAAACAGGAGTGAGCCCCTTCAGGCCATCCTGTTTTACGTGCAGCTGCCGGAAGAAAATCAAACTATTTTCAAGCTCCGGTTAATTCACCTTGATAGCGCCATAACTTACTGATTAAAAATATAAAGGATGAGATATGGAAGAAGCGAACCTGTTAGTCGGAATACGCATTCAGACCAAGAGGAAAGAGCTAGGTATCACAGCTACGGCATTAGCGAAGCAAATTGGCATTAGCCAACAGCAGCTTTCACGCTATGAAAGAGGGACAAACCGAATTAACTTAACTCACCTTGTTGATATTGCCAAAATATTGAGCACACCAATTGAATGGTTTTTCCTAGACTGCCAAGAAAGTCCAAATGAGGACAGCACTGTTAATAAACTTACTGACCAATATATTCCTATAGCCGAGACAATTATAGGAAGAAATGGTTGTTAAATGAAACAGGAGAAAAGGTCAGAAGCTTTTGATTAAATTGATTTTGTTATCAAACTCTAAGGCTTCTGACTCTGTTGGATAACATTTCTCTGGTTAATGCTGTCTCAAGGAATAATGCCGTGTGATTCATTTCTATTAATCCATTAATCTACTGATTCCTCTCCATTGCATATGCAATATCCATAATAAAACGCTTGATGACCCGTTGTTCTTCATCCGAATAGTTTTCAAGTATTTTCAACCAATTAGATTCAACCTGCTGATGAAGTTTCTCATGGGCTGAGAAAATCTGCTTTCCTTCTGGCGTCAGGTTAAAATAGATCTCTTTCTGGTTATCAACCAGTTTCAATTTTTCAACCAGTGCACGCTGGAGCAATTTGGCACAAATTTTCGAGATGGCCCCTTTAGTCATTTGCATTGTTTGGCTGATAGCCGTGATATTTAATAATCCGGCTTTTCCAATACACTGAATAACATGCAGTTCAGACAGTGAATAACCATTGAGCCCATACTCACGGAGTTTTTCTTCATCATGCCCTTTTTTCACACTCTCTTTTAGCTGCATCAAGTGGTTAACAGCGGCAAGGATCTCACGTTGACAAGTTGTCCTGTTAATCATGACTACTATTCCCAAATCAATATTTCAAGAACAAAGCATTCAAAGCCATATCACCTAAAAGCGTATGTTTGACAATAAATACTCCGGTTATATTTACTAAGAAACTATTTTTGTTATTTCTGGCATCATAGCAAAAAAGATAAAAAAATATCTTTACAAATCTGAGCAATCAATTAATCTCCAATTTGGTTTCCATGGAAACAAAACAGGGGAAAAAATGAATACTCAGACTTCAACTCGCAATATAAAAACAATCTTCTATCTGGTGTGCTTCAGTGCTCTTCTTGGCTCTCTAGCCCAAAACATCTACACGCCCGTTATTCCTACCATCAGGGAATTATTCAATACTTCCCTGTCGTTGGTAAATCTTACCGTATCAGCTTTCACATTTGTTTTAGCTGTTATGCAAATTGTGTATGGCCCATTAGCTGACCGCAAAGGCCGAAAGGCTGTCTTACTGCCAGCCCTTGTCATTGCCATTATCGGATCTATCGGCTGTGCCATGACTCACGATATTTATTGGCTTATTTTCTTTCGAATCATACAAGCTGTCGGGATTGCGGCAATTCCTGTCATTGCCGCCACCATTATTGGTGATTTTTACGAAGGACAAAATCGAGCAAAGGCCATCAGTACATATCAAATGCTCTTAACTCTTGCCCCTGCTTCCGGGCCATTACTGGGTGGTTATTTAGCCGAGCTGAATGGGTATGTGGCGATTTTTCAATTTATTGCCGTTATTGGTGGATTATTGCTTATCGCTAACTTGTTTTGGTTACCAGAAACCAGACAAGTCCAATCAGCCAATGGCCACACTTCACCCTCGCCGTTCCGCCGGATTTTATCCGAACACACTGCACAATCCGTTTTTGCTGTCGGCTTTATGTTGTTCTATAGCTATTTCTGTTTTCTGACTTTTTTACCCATCATCCTGCATGATACCTATAATTTCAGTCCTGCTGATATTGGCTGGATGTACATTCCCATGTCATTGGCTATGATTGCCGGCAGTTACTGCTATCGCTTGATTCATCATCGTTTTTCGCAAAAAAATGGATTGATTATCAGTAGCCTGCTGAATCTGTTTTTTGTCCTGCTCTTTTCTGTCACCTATCAATTTGGTATTCCCGCCTTAATCATTGTGACTGCTTTGTACGGTTTCACTTTGGGGCTGTCGACTCCCACACATTCTACTTTACTGCTGACAAAATTTGCACAGCAACGGGCTACTGTGGTTGGCCTTTATAATTTCATCAGATATATCGGCATGGCTGCCGGCCCAATAGTGGGCAGTTTTTTACTATTCAATAATCACTATGAATGGATATTTTTGTTCGCCGCTTCGTTATTTGCGTTGTCGATTGCTTTTACTGCCATCGTAAGCCGGCAGGATGATAAATCATGATGGTGCCTCACCTGAGGCCCTTGATCAAAATATCATCCCCCCAGATAGGCATTTCTGACCGCTTCATTGGTCAGCAATGCCTTGCCGGCATCTTCCAAAACAATCCGGCCATTTTCCAATACATAACCCCGATCCGCCAGTTTCAGCGCTTGATTCGCGTTTTGCTCAACCAAAAATAGGGTCATGCCTTCATCACGCAATTGTTGGATAGTATCAAAAATCTGCATAATGATAATGGGTGCCAACCCAAGGGATGGCTCGTCCAGCAACAATAGCTGCGGCTGGCTCATCAAGGCCCTGCCGATTGCCAGCATCTGCTGTTCACCGCCCGACATTGTCCCCGCACGTTGGCTGCGTCGTTCTTGCAGGCGAGGAAAGAGTTCGTAAACGCGGGTAATGCGCTGCTGATATTGTTTTTTATTGGCAAAAAAGCCCCCCATAGCCAGATTTTCTTCTACCGTCATACGGGAAAATACCCGCCGGCCTTCTGGCACAATAGCAATGGCTTCGCGCATGATATGCGCAGTTGGCCATTGGGTGATATTTTTGCCACGAAAGATAATGCTGCCTTCAGTTGCCCGCGGTTCGCCACACAACGTACTGAGCAAGGTCGTTTTTCCTGCACCATTGGCACCGATCAACGCAACAATTTCTCCTTGTTGAATATTCAGGCTCACTTGGTGCAACGCCTGTATTTTGCCGTAATGGGCAGAAACTTGATGGAATTCCAGCATATTAATAAGCTTCCCCCAAATAGGCTTTAATCACGTCCGGATTGTTGCGGATCTCTTCGGGAGTCCCCTGCGCCAATGGCGTACCTTGGTTCACCACATAAATACGGTCTGAAATACCCATCACTAATTTCATGTCATGCTCAATCAATAAAACGGAAACCTGATACTGCGCCCTTAATTCAACAATCAAACCATTCAGCTCTTGCGTTTCTTTTGGATTCAGTCCTGCGGCGGGTTCATCCAGCATCAATATCTCAGGCCGGGTCACCATGCAGCGGGCAATTTCCAAACGACGTTGTTGCCCATAAGCCAAATTTCCAGCTTGACGATTTGCCAGAGATAAAAGCCCTACCCGCTGTAACCAAGCCACTGCATTATCAATCGCTTCCGCTTCTGCTCTCCGAAATGCAGGTGTTTTCAATAAGCCGGCGAAAATACTGCTTTTAAGATAACGGTGCTGGGCCACCAGCAGATTTTCAATAACTGTCATGTCGCGGAATAAACGTACGTGCTGGAAAGTCCGGATAACTCCCAATCGTGCGATTGCTTGACCAGACAGACCTTCGAGATGTTTTTCCCGTAATTTTATCGTTCCGCTGCTCGGTCGATAAAAACCGGTCAGGCAGTTAAAGATCGTGGTTTTCCCCGCACCGTTTGGCCCAATCAACGAAACGATTTCACCTTGGCTCAAGGATAATCCAACGTTATACACCGCAAGCAATCCACCAAACCGCATGGTCAATCCGGAAACTTGCAATAAAGGTGATGCATTCATGCTGTATCGCCTCCCTGATTGGTACTCAATTCAACCTGATGGCGTTTCATTGGCAATAACCCTTGAGGGCGCCAGACCATCATCAGCACCATTAAAGCCCCAAGCAATAACATGCTGTATTCGTTCAGGTCACGCATCATTTCACGGGAAACCACCAAAATTATGGCCGACATAATCACCGCAGTTTGTGAACCCATTCCGCCCAATACAACAATTGCCAATACAAATGCCGATTCGACAAAAGTAAAGGATTCAGGGCTGATAAATCCCTGTCTGGCTGCAAACAATGTGCCGGCTATTCCGGCAAAAGCGGCACTGATGGTAAAAGCAGTAAGTTTGATCCGTGTTGGACTCAATCCCAACGATCGGCATGCGATTTCATCCTCGCGCAACGCTTCCCAAGCTCTTCCCAAAGGCATGCGCAGCAACCGGTTAATGATAAACAGTGTTAATGCCACCAGCAGCAAGGTAACCAGATAGAGAAAGATAATCCGGTCACTGGGATCGTATTGCAGGCCAAAAAAGTTATGGAAGGTATCCCAACCTCCTTCTTTGGTACTGCGATTAAACTCCAGGCCGAACAATGTTGGTTTGGGAATTTGGCTGATGCCATTCGGCCCGCCGGTAATGTCAGTGTTATTCAACAGCAGGATACGGACAATTTCACCAAATCCTAAAGTGACAATCGCCAGATAATCGCCCCGCAGCCGCAGTACAGGAAAACCGAGCAACAGACCAAACAATGCCGCGCTCAATCCCGCCAATGGCAGGCTTTGCCAGAAACCAAAACCATAATAGTGATACAGTAGCCCGTAGGTATACGCCCCGATCGCATAAAACCCCGCGTAACCTAAAACCAGTAATCCGGATAAACCAACAACGATATTCAGCCCTAAACCGAGCATGATATATATTAAGGTTAATGTGGCGATATCAATGCTGCCCCGCGAAGCAATAAACGGCCAGACGATGGCCATTACCATGATAATGATCAGTATAATTTGCTGCCTTTTGCCCGGACTTTTACCCAAATCTGGTAATTGAGTCAGCTTCCAGCCCCGCAAGGGAATTTTTTGCATGGTTTGTCGGATATGCGGGCGGCAAAGCTGAAACAAAAAAACAGCAGCACAGCCCGCCGTGATCCACATCCAACGCATTTCATCGGCCCTTTGTACGACCAATTTTGTTCCTTCCAGTGATAGTTGTATGCCCATCATTGAAGCGGATAAAACAAACATCATCACTGTCGCTATGAGGGCATTAATCCAGTTGGCTTTTTTCATACTTTTTCTACCTCAGGACGACCCAGAATCCCTGTCGGCATCACAAGCAATACGCCTATCAGCAAAGCGAATGACACAACATCTTTATACTCTGTGCTTAAATAAGCCGAACTAAGTGATTCCGATACGCCGAGGATCAAGCCACCCAGCATGGCTCCGGGAATACTGCCAATCCCGCCCAGCACTGCCGCAGTGAACGCTTTCATCCCTGCCATAAACCCGATATAAGGATTAATGACGCCATAAAACTGCCCCAGCAATCCTCCTGCTATGGCAGCCATGACAGCCCCAATGACAAATGTCATGGAAATGACGCGATCCGTGTTTATGCCCAGCAAACCCGCCATCTTGAGGTCTTCGGCACATGCCCGACATGCCCGCCCCATGCGGGAATAACGGATAAACAGAGTCAGTGCCAGCATCGCCACCAACGTCACTATCCAGATAGTGATTTGCATTGCACTGACCGTAGCAATAAAGCCGTTGCTTTCTCCCAATGACCATTGCCCTGTCACTAAGCTGGGCAATGCCAGATCACGGGAGCCTTGTGACAGGCTGACGTAATTTTGCAGAAAAATAGACATGCCGATAGCCGAGATCAACGCGATCAGGCGCTTGGAATTCCGGATGGGACGGTACGCAGCTCGCTCGATGCTCCAACCATAAGCACTTGCAATAATGATTGAGGCAATAAAAGCGGCGGAAATCAGCAGCCAGCCAACATCAATTCCCATCATCATCAGGGCCGCAATGACGATAAAAGAGATATAGCTGCCTATCATATAAACTTCACCGTGAGCAAAGTTGATCATGCCAATAATGCCGTAGACCATCGTATAGCCGATGGCAATCAGGGCGTAGGTGCTGCCGAGGGTCAATCCGTTCAGCATTTGCTGGATAAAATAAAGAATATGTTCCGACATAGGGGGTATCTCTAAAAATAGGTATAACCGCCGTATCTCAAATTACCGCTTTGCTGGCTGTACTCCTCCCAAACTCCATTCTTATCAATATCGCTATCTATGTTCCTGAAGGATGAATGGAAGATGTCCGCCTCTCATCGGCAAACAGCCTGTGGCTCTGGGCAAATTCGTTCCCTTGCCATCGCGCTGTATCTTGAAACCCATTGGGTATATACAATTATTTCGCCACCGTGGATGTGCCATCGGCATGCCATTCAAACACACCAAACTCGAATCCTTTCAAATCGCCTTTCTTATCCCAGCTTAGGTTTCCCATTACCGTATCGACGGGACTGGCTTTGAGATCTTCCGCCAGTGCAGACGGTTCTTTACTGCCCGTGCGTTTCATGGCGGTACTCAGTGATTGCAAGGCAGCATACGTCGTCCAGACAAACGGGCCGGTCGGATCTTGTTTTTTTGCTTTAAGGGCATCAACTATTGCCTTGTTTACTGGGAGTTGATCGTAACGTTTTGGCAATGTCACCAGCATGCCTTCAGAGGCCGAACCCGCGATATTGGACAGTGAAGAGTTACCGACCCCTTCCGGCCCCATAAATTGAATTTTCAAATTGGCTTGTTTTGCCTGACGCAAAATTTGCCCCATTTCAGGGTAGTACCCCCCGAAATAAACGAAATCCACGTTTTCTTTTTTCAGTCGGGCAATCAAAGCGGAAAAGTCTTTATCACCTGCGGTTACACCTTCAAACAGCACGGCAGCAATTCCGGCTTTTTTCAGGTTATCCCGCACAGAACGTGCCAAACCTTCCCCATATTGCTGTTTATCATGAACGATAGCCAAACGTTGTGGTTTGATCTTGTCAGCAATGTACTTGGCGGCAGTTGGCCCCTGATCAGAATCCAGCCCGGTGGTACGCAAAACTGTTTTATAGCCGCGGGTTGTTAAATCAGCATTTGTTGCCGCTGGCGTTATCATGATGACACCCTCATCTTCATAGATATCAGAAGCAGGCTGTGTTGATGAGGAACAGAGATGACCTATCACGTAGCGTATATTGTCGTTGATCACTTTGTTTGCCACGGCAACGGCTTGTTTCGGATCGCAGGCATCATCATATTCAACGCCCTGCAACATATCGCCATTAATCCCCCCTTTTGCATTGATATCAGCAATGGCCTGACGCGCGCCTGTAAATTGCATATCACCATATTGCGCAACAGGCCCGGACATTGCGCCGACAATCGCGACCTTAATATCTTTCGCCCAGCCAGCCTGACTCATTGCCATTGCAATCAAGCCCGCCAGTATCGTTTTTATGCTTGCTACTTTCATGTTGGATACTTTCATTCTGTTATCCCCGTGTTGTCATTGGATTGTTGTAATTATTTTTGATTTTTTTCATTAGGTTAGATTAATGAACGCAGTCTTTTCCATGTAATATGGGAATATCTTTATTTTATTTATAAACCTTTATTTATCATGGCATTAAACAGGAGTTTTATATGGAAAATCAAATCAGAAAGGGAGCGAAAAACATTAGAAACAGAATAAAATCCGGCCGATTGCGGTTGCTTTTTGAGCAAAAAATGGTGTGATATGCTACTAATTGAGGAGAGGTTTAATTTTAAACTCGGAATATTCACTCAGACAGAAATATATTATTGATATTTTGGAAAATGAAATATAAATAACTAAACAAAGCAAAATAACTTAATTCATACAGTGCATTATATAATCCAGGTCCAATGAATTTCACATTACCAAGCGTCAATGTGATGTTATTGCGCGTGTAAAAGCCTTCCATTTTTAAACAGGCTATTTGTTAAAACATTCCATGTTTTAATTTTCAAATCATCAATGGTTCATGGCCCAGACTGCGGCAACATTACGTGCCGTTACCCGCAGGTTATCTGCACCATTGGCAAGGGCATCAGAAAGAGAGCAAGCTCCCGGTACAATGGAGAATACCGCATCCAGTCCATGTTGATGAACCACGCTGTAATCCCGGCTCATACTTCCAACCAATGCGATGGTAGGTATGGAGAATTTTTTAGCGACACGGGCAACGCCGATAGGCGTTTTGCCATAGATGGTCTGGTTGTCGATGCGCCCTTCCCCCGTAATCACTAAATCCGCTCCCTGAATAACGTCTTCCAAACTCAAGGTATCGATAACAATTTCAATCCCTGACTGCAATTTTGCTCCCAAGCATCCCAATAAAGAGGCTCCCATTCCTCCCGCTGCACCGGCACCTGCTTCATCAAGCACATTTTTGCCGGTCAGTTGTTCGATTTTGGTTCCATAATGGCACAATGCAGAATCCAGAGCTTTAACCATCCCCGGCGTTGCCCCTTTTTGCGGGCCAAATACTGCGGATGCTCCCAATTCCCCGCATAGTGGGTTATTCACGTCACAGGCGACCGTCAACTCAATTTGGCTAAGGCGAGGATCAAGACCAGTTAAATCGATGCGTTCCAACCGAGTTAGTGCGGCACCGCCAAATGGCAGGATACGACCATCACCATCCGATAAATTTGCCCCCAAGGCTTGCATCATGCCCGCACCACCATCGTTGGTCGCGCTTCCCCCGATACCTAAAACCAATTTCTTGGCTCCCTGATCCAGCGCAGCCAGAATCAACTCGCCCGTTCCATAGCTCGTTGTTATCAAGGGATTGCGTTGTTCAGCAGGCACTAAGTGCAAGCCCGATGCGGCAGCCATTTCAATGACTGCGGTTTTTTCATCCCCCAGCAAACCGAAAAATGCTTCAACCGGCTGCCCTAAAGGATCAGTAACAGTACATGAAATGCGTTTTCCACCTGTCGCCGCAACCAGTGATTCCACCGTTCCTTCCCCTCCGTCCGCCATCGGCAATTTGATGTAATTCGCTTGCGGAAAAATCTCCTGAAACCCTTCTTCTATAGCCTGTGCCACTTGCACAGCACTCAGGCTTTCCTTAAATGAATCTGGGGCAATCACAATTTTCATGACGGGTTTCCTTTCTATTCTCTGGTATGTATTTTCTCTGTTCTCTAGCCAGAAAAACCGAATACCCCAAAGAGTAAGGTTGAGATAAAGGCGATAGTAAAACCAACCAAGGTTTCATAAGGCAGCAATTTCAAACGTTCATGTACCTGCATATGTACGCTGCCTCCTGTGGCGTGGAAAAAACTGCCATGCGGCAAATGATCCAGTACGACAGCCCCCGCGTGAACCATTGCAGCGCCCGCCAATGCGCTGATACCCAAGTCCAGCAACGTCGGGGCAAATATCGCTGATGCAACCGCAGTACCGGCGGTTGTCGAGGCAGTGGTCATGGACATCAAAGCCCCCGATATCGGAGCCAGCAAGTAAGAAGGTAATCCAGAGGCTGTTATCCCCTGAACCAGCACATTTTTTAATTCGGAATTAGCAATAATGCCCGCGAGTGTTCCTGTCCCCAACAGCATGATGGCAACAGGTGACATACGGCTCAAGCCTGAAATGATAAATTTGTTCGATTGACGCCAATGCCCCATGATCAGCGCGCCCATAATTCCCCCTACAGGCAATGCAATCAAGGGATCAATTGTGATGTTGGCAAGGGGGCGTAATGCCAGCAGCAGGATTGCAATCACGGGGGCAGAAATTGCAGCCCAAAATGAGGGCAGTGTTTCCTGACCTGTCAGCGTCAATTCCTCATTTTTGACTTTATATCCTCGGTTTATCAGGCGCTTTGACAAATAGTAAGCCATCACTAACCCAAATAACCCGGGGATGATACCGGCGGCCATCAAGGATGTCAGGGGAACATTAAACCCTTCTGAGGCAGCTATTGTATTCGGATTGGGAGACATGACATTGCCTGCTTTACCTCCACCAATCATGGCAAGCAAGATAGACAACTTGGATAAATCCGCGCGATGAGCGATCGCCAATGCAATGGGGGCCACCGTAATCACTGCGACATCAATAAATACGCCCACCGCCGTCAACAGCATCGTCGCGATTGCCAAAGCCAATAATGCCCGACTTTCTCCTGCCTTTCGGATGATAGTTTCCGCAATGGTGTTTGCCGCCCCTGATTCAATCAGTACCCCTGCCAGAACCCCCGCAGCCAGTATGCGCAGAACAGCGTTTGTCATTCCTTGCGCTCCCGTGACCATTAAACTCACGGTTTGGACTAAATCAGCGCCGCCAATCAAGCCGCCTGCCAATGCCCCAATCATCATGCCATAGACCGGGGGTACTTTTCGCAATATCAGAACAATGGCGATAACCAGCGCAATTAAGGCTCCCGCCGCAGAAATTGTTGTCATCGTTTACTATTCCCCTACTTGCCCCTTAGACCGATCCTGAATGGAGCAAAAATCTGAAGCCCAAAATCAATCCGTGCTGTTTTGCACGCATAAAAAAAGCGATAAAAATATTATCGCTTTTCATCATTAAGAGTATGGGTGCTTATGCTTCAATAGCCAGTCGCAATTTTTTCATTGCATTTTTTTCCAACTGCCTTACACGCTCAGCAGATACACCGTATTTATCTGCCAATTCCTGCAAAGTGGTTTTATTGTCATCATCCAGCCAACGTGCACGAATGATGTCTTGGCTACGTTCATCCAGCCCTTCCATCGCAACGGAAAGTTTATCCGCAGCATGGCTCTCCCAATTATCTTCCTCAATGCCATCAGCAAAATCAGAGGCCTTATCTTGCAAATACAGCACTGGCGCTACAGGTTGGCTATCTTGAGTATCGTCATCAGAGGACATATCAAATGCCATATCCTGTGCTGACATACGAGATTCCATTTCTCTGACGTCTTTACTGGTTACACCCAATTCTTTGGCAACCAGCTCAACTTCATCCTGATTGAACCATCCCAAACGTTGTTTTGCTTTGCGCAGATTAAAGAACAGCTTACGCTGCGCTTTTGTCGTTGCGACTTTCACAATACGCCAATTACGCAATACATATTCATGGATTTCTGCCTTAATCCAGTGAACTGCAAAAGAGACCAGACGCACGCCCACTTCTGGATTAAATCGACTAACGGCTTTCATCAGGCCAATATTGCCTTCCTGAATTAAGTCCGCCTGTGGCAAACCATAACCGGCATAACTGCGAGCAACATGAACAACGAAGCGTAGGTGAGAAAGAATCAGCTGTTTTGCTGCATCCAGATCTCCCTGGTAATGCAGCCTTTCTGCCAGTTCCTTTTCTTCCTTTGCCGTCAGCATTGGATAAGCATTGGAAGCACGGATGTACCCTTCCAAACTACCTTGTGGAACTAATGCTAAAGTTTGCATTTCTAATGTCATTCAAATTCTCTCAAGATTAGACCCAAATTATTGGTCTTTTAAGTTTGTCTGAATCAACCCATTCAAGGTTTATCCAAGTCAAAGATACGCCTATTTTACCACCGTGGAAATCATATTCAAATTGTCTAACTTGTATGAGTATCACTACAAAACTGTAACTGTGATTTTGGCAACAATTACGTCAAAAAGTTCACTTTAAAACCAGCGAATATCTTATTCCGGCCTAAAACGACGTAAGTGCTGAACGGTTGCAAACCACGCGGCAATCCAGCCGATCATGCCTGAAATCAATACCAAAAGCAGTGCTTCGTCCCATCCAAAGCCATATAACTTAAAACTGGTTCCGAAGACACTTGCCACTTCAGTGACAATATTTGAAAGCTTCCATACCAACAAGGATGAGAGAATAAGGGAAAAAACCGCCCCCAAAATTCCCAGCAAAGCCCCGCCATTGAGGAAAGGGCGTAAAATGAAACCATCCGTTGCCCCAATCAATTTCATGACATTAATCGTTTCACGGCGGCTAGAGATACTCAAGCGGACACTGTTGCCGATGACTAAAAGCAGCGCAACCACCATCAAGATGCCAATGACGGCAGCGATACGGCCTATCAATGAGGTCAGTGCAGTCAAACGGGCAAACCAGCTATCATCCATTCTAACTTCTTCGATACCTTTAATTTGCTCGACCCTATCACGCAATGTCATCAATGCTTTCGAATCCTGGAAGTTCAGCTCAGGAGAAACGATAGCCACCGCAGGCAGAGGGTTTTCTTCCAATAAATCCAAGGCATTGGAGAACCCTGACCAGGCACGAAATTCGTTCACGGCATCTTCGCGAGAAAGATAATTGACCGATTTCACGCCATCCACATCTTTTAACTGCGCGATGACCTGCTCGGCGCTGTTGTCATCCAAGGATTTATCTAAATAGACAGTGAGTTGAGGAACGGGATACCACTGTACCACGGCTTGATTCACGTTTTTCCAGACGATGAAAAACACGCTCGGCAAAGTCAGGGAAATAGCAACGACCATAATAGTCAGCAAGGTCGCCAGTGGCTGGCGCAGCATATCTGACAGGGTGTTTTTCCAGGCATAGCGCCACTGGACACGCCATCCACCTTTCAATGACTTGGACTTGGATTTGGCTGGCGGTACTTTTTTCGCTGAATGACGGACATTCTTAGCCATGATGTCCTCCTTGCATGCGCCCCTGAGCCAACGTCAGGATACGGTAATTTCTTCGTTCAATGAGAGCGGTATCATGAGTAGCCATCAGTACCGTCACGCCAACCCGGTTAAATTCTTCAAACAGGCGCATGATCCCCTCTGATAATTCACCATCCAAATTTCCTGTCGGCTCATCCGCCAGCAAAACTGTCGGTTTATTCACAACCGCGCGGGCAATGCCGACACGCTGCTGTTCACCGCCGGAAAGTTGGATAGGAAAGTTTTTCGCTTTGTCCAGTAAGCCAACCTTATCCAGCGCCGCAGATACCCGCCGGCGAATATCTTCTGTGCTTGCCCCTGAAATGATAAGGGGCATAGCCACATTTTCGTAGACTGTACGATCCAGCAACAGATGGTGATCTTGAAAAATCATCCCAATCTGGCGACGTAAAAAAGGGATCTCACGAGACTTCAACCGGCTGATGTCATGGCCCGAAAACCAAATATGGCCTGCGCTGGGACGTTCAATGCCACAGATAAGTTTCAAAAGTGTACTTTTGCCGGCGCCTGAATGACCGGTTAAAAATGCCATTTCCCCAGGGAGCAGATGAAAATCTACTCCTTGCAGCGCTTGCCGTCCCCCAAGATAAGCTTTACTGACCTGTTCAAAGCGAATCATTTATAGTTAATCCTCTCGGGCAAAAAGAGCTTCAATAAAATCGTCTGCCTTAAATGGACGGAGATCTTCAATGCCTTCCCCAACACCAATGTAACGAATTGGGATCTCAAATTGGTCAGCGATGGCAAAGATCACGCCGCCTTTCGCAGTCCCATCCAGCTTGGTCAGAGAAATACCCGTCAATCCCACAGCCTCATGGAATAGTTTAGCCTGACTTACCGCGTTTTGGCCTGTGCTGGCATCCAATGTCAGCATAATTTCATGCGGTGCATCTTCATCCAGTTTTTTCATCACTCGAACGATTTTTTTCAGCTCTTCCATCAGGTGAGATTTGTTCTGCAACCGTCCTGCGGTATCTGCAATCAGAACATCAACCCCTTTCGCCTTGGCTGATTGAATGGCATCAAAAATCACTGAAGCTGGATCGGCTCCGGTATGCTGGGCAACGACAGGGATTTTGTTGCGTTCTCCCCAAACTTGCAATTGTTCTACGGCTGCTGCACGGAAAGTATCCCCGGCTGCAAGCATGACCGATTTGCCCTGAGACTGGTATTGGCGAGCCAATTTACCAATCGTGGTCGTTTTGCCGACACCGTTAACTCCCACCATCAAGATGACATAAGGGAATTTACCTTCAATCTCCAGCGGCTTATCAACTTTTGCCAGAATGCCTGACATCTCTTCTTTCAATTTAGAATACAGCGCTTCCGCATCTTTCAATTCTTTACGGCTGGCGTGGGCTGTCAGGTTGGTTATGATTTTGCGGGTTGTTTCAACTCCCACATCTGCAATGAGTAATTGCTCTTCCAATTCTTCAAACAGATCATCATCAATTTTCTTACCGCGGAATAACCCCAAGAAACCGGAGCCAAGGTTTTGGCGAGTTTTCACTAAACTACGTTTCAAACGAGCAAAAAAACCTTCTTTAGTTGGACGTTCCTGCTCTTTAGGTAATGCGGCTTCTTCGGCCAAGCGTTGCTGTTCTGCCTCTTCCTCAGCGCGGCGGGCAGCTTCTTCCGCCAAGCGCTGCTGTTCCGCTTCTTCCGCTGCGCGGCGGGCAGCTTCTTCGGCCAAACGTTGTTGTTCCGCTTCTGCTGCTACGCGGCGGGCAGCTTCTTCGACCAAACGCTGCTGTTCTGCCTCTTCTTCAGCACGACGGGCGGCTTCTTCAGCCAAACGCTGCTGTTCGGCTTCTGCCTCAGCGCGACGGGCGGCTTCTTCCGCCAAGCGTTGCTGTTCCGCTTCTTCCGCAGCACGACGGGCGGCTTCTTCCGCCAAACGCTGCTGTTCTGCTTCTTCCGCCAAACGTTGTTGTTCCGATTCTGCCGCTGCGCGACGGGCAGCTTCTTCCGCCAAACGTTGTTGTTCTGCCTCTTCCTCAGCACGACGGGCGGCTTCTTCCGCCAAGCGTTGCTGTTCGGCTTCTGCCTCAGCGCGACGGGCGGCTTCTTCCGCCAAACGCTGCTGTTCCGCTTCTGCCGCAGCACGACGGGCGGCTTCTTCGGCCAAACGTTGTTGTTCGGCTTCTGCCTCAGCTCGGCGGGCGACTTCTTCCGCCAAACGTTGTTGTTCCGCTTCTGCTGCTACACGGCGGGCAGCTTCTTCAGCCAAACGCTGCTGTTCGGCTTCTGCCTCAGCGCGGCGGGCGGCTTCTTCGGCCAAACGCTGCTGTTCGGCCTCTTCTGCGGCTAATTTTTCTTTTTCAACTTGTTCTTCTTGCTGTTTCTTATCTTGACGACCAAGTCCAAACCAAGAGAAGAAACCTTTTTTTTTCTCTTTTGCCATCGGCCACTACACTCCTCGCGGTTAATTATGGCGTTATATACTTTTATTGACCCCTTTGGGTATTGAAACCCATAGGGTATAAGTGAATATCTCAATGAGATAAATTCTAACGGTGATAAAATCCAGTCTAACATTTTCATCACACCACAACACATATCTATCACTGATTTCGTGGTAAATTAATCAATGGGTTTCTTTGCTTTCACTTATTTTTGTTCCCGCCAGATATGACTTCATGGCGTCGGATGATAAATAATTAACTTATTTAAATTATGACTAAAAAACCACAACGAGCGTCGTTGGGACAAATCCGCATTATTGGCGGCAAATGGCGCGGGAGAAAATTGCCAGTTCCTGATAGTGAGGGGCTGCGCCCAACGACGGATAGAGTCCGCGAGACGCTCTTTAATTGGCTTATGCCAATCATTCAGGAAGCACGCTGCCTTGATTGTTTTTCAGGCAGCGGCGCACTCGGCTTCGAAGCTTTGTCACGCTATGCAAGCCACGCAACCTTAATTGAATATGAGAGCAATGTAGCAAAACAGCTCTCTGCCAATTTAGCGTTGCTGAAAGCCGAAAATGCTAACGTGGTGCAGGATAATGCATTACGATATCTTACCAAAACGGAATGCCTTACAGGCACAATGACGCCATTTAATGTGGTTTTTCTCGATCCTCCGTTCCGCAAGGGCATGCTTGCTGAAACAATCCGTTTATTGGAAGACAATGGCTGGCTGGCAGAAGAAAGCTGGGTTTATGTTGAAGCTGAAGCCGAATCTGCGGCGACAGATGTTCCAACGAATTGGCAATTGCACAGAGAAAAAATTGCCGGGCAAGTTGCCTACCGATTGTATATTCGCCACCAGAAATCGGGTGTCTGTTCCGATTAAACACAATTTTGGAGCCAATGATGTTTGTTCAATTAGGAAGAATTATCATGACCCTTGTTTGGGGGATCATGATTTTCAACTTATTCCATCCTTTTCCCAAGCCGTTGAAATATTTCATGGATATTGCCATGGTATTCACGGTAATCATGCATGCTTTCCAGTTACTATTGCTGAAAAACTCCCAGCCTAAAGATCAAAAGCTGTCGACTTTCCTCCAGACTAAGATTTTCTTTTTCGGTGTCTTTGAATTATTGGCCTGGCAGAAAAAGCAGCAACGAGAGAAAAAATAATTCCCCTCCTGCCTGTTTTTCCTGTCAGGAGGAACAGCAAATGCCGTCAATGAGTGATCCGGCTAATTACTCATTGACGTTCTTTGTTTTTGATAATAAAACGTTACCCGTTCGTTAATCGTTAATAATACCTAGCCAGTAGGTAATCTGATATTGAGGATTTCAAGTTTACGGATATAAATCAGGACACACTCCGCTTCCCCATCATAAATAGTAATGTCTGAACAAACAGGCATTGAACATTAAGGAAAGGAAAAATATGAGTTGGCCATTTCTTGCTGTGTTTTTCTCTGGATGGTTATATATTGACGCTGCCTATCGTGGTATCAGTTGGCAACAATGGGTTTTCCGTCCGGTCACAATGCTGCTTTTGTTGTTGTGGGCATGTCAGGCTCCCAATCTTGAGGCATCGGGTTATCTCATTATCGCCGGGCTTCTCACTGCCTTACTTTCTGATTCACTTCGCATGTTGCCAAGTAAGTATTTACTCTTTTCATTTATCGCGCTATTCCTGAGTTACCTGCTGTATACCATCAGTTTTGCCCTGCATATGAGCTTCGCCCTCTTTTTCCCGCTTCCACTGATTTTGCTGGCCGTTGGCGTTGTGGTCATGCTGCTTGTCTGGACTCGCCTTGATAAGATGCGCTGGCGAGTACTGGATAGTTACATTATGGCCTTGGTGATGGTCTGGATTGCCGGAGAACTCTATTTCTCACTTGGCAATGAGAGCCGGTTTTCTATCATTGCAGGCGCCATTTTGCTGCTTATCGGGCATAGCATCAATATTATTGGACAATATCGCTTCCCTTTCCGGTTATCCAAAGCGGTTGTCGCCACCTGTAGCTTTATCGGGCACTTCCTGATTATCCGCTCACTGTTTCTGTAAGCCATTTTTCACTTGCAGGCAGGGATTGAAGAGCCAATAGCACAAACAGCGCAATATCAGAGAGGAAGGGCGTTGATGATGAGAATTCCCCTCAAATAGCACAAATCATCAAAAGAATTCCTCTTATTAAATTTGACTCTGGAGTTAGCTCCAGAGTGTAGAGTTAATGTAATCCGACTAAAATTAACTCTATTTGAGGGGTCGCCTATGTTATTCACAGATAAAAAACATAAGCAATCACAGAACGATTCCACTTTTTCCTTGCCGCAAAATCCGCACGATTGTGGCGAAAAGGCCAAGAAAGAAAGTGGGCACTCACATAATTCTCATGATGCGCTCCATAGGCATTCTCATGATCACGATAAAGAGCATGCGCATGAGCACGATCATGGTTCGCATGACCATAGCTCGCATGATCATTGTTCACACGACCACACGCACGCCATACAAGATACCTCGCCCCTCAAATTAACGGCCAACCAGCGTTTTAATTGGGTTATTGAAGGTATGGACTGCCCAAGTTGTGCGGGAAAAATTGAGAATGCCGTCAAAAAATTACCCGAAGCTAAACAAGTCAAAGTTCTGTTTACAACAGAAAAATTAGTGGTTGATTCTGATATTGATATTCGATCCTCTGTGGAGCAAGCCGTAAAGCAGGCAGGGTTTGAAATCAGGGAAACGGATGCTGTATCCAAGCTGCCCTCAACCGCCAACCATTGGAAAACATTTGCCCCAATCCTGACCCTTGCGGCCTTGATGCTGATCAGTTGGGGAGTATCCGGAATCAGTGCCCCTGCCGGGCAAATTGCCTTTATCATTACCACATTAATTGGGTTATACCCGGTTGCGACTAAAGCCTTTAAGCTCATCCGTTCAGGCACTCCCTTTGCCATTGAAACATTGATGAGTGTTGCCGCCATCGGTGCGTTGTTTATTGATGCAACCACAGAAGCTGCAATGGTTATTTTGCTCTTCAAGTTAGGGGAAGTGCTGGAATCTTATGCCGCCGGACGGGCTCGCCGTGGTGTCAGCGCCCTGATGGCGCTGGTGCCAGATAAGGCTTTGTTGGTGAAAGAGGGAAAAAAGGTCACCGTATCTGCGACTGAGCTGAGACCCGGCGATATTATTGAGGTTGCTCCGGGTGCCCGTTTGCCTACCGATGCTGAGTTGCTCAGTTCCTTTGCCAGTTTTGATGAAAGCGCCCTGACTGGTGAATCTATTCCCGTTGAACGGAAACAGGGCGAAAAAATCGCTGCGGGTTGTCTTTCCGTCGACAGCGCGGTGCAGATGAAAGTGATTTCTGAACCCGGCCACAACGCCATTGACCGCATTCTTCAATTGATTGAAGAAGCAGAAGAGCGTCGTGCGCCGATTGAACGATTTATTGACCGTTTCAGCCGCGTCTATACCCCAATAATCATTTTGTTCTCGGCACTCATGGTGTTAATTCCGCCTCTGTTTTTTGCCGAGCCTTGGGATACGTGGCTCTACCGTGGGCTTACTTTACTGTTAATTGGTTGCCCTTGTGCATTGGTCATTTCGACACCTGCCGCAATTACTTCCGCGTTGGCAGCCGCAACGCGCCGTGGCTCTCTCATCAAGGGAGGAGCGGCATTGGAGCAACTTGGCTCCGTAACCACAATTGCGCTGGATAAAACCGGCACACTGACCGAAGGAAAACCTCAGGTTACTAACATCGAGCCAGTGCCCGCCATTAATGCAGACACGTTGCTGGCCTTGGCAGGTGCGGTAGAAAGTGGCTCCCATCACCCATTGGCTAAAGCCATCCTTAACGCGGCAGAAAATAGAGGCGTGACGATTGTTGAGGCTGAACAGCGCAAGGCGCTGGCAGGTACCGGAGTTGAAGGATTGTTGTCAGGACAGAGAATTTTAGTTTCCGCACCCGGGCGGCTTCCTGAAAATACCTTGTCTGAGGAGTGGAAACAGAGGGTTATCGAACTGGAAAGCGGCGGTAAAACCGCAGTTGCTGTCATGCAGGGTGAACAATTCATGGGCTTAATCGCCATGCAGGATACTTTGCGCCAAGATGCCATTGATGCTATCCGCGCTCTGAAAAAACAGGGTGTTGATGCCGTCATGCTCACCGGCGACAATCCCCGTGCGGCCTCAGCCATCGCAGGTCAACTGGGCATTGATTATCGGGCAGGTTTATTGCCTGAAGATAAGGTCAAGGCTGTCACTGAATTAAATAAACAACACCGTACGATGATGGTCGGTGACGGGATTAACGATGCGCCGGCCATGAAAGCCGCCAGTATCGGTGTAGCCATGGGCAGCGGCACGGATGTCGCGCTGGAGACCGCCGACGCCGCACTGACACACAACCGGCTGACTGGGTTATCTGAAATTATCGCGCTGTCCCGGGCAACCCATTACAACATTCGTCAAAATATCACCATTGCCCTTGGATTAAAGGCTATCTTCTTGGTCACCAGCTTATTGGGGATTACAGGGCTGTGGATGGCGGTTCTGGCTGATTCAGGGGCGACTGCCTTAGTTACAGCAAACGCAGTCCGGATATTGAGAATGAAATTGAAGCAATAAATAACAAAAAAATAACAAATTGAAAAGGTGCAGGATATGCACCTTTTCAAAATTACAATCACTAAAAATTGCTATTAAGGAAAAAGGAAGTATGGCATTTGGCGGAAATAATCATGGTGACCAAATGCCATATTTAAAGCTTAGCACGCATCTTTTTTTCTGCCAGAAAATCACACAAAATTTTTTCTTTTATGCAACATTGTCGCTTTTTCTAAGCAGATAGCGATAAGGTGTTTGCTCCGTTTCCTGCGCAATCAACGCATGATCCATGAAACGACAAAAGCCCGGTATATCGCGGGTTGTCGCCGGATCATCGGCAATGATCAACAACGTCTGCCCAGCGGTCATATGGCGGACGGTCTTACGCACCATCATCACTGGCTCCGGGCAACGTAATCCTAACGTATCAAGCGTTTTATCAGGATTGGCAAAAACATCGGACATAACTATCTCTGCGGGTTTAAACAATTTATGGTGGTGGATTATATTACATAATATCGTCAACTGCCGACTTTACTTTTGTTGCGCGACACGCGTATGATCCATTTCGCCTGATATTTCAGGCACATTTATTTTTTGGGTTCCCTCACCCCATTCACCAAAAAGGTACAATATGTTCCAATTGACCGAGCAACAACGCGCCACGGCATTGATCTGGCTTTCACTTTTTCACGTTTTAATCATTACTTCCAGTAACTATTTGGTGCAATTGCCCATCTCCATTTTTGGTTTTCATACCACGTGGGGAGCTTTTACCTTTCCATTTATCTTTTTGGCGACTGACCTGACTGTACGTATTTACGGCGCACCATTGGCCCGCCGGATCATTATTTCAGTGATGCTTCCTGCTTTGCTGATTTCATATCTGGCTTCCGCGTTATTCTTTCAGGGACAATGGCAAGGGTTGGAAGCATTGGGAACTTTCAATCTGTTTGTTGCCCGCATTGCCACAGCCAGCTTTATGGCTTATGTGCTCGGACAAATATTGGATGTCGGTGTCTTTAATCGCCTGCGTCAAAAACGCCGCTGGTGGGTTGCGCCTTCTGCAGCCATGTTTTTCGGCAACCTGATTGATACGCTGGCCTTTTTCTTTATTGCGTTTTACCGCAGTGCCGATGCGTTTATGGCAACACATTGGGTAGAAATTGCCTTGGTAGATTATGCGTTTAAGTTATTTATCTGTATGCTTTTCTTCCTGCCGGCTTATGGCATTTTGCTGAACTTGATTATTAAATCCTTTTTCGCGCAATCAACCGACAAGATCCTGACCAAAGCCCACTAAGCCTGCTCATTAAAGATGGTGCTCTGTATATTCAGAGTGCCCATTTTTCATCTCTAATTACGCATATTCTGCTTTTACTCATAACCTCTGTGTATATTTTGTCGTATAGTGTTGAGCACCATATTTATGTCGAACAACATATCGTGTTGAACGACGGGCACATATAGGCAACAACCTGCCACATGCCAGTCCAGTATTGTGATACTCCATGCTTAGTTTCCGCTGAAGAAGGAATATTTCTTATGCTGAAAGTGATCCAGTCTCCATCCAAATATATCCAAGGGCCGGGCGCGTTATCCCACATTGGTCAATACACCAAAATGCTTGCTGACCATGTCTTCGTGATTGCTGATAATTTTGTCATGAATCTTATTGGAGACACCGTCAGTAAAAATCTGGAGGAACATGAAGTTACCAGCCATTTCGAAATTTTTAATGGTGAATGCAGTCGAAGTGAAATCCAGCGTCTGTCCGCCATATTGGTACATAATCAATGTCAGGCTGTCATTGGCATTGGCGGGGGTAAAACCCTGGATACTGCCAAGGCAGTAGCGTACGAATCCAAAATCCCTGTCATTGTTTCACCGACTATCGCTTCAACTGATGCTCCCACCAGCGCCCTTTCCGTCCTGTATACGGAGCTGGGTGAATTCGACAGTTATTTATTCTATCCACAGAACCCAAATATTGTGCTGATGGATACCACCATTATCGCCAAAGCGCCCATTCGCTCACTTGTTGCGGGCATGGGAGATGCACTCGCCACCTACTTTGAGGCGCGGGCCAGCAGTGCTGCCCATAAGCCCACCATGGCAGGTGGAATGACATCCACAACTGGTCTGGCAATGGCAAAATTGTGCTATGAAACCTTGCTGGCGGAAGGATACAAAGCAAAACTGGCAGTAGAAGCGGGAGTCAGCACACCTGCGGTTGAGAATATTATTGAAGCAAATACTTACCTCAGTGGCATTGGTTTTGAAAGTGCAGGTCTGGCGGCGGCTCACGCCATCCACAATGGCTTCACGGTATTGGAAGAATGCCACCATCTCTATCACGGTGAGAAAGTGGCTTTTGGCACACTGACACAATTGGTAATGGAGAATAGCCCAAGTGAGGAGTTGGAAACTGTTCTCGATTTCTGTATACAGGTTGGTCTGCCTGTGACGCTGGAACAACTCGGATTACGTGATAGTGAAAATCTGCCGCAAAAAATCATGCAAGTTGCCATCGCAAGCTGTGCCGAAGGGGAAACCATCCACAATATGCCTTTCCCTGTGACGCCAGAGCAGGTTTATGCTGCGATTTTAACCGCAGACCGGATGGGACAGGATTGGTTGTATTAATTGCGTTGGTTGAAATTAAGAGAAACTTTCTAGTGTCAGGGTATATTCCGGCCCTGACACTTTTTCTCAAGAACGTAAGAGCAGCATGCACGAGGTGCGCTTACTGACTGGTAGCCACCGCCCGCGCCAACAAACTTATCGGGTGTTCACATTGTTTGCTGGTAGACATCTCTATCTGCCACTTGCAGGTCTCGCAGTCTGTAATGACCAAATCAACACCACTGGCTTCAATCTGACGGAATAAATTCGCCCCGATCCCTTGGGAAACATCATAGTTTTCCTTTTTAAACCCATACGTGCCCGCGATCCCACAACATTGAGAATCAAGAATAACCAGCTCAACACCCGGAATGCGCCTGATTAACTCAATGGAATAAGCAGCCCACCCCATTTTTTCCATGTGGCACGGGGTGTGGTAAGCCACTTTTAGCGGGGTATGTTTCAATGGCAAATCGCGCCCTTCATCCAGCAAGCGATAGATATAACGTGTTGCCAGCTCGATTTGATCACGTACAGGACGCGTATCAATGCCCAAAATATGGGGATATTCATCACGCAAGGTAAAAGTACAACTGGATGACGTTGCCACCACCGGGATTTGCCGTTCAATCACGCTTTCTGTCAAAGAAGCCAGATTGACTCGAGCCTGACGTTTCGCCTGTTCAATAAAGCCATTGGCAATCAACGGAACACCACAGCATTTTTCCCGGTTCAGCAACTGAACGCCAATGCCCATTGCATTAAAAACCGCCAGTAAATCTTTTCCCAATTGCGGATGGTTATAATTGACGAAACAACCGTGGAAATAAGCGACCTGTTCCCTAAATTGCGATTGAATTTCTGCCTGCTTACGATACCAGCGGCGAAATGTACCAAAGGAATATTTGGGCAGTTCACGCCGATGGTCAATTTTCAGCGTTTTATCCAACAAGTGGCGCATTGGTTTCAGCCCGGTCACGGCATTGACGACGGGGGCAAATGGCGTGGATAAACTTCCCATGAGATCGGTGTGGCTCAGAAGAGCATCCCGCAATTTGGGACGGCGGGAATGGTAATCGATTTTCGCCCGCTGGATGATATCACCAATTTTGACGTCGGACGGACAGGCAACTTCACAGCGCTTGCAGTTGGTGCAGTATTTCAATGCCTCATCATATAACGCAGGATCTTTGAGACGCAGGCGCTCCCCATCTGGGCCGGCCTGTTTTGGCCCCGGATATAGTGGGTTTACTTTGGCAACCGGGCAATAGGTTGTACACACCGTACATTTAATACAGCTTTCAAAACTGTTATCGAGAATGTTCATTGCGTAATCTCCCTGCTCCCAATGTTTTTTGGGGCGATTTTTTCTGGGATGATTTGCTCTGGTACGGTTTGTGCTGATAAAGGCGATGCCACGATAGCCTGCTCGGCAATAATCTGTTCAGCAATAAACAATGCACTCAATACGGAAACCCCTGCGCCGCAACCTTCTGCCAGTGGATCGTATCCCCCCAGTACCGCCCCCGCGGCATAAAGATTTTCGATCACCCTGCCTGCTTTTAGTGGGCGTAAACACGCATCTGTCTGTACACCGAATTTCAGGTAAGGTTGTGGCGCAAAAACGTTTTGCCGCGTCCACTGCCCATATTCAGGGTTTTCCAACAAATCCAGATCCAGCAACGGCTCATAAACACGGTTAAATTCAGTTTTCAGGCCATTATTGAAAAAACTGCCGGTTGCCAGCACCACATTTGAAGCCCGCAGCGGAATATCACCATGATTGCGACTATAAACATGGGTAATGTGATTATTTTCCATCCCTACGCCATTAACCTTATCTCCCACCATCATAATGCCGCCAAGCTGCCGGAATCGGTCACGCATAGTTTGATTGATTCGAATGCCAAGCAAGGAAGGTGGCAGTGTCGGCAGTAAATAGATGGGCTTGCCTACCTGCATGTGTAAATTTTCAATGATATCCCCAGACTCCAGGCCGATGCAGGCGGGTAAGAAAATCGCATCATGGCCTTTCGAATGCTGGCTAATTTCCTCTGCCAGCAGGGACAGATTTTCAGGTAAGTCCAGTAAACGGGCAATATTGACGGCACGGAATTCACTGGGGTTATCCCGCAATCTATCCAGACATGACAAATGAATTTCTTGTGCCTGCGCTTTAATTCCCTGCCTCCGCAACGCACTGGCAACTATTTTGGGCTGAAAATCCAGAAAGCCTTCAATACCGATCACAACCACATTTTCCCACGGTAATGGGCGTTCCAATTCACAGGTAGGCACACAGGCCGGACTGAGCCATGTCATGCGTCGACGACCAATCGGCGTAATACGGCAGTGGTTTTGTGATGCTGACCCCTTCATCTTTAGGCCGCTTTTCTTCAGCAAATTTTCAGCCTGATACACTAATGAGGCGATATTTTTTTCACCGATCCGGCTATAGGGATGTGCCGGAGCCTGTTTAGCCAACTCAGGCAACACGGTCAAAGGGTGCAGGACTTCACGCCCATCAGGTAGATGCGAAAGTAAATCCATGGAGCCGGATGAAAAGTGGAGCGCGCTTTGACCCGCACTGATGATTGCGCAGGATTTCCCCGCTTCCGCCAGCCTGATGCCACAGGTTAGCCCCGCCAATCCACTGCCAATAATGACGACATCAAATTTCATCGTGAACCTCCCTTATTGGTGGATTAGGTTGCGAATGAGTTGGCGGCTCATTGATAGTGTCGTCGTCCAGGCCTAGCAATCCCTGATAAATCCAACTGGTGAATTCACTTTCCCGCAATGCATCTCCCCAAGCGATCGGGCGAATGCCTTTCCATCGTTCATTCAGAAAATGCGCCAATTGCTGTTCAGAATCCAACTCGCTGGTTATCCCAAGTCGATTTAGTAGCCCTGCGGCACGACATGCACAAAGCTCACCCTGACAAGTCCCCATGCCTACACGTGTTCGGCGGCGCAAGTCCAGCAAATTATTGACCGCCAGAGATTCTGCCGCATACTTCACTTCCCCAGCCGTGACGGCTTCACATTCACACACCAAACTTTTTTCCAACCGTTCTGTACTCAGCAATTTGGTCGCCCGATCCCCGTGGCGATATACCGCTGAACCCCGAATCGGTGCCGGCAAAGAAATTGCTGTACGCAGCGTTTGTTCGGCCGTATCCCACGAGCCGGGCAGCGGCTCCTGCGCAGTCGTGCAGATCTCCTCCACCCCCAGTTTTTCGCAAACTTTATCTGTCGCCCACTCCGCCATTAAGCGATAAGTCATCAGCTTGCCACCGGTAATGGTAATGAAACCATCAAGCCCGTCGCGTTCAGCATGATCGAGCAGGACGATCCCCCGACTGACACTGCGACCGGAAGGATCATCATCGCTTGCAACCAACGGGCGCACACCGGCATAAGCGCGTAAAATGCGCGTTTTTGCCAACTGGGGAGATAATTTCGATCCTTCCCTAATCAGGGTATCCACTTCTTCCGGCGTCACATACATGTTGTCTATCTGATCATATTCAACGCGCGTGGAAGTTGTCCCGATCAGGGAAATGGTGTCGCCGGGCACGAGAATGTCGGCATCAGCCGGCTTGCGGCAACGGTTGATAACCATGTTGTTGATCCGGTGGCCGAGGATTAACAAAGCCCCTTTCGCCGGAAACATCCGCACTTTCAACTCGGCATATTCTGCAATTTTTTGCCCCCAGATCCCGCCGGCGTTCACAACTATTCGGGCATAAATATCGTATAGCCGCTTGCTTTGATGATCATAAACATGAACACCAATAATTTTGCCCCCCTGCCGAATGACCCCCATGACTTCATGGTAGGTCAATACTTGCGCTCCATGCTCTTTGGCATCCAGCATATTGGCGGCAGTCAGACGAAACGGATCCACCGTGCCATCCGGCACCATGACAGCCCCGATTAAAGCGGGATTGACAGCAGGTTCCAGTCGTCGGGCTTCTTCCGGCTCCATTGCCTGAACATCAATCCCGGCTTTCTCACATGCCGTGATAAAAGTCTGTTGATATTCCACGGGATCTTCCGGCAGGGTGATAAACAGTCCGTTGGTTTTTTCAATGCAATGGCGGGCAATACGCTTGAGAATTTTGTTTTCTTTGATGCACTCTTTGGCCGATTCACTGTCCGTGACTGCATAACGCGCCCCGCTATGCAGCAAACCGTGGTTGCGGCCCGTCGCACCGGTCGCGATATCATGGCGCTCCAGTAAAATACACCGTAATCGCCTGCGGGCGCAGTCCCTTGCAATTCCTGCGCCTGTCGCGCCTCCACCGATAATAATCACATCCGTTTCTGTTACAGGAGAACCATTCATCAAAGATGCTCCTCTTTTTTCTATGACACATTTTTATGGCCTATTTTTTATGGTAAATGCGTATACCAACCGCGCATCCGGCCAATCTGTGTCTTGTTGAGATAGATAAAATATATCCAACGGACGTGAATATTGTTTGATAAAGAACAAATACGAGCGATAAACGCGCATGAAATAACATGTAAAAGTACATATCGTGATAAATATCACGCTTTGATGAATAGCATAAAAAATGGCACGGAAAAATGAACACAAAAAAAGCGGGCATGCCCATATAGATGCATGCCCGTAGTAATAATAAGTAAGGATGATTGATAATTACCTATCCAATCCGTGGATATCCATTAATAAGCTACTTTGTAATAAGCTACTTTGTCGGCTCCGGCCAAATGGCAGCAATGTGGTTCAAACACTCTTCCTTAGAACCCATTTTTCCCGTTGCCATCCACCCCATCGGGATTTTTTCCTCAGAAGGCCAGACCGAATACTGCTTTTTACTATTAATGACAACTGCCCAATCCATGTCTCCACTTCCCTTGACGCTATTTAAAGTCAGCTGTTTCATGCGACGGCCTCCTGTGCGAATCTCTCCGGCAGAAGAGCCGGCAAGAAACCTGTACCAATTAAATAACGCAATACTTGGTGAACATATTCAGCCGTCACTGTAGGACAACGAATGTCGCTTCCGGTCAGTGCTGACAATGTATTTTTCAACTCCAATTCAGGGTGGATTTCGTCAATGTATGCCGGATCCAGCGCCCGATAAGGTCTTTCTGTCATATCCCTTATCAACGGGATAAGTGGATAAAGTGGGTGAGTATCATCTAATGCAAGGATCTTCTCTTTTCCTTCATCGAACGGCACAGGATTGAGGATATAACCAAAGTCCTGTACCCAATCAAAGAACTGCCGGATAGAGACTTGCACCGGGTTAAACAAGTTAAAGAATTTTCCGTTTGAATCCGCCTGCTTGGAGATATGCACCAAGGATGCTGCGACATAATCAACAGGTGTGATATCAAGCAGCAAATCGTGCTCAGGGTAGAAGCCCATTGCCAGATAGCCTTTCAAAGACGCTATCAGGTAATCATTCCCCTGTGCAGCCCCTGTGCGGGTATGCCCAAGGATCAGCCCCGGACGGTAAATGCTCACGGGGACACCGCGTTTGCGGGCAATATTGATGATCCCTTCTGATACCCACTTACTGCCCGAATAACCAGAAGGATCGCGTACCGTTTCACTCATGGCACGATCATCTTCCAAATAAGGGCGAGGCGATTCAGTGGCAAACAGTGCATTCACGGAAGAAACATAATGGAAGTGTTTCAAGCGTGCTGTACAAGCCAATTCCAGTGCCGTTCTGGTGCCATCAACGTTGATGCTTTTGAGTGCACTATAAGGATAGATGAAATTGACCAGCGCCCCGTTGTGATAGATAACGTCAACGTTTTCTGCAAGCTGTGCCCATGTTTCCGGCAACAGGCCGAAGCGAGGTTGCCCCAAGTCACCGACAACAAAATCCACACGCTTAAGTTCATTGCCCACATCAATTTGGTAATTCTTGAACCCAGCCTTAATCCTGTCACGGGCATGCTCTTCATCAGATGCGCGGCACAGGCAGATGATTCTGGCTGAGGTCTGTTTCAGCAATTGCTCCAGCAAATGCAGCCCAAGATATCCGGTCGAACCTGTCAACAATACAGTATCTGGCTGATACCAGTTGGCATGGGGCAAGCCGTCAGGGCGAACATTTTCTTTCAGGTAGACATCATTCCTGAGTGTCTTCGCATGCTGACGAATCAGCGCTTCGCTGTGATAAGTTCCCGCGATGCGGGCCGGATTTATCTGGCGCGCTATGGTCATTTCATCCAAGATTGCCGAAATTCTGGCAATGGTGGGTTCCACATAAATACCAGAGATTGGGATCCTCAGTGAAAACGCTTTTTCAATGTTTTCTACCATGCGGGCCACGAGGATGGAGTGCCCCCCAATCTGGAAGAAATCATCAGTGATCCCAAATACATCCGTTGCCAGCAAATCACGCCAGATGGCATAAACACGTTTTTCAGTTTCAGTCTGTGGCTGTACTGCGTCAGAACTGGCATTCAATCGTTCCGCCACTTCTTCCAACCGCTTTTTATCTCGTTTGCCACTGCTTGTCAGCGGGATATAAGGAATACGGTAATATTCAGTCGGGATCCAGGCTTCATGCAGTATTTCCCGCAGCGATACTTGCGTTTCACGTACCCACTCCTCCGGCACAATCATATTCGGGTTGAACAAGACAAACGCTTGGATCTTGGCAAAATCGCCGCTGCCAGCGACCCGGATAATTGCATCTTGTACACCTTGCTGTTTTCTTAGTGCTATTTCTATTTCACCCAACTCAATGCGATACCCACGCACTTTCACTTGATCATCTTGTCTGCCCATATAAATGAGGGAGCCGTCATCAAGCATGCGTGCCATATCACCCGTCAGATATGCCCTTTTGCCTTTTTCCGTGATATCAGGTACATACCTTTTGGCTGTTTCAGTCGGATTATTACGGTAACCCGCAGTCACGCCCAGCCCGCCAATGAGAATTTCACCGACTGTGCCTTTGGGGACTGGACGCAAGTACTTATCAACAATTGTGATGCTGGTGCCGGGGATCGGGCCACCCAATTGAACTTTATCCCCTTTTTTCATGCGAAATGCGGTTGACCAAATAGTGGTTTCTGTTGGGCCGTAAACGTTCCACAAAGAGCCACCGGTGGCGGTGAGTTGATCTGCCAGATCTTGTGACAATGCTTCCCCTCCGCAAAGCATTCCCATTTCAGGACGAGGTTTCCAACCTGCATTCAAGGCCATTGACCAAGTTACAGGTGTTGCTTGGGCAAAAGTAAAGCTTGGATCTGATAACGTGTCAGACAACGCCATCGCATCACGTTGTGTGTCAATGGAAGCGATATAGATGCTGCCACCATGGACGATAGTCAGCAGTAATTCCAGAACGGAGATATCAAAGGAGAACGTAGTCAGTGCCAGCATATGGTCATCTTGACTGACTGACAGTAATTTGCCGAATCCGCACAGGCAGGCAGCCAGATTGTCATGCTGAACTTGTACTGATTTAGGTAATCCAGTCGAGCCGGAGGTGAACATCACATAAGCAGGGTGATCGCCCAATGCAGGGATATCTATGTCTCCGGCGAACTCAGGTTTATTTATCTCATTGATGTTATCTAAAATAACATCCATAGAGATGAGCGTTGACGCCTTTAATCCCGCGGATACTGTCTTATCAGACACCAGAATACTTTCCGGCAGGCTGGCAAGAATATCATTCAGACGTTTTTCCGGCATCATTGTGTTGAGGGGGATATAGACCGCCCCAAGCCGCCAGATTGCCTGCATGGTGACAAACCATGAAATGCCTCGCTGAGCAGCAATGGCAACATTGCTTCCCATCTTTACTCCATAGTGGCGCAAAGTCTGTGCGGCTTTTTCAATACGCTGGTTCAACACGCCAAATGTCAGTGTTTCATGTGGATCAGAAACAGCGGTGTCATTTGGTACGGTTTGTGCCAATTCAGCCAACCGTGCGGGGACATTGGTGAACCATGGTTTGAGCTCTGCTGTCATTTGACTGATATTACTAATATTTTCAGTATCAAAAGCAGTTTCAGTATCAAGAGCAGGAGAAGATTTTTGCCCAGTAAATGCTGTGTGTAATATTGCCTTGTGTGTGTAAGTATTCATAATGATGTTCTCATCTTCTGAGCTCCATTTATCCCATCACTTTTCATGATGAATGGAGACATCAATGCTGGTAGTCGTTATTTTTCAGTTTTCACCTACATTCAGTACCTGCAAATACTTTATGTTGGCGTTAACCGATTAAATAAAATCAATTAAAAAAAATTTAGTGCAAATTTAATAAATATATTAATTAGTATTATTTTGTAATCTTTGATTAATTCAACAATCAACTTATATAAAGTCATTCATTCATTGGTTAGCAGAGTGCATACGCCTATACAGACTGCCAAAAATACACATAACAAACTGATATTAAAATGATTTTTATTGTTAAATAGTTATAGAACCCCTCATGATTACGCCTATCATGAGTATGAATAACTATTTGTGGTAATATCCATTATTTCGAATTCCAATTTCAAACATTTTATTTGTAATTGAGTTATAAAAAACGCCAAACATGTAAATAAAAAGAAAACGACATAAGAACATTAAGACATAATTTATATAATTAGGCCAAATTACCAGCCATAAATTTTCAATTATCCAACAAAAAATACCAATACTTATTAATAAATAGCATTTAAACTATTTAAGTTTATATAAGTTATATTTATATTGGGTTATAATTTAGGCGAAATAACCATTTTCGCAATAGGCCATTGTATGATAAAGAACATAAACGAACCTTTAAACGCATAAAAATAATAAGCAAAGTATTTTATTGTGACAAACATCACGATAATATGAACAAATTGTATTTAAAAAAACCTCTAAATCACTCAGAATCACCGCCTTTGCGAAACTATATCTATATGTTAGCCACACCTCACAGTTATATAAGGTTGTTTTAGCTAATATTCCTTTCGTTATGGAAAATATTTTTTAAAATTTTTCGTTTAATATCATTACTGCTCTGCGGTGGTGATTCGCTCATACAAAAACCATGTGGAGACAAACATGTTAAGTATTTTTAAACCGAAGCCTCATAAGGCCCGGTTGCCTGCGCAAGAAATAGATCCACTCTATCGTCGCTTGCGCTGGCAAATTTTTATGGGAATCTTCTTTGGCTATGCCGCCTACTACCTGGTAAGGAAAAACTTTGCGTTGGCAATGCCTTATTTGGTGGAACAAGGCTTCT
This sequence comes from Xenorhabdus mauleonii, assembly GCF_900113945.1. Classification (GTDB taxonomy): domain Bacteria; phylum Pseudomonadota; class Gammaproteobacteria; order Enterobacterales; family Enterobacteriaceae; genus Xenorhabdus; species Xenorhabdus mauleonii. Next base: position 102,386 of record NZ_FORG01000014.1, read on the forward strand.
CCAGAGGTGACCTTGGGTTTGCTCTGTCCGGGATTTCAATTGCCTATGGATTCTCGAAATTCATTATGGGTTCCGTTTCAGACCGTTCAAACCCAAGATTTTTCTTACCTGCGGGTCTGATTCTCGCTGCAGCCGTTATGTTGTTTATGGGCTTCGTTCCGTGGGCAACGTCAAGCATTGCCGTCATGTTTGTCCTGCTGTTCCTCTGTGGATGGTTCCAAGGCATGGGCTGGCCTCCTTGCGGACGTACCATGGTTCACTGGTGGTCGCAAAAAGAGCGTGGTGGAATTGTTTCTATCTGGAACTGTGCCCACAACGTCGGCGGTGGCTTACCTCCTTTATTGTTCCTGTTGGGCATGGCCTGGTTCAACGACTGGAAAGCCGCGCTGTATATGCCTGCATTTGCAGCGATTTTAGTCGCCCTGATTGTCTTTGCTTTGATGCGCGATACCCCACAATCTTGTGGTTTGCCGCCAATCGAAGAATATAAAAACGATTACCCACCTGACTACACTGAAAAAGATGAAAAAGAACTGACTGCAAAAGAAATCTTCATGCAGTACGTTCTGCCCAATAAATTGCTGTGGATGATCGCGATTGCTAACGTATTCGTCTACTTGCTGCGTTACGGCATCCTTGACTGGTCACCAACCTATTTGAGAGAAGTCAAACATTTCGCACTGGATAAATCTTCTTGGGCTTACTTCTTGTATGAGTATGCAGGTATTCCGGGAACGTTGTTGTGCGGATGGATGTCTGACAAAGTGTTCAGGGGCAACCGTGGTGCAACGGGTGTATTCTTCATGACACTGGTGACCATCGCCACCATCGTCTTCTGGATGAACCCGGCCGGTAACCCAAATGTTGACATGATCTGTATGCTGGTTATCGGGTTCTTGATTTATGGCCCTGTGATGCTGATTGGCCTGCACGCACTGGAACTGGCACCGAAAAAAGCAGCCGGAACAGCAGCAGGTTTCACCGGCCTATTCGGTTATCTGGGGGGCTCTGTAGCCGCCAGCGCCATCGTTGGTTACACCGTTGACTACTTCGGCTGGGATGGCGGCTTTATGGTCATGGTCGGCGGCAGCGCATTGGCTGTTGTTTTACTTCTGTTTGTTATGCTGAGCGAAAATAAACACAAGCAAGAAATAGCTCGTCAAGGTCAGTGATAGCATTGAAATCCACTGATTAATCTTATATGAATCGCAGTGCGGCTTGATTGCACTGCGATTTTATTATGAATATTTCATTGCACCGCAAAAAAAGAGGCTCTTGAAAAACTTAACTACCTTGGACTGAAAAACAAGAATAAGGGATATATGAATTATTCCAATTGTTCGATATTGTAAATATTTTATGCATTAAATTACCGCACAAACAAAATGGAGATTTCATATTTCTCCCTCCTTATTTTCCAACATGCTATTTTTCCACACATTATTTAATATTAAATATTTTTTACATAATTATTGCAAATTAATATAGCTCATATTATTCAATTCATTCTAATTTAAGCATAAAAAAATTATTCATCATGGTGTTGTTCATTTATTAACAATAATAATAAAACTTTTTTTAAACCAAACCTGAAGAAAAAAATTTATGTCATAAAACTGTGACATACTGCTGGTAAAAAGAATGTTCAGGGTTGTGTTACTTCATCATTTTATATAAAAAGCAATCTTAATTTTTATTCTATTATTTTAGTCACTGATGAAAAAACAGTGAAACAATAAACGACTCATTGTTGTTTAAGATTTTTATTAGAAAAAATGGAGAATTCCAATGCAGACCCCTATGAAAGCAATTATGGCCGGTATTCTGTTAGCCTCATCAATGTCAGGCATTGCACAGGCAGCCGATAAAATTGTTATTGCCCATCGCGGTGCCAGCGGCTATCTGCCTGAGCATACGTTACCCGCCAAGGCAATGGCCTATGCACAAGGTGCTGATTATCTGGAACAAGACCTCGTCATGACGAAAGATGATCAGCTCGTTGTACTGCACGATCATTATCTTGATCGCGTCACGGATGTCGCAGAACGTTTTCCAAACCGTGCCCGTGCTGACGGCCGTTATTATGCCATCGACTTTACGCTACCAGAAATTCAGTCCCTGAAATTTACTGAAGGCTTTGATATCAAAGACGGCAAAAAAGTCCAAAGCTATCCGGGTCGCTTCCCGATGGGCAAATCAGATTTCCGCATCCATACTTTCCAAGAAGAATTGGAATTTATCCAGGGTCTGAATAAATCTACGGGGAAAGATATTGGTATTTATCCTGAAATTAAAGCACCGTGGTTCCATCGTCAGGAAGGCAAAGATATTACAAGTAAGGTGCTGGAAGTCCTGAAACAATACGGCTATACCAAAAAGAGCGATAAAGTTTATCTGCAATGTTTTGATGCCAACGAACTCAAGCGCATCAAAAATGATCTGGAACCCAAAATGGGCATGGATCTGAAACTGGTTCAGCTTATTGCCTATACCGACTGGAATGAAACTTACGAACAAAAACCTGATGGTACTTGGCAAAACTACAGCTATGAGTGGATGTTCAAGCCGGGCGCCATGAAAGAAGTGGCAAAATATGCTGATGGAATTGGCCCTGATTACCATATGCTTATCGAAGGTAACTCAACACCAAACAACATCAAGTTAACCGGTATGGTAAAAGAGGCTCACGCCAGCCATCTGGTCGTTCATCCGTATACTATCCGCATTGACCAATTGCCAAAATATGCCACCAACGGCAACCAGTTGTTTGATATCGTTTTCGATAAAGCCAATGTTGACGGCGCATTCACTGACTTCCCTGATCTAGCGGTGAAATTTTTGGAAGCACACCACGAACACAAATAAGCAGAAAATCAGCAACAAGAATTCTCAGGGGCAGCTCAACGCTGCCCCAATAATAATTATGAAATTCCCACCGGAAAGGCAATAACCTCGCTGATCCGTTCGGCACCCAGCGCCAGCATAATCAGGCGATCCACCCCCAGCGCAACACCGGAACAATCCGGCATTCCATGAACAAGTGCAGCAAGCAAATATTCATCAATCGGCTGAACTGGCAGCCCCATTGCTTCACGCTTGCGGTTATCCTGCTCAAAGCGAAGGCGCTGCTCATTGCTGTCAGTCAGTTCACGGAAACCATTCGCCAGCTCCATTCCTTTAAAATAAACTTCAAAGCGTTGTGCAACACGGTGATCTTCCGGACTGATTTCTGCCAATGCCGCCTGAGATGCCGGGAAATGGTAAATAAACGTCGGTTTTTCAAGGCCGATTTGCGGTTCCACGCCCATCACAAAAAGCAATTGCAGCAGGGTATCGCGATCCTCTTCCTGATCCGCGATATTACTGAGATCCAGTTTCGCCGCGACTTCCCGCAGTTTCTCTTTACTGGCTGTCAGCGGATCCGTATTCAGATAACGGATGAATGCTTGTTGGTAGGAAAGCGATTCGGCACTTTCACAATCCAAGATCTGTTGCAACAGATCATCGACCTCATTCATCAAGCGGTACATATCGTAATGCGGGCGATACCATTCCAGCATTGTGAACTCAGGGTTGTGATGGCGGCCAGCCTCTTCATTGCGGAAACTTTTCCCCATCTGATAGATCGAGCCGCTGCCCGCTGCCAATAAGCGCTTCATATGGTATTCGGGGCTAGTCATTAAGTACAAGGTCAAGCCATCAGCCGCTCCTGGCCCGACAAATTGAGTCTGGAAAGGGACCAGATGAACGTCGGTGACAGTTGCCTGACTCATCGCAGGGGTTTCTATCTCCAACACCCCACGATCTGCGAAGAAGCGCCGTATTTCTGCTAGAATTTTTGCCCTTTTCAATAAATTGGCGATAGGGGCACTTGGCTGCCAATTCGCGACTTCGTTCATGTTCCTGTGACTCCAAAATAAAACAAAACGCGCAGTTTACCCGTATCAAGGCCACCAGACAAATTTTCAACACTCAATGGGGGAACGCATTCCTTCCTGCCATTTTCTGCAATACCAGTGGACAGAGTGCCCTTTATCTCTATATGGAAAATCATAAGACATAGACTATAAAGTTTTGTTAAACATTTTTCTGATTTTGTTGGAGATAAATTAAATGTCAGTCTGAGAATAAAAAGAAATTATAAAAATTAGATTAATTTAATTTTTATAAAAGAACTGTAAGAATTCCGCCGTAGTTCCATTAAGTAATATAGGCCTCCGTGCCCAAATACCAAAAGATACGATCCGGAATCAAAGATAGTAGATGTAATAAACAAGAGAGAAATTAACCTCATCTTAAACCCATATCAGAGACTGATCACCAGGGAGCGAGTGAATCGGGTGGTGTACCTTTGACCTCAATCATAATACCTGAAATATAACCTACTGCAGGTGTAGGTGGATTACCTTCAACTCTTAATGACATATTATACCTATTTCTATTTTTTAGAGCTGCCAATAATGCGAGATATATTCCAGTTCCGCTTATACTATAATCCGCATATGTCAAAAGATATATGCGCATTCCAAAGAATTCTGGACTTGTCACTTCCACGGAAAGATTATTCTTTAAATAATCAGTTCTAAGCCGGTTAATGTTTACATTACGAAGAACTGTAAATTTATTTTGTGCTATATTGTCTGACATTGATTTATCATTATTGTTCATATGATTATCCCTATAATAAATAAGTGAGCTATGCACTCAAAACTAATAGATATCAACGCCTGAAATAAAACCGACGTGGGGATCACCATGATAGCCATCGGCAATTAATGATACTGGCTTACCTGTGGCTAAAGCGTCCAGTAACCCTGCATAGGTTGCAAGCCCCCTCATCTGCTCAGAAGGATGCATAAAATCAAAAAAGATATACCCATATCGCGAATCATAAACCGTGACCCTAATCTGATCATTCTTAGCCTGATCCTGAATCTGATAAATCTGCAACCTGTCAATTTTTACACTGTTATAAATTGCTTCAACTTCATTTTTATCATCTAATTTTGACGCATCAACTAAATCTGATTTATCTTTAATATTCATATAGTCACCTCTTAAATAAAAATAAACTTTGGTCGTTTTTTATGGTGGTAATACGCTATATAAAAAAGATATAAAAATATTTATTTGTGATATATTTTAAAATATATGTTTTTTACTCCCCCCTATTTGTTTTAGGAGAATTATACATCAAAATACATCAAAGAGATCAAAAGATCACCAATCCCATTAATCAAAAAATAAACATACAATCAAAATATATATAATTTTTCTTGTTGTTTTGCACGCAAAAATAACCCAACAAACTGATTAATAACACCTATTAAAACCATTAAGTCAAACCATTATTATATATATTGATATATTTATTCAAAAAAATTCATACAATATATTCAACTTAAACATATCACAAAGGCATATGATATTATTAATTTAATAAGTACCTTAAATTTTATATTGATTGTGGATGTTTGCTCCAATAACATCACGACCATTAATCACAATAATATTTTTGCATTTTACATTAAAAAATTTGCTAAGTAACTTTTCACTCAAAAGGTGAAATACATAAAAACATGCCTCAGATCAACTTTTACCAGCAAAACCCGACAAAACCCACATTCAGATCAAATTTAACCGCCATATTATTAGCTACAATGAATAATATAACCAGTAAGAGATAGTCAACTTAACATTTTATTTTTATTTATTTTTTTACCCTCACTTGAACAACGGAGAAGCGCAGTGCAAACCATCAATGTCGACCTGGCGATTATCGGAGCTGGTGGCGCAGGGCTACGAGCAGCCATCGCTGCTGCTGAAACGAATCCCCAGCTCAAGATTGCTTTGATTTCAAAAGTGTATCCTATGCGTAGCCACACCGTGGCCGCAGAAGGCGGATCAGCCGCAGTCACCCAGTCCCATGATTCTTATGATTTTCACTTTAACGATACGGTGTCTGGCGGGGACTGGCTATGTGAACAAGATGTGGTTGAATATTTCGTCAAGCATTGCCCGACCGAAATGATCCAACTGGAACAATGGGGTTGCCCATGGAGCCGCAAAGAGGATGGTTCCATCAATGTTCGTCGCTTCGGGGGCATGAAAATTGAACGCACCTGGTTTGCCGCGGATAAGACTGGCTTCCATATGCTGCATACATTGTTCCAGACTTCCCTGAAATACCCCCAGATCCAACGTCTTGATGAGCACTTTGTGCTCGATATTTTAGTTGATGAAGGGCAAGCCCGCGGTTTGGTGGCATTGAATATGATGGAAGGAACGAAAGTTCAGATCCGCGCCAATGCTGTGATTATGGCCACCGGCGGTGCCGGACGTGTCTATCGTTACAATACCAACGGCGGTATTGTCACCGGTGATGGAATGGGCATGGCATTCCGCCACGGCGTACCATTGCGCGATATGGAATTTGTGCAATATCACCCAACCGGCCTGCCCGGTTCCGGTATTTTGATGACTGAAGGCTGCCGCGGTGAAGGCGGTATTTTGGTGAATAAAGATGGCTATCGCTATCTGCAAGATTATGGCTTAGGGCCAGAAACACCTCTCGGACACCCTGAAAACAAATACATGGAATTAGGCCCGCGCGATAAAGTCTCTCAGGCTTTCTGGCATGAATGGCGCGCCGGACGTACCATCGCCACACCACGGGGTGATGTTGTATATCTGGATTTACGTCATTTGGGTGAGAAAAAACTGCTCGAACGTCTGCCCTTTATTTGTGAGCTGGCAAAAGCCTACGTCGGTGTTGACCCGGTCAAAGAACCCATTCCTGTCCGTCCGACCGCACATTACACCATGGGCGGAATCGAAACCAATCAGCAATGTGAAACTCGCATCAAAGGGTTATTCGCTATCGGGGAATGTTCGTCTGTCGGCCTGCATGGCGCGAATCGCCTCGGTTCTAACTCTCTTGCAGAGCTGGTTGTCTTTGGTCGTCTGGCGGGAGAAGAAGCAGTCAGACATATTCAGGAAGCAACCCCTGCCAATGATAGCGCCCTGAATGCCCAAACTCGCGATATCGAGAATAAGCTCAATAATCTTTTGAACCAGAAAGGCAGCGAAAGCTGGGCAAAAATCCGTGATGAATTGGGAACGTCCATGGAAGAGGGCTGCGGGATTTACCGTACACCAGAGTTGATGCAGAAAACCATCGACAAAATTGCAGAATTGAAAGAGCGCTTCAAGCATATTGAAATTAGCGACCGCTCCAGTGTATTCAATACCGACTTGCTCTACACCATTGAGTTAGGATTTAGCTTGGATGTCGCTGAGTGTATGGCTCATTCAGCGCTCAACCGCAAAGAGTCACGTGGCGCCCACCAGCGTCTTGATGAAGGTTGCACCGAACGTGACGATGAGAATTTCTTGAAGCATACGCTGGCTTTCTACACGCCTGAAGGTGCCCCCCGTCTGGAATACAGTGATGTGAAAATCACTAAATCTCAACCAGCGAAGCGCGTATACGGTGGTGAAGCGGCAGCGCAAGAGAAAAAACAGAAGGAGAAAGCGAATGACTGAGATGAAAAACCTGAAAATGGAAGTCATGCGCTATAACCCCGAAGTGGATAATGAGCCTCATTTCTCCACTTATGAAGTCCCTTACGATGAGCAAACTTCACTGTTGGATGCGTTGGGCTACATTAAGGATAATTTAGCGCCTGACCTGTCTTACCGCTGGTCATGCCGAATGGCTATCTGTGGCTCCTGCGGCATGATGGTGAACCGTGTCCCCAAACTGGCCTGTAAAACTTTTTTGCGGGAATATCCGCAAGGAATGAAAGTTGAAGCGCTGGGCAATTTCCCGATTGAACGGGATTTGGTTGTCGACATGACACACTTCATTGAGAGTCTAGAAGCCATCAAGCCTTACATTATCGGCAATGATCGCAAACCCGCTGATGGCCCGAACGTGCAGACCCCTGCCCAAATGGCGAAATACCACCAATTCTCGGGTTGTATCAATTGTGGTCTGTGTTACGCAGCCTGCCCTCAATTTGGCCTGAATCCTGAATTCATTGGGCCTGCGGCGGTCACTCTGGCACATCGTTACAATCTTGATAACCGCGATAGCGGCAAGAAAGAACGCATGCCACAACTCAACAGCGATAACGGGGTTTGGTCTTGTACTTTCGTGGGTTATTGCTCTGAAGTTTGTCCGAAACACGTCGATCCGGCAGGGGCCATTCAGCAAAGCAAAGCTGAAAGTGCCAAAGATTTCCTTATCTCTATGCTGAAACCACAATAAGGGAGGAAAGAGCAATGACCACAAAACGTAAACCCTATGTACGCGGTATGGAAACCAATTGGTGGCGTAAACTGGGTTTTTATCGCTTTTATATGCTGCGTGAAGGGACATCCGTTCCGACTGTGTGGTTCAGCCTGTTGGTACTTTACGGTCTGTTTGCCCTGAAAAATGGCCCAGAAAGCTGGACTGGGTTTGTCTCTTTCCTGCAAAACCCAATTGTGCTGCTGATAAACATTATTACCCTGCTGGCGGCCTTGCTGCATACAAAAACCTGGTTTGAATTGGCACCCAAGGCGCTCAATATCATTGTCAAAAATGAAAAAATGGCACCCGGGCCAATTATCAAACTATTGTGGGCTGTCGCAATTATCGCTACTGCCGTGATTCTCGGTGTTGCACTATTTCTATAACCCCCAAGGAGGATTTGATGAATCAAGTACCTAAACGTTCCGACGAGCCGATTTTCTGGGGGCTGTTTGGTGCAGGTGGCATGTGGAGCGCCATTGTCGGCCCTGCCATTATTTTGCTGCTGGGAATTTTGCTGCCACTCGGTCTGGCGCCAGAAGCGCTTTCTTATGAGCGGATCCTGACATTCTGCCAAAGTTTTATCGGCCGCATCTTTTTGTTGTTGATGATAAGCCTGCCGTTATGGTGTGGTTTGCACCGTATCCATCACGGAATGCACGATCTACAAGTTCATATTCCTGCCAGTAAATGGGTATTTTATGGTGCAGCGGCTATTTTCAGTGTCGTCGCTGTTATCGGGGTATTTACATTGTAATTGTTGTATGCCCGTTGTTTTTCAAGTTGCAGCTTTATTGGCTGCAACTTGAAATTCATTATGGCTTTAGCCAGTCCCTTAGAACTTATAAGAAATAGTTGCCTTATAAGCGCGTCCTTTCTCTTCTTGACCTTTATAAGTATTCAGGAAGTATGACTGCTCGTTGTAACGTTTATCAAAGATATTATCGATACCAAGCTGGATTTCAGTATTTTTCAACGAACCAGATTTAGGAGCCCAGGAAATATATGCATCACTAACGCCATAACCCGGTTTATGTATAGTTACAATCTTACCGTCATCAGTCCCTTTTGCATCGGTGTCACGGATAAATCGGGAGTTCCAGCCAAGTTCAATATCAGTTTTATCAAATAAGTAGCTTCCACCAATTGTGAAGGAATCGCCTATCGTCGGAGTAAACTCTCGTCTTTTGTCAAACAACGCATTTCCGTTAAGGATCTTATTATTAGCTTTGGCATAAGTCGCTCTTAAGGACAGGTTATCCAACTGATATTTAGTCGATAATTCAAACCCTTCCAATCTAGATTTAGGAATATTATGCAGTTCACTCTTGGCTAATGTGGTCGCCAGATTTTTGAAATTGGTCTGGAATACTTTACCAATGACAGTAAGTGAGTCATCTTCAGCGAAAACATCAGAATATATTCCTGCCGCACCCGTCTCTAGGTTGTAACCCGTTGTAGCTTTTAAGTTGACATTGTGGTTACTTGGCCCCATACCAATCTCTTTACCCAATGGGCCTCTGAACAGTTCGGTATAATTGGCAAATAATGTTGTCGATGCACCAAGTTCGTATTTCAAACCGAGAGCTTTTGAAAAATGGGAATACGTTCTCTCAAAAGGCTCACTGTTTTTATTAATCGTCGTGTATTGGTAGTGATCCCATCGAACACCCGGAATAATGTGAAAATCAGCTAACTGAATATCATCTTCCAAATAAACAGACGATGATTTCCCTGCTTCCGTAGCTTTTTTGTGTATATTTTTTGCTTTCTCAGTGTATGCCATTCGGGTATCAAAATACTCATACCCGTAAGTTAACGCATGGGAGAGTTTCTGAGTATCAAACCTAGAAACATTGCGCGCCCTGATGCCCTGAGTTTCAACAATACTGTCAAATCCCTTGCCTGGGCCATTGACTTCCTTCATATGAGTGAAGTTTTGTTCTGTATGATAAGCAGAAATTTTTAAATCAATTAAGTCATTGTCGACAGGGACATATCGATAAGTAATATTATATGCATCACGCACTGAAGCGTATTTCGCTTTTCTGCCTTTATTCACATCAGGGCCGAAATTCAATCTGAAATTCGTATCTGCATCATTTTTATAATGCTCTTTTGATACATTGATATATTGATCATCAGCCAGATTAAACTTCGCTTTTAATAAGTAGTTAACCAATTTCCCATCGGTAGGAATTGATTCTCTTCCGAGATTATCTCTGCCCGTTTTAGCATCACCCATATTGCGATGGTTAAAGTAACCCAATAAATCGACTGCGCCCAATCTGCCATAAGTCGCTAAAGATTGCTGGAATTCAGAGCCATTGCTGACGTAGCTTAATTTGCCTTTTGCGCCAAATAATTGAGCCGGCTCTAATAAATCACTGGCATCAACAGTCTCAAATTTTAATGCTCCACCAAGTGCACCCGTATCATATGTAATACTGTTTGTACCAACATTAATATCAACTTGTTTGAGCATTTCAGGATCTATGCTGTAGTTTCCTGCATGATGGAAGTGATAACCCTCTTGTCTTGCACCATCAACGGTAACGTTGATGAATTGATCATCCATGCCCCGGATTTTGAAACGCTGCCCCAAAGCGCTAGGATGGCCGGCTTGTACGCCCGGTACATTCTTTAAAATTTCACCGACACTTTGTGCCTGTCTTACTTTGATTTCGTTACGGCCAATTTTCCCGCTATCTTGTTCTGCATTGTTGCTGGCAATAACAACGATGGTGTCGCCAGTGGTATTCGATTTTTGGATTTTGTTTTCTGTGGTTGCGAATGCGTTGCTGGAAATCAGAGCAGTCAACATAGATGCTGACATCAAAGGGGCACACAAGCCACTTTTAGCCAGTGCTGCGTAAGTTTTAGTGATTTTTGTCATTTTTTTTCGAGATAGATATTATTGAGACGCATTATTATTTACATTTAGATTGTAAATGCAATTAACTTTCACTCTAAACAACAAAAAAGTTTTTCGAGCCAATCTAATTAACTTGAACTGACCAGAGCTGAGTTACCTATATCCCAGAGATTTACGCCCTCTCTATCATGTACATCTTGAAATCTCTTGGGTATAAAAAAAGCACACATCTTATCGCGAGTTGACCGACTGCTCTCCTTTCTGTTGTTTATCGCGCTTATTTGCTGATTTCATGAAAACTCCACCATATCCCAAATTTTTCCTCTCTTTTTTCTTTGTGTATAACGGAATACTTTTGAAGTGTTTTGTAGAATGCCTCTACAGGGCCAAATTCTGCGAATGTCATAAACATTAACCCGTCATCTGTCAGATAGTTACGATACAGACTAAACAAGGTTTCTCCATAACTTGATATGGTATGGCCTGAAAGGCTTTCTTCTGACCAAGCTTCCGGCGAAATTGGCCCATTGGCAAATATGTAATTATATTTCCCTTCGACAGACTCAAAGAGATTACTATTCATAAAATGAATATCAGTAATTTGATTCAGATAAGCATTATGTTTAGCATAGTGTAATATTTGGTCATCGATATCTGTTGCTATTATCAACGATGCGCCATTAAGTGCCGCATAAATGGCAAGAACACCACTGCCAGTTCCTATATCAAGCACTTTTTTCCCTGCAAAATTATGGTGACTGATATTTTTTATAAGCAATGGAGTTGAATGAGTTTGTAATGGCGCCGGAAGGAATGCTTGAGGAATAACTGATAACTTAATGCCTGCCAGTGTTATTTTTACAGGGGTTTTACTATTCTTTCTTAATTTTTCTTTCGCTAACCACCATGCCATATAATTTTTTATGTGATCATTCATGGCAAACCCTTTTTGTTAGGATTCTTTTTAATCTTTAAGAATAGATACAAGCGAGAATTTTTTATTTCACACTCCCTCATGTAAAGAATGGCATTTACTACCAGTTCCAGCTATTACAGATTTTGTTACGGATGGCTTTTTTGAAAAGCATTTAATGTCTATTCTCCGGCGGATTCTGTGTTGATAAGAATCAAACCGAAATCTGTTGGTCTATATTTTTGAGAGTTATCTTAATACGCCTAATCCATTATTAAAAAACATTGTGTTACCAACCAATGAAATTGAAAAATCGTCAAATATGGATAAAAGAGACTGAATAAAAACAGGCAACCAGTATGGAATTATTTCACAATTTTCAGTTTTATCTGTTCATTAATAATTATGATGAGCCTGCACCAAGCAGGCCCATTTATTGATCAAAAAGCAAATTAGCCAGAGCAAAAAAACCAACTAATTATTTAGAAAATTATTGCTGCTCAATATTAGCCAGTGTGCTTTCTGCTTCCAGATAATCTCCTGCTTGTGCACAAAATGTGATTTTTCCCGAGCAATGGGCACTGATTTGTATTTCCATTTTCATCGCTTCCATCACCGCAATAACATCACCTTTGTTGACTGATTTGCCTTCATCGATTAGCCATGAATGCAGTATGCCGGAGATTGGCGCTTTTACCTGACGAGGATCGGTTAGTTCACGTTCCTTTGTTACTGGTTGCGTATGGGAAAGTGAATGCTCACCTGAAGGTGCAACCTGTGCTAACCCTGCCAATAAATCCGACGGCAATCCCAGTTCATGCCTGCGACCATCGATCTCAATAAACGTGCGGGTGATACCTTTATCTGCCGCAGCAGATTGGCGGGGCAGGCTTTGCAGTTCATTGGCGAAATCTGTTTCTATCCAACGCGTATGGACATGAAATGCATCACCGGAAATAAAATCAGCGTGTTCCATCACCGCTTGATGGAATGGCAACACCGATGCCACTCCCTGAATTTTGAATTCCTGCAGTGCCCGGCGAGCGCGGGAAATAGCTTGTTCACGCGTTGCCCCAGTAACGATTAACTTCGCCATCAATGAGTCAAATGTCGCCGGAATAGTAGAACCCGTTATCACACCTGAATCCAGCCGAATACCGGGGCCTGAAGGCGGGATAAATTCATTGATAGTGCCAGATGTCGGCAGAAAGCCTTTACCGGCATCTTCCGCGTTAATGCGGAATTCAAAGGAATGTCCCCTAGGCTTCGGTGTTTCCTGAATACTCAGCGGGTAGCCTTCTGCGATTCGTAATTGTTCGATCACCAAATCAATGCCAGTAGTCTCTTCCGTAACTGGATGTTCAACTTGCAAGCGAGTATTTACTTCCAAAAAAGAGAGCGTACCATCGGCACTTAGCAAGAATTCTACCGTACCTGCTCCCACATAATTAGCTTCTGCACAAATGGCTTTTGCAGACTGATAAATGCGTTTTGTTTGTTCCTGTGTTAAAAATGGAGCCGGAGCTTCTTCCACCAGTTTCTGATTGCGGCGCTGCAAAGAACAATCGCGGGTTCCGAGCACAACGACGTGGCCCTGTTTATCTGCAATCACTTGTGCTTCTATGTGACGGGGCTTATCCAGAAATTGCTCAATGAAGCATTCTCCTCGCCCAAATGCAGCTGTCGCCTCACGCACTGCCGAATGATAAAGTTCGATAACTTCATCCTGCCGCCAAGCCACTTTCAAACCGCGGCCACCCCCGCCAAATGCGGCTTTAATGGCAATCGGCAAACCATGATTTTCCGCAAAATCGACAACTTCCTGCACATCGTTGACGGGTTCTGCCGTACCAACCACCAAAGGTGCTCCCACTTTCTGGGCGAGCTTGCGCGCTTTCACCTTGTCGCCAAGTTCATCAATCGTTTCCGGATTCGGCCCAATCCAAATTATCCCCGCCTCAATGACAGCTCGGGCAAATTCGGCCCTTTCGGACAGAAAACCATAGCCGGGATGTATCATCGTTGCCCCTGATTGCTTCGCTATCGCCAATATGCGAGGAATATTGAGGTAAGTTTCAGTGGGGCTATTTCCCCCCAATCCATAAGCTTCATCAGCCAATTGCACATGTTGGGAGTGAATATCAGCATCAGCATAAACAGCTATTGTCTGTATGCCATAATCACGGCAAGCACGAATAATACGGACAGCGATTTCACCCCGGTTCGCAATCAATACTTTCTTTATGTTATTTGAGGAAGCTCGCTTAAGCTCATTTTCTGCTGTATCGTCTGAAATGTTCACAGTAGTGCCCGTAGAAATGGTGCTCATAGGAGTCGTACTCATAGAAATAGCGCTCATAGGAAATCTTTGCTCCCTTGAATTTCGTGGAATTGGCTGATGGGGTTAAAGCGGATTTTGGCGTTTACAGGGATCTGGCCTGCCAGATCAAGATGATAATCGGCCACTGAAGCGATGACCGGATATCCTCCCGTTAGTGGGTGGTCAGCCAAGAAAAGTACAGGTTGCCCACTGGCAGGAATTTGAATTGCCCCCGCACAAGTGCCTTCACTGGGCAACTCCTGAGTTTTAATGCGAGATAGTGAACACTCACCATTTAATCGAAGGCCAATTCGGTTGGATTGAGGTGTCACTTGCCAAATCTGCTTACTCAATAATTCGATGGCTTCCTGCGTAAACCAATCTGTACGTGGCCCGAGTATCACGTCTAATTCCACAATGGCATCTTTATTCGGCATAGCAAATGCTGCTGTTTCAGAACAGGATATCGCAGCACTGCGCAATGGATGGCGAATCAGCAGCTTGTCATGTACCTTCAACGGAGCTGGCCCAATATTGGATAACGTATCGAATGAATGGCTCGATAAAACGGGAGGAATAGCAAAACCGCCACGCACAGACAAATAAGAACGCATGCCAGCAGCAGGAAAACCCAGTGATATTTCGTCGCCATCGTTTAAATCAATGGGTTGGTAAGTATTTACATTAATGATTTCACCCAATGGCGTTTTTATCTCTATCGGGCAGGGAGCACCCGTTATTGCAACTAGCATCTGCCCGTGCGCTTGCGCTTTGAAGCCACCCTGCACGATCTCCAGACAAGCCTGATCGGTTGGATTACCAACAATGCGGTTTGCACTGCGCAAAGCGCCTTTATCCATCGCTCCTGATCCTGAAACCCCTGCTCCTGATTGCCCCGTACGCCCCAAATCTTGAAATAAAGTTTGCAATCCAACAGACAAGATTTCTAAATGGCTCCCTTCTTCAGGCAAAGGTGCTCTATTGCCATGCGTATTTTTCGGTAAACTCACCGTTGCAGGAAGATGGCCTGCATCCCGGAATTTAACGCGATAGCCTGGTTGCAACAAAGCCGGAGATGGGCGGGAAAGATCCCACATTCGCTCGGTTGTTATACCGATAAGTTGCCAGCCACCGGGGCTTGCCTGTGGATAAACGCTGCTAAATTCCCCGGCAAGTGCAACCGCTCCAGCCGGAATTCGTGTTCTAGGCGTTTTCCTGCGAGGAATATTCCACTGGGAAGTTTCCGACACCATGTAAGCAAAACCGGGAGCAAATCCGGTGAAAGCCACGGTATATTCATTTTCAGTGTGGCTGCGGATCACTTCCTGAACAGAGATCCCTAATATTTCAGCAACAGCCGCGAGATCGTCACCGTTGTAATGCACGGGGATCTCTATCTGTTTTCCCGCAACATAACGACGTTCCTGCAAATCACGATTACCAATTTCCGCAGCCAATTGTTGGGCTGATATTTTTGTCGGCCGAAAACGGATCATCAGCGTTCTTGCGGCTGGAATAACTTCTTCAATCCCCAAGACAGGCGCCATATTCAGTGAATCCAGCAATGCCAGTGTTTCTGCCAATCCATTTAGTTCAACCATGATGGTATTGAAGTTTACGGGTAAAAAACGCAAAGCTATCTCCCTAAGTCAGCAACAGAATCAGTGGGATTCTTTTTCATGAATAAATGAGCGGATAGTGATCCCAGCCTGCTGCAAAACAGATTTAATCTGCCTTGCCATGTCTACCGCACCCGGGCTGTCACCATGAACACAAATAGAATCCGCCTGAATCGGCGTGAATTTACCATCGATGGATTCAACACCTCCCTCTGTCACAAGCTGCAACATGCGTTTAGCAACCAGATCAGCATCGTGTAATACGGCTCCCGCTTCACGGCGGGAAACCAGCTCTCCCTGTGAGGTATAGGCACGATCTGCAAATGCTTCCGCGATGGTTTTCAAGCCCCGTTCCTCAGCCCACTTGAGGATATTTGATCCCGCCAAGCCGACCAGCGCAAGCGTAGGATCAATAGCCAGAATGCCTTCAATAACGGCAACTGCCTGATATTCATCATTGGCAATGGTGTTATACAGCGCACCATGAGGTTTGACATATTTGAGAGTGGTGCCAGCCGCGGTAGCCAATCCTTGCAAGGCACCAATCTGGTAAATGACATCTGCGGTAAGCTCATGGCTGGCTATATCCATTTTGCGACGCCCAAAGCCGACTAAATCAGGGTAAGAAACATGGGCGCCTATCACTACATTGTTTTCTTTTGCTGATTTTAGTGTCTGCAAGATCCCTACGGGATCCCCGGCATGGAAACCACAAGCGACATTCGCACTACTGACAATCTCCAATATCGCATCATCGTTTCCCATGCGCCATTGCCCAAAACTTTCACCCAAGTCACTATTTAAATCGATTGTTTTTATCATGATGATTTCCTTAAGCTGATTTCAAAAACTCAAAGATTGAATCGATAGACATCGCGCCCATGTACCACGTCAACACACATGTAATCGCACCTGACCAAAGCAGCCAGCGGGGATAAACGTATCCTTCCATCAAATCAGCACGTTTCCAGCCAACATAAACAAAGATAGTCAAACCAAGCGGAAGAATAAGTCCGTTGAAACCACCGGCAAAAACCAATAAGGCAGCCGGAGGGGTTCCCATTAGCAGATAAACAATCAATGAGATGGCAATAAAAGATAATGTTGCAATATTGCGTCGACGTTCAGTCAAGTGCTTGCGGAATACACTAACAAAAGAAATCGAGGTATAGGCAGCACCAATAATGCTGCTAATGGCTGCTGCCCAAACGATCAGGCCAAAAACACGTAATCCGAATTCGCCCGCTGCAACCTGAAACGCTTGTGAGGCAGGGTTAGCTGTTTTGCCAGCAATATCAAGTGTCACACCGCTGGCAACAACACCCAATATGGCCAGAAATAATAGGTATCGCATCAAGCCAACAACCAGAATACCTTTGGTTGCCGCACTGGAAACGGCTTTGAGGTTTTCAGCACCTACCGCCCCCTTATCCAGCAAGCGGTGAGCACCAGCGTAACAAATGTAACCACCAACCGTTCCGCCAACAATGGTTGTGATGGTCGCAAAATTGATTTCATCCGGCAGTACTGTCTGTCGCAACGCCTCTCCCACAGGCGGATTAGAGACTATTGCCACAAACAGCGTCATCACTATCATGATAAGTCCCAATATCACAATAATTCGATCAATGGCGACACCTGCTTTACGGGAGGTAAAAATGTAAATCGCTATCAACGCGCTCAACAACCCTCCCCATTTTGGATCCAAGCCCATCAGGGCATTAAGCCCCAATCCAGCTCCCGCGATATTTCCGATGTTAAATACCAATCCGCCAAAAATAACTAATGCTGCCAACACATAACCACTTCCCGGAATAGCGGCATTCGCAATATCAGCAGATTGCATTTTGGTTAATATGACAATTCGCCAAATATTCTGTTGCACCACAAAATCAATCAAAATAGAGGCTAAAATGCCAAAGGCAAAAGCAGCGCCCATCGTTGCAGTAAACGTAGCCGTTTGGGTTATAAACCCTGGCCCAATTGCTGACGTTGCCATAAGAAAAACAGCGGCAATCAAAGATGAACGCCGATTCGATGCAAAATTTATCGTTTCTTGTTTTACTGTTTCCTGCATAGCCATAAGCTACCTTCCCCTGTCATCAATATCTTATTTATTCTTTTCTAAGCAATATCCATACCATTGTGGAACCAAAATAAATTATTGTTTAATTAAAGTTACTTTATTGTTGAACAATAAATAAAACCTGACGAGAAAATAGGCAAATGAAATTGTGTTATTGATCTCTAAAGCTCGATAGAGATCACTTTATTCATTTGTGATGCTAAGGCGGTGACCCAAATGCACATTTTTGGTGCAGAAAGGTATTCCATGTTGCCCCATATTGGTTCAAGGACGGCTACTTGCTGGTTATCAGGGAATATGTGAAGATTCACTTTTATGTGAACTTTGAAAGTATTTACTATTGGCATTGGACATTAAATCTAACGGATGATTATGACAAAAGACCATTCTCCCCAGATTTTGAGTAAAAAGATCGCCGAAACTATAAGAAATAAGTTAGTTGCTGGGGAGTTATTGCCAGGACAACGACTATCGGAAGCCACTTTGAGTGAACAACTTGAAATTTCACGCAATACATTACGCGAAGTGTTCCGACTTCTTACACAGGAAGGCCTACTCAAACATGAACCTAATCGCGGTGTGTTTGTTGCCACTCCCGATATTGCTTCAATTATTGATATTTATAGAGTTCGGCAGCTAATTGAATGTCAGGCTCTGGCTCAGTCTTACTCAATGCATCCCAGTGTTGCCAAGATGAAACAAGCGGTTGCTAGCGCGCAGCAATGTCGTGATAAACAAGATTGGGTTAGTGCCGGCACAGAAAATATGCGTTTTCATGCCGCAATTGTAGAGTTAACAGATAGCGAAAGGTTAATCGCGTTTTACCGTAATATTTCCGCAGAACTCCGTCTGGCTTTTGGTGTTTTGAATGATCCCGAGCTTTTATATGCGCCCTATATTGATAAAAATGCCCATATTCTAGAGTTGCTTAATTCCGGGCAAAATAAATTGGCCGCAAACAAAATGAAAGAGTATTTGGAATTATCAGAAAGAACTGTATTGGCAGCTTATACGCGAAAAGGCAGTTAATTGTTACAAAAAACGGCGATAAATATTCATTTACCCGAATACAGAGCATTATTTTTGCCCTATTTCAGGTCTGTGTTAAAGAATTTTAGCTATATTTTAAGAATTCCAAACGCAAAAAAGCCATCCGGTTAAGGATGGCTTCTCTGTCTAAATTAATGTCTGGCAGTGTCCTACTCTCACATGGGGAGACCCCACACTACCATCGGCGCTACGGCGTTTCACTGCTGAGTTCGGCATGGGGTCAGGTGG
>NZ_FORG01000067.1 GCF_900113945.1 Xenorhabdus mauleonii
ATGAAAAAGCGTCTGGAACAACGCAGCGACGATGACGTTTCGCAGCTGCGCAGTGGTCTGCTGTTTATGGGAAACATCCAGGATGCCTATCCCCGTCGCTTGTTACTGGATGATCGCCTGTCACCATTGGATAAAACGGGCTGGATGATGATCCGCCTGTACGCGCAACAAAATGAAGGGGCAGTTTTTCCCAGCTACGATGAATTGCAGGTGCTGCTGGCCTCACCCTATAAAGGCAAGGCCTCGCGTGAAACCGTCAGCCGGGTTCTGCTGATGTTGCGAATAACCGGTTGGCTGAGTTTATGCAAGCGCATCCGGGATGAGCACGGGCGAGTGCGGGGGAATATCTATGCGCAACACGATGAGCCGCTGACCTGCCGTGATGCCGAAATGCTTGATCCTCATTGGCTGGATACCGTGGCAGAAGCCTGTCGCAGTAAAAATCGCACGATCAGCCAGACAGCCTGGTCGGTGCTGGCTGACATTAAGGAAGATCCGATGATGCGCCATCGCCATAGTCATCTCTGTTTACTG
Source organism: Xenorhabdus mauleonii (assembly GCF_900113945.1). Lineage (GTDB taxonomy): Bacteria > Pseudomonadota > Gammaproteobacteria > Enterobacterales > Enterobacteriaceae > Xenorhabdus > Xenorhabdus mauleonii. The sequence continues at coordinate 535 of NZ_FORG01000067.1, forward strand.
GAAGCGCGCTTGAATGCCGTGCAGACACCACAGCAAAGGGTCATGAGGCAGGCCCTTCAACAAGCCAAACAGCACACCGAACCCAGAGAAATGACACCGGATTCGGAAACCGAACTGAGTCAAAAAGAGGTGCCCACTAAGCCGAATTCGGTTTCCGAACTCAGTATAAAATCATCGAGTTATAGCGATTCCACTAAACCGAACCGTTATGTACGTTCTTTCACACAGAGTGTGAATAAAAAAACATACGTAGATCCCCAGCCTGTTATTTTTCTGCCAGAAGGACTTTGCCGACAACTGGAGCCGGAAGATATCACCATGCTGACCAGCCAGTTGCAGGCACTGCCTGCTGAGCAGGCTCAAATCGTCCTGGATTGTCTGGACAAAGCGCTGCGTGCAGGCAAAATCGGCAACCCGGTCGGCTGGCTGCTGACCATGATGAAACGGGCACGGGAGGGAAAACTGTATGCCCAGGCTGAACCGACTATTGCGACGGTCGGCTCTGCTAAAACGCAGGCTGCGTTCATCCGGGAAACTGAATGCCCGGTTTCACCGTCCTCCCAGGCCCATGTGCGCAATGTCGTGAAAGAGATCCGTCAGCGACTGACGCTGGCGAGGCATCAACAAAACCCAGATTGATTAAAAAACAGACTTTGTTGGCAGTGCCAACAAAGTTCAAAAAACACACAGCATTGTTCCCTCAATACGGCATAAAGATGCGGCGCAACAGTAAAAGCGTTAACGTTTTCTTCATCGACATCAGAAAATAACCTTAACCCTCGGGTTCGGGAAGTGAAGTGAGTGTTTGTTTCTCAGGTTGATGTGTATGGTTTAGAGAAGGCACTGGCGGCTCACTGAATCTGGTAAAGTCCATTAAAGCCAATGTTGTCTAAAAAATAGACTTTGTTGGCAGTGCCAACAAAGTTCAAAAAATACACAGCATTGATCCCTTGATACGGCATAACGATGTGGTGCGACAATAAAAAGGTTAACGCTTTCTTCATCGTCCTCAGGAAATAACCTTAGCCCTCGGGTTCGAAAAATGAGGTGATTGCTTGTTTTTCAGGTTGATGTATATGATTAAGGGAAGGCACTGGTGGCTGACTGAATCTGATAAAGCCCATTAAGGCCAGCTCTGTCTAAAAAACACACTTTGTTGGCAGTGCCAACAAAGTTCAAAAAACAAACAAACCGTTGTTGCCAGCACCGTCTGAAAATCGCATTTCTGACAATGAATGACATGGCTTATTTTTCCTTTTTCCGATAACTGGTTATGGGTTGAGTGAACCCCGCTTTTCCTCTGATAGTTCTACAGACATAAGTTGCCTAAACAGGAGTTGCTCTTTATGTCTGAGCCTGACGAAAAAACCGCACCGCCAACACCCCGTCGTGCCGGCGCACTGAAATCCGCATTATCCATTGAACTGCATACCCACTACGCCATCCGCCTCTGGGAAGGGCGTAAAAAAGAAGATCTCACTGGCCGTCGTCAATACCCGGATATTATCGGTATGCCGCAAGTCATTAAACGGGCGGGCACTATCAGCGCAGATGCGGCTGCTGATAACCCTTACGCCGACAGCTGGCTGATTAAGCTGGAGCAGGCTCTGGCAACAGCATCGGCCAGTCTTCAGCAGAGTATTGCCACCTTGCAGGAGACGCTGAATGCTTTGCCGGAACACGTTACGTTATCTGCGGTTTCCTCCGTTGAACCGCTGAATATCGGTGTCTACAGCCATTCACCATTGGGTTACCGCTGTGTCTGGCTGCTGGTCGGTTTCGACCAGCTGGCGATGAAAACTTTTCAGGCCTTTCATTACGGTTTTATTTCCCGTTCAGAGCGGGATGCGTTGCTGCATAACGGCAGCCGGGTGATCCGTCAGATTTATGGCCTGGTGCGTTCTTACCGCCCTCTGAAGGTGACTCGTGCGGATATTGAGGAAAAAACACCAGCCGGCCTTGAGGCCATTAAATGGCTGGGCGAGCCGGAGCCTGATATTTTGTCGGGCCGGTTGCGTTCCGGTTTTTCACCGAGCCGGCGTGCGGTTGTTCAGGATGCGGGCAGGGGGTGATATGCAGCTTTATCTGTGTGAAAAGCCCTCTCAGGCCCGGGATATCGCCCGTGTGTTGGGTGTGAAGCAGCGTGGGCAGGGATGTCTTTTGAGCCAGAACGTGACCGTGACGTGGGCTATCGGGCATTTACTGGAAATGGCCGCCCCGGAGCACTATGGCGAACAATTCGGCCCGCCGTGGCGGATGGCGCCTCTGCCGGTACTGCCGGCGCAATGGCAATGGACGGTGAAAAAAGAGACCGCTGAGCAGTTTGCGGTGATCAAACAGTTACTGAAACAGGCGGATGAAGTGATCATTGCCACGGATGCCGACCGTGAAGGGGAAGTGATTGCCCGCGAATTGCTGGAGTTCTGCCGTTTCACCGGGCCTGTCAGGCGGCTGTGGCTGTCTGCGCTGGATGAAACCAGTATCCGGCAGGCACTGGCAGCGCTATTACCGGGGGAGCACACCGAGTCACTCTGGCAGGCCGGGTTGGGGCGGGCACGCGCTGACTGGCTGATGGGTATCAATCTGACCCGCCTCTATACTCTGAAAGCGCAGGCACAAGGATTTGGTGAGGTGCTGTCCATCGGACGGGTACAGACGCCGACACTGGCACTGGTGGTGAACCGTGATAATGACATCGCCCGGTTTGAACCCAGGCCCTACTGGCAGGTGGTGGCCACATTGCAAAAAGACAATATTGCCTTTCGGGCCAAATGGCTGCCCGCCCCCGATGCGTGTGATGAAGAAAAACGCTGTATTCGGGAGGATATCGCACATCGTGTGGTTAAAGCCTGCCAACAGACACAACATGCTGTGGTGACGGAACTCATTCAGAAACGGGAGAAAACCCCGCCACCGCTTTGTTTTGATTTGGGGACACTCCAGCAGGTGGCTTCCCGCCAGTGGGGCATGGGGGCCGGTCAGGTACTGACGATTGCCCAGTCGCTGTA
>NZ_FORG01000027.1 GCF_900113945.1 Xenorhabdus mauleonii
CCAGTGAAAAGTTTCTTTTTTGGTCAAAAGATCTGATCACCGAACCCGCTTTTAGTTCCTTTCTTTTTTTATTCTGCTTATCCCGAGCTCAGGTTAATTAATACGTACATGGTCAGCCATATTTCTTCTTCTTACCTCGCAGCGATGGGGGTGGGTAATCATGTTTTTGATCTTTTCATTACGATTTTCAACTTCATCAGCGTAGGTTGCAGTGTCGTCATCGCACAATATCTGGGTTCCGGAAAACGTGAAAAAGCCAGTCTGGCAATCCATATTTCCATCGCGTTCAATTTTGTGCTGGGTTTCAGCTGTGCTTTGATCACCATATTTTTCGGCTATAAGATTCTGTACATTATGAACTTGCCGGAAAACCTGATGGATGACGGGTTTGCTTATCTGCATGTTCTCGGTATCTGCCTCATTCCCGAAGCAATTTCGATTATTCTGGCCGCTTGCCTACGAGTTTATGGCAAATCAAAAGCCTCCATGTATGTCACGCTGGTCGCCAATTTACTTACCATCGCCGGTAATATGATTGTGCTGTATGGGTTCTTCGGCTTGCCTCAATATGGGCTGGAAGGGGTCGCGTGGTCTACCGTATTTGGCCGTACTGTTGCGATTATTTTACTTTTCGGATTACTGTTCGGCGGGTTGAAAATCAAATTCGAGTTTATGCAGCTCATCCGGTGGTCTAAAAGTATGCTGGGAAAAATTCTGCATATCGGCTTGCCAGCCGCCGGTGAAAATTTAGTGTGGATCCTGCAATATATGACGGCTCAGGCGTTTATCGGCCTGATGGGTGAAACGTCTCTGGCCGCACAGACATTGTATTTCCAATTGTCGCTGTTCATCATGCTGTTTGGTATCTCTACCAGCATCGGCAATGAGATTATGGTCGGGCATCTTGTTGGGGCTAAACGCTTTGAAGATGCTTATATCCGCGGGTTAAAAAGTCTGCGGATCGGCGTTATCGTCACGGTGGGGGTTGTTCTGGCATTCTGGATTTTCCGGGAACCACTCCTCAATCTCATGACGGAAGACAAAATGATTATCGAACTGCTGCTGCCGCTGTTCCTGCTTTCCGTCTTTTTGGAGCCGGGGCGTACTTTCAATATAGTGATGGTCAACGCCTTGCGCGCTTCCGGTGATGCACGCTTTCCACTTTATACCGCAATCATTTTCATGTGGGGTATTTCCATCCCCCTCGGTTATTTTTTAGGGATCACCATGGGAATGGGGATCTTGGGGATTTGGATCGGGTTCTTCTGTGATGAATGGGTACGCGGTTTAGTTAATGCCTGGCGCTGGAAATCTAAAAAATGGCAAACCAAACGGTTAGATGTCTGATTTAGGTAAGAACATAAAAAAATGCCGCAATTATCTCTGCGGCATTTTTATTTCAGTCAAAACTTATAATTTCTCTTTGCCATAAAACTCAGAGCGCGGCCCATACAGCAAGCGGCCATAGCCCCCCGCCCCCAGCAGGCGATTACTGGTAATGCCTGCAATATCATGGCCTCTGTCCATAACGGTATTCGCTATTTGCGAGATAGCCGCCGATATCAACATTCCCACCAGACCACCACCTGAATTATTGTTATTTTCATTGGTGGATGCTGTCGCGATACCACTCCACAACTGTTTCCCCGTGCGTAAATCCACCAGCTTGGCCGTGGCACTAACGCGGGTATCACTGCTGATGATTTGGTATTGCGTACCATACTGGGTGATATTCAGATAAAGAGCGGAGTCTGCACCAAAAATGTCATACAGTTTTTTATAGCTGAGATTATGGATATCCTGCGCTTCCGTCATGCCATTTTGACGAAATGTTTCGTCAACAACCGCAACGGGATAAACATAATAGCCTGATTCTGCCAACGGGTAAGTTACCTGAGACATAACACTGCCAGCGGCCTTTACTTCCACTGAATTATTGACAGCAGGCAAAACCAAAATAGATTTAGGTTTGCTTTCCCTCAGCGCTGAATAATCATAAGGCTTCTGTTGAACACAACCAGTCAAGACCAGCAAGAATAAGGCGCCGACTGCCCCAAATAAACGGTTCATCATTTAGCTCCCTTATTTTTGCTTAGCAGAAAATCCATGTAAGGCGCAGATTCAGGAAAAAGTTCTTTTTCTATTTCAAACTGCCGAAAGGCCTCTCCGGTATTGCCGGTTTTGCTATAAAGCAGACCCATTTGTGCGTGTAACCCGGGTGGAACAGGTTTGTCTTTCGACTTGGCTTGTTCGATCACTTTCTGCAATGACTGAAGCTGTTCCTGTGGCCCGGTTTTATCCTGCTGATAATATTGGTAAAGAGCGGGTTGATAATCACCCCATACATACAAATTCTTAGGTGCTTTTACACAACCTGTCAGTGCACAACCTGCCAATAAAATTACGCCTGACAGCATTCCTGTCTTTTTCATCAAAAACATGTAACTCACTTTCCTGTCTAATTAATTAGCTGGCTTCCATGCGCCATTTTCAATACCAGTGACCAAATCATTGATTGCTTCACGAATAGCCAAGTCCAATACTTTGCCATTTAAAGTAGAGTCGTAGCTGGAAGTACCGCCAAATCCGATGATTTCACGGCTGGACAGTTTATATTCCCCTGCTCCTGCGGCAGAAAAAACAACTTCGGAAGTTTCAACATTCACAACGTTCAGCATCACTTTTGCATAGGCAACCTGTGCTTTTCCGCGGCCTAAGATGCCCCATAACTGATGATCGCCCACTTCCTTACGGCCAAATTCGGTAACGGAACCCGTAATAATGTAGTTAGCACCCTTTAATTTTTGCGCTTTACCCTGCAATCCGGCTTCCTCTTTCAATTCAGCCATATTGGTGCGTTCCAATACGTTGAAGCGGCCAGTTTGTTGCAAGTGAGTCACAAGGATCGTTTTTGATTGATTTCCTAAGCGGTCAACACCATCGGAAAAAATGCCATTCTGGTAGCTGGAACGGTTTTCGAACTTACCCACTGCAATCGGGCTGCGGATTCCGGTATAGGTTGTGTTGTAAGAAGAGACTTTTTGTACTGGGAGTGTCGATGAGGACTCTGTTGCACATCCAGCCAACATAAGAGAAGCCAAGCAAAGCGAAGCTAATGTGAATTTACTTTTCATTATTATGCCTTCCTGAATAAATGTTCAAATATACCTGTCATATTTCAAGTTACCGGGCCGTCAACAATACGCCGATTTGAAAGGTAGTAAGGGTCTGCGGGCGGATACCGATAATATGAAGCGCACAAATCATAGATATTGCGGCCGGAAAAGTCTATTTAATTAAATCGAGAAGGTAGGACTCACTCTCAACATCTGAGCAGTTTAAAAGCCACAATCCCTTTGATTAAAAGGGATTTATTCTATCAATGCGAACGCTAAAAGCTCACTGTGGCTTTATCCTGATAAGTCATTTAATTAGCATCATGATATAAAATCAAACAAGCGGAAAAATCATTTATATCTTTCCGCCTAATGATAGATAATAAAATAAATTCCAATAAACAAACTGCTTATTACTTTAAAAATATAGTCAGTTCATTCAACTTAGAATATTTGGCTGTGTTATCCCCAATGCCCATTATTGAATTATAATTTAAATGACATCGCAGAAAATACCATGCCACCACTCCCCGCCCATCCCATACAAAGTTTATCTCTTTCCACTTGACCATTTTCTAAAGCGTGGGCAATGGCTAATGGAATGGAAGCCGTAATAATGTTCCCGGTTTTTTGACCTATATGATGAATTTTATCCTTTGCCTGAATTTCATTGCCAAATTTATTCCACATATTTGGCGCCCCGGTATGGATAAAAATCTTATGCAGATCACGGCTATCAATACCATGCTGCTTGAATACATTCGGCACTTCATATCCGGCGTGTTCATGCAAGGCCGCGCCATAAGAGTTGAATTGGTACTTTCCTCCCAATGGGGCAATAAGCTCGACATCACTTTCATTGCAGAACAATCTCCAATCCGGCAAGGAAATATTGCATAGGTCACTTAATTCAGGCCGGCTGATATAATCAAATCTAAAATTATCAATTGATTCATTATTCAATATTGTGACAGATGCAGCTTCACCAATTGTGCAACTCGGATATTTATAAGTTAATTCGGAGGCTGAATTCAGGGCAAAGTTTTTGGTGAACGGGCTGCCTTCCGACATGCCAAATTCCATATTAATAATCGCCGCATGCCGTATTTCCCCCGCCTTCATTTTACTATTGATGATATCCATTGCGGTTATCCAGCCATTGCAGGCATCAACAATATCGTAGTTACGGCAGTTCAATCCCAATGCCTTGGCAACAAAGGTACTGTTTGCAGGCTCTGTGAAGCCCCGGGTGACGTTAGGATAAATCAACAGATCAATTTCTGATTTACTGATATTTGCCTGTTCCAACGCCTGATTAAAGGCTTGTTCCATCAGATGCATCGGTTTTTCACCGTCACCCAGCCAATAACGACTTTCAATACCTGTTTTGTCCAAAAGTCGTTCAATTGTTTTTAAGGTTTTGGCTAAATCACCCTGAAAATTTTCTTTTGAATTTTTTTCGACTAATTCAATAATATCCTTATTAGTCACACATCTTGATGGCAGTACTCCAGAAATACCAATAATTTTCATGCAAACATCCTCGGAATAGCAACAGAATAAATTATTTTATTTAAAAGTAAAAATCATCCATGAATAAATTTAACTCTATAAATTCAATAGATTTAAATATTCAAAAAATAATAATTAAAACAAGGGGTGTGAAATTTTAAAAAAATACAATTCTTTCACCTCAGATTTATATATAGAGAAAACTTTCCCACGACGAATTTGTTTTAAACTGTAATATTTTTAACATAGTTTTATTTTCAGAAAAACATAATCAATGCTATTTTATATATTCATGTCATTATAAAACTTATTGGTTAATAATTATGTCCATCAATAGATGTTACTATGTGATTTTTTATTACTAATAAAATAGCATAACTTTAAAGTCGATATTTATTACATATGCATTAAAAAATCATATTTAAAAGAGCATTAAATAACGCATTAAAAACCACAACAACACAAGGTTTATTGGTGGCGCTGGTTTCTTTTTCCATTCAATATTTCAATTGTAACCGCTGATTAACCAGCTTTACTGATAAAAAAACTCTAGATTAATATGCTAAACTAAAGCATAATATTAACAATAAAAAGGATTTAATGCTAACAGGGTGTTTTGAACGAAGATCAGCGTGACAATGTACACAATTTCGCGCTCTAGTTGTTTCAATTGTTAATATCATACAGACTCATAATACCTTCGCATTAAGATGAAATTATATTGTTTATCAATACCATACAAATTTCCCTAATTCCTTTTTTACAAAAATTCCCTTTACCATTTTTCATTGGGAACAATAAGTAGTGATTTCTTCTTTATAAAGAAGTTGTTCTCTCAAAAACCCTACCAAGTGGAATTTTTAAGGAAATTTTTTCTCTTTGAAATCCTTTACTATTAGCTCGAGATAATTCACTTACTAAAAAAGTGGTTATTGAGTGTTTACGTGATGTGTTTCTCTCTGTACCTGTTTCGATACTTATTACAATGCTAAAGATGTAAGCGAGAGCTATTATGAAAACAGCAGTAAAAAACTATGATTTTATGCCCCCTTTATCTCGGGCAGCCAAACGCGCCAATATGACTGAAGCAGAATGGAAGCAAGCGATAAAATTTGACCGGACTGACATCGGTTGGGTCATTATGAGTATTGGCATGGCAATTGGAGCTGGAATTGTTTTCTTGCCAGTTCAGGTCGGATTGATGGGATTGTGGGTTTTTCTGCTGTCATCCATTATTGGCTATCCAGCTATGTATCTATTTCAACGGCTTTTCATCAATACCCTCGCAGAATCCGCAGAATGTAAAGATTATCCGAGTGTAATCAGTGGATACCTTGGCAAAAATTGGGGCATTTTATTGGGAGTGCTCTACTTTATTATGCTGGTGATCTGGATGTTCGTTTATTCCACCGCCATAACCAATGACAGTGCATCTTACTTGCAAACATTTGGTGTGACCGATGAATTGATGTCAGACAACCCGCTTTATGGCTTAGTGTTAATCTGCCTCTTAGTTGCCATCTCTTCCCGTGGTGAACAGTTATTATTCAGGCTATCCAGCCTGATGGTCATGACCAAACTGTTTGTTGTCGCAGCCTTGGGTTTATCCATGATTGGTATGTGGCACCTGTACAATATCGGCATATTGCCCCCTCTTGGTCTATTGATCAAAAAAGCCATCATTACATTGCCCTTTACACTCACTTCAATTTTATTTATCCAAACGCTGAGCCCAATGGTCATTTCTTACCGCAATCGTGAAAAAAATCGCGAAGTTGCCCGCCATAAGGCGCTGAGGGCCATGAATATTGCCTTTGCCGTTTTATTTGGAACCGTATTTTTCTATGCCATCTCTTTTACTCTGGCAATGGGGCATGATGAAGCTGTCAAAGCCTATGAGCAGAATATTTCAGCGCTGGCGATTGCCGCTCAATTCTTTCCGGGCGGTTGGGTGATTATTGTCAGTGTCATGCTCAATATTTTCGCGGTAATGACAGCTTTTTTTGGTGTTTATCTCGGATTCCGCGAAGCGAGTCAGGGCATTGCCATGAATATTCTCAGTCGCATCATGCCGACTGAAAAGATCAATGAGAACTGGGTACAAAAAGGCATCATGGTTTTCGCGATTTTACTGGCATGGAGCGCCATTATCCTGAATGCACCAGTGTTGAGTTTCACTTCCATCTGTAGCCCAATATTCGGCATCGTTGGCTGCCTGATCCCGGCTTATCTGGTCTATAAAGTTCCCAGTTTGCATCACTACAAAGGAGCATCACTCATTCTGATTATTTTTACCGGGCTCCTCTTATGTATTTCTCCTTTTCTGGCTTTTTCCTGACCCAGAATGCGTTCGCATATACGAAAGCGATATCCAGAAAATAATTACTATACCTGATGAATTTCAAGGAGCAGCCAATGGAGCTGCTGCTTGAAAGACAAAAGGCATATCAGTTTTGTCACTAAGGTTTGTTTGTATGAGTCAAAAACAACACACACGGCTGTGGAATGAATTTATCCGGGCAGTCAAAAAAGAAGTTAAACCCGCAACAGGATGTACCGAGCCTATTTCTTTGGCTCTGGCAGCCGCCAAAGCAGCGTCTTATCTATCTGGCTCCGCCCAGCGCATCAGCGCACGTGTTTCACCGAATTTAATGAAAAATGGCATGGGCGTTACGGTGCCAGGTACAGGAATGGTTGGGTTGCCCATTGCCGCCGCACTGGGAGCATTGGGCGGCGATCCCGATGCGGGTTTGGAAGTGTTGCAACATGCAACGCCTGCTGATATTGCTCAAAGTAAAAAGCTATTACAGCAAGGTGCCGTTACCGTCACCATTCAGCAGCCTTGTGAGCAAGTCCTGTATTCTGAAGCCACAGTTTATTATCAGGATGAATCTGCGACAGTAATTATCGCCGGCAGCCACACGCAGATTGTGAAAATTGTCCATAACAGCCATGTGATTTTCGATAAATCATCACAAGCTAGCCATGCGGAATCCCATGTTTCAGACAACAATGCTTCTGACGGCAATGTTCCTGACGAATTTACCGAAGAAGTCGAGTATTGCCTTAAGCAAGCCACCGCTTTGCAGGTTTATGAGTTTGCCACACAAGCACCTTATGAAGATATCCACTTTATCCTGGAATCAGCCCGCCTGAACGATGCCCTGTCTCAGGCAGGCTTAACGACCCAGTATGGATTACACATCGGCATGACATTACAACGCCAGCGCGATAGAGGGTTGCTGGCACGGGATTTACTTTCTGACATTATGATCCGCACTTCTGCGGCTTCGGATGCCCGCATGGGGGGGGCGGTTTTACCCGCCATGAGCAATTCAGGCTCCGGCAACCAAGGGATTGCGGCAACGATGCCTGTCGTTGTTGTGGCTGAACATTTGGGATGCAGTAAAGAGCAGTTGGCGCGGGCACTTATGCTGTCGCACCTGATGGCGATTTATATTCACAATAAATTACCTACACTCTCTGCCCTCTGCGCGGCGACGACCGCCTCAATGGGAGCCGCAGCAGGCATTGCATGGTTGATCGAAGCAGATTATCGCCCTGTTGCGATGGCAATTTGCAGCATGATCGGTGATATCAGCGGAATGATTTGTGATGGTGCTTCCAATAGTTGCGCAATGAAAGTTTCTACCAGTGCCAGTGCTGCCTACAAAGCCGTATTAATGGCATTGGACAACAGTTGTGTCCGTGGCAGTGATGGCATTGTCTCCGATGATGTGGATCAATCCATCGCCAATCTCTGTTCTCTGGCGCGTCATGCAATGCAACAAACAGATATACAAATCATCGAAATTATGGCGCACAAGGCAAGTTTCGCTTAAATAATTCACACAGGTCAAAAAACTTTCTTTTTGCTGTTTTTCTGGCCTGTGTAAATGCATATTCAATAATGCTGAATTCTATAAATCATCATCTAAATGGTGAAATAATATTTAATTTTTAACAGGAATGATTTATTGAAATAATATGAAAATTCATGTCATGAATAATTATATTTTTTAAATATTAACAATAATAATATACAATTGAAATAATAACCAATGGTACAAATAAGATGTAATATCAACAGTCACCTTATCTAAAAATTCCTCCTCTGAACATTTTAAACTTCGCCTTTGTTTACGTCTTCAACACAAATAAATCAGAATAAAAAATCAATATTAAAATTTTAACAAAATATTATACCAAACGACTCGCAAAAGAGATTATTTTAAAAGCAAAATAAAGACATTACCTAAACGATTTAGATAAATCATTTACTTTTTTAGGTAAATGCAGTAAAAATATGAAATCACCACACCCAAAAGGAACTTTGTAAGAATAAAAATCTAAAAATAAAACCAAGTTAAAAAATTAGTTGTAAAGTTCAGCTGAAAGATTTTTTTGAGTGGAATTCTATTTGTGATTGTCCCATTCTGTACAACAGAACCACACAGCACGTATTTATACGATTTCAATTAGTATTTTCATTAAAAATAATGACGAATAGAAGCAGCGAATTTTTTATTTGCGGTATTCCAATTAAATTAATCTGGTATTTTATCAATCATGTTCAAAAAACACTGGTGGTTTATTGTATTCAATTGGTTTAAATACCATGCGATTTACAATTACTCTATCTGATGTCATAGGAATGATAATGTCATGAAGCAACGTAAATTTTTAACCCGATACGAAATAGATGCAATTTTGGCAGAAACAAAACAAGGACGTCATGCTGAAAGGGATTACTGCATGCTATTGATGTGTTTTATTCACGGATTTAGGGTAAGTGAGCTGTGTAACCTACGTTTATCAGATCTTGATTTAAACTCAGCAATTATTCATATCAGGCGGTTGAAAGGAGGACTTTCTACCACGCACCCTTTGATTCCAGAAGAAATTGAAGCGTTACACAGATGGCTGGTTATTCGTCAGAAATGGCGGGAAGCCGACTCACCCTGGGTGTTCCTTTCCCAAAAATCGGGGGCAGTTTCACGGCAGCAAGTTTATGGATTATTGAAGCGTTATGGCAAACAGGCATCAGTCAGTGTTTCCCCGCATCCTCATATGCTAAGGCATGCCTGTGGCTACGCATTGGCAGATCTCGGCCGTGATACACGCTTGATTCAGGATTATCTTGGGCATCGCAACATTTCACATACTGTTATTTATACCGCCAGTAATGTGAAACGTTTCTCCAGAATTTGGGAGACACACTCTAAATAAACGTTTTATTTTTTCTTAATTTTTATCACTAACATGATTTGTTATTGTAACAATCTCCACTAACCCGTTTGTGGAGATTGCCTGTAAATGTAAAAGATAAAATGAATACAGCAAACAAATTACCCTATCCCAAATTAAGTCATTATTTTTACGCATATGATAAATTCGGTTTATGTATAAGTTTCATTTATTCTGTATTCCAATTGTTAAAATATTAATTTTATTTTTACATAAAATTAAACCTAATCGCGAGAATATATAATTCTCTTTTTACACATGAGCAGCGAATTGATACAGATTATTTCACTGCTCAATAAAAAATAAGAACTGAGCGGTTACAACTCCGTACTCTATATATGCTCTACGTTCTCTCTAAGCATTCATTCCACAGCCAATCATTTTACGGGCAGTCATTTGACAGACAATGCCGCAAATTTGTCGCGAATTTTCTGTTCCGGTAAATCCATGCCAATGAAAACCAGCACACTTTCCCGAGTTTCATCAGGTTCCCACTCTCTGTCCCAATCAGCGCTATAAAGGCGTTGCACTCCCTGAAACAGTAGGCGGCGTGATTCATTCTCAATAGCCAGTATTCCTTTGTAACGCAGTAAATTGTCCGCAAAACTCAGTAACAATTCTTCCATTAAATCTGAAACAGCGGCCAGTTCCACCGGATGAGATAGATTAACCACTATCGACCGAATGGTATTTTGTTGTTTAGGCGCGAACCGGAATACAGGTGCCGAAATGGTCAGATTATCATTCAGCATGAAGCCTTCGATATTGAATAATATGCTTAAATCCGCATCCCCTTGGATGACTTTATAAATAGGTGCCTTCACATTGATTCGTTGCAGACGTTCCAGCAAAGCTTCATGATTTGACGCAATATCGGTTTTCGTCAGAAGCACCCTGTCTGCATATCCAACCTGTGCCTGTGCAATGGGAAAGCGATCTAATTGTTGAGTTGCATGGACAGCATCCACCAGCGTAATAATGCCATCCAATAAAAAGCGCTGGCACAGGATTTCATGGGAGAAAAAAGTCTGCGTGATTGGGCCGGGATCTGCCATCCCCGTACATTCGATTATCAAGCGGTCAAAATAGATTTGGCCTTTATCCATACTGTCCAGCAGATCGAGCAAAGCATCTTCCAGCTCATTTGAACGGCTACAGCAGATACATCCATTGCTTAATGTCTTAATCTGAGTCGCACGCTCACCGATTAATTCGTTATCAATGGGAACTTCACCAAACTCATTTTCAATGACTGCAATTTTATAACCGTGCTCAGCATTGAGAATATGACGCAGCAGCGTCGTTTTACCTGATCCCAAAAAACCGGTCAGGATGGTAACTGATATTGGTTGCATTTTTAGTTTTCCGCTTGCTAATCGCTTTTTGCCTATTCATGTCATGACTTCTTCAGGGTGTTACTTTTTTACTGCGTTAACATTGTGTTTCCCTAACAACAACGCATGCCGCCTTTTCCATCACCGCCATAGCGCGCATTTTGGCGTTCACGAAAAAACTCTTCATAAGTCATATAAGGCTGATCAGGATGATTCTCTTTCATGTGTTGTACATAGGTATCGTAATCAGGAACACCAACCAGCATACGGGCAGCCTGTCCCAAATATTTACCTGCGCGGCCAAGATTGCCAAACATAGCTGTTCTCCAAGCGAATTTTTTGCAAAGACATTATCTGCAAAAACACTATCTGAAAAAACCAGTTCTCAAAAAATACCCCACATAATACAAAGCTGATTATGCGGGGTATCGCGTTTACTGATATTGCGTGATGTAGTTTATACCTTGGATATATTCCTTGGGTTTAAACCGCATACCCTGACAAATCAGTGCGTAGAGGAAACTTTTACCCCACCTTCAGGAACCGGAACATAAGGCGTTTCTTTATCTGAACGCTCCGGGTTTTTGCTCGCTTTTATCGCCGCCTTGATACCATAAATAATGATGCTGTATACCACCACAAAGAACAGGATACTTAATCCCGCATTGGTATAGTTGTTCACAACAATATGGTTCATGTTGCTGATTTGCTGGGCCGTCAAGTCGGCGCCACCTTCAGCGATCCGCTTCTTGTACTCTTTAGCAAGGAAAAGGAAGCCTTCAAGGCGTGGATTGTCACTGAATAATTTCAGTCCCAACGCCCATGTCGTACAAAGCAGTAACCACACCGCAGGAATCACCGTTACCCAGATATACTTGGTGCGCTTCATCTTGATTAAGACAACGGTGCCCAAGACCAGTGCAACCGCTGCCAGCATCTGGTTAGAGATACCAAACAGTGGCCACAGGCTCTTAACGCCGCCCAACGGATCAACCACGCCCTGATACAGCAGATAGCCCCATAGGCCCACACAGCCCGCTGTACCAATGATGCCGGCAATCAGAGAATCGGTTTTTTTGAGGAATGGAACAAAATTACCCAAGAGATCTTGCAACATGAAGCGGCCAGAACGGGTACCGGCATCCAGCGCCGTCAGAATAAACAGAGCCTCAAACAAAATCCCGAAGTGATACCAGAAGCCCATGTCCGCCGCAGGTATTATCTGATGGAATACATGTGCAATCCCTACCGCTAAGGTAGGCGCTCCACCAGCACGGTTCAGGACAGACGGTTCACCAATGTCTTTTGCTGTTTGCAAAATCTGGTCAGGGGAAATAACAAAGCCCCAAGAACTGACAGTCGCCGCCGCATGGGTTGTTACCTCTTTCAGAGATTCCATGATCATGGGTGCCTCTGCCGTGCCCAGATTATGCAGGTCAGGCATCGTGATACCCAGTGCAGCCGGTGGCGTATTCATGGCAAAGTACAGGCCCGGTTCAATGATGGAGGCAGCAACCAACGCCATGACCGCAACAAATGATTCCATCAGCATGGCACCATAACCGATGAAACGGGCATCGGTTTCGTTTGCCAGCAATTTAGGCGTAGTTCCCGAAGAAATCAGGGCATGGAAGCCAGACACTGCACCACAAGCAATCGTAATGAACAAGAATGGGAACAGAGTACCTTTCCAAACTGGCCCGCTGCCATCAATATATTGTGTCACTGCCGGCATTTTCAGCTCTGGGTTCAGGATAACGATCCCAATCGCAAGGCCAACAATCACACCGATTTTCAGGAAAGTTGCCAAATAATCACGTGGTGCCAGAATGAGCCAGACCGGCAACAATGCGGAGATAAAAGCATAGCCAATCAGTGCATAAGTAATGGTTGTGTCTTTGAAAGTCAGTGCAGGGCCCCAATAAGGATCTGCTGCGACAACCCCACCAAACCAAATGGCGGCAATTAACATGATAATGCCAATGACCGAGACTTCACCAACACGCCCCGGACGGATATATCGCATGTATATCCCCATGAAAAGCGCGATTGGCACAGTTGAGCACACTGTAAATACGCCCCACGGACTTTCTGCCAAGGCCTTCACGACAATCAGGGCCAGCACCGCCAGAATAATGATCATAATTAAGAAGCATCCAAACAGGGCTATCGTACCCGGTACACGCCCCATTTCTTCTTTAACTATCTCACCTAATGACGAGCCATTGCGACGGGAAGAGATAAACAGCACCATAAAGTCCTGTACAGCACCGGCAAGTACTACCCCCGCCAACAACCACAATGTTCCCGGCAGATATCCTACCTGTGCTGCCAGTACCGGCCCGACCAACGGCCCTGCGCCGGCAATGGCGGCAAAGTGGTGGCCAAACAACACATTTTTATTGGTCGGAACATAATTCAATCCATCATTATTCACGACCGCAGGGGTTGCCCTGGTTGCATCCAGTTTCATCACTTTGGTAGCGATATAAAGGCTGTAGTACCGATAAGCCACCAAATACACAGCGACGGATGCAACAATGATCCATAGCGCACTGACGTGTTCTCCCCGACGCAGTGCGACAACGCCAAGGCAAAATGCGCCAATAATTCCCAATATCATCCAGGGGATGTGTTTTAACAATTTATTATTGTTCATAAAACTTCCTTTCCAAGGTCAGACGAACAGCAAGTCACTATTTAATTTTTACTTCCTTTTCCATAAACCGGCTACTTAATAACCGGAAGGAAGTTATACCCATAACAGGTATATACTCCTCGCCACATTGCCCTATGATATAAAACTTCCCCTTTGCTATTAGCAGGATCTGAGCCAGCGGTTGCATTCCCTATTAAGCGGTCAAAATCCTTAAATCAGTGGTTAGCACACAGGAATAATGCAACAAGTTTTGTGAAGTAACTCACAGCTTAAAAGTTCACAATTCGTTAATTCAGGTTAATGGCATCATCCTGCAATTGTTTAAAGTCTTTGTATTCACCGCTGAATGAAATCACAGTATGTTGATCCTGACATTCTTGGTTGGAAAACCAATTGCATTCAGATGCCAGACGCGATTCCGCAACGCCCAACCATGTCGCGAGCATGGGCAACAGATGCAGGCCATTGCGGTCGGCATCCACTGTGCTTTTATCGGAATAATCATAGCCAGTGACAATAAAAGGAACTTGATAATTCTGTTTATTATCATCGCCATGCGTCAGGTTTTCGTTATCCGTGTTTTTACCGACAAACGACAATCCGTGATCTGAAAAATACAGCATCGTCCAATGTAATTTATTTTGGTTGGCTGTGTTTTCAATTTTAGCCAGCAAGCTATCGGTATTGTGGATGCTCTGGATATAGCACGAGATATTTTGGGAATGAAAATAGGTCGTGAAGTGCCCGTCAGTTCTCGCACAAGGTTGTGGATGTGAGCCCATGAGGTGAATGACAATCAGCTTCCTTTTCTTGTCACTCTTGGCGTTATCCTCATTTTTTAACGCATTGCGGATATAGGGCAATAGATTCTCATCTGGCATATAACTACGGTCATCCGAGCTGCCTTCCTTTAGAAAAGTATAATGATTGGCTTGTTGCCCAATCAGAGCGACAGGAGAATCAAACCCTCCTTTCATGCCTTGGTTGGAAAGCCAGTATGTTTCAAATCCCGCTTTTTTCGCCAGTGAAATAATACTGTTATTCAATTGAATTTCATTTGCTTCGCGAATCGCCAAAGAATTCGTCAGCGATAACTGGGTTGAAGGGGCTGAGGAAATATAATGCGTGAATTTTGTTGCATTGGCCTTCTCTAGCCACGGCGTATTTTTAACCGGGAAACCATAGCCATTCAAAAAATCTTTGCGTGCACTTTCACCAATCACCATGATGTATGTGTCATATTTTTCATCCTTGATAACCGGCTGCCAATCATCTTGATTTTTTATAATTCTGGCAAAGCGGCTATTTTCTGACATCACTTGCGTGTAACTAGAATAGGCATCTTGGAAAAAACGGATTTCAGGCAAACTCGTACTCAAAAGTATCGAACTATCGCTAAAATTTGATTTAATATACCCTTTAACTGGTGACCAAAAAGCCGGAATGAAAAACAGGGCAAATAACCATTTCTTACCTTTGCCTGATAAGGTAATGTTTAATTTAAATGAAAACACCATCAGAACCAGAATGGCTATTGCAGTTAAATAGGTTGAAAACGGAAGCCCAGTGATATATTCCAATGTTTCATTCTTATTAGTATAAAGCAACGAGCCTACCGCATTGATATCGGGATAACCGTAATTGAGGCCAATTGGCGTATACGCCATACCTATCAATGAAAAGAATACAATCAGAAATAGATATGCCTGTTTATTAATTGCGCCAATTAATAAGAAAAACATATAAGCACTGACAACATATATTAGTTTTAATTGATATCCCAAACTTTGATGTATTAGAAAGATAAGTAAAAAAAGAGCAATAAAATAAGGAAAGTTCTTATTTTTTTGAAAGAAAGACATAGTAACCCTGTAAATTTATAGCACGCATTAAAATAGAACCAAATCAGCTAATACTGGCTGAATGTTCCATTACATTCTGGATGTGATGTATACCCATTGGATTTCAAGGTGCGGCGCAACGGCAAGAAACGACAAATCCATTTCCGACGGACTTGCCCAGCCTAAAGCTGGCCTCCATGAAGAAGTTGGAGGCTTTCATTAATCCCCAAAAGCATAGATAAACCGCATGCTTATAAGCGGTGGCTTGGAGTGAGCGCAGCTAACAAACACTGCAACTTGAAATACGGCAGGTGTATTTTAACCCAATACGATTTATTCACAATATTGGGTTAACTTACTATTTGAAATCCATTGCGTATAAGGCGTATTTAACGATGGATTGACAGGAAATGTTCAAAAGCCTCACGTTCTTCATCCCGTAAGGTCAATACCTTGAAACCATCACTCGTCACCAAAATGGTATGCTCAAACTGAGCCGATAACCGACGATCTTTCGTTGTCACAGTCCAACCGTCTTTATGTAACTTAATATCCTTTTTACCTTGGTTAATCATCGGCTCAATCGTAAAAGTCATCCCCTCTTCCAAGACTGTGCCTTCACCTGCGTTACCATAATGCACAACCTGCGGCTCTTCATGCATCGTGCGACCAATTCCGTGCCCACAATATTCGCGCACCACGGTGTAATTATTCGCTTCAGCATGTTGCTGTATCGTATAACCGATATCTCCCAATGTCGCTCCCGGCTTAACAATCTGAATCGCCTTATATAAACACTCCTGCGTGATATCAACTAAACGCTTGGCATGGGAAGGAACTTCACCGACGCAAAATGTAATGCTGCTATCGCCATAATAACCCTCTTTTTTGACGGTCACATCAACGTTGACAATATCTCCGTTCTTTAATCTTTTTTCAGAAGGCCAGCCGTGACAAACAACATGATTGACCGAGGTATTGACGGTATAAGGAAAACCGTATTGCCCCAAACTTCCCGGTATGGCATCAAGAGTATTGATAATGTAATCATGACAAAATGAATCAATTTCCAGTGTGGTTATGCCCGGCACAATGATGGGGCGAACGGCTTCAAGCACCTGCCCTGTCAGACGTCCCGCGATTTCCATTTTTCTTATTTCATCCGCGTCTTTTATCAAAATTCTGTTGCTATTTGTCATCTGTTTTTCTCTTAATGTGAGATACGTAGGTTCCTTTTTAATAATGCACTGGCATTCGTAAACAATTCAAGACACCGTTTATGCTAAATACTTATAGTTATTATGTTTTACAGACCAATAACTTGTGTCATAAACAAAACTTCGGCAAAAAATACCCACTCAAAGTATAAGCGGGTATTTCAATCAATCAGCCACGCGGTTAAACAAATGCTGCTTAGAATTTCACCGTAAGATTTGTTCTGAATGTGCGCCCCGGGCCGGGCATCAATCCCATAGCTAATGGATCGAGATAATAAACATCAGTAACATTGTCGATCCCCATGTGTAACTTAACGTTTTTATTGATCTGATATTTCATAAACAGATCAATCGTTGTATAGGGTTTCCATTCCACATGAACCAACGTGCTACCAACCCTTTTATTTTTATCTCCCAACCCAACACTTGGACGACTGCCGATATAATTCAGCATGGCTCCCATATCCAAATCCTTATCAAAGGCGCGCCCTCCCAGTGTTACAGAGTAGGATTGTTTTGGTTGGATATGATTAACAACGTAGCTATCAGGCACGCCCCCCGGATGACAACGGCGTGCTGGATCCTTATAACTTTGCTCTGGCGTTAAGCAGAAATTAGTGTGCGTAAAATATGACCAGGAAAATTCAGAATAGAGAATACCCATATCATAGCTCGTTGATAACTCTAAACCGCGAAATTCAGCTTTATCGATATTGATCATTGAGCGTTCAAAATCACGCCCATTAGCCTTCACACTCCCTACTCTGGTCAGATAATCCTTGATATGATTATCAAAATAACTCAGCTTAGTGCGCAGTTTATCGCCTCCCAACAACAGATCATTCTGCAATACATTAATGCCCACTTCCCATGACAAGGAACGTTCAGGTGATAACAAAATATTCTTATTTGTGCTTTGAGACCAACCTTTAGTTGTTTCAAATAAACTTGGCAATCGAATAGCAGAACCATATTTGCCATAAAAT
Organism: Xenorhabdus mauleonii; assembly: GCF_900113945.1. GTDB lineage: Bacteria > Pseudomonadota > Gammaproteobacteria > Enterobacterales > Enterobacteriaceae > Xenorhabdus > Xenorhabdus mauleonii. Next base: position 17,913 of record NZ_FORG01000027.1, read on the forward strand.
TGCAGGCCTTCCACAGGTTCCAATGTCATATTGATAATCGGAGACCAGCCACTGCCAGTGCGCTCCAGTGCTTCACCATATGTGACATGGTGAGAATTCATTCTGCCGGTATCAAAATCAAATTCCGGGAACTTAGGGTTATTATCATGGGATTTAAAATAGGAATAACGCAAGCCCCCCTCAAAAGCCAGCCATTCCACAGGTCTCCATTCAACATTGGCAATAGCATTGTACTCATTTCGCCAGCCGTCCCGATAAGGGGTATCAGTCCAGTTATCGTATATAACGTCTTTGGGGAAACCGATTTTTTCATATGAATAGGCTGCACCGTAGGTAAAAGAAAGATCGCCATAAGGGATAAGAATTTCTGACGTATTATGGATCCCTACCCCCCATTTATCAGATTGGCTGTAATTCCGTCCTACCGACACTTTTCCACCCAGAGGAGTCGATGTATTAATGCGACTGACAGCACGGTTGAAAAATGCATTGGCCTTTAAATCCACCAGATAGTTGCCAGCTGGTTTTAAGTGATACTGTGCAGTATTGGAACTGACGGTGATCTTATTCATATAGCCTTCATATGGCATACCGAAACGGGCTATGGACGACGGCATAATTTCGCCATAACGGCTGATATATTCATTTTTGGCTAATTCAACAGTATGATTCTCGTCGAACTTTAATTTTCCTTTCAGCAAATAAGAAATATTATCCATAGACGTGTTAAGGATTTCTTCACTTGCCCTGTATGGGGTCAACCTTTCAGTACGCGCATAAGTCATGCCTTTTGAAGGGATTGGCATAATCTCTATTTGAGGAATGTTTTTCCCTCTTTTACCGGCATAATAATTACCATTCTGCCGGCGGGCAAAAGCTGCCACCACGTCCAGATACTTAGTTCTTGCGCCAACGGCAAGACTTCCCCCTCCCCCTGTTGGCCGGAATCCGCCATGCCTGTCCATGCCTTCTGATTTACCGAAGGCCTTGTGAATTTCGCTATCACGATATATGTCAGATCTAGGATAACCGCCGCGGGTTCCCACTTCCGGAGGCGTTGAACTGTTATTATTGAAACTGCCAATCATCCTCACACCGAATTTCTGGTTCGGTAAGACAATATCGTTCACATTAAGCGTACTCATTCTGACAACGCCACCAATCGCGCCATTGGCATCCGGTGATGTGCTTGCGCCTTTTTCGATCGTTGCAGAACTGATGAGATCGGGATCAATGTAAGTGCGGCCGGCAATTCCTGAATAACCGCGATAAATCGTCGTTTCCTGAGAGGCTCCGTCAACAATAATGGGAACGCGTCCCTGACCTTGCATACCACGAATATTGACATCCAAAGCACCTGAATTACGGTTGTCGCTATTCAGCACGCCCGGAGTGCCTTTGAGAAAATCGCCAACTGACGTACCGCGTCGCTGCTCTATTCGCTCTGCTGAAATATAATTACTTGAGCCTGAAGTCATATAAGGCAAGTCGGCATCCCTTTCTGCCGCACTCATGCCGGACACTTCAAGTGTGTTCAATACCATTATTTCTGGTTGTATTATCTGTTCAGGAGCTGTTTTGGGCAGTGCTATGCTGTTTGCATAAAGCGGAAAGGCAGTATTGCCCAATAGTGCAACGACAATCCCTGTCCTCAAATTCAATGGAGAACTGAATATCCCTTTGGATGATTCCATTCTTGATTTTTCCTGTTATGTTTTTGTCTGTGTATATTCGAAATGTATAAATAGCAATTTCACTATTTTTTGATAGTTATTTGTTTTTATTAGTTATTTGTCTTTGAACAACATTTATGTTGGATAACGATTTGTTTTCGATAATGCTTTGGAAGCAATCATTATCGGGAAGAAATGTGGCTGAACATTATTTGTACCTGATTGAAATATATTATTTTTATTCTTCGCCAATGATAAATAACAGCAAACACAAATGCAAATCATTATCATATGAAGCTATTGCATAGTGAATTCTCGCTGAATAAATTAAAAACTAAAATGACAAAAAAAGATTAACTCGAGCCTCTTCGCAATCCTGCTGAATAGTGAAAAAATCTGATACATTCCTGCGAGTAATCCTGATAACCTACCGACCAAATCCTCCTAATCTAATCCACAGATGAATCACACAGATTATCAGTGATAAGATAGTACGCTCGCTAAGTAAGTAGTGCCTTCACTAAAGATCGAGCCTTCGCTAAGATCGTGCTTTCGCCCAGAATAAGGCTCACTAGCGTTCCATTCTTAGCTGATTATATTTAGGTTTTGTCATTTAGATGGGTTGGCTGAGCGTCGATGGCCCAACTGAGTCAACAGGAATAATAAATTTGAATCAAATCAATATGAAAGAATCCCCAGCAAAGGATATAGATAGCCATACTCCCATGATGCAACAGTATCTGCGCCTGAAAGCGCAGCATCCAGATATTCTGCTGCTTTATCGGATGGGTGATTTTTATGAGTTGTTCTATGACGATGCCAAAAAAGCCGCGAAGTTATTGGATATTTCCCTAACCAAACGCGGACAATCGGCAGGTCAGCCTATTCCTATGGCGGGCGTGCCTTATCACGCAATCGAAAACTATCTGGCAAAGCTGGTACAGCTCGGTGAATCCGCAGCACTCTGTGAACAAGTTGGTGATCCTGCGACGAGTAAAGGGCCTGTTGAACGAAAAGTCGTACGTATTGTGACCCCCGGTACGGTAACCGATGAAGCCTTGCTGCAAGAGCGTCAGGATAATCTTCTGGCCGCTATCTGGCATGATAGCCAAGGCTTCGGTTATGCCACTCTGGATATTACTTCCGGTCGTTTCCGCGTTGCTGAAATGGCTGACGAAGATACTGTTGCCGCCGAGCTGCAACGCACCCGCCCCGCGGAATTGCTTTACCCTGAGACTTTCGGCCACATGGCACTGATTGAGCGCTGTCACGGACTGCGCCGCCGCCCAATGTGGGAATTTGAGCTGGATACCGCCAGACAACAACTGAATTTACAATTCGGCACTCGCGATCTGATCGGCTTCGGGGTGGAAAAATCAACACTTGCCCTGCGCGCAGCAGGTTGTTTGCTGCAATATGTAAAAGATACCCAACGCACCGCCCTGCCTCATATCCGTAGCCTGACCATGGATTCTCAGCAGGAAACGGTTATCATGGATGCCGCAACCCGCCGTAATCTGGAAATCACGCAAAACCTGTCTGGCGGCATCGAGAATACGCTGGCTTCTGTCCTCGATCAGTGCGTGACCCCAATGGGCAGCCGTATGCTGAAACGCTGGTTGCATACTCCCATTCGCAATAAAAGTATATTGGAAAATCGCCAACAGGCTATTTCCGCGTTACAAGAAATCGGCTATGAATTACAGCCATTTTTGCGTCAGGTTGGTGATCTGGAGCGAGTGCTTGCACGTCTCGCCCTCCGTTCTGCGCGTCCCCGTGATCTGGCCAGAATGCGTCATGCTTTCCAGCAACTCCCTGATATTAATCAGATCATGGCATCATCCGATTTCCCTTATATTAAAACGCTACAACAACGTGTAGGGAATTTTGATGAGTTGCAGGCCCTGTTGGAAAATGCGGTTGTCGAAACACCACCTGTTCTGGTGCGTGATGGTGGCGTGATTGCGACAGGCTACAATGCTGAATTGGATGAGTGGCGAGCCTTGGCCGATGGCGCAACTGATTATCTGGATCGGCTGGAAATTCGCGAACGTGAGAAATACGGGATTGATACCTTGAAAGTGGGCTTCAATGCTGTACATGGCTACTATATTCAAATCAGCCGTGGACAAAGCCATTTAGCCCCGATCCATTATGTTCGTCGTCAGACACTGAAAAATGCAGAACGCTACATCATTCCTGAATTAAAAGAGTATGAAGATAAGGTTCTGACCTCCAAAGGCAAAGCGCTGGCGATTGAAAAAGCCTTGTACGAGGAGCTATTTGATTTGTTGCTGCCGCATCTGGCGGATTTGCAAACCAGTGCCGAAGCATTGGCTGAGCTGGATGTACTGTCAAACCTGGCTGAACGTGCTGAAACCCTGAATTACACCTGCCCGACACTGACAGATAAAATCGGCATTCAAATCACCGGTGGCCGCCATCCCGTTGTCGAGCAAGTCTTGAGTGAGCCGTTTATTTCTAACCCGCTGACGATCTCGTCACAGCGCCGCTTGCTGATTATCACTGGCCCGAATATGGGCGGTAAAAGTACCTATATGCGCCAAGCGGCGTTGATTACGCTGCTGGCCTATATCGGAAGTTTTGTTCCTGCTGATAATGCAATCATAGGCCCGGTTGATCGTATCTTCACCCGTGTCGGGGCATCCGATGATCTGGCCTCAGGGCGTTCTACGTTTATGGTGGAAATGACCGAAACCGCCAATATCTTGCACAATGCCACTGAATATAGTCTGGTCTTGATGGATGAAATCGGTCGCGGTACGTCAACTTATGATGGTTTATCCCTTGCTTGGGCGTGTGCCGAGAATTTGGCCAACCGCATCAAAGCAATGACCTTGTTTGCGACCCACTATTTTGAACTGACGACTCTGCCGGAAAAGCTGGAAGGGGTCGTCAACATTCATCTGGATGCCGTTGAACACGGGGATACCATTGCTTTTATGCACAATGTGCAAGAAGGGGCGGCAAGCAAGAGCTATGGCCTGGCCGTTGCGTCTCTGGCGGGCGTTCCCCGGGATGTGATTAAGCGTGCACGCCAAAAACTTAAAGAGCTGGAATCAATTTCCAACCATGCGACAGCAAGCCATGTCGACACACCGCAACTAACACTGTTAACGGAGGATACTTCTCCGGCGGTTGAAGCACTGGAAAACTTGAATCCGGATACATTGACACCACGCCAAGCCCTCGAATGGATTTATCGTCTGAAGGATATGGTGTAGTCATGGGTGTAGTTATGAATGTAACTATGGATGTAGATATGGATGTAGATATAGATGCAACTAAGTGCGGGGGAATGATGTCGGTTGATCCCAACCTGTTGGCACCTATTTATCAATTTCTACAATGCAAAACACCCGAACAATGGGTAGAAAAAGCCCGGCAGCCTGAAAACCTGCCGGTTTTGCTGCGCGATCACCTGTTGTGTGAATTAAAAGCCGCGCAAAGTGCTATGTTCTTAATTCGCAAGTATGCCGTTGATCCCAAAAGCGCGGATACCTTGCTGGCATGGTTTCGTCCTTATGAAGACTTTGCCTATAAAAAAATGGGTGATATCCACTCACTGAAAGGAAAGAACCAAGTCACCAAGCAAATCACTGCCCGGGCAAATTCACCGTATAGCCAAGATCTCATCGATAAGATGGTGTTGTTGATTAAGGAAGAATTGCACCATTTTTATCAGGTGCTGGAAATCATGGATATCAGGGGAATAAGTTATGACAGTATCAGTGCCAGCCGCTATGCAAAATCCCTGTTTCAGCATATTACCAACCATGAGCCTTATACGTTGGTTGATAAACTGATTATTGGTGCCTACATCGAAGCTCGTTCATGTGAACGGTTTGCCAAATTGGCTCCTCATCTGGATGAAGATTTGGGTAAGTTTTATATTTCGCTATTGCGTTCAGAGGCTCGCCACTATCAAGATTATTTAACACTTGCTCAATCAATATCTAAAGAAGATATTTCACAGCGAGTGAGCTATTTCGGCCAGATAGAAGCGGAATTAATCCAATCTCTTGATAATGATTTTAAATTTCATAGTGGCATTCCTGCCCAGTGAAATTCATGACTGTAGGAATTTTCTTAATATAAAGATAAATATAATTAAAACCAACTGGAAAATTAAATAGTCATTAAAATGCAAATGAGTTAATAATAATGAAAGGCGGGCTAAATAAGCCCACCTTTAAATTAATACCAAATAGATTATTTTCTTTAGAATTAAAGACTAATAATCAAGTACGGAATAATGATTCTAAATTCAAGCCTTGGGTATGCAGTATGTCTCTGAGACGACGCAACCCTTCCACTTGAATTTGACGAACTCTTTCCCTTGTCAATCCTATTTCTCGCCCAACATCTTCCAATGTTTCGGCTTCATACCCAAGTAAACCAAAGCGACGCGCCAACACTTCACGCTGTTTCGCATTCAGTTCAAACAGCCACTTCACGATGCTTTGTTTCATATCGTCATCTTGAATGGTTGTTTCTGGCCCGGCGTCGTTTTCATCAGATAAAATATCCAACAATGCTTTATCTGAATCCCCACTAATTGGTGTATCGACAGAAGTAATGCGTTCGTTAAGCCGCATCATACGGCTGACGTCTTCAACAGGTTTATCCAGTTTTTCCGCAATTTCTTCGACACTTGGTTCATGATCCAATTTGTGTGCCAGCTCTCTTGCAGTACGTAAATAGACATTCAATTCTTTGACTATGTGAATAGGCAGACGAATTGTGCGAGTTTGGTTCATAATGGCACGCTCAATTGTTTGGCGGATCCACCATGTCGCATATGTAGAAAAACGAAAACCTCTTTCAGGATCAAATTTTTCCACCGCACGAATAAGCCCAAGGTTCCCTTCTTCAATCAGATCAAGCAGCGCCAATCCACGATTGCTATATCGGCGAGATATTTTCACGACCAAACGTAAATTACTTTCAATCATACGTTGGCGCGCAGCAATATCCCCACGCAGTGCTCGTCTAGCGAAAAGAACCTCTTCCTCAGCTGTCAGCAGGGGAGAAAAACCGATCTCCCCCAGATAAAGCTGTGTTGCATCAAGCACTCTTTGGTTTACACCTTGCAACAACTCCAGATCTTCATCCAGGCTGGTTACATCATCCCCGTCTTTCAGCAACGCTTCATCAAAGTCATTAGCTTCCATGCTATTTTCGTCTAAATCCGCATCATCATACAACTCATTAACTTTAAGCGTACTTTGGCTCATCAGCTGCTCCTACCCATGATAATGCGGGCAGGAATTTCAGATCCTGCCCCGGTTTATCGCTGCGAAAGATATCGCAGCGGGTTTACGGATTTTCCCTTGTAGCGAATTTCAAAATGCAATCTCACGGAACTTGTTCCGGTACTACCCATGGAGGCAATTTTTTGCCCCGCTTGGACGTCTTGCTGCTCACGCACTAACATAGTGTCGTTGTGGGCATAAGCGCTCAGGTAGTCGTCGTTATGTTTTATAATTATTAGATTTCCATATCCGCGTAACGCATTTCCAGCATAAACTACTTTTCCACTGGCAGTTGAAAATACGGGTTGGCCACGGGTGCCCGCAATATCAATGCCTTTATTTCCGCCCTGAGAATCAGAGAAGCCCTCAAGAATTTTTCCTTCCGCAGGCCATCTCCAGCTATTAATAGCGCCGAAACCAGCACTATTTACACCCATATTTGTCGCTGTAGATGATTTCGAAGCGGCACTTTCGCTATCAGAAATAGTTGATTTTGCCAACATTTTTCCGGAGCTAGGTCTATCAATATTTGCAGGATACGCATTAATTTTTTGAAAATCAACCTGCTTAATTTTAGATTGGGTGCTATTTGATGCTATTAATACACCATTCTTGGAGTTTACATTATCCATTTGAAGGATCTGACCAACATTTAAACCATAAGGTTCTGAAATATTATTTTTGCGAGCTAGATCACGAAAATCATTACCTGTAATCCAAGCAATGTAAAATAATGTATCCCCATGTTTAACCGTGTAGGTATTCCCGCTGTAGCTTCCTTTCGGGATGCTTTCGTAGTTACGGTTATAGGTAATTTTTCCCAAATGAGATGTCGTTGAATCAGCAGAATTAACTAGACGACGGGTTTCTGCAGAATGATTGTCTGGTATTTTATTCTGCGAAATTATCACTGGTGGAGATGGCACAGAAGCAGAAATAGGTGATGGTCTGGAGAGCATTCTTCCGCTTTTTTCCTTATTATCAATACTTACTATCGGAGCAGGACGATTTGGCTCATTACTACAACCAACCAACACAGTACCTATAATGCTATTGATAATTATCCACTTTATTTTTTTCATTGGGTTTCCTAAATTCATACCTCAATCTCCCGCAAAGGCAAATATAAGTCCTAATAATGATGATTTATAAAGAAATTTAGAATCACAAAAGATTTAAAGCGAGATATTTTGCTTACTTTTAGACAAAATGACAGCCAATTTAAATATTATGGTATAAAAATACCGATATATTATGCTAAGTCGCCTTGAATTAAGGGTACAAAACGGACGGATTCTATAATTTCCCCATGAAAATCATTTCCGTGGCGATGAACCACTTTCAATGACTGAGAATACTCACCAACAGGCAGAACCATCACTCCCCCATCAGCAAGTTGATGCAATAAAGCCTGTGGTATTTCAGGAGGCGCCGCAGTGACAATAATGGCATCAAACAGACCCTTTGATGGCCAACCATTCCAGCCATCACCGTGACGTGTTGAGATATTGTGCAGATCGAGTTGCTTAAATCTTCGCTTGGCCTGCCATTGCAGACTTTTAATGCGTTCCACAGAGAAGACATGTTTGGCTAAATGAGCAAGTATTGCCGTCTGATAACCGGAGCCAGTCCCAATTTCCAATACCTTGGATTCTGGCGTTAAATTCAATAGCTCCGTCATGCGGGCAACAATATACGGCTGGGAGATAGTTTGCCCATGTCCAATGGGCAGTGCTGTGTTCTCATACGCTTTATGCGCAAAAGCCTCATCCACAAAGCATTCTCTGGGTACTTTGGCAATAACGTCTAACAGTTGCTCGTTGTCTATCCCTTGCTGGCGCAGTTGTGCCAGCAAATCTTTTATGGCCCGGTTCAGCATTCCTCAATATCCCCGACCTTTGCCAACCACTCTTCCATCAGTTTATGTGCTTTATAGGCCGTCAGATCTATATGCAAAGGCGTGATGGAAACAAATCCTTCTTCTACTGCAGCAAAATCTGTTTCAGGCCCTGCATCATGTTTCTCACCGGGAGGGCCAATCCAATAAAGCATATTCCCTTTCGGATCTTCCTGAACATAGACTTTTTCAGCTGCACTGCGGCAACCACACCGTGTTACACGAAACCCCTTAATCTGTTCTACAGGAATATCTGGCACGTTAATATTCAGCGTATTGCCTGCCCTCAACGGGAATTTTTGCAATAGGGTCAACAGCCGCACAGTGATTTCCGCCGCTGTTTCATAGTGTTTGTCACCATTCAGGGATACAGCCAGTGCCGGCAACCCTAAATGGCGCCCTTCCATGGCAGCAGCAACCGTGCCAGAGTAAATCACGTCGTCACCAAGATTAGGGCCACAGTTGATGCCTGAAACAACTATGTCAGGACGAGGGTGAACCAGCTGATTCACGCCCAAATAAACACAATCCGTCGGCGTGCCTTCTTGAACAGAAATATCACCATTGCTCAGTGTATTAATGCGCAAAGGACGATCCAGCGTTAAAGCATTTGATGCGCCGCTACGGTTACGATCAGGTGCGACTACCTGAACTTGATAGTGTTTACGCAATGTAGCCGCCAAGGTTTGAATACCCGGCGCGGTAACACCATCATCATTACTCAACAATATCCGTAGCATTTAATTATCTCATTGATTCAATTAAGTAAAACATAATTTTAAACGGTAATTGACCTTGTATGTTGTCCCAGAGGTCCAGTCCTGTCAGTTTTACCTGATGGGTTAATGTGGCGGGTTTGTTTGGGTATATATCGGACAATGTTAAAACCGCCAGAAAATCGTTTGATCTTAGCATGACCCCACCAGTTTTGTAGAGTGCTTTACGGTTTATCCCCTTTGCCTTTCAGATTGCCGTTTTGTTGGCTACATCTTGGGAACCATAGGATATAAGCTGTGGCGGTGCTTCTTGCTAACGGTACAACACAATATTAAACCCCTCTTCTTCTTGAGGAGCGATAAAATAGCGGGTAATTAATTCGAATTGTTCATCTGTTGCAGAAAAATCATGTGTTCCAGATTGATTACGCAACCGTAAGCGCGCTAAGCAGACATCATCAGGGACATCAAGAAAATGAAGGCAATTATCTGCCTCCGCAGTCTCTATAATTTCTTTCATCCAATTTCGATTGGCTAGTGTGTTGGCAGGAAAATCCAGCACAACTGAAATTCCGGTTTTCAGCAATGCAATCAAATGAGGCTTCATCACATCTTTGAGTTTTGCTGAATAGTGAACATAATCTGAAACTGTCTTCATTTCATCGCCATAAAGAGGCGATAACCAACTGTCTTCACTAATGACAATCGTCATTGGCTGTTGGGCAAGTTTTGCTGAGAGCGTGGATTTTCCCGACGCTATTTTTCCACACAGAATATGAAGCATTGCTTTTTCTTTATGAACTACCTTTTCTTTCATAGTAACCTCATAAATAAACGAACAACACGAGACAGAATGCAAAACAGTGTAGCCCTGCCGACTACACTGTAATATCAGCTTAAATGGTTATTCTGAAATATCCGCAGCATGATTTTGGTCTTGATTGATCAATTCCCTGACAACACTGGTTGCAAAACTGCCGGATGGAAGGGAAAAGTGGAGGCAGACGGTTTGTTCATCCAACCATTCCCAATTCAGGTTCAACGGCTTCACCAACATCGCCCGGCGTGCGCTTTCTACGCGCTCACGCTTCACCAATCCCCAGAGTGATTCATAATCCTGCAAGCACTGTTCTTCAAAATCCAGCGCTTGATGTTGGGTTCCCAGTGCTTTGTCACCCGGTAAAGGTGCCGTTACCTGTAATTCACCATCAATAACTCGCTGCTGCAAGACGGTTAATTCAGCTTCATCTGCCACAAACCAGCTCCCGCGACCGGTTAACTGCAAAGCATCACCGTTTTTTACCTGTTGGTGTTCACCTTGTGCTATACGGGTACTGGCGATGGCATTGAACATCGCACTGCGGCAAGCAGAGAGATAAAAACTACGGCGGCTACGCTCCTTGACCTGAATTTCATTCTCTGCCCAGCGTTGCGCCTGAATCAGATTTTGCCCACCACGCCCGAAACGTTGTTCACCAAAGTAATTTGGAACACCACCCTGCAATACCTGCTGCAAGCGTTTTTCCACCGATGGCTGGTCAGAAATTTCTCTCAATACCAGAGTGAAATCGTTGCCTTTCAATGCACCAATCCGCAATTTCCTTTTTTGACGGGAAGTTGCCAGCACTTCACAACCTTCAAGTTGAAATGCTGTTAAGTCCGGATCTTGTTTTCCCGGTAAATGCAGGCAAAACCATTGTTCCGTGACTGCATTGCGATCTTTTAACCCTGCATAACTTACGGAGCGAGAGGGGATTTTGGTAAAACGGGCAAGATTATCTGCTACGAATTGGGTGTTACATCCCGTTTTACGGATATGTACCATCAAATGTTCGCCTTCCCCATCTGGAGAAAAGCCTAAATCTTCACGAACAATAAAATCTTCTGGCGAGGATTTCACAATCCCTGTCGCTTCCGGGCGGCCATAAAGCCAATGTAATTCACTCAATGTCATACTTATTCCTTTACCAGCAAAGCGACCGCTTCGCAGGCAATACCTTCTTTACGACCAACAAATCCCAGCTTTTCTGTGGTTGTTGCTTTTACATTAATATCATCAATATGGCATTCCAGATCTTCTGCCAGATTGACACGCATCTGAGGAATATGAGGCAGCATTTTGGGAGCCTGTGCAATAATGGTGATATCCAAATTCCCGAGCCGGTAGCCTTTTGCACGAATACGACGATAGGCTTCTTTCAACAGCTCCCGGCTGTCTGCGCCTTTAAAAGCAGGATCGGTATCGGGAAACAGTTTACCAATATCTCCCAGTGCAGCGGCACCCAATAGCGCATCCGTTGCCGCATGCAAAGCAACGTCACCGTCGGAGTGGGCAATTAATCCTTGTTCATAAGGAATGCGGACACCACCAATGATCAATGGCCCTTCTCCGCCAAATTTATGCACATCAAAACCATGTCCAATTCTCATATTATGGATTCCTTAGATTTTCGGGATAAGTAAAATTCAGCCAATGCCAGATCTTCAGGTTGAGTGACTTTAATATTGTCTGCCCGTCCATGAATTAATACCGGGCTATAGCCACAATATTCCAGAGCTGAAGATTCGTCAGTGATACAGGCTTGCTCTGCCAATGATTTGATTAGGCAATCACGCAGGAGTGGCAGTGGAAAGAGTTGGGGGGTCAATGCATGCCAAAGCCCGTTGCGTTCAACGGTATGGGCAATGGCGGGCAAACCGTTTTCTGATGGCGATGCCATACGCTTCATGGTGTCTCTGACAGGTGATGCCAGCAGTCCACCACATATTTCAGGGCATTTTGCGTTTTGCTCTATGAGGCACAGCAAGTTGTCAAGATCATCACGGTGAAGACAAGGACGGGCAGCATCATGTACCAAAACCCAGATTTTTCTGTCTGCCGGCAAATCGGCTAGGTAATCCAATCCAGCCAGAACGGAATCTGCGCGTTCTTCTCCGCCAATGACAGTGATGATTCGAGGGTCTGAAGCGATATCCAGTTGTGCAAACTGGGTATCAGCAGGGTTGAGCGCAACAATAATGTCCTGAATACGCGGATGCTCGAGCAATGCCGCCAAGGTGTGTTCAAGGATGGTTTTTCCGGCAACCTCAAGGTACTGTTTTGGGCAATCTGATTTCATTCGGCTGCCAATCCCCGCTGCGGGGATCAGGGCAACTATTTTAATGTTAGTTAACGAAGGCTCAGACTGAATATCTTCAGGAAAGGAGCGCGTTTTTTTTGTGGTGCTATCAGCAAAAGAAATATTAGCGGAAGAATGAAGCATAGAATTATTCATTTTCGATTTATTGGCTATTTTAATTCATAGATTATTTTGGTGAACAAATTATATTGTGGGTAATGCTTTTCTGAGTAAAACGTTTTTATGCGCAGACTATTTTTATAGACAAATTACCCGAAGCCATATTTTGCCCAGATTTAAGGTTCACTTTGGTTTAATGGTTGTTGAGCATTTTGTTTCGATGCATCAGGGACCATCCGATAAAAAGACTCTTCCGGCTTAATCATGCCCAATTCATTGCGGGCGCGTTCTTCTATCGCTTCCTGCCCACCTTTCAGATCTTTAATTTCAGCGAATAACTGGTCATTGCGCGCTTGAAGTTTTAAGTGATCGATTTCTTGCTTATCGACCTCAGACTTAACCCGCACATAATCGTGAATGCCATTTTTGCCGAACCACAGTGAATACTGCAACCAGCCAAGTAGAACCAGTAATAGTAGCGTTAATTTGCCCATTTCCCCCCCTGAAAACCCGCTAATCATCCCACAACTGAAAGCATGACGCCACTCACGATCACCAGACATGGTAATAAAACCTCATGGAACACATTATTCCACTTTCAATAATAATGTGTTTCACAAGATTTGTATGAGGAAAGGAGTCAGATGGGCAGGATATCGTTGTTTTTCAGGGTAAACAGTAAGTTATCAATTAACGCTTCGACAGGCTGCGAACCGTCCAGATAAATCTCAGGTTGTTCAGGTGCTTCATAAGCGGCGTCAATTCCCGTGAAGTTCAGCAGTTCTCCCGCCCTCGCTTTTTTATACAATCCTTTAGGATCACGGGATTCACACACCTCCAAAGGCGTATCGACATGCACTTCAATAAATTGCCCTGCTTGCATTAATTCACGTACTTTTTGCCGTTCTGCTCTATTCGGGGAAATGAATGCAGTCAGCACAACCAGCCCGGCATCAACCATCAGTTTTGAGACTTCCCCGACCCGCCGGATATTTTCCCGCCGATCGGATTCAGAAAAACCCAAATCATTGCACAGGCCATGACGTAAATTATCACCATCCAGTAAATACGTTTTAATCCCTTGCGAAAACAGGGCTTGTTCCAGTGCTCCCGCAAGCGTGGATTTTCCAGAACCAGATAACCCCGTGAACCAAATGACTAATGCCGGATGGCCATTCACCGCTTCACGTTGTGCCCTGCCAAGGGAGTGTGGGTGCCAAACGATGTTCGGGGATACCGAAACCTTGCCTTTGAACACTTATCTTCCTCCCATCAAATCACGCGCACCCCAATGCGGGAAATGGCGACGGACCAATTGGTTAAATTCCAATTCAAAGTCGCTGTATTCTTTGGGCTCATAATAAACGTCAGTCTGGATTTCACGTACTAACCCTGCCCCGACAGTCACATTTGTCAGGCGGTCAATGAGAATAATGCCTCCGATATCGGCATTTTGGGCGTAGCTGTCAAGCAACAAAGGTTCATCAAATGAAAATTCCACCAGCCCAATCGAGTTCAATGGCAATTCAGACGCAACTCTTTGTGTCAGCGTGTTGATATCCACCTGATACTGGATGTTATCGATTTTTCCCCGGCTCTTTTTCCCTGCGGCTTTGATATCTAAACTTTGCCCCTGAATCATCGGCCGTTCTGACATCCAGACAACATCGACCAAGGCATGGCGGGTCACCGTCATTTCATCTTCAGCGGCAATGATTAAATCGCCACGACTGATATCAATTTCATCTTTTAATACAACTGTAATCGCTTCTCCGGGGACTGCAAATGAACGGTCGCCATCGAAAGTGACTATCCTTTCCACCGAAGAAACTGCGCCAGATGGCATGACTTTGATTTTCTGCCCCGGCTTTAAAATTCCCGACGATAATGTGCCGCTGTATCCACGAAAATCAAGATCAGGACGATTAACATATTGCACCGGAAAACGCAGTTGCTGTTCAGCCAATTTCGTTTGCACATCCACAGATTCCAGAATATCCAGTAAGGTTTCCCCTGTGTGCCACGCCATTTTTTCACTTCGGGTGACAATGTTGTCTCCCTCCAATGCCGAAATTGGAACGAAATGAATGTTTAACTCGAAGGGCAATTGCGCAGCGAATTCCAGATAATCTTGTTTGATTTGTTCAAATCTCTCTTGCCGATATTCGATTAAGTCCATTTTATTCACTGCCACCACCAGATGGCGGATCCCAAGCAATGTACTGATAAAGCTATGTCGGCGCGTTTGCTCTTGAAGGCCTTTTCGCGCATCTATCAACAAGATGGAGAGATCGCTGGTTGAGG
Source organism: Xenorhabdus mauleonii (assembly GCF_900113945.1). Lineage (GTDB taxonomy): Bacteria > Pseudomonadota > Gammaproteobacteria > Enterobacterales > Enterobacteriaceae > Xenorhabdus > Xenorhabdus mauleonii. The sequence continues at coordinate 33,018 of NZ_FORG01000027.1, forward strand.
CGCCTGTCGCCATATTGCGCGTATATTGTTCGTGCCCCGGGGTGTCAGCAATAATGAATTTACGTTTTTCCGTGGAGAAATAGCGGTATGCCACATCAATCGTGATGCCTTGCTCCCGCTCTGCGGCTAATCCATCCACCAATAATGCCAAATCCAGCTTTTCCCCTTGGGTTCCAATCCGCTTGCTGTCGCTTTGCAATACCGCAAGTTGATCTTCATAAATTTGTCGGGTGTCATGTAAAAGGCGACCGATTAATGTGCTTTTGCCATCATCCACGCTGCCGCAGGTTAAAAAACGCAGAAGCCCTTTATCTTGTTGTGCCCGCAGGTAGGCTTCAACTCCGCCTTGTTGTCTGATTTGGCTGGCGATGATTTCATTGTGTGCAACGGCTGACATATCTGAACTCCTCAAAAATAACCCTGACGCTTTTTCAACTCCATCGAACCGGATTGATCGCTGTCAATCAGGCGCCCTTGTCGCTCACTAGTCGTGGATATCAACATTTCTTCTATGATTTCCGGCAAGGTTTCTGCCGTCGACTCCACCGCCCCCGTCAGTGGCCAGCAGCCAAGGGTTCTGAACCGCACTTGACGTTGGCTGATCACTTCTCCGGGTTGCAAATTGATGCGATCATCATCAACCATAATCAACGTTCCTTCACGTTGGATTACCGGACGAAGTTTAGCGAAATAGAGGGGAACGATGTCTATCTGCTCCAGATAGATATATTGCCAGATATCCAGTTCGGTCCAGTTGGACAGGGGGAATACGCGGATGCTTTCCCCTTTGTTAATCTGGCCGTTATAGTTGCGCCAAAGTTCCGGGCGCTGGTTTTTGGGATCCCACCGATGTGAACGGTCACGGAATGAGTAGATACGCTCTTTTGCCCGTGATTTTTCTTCATCACGCCGTGCGCCACCAAATGCAGCATCAAAACCGTATTTATCCAATGCTTGTTTCAAACCTTCCGTTTTCATGATGTCAGTGTGTTTTGCACTGCCATGAATAAAAGGGTTGATGCCCAGCGATTCCCCTTGCGGGTTGCGGTGAACCAACAATTCAAAGCCATATTTTTCCGCTGTACGATCACGAAAATCGTACATATCCTGAAATTTCCAGCCGGTATCCACGTGCAATAACGGAAAAGGCAGCTTGCCGGGATAGAATGCCTTGCGTGCCAAATGCAGCATCACGGAAGAGTCTTTGCCAATCGAGTAAAGCATCACGGGGTTCGCAAATTCAGCTGCGACTTCCCGAATGATATGAATGCTTTCGGCCTCAAGCTGTTGTAGGTGTGTTAATCTTTTTTCGTCCATTTGCTGTTCCTTATTCGATATCAATAACAGCAGGGTGATATAGGTGAGCAGGTATTTTTTCCGGGTTGCTCAAGGCGTTTTGGGCAATAGACTGCTGTCCGAACCATGCTATCTGGTGATGGAGTTGAGCCACTTCCCCCACAACAAGTAAAGCAGGAGATGGGGCTTCTTGTGCCAGCCTATCCAATTCGGATAAGGTTCCGGTCAATACTTGCTGATCCGGGCGGGTGCCACGACCAATCACAGCCACGGGGGTATTGGCATCCCGGCCATGTGAGATCAGTTTCTGGCTTATCAGGGCGGCTTTTATCGTTCCCATGTAAATGGCCAGCGTTTGATTGCCCCGCGCTAATGCAGGCCAATCCAGTTCATGGCCATCTTCACGACAATGCCCTGTGATAAAAGTGACGCTTTGCGAATGTTCTCTGTGGGTCAGCGGAATACCGGCATAAGCCGTAGCCCCTATCGCCGCAGTGATGCCGGGCACAACCTGAAAAGGTATGCCCGCGTCAGCGGCAATTTGCAGCTCTTCGCCACCACGGCCGAAAATAAAGGGATCGCCGCCTTTCAGGCGAACGACTTTTTTCCCTTGATTGGCCAACTTAATGATAAGCGCATTGGTTTCTTCTTGTGAGACGGAATGATTTCCTGCCCTTTTGCCAACACAGATTTTATCTGCATCCCGACGCACTAATTCCAGAATCTCTGCGCTGACCAAATGGTCATAAAGCACGACATCAGCTTGCTGAATAACTTGCAGACCTTTCAAGGTCAGCAACCCTGGATCTCCAGGCCCTGCTCCCACCAGCGCCAACTCTCCTTGTGCCTGGTTCTCAGACAATTGCTGTTCGAGTTGCTCTTCCGCTTGTTGTCGCTGTCCGTTGGCAACCAATGTAGCAAAACGCCCATTGAATGCCTTTTCCCAGAAATAGCGCCGCTGGCGTACAGAAGAAAAACGCTGTTTTACGCGCTCACGCCAGTTTCCTGCGATTTTTGCCATTGCCCCAAGATGAAATGGCAGCAATGATTCCAGCTTTTCTCTCAGTAACCTCGTCAATACCGGGGAGGTTCCCGCCGATGAGATTGCGACTATGACCGGGGAACGATCAATGATTGATGGAAAAATTGCAGAACAAAGTGGTTGGTTATCGACAATATTAACCAAAACCGCCCGGTTATTGGCTTCCTCGTAAATATGTTGATTAAGGCTGTGATCATCAGTTGCTGCAACGACCAAAAATACGCCATCGAGATATTCTGATTTAAACGCGCCTTGTAACCACTTAAATTCTGCTTTTTGATAACGTTGTTGAAGTTCATCATGTAATTCAGGCGCAACAATCGTTAATGCAGCCCCAGCACGCAGCAATAGGCTTGCTTTGCGGGCAGCGATTTCACCGCCTCCCACCAACAAGACAGAGCGGGCTTTAAGCTGAACAAATAAGGGTAAGTAGTCCACGATGGCAGATCATCCAGTGCCAGAGCTCTATAAGCTCTTATTATTATGATAACTAGAGGTTAAATATATGAGTCCACGATCCCGTTATGAAATGACAAAAAGTAATTACTTGTTTCGGAATCGCATAAGCCGAACTTTTTTAGCCAGTGGCAAAGTAAGTCACGAAAAATATTCAGGATAAAAAAAAGCCGGGCTTCTGTTAAAAGAGGCCCGACCCTATAAAACATATGATTAACCGTGATATTAATTAAACTATCGTGTGTTAATTTTCGTGCAAACCACATTCTCGTTTCAAACCAAAAAAGCGGGTTTGTTCTTCACTCATGCCCGGTTCCCATTTTTGGGTTGTATGTGTATCCCCTACAGAAAGATAGCCTTGATCCCACAATGGATGATATTCAAGGCCATGCTGCATCAAATATTGATGTATGCGCTGGTTATTCCAATCAATAATTGGCAGGATCTTGAAAACACCCCGCTGAATTGCCAATACAGGTAAGTTGGCTCGACTTGTCGACTGTTGGCGACGCAATCCCGCAAACCAGCTTTGGGCTTGCAACGCCTCCAATGCCCGGTTCATTGGCTCCACTTTATTGATCAGATTATAGCGTTCAATCCCTTCTATGCCTTGCTCCCATAATTTACCATAACGCGCTTCCTGCCAAGTCGGGGAGTACTCTGAGCGAAAAATTTTCAAGTTCAGATTGAGTTTCTCAGTCAACTTATCAATAAATTGGTAGGTTTCAGGAAACAGATAGCCTGTATCCGTGAGGATCACAGGAATATCTGGATATTTCTGTGTCACAAGATGCAAGCAAACTGCCGCTTGAACTCCAAAGCTGGAAGAGAGAACAAATTCGCCAGATAAATGTTCCAACGCCCAAGCCACGCGCTCGCCAGCATCCATCAACTCCAATTGCTGATTAATGCCAGCCAGTGCCTCAGTTTGCTGCTCTGGCGCCAGCGCTGCCAATTCCGATAAATTCAACTGATTCATGCTATCTCCTGCCAATCATAAAAATCGATGGCTGAATTTAATACGGGTTTGATGATATCAGCCCGGATAACGAAGTCACCGAAGCCTTCATTCGTATGACGCTCTAATGCCCATCGGCCGATTAATTCATCCAGGATTTCAAGGATTTCTGCTGAAGTGATATTTTCTCGATACATGCGGGGAATACGAGTGCCAATGTCGTTACCGCCCAAATGCAGGTTGTAGCGATCAAGGGCTTTACCCACCAACCCAATTTCTGCCAGCATCGCCCTGCCACATCCATTCGGGCAACCTGTAACACGCAATATAATTTTTTCGTCACTAACGCCATGTTTTGCCATTAATGCATCAACATGGTCAACGAAGGCCGGCAGGAAACGTTCAGCTTCTGCCATCGCCAGCGGACAAGTCGGAAATGAGACGCAAGCCATGGAGTTATGGCGCAAAGTTGTCACGCTATCATCCATCAGACCATGAGATTTGGCGATTTCCTCGATGTGTGCTTTTTCACCTTCTGGGATCCCCGCCACAATTAAATTTTGGTTGGCGGTCAGGCGAAAATCTCCTGAGTGGATTTTGGCGATTTCTGCAACCCCGGTTTTCAACGGCTTGCCGGGATAATCCAGCAGACGACCATTTTCAATAAACAGAGTCAGGTGCCATTTATCGTCAATGCCTTTTAACCAACCGATTTGATCGCCACGGCTAGTAAATTCATAGGGACGAACCGTTTCAAATGCTACTCCGGCACGTTTTTCAACTTCCTGTTTGAAGGTTTCAACACCTACCCGTTCAAGGGTATATTTGGTTTTGGCATTTTTGCGTTCGGTACGGTTGCCCCAATCACGTTGCGTTGTGACCACAGCTTCCGCAATTGCCAATGTATGTTCCAAACTAATAAAACCAAGTTCACTTGCCAGCCGCGGGAAAGTCTTTTTGTCCCCATGAGTCATGGCTAATCCACCGCCCACCAGCACATTAAAACCGATTAACTGGTCGTTTTCTGCAATAGCGACAAAATTCAGGTCATTGGCATGTAAATCCACATCATTTTGAGGCGGGATGACGACCGAAGTCTTGAATTTGCGCGGTAAATAAGTGGCCCCCAGAATAGGTTCTTCATCCGTTGTGGCGATTTTTTCTTTATCCAGCCAAATTTCAGCATAGGCATTAGTGCGCGGCAACAGATGTTCTGATATTTTTTTCGCCCATTCGTATGCTTGTTGATGTAAAACTGATTGCACCGGATTGGATGTACACAACACATTGCGATTTGCGTCATTGGCCGTTGCCAGTGCATCCAATCCCATTTGCGCCAGCATTTGATGCACTGGCTTAACGTTGTTTTTCAAGATGCCGTGAAATTGAAAAGTCTGCCGCGTAGTCAGACGAATGCTACCGTACAGCGTACTGTCTGTCGCAAATTTATCAATGCTCAACCACTGCTTCGGGGTGATAATGCCTCCCGGCAGACGGCAACGCAGCATCATTGCATGGCGTGGTTCGAGCTTTTGTTCCGCCCGCTCCGCCCTGATGTCACGATCATCTTGTTGATACATGCCGTGAAAGCGGATGAGTAAGAAATTATCGCCCTCAAAGCCACCTGTCAGCCCATTTTTTAGATCTTCACTGATTGTTCCGCGCAGATAATTGCTTTCCAATTTCATGCGTTCGCTGTCTGCAAGTTTGCCTTCAACAATCAAAGGGCCTTGCTTTTCATTGTTCACATTGCTCATATTAGTACACATCTCTCTGATAACGGCGCTCAAGGCGCAATTCACTCAAGAATTCATCAGCCTGTTCAGCATCCATGCCGCCTTGTTGTGAAATAATGTCCAGCAGTGTCTGCTCTACGTCTTTTGCCATACGGTTAGCATCACCACAAACGTACAAATGCGCGCCATCCTGGATCCAGCGCCAAATTTCAGCGCCCTGCTCATGCAGTTTGTCCTGTACATACACTTTTTGTGGCTGATCTCGCGACCATGCCATATCAATGCGGGTCAGCAAGCCATCTTTCACATAGCGCTGGAATTCAACTTGGTATAGAAAATCTTCGACAAAATGTGGATTACCAAAAAACAACCAGTTCTTGCCTTCAGCCCCCTGATTGTCACGATGTTGTAAAAACGCCCGGAATGGGGCAACCCCCGTTCCCGGCCCAATCATAATCACGGGTGTATTAGGATCAGCCGGCAAACGGAAGTTGTTATTTGGTTCAATAAAAACCCGAATGTTGTCATCTTCCTGCAATCGATCCGCCAGATAGCCTGAAGCGCCTCCGGTACGGCTCCGGCCTTCAATCTCATAGCGAACAACGCCCACAGTAATGTGAACTTCGCTTTCAACTTCGGACTGTGAGGAAGAGATAGAGTAGAGACGCGGGGTCAATGGACGCAACAAATCAATAAATTGCTGGGCATCCGGATGTAAGGCTATTTGCCTGACCATATCGACAATAGGCGTTTGTTCGGCGTATTTTTGTAATGCCGATTTATCAGACACTAATGCCAAAAGTTTTTCATCTTTTGACAATGCAGCATATTTTTCAACGATAACCGCGGTATTTTGAGTCAGCTCTGTATGGCTTGTCAGTGCATCGCGCAGTGAAAGCGCTTTGCAATTGACCGTAACCTGTTCAGTTCCTTCCAGCCAAAGTAGAGTAATTAATTCATCCACTAACGCGGGATCGTTTTCAAACCAGACACCAAGAGAGTCCCCCGGTTGGTAACTCAGGGCCGAGTCACCCAAATCAATTTCAATGTGACGAACATCTTTGTCAGAGCCACGTCCCGTGATTTTTTGGTTCACCTGCAATGATGCGGTCAGGGGCGCCTCTTTGGTATACGTTGTATGCGCCAAGCTGTCATTTATTGCAATTGCGTTTAATTGCGTAGTGGACACTGTGGAATACGCAGAAGCAACGGATGTGACTTGTGCTGACAGGCGCTCTTTTAAAATATCGGTGATTTTCTGTCGCCATTCGGTTGCCTGCTCTTGATACTCCACATCAGCATCAACCCGCTCCAATAAACACTTAGCACCTAATTCGCTCAAACGATTGTCAAAATCTTTCCCTGCCTGGCAAAAGTTTTCGTACGAGGTATCTCCCAGCCCAAAAACGGCATAAGAGGTTTCTTTCATTGATGGCGCTTTTTTCGAATGGAGATACTTATAGAGTGCTACCGCTTCTTCGGCTGGCTCACCTTCACCCTGCGTCGAAGCAACAATAATCAATATCTTCTCTTGAGAAATTTGCTTAAACTTATAATCACCCGAATTAACTAAATTCACACTGAGATTTGCAGCCAGTAATGAGTCCCTGAGTTGTTCCGCCAAACGGCGGGCGTTACCTGTTTGCGAAGCAGAAAGTAAAGTAACTGTTTCTTGTACAGGTGCTGCGGGCGTACTCAGCTCTGCCTGTGGTTGGTGATTGACGACTCCCCAAAAATAGCCAGACAACCAAGCTAATTGATGTGAGGAAAAATCACTGGTTGCTGACTGTAAACGTGAAAGTTGTTCAGGAGAAACCGGTAATAATGAAGTTGAAGGTGGTTTTACGGTCATATTCGTTGCCTTTTGCTGCTGTAGCCAGTATCCATGCCGTCAACACCACAAATGAGGCGCTTGATTTGATTTAATCGAGTAGTAGCCAAATAGGTGTAATAATCATAGGCATGAGAATCGAGTATCAGGTTATCTTAGAATAAGTGGAGTATTTAAAGACGGGATCGCAATATCTCATAACTAAAACGCCTAACTTCATTTACAGATTTAATATATCGGTAAAGATGTTAAATATTGCACACTCTTCCTCCAGAAAAATCACGTTAAGCACACAAAGTTCAGGTAGAATAGCCGACTTTTTGAAATCAGAGAAAAGCACCATGAGTACAACTATCTTTAAAGACTTCCAATTTGAAGCCGCACATCGCTTACCACATGTCCCCGAAGGGCATAAATGTGGCCGCTTGCATGGGCATTCGTTTATGGTTCGCCTGGAAATTACCGGTGAGGTTGATCCCCTCACAGGATGGATCATGGATTTTTCCGACGTAAAAGTCGCGTTCAAACCTATTTGGGAGCAGCTTGATCACCACTATCTCAATGAAATTCCAGGATTGGAAAACCCAACCAGCGAAGTTCTGGCAAAGTGGATTTGGGAAGAATTAAAACCGGTATTGCCTCAACTGAGTTCCGTCATGGTCAAAGAAACATGTAATGCGGGTTGTGTCTATCGTGGTAAATAAAGGTTCAGCACCAAAACTTGGTGCTGAATGAACTTTAAGCGATATTTAAGTATTTATGAGTCTGCATCGAAAAACGCCAATTGCGGGCAATGCACGTTTCGATGCACAAGCGGGTAGCTTCTTCTTTCTGGCTAATCGGTTGTAAGGCAACGATTGGAGTCGGGTTTCCATCAAGCATCGTTAGTAATTCATCCAATGCTTCAATATCGCGCGCCCTTCCCACCGGATGTTTGATTTCATCGGCCCGTTTCATGGCTTCAGGCAAGACCTTATATCCACCACGCATTTTCACTTTTGGCGAAACAGTTACCCATGTTTTGTCAGAACACAAAATAGTATGTGTCCCACTTGTCTCTATTTGGCAACCATAACCTTCATTTTCAAATAGTTCAGTTAAAGGGCGCAAATCATACAAGCACGGTTCACCGCCTGTAATCACAACATGACGCGCACTGTAGCCCTGTTGAGCGAATAGATTAAGCAGTTGCTTTGCGGTAGCCACTCCCCATATATCACTATCCTGTGTCTTCAGGATGATATTTTCCATCGGCTGCTGTTTATCAGGCTCTTTTTCCCACGTATGCTTGGTATCGCACCAACTGCAACCTACCGGACATCCTTGTAAGCGAATGAAAACCGAAGGAACACCGGTAAACACTCCTTCTCCCTGTAAAGTTTGAAAGATTTCATTTATTGGGTAAATCATAAAAAAACTCTGGTTTTACTAAACTGCCCGTATTATTACAGATATCTATCCCGTGAACATCCTTCTTTGTGGTATGGTACGGGGTTGCTTTTTCTGGCACCTCGCGCCAGACGGAGCATTGTATGCCCGAAATACTCTCTGGCATGAAAGGATAGATGGGAATAACGAATGCGAAATAATGAAAATCAGCTTAAACAGGGCCTGAGCGTACGGCATATTCGCTTTATGGCTTTAGGCTCTGCAATAGGCACGGGGCTATTTTATGGTTCAGCAGCAGCAATTCAACAAGCTGGTCCCGCGGTATTGTTGGCCTATTTAATCGGCGGTGCTGCCGTATTTATTGTAATGAGAGCACTTGGCGAAATGGCCGTTCACCATCCAGTTTCCGGTTCTTTCTCCCAATATGCCAGTCATTATCTGGGGCCTTTGGCCGGGTTCCTGACCGGTTGGATCTACGTGCTTGAAATGCTATTTGTTTGCTTGGCTGATATTACTGCATTCGGCATGTATATGAAACTTTGGTTCCCGGGTGTCGAACAGTGGATTTGGGTTCTGAGTATTGTATGCCTTATCGGCGCCTTAAATCTTTGTCATGTGAAATTTTTCGGTGAAATGGAGTTCTGGCTTTCCATTGTTAAAGTGAGCGCCATTATCGCCATGATTGTTGGCGGGCTTGCCATTATGTTTTATGGTTTTGGGCAAGCAACTGAACACGTTACCGGCCTGTCCAATTTATGGGAACATGGCGGCTTTATGCCAAACGGCGTCAGTGGAATCATAGCGTCACTCGCGATTGTTATGTTCGCATTCGGTGGTATAGAAGTGATTGGTATCACGGCCAGTGAAGCGAAAAACCCAGAAAAAACGATACCGAAAGCGATCAATGCCGTCCCATTTCGTATCTTAATCTTTTATGTCCTGACACTGTGCATTTTAATGTGTATCTATCCATGGAATCAGATAGGTCAGGACGGAAGCCCATTTGTACAAATTTTCTCTAATCTGGGCATTAATTCAGCCGCAAATATCTTGAACATTGTCGTGATTACCGCCGCCATTTCCGCTATCAACAGTGATATTTTTGGCGCCGGAAGGATGATGTACGGTATGGCTCAAGAAGGACAAGCGCCAAAATCATTCAGAAAGCTCACCAGCAATGGTGTGCCCTGGATGACTGTTCTGGTCATGATGTGTGTTCTGTTACTCGGTGCAGTTTTTAATTACCTGATGCCTAATAAGATTTTTATCATCATTGCATCTGTGGCTACATTTGCGACTGTCTGGGTATGGTTGATGATCTTGATATCACATGTTGCTATGCGCCGCCAAATGAGCGCTGAAGAAGTCAAGACGCTGAAGTTCCCAATTCCAATGTGGCCAATTGCTCCTGCTATTACAATTGCCTTTATGGCCAGCATCATTGTGCTGTTGGGCTATTTTGAACAAACGAGAGATGCTCTGTATGTGGGAATCGGCTGGGTTCTTGTTCTCACTCTGGCTTATGGCATAAAAAAAGTTATCGCCCATAGATAGCTTTAGCCAATAATGTTTGAAAATTCGCCGGTGTTTGACCGGCGAATCTTTATCCTCAACTGAATAATTTTCTCTCTACATTTTTTTATTTCTACTCTTATAAAGAAAACCTGACAATCAACGGATTATGATCAGAAGCGCCAGTCATTAAAACCGTGGCATGTGATACGGTTATCCCCCGATAAAAAACAAAATCCAAAGGCTTACCAAAAACAATCGTCCGGTAGTCATCATTGAAGTGGACTTCTTTTAGTTGCATGCGATATACAAAACGTTCCAGCACTTTTAGTCTCTGACGACTCCATGCATTAAAATCCCCGGCAAAAATCACAGGACCGTCGTGCAATCTTATATGAGTACCGATGTTATCTAATTGCCGGCTGTAAACATCAACACCAAGACTAAAGTTAACGGCATGCACATTGATTACCATTAATTGACGCTCATCCGGTAATGAGTAAATCGTGATTAACGATGATTTGGATAACCTGAGTATCGGCTCCTTTTCACGGAGTGGGCAACAATAAACGGGTGAAGAGGAGGCCAATGTCATTACGCCCGATGGATGCTGAGGAAGAGCAAATGCTGGTACTTGATCTGCAGTTAACCCGCTGTTTGTTATAAATTTTAATAGTTCAGGAGTGGTTTGCGCTTCTTGCAGTAAAACAAGGTCGCTCTTTCCAATTAAGGAAGTCAAAACATTTTGCCATAATGGACGCTGTTGTTTGTATATGTTCCAAATAGCGATAGAAAATTCATTATTACTGGCAAAAATCGGCTCTCCACGCGGCAATGCTGACTGCTCTAGTAGTTGCCTGGAAGTAGGGAAAACTCGCTCTACGGGTTGGCCTGCAACATACCGCATGGCATAGTTCTTCTTTGCTCTCTTCGTATTTACAAGTTTTCTTTCGTACAATTTTTTCGCATAGCTTCTTATTGCCAATCTTACCTCCGCCATACGTTTTCCCTCATTCAATTCTACCTAATATGACATACCCGTTATTGATTTCAATCTATTGAGCACAAAAAAACCAAGTTGTTATAAGATAGTATACCGCTGACATGAAATGTTCCCATAACTTATGACAATAAAAATAACAGATTGGCATAATAAAAATTCAACAATATAACCGCTCTTGACTAAAAAAATGAAACAAGAATAATCTCTTTTTCTTAGTTACGAAAAAGCTAATAGAACAATTCATTAGCTATCATTTTTGCCAAACATTTAATTGATTGCTGTATTCTTCATTTTAGCGATTATAAAAAATTTCTGAATTTTTCATTTATTCCCCTTAAAAATTTCGCTAACAGCCAGAACTCAAATGCGGCTATAAAAGAAGGAATTAAATAATACTAGCATATATATCCCTGTTCTACTTTAATATGTTTTTCAATTAAGAATTCAATGAGTTACAAGAAACCATAGGCAATGTAATTGATGTGTTTAATTCAGTTTTTTAAATACAGTACTTATACTATCATTGCTAAAAAATGTTATTTCAAAAAAATTAAATGACATTTTATTAAAATAGAAATTAATTCAGGCTATGAAAATGAGCTTTAACATCATGTTTTTTTTCATCAAAAAATAAATTTCAATTTAAAACTATTATCTTAACTCAATAAATGAAATATATTTCAAATAATAGATCCAATAAAAATAATCAATAACATCATCTAGAGGAAGAATAATATTTACTATTTTTACGTGTACAGGTATATCTTATATTTTCATTTTTATTATTTATCTTAATAAATTATTATTAATTATATATCTAGATTTAAAGGTTGGATAAATTGGATTTATAGTCAAAACTCCGGAGCCAATTCAATCCAAAAAAATACTTCATTTCTTTCATTTATTCAGATCTAAGTGATCCAACACTATTTTAGAAAGCACATGATATACAAACGCTGGATTTTTTCATTTATAAACCAATCGCAACAAGTGATTAGCATTAGAAAATCAACCCGAGGTTGTACCTCTCTCTTACGAATAAATCCATCACCTTACTATAGCCACGGATTTTATTTCTGGACTGTAAATTTCTTTAGTCATTGTTATAAAAATAATGACAGTAGCTTCGCATTTTAGATAAAGGAGAATAACAAGAAAAAGAGCGGCAAGTTAATGCACGTATAAAGAAAGAGGGAAATGCAAACAGCCATGCTCAGTCATCACTATTCCATGGGTTATTGCAATTTGATAATAAAAGAAATTGCCAATCTGTTTTGTAGATAGCTCATGATTATATGCCTTTAAGAATAAATCAGACGCCTCTGAGCACTCCTTTAAACATTATCTGGTAACAAAGAACAAAGCTGGTTGTGAATTGATTTTTGAACCAATCTTGCCAATATGACGTGATCTCCGCTCACGGGGCTTATCAGAAAAGGGAGTAAAAAGGCCATTAACGTACAGTTAGCAATTAACAGTTGTTTGTTCTAAGGTGTTCAGTAGAGGGTTTTAAATAAAAAAACTTTAAATAACAATTTAAAAAAACAAAAAGCCCTGAGATTTCTCTCAGGGCTTTTTGTTGAAATAAGGTGGCGGTGCGGACGGGACTCGAACCCGCGACCCCCGGCGTGACAGGCCGGTATTCTAACCAACTGAACTACCGCACCACCGAATTTCGTTTGCCTTGACTGCCTTTTATGCCGGCAATCGGCTTTTAAATTAATGTCTGGCAGTGTATAAACGGCTTTCCTGCCTTTCAGTTGCCCTGACTGTCGAAGGTAACTGAAGAATTGTGATGTCTGGCAGTGTCCTACTCTCACATGGGGAGACCCCACACTACCATCGGCGCTACGGCGTTTCACTGCTGAGTTCGGCATGGGGTCAGGTGGG
>NZ_FORG01000003.1 GCF_900113945.1 Xenorhabdus mauleonii
AGGCCATTGATGATGCGGGTAAACACAACATCGCCCAGCGATTACAACAACGTGTTACCGCTATCATGCGCTATGCCACCCAGAACGATATTCTGACATCCAACCCGGCTAACGATATGGCCGGAGCACTCACCACCACAAAATCACGTCATCACCCTACACTGCCTCATGAAGCCTCACCTGATTTTTTGAACCGCTTATCGGCTTATTGCGGGCGCTTGCTGACCAAAATCGCGGTAGAGCTGGCAATGTGGCGCATTAACGGCCTCCATAATGATGGCAACTATGCCAATGCTTAGCATTCTTGTGAACTGGGTATTACGCAAGGTGCACCTCCAGCTATCTCTATTGGGTTAATCCTGATGTCCTTTTTTGGTGTAATGACTGTGATTACTAAAGGTCACTATAGTAATCTTTTTGATTTTCCCTCCAGCTATTCCGCAAATGGACTTATCATTCTCGGCGCACTGTGTTGGGTTATTTACACTGTGGGAGCTTCATTTTTTCCTACCTGGTCACCGTTAAAATATACTGCGTTGACGACTTATCTGGGGGTGATAAGTATAGTAGTACTGAACGGTATACTGTATGCCTGTGGTATTGTCCCTGTACCAGCAATCAGTGAGTTCGTGTTTGTTATTCCACATGTATTCTACACAGCTTTCATTGCAGGCTTCATTGGGATCCTGTGCTGGAATATTGGTAATAAAATCCTAACGCCACTTAACGGTGTATTATTCATGGATATCGTACCAATCACCGCTTTCTCTATTTCAGCGATGACCGGAATAAAGCCAAGTGCTCCTGAAATCGCCGGGGCTTGCATCACGGGTTCTGCACTAATCCTCAATAACCTGTATTTGCGTTACCGTAGTACACCCAAAAAAGCTGCTATTCCCATTCGTGACAACTGAATGATTAGCCATATGTAATAATTAAGTTTGGATATTCAGCTATAGCTCCCTTTTTATTAATAGTGTTATTTCTCTCTACGGTAGGTCAATTTATATCTGTGTCTATAGTGATAGATTATTTCCCAGTAATAGGGAGCTCAAAATAGCCATGGCTTGATTATTGTTTTTTCGCTGAAAAGAAATTAGTCGATGTAAGGTAATGAAACAGATGTTATGCCGTACCTCAGCAAAAGGTTATGCGAAATGTGCCGAAGCATTATCACAAATTACACCGGGGCAACCAAAGAATAAGAAAACTCCAGTACTAGTATTAGTCGGCGAAAATGATATTGTCGCTACACCCACAGCCGCACAAGAAATGGCAACTGCTCGTGGTGGAAAGCTAGTAGTATTACGGGATGCTGCTCATATACCCATTATTGAAAAATCAGACGAGATTTTAGGGGAAATGATGAGATTTCTGGCTAAAAATTTCAATCAAACTGTTAGGATGGAAACTGGTGTTTAAACATGCACCACATACTACACTATAGTGGTCAACAGACAGAGGGCACTTTCCTGTCCCACAACTATAATGGTGGAATTTTACCGACTGAATGCAAAAAACAATGGGAAGAAACTAAAGAAGTGCCCTCTATTTCCTGACCGCGACAAAAAAAAATTTGAACTTGTTTAATCCAAACGATAATACATTATCGTGTGACTACAACGATCTTATCGCCTGCAAAGATCGCCTTCGGGTGGCGAGCAAAAACTCTCGTAGCCTGAAAGGGAGAGCAAGAATTGTGGTACATCTGCGCACTTTTGGAAGCAGATATTGCCGGACACATAACCCACCGTCCGGCGATGAAGGTTTACCGGTCTTATGCACCGGCTTATCACACACTCCCCGCAGAATGGTATCTGACACGTTCTGGCCGATACCGTTTTAGCTGGTACAACATTCACCAACATGCTTATCCACGAATAACAAACGTCCCGAAAACTGCGTGGCGTCACTTGCGTAACGGCGTAGCGATTACCAAGTGACGCCGCTGGGCGGCAAACTTCCAGAGCGCAACCGGACTGGCTTTACTGCCGATTTGAACTACGACATTAATGGGTTTTGGTTGGTATAAGAATTCCGGGCACCTCAGAAACCTGCTAATCTGATGAGCGGTGGATGTGTGGTTTCGCGATGATAACGTTGAAACATTTTTTCTTAACCTCCCCCTCTTATGAAACGCAAAAAACTTCGAGATCGATTATGTCAGCTTACATCGACTGGTTATAAGCCACAGGAACTCCCTGTAGGTATATCTGGTCAACGAGAGGATAAATAAACAGATGAAATCGAGTATGTTTGAAGGTCTTTCAGCTTTTCCGCTGACTCCTATGCTTCAAGGGGAAATTGACGAAAAAGCTTTCATTTCTTTGATAGGGAATCTTGCTGCGGCTGGGGTAAATTCTATCGGTGCGCTGGGATCTACAGGCAGTTATGCCTATCTGACAATAGAACAACGGGCGCGGGCCGCAAAGCTTGCGACTGAGAATGCAAATGGAATTCCGGTTATGGTCGGCATTGGAGCCATTCGTTATGAAGATGTGTTGAAGGTGACAGAAGATGCCCAGAATGCCGGAGTCAGTGCAGTCATGTTGGCCCCCGTGTCTTATCAAACGCCAACCGCTGAAGAAGTTTATGCACTCTATGAGAATGTCAGCAAATATCTCTCTGTACCACTATGTATATATGATAATCCTGCAACAACTGGGTTTGAATTTAGCGATGAATTACTAATAGAAGTTGCCAAATTGCCGACTGTCGGTTCGATAAAACTTACCCGCCTTCCAGAGGATATTCCTACTGCAAAAGAGCGAATTTCCTTTCTTCGCCAACAAATTCCTGAAAGTATTTCAGTCGGTATTGGCGGTGATTGGCGGGCAACGACTGGGTTATCTGCCGGATGCAATGCATGGTATTCAATCATTGGAGGGCTTTTTCCAAGAACTGCACTGGATATCGTTAATGCCGTGCAAAGTGGAGACATAAAACGGGCTGAAATGCTTTCCAGGGCATTGGAACCACTATGGCAGCTCTTCCGGGCATATGGTAGTTTGCGGGTAATGGCGACAATAGCAGAATTATTTAATTATGTTGAATCTCCTTGTCTGCCTTTCCCATTGAGATCTTTAACAGGTGATGCCCTTCATCGCTTAGAGCTCATACAAGAAGATCTCCGAAATCTACAATAACCTGATTTTTTAAGGGTGGTGATGTTCAGTATCACGTAGATTTAAACTCGGTTTTTTCAGTTGGTAAATATTCGTATGACGTTGGGGTATTAGGCATTTTATGCCTTGATAATCAAAGATATTGGTTGGTTAGATTATTCCAACCCTCATTCATAATGAGATAAAGTCTGATACGAAATTCAGAACCCACGGCACCTACATCAATACGATGGATGGTGCCTGCTGTCAAACGTTGGCGCTATCCACATAACATTGGAATACAAATGGATAAGCGCACCCTCCTAATCTCACAAATTATCATGACAGGAATAATGGCAGCCTCTATATCAGCAATAATGCTCCTAGTTGCAGTTGACCCAACGGAAACATGGCTAAGAATGTGGCCTAAACAGTTATTAATCGCATAGCCCACTGCCTTCATTATGTTGAAAATAGCGCTCCCCATAACAATGAGGCTAACACTCATCCTTTGTAAGAAAAAATCAAATCAAAGCCAACCGCTAGACACTAAAAACATAAGTACAGAAAAATAGAATAGAACGAAAAAACGGTTCTCCTAATCCCTTTTATGATAAACGGGCGAGTTAGTTAGCTAAAACCGCCCGCTTATCCCCATCAAAGCCCTCAAAACAACTTTAAGACATAAACTTGCTTTGTGATTATAACGATTTGGCCAATTACGGCGAGTGTGTCACTCAGAATCTCGGCTGACATTTTGATATTCTATACCTGATGAATCAGTGATAGCTTTCCAACGAGTCTAAGCCAAAAATAAGGGAATATATTTTTCTAATCACCTGTTTTTTCAGGGCAGGAAATCTATAAGATTCTATGAACAAGAAACATATTCGGGTTAACAATTAATTTTACACTTTGACCCGTGTGCATACCCATACGAATATTTTAAAAATCAGTTTCATTCCTCTTTATTTAAGTATTTATAGAAATCGCCTTTAGCCTTTACCATATTAGCTTACCATCGTTTTAATTCATTAAATCTCTTTGTTACAGTTGTAATTATTTTTCATAACAGAAGAATAAAACCATAAAATAAAAAACATTATCATCATAACATCAGTTAAATAAAACCATATAATATTATTATATTTTATTGTACTTTTCATTTCCGTTGAACAAATATTTATGTTTTTAATTTATGTTTACTCATAATATTCATGACTTCCATATCAATTGATTAACTTACTATGAAAAATAAATTTCACTCTATATTATTTATTGTGCTAATGGCTTTTCTTTCTATGGGAGGGTTAATTTCATCAGATATATTCCTTCCCGCTTTGGATAAAATGGGGAATTATTATAATGTTAGTGAATCTAACGTACAAAGTTCAATCGCTATATTTTTATTTTCCATAGCTATTTCCCAGCTTATTTACGGACCATTAAGCGATTGCTTGGGAAGAAAAAACACCCTGATTATTGGCATGATCATATGGCTGATTTCAACTGCCTGTGTTTTCTATAGTACACATATCAATGAATTATTA
This sequence comes from Xenorhabdus mauleonii, assembly GCF_900113945.1. Lineage (GTDB taxonomy): Bacteria > Pseudomonadota > Gammaproteobacteria > Enterobacterales > Enterobacteriaceae > Xenorhabdus > Xenorhabdus mauleonii. Next base: position 4,655 of record NZ_FORG01000003.1, read on the forward strand.
TTATTGCGTCTATTCCAAGGAATAGGGGCTTGTGCTGGAATTACCTTAAGCCGTGCTATTATTAATGACTTAATGGAGAAAGAAGAAGCTGCCAACGTGTATCTGATTATTTTTCCTTTTGTCGGCATGTCACCTGCAATTGCACCTATGATCGGTGGAATACTAAACGAATATTATGGCTGGAAAGCGTGTTTCTTATTTCTTGTTATATTCATAATAGTTACTCTGATATTATGTTTGCTGGTGCTAAAAGAATCACTGCCGATAGAAAAACGTCAAAAACTGAATATTAAAAATATATTTAACAATATTTATCAGGTATTGTTGAATAAAGAGTTTCTTTACTATTCCGCTATACCTTGCTTTGCTTATGCTGCGTATTTTTCTTATTTGATAGAATCCCCCTTCATTCTTAAAACCATGGGGTTATCTGAGAAATATATTGGCTACACTTACATAACACTCTCATTGAGTTATGTATTGGGGAACTTGGTTGCTAAGAAATTAAATCGGCAACAAAGTTTACGTAAAACTATTTCTCATGGTTATATGTTCTTTAGCATTGGAAGTGTTGCTTTTACAATACAAATGATTTTAAGTCCCTACCCATTATTAACATCTGTAATAACAATATCAATATTGACTTTTGGCAATGGTTTTTTATTACCACTTGGCACGGCATCAGCAATTTCTGCCAGCACACAAGCTGCAGGAACCGCTTCTGGCGTAATGGGAACATTGCAATTAGGGAGTGGGGGACTAGCGTCACTGCTTATAGGTTATATGTCTCACCACGACCCCATAAAATCAGCAATTATTATTACTATTGTTGCTCTTATCGGTAGCTCAATTTATTTAATTGGCCATAGAAATTATAATTTAAATTAAGGAGATATAAAATGATTAACAATATAGACGTAACACTACGTGATGGTGGATATCTAAATAATTTTAATTTTACAATAGAATACGCCATCAATCATATTGATGCATTGAGAAATGGAGGAGTGGAGTGGTTTGAAATTGGTTATCGCAATGGTTCTTTTAGTTCTGTGCCAAATATTGGCTTAACAGGCCTATCACCAGATAGCTACATTGCTGGTATTCACCAAATGGTACCTGAGGCAAAATTAGCTGTTATTGCTCACCCACACAATATTAATGTCAGTGATATCCATGCAATGAAAGCGAGCGGTGTTAGTTTGCTCAGATTATGTATCAAAACTGACAATCCACAGGCATGTTTGGCATTATGTGAAGCAGCAAAAGCTATTGGCATAACAGTAAGTATCAATTTTACTCGAGTAAGCCAGCTCTCTATCAATAAAATTATTGAGATCACCAAACAATGTGAACACTCTGGTGCTGATATCATTTACTTAGCTGATTCAAATGGCAGCCTATTTCCAGAGCAAGTTTCACAATATTTTTATAAATTGAAAACAGCCACCCAATTGAAATTGGGTTTTCATTCTCATGACAATTTAGGGCTTGCTACAGCGAATAGCATTGAAGCTATGAAATCTGGGGTGACTTTTATTGATAGTTCTCTATCGGGCATGGGAAAAGGTGCTGGCAATCTCAATTTGGAAAGCTGGTTATCATTTCTCAACCTGAGTCAACATACTAAGCAATACGATCTTAAACACATATTTCATCAACTTAATGAACTGCAATCATACCAACATTTTTCTGAATCTAAACGTGAACTTATTGATGTAATCATGGGATTGTATAATTTGAATGTAGAAAATAAAGTAACGCTAGAAGAAGGATTACGCGATGGAATTAATTATGCATTTCAACTTATAGGATCCTTAAAGGAAACAACTTCATGACACAGTATGATGATGCTGGATGTTTGCGACCTGAGACAGTAATTTTTTCTCCAATTATGCCGTTATGGGATCAAGGGAATTTCTGCACACCATTGACATTATTATTAGAAAAAAATGGGTATCGTGTAACTATAATTGATACATTATCTTTAATTAACCATGCTAATCCTGATTTAATTGATTCTGATTTTTTTATTAAAACTGTTGAGCAAGAATTAAATCAACGTTTTTATAGACCTTATCTTCTTATTGGATTTGCTATGGCAGGCACAGCAGTACAATTACTTGCACCTCGCTTAAAAATGCTTACAGGGGTCATTTCAATCAGCGGACCAGGATATATAGATATGCCGCTTTTCGGTAAATTAACACAATTAATGACGTTACTGAAAGAAAATCAGTTGGATGAAGCTATTTCATTATTGCATGATTTTGTTATTCCTGAAGGAGGAACACCATTTCCTCCAGCATCCACTATACCAAACCATTTCAGAGATATTGCACAAACGCGTTTGATAATAGGGTTCTCGTTATTACTGAAATTCGATGCAAGAACAGTATTGCATAATTATAAAGGGAAATTTTTGAGTATAGTTGGTAGAAGTTCACAATTAGCAACTGTATGCAATCAAGTTGTCAGTTCTAACCTCGAACATTGTTTTGCTGTCATTGATAAAGCAGGAATGCGACCTTGGGATGACCAGCCTAAATTTATTAATGATGTAATTAACGATTGGCTCAAAACATTATGAACAAAAAAATTCTTGTTTTACCAGGAGATGGTATTGGTCAAGAAGTATGTGAAGCTGCACTTCCTGTATTTAAAGCATTAGATCTCCCTGTGACATTGACAATTGGCGATATCGGTTGGACTTGTTGGGAAAAAGAAGGCAATCCTGTACCTGAAAGCACTTGGGAGCAAATATCTTCAGTTGATGCTGTATTACTCGGTGCCATTACCAGCAAAGGCAAAGAGGCAGCACTACAGGCACTGCCATTGCATCTTCGTGAAAAAGCGGGAAATTATATATCACCTGTCATTCAATTGCGTCAACGTTTGAGTTTATACGCAAATATTCGACCTATACGTTATATAGAAGGAGAACGTAAACCTTTTCGTTGCTGTGTTATTAGAGAAAATACAGAAGGGTTATATGCCGGATTCGATTTTAAAGGCATTTCTTCTACTGTCGCTGATTGGTTAACACATCCTAATATAGACAAATATGGTCCTGAAGAAGCGGCATGGTCTGTACGCTTACAAACTCGCTTTGGTTTGGAGCGTTTGTTTACGACTGCCTTTGAATATGCAAAGAAAAATAATTATACGCGTGTAACTTTTGCTGATAAGCCAAATGTGATGCGGGAGAGTGGCCATTTTGCAAAAGTTATTTTTGACACCGTTGCGGCACGCTATCCAGCGATAAACGCAGATATTCACAATGTCGACGCAGTCGCATTGTGGTTAGTAAAAAAACCACATGAGTTTGGTGTTATTGTTGCAGAAAATATGTTCGGAGATATTTTGTCCGATCTGGCTGCTGGTGTCATGGGCGGACTTGGTTTAGCCCCCAGCGCTAATATTGGTGGTGATATTGCATATTTTGAGCCTGTCCATGGTAGTGCACCCAATATGGCTGGTAAAAATAAAGCTAACCCGGCGGCAATGTTTTATACAATAGCATTGTTATTGGAATATCTTGGTTTTATTGATGAAGCCATGAGAATTAATTACGCGGTAGACAATGTAATACGAACGGGGAAAACCGTAACTTATGATTTGGGCGGGGAAGCGACAACCCAACAAATGGCACAAGCTATTATTGATACTTTAAACGGAAAATATGCCAACAAATCAGCATCAATTATTATGGTGGGTGATGAACTGCTGAGCGGCCAATATATTAATACTAATCTTCAGAATATTAATCTCCATCTCCTAAAAAAAGGATATAAAGTAAAGCAGCAACAAGTTTGCACTGATGATATTCATCAAATTGCCACATCAATAATTCATCGATTGGGGCAGGATTCCCTCATCGTTGTGTGCGGTGGACCCAGTGCTACCTCAGGTGATAAAACCCGTAAAGCTATAGCTAGAATAGCAGGCCAACCTTTAGAAATACGTAACGATATATGGATGGAAATACAGCAAAAATTGAAAAAATTAGGAATATATTGCGACTCTTCAAATCAACTTCAAGCAATGTTTCCGGCCAATGCAGAAATTATACCTAATATTGCAGGAACAATTCCTGGTTTTAGCTTAAATATCGATGGCAGTAAAATAATCGCATTACCGAATTCCGCTTCACAGATACAACTAATGTTGTCAGAAATACACTCTATTTCTTAGTGAATAGTATAAGAAAATGAAATTTCCATACGACGATCCATATATGACTATGTATCTTAAGGAGACAATCTAATGCAACTCGCAGAAATTGAACAAATCAAACAACAGCTAATTAAACTCGACAGCGCAGCTATATCAGATGCAATGGATAGTTTGAATATTCCCGCAGGATTGTCTGGGATAATACCACGCAATTCCGGAATGAAAATAACGGGGCCGGCTTTTACTGTACGTTATGAACCTATCATTCCAGAACAAGGAAAGTTTCTTAATGCCGGGAATTATATTGATGAAGTCCCCTCTGGACACATAGTAGTGGTTGATAACCAAGGACGTACTGATTGTACCAGTTGGGGTAATATTTTGACCTATAAGGCCATACAAAAAGGAATTGAAGGTTCTGTGATTTATGGATCAGCTCGAGATGTATCGGAAATCCGCAGGTTGTCATATCCCTTATTTACAACCGGGATTTATATGGTATCTGGAAAAAATAGAGCCAAGGTTGTAGAAACTCAATGTGCGCTGAGAATTGGCGATGTAAATGTATGCCCCGGAGATTGGATTTTTGCCGATGATAATGGTGTGCTAGTCATTCCACTGCAACATTTACTGACGGTTATTGAACGTGCGGAAAATGTTGAAAAAACTGAACAAGCCATTATTGAAGCAATAACCAACGGAGAAGATTTAGTTTCCGCCCGAGAAAAATTAGGGTATGCCGTACCATGGGAACATAACTCATGAATCAAAAATTTATAGGGTACTGGGAAAAGAGATTTAACTTTCTGGATCTTCATTATCATGCCCGCCCTGATAGCTATGTTCGTAGATATAATGTACTCGAAGCAGGAAGAGAGTATGCACGGTACAATGGTGGAGTTGTACTCAAAAATCATTTGGGTAGTGTTGCCGCTTTATCGTCATTGGCTCAAGAAGAAAGGCTCCCTGTCTTTGGTTCGGTAGTATTGAATGCTGCAGCCGGAGGAATGACAACCAACTCAGTCATTCAGGCACTTAGTCAATACCAGTTTGATGAAACCCCTAGATTATTAGTTCATTTGCCCACGATTGTTCCAACAAATCATGAAAGTGTAATGAAACGGAGCTGGGCAAATACTGCCGCACAATCATTTTCCCAACAATTTTCATCTGTGGTCGATAGTAATGGACAGGTGCGAAAGGAGGTCCATGAATTAATAAGTTTTGCGCAAAAATACAATATTGTATTGTCATCTGGCCATGCATCCTATTACGAAGTTATGCAACTTATTGATGCAATTACTGCAGCAGGTGGCTGTAGGTTTATGCTTAACCAGCCCGCCAGCCCAATAACAGGGCTAAAGGCAAAAGATCTTAAGGCGCTGGGAGAGTATGACTGGCTTTATGTAGAGCAAACGGCATTGACCGTTTATCTCGGTTATCAAACAACTGACGATTTTTTTGAAGTATTATCAGAAGTAAATAATGTTGTTTATAGTTCTGATCTTGGTCAGCCAGTACAGCCGGATATTGGGCAATGGCTAATTGACAGTAAATGTTGGTTTAAAATGGCTGGTCTTAGTGAGTCACATATCCGGAATGTTTCCTTACTTAATCCGCTACTCATGTTGGCGCCTAATTAAAGATAAATTAAACGAGAGGTGATTCTATTAATAAATTTAAAAATACATCCCATGATTACGGAGCCAAAAATAACACTGGCTCCGCATGTTTTCTCAAAGAATTAAACCGCTAACGATCAGAATGTCCATCTAAGCCCAGCATTTATACTATTATCTTGATGACTGCTGGACAGCACACCACTATAACCAAACGTGACCGAAACATTGTCATTGGCTTTCACCTCTGCATTGGCTTTCAACACCACTCCGTCACGGGAAATAGGCACGCTGCGGGTGACAAATGTTGTGTTGCTGCCACGGAATGACAGGCCTGTTGCTCGTTCACGATCACCGTATTGGTGCTGCCAACCTAATTCGCCATTCAGAGCAATCGAAGAGCCCGATGAGGTTTGCCAATTGTGGTTAGCACGCAATCCTAATGTGGAGAGTGTCGCTTCAGTATGTTGACGGTTGCCGTGAAGTGCGGCCGCTGCACCATTCTCATTAATGCCTTCATTTTGGAAATTAACATAGGCGAAATTGACAAATGGCTCCAAATTCACAGCACCAGCCGGCAAGTGATAAGCAAGCTCCGCAGATATTTGTGCTGTTCTCCCGTCATAATTCGCACTTTCATTGTCATACTGGTTGCCGTACTTGATCAAGCGCTTGGTATCAATCTGATGCCAAGTGAATCCCCCGTTGGTACGTAAAGCAAAGTCACCAAACTGACGATCACCATAAAGGGCAAGATGGTAGTTATTGCTGTCAGCGTTAGAGCGATTGCCACCGTTAAGGGAAGTACGGGTGTAACCTGTCGCAACGCCAAGGCGGCTGTAATCATCAATAAGTGTGTCTATGCCAAGGAATACACCGTAGTTGTTAGCCTGATAGCCACTCGCATTTTCTGTACCAGAAGCGTGCTCCCAAGCGCTGAGCAGGCGAACCCATGCGCCGTTATTATCGCCGTGGATATCAGATGACAATGAACGGCCTTCGGCCTGACTTAAACGAGAATTTAGCGTGTCACGCAAATAACGACTGTTATTGACTAATAAAGACGCTACGTCAGCGTGGATTTGTCCATTAAGCTGGCGGTATGCATTACGTGCCTGTTCCGCAGAATTACTGGCCAAAATACTTTCATAAACTGAATTGCCGAAACCAAGTGAATCAGCAACAGTAGCTAATTCACGTTCATTTTGTGTCTTGGCAACATCCACGAAAGCGATGTCATTACGTTCAACATGGAGGTTTACTTCGTTTGGCTGGTAAGACAATGCCGTATCGACAAAGGGGGAATTAGAGCGGGTCTGCGGCTCAAAATACCCATTTATACCTTTCTGTGCATTCAGAATACGGTATGGATGATGCTGGAAGCCATCCACTTTATTGTAGGCAAGTAAGTTTCCGGTATTTTCAAGAGAAACGGAAACTGTTGCACCATCCAGTTGTGCACTTTTTTCAACTTGAATATTGTCACCGCGCCCATCAGCAGCGATTTCAACTGCATAATGAGAACCTGGTTCAAAAATAATTTTGTCAGTAACTTTCAACGTACCAACGACATCACCCGGAGCCACAGTACCACCACGCTGTACAGTGACTGCGCCGACTATACCCGCTCCGCCAAGAGTTCCATTTTCCATTACCGAAACCGTGGAAGAAATACTGCCGTTGATATTCAGTAATCCCTGTTTGACCAACGTTGGGCCTAAATAGGTATTCTCACCGCTGAGGCTCAACGCCCCTCGACCTTGTTTAGTCAGTCCGCCATGGCCACTAATGTCATTGCTCCAGAGATCCGAATCACACTGAATACCCTCACAGACACGTTCGGTCGGTTTGCCCTTGTCCAATACAGCGCCAGCCCCCGGAATATCTGCAATAAATTGGCCATTGCCGTAAGCGACTCCGTCAGGATCAGGAATACGGAATTTCTCAGGAATATCTTCAGCGGTGTAGAACATACTCGGGCCGTTTATCGCTTTACCGAGGTTAATCATCCCCCAGCCGTAAATCTCATCAATCCCTTTTTCTCCCATATCCGTCGCGGTGGTGCGAAGAACAGAGGCTACTTGGGCACCCGTCATGTACGGGAAACGCTCCATCAATACGGCAACACTACCAGCAACATGCGGAGCAGCCATTGAGGTTCCGCTTTTATTTCCATAACCAACGCCCAAATCACTTATATCTGTTCCTGTAATAATTGAACTATAGACTCTAGAACCAGGAGCGCTGACACAAAAGCTGGCGGTATAGCCACAACGGGAAGAAAAATAACTGATGGTATAAGGTTCGCTATTGGTGCTATTTGGATCTTGTTGCAAACTAGCGACCGTCAGCCAGTTAGGGGCAATGTCTGGTACAAACCAAGCCAATCCTCCAATGGCATCCGGATTATTAAAATTAAAACTATTGCCAGCGGCAAAAATTGTCACAATCCCACTCCGAGCAACATCAATTGCGCCCTGATAAGCACCGCCGGATTTTGTACCTAAAAACGGTTTTATTTCATCAAACTGCTTCTGGGCTTCAACTAAGGTAAAGTGAGCTGCGCTTGGGTCGCTTCCTTCATCATGAAGCTTCTTGGGAATACCAATAGCCCAACTGTTATTAATGATGCGCGCGCCACTGTCTCTCAGAGCATGCCAACCTGCCTGATAAACAGCGCCGTCATTGCCCAATATAATGCCATCTTCAGGGCCGGGATCGCCGTTATCAGCGCTGATAATTTGAGCATTGTAGGCCACGCCATGCATTTCTTTGCCATCGCGGTTAGCAGCAGCAATACCCGCAACATGAACACCGTGATTCCCTAATGTGTTGTCATATTGCCGCTTTGGCTCATCACCGTATGTAAATGGAGTGCCTTTTTCCACTTTAAGGTAGGGATCGGTATATTCACGTAGCCCTTTAGTCACTAAGTTAATGACTTTATCTTTTCCCTCAAACTCAGGGTGCTTGGCATAAACATACTGATCAAATATGCCCAACTTGACCCCTTTGCCGGTATAGCCTCTGGCATAGGCTTCATCAGCCCGGATCGCGCCAAGTCCCCATTCATTCCGGAATTCTTGAGTTCGCCAACTGGCTGGATCACCCAGCCGCCCTGTTTCGACATAGTTCCTTAATGTGTCGTTTTTTGCATAGGCACCGGCACTGGCGGCGGCCAGACAGCAGGCTATGGCGTAGCAAAGGATACGCGGTTGGGTTTTGACTGACAGGCCAGCAGCAGCCAGAAAACTTCGGGGTATACTGTCTTGTTTCTTCATCTTAATGACCATCCACGGTTGATTTATAACAATACAAATTTACAAATTTCTGTGTTTTTTTAATGTACAGGCGGGTTGAAACCATCAAGGCGATGGCTCATTGAGTAATAAGGACAGATTGGAGGGAAATGCTGCTTGTTAAATGTCCATCAAAAAGCAAGCTGAATCAAAACCATCCCTTTTACCATTTAAATACACCACAAAATTACACATATTGTTAACATTTATCGTTATAAATTTTAAACATTGTGAAACAAGTTATGTTTTATCTAATAAATAGTGTCGTGATTTTTATGCTTCGATGTAATGGCATTTACTAATTCGAGTGAGTTACGTTGTTGATGACACCAACAACGATATGTATTTCATAGCTGTCACACTATTGATCTATAATATTGTCCCTTTTGTAATAAGCTCAAAAACATCATGGAACGCTTTCTAGAAAATATTATGTATTCCTCTCGCTGGCTGCTAGCACCTGTGTATTTCGGCCTATCGCTGACGCTACTCGCTCTGGCGATTAAATTCTTTCAGGAGATTCTGCATGTCCTGCCGCATATTTTTTCTATTGCGGAATCCGAACTGATCCTGACACTTCTTTCACTGATTGATATGACTTTGGTCGGTGGATTGTTGGTCATGGTGATGTTCTCTGGATATGAAAACTTTGTTTCAAGTCTGGATATCCATGAACATAAAGAAAAGTTAAGCTGGCTGGGGAAAATGGATGCCACTTCACTTAAGAATAAAGTTGCGGCTTCGATTGTTGCCATTTCCTCTATTCACTTGCTGCGCATTTTTATGGACGCCAAAAATGTGCCGGACAATAAACTGATGTGGTATGTCATTATTCACCTCACCTTCGTTTTGTCCGCATTTGTGATGGGATACCTTGATAAACTTACGCGTAATAGCCATTAAGCAAGCTAACAAGCTGCTTCGCCCCAGTGCCAGTTATTTCCTATCGACTGGCATTATGGGCTTTTCCGCTTAAGTGATGAGTTATTCATTGTCTCTTGCATCAAGTTATCAATAAATTTATCCACCATCATTTCTACGATTTCACTTCTGGTTGTCTCAAGCCGGTTGGACAAGCCATCAATTTTCCTGATCACTGACATTCTCAAGGAGAGGGAAATGGATTTTTTCTTTTCTTTATCAAGAAAGACATGACTGGCGGTTTCTTCTGCCCCAAGGCTGAGATGCTGGGCAAGGAGCTCTTCGATGCGTTTTACATCCTTTCTGGTCAGCATTCCTTTCTCAACCAACTGATAAGTGTTTCCAATTTTACTAAACCGGATATCAGCGCAGTATAAATCTCTTAATTCCCGCAATGCACGTGTTAACGTCGGCTCCGAGCAATCTAGCTCTTGAACGATTTTAACCTTGCTGACGGGTTTGCCATGTGAAAGTAATAAAGTTAATTTAAAATTTCTAAATTGTTTGGGACTGAGCAACATTTTTTTATTACCAAGTGAGGGGCATTCAATAAATAGCCCCTACCATTAACTACGAAAATAATTTCAGCATAGCTTCTATCGCAACTAAATCAATATTAAAACAGATTAAAAGCCTTATAGCTCTCACTATATTGCCAGAATATATACCCAGACTGTGGAAGGTGACGGATATATCAGCTTTCGATTTTATGCCGCTTCTGGTTCAATGCCAGAATGTTCAGCACGTTCAAGGATATTTTTCGCCCAACGTTGATGGGTTGCAGGTTCGCACATGGCTCCCTGAGACTTGAACACCGCGTGTTGCGCACTGAGAATACTCAACGCATCGGCATAATCGCGGGCGCTCACCATAAGCGCTCTCTGGATATACCCAATTTGCTTTGGGTGTATGGCTGTTTTTCCCACTAAACCGTGGGCCATATCCAATGTCAGCTCTTTTTCCAATAGATTCAAATCATCAATATGTTCGCAAACCGGAGCAGTCAGGGCAAAATCTCTTGCAGCAAAGACCACGACCAACATTTTAATGACATACCCCATTGGCCCATCGTAAAGGGTGAAGGAACGAGAACGCCGCAGGGACATCACATTCATGAGGTCATTGCCACCGATACGAAGGGCGATGACCCGCTCGTGACAAGGATGTGCTTTGAGCGTGTCAGCGAGCTGATTCATTTTCTGGACGTCAAAAACATCTTCTGTTTCCAATGTTGGCATGATACAAAGATGTGTTGAACCAATAACTTCCCACCAATCAGGCAACGAAGCCTGAGTAAATTTAGGCAAAACCAACCCATCAATGGCATTCAGGTTCACATTGGCGGCCAAATAGCGCCCCATGATCTCGTTGCGTGGTCGAATAAAAATCAATGGCTTGTTGCAAGAAGAATAGTTACCGGTTTCCGCCAATCTTTGCAGGGTATGGCTGAGATTATTGATGGCAGCAGGAATATCTTGCTCATTAACGGCATCCTCCAGACAAATAACCAGAGAGCGAAGCCCAGGAATTTTATTTTCCAGCACAATCTCCGCAATGTCTTGCCGGGTTGCCGGCATATACAGGGTTGCACCAAGTTGATGTGGGGAAGGAATCGATCTCATCACGCTACCTTCTTGATGATAGTCACGGCACGATATTGACCAATCAGATCACCAACTTCCGTAATCACAACATTTTTTTGGCGAGCCAAATGGACTAACAGTGCAACATCGGGATCAGCCTGAGAACGCACAAGGACATGCTCTGGTACACGCCGCAATACCGCGCGAGTTGCCTCCGCAATACCCGGTTTGATTCGGTTGGTATTGTCAATTTGATACTTTTCGGTAAGGTTGGAAATGACTGTCTTGCTCAATTGCAATAAAGAATGCTTTTCTTCCGGCCGCCAGATGGCTTCCGGTATGGTATCCAGCGCCAAGCGATCACGGCAATCGGCAACCGTATCCACCAGCAAGCGGCTGCATTCATAGGCGATCAAATGATCACATTGCACACAACCATGCAGGCCGCTCTCTTGCCAGATTGAACGAGATATCAAACCAGAGACCGGCGCCCCCATAATGCCAAACGGGATCAGCCAGTCATCATCACTGGCGGCCAGCCATGAGCAGCCGCAAGGATCTGCCAGCACCACCAAGCGCGGAATGCCCGAATAACCGGCTCTCCCGGCCAAGGAACGCGACAATTCTGCCGTAATTGCCCCTTTGCCTGTCCAGCCATCGACAAATACCAGCCCATCTGTGCCATGTTGCTGTTCAATATATGACAAGGCTGTTTCATCAATGCCGCGGTCACGAATGATACTGATGCCATAATGAAAAGAGTGCTTGCCCATTTTCCGCAATGTCTGGTGCAGCATCACTCCCAAAGGAACCCCCGCCCTGACCAAACTGACCAACACAATCGGCGTATCGCCAAAACGTGATACCAGTGCCTTGGCAAGCATTACGACTTCCGTCGCCAACCTGACCGCCCCTTGCTCAAGCGATTTTTTAAACAGCTCAAGGTGATAAGGCGTAGGTTCCGGTTCCTGACTCAACATATCTGAATAATGGCGGCTACCGGACTGGATCAACTGCTCCTTGACATCCACTGGCGTCATTTCAATTTTCACAGGCTTTAGCAAGAATTGAACATCATCAGCGGCATAACTGCCAGAGAAAGGCGGATAGCTATTCATTGTTTACAGCTCCAAATAAAGCGGTCATTAAGGTATCAGCAAACTGGCTTTGTTGGGGCATCCCGAACCAATCGCACAGTTGCATAAAGCGGTGATCACTCAAACTATCCCCCAAGCCAATGACGGGAAAAACTCCTCTTTCCGCACGAAGCCTGTGCAAAAGGTGATGGGCGGCCAATCCCTTGTCAACACACTTTGGCAGTAAGGTAAGGTTATTGCTGTTTTTATGGATATAAAAATTTTGCTGGATGCGAGGATCTTGATGAAGGCTCATTTTTTTCATCAAAGCGTCAGCCAGCGCATTGAGTTCATGCGACCTGTCACAATCGCGATGTTTAATAATCAAAAAAACGGGGACATCCCCATACTCACAATCGAGACGTACCCAAGCATTTATGCCGTACTCTGTAATTAACTGGCGGCTCAAGCACTCCAATTCCTGCAACTGATCCCGAAATGGCATCAGCTCCCGCAGCATGTGGGATTGCCAACCTTCATCAATCGCCCCTTCCGGTGTCAGTAATACCGAACCATGCGAGGCAATGCGCCAAGAGCTGAAAGGCATCTGTACCCGGCTGAGCTGTTCCGTATTTCTGGCAGTGACAGGAATAACTTCCGCATGAGCCAGCAGCCAATCAACCAGCATGGATTGTTTTGCGGTCATAAAGCTATGGGGAGATAATTGCCGATCCACCGCCCCGACACGAAAAGACGATACATCCGATATGTCTTCCATTTTGCGGCGTGACTGGAACAACGTATCATCCAAGTCAGTCAAAAAAACAGGCTTAACCATAGGCCACGATCTCGACAACCGGGGAAACACAGGAAAGCTGCTCCATTAATGCAGGATCAACAGACATGCCCGGGGTTTCAAGGCAGAGCAGTATGCGGTCAAATTTCTGATGCGCAACATTGTAGAGAAAATTCGGTATACCCAGCCCGTAATTATCGGTAAATGCCATCACTGACTGGATAGCATGACCACACGAGATGGGGGAGCGGGTTGTTGAACCGAACATCACTGATGCCCCTTCACGTTCGAGTCGTTCCGCGAGCAAAAACGGCTGCCAGACAAACTCGCTGGAGCCGAGTACCAACACCTTTTCACCCGCTTTGGCCTGGATCTCGGTGCCGATATCACATTGGATTTCATCCAACCCCAAGCGACCCCAATTCTGGCGGCCAATGATATTCACCTCTCCGCGTGCAGTGACATTGACATCAGGCATCACCGGAGCAAGGGAAGAAATATCAGCTTCCCACCGCCAGTTTCCTTCAACCAAGGAAACCGCCGAAACCGGTAACGGGCTGCGTTTCACAACTGAGTCGCCACTCCAATCGGTTAATGTAACTGTGACGATCTTTTCAATATACTTAAGCCCTGAATTGCGCAACGCTTCCAGCAGATTGAGGAAAGTATTTCCGGTAGTGGCTTCATCATCGATCAACACCAGAGTGCGGGCTTCCATTACGCGTTGGCGCAACGGCTCTTCTGCCGGCCAGTAAATGAGATGATCTGTTGCATGACTGTGGTTTTCCTTAAATTCACACAATAAATCACCGTCAACGGGATGACGGGTGGACGTCAAAAATACCGGGGCATCCACTTTGTCTTTTGTTTCCTGAAATACGCCAGCCGCCAGCCCGACCGCCGTTTCTGCCATGCCGATGTACAAAACAGGGCCAGAAAGATTTGTCGGGAAGCGCTCGGATAGTTGCTGATAAACCGCACGCATGGTCGCTGGGCTGACAGGAATATGCCTGCCCAGCACTTTACTGACAAACAAAAACGCTCTTTTGGGATTGCGTCGCTCAGCCACATCAAACAGCGTTTCCAAAGATGCATTGCCGCGGGATGCCGTTACCGTCAGAGTTCCGCAGCTCAATTTTTTTTGATAAACCATGCTTTGATAAGCCTGCTTTAGAGAAACATCGGTATCATTCAATGCTGTCATGATGAAGCCTTTGAGGAAAATTTAAGTTGATTTGGCATACCTGATAAAACCAGTGACCATTTTTCCATAAAACAAATTTAGCTATCCAAGCAGAAACAATTGTTAAATTGCCAAGAATCAACTTGGTGATATTTAACATTTATCATCAAATTGGTGGATTACTCATCGCAGTCTAGAGTTGATAATAAGTTCATGTCAATCATATTATGATTTTTTAGTGCAAAATTTGTTTGACTTTTACCACCAGAAAAGAAATTATAAAAAATGAAGCCAGATTTTTTCCTATTCAATCAGTTACTGTAAATACATGCTGTTTATGGGAATCATAATATGACAAATCAAGGCTATCTATTTGTCATATTATGATTTTTTAATATGTGAAATTACCGTGATTCACCGACAAACAGAATAGAGGTGTCATTAATGGTTTCGTTGAGTAAAAATCAGTCAGTTTCGCTTGCCAAACAGAGCGCTTCGCTGGCTAAAGTAGATTTCGGTCTGGGATGGGATCCCGTGACCAAAAAGAAAGGTTTTCTTGCCAGTTTATTCGGCGGTGGCAATGATGAGATTGATTTGGATGCAAGCTGCATTCTGCTCGATAAATCAGGTAATGCCATCGATATAATATGGTTTGGTCAATTACAGTCAAAATGTGGCGCCGTACAGCACACCGGCGATAACCTGACGGGTGAAGGCGATGGAGATGATGAAGTTATCCGCGTTAATTTGCTCAAACTGCCTGTCCATGTCGAATATCTGGCTTTCACCGTTAATAGTTTCCGCGGGCAAACCTTCAATGATGTTGAAAATGCTTTCTGCCGTGTCGTCGATCAAAGCGGTGAAGAGCTGGCGCGCTATCAACTGAATGAACAAGGTGCCCACACTGGCATCATCATCTCTTCCCTGCGCCGTAATGCAGGCCAGTGGGACTTCACGGCACATGGCGCTCCTTGCCTTGGCCGTACGATTGAATCAATGCTTCCGCAGATAGTTGAAACGGTGGTGCGCTGATGAATCTGACACCCGGAGGAAATGCGCCTGTTTCCAACCAGACACTCACCGTGCGGGTTTTATCAGGCTCTGCTGTTGATGTCTCGGCTTTCCGCCTGTATGCAGATGGGAAAGTTAAGGGTGATCCCGACATGGTGTTCTACGGTCAACCCGTCAATGATGACAACACGATTCGTCTGGCTGGCGGCAATATCAATACCTCGTTTTTCGTCAACTTGCCCGCATTGAGCCAAGATGTGCAGAAAGTGGCATTCACCGCAACCTGTGATGGCAACCAGACTATCTCCAGCCTGCGTAGCCTTTCCATTCGGGTTGAGCTGAACAGTAATGTCATTTTGCAAGGCAATGTTGAAATTCAGGGGCGTTCAGAAGCGGCCTTAATCCTCGGTGAACTGTATCGCCGCAATGGAGAATGGAAATTCCGCTTTATTGCACAGGGCTTCAACGGTGGCCTTAAGCCTCTGGCAGAGCATTTTGGCATGGACATCCTTGATGATGCGCCAGCCCCCGGTTCAACACCCGCACCAGAACCGGCACCCAGCAGCATTAATTTGAGTAAGGTTTCTCTGACTAAAGAAAAGCCTATCATCAGCTTGAGTAAACGCGATAACTTCGGTGAAATCCGCGTTAATTTGAACTGGAATCAAACCTCTTCCGCCTCCAAGGGCTTATTTCAGAACGTGTTTGGTTCAAGCGCCAATAAAGGCGTGGATCTGGATCTCGGGGCATTTGTTCGTCTGCAAGATGGCAGCCGCGACGTCATACAGGCGTTGGGGAATAGCTTCGGCGATTACCGCTACGAGCCTTACGTAAAGTTGCAGGGTGACGATCGCACCGGCAGTGTCAGTGACGGTGAATGGCTCCACATCAATGGCCTTGAGTGGAAAAATATCCGTGAAGTTTTGATTTTCGCCTTTATCTACGAAGGGGTACCTAGCTGGGACAAAACCGATGCTATCGTCACCCTCCATGTCCCTGAACAACCTCCGATTGAAACACGTCTGACAGAAGGCCAGAACAATCGTGGAATGTGTGCTGTTGCCCGTCTTATCAACGAAAATGGCACCATCAAAGTGGAACGCATCAATCAATACTTCAAGGGGCATAAAGATATGGATGAAGCGTTTGGCTGGGGCTTTAGCTGGACATCCGCCAGTAAATAATCCCTGTTTTGGCACAGGGTTTACGCGTTCACGTTTTACGCAATCAGTTTTTGCATCACAAATTTAAACGGAGGGGCTTATGTCCTTTTTAAACAAAATCAAATCAGCGCTCAATGCAGGGCGTGAAGAACTAAGCAACCAAGTGGGCCGTTTCAAAAACAGAAAGTTCATGGAAGGAACGGTTGCAGTATGCGCACATGTAGCAATGGCAAGCGATGGTGTCAGCTCAGATGAAAAACAAAAAATGATCGGGTTCATCAAAAGCTCCCCTGAATTGAAAGTATTCGATACCACCGAAATAATCGAATTTTTCAACAAACTGGTGAGCAGCTACGAATTTGATGCTGACATTGGCAAAGGTGAAGCCATGAAATTCATCATGGCACTGAAACAGCAGCCAGAAGCGGCGCAGCTTGCTTTACGTGTAGGGATCGCAGTTGCCAAGAGTGATGGTGACTTTGATAACAACGAAAAGAATGCTGCCCGGGAAATTTGCACAGCCCTTGGCTTTGCTCCGGCTGATTTCGAACTGTAATCGCAGATAATTATTTAAGAGGCTTACTTCATGGTATCCACGCACATTGGTTTTCCGATGGAAACCGTTGCTGTATTCATTATTCTGTCGGTTGGTGCGCTCTTTATCGACCTCTTTATGCATCGTCATGATAAGCCGATTTCGCTGCGCAGTGCCGCTCTCTGGTCTATTTTCTGGATCGCGATTGCCTTTGTTTTCGCCGGCTTCCTGTATGTACATCACGGCGCGGAAGCAGCCAGTCTGTTTGTAACAGGCTACGCACTGGAAAAAGTCCTTTCCGTCGATAACCTGTTTGTCATCATGGCAATCTTCTCCTGGTTCGCCGTTCCAGATCGCTATCGCCACCGGATCCTGTATTGGGGGATCATCGGTGCAATCGTCTTCCGAGGTATTTTTGTTGCTATCGGGACAAGTTTGCTGGCACTGGGGCCGTGGGTTGAAATCGTGTTTGCCGTTATCGTTGGCTGGACAGCGGTCATGATGTTGAAAAGCGGTGATGACGATGATGAAATCGAAGACTATTCGCAACATATAGCATACCGGATGGTGAAGCGCTTCTTCCCAATCTGGCCGAAACTGCGCGGGCATGCTTTTATGCTCAATCAAAAAGAAGTGGATGCAGAACTGGCTAAACCGGAAAACGCGGATGTGAAAGTAGGTCGTGCAGGTAAAGCGGCTCTTTATGCCACACCATTGATGCTGTGTCTGGCCGTGATTGAACTGTCTGATGTGATGTTTGCCTTTGACTCTGTACCTGCGGTTATTGCCGTCAGCCGGGAGCCTTTGATTGTATACAGCGCCATGATGTTCGCTATTTTGGGCCTGCGTACACTCTATTTCGTGCTCGAAGCGTTGAAAAAATATCTGGTACATTTAGAAAAAGCAGTCATTGCCTTGCTGTTCTTTATTGCCATCAAACTGGGCCTCAACGCCTCTGAACACATATTCCACCACGGCTATTCGATTTCGGCGACAACCAGCCTGCTTGTGGTGATTGGGGTACTGGCAGCGGGTATACTTGCCAGCTTGTTGTTCCCGCAAAAAGAAAACGCAAGCTAAATCCGGTAAATTAAACCCATACCCAACAGACAACGGGTATCTAAACGTAATAAATGAGGAAATAACAATGGGTGTATCTCTTTCTAAAGGCGGTAACGTTTCTCTGAGTAAAGAAGCGCCAACCATGAAAAATGTTCTGATCGGTCTCGGCTGGGATGCCCGCGCGACTGACGGACAGGATTTCGACCTTGACGCATCAGCTTTCCTGTTGGCAGCAAACGGCAAAGTGCGCGGTGACTCTGATTTTATTTTCTACAACAATCTGAAATCGGCTGACGGTTCCATCATGCACACTGGTGACAACCGCACTGGTGAAGGAGATGGCGATGATGAATCACTGAAAATCAAACTGGATCAGATCCCGGCAGACATCGACAAAGTAGTTTTCGTGGTCACTATCCATGACGCGCAAACCCGTCGCCAGAGCTTCGGCCAAGTTTCCGGTGCCTTCATCCGTCTGGTTAACGACGACACCCAAGTTGAAGTTGCTCGCTATGACCTGACAGAAGATGCATCAACCGAAACGGCCATGCTGTTCGGCGAACTCTATCGTCACAACACCGAATGGAAATTCCGTGCCGTAGGCCAAGGCTACGCGGGTGGTCTGGCTTCTGTTTGTGCGCAATATGGAATTAACGCTGCGTAATTCTGGCGTTGTTCAATATAGTCGTTCAATATAAAAATTTCGGTGTGAAAATTTAACAAGTTAATATTGCACACCGAAATTAAAAGCCCTGTCTAGAAAAATAAACAGGGCTTTTTTTTATATAAAGGAATAAAGCGTAAGAAAAGTTCTCTCAATCAAATGAGATTTTTAATATGGCGTGGCCTGAATATTGGATTGGAGTAACATTGTCAAATATTTTTCAACATATTATTGAACGCCAATCATTTAGCTCATCACCAAGCTCGAAAATTAATTTATTGTTACGGGAATGTTTTCTGGTATTTTTACAGGCATGTTTATTGATATAGTTGCTGGAATGATAACTCCATCATATTAATATTATTTCATGGCCTCATTCAGAATACTAATTCTGATATCAAAATGATAAAACCCAGGTTACATTAGCGTTAAATAAAATATGATATTTGTTTTATCTTTATTGTTTAATCTATTCTGGTTAGCAAATTGGCTTGAGATGCAATTCCTTTTCGCTTCCCTCTTCCTCGCCAAATACCATCAAAACGCCCTGCATTGCTCGCAGTATATCTGACGGTATGACGAATATTACGGTGCCCCAAATAGTCTTGAATCAATCGCGTATCAACACCATTATCCGCTAACGCATAACCACAAGAATGGCGTAACATATGTGGGTTAGCAGAAACCGCAATTTCGGCTTTAATGCTTGTATTTCGAATAATTTTATAGAATTGCTGACGTGACAAAGGCTCCCCGGTGCGAGAAATAAACAACCATTCACTTTTACCAAATTTTTCAAATTTCTTACGTACAGATAACCACTTACGCAAAATCTGAATTTCCCGTGAAACCATGGGATGAATAGTGGAAAATCCATTTTTTAAACGGTTGACGCTCAAGCTGCGGTCACGCAAATCAACATCAGACATACGTAGCCCCAGCAATTCAGAAACGCGAAAGCCATGGAGAAATCCCATAAAAAGCATACAAATATTACGCTCTGAATTAGCCCCTTTTCCTAATTCAGCTAATAGCTGTTCAATTTCAGATTGAGTTAAATATTTACGTTTTAACATAATGCGTTTCTCGCTACGGCCATTGTTTCACTGATCTTTAAAATAAAGCTATTCATAAATAAAAGAATCAAATAATTAATCATAGGCTCAATAAATATATATTAATAGACCAATACAGTCCCAAAACTATCAATAGCCATTTAAAACATAATAGAAAGCCATTAACTTACCTTTTATTTATTCAGAAATTGTATTGATTTTTCCTTTTTAAAAAATAAATGGACAAAAGAAAATTTAATATAAACTTCAACTATCATTTGCACTTAAATCATTTTATTTAATTATTAATACAACCATCTTCATGACGAATAATGCAACAGATAAATTAATCAAGCAATATTTTTTTAATCATTCAGAGCAAATGAAAGATAACATTTCAATTTATTACCCTAATTTACTCTAAATTTGTAAAATAAAGTTCTTTAAAATAAAGAAATTAATCGCTGTTAAACAGTCAATCTATTCAACACGGCAGCATAGAATTTTCATATTATTTAATCACTGCATTTATTAAATAATATAAATTAAAATCACCAAACCATATATTTTATATATATGACTTTATGTTCCTGTGATATTTAATTCCGCTATATGTTGTTAGCATTAATTATGCTATACACAATGGATTTCAAGTTGCATCGCGGCGGTAAGTGAGAGCATCCTCGGGAGCATAGATAACCGTATGTTTATAAAAACGGTGGACAGGGTGAACAAGCGCTGCCAACAAAGAGGCAGCTTGAAAGACGAAGTGTATATTTATAAAAATAATAAGCATGGAACAAAGATGACCACTTTTATTATCACACCTCTCCAATCGGTTTTAACTTCGCCGTAAAATGGCGTAACACGGGAGGTTCGTGAGTAAACGTTAACCCCTTAATATCAGCCACGCGTTGTTTTAACGAAATAAATGCATCAACAACATAATCCATATGGTCGTTAGTATAAACACGACGGGGGATTGTTAACCGCATCAATTCCATCGGCGACTTTTTCTGTTCACCGGTTTCTGGGTCACGCCCCAATAGCAAAGAACCAATTTCCACACTCCGGATACCTGCTTCCAGATATAATTCATTGTTCAGCGCATGAGCGGGAAATTGATCGCTGGGAATATGGGGCAAAAACAATTTAGCATCAACAAAAACAGCGTGGCCACCGATCGGGTACTGAACGGGGATCCCCGCTTTTCTTAACTGCTCCCCTAAGTAAGTGACTTGATTAATGCGGTAAGACAGAAAGTCCTCATCCATTCCTTCTTCAAGGCCTATCGCCATTGCTTCCATATCACGTCCGGCAAGTCCTCCATAAGTTACAAACCCTTCCATCGGAATACAACGAATACGCACTTCATTAAATAGATCTTCATCATCACGGAAACAGCAAAGACCGCCGATATTCACCATAGGATCTTTTTTCGCTGACATCGTCAGCATATCGCCATATTGATACATCTCTTTAACAATCTCTTTAATGGATTTATTTTCGTAACCTTTTTCCCTTTGCTTAATAAACCAAGCATTTTCACAAAAGCGAGCGGAATCAATCACCACCGGAATATCATGTTGCTTTGCTATTTCATAGACTGATTTCATGTTGGCAAGGGAAACTGGCTGTCCTCCCGTGCTATTGCAAGTCACTGTCGCAATAATGGCAACCACATTATCTGCGCCATATTTTTCAATGGCTTGTTTCAGTGCTTCAATATCAAAATTGCCTTTCCAGTCATAATAGCTGCTTGTATCAAAGGCTTTATCAGTGACGACATTAATAGCCTTGGCACCATTTAACTCCACATGAGCCATTGTCGTATCAAAATGGAAATTGGAAATAAAGACAGGGGCATTCGCTCCCCCCCTCAATTTTTTGCGGGCGATCAGCGCGGGAAACAAAATCTGCTCTGCACCACGCCCTTGATGAGTGGGAATAGTATATTGGTAACCAATCAGTTCCTTAACTTTATCGACTAAATGATAATAGTTACGAGAACCAGCATAAGACTCATCACCCATCATCATCCCTGCCCATTGGTGATTACTCATCGCCCCCGTTCCTGAGTCAGTCAATAGATCAATGTAAACCATATCAGAAGGCAGCATAAATGGGTTATACCCTGCCATTTTCAAGGCAACTTCACGCTCAGCGCGATTTGTCATCCGGATGTTTTCTACCATTTTGATGCGAAAAGGTTCTGGAATGCGTTTCATTTAGATGTACCTATTTAAAAAGAAAACAGCAATTAATGTATTGAATCGTAAGTGAAGTTACCTGGTAATTAACCTAAGTAATGTAAAACTAATACTGACAAATAAAAAAATATGGTGAATTATTTTTATGGAGGTCAAGATAAAATGGCTAGGCAGGAGAAGGGATCAATATCCAATAGGAAAACTTAAGGTTTTCATAAAAGAATTTTTTGTATAGAAGAAAACCAGCATTCATACTTTAGTCCATACAATATTCATTAATAATGGTCGTACTTATATATTAGAACACTTATAAAATAGTACAATATTTCTGTCTGTTTGGATTTTATGCCCATGATAATAAACATGGGAAAATAATTTAATCCACATAAAATCAACGTATAATAAAACATACCTCATATAGAAGATAACAATTATAAATGATAACGGCATAATTATAATTGAGGGTTTTATAAAATTTAAAAACCCTATAATTACGATGAAAAATAAAAACTATAAACATGAGTATTTATAAGGGCATTGATATTTATAGCATGGTTAATGGATATAGAATGATTGGTGGATATAGGAAGGTTATAAATATAAGAGGCTTGATGAATATAGCGTGATTGGTAGATATGATTTTGACAAAACATTTTAGAATGGATAAATATCCAGTGATTTTTTGCGAGTCACTTCGCAAAGAGTAACATTATCGATAGCATCTCAGGCAACTAAACGCTAGGGTAAGAGCCGATCATTAATCGATGAGTGCGATACAGATGAAAACACGTATGAATTCGCGGTGCAGTGCGGGCGAAGTGCTGATAAAGTATCGCTGTATACCCAAATAATCACAAGGAACGTACAAATGAGCCTTCATGTTGTATTTCGCCATGCTGACATTGATATCCCAGAATTAATCATTAATGGCAGTGCACTCAGCGATGCTGGATTTACCGCGAACGAGTTATTTCATATTTCTCAGTTTTCCAATGGCATCATTATTTCGTTGGTTGACCCCAATGCAGATCTGGTCAATTTGATCAATGAAGTTGAAGATAATCCATACGAAGGGATCGACAGCATTCGTGAAAATGGTGATTTCTATATTGCAGGGGATTGGTTAACACTCAGCAATTTAATAGAACAACCTATCAACATTGAGATCGAACCTGGAAAGATTATCCTTAAACCGAAATTGGTAGAAATGCTGGCTTAAAACTATTATCAATTTAGAATGATTGTTTATTTAAAGCCCATATCTGTTTCAAGCGATTATCATCTTAAAGCAATTATCGATTAACTCGATTGGTTATCTAAAAAACACCCATTAATAAGCCGAAAAAATCATCAAGAAAATTTTCGGCTTATATCCCGTGCTTTTTACATTTCAATATTTGGCAATATATACGCAATTAACTTTAAATTGCAGGGAGCAACTTATGTTCTCCCCGCGTCGCGGGGAGAACATAAATGCATCTTGAAGTACGACGGGTATTATACACAATGGAGACGAAATGTATCACACAGAGCCACTCAACCACGACAGAGAGATTGATGAGCTATTTTCCTCCCGCCAAATCAATAAAATTGCCCGTCACATACGATGCTTCATCCGAGAGCAGCCACGCAATGGCCTGGGCCACTTCTTCCGGTTGCCCACCCCGCTTCATGGGCAAAGAATCTTTGACTCTATCAACTCGCCCCGGCTCTCCGCCATCAGCATGCATTTCGGTATAAATGAGCCCGGGACGAACAGCATTCACCCTGATCCCTTGTGAAGCAACCTCTAGTGCCAGCCCGGTTGTCATCGAATCAACAGCCCCTTTTGATGCCGCATAATCAATATATTCATGGGGAGCGCCCAACCTGGAAGCAGCGGATGACACATTGACTATTCCTCCTCCCTGCCCGCCATGACGAAAAGCCATCCTTTTGACCGCTTCACGGGCACAGAGAAAAGCCCCTGTAACATTGGTTGCTAAAATGCTATTTATCCTTTCTGCCGTCAGGTGTTCAATGGTCGTTTGCTGTTTCAAGATTCCAGCGTTATTCACCAGCCCCGAAATGTAACCCAACTCTTTTTCTGTCTGCTCGAATAACGCTATAACCTGTTTCTCATCCGCTATATCCACTTGAACAGCCATTGCCAATTGCCCAAGAGCCCGTAGCATATCGACAACTTCATAAGCTTGCTCTTTGCGGTGCTGATAACCAATACAAACATGATGCCCCTGCTTTGCTAAGCAAAGTGCCGTAGCCTTGCCAATACCACGGGAACCACCTGTAACGATTGTCACTTTTTGCACAATAGCTTCTCCCCATTTTAGGTTATTTTTCAGATTACTTTTTCACATCAAATCCTTGAGATTGCACTAATTGGCTCATCGATTTCAAATCAGCCATTAAATCATCAATATTGTTGTCCAATAAATTCTGATGCATTTCGCTGAATGCCTCGCCCATCTCTTGCAAACCCTGAATCGTCAATAGCTTGGCTTCCTGAAATTGCGGGCTGTTGGCTTGATGGAGATTCAGTGATGCCAAAGATTCCAGGGCATTTTTAATCATCGGTAAATAGCGATTCAGAAATGCAGTGCCCGGTTGGATATCCCTTTCATCTTCTTTCATGCTGTTAATGATGGCACGGGTTTTTTCTTCAATTTTTTTCAGGTAAGGCCAGACATCCTGAGGTACCGCGGGCTGGTATGCCATAATCAATGCCAACTGCTGAGTGTATTGGCTAAAGGCTGGCGGAGCCTTGTCCGTTTCAACAGGTGCTTTAGCTTTAGGCGGCTCTGCCACGTTATCATTCTTGCTCATTTTTCTTCCATCCATATAGAACAAAAAAGCAACTGCCACGACATACGCAAAGCTAAACCACAACGGAATTAATTTTGAATCATGGATCATCCAATTCGCAATCATGAGGCCGGATATCACCAGCAAAAATAACCTTCCTTTCGTTAATATCTTTTTCTTGGCTTTAATCAGCAATACTGCAAATCCAGCAAATAGAAGATAGGCAGGTAAGGCATTTGCAACTCCACACAGTGTTAGCATGATGGCAAAATGCCACACGTTACTCGAATATTTTTCACGGCGAGGGGCGAAAAGGGCCATAATTCCCAAATAGCCGGAAATAGATATTAATCCACTTATGTCATTTTGAACTGTTAACGGAGCGTCACTTAAAGGCCCCCATTTGAAGTGAGTAAAAAACTGACTAATTACACCGCCTGCGAATAATCCGATGAAATGGAATAACAGGCGTAAAAAAAATGCTTTTATTTTATCCACAATAGAACTCATTCCATTATATACCTATCATCATTCGGGCTAGCCCCGAACGATGATGGATATAAGTAACATAATAAGTGGAGCTTACGGGCACATCCTACAAAGTAGGAAATAGATAGAAAGTAGAATGTGCCTGACATGAAAATATGCTGTATCGGGTTATTGATATTTCGTTATTGCGGCACTTAAGCGCTGACGCAGGTTTTCTTCCATACCCGCCAATTCCACTTCAACTTGGGCACGCTTAGCTTTTGCATCAGAAGCAATGCGCATGGTGTCTTCAACCGTATTGATCAGGCGTTCTTGTACATCGCGCAACGTTTCTACATCAATAATCGAGCGTTCCACTTCTGTCGCGGTTGCGATGCTATTTTGTTGCAGTATTTCCGCATTTCTGCGCAGCAGTTCATTCGTTGTGTCGCTGACTTCTTTCTGCAATTTAGCGGCCTTGCCCTGAGCGTCCAACGACATTTGCAATACCAACTGGCTTTTCCAGATAGGTAAAGTAGTCATGATGCTGCTCTGGATTTTTTCTACGAGCTGCTGGTTATTACTCTGCACAATACGAATTTGTGGCGCGGTTTGGATTGCCACGGTTTTTGACAATTCCAAATCATGAATACGACGTTCAAAACGAGTGATATTTTCCATCAAATCTTTCACGCCCTGAGCATCCATCATGTCTTTGGACATTTCGGCTTTCATGCGCAGTTCAGGCAAAAGTTCGTTTTTCACCTGCTCCAGCTTCAACTTACCGGCCTCAACATACAGTGCAATATCACGGTAGAAGTTAAGGTTGCGGGCATAAAGTTGCTCAAGGACATTGATATCACGTACCAAAGTAGTCATTGACCGATCAAGGTGACCACTGATGGTATCCACTTGTTGTGTCAGTGTTTTTCTGTCAATGTTGACCCGTTCTACTTTCTTGAACAGGCCACCAATCAGCGGAAGTTTACGCAAGAAGCCGCTGGCTTTCTCTTCTTCAGTCAGCACCCCGTTTTCGCGTACAAACATCACCAGATCTGACAGTTTTTTGCCTACTTCCCCGGCATCTTTTGAACGAACATTTTCCAGCAGGGAATCAGCAAAACGAGCAATTTCCCCCATTGGTTTGGCACCGTAGCTAATTACGGCTGTCGGCTTAAAAATATCAATTTTTTCAACCAACGCATTCACCTTTTCCTGATCAACCCGTTCAGATAATTGCGTTGTACTAGATTGACGTTCAAATGATGGTATAGGCATGGTTTCCGTATTCATGGGGTAATCCTGTTGTAAAATGGGTATAACAATATGGAAAATAAAAAATATTATACGGTTTTCACTGGTTATTTAAAACACATTCATTCCTGAGCCATCGTGCTCCAATTCCTCAATTGAACGTCCTTTTTATTTGATTTTATTTGATTTTATTTGCGTATTTCATCATGTAAAGGCGGGGATAAATTCACAGAGTTAAATATAATAACTTATCAATAAAAAAGTTTAATTAATTAAAAATAAACACTTTTAAAAACATAAATATTTTCTATGTGAAATTTGCAATCATATCATTCAAAACTATACTCCAAACTGCAAGAGTAGATTTCGGGTTTTAAGTACTCTAACCAGAGGATATAAATGATGAAAAGCTTGAAGTTATCAGTTGCAGCATTACTGGTGTTGTTTTCAAGTGCAACACTTGCAGCGCCTGCGGTATCAACCTCAGCCGAAGCAGCCTCAAAAACCGCAACGGCAGTAGAACACAATGTTAAGTCCGCCAAGAATAAAGTTAATTCGCTAGAGAAGAAAGTAACCAAAAAAGCAAGTAGCCACAAGGCAGCAAAAAAGAAAAATAAATCAGTAAAAAAAGGAGCTAATACAGCTCTTTGTAAAGACGGGTCTTATAGCAAGAGTAAATCTCATAAAGGAGCCTGCGCTCGCCACGGCGGTGTATCGAAGTGGTTGTAAAATAGTGTTAAATACATCATATACAATTAGGGAGCCAAAGCTCCCTAATTCTTTTGTGCCTGCGACTTTCACACCGCGATTTGAAATCCATTGGCTCGGTAATTTGAATCACATTTCTTAATCAAACAATCAGAATCAAAAACCTTATCAATAATGAATATTACTCTATATTTTTTATACCACGATAATATTCTTAATAAGAATTTCACTTACAATATTCTTGACACATTTTAGTTCACAATATTTATTGTGTCCGCATTATTTCTATTATTCATATTTCCATTTATTGAAAATTTCCATTAAATTTCGTTTAAAAAAAATAATGTACCTGCCATTATACAAGTTTTCTCCATCCTCCATTTTCTTGTTTGTACAAGCTAATAACTTAAAGAATAAAACAAACATTACATAAAATGTATGATTAATCCCATTTCATTGCACTTATCAAGGTAAAAAACCAGAAACCAATCAGAAAAAATGATAATTAAAATTAAGCAATTGCCTGATTCACAATAACAGAAAGAAACAGATAGGAATGCATTGTGCACAAGCTTAGATAAAAACAAAAATATTCATTCTTTATCAATGAATTAAATTAATTATATTCACATAAATATACTAAATTAAATGCAAGAAATTAGGTTTAATATAAAATAAAAATCACTGTAAACCAGATAAAATCATAATAACAATTACACTAATTTACTGTAAAAGATAAAAAATATAGATATTTGTCAGTAGGGTTATAACATTCGTTACAGAAACGAATTTTATGAATAGCGAATATCAGTAGCCATATTTGATTTGCTCTGCTAATATTCGTTTGTTTTTTATCCAGAGTAATAAAACGAGGAGAAGCAAATGCCCTCTCGAACGATGATGAGGACAACTGCGGTCTTCGCTTTCTTTATCTCATTAGTTTTTATCGGTCCGAGCCATGCCTCGACCAGTACCTCGAAAATGCAAGAGTATTCTCACAATGGCATTCAGAAAAACTTGCCTGATTTGCGAAAATACCCTTCAGGTACACCCCGGAAGAAAGCGTTTTTAAATCTTGTTGTCCCTGTAGTAGATCAGCATAATAAAAAAATTATGCAAGACCGCAAATGGCTCCTGTCACGCCAGAAAACACATAACTGGCCTGCACAAGATGTCAATCGATTAAAAAAGATCTGCATGGATTACAAAATGACCTGCAATTCACCAAAACAGGTCAATTGGAACAGGCTGTTAAGCCGGGTTGACATTATACCAACCCACTTTGTCATCACTCAGGCAGCAGCAGAATCAGGCTGGGGCACGTCAGAGCTTGCCCAGAAAAACAATAACTTGTTTGGGATGCGTTGCGCTTCATGCGGCAAGGGCAAAGGAAAAGTCAAAGGCTATTCTGTTTATCGCTCCATCGATGATTCAGTCGTTGCCTATATCAAAAACCTGAATACGCATCGTGCCTATGAATCACTACGTTCTTCACGTGCGAAACAGAGAACAACGCAAAAGCCACTGAATACCAGTAAGCTTATCGATAACCTGAACGGTTATTCGGAATTGGGCGCTGACTATAATCGCTATTTGCATCGGGTATTTAATGGCAATAAGAACCTGATCTCACAGGTACAGGAATTCGCGCTCCAATAATAGTAGTAGATTAATGTTCCAAAAATAATCTCTTCAAGGAATGTGTTAAGGACAACATGCTAATAATGATTGTTTAATGCACAATCATTATTAGTCAAAAAGGATATAGATTTCCCTGTGCAACAATTCCTCAATCTCCCCCAAGAATCCACTTTATGTTAATTCCAGAGTGGATTCTTTTTTTTATAATCTCTTCCTATATTAGCTATTGTAACCATAGACAAATTCCATACTATAATAAGCCTCAGAATTGCATTTCTTTTCCCAACAATAAATGGTTAGCCAGAGCCTAATATGAATTTCTTTTCTTTTGAGTTTCTAGGATCGTTTGTTATTCTGCTACTTGTCTACTGGCTTTTACAGAAAGCGCCCAAGCTACAGAATGGCCTATTGATTTTAGTTAGTTATTTATTTGTATACTCTTTTTCAGCCAATTTCGCCTACATTTTATTCAGCTATACCCTGTTTATTTACTTTTTAACGAATATTTTCAGCCGTTATTTATCCAATAAGATCATATTTACGATCTTAACAATCGGTATTCTCGGCTGTTTTACCACCTTCAAATATTACTCTTTTTTCCAGGAGTCAATTCAGCAATCATTAGCCAGCATTGGCATTATTGTTGAATTGCCTGTACTTGAATTCCTGATACCGTTGGGTTTGTCATTCTATGCATTCCATTCGGTCAGCTATGTCGTCTCTGTGTGCAAAAAAGAACTGCCGACCGCTTCATTGCCTGATGTCATTTTGTATCTTTGCTTTTTTCCCAGTATTGTTGCCGGGCCAATTAATCGAGCCAAAGATTTTTTACCGCAAATTCAGGCTTCATCCAGAATAATGCTGGAACCGTTGAGAGCACTATTATTAATTGCATTCGCTATCATAAAGCTCTTTTTACTCAGCGCTACGCTGTCTGAGAATTTTGTCAATCCGGTTTTTGAAGATCCTTCCAGCTACCACGCCGGGCAAGTGCTCATCGCGATTTATGCTTATGCATGGAACATTTATTTTAACTTTTCCGGCTATACCGACCTCGTTACGGGCATCGCCCTGTTATTAGGTTTCAAAGTACCGCGCAATTTCGATGCCCCTTACCTTGCCGAAAATTTACAGGTATTTTGGCGGCGCTGGCATATCAGCCTGTCAACGTTTATCCGTGATTACGTTTACATTCCTCTGGGCGGCAATAAAAAAGGCATTTTCCGCAAGAATATGAATATGTTCATGGCTATGGTTATTTCAGGGTTATGGCATGGCGCTGGTCTCAGCTTTATTATCTGGGGAGCCATTCATGGCTTGGGCTTAATTCTGCAAAACATTAAAAATGCCCTGTTCCCTGCTGGAAAAAAACACAATGAGTTAACAGCAAAAAACCCTATCGCACTATTTTTATCCCGTGTAGTGACGTTCCATTTTGTCTGCCTTGCATGGGTCTTCTTCCGCAGCCCAACTTTTAATGATGCTTTGGCGGTATTAACTCAACTATTCTCCGGTGAGGTTTTTACTGCCCTGTTATCCAGCAGCTCGTTATTAATCGCTTTCTGGGCATTTTTTATCGCTTATCCATGGCTGGTCAATCTCAGAAATAAAATTGAAAAAAATCACGATCAGATTTCTTGGGCTTACTACCCCATTCCCTTAGCTCTGATACTGACTTTGGTATTTATTTTATCCCCTTCAGGAATGCCAGGATTTATCTATGCCAACTTCTGAATATATCTCTAATCTTAAAAAAGTCGGACAAGTCATTTTTGTCGTTATTTTAACCACCGTGATGCTTGTCTGGCTGAATCAAAACTCGTTGGATAATTTCTGGCAACAGAAATATCATCGCAATAGCCCTTGGACATTCCTCAAAGGAGAGCCTTTGTGGGATTTAGGCCATAATGTGCAACAAGGCTCGACTGCGGCTGGCGAGATATTTATGGCCTATGCGAAGGGGACATATCAGGATAATCCCGTACACGCCATGCAAATACAGTCTATGCAAGCGCAAGATACCAATAATGATAACAGCCGGATGGTATTTCACCCTGGTTTTCAGATAGGCCTGCGCTTTCTGGAGGGGTATGTGCACCCCATCGAAAATCTTTCTGTTACATTTCCTGAGCTGCTGCAAAAGGATATTAAGCTCGCTCAAGCGCCTTCGTATCAAAATGATTTAATCCAAAGTACCCATATTGATGTCATTCAAAAGACGCATATCAATCTGGGCACCAAAGATAAAGTTTTATTTGTCGGCGATTCGATGATGCAAGGCGTTGCCCCATTATTAAAACGTCGTCTTTCTCAGGAATATGGCATTTCCAGCATTAATTTAAGCAAACAAAGCACAGGGTTGTCTTACCCCAGTTTTTTTGATTGGCCGAAGACCATCAGCAATACTTTAAAAACACATACTGACATTAAGTTAATCGTGGTGTTTTTGGGGCCGAACGACCCATGGGATATGCCGGCAAAACGCGGTGGGCCTTATTTGAAATTTTCCAGTGATGGCTGGGAAACAGTTTACCGCCAGCGAATTGAAACTATTTTGCAGGAAGCGCGTCAAAATCAGGTAGATGTTATTTGGGTGGGGCCACCCAATATGCGCAAGAAAAAACTCTCCAGCAGTATGGCTTACCTCAATAAACTGTATGAGACAGAGGTGGCAAGAATGGGAGAGATCTATGTTTCTGTTAATGATATGTTCAAATATCAGTCAGATAATTATTCCGACTATATTGGTGATGGCAGCAGCACGATAAAACTTCGAAGTGGCGACGGCATTCATTTCAGTTTGAAAGGGCAGCAGACCATCTCAAATCATCTATTTTCATTGATCCAATTTATTCAGGAGCCAGTTAAAGAAGATGCAACCATTTAGCATACTCCGTGGGTTTTACCGGATAATGGGTGCAGGTCTGGTCATCGCGCTCTCGGTGAGCCTGTTATCATGTCATGGGAAAAAAACCAAACCCTCATCGGAGCGCCAAGTCACGCAAACCCAGCGCCAGCAACAACTGACGAATTTTGGCGATCCCAATTTTGCGTTATTAGCCGATAAACTCCGTCACAGAGACACTCGCCAGATTCATTTTGTGCAACTGGGGGATTCTCACACCGCAGCCGATTTTTTTACCGGCAAATTGCGCAATTTATTGCAGGGTCGTTACGGCGATGCCGGCCCGGGTTTTATCCCCCCCATGAACATTCCCGGCCAGCGCCATGACATCATGAAATTTGCCGAAGATAAAACCGGTTGGTGGCTTTCAAGCAGCCGGAAAGACAATCGGGCAGATTATCCACTGGGGGGATTTATTGCCACGCCAGAGAGCGCCAACAGCAAGATACAGTTATATTCTCCTTCTGCCCATGGCAAATATTGGGTCAGTGCCCTCTATCAGTCTCATGAAGCGACGACAATCAAAGCACAGTCTGCTTCAACACAAGTTTGGCCGTTGCCTGCAACAAACAGTGAATGGCGTTTCTCGCCAGAGCAGAGTGTCCGTTTCCCAGTCACTATTTTTCTACAAGAACGTTTTCCACAAGAACGTCTTCCACAAGAGAGCCAATTGAAAATCGGTGGCTGGCTGATAAAACGCCAAAGCCCCGGCATCATGCTATCTACACTGGGGATTAATGGGGCTACCATCAATATGCTGGATAAATGGCAGCCGCAATGG
This sequence comes from Xenorhabdus mauleonii, assembly GCF_900113945.1. Lineage (GTDB taxonomy): Bacteria > Pseudomonadota > Gammaproteobacteria > Enterobacterales > Enterobacteriaceae > Xenorhabdus > Xenorhabdus mauleonii. The sequence continues at coordinate 37,567 of NZ_FORG01000003.1, forward strand.
GTTGATACATTGGCCCAATTGAAGCCGGATATGGTGATCCTCGCTTACGGTACTAATGAAGCCTTTAACGAATCGCTGGATTTAGCGACTTATCAGAAAGAACTGACAGCCAAAGTACAAAACATTCGTAAGGCAATTCCCGAAGCCGTGATTTTGTTAATCGGGCCAAATGATTCACTGAAAAATAAAGCCACAGGAAACTGTAGCGAACAGCAATCAACTTTGCTCAGTGACGTTATTCAAGTTCAGCAGGACGTGGCCAAAAAACAACATACTCTGTTTTGGGATTGGCGGGCATTTATGGGTGGGCCATGCTCCATCAAGGGGTGGGAACAACAAAATCTCGCACGCCCTGATTACATTCACTTGTCAGCAGCAGGTTATGAACGCAGTGCCGAAGCCCTTTATAAGCAGTTTACGGGGTTAGTGGAAAAATGGGATTAGCAGAAAAATAAGGTTAACGCTGTTGGTATAACTGAACATAAACAAGGCACCTTAATCCACTCATTAAAGTCAATTAAGGTGCCGCTAGCATCATCTTGGGAAGGATGGCAGCATCACAGCATTGCGAAATAAATCATGCCAACAATTGCGCCAGTGGTGCCAAGAATGGTTTCCATCATTGTCCATGTCTTCAAGGTTTGCACTTCTGTCGCACCGGTAAATTTACCGAACAACCAAAAGCCAGAATCGTTCACATGGCTGAGAACCAAAGAACCACCAGCGATACATACTGACAACGCAGCCATTTGTGCTCCGGAATAACCCAGTTCACTGATTACCGGCAATACCAAGCCCACCGTCGTCAAACATGCAACAGTGGCTGAACCTTGGATCATGCGTACTGCCCCTGCCAGAATAAAACACGCCAGTGCGATTGGCAGGCCGGCATCAACAAGTGAGTTACCCAAAGCCGGCCCGACGCCGGAATCAATCAGCACTTGTTTGAATACGCCACCAGCCCCTGTTACCAGCAAGATAATGCCCGCAGGTTGAATTGCCGCGGAGCAGACATCCATCACTTTCTCTTTGCTTATCCCACGACGGATAGCCAAACCATAAATGGCCACCAGACATGCGATCAAAATAGCAGTGAAAGGGTGCCCAATGAATTCCAGCCATTGATACAGAGCAGAACTATGTTCAACAAAACGGGCGCCAATGGTTTTCAATCCCACCAATACGAGCGGGAATAAAATCAGTGCCAGACTGAAACCAAAGGAAGGCATCTGATTTTTACCAATGCTTGGTGTACTGAGATCTTTCGGCAAATCCAATGTGACATATTTACTGATAAAGTTGCCGTATATCGGGCCTGCCAGTAACATGCCGGGAATTGCGGCACTCAGGCCAATCAGGATCATCCAGCCAAAATCGGCTCCCATCTGGGAAGCCAGCATCATGGGTGTTGGCCCCGGAACCAAAAACGCGGCCGCAGCTGCAACTCCGGCAAATAAAGGAATGGCTAATTTTACGACATTGCCATTGGTGCGACGCGCCACGGCAAATACCACCCCAATCAACAGAACAACGGCTACATCGAAAAACAACGGCAAGGCACAGATTAGCCCAGCAATACCCAGAGCATAGTTCGCCCGTTTTTCACCAAAACCGCCCAATAGCTTGACCGCGATTTGGTCGAGGGCACCTGTTTCATGCAAGATCTTGCCAAACATTGCCCCCAATGCCACAACAACCGCAAGAAAACCCAATGTGCCTGCCATACCGTTTTGTATGGTCTGGGTGATTTTTTCCAGCGGCATTCCTGAAAAAATTCCGGCCCCCATAGAAACCAGCATCAGGGCGATAAAGGCGTGCATTCTGGCTTTCATCACCAGAAACAGCAATAAAAGAACAGAGCCGACGGCAGTCAGAACGAGAGTTAATGTACTCATTGGTGTTCCTCACTAATACTGTCAGTAGGTTTAATCGTATGTTCGATGACTTGAATTGTCTTTTTGATGACTTCGTCAAGCGCAGGCTGGATATCAATGTGCTGAACATCTTTTTCATCGCTGCCGGGTTCTTCCAGCGTTTCGAATTGCGAAATCAGCATTTGTGGTTTGAAAAAGTGCCCCTTGCGCACTTTCAGGCGATCCTCAATTAAATCAATATCACCTTTCATATAGAGAAATGACAGATTGCTGTTGCCTTCACGCAGCATATCCCGATAGCTTTTTTTCAACGCGGAACACACAAGCAAAGAAACATGATTAGTGCGCTGCATGGCGAAAATGGCATCATTAAGTGCTTTCAGCCACGGGCGGCGATCATCATCATTTAAGGCATGTCCTTGTGCCATCTTTGTAATATTGGCGCGGGGATGCAGAAAGTCGCCATCCAGAAATGCAGCGCCTAACTCACGGGCAACACCACTGGCAACCGCAGACTTACCGCTACCGGATACCCCCATCAATACAAAAACATGGTTTAACTGCTGGGTATCGCTCATATCAAACTCCTTTATGTCAACCTTACAGCTTGGCTATCTCTATAAATTAACTGAAAATTTCAGTAACAAAACCGTTCCCAGATACAGTACCTAAAAACAGTTTCCGGATACATAGTTACAGATGTTACTGCAATAAGTTACCGGTAACATATCAGTAGCTCAGGAAGGCGAGCAATCAGTCAATATGGACAAAAAAGGAAAATGTGAGGCTTATCGCAATTGAAGGTAGGGAAGTATCATTTTGAGCTACAATATTTAAACAATTTCACTATCAACTAATCCGTGTATTAACTAATTCATATGTGGCTATTTCTGTATATCCATATCTGCCCCCTATCCGCAGTTTTTCTGTAAGCGTACGGAGAACTTCTTCAATTATGCTATGGCTTGTCTGGATGAGTTATGCCAACCCGTGCCGGATCTGGCAAAGCTGCCAAACAGTCAGTTCAGGTTTTTTCTGCTGTTCAGCTATGTCCAGCCACTCGGCTTGAATAAACCGGTATTGTTTCATGCGAGTTTTCTTATAAACAAAGCAAGCAGGGAGGATAATGCACTTTTATTGCATAGCAATTTCATGAGTATTTTTCTTGTGTCGCTCAAGAGCACATTTCAATAATTTATCTTGGTTATCGAATTTAATCTGACAGGCACTAAATCAAAGTGGGCGGCTGTCAGATTAAGTCTGAATGACTATTTTTTAGTCTTCTTGCCATTTTTTGATTCAAGAATACGCATTAATTTATCAAAGTCTGGGCTTACATCGCCATTGTATATGATTGTTCCGTTAGGATAGGTCAGTGAGGTATCTGCACCCTGTTTTTTCCTTCCTTGCCAATGAGATAAAAAGTTTTTTTCATATAAGACATTAAGATGAATTTTTCTACCATTATTCATTTTATAGGTCATAACATCATATTTTCCTACCAAATTAAATGATTTACTCCCCCCCCCTAAGAACCTCTCGCTCAGTAAAGGAAATAGGGTAATGTCTTCATTTAAATCACCTGTTTTTTTTATATACCCACCATCGAATACTTGTGGTGCATTACCATCGATAACAAATGTCGTATCAAATCCAAAATTCTTTTTAATAAGAGGCGCAATGGTTGACGTATCTTTCAGCTTCACTTCGAAAGTAATATTACTCAGTTTCCAATCACACTTCCCCCCTCCCTCCTTAGGGACACTGACCTCAACTTGATTTGACTGACCAATGGATAGCGGGTAAGTGGCATGATGAAAACCCGGCACAAAATACGACTTCATATTCGCGGTTCGGCGTTCTTTGCGGCAAATTTTAGAACGATACATGGCTGAAATGGGTAAGGCCTCTAACTCATCAGGGATCGTTGCCGTAAAATGAATATGCTCGCCATCAATCGGTGGAGAGAATGATCCGCTTTGCGCGCATCCTTGTATGAAAAACACAGCAAGTAGGGAGGATAATGCGCTTTTATTCCATAGCAATTTCATGGGTGTCTTCCTTATATCTCTCAACCGAATTTAATCTGACAGGCACTAAATCGAAGTGGGCGGCTGTCAGATTAAGTCTGAATGATTATTTCTTAGTCTGCTTGCCATTTTTTGATTCAAGAATACGCATTAATTTATCAAAGTCTGGATTTACATCGCCATTGTATATTATTGTTCCGTCAGGATAGGTCAGTGAGGTATCTGCACCCTGTTTTTTCCTTCCTTGCCAATGAGATAAAAAGTTTTTTTCATATAAGACATTAAGATGAATTTTTCTACCATTATTCATTTTATAGGTCATAACATCATATTTTCCTACCAAATTAAATGATTTACTCCCCCCCCTAAGAACCTCTCGCTCAGTAAAGGAAATAGGGTAATGTCTTCATTTAAATCACCTGTTTTTTTTATATACCCACCATCGAATACTTGTGGTGCATTACCATCGATAACAAATGTCGTATCAAATCCAAAATTCTTTTTAATAAGAGGCGCAATGGTTGACGTATCTTTCAGCTTCACTTCGAAAGTAATATTACTCAGTTTCCAATCACACTTTCCTCCCCCCTCCTTAGGGACATTGACCTCAACTTGATTTGACTGACCAATGGATAGCGGGTAAGTGGCATGATGAAAATCCGGCACAAAATACGACTTCATATTCGCGGTTCGGCGTTCTTTGCGGCAAATTTTAGAACGATACATGGCTGAAATGGGTAAGGCCTCCAACTCATCAGGAAGCGTTGCCGTAAAATGAATATTCTCGCCATTAATCGGTGGAGAAAATGAGCCGCTTTGCGCACATCCTTGTATGAAAAACACAGCAAGCAGGGAGGGTAATGCGCTTTTATTCCATAGCAATTTCATGGGTGATTTCCTTGTATCGCTCAAGAGCGTGTTTCAATAATTCATCTTGGCTAACATTTTGTGTAAAAACATCGTGTAGTTTATTTTCGAGTGCCATAAAGGCGGTGTTACGTTTTGCATTCAGTGGAGAGGCATCTTGATGATGTATTATTTTATCAAATGCCCCCCTTGAAGTTATTAGCTTAGGCGTTTTCGTTGGCGCTAAGAAACTGAGTAATTGATTGTTTATAATGGCTTGATATTGGCTGCCCATAAAGTGGTCTGTTGCTGTCGTAATAATCGTATCTAAATCAGGATTATTCCATTGTGGGAATATTCCATCGATAACAGACCTATCTCCCTTTAATGAGCCCACATATTCCTGATGCTCATTTTATAACCTAAACTTCCAGTGCATATTTGAGTGCTTAAAGTCGCTCTCAGACGTTTTTACGAGGTTAAACGGGCTACTTTAGCAGTAAACGTAAATACACCTTGCTTATCACCTTTTACACGAAGAATGCCATGGAATCGTTTAACAGTGTTACCCGGCATTCTACCAAAAGCGGCTGATCTTCCCTACCGATGGCGCTGTATACAAGGTGATTTAGCTGGCAATTACCCGTGCATTATTTCCAAATGCAGTCTTTTATTTCTTCGTCATAAGCACTCATATTTTCCTCAAAATCCACTGGTTTCCCTTTTTTATTTATATAAGTGAAACCATAGTATCTTGCTCCCTGTGAAATAACCGTATATGAACCATTTAATTGCCCTTGAATTATTTCATTCCATACAGTTGTATACTGATAAGGTCTATCCTCAGATAATATTTCATAATTCTCTTTAACCAAAAAAATCGGTATAGATATATGTGAATTTTCATACTTAACATAACCAATTCTAGCATTATCTTTTTTTGAATAAATATCAACCAACTTCAGATTTATTGGTTTTTTACCATAGGAAGTAAAACAACCGATATCAATAGACCATTCAGAGGCATAAGTATTAATAGATAATGTAGCCAGCATCAAAAAAATAATATTTTTATACATTTTAGTTTCCTCTTCTCACTTCACCTTGTCTTCCTGCTTCAGCACTTCTTCTTTCTCTACCTTCTCTCCCTGCTTCACCTCTTCTTCTTTCTACCCCACCTCTCAAAGCTGCGATTCTCTCGTTTATATAATTGGAAACATCACGATTTTTTATTCAGTACATTTTTGCATTTAACTGCCGCTCAGTTCTAAAAGGATTAGTAGTAATCAATTCCAGTACTCTTTCATAACCTCTTAAAGCTTCATCACTGTCCTTCGTTATTCCTTGGCGTGTTCTTATATTAGGATCATGCCAAAGACCCCATGCGAAAGCATAAATTTTATAATTGTAGATAGAACTACTAGTAAATTCGAATCTGTCTGTTATAAAACCAAAATGCAGATAATACACTATGTGGCGGAGACAATAATTTATCTCTATCTTGGGCAGAAGAAGTTACATTTTCACCAATATAATTATCATAATTTCTATTGGTGCTCTCAAATGTTATTTGTATTAGTCCTCGACCATACCAAGGATTATATGATTTGTTTTCTCTTCCTATTTCTTTCGTAAATTGCAATCTACCACTTTCATGGCACACTTGTGCTAAAAAATGGGCTTTACCTCGACATGTAGTAATACCAAACCTATTAAAACCCTGATTAAATGCTTCTAGTTTCACTCAGGATCAGCTCCCCCGCCAGCATTAGGCGAGGGCTTACGGGGTGTATGGAATGAAGATATATCAGGTAGGAGTATTTGGTGTTAAATGCTTTCGCCCAGTGAGAGAGTAAAACCAACATCAATTTGTGTGCGTTCCGGTTTTTCGCCCTTCAAGCGGTTCAGCAACGCTTCTGCCGCCTTGCGTCCCATCAAATCACGGGGAGTCAGTACACTGGCGAGTTTGGGTGTCATTACCTGCCCGATATCATGACCGTGGAAACCTGCTACCGCAATTTCTTCCGGCACCTTAATTCCCTGACGCTGACACTCAAAAATTGCGCCGATAGCAATGTCATCATTTGTACAGAACAAGCCATCGACGTCAGGGTATTTCTGGCAGGTTTCCCGTAAAAGCTGGGCACCCAATGAATAGGATGAACTGGAAAGCGTCATCATTTTTCTTGGGCGCATCCCGGCACTGCGCATTGCCGTTTCAAATCCTTCCAGACGGATTAACGTCCGCTCATCATGTCGGGCACCAAGGTAAACGATATTCCGGCAACCCCGCTCTATCATGGCCAAGGTCATCTGGCGTGCCGCTTCAAAATTATCGATCCCCACCGCAATATCAAGGCACGGCGATACACTGTCCATCAGCTCCACAACAGGGATCCCCGTTGTTTGCAATACTTTCAGGGTTTTGGGAGTATGCGTCCGCTCCGCCAAAATCAAACCATCAATATTGTAAGAAAGCAGTGAAAGTAAGCGTTCCTCTTCTTTCTGGGCTGAATAACCGTAGTGAGCAAGCATGGTCTGATATCCGCTGCTGTCTGTCACATGCTCTATCCCACGAATCACTTCGGCAAAAACCTGATTGGTCAGTGAAGGCAGCAAAACGCCGATTGCACGGCTGGTAGAATTAGAAAGGATATCCGGCACTCGGTTGGGAATGTAGCCTAGCTGTTCTACAGCTTCAGCTATGCGTTTCCCCAGAGCTTCAGAAACCTGTTCAGGATTACGTAAAAAGCGGCTAACCGTCATTTTTGTAACCCCAACGAGGTTTGCAACATCTTGTAAGGCTGGGCGTTTTTTCTTCATTTTCAATGCACTACAATCAATTTTCGAAACAAGCAGAGGAATAACACGCGGTTTTAACATATTTCTACACTATAACAACATGCTTTTTGGCAAAAAATGCCACCCCTCTCTCATCTCATTTACCGACAATTTTTAAAACTGTGATGATTTACGCATGACGGAGTGAATCCCGATAAATAATTCGCGGGGTAAATTCAGGGTGCTGCGCATCAGGATCAAGCAGCAGATTCACGGCAAAACGCGCCATTTCCGTGATGGGAAAATGGACACTGGTCAATGCCGGATGGATAAATGCAGCTCTTTCCCCGCTGTCATAACAAATAATGGAAATATCTTCCGGCACAGTCAAACCCTGCTCCGTGATCGCCAGCAAAGCCCCAAGCGCCATTTCTTCACTACAAAAAAACAGGGCATCAGGTTGCGATGTTGCCAGAATTGTACGGGTATGCTGATAACCACTTTGCAGATCGTACTCCCCAGCTAAACAGGCGGTAGGTTGCAATCCGGCATCTTGCATGGCATCCAAAAAGCCTTGCCGGCGCTGTTGGCTTGGGTTGCGGGCTAAAGGGCCGCTGACACAGGCAATGCGCCGATGCCCATGTTCTATCAAGGTTTGGGTTGCAAGGTAACTGGCTCTGTGGTGATCAAACACAACACAACGCTGTTCCAATCCCGCAACCCACCGATCCAGCAGAACAAAAGCGTGCCCGTCTTGAGCCAGTTGCCGTAATTTATCATCGCTCACCGAACGAACATGCAAAATCAGCCCATTGCAACGCAGGCTATGCAAATGACTGATTGCCTGCGACTCATTTTCTGCGCTGTCCTTTCCCTGTGTAACCAAAAGTGGCTTACCATGCCGTTCTGCTTCTGTCTGAATGCTATCCATCAAAGCGCCGAAAAAGCCACCGCGATAAGATGTTGTTACCAGCCCCAACGTATTGCCCTGGCTGGAAGCAAGCTCACGCGCTGCAAGATTGGGGCGGTAACCCAGCTCAACAATCGCTCTTTCCACTTTAGCGCGCGTTGCTTCCCGCACTTTTTTATCGCCATTGACAACCCGCGATACCGTGGCGCGGGAAACGCCAGCGTAAGCAGCCACATCTTCCAGTGTTACCATGCTTTTTCCTTCATTACCTTCTCCTTATTGCCTTTTCCTTATAGGCACCGATGGAAGCATGCCTGTTTTACTGAAACTGTGGCAAATACATTTGATTGATATCCAGCACCTCATTTAACAATGTCGAGTCCAGTGCTGCATCCGCAACCAGAGGATGGCTCACCAGCGCCAGTAATGCCGCCTTGCGATCACCATGAACTGCGGCTTCAATCGTTAAACGTTCAAAGGCTTTCACTTGTTGTGTCAACGCCAGCATGCTTTCCGGCAAATGGCCAAATACCAACGGATGAGCGCCCTGCGCATCCACAATACAGTTAGTTTCAATGACTGCATCATCGGGTAAACCATGAATTGTCCCACGGTTCGGCGTGTTCACCACCAATTGAGTGCCAAGATTATTATGAATGGCAGAGATCAACTCCAATGCAACCTCCGAGTAAAAAGAGCCTCCCCGAAAGCTTAATTGTTCCGGTTTGTGATCCAGTGACGGATCTGCATACAACTCGAATAATTGCCGCTCGACTTGCATAACTTGTTCTGCCCGTGTGCCTTTGCTCGCGGCACTCTCCCTTTCCTCCTGCAACATTTTGCCGGTCTGGTAAAAATAACGGTGATAAGGGCAAGGGATCGCACCCAATGCCCGCAAAAATTCCGGCGGCCAAGGCTCTTCCCTGATATTGTTCATTGTTAGCTCGGCACCATTGCACAGCAGCTCCAACACCTGTGCTGTTTCATCTTTACCATTCACCAATACCTGATGTGCCCAAACCATATGATTCAGACCCGCAAAACGCAGTTGTACATCCTGATAAGGGCGCTGCAACATATTGGCTATCATATGGTGCATAGAGATGGGAACATTGCACAGACCGATAATCTTGGCCTTGCTATAACGAGATACCGCTTCAGTAACTATTCCTGCCGGATTGGTGAAGTTGATGATCCATGCATCGGGAGCAAGACGCTCGACTTTGCGCGCAATCTCCAGCAAAACTGGAATAGTGCGCAATGCCTTGGCAAAGCCACCCACTCCGGTTGTCTCTTGTCCCAGCAAACCATATTTCAATCCCAGACGCTCATCCGCAGCACGGGCAGGAAGCTGCCCCACACGCAATTGAGTGAGGACAAAACTGGCTCCACGGATAGCCTCATCCAAGGCGTAATGCACATTGACCGCAACATGTTGCAAACCTTGTTTGTCTAACATTCTCCGCGTAAGCCCGGCAATGATTTCCACTTTTTCCCGTCCGGCTTCCACATCCACCAGCGCCAATTCAGACAATGGGATCATTTGGCTGCGCTGGATAATGCCTTCCACTAACTCAGGTGTATAGCTACTGCCACCGCCAATTACCGCAATTTTGATCGATTGCATATAAACCTCACTTTCACACAGTCTGGCACTCAGGTGCCGGCAAACGCTGATAAAGATCAATCATGTTATTGGCAAGATCTTGAATCACCATCGCATTCATCAAGTGATCTTGGGCATGAACCGTGATCAAATTAATGGGCAACTTTCCGCATCCTTCATCCAGCCCAATCAGCTTCGTCTGAATAATATGGGCTGCACGGGCCGCTTCGCGGGACTCTTTCATCAACACTTCCGCCTGTTGAAAATTTCCCTCTTTTGCCTGCTGTAATGCCATTAATGCACTACTGCGTGCGCTGCCGGCATGAACCAGCAACTCAATTATTTGCTGTTCAAAATCTGGTTCTTCAAAATTTTGTGCTGCAACATCAGTAGACATGCTTCATTCCCCTTCTTACATTACGGGCGCGCCGCAGATTCAGATGGCCCTTTAGCTTGCTGCTCTTCAGCCAAAAGCTGCTTTTCATACACCTTGAAAAAGGGGTACCAAATCAGCAAATCAATCACCATCAACAACCCAACCAATACAAAGGCACGATAATCCCAAGCAGCAGAAATCAGCGCGCCGATGGGAGCTGGCGCCGTCCACGGGGCGATAGCAACCATCTTATGCACCAGATCCAGATGCAACGCGCCATACGCCAGTACCGCATTGACCAATGGCACAAGCAGCAGCGGAATTAATAACGTCGGGTTCATCACTATCGGAGAGCCGAACAGCAAGGGTTCATTGATGTTAAACATGGCGGGCACCACACTTAATTTCCCGATAGTTTTCAGGTGAATCGAGCGGCTGCGCAAATAGAGGAATGCCAATACCAGTGTCGAACCTGATCCACCGATACAGACATAAAAAGACCAATAAGGCGCGGTCAAAATCTGGGTGGTCGCCATTCCCTCTGTCATTAAAGCGGCATTGGCGGCGATATTGGCCATAAAGATAGGATTAAGCAGCCCCGTGACAATGTTGTCACCATGAATACCGGCAAACCACAATAAATTAGCGACCAGCACCAACAACATAATGGCGGGCAGAGTATCCCCGACGGCGATCAATGGCTGGAATAACTGCATCACTGCGGCGGGCAGCAACAGGTTAAATTCACTCTGCAAAAATAAGCTGATGGGATAAACCGTCAATAAAATACCGATAACGGGATACAGCAGCTCAAAAGAGCGGGCGATGGCGGGCGGAACCTGAGAAGGCATACGGATGGTGATATTGTATTTCTTCAACAACCGAATCAATTCTACCGACCAAATTGCACAGATCAGTGCGGTAAAAACGCCTGCTCCCCCGAGAAAATCAAGCGGCATTTTATTTTCAACCTGCGGGGCTGCGGCCAGCAAAAATGCCATCAAGGATAACAGCGCAGAAGTCAGCCCATCCAACCCATAAGATTTTGCCAGACTATAAGCGGTACCGATGGAGACAAAAACGCTCATCAATCCCATCGTCATAAAAAAGGGCATCGTAATTGTTGCCCAGTGTTTTTTGGCAAACATCAGCCAGAGCTGACCAAAAGAAGATGAAGTTTGGGCATCAAATGGAGGGTTTGCCACAATCAGCATAATACTGCCGATAATCAGAAACGGCATGGCAGAAATAAAACCATCGCGTATCGCAATAATATGTCGTTGGCTGCCTATTTTTCCTGCCACTGGGGCCACATGTTTTTCTACAATATGTATCAGAGAGGCGTAAAGACTCATAAATAGACTCCGTCTGATGAGAAATTATTCCAACAGGCTCAAGGCATGTTCCAGCACCTTATCTCCCCGAAGCGCACCATAATCCAACATATCAATCAAACTGATGGGCTTGCCCAATGGCTCCGCCAACTCAGTAAAGCGGGCAAGTTCATACCTGATTTGCGGCCCCAGTAAAATCACATCAGCTTCATGAATACACGACTCCAGCTCCAGCGCGGGTACTGCTTTGATCGCCACATTTAAATCCCGTTTTTCGGCTTCCGATTGCATACGCTGTACCAACATGCTGGTGGACATCCCCGCAGCACAACACAATAAAATGGTTTTCATAATTTTGTTCTCTTTGTTCTTTGTTGTTGCTCTGTACCATTTATTTAAGAAATTAGTTATCTGAGAAATTAATTATTTTAAAAATTAACTTACTTAAACAACCAAATGAGAGCGCTCTCATTTAACCTTAAGGCTAACAGGTTATTTTACGATTGCTGCGATAGAGGTCTCAAAACGCGATAAGGAAAAACGAGTGATAAGAGTGAAATGCGATCTGCATCTTATAAATTTCTAGCGACATCGGGACAGCAATGTATCAACACGCTGAACAACCATAAATAGCGGCTTGTTTTATTCAAAATAGCCTTGCTTTGCTAAACCAATAATATGAACTTTAATATATAAAACTTTCGGATACCGCAGTGCGATTTTATTCCAGACAAGATGAAAATTATTTTCAGGAATGTTTGGATTATCATTTAATTTGATGATTTTTCCATTTTTCAATCCTTCCTCACATAAGTATTCCGGCAAAACACTCCAACCACAATTATCACTTATGATTTTTTCAATTGACCTGAGTTCAAAAATAGTGACAAAAGCAAAACCTTCTCACCAATCCTCATAAGCATAGGTAACCGTATGTTGATAAAAACCGTGGCAGGGATGAATCAGTACAATCAACAACGCTGCAACATGAAAAATGGCAGATATATATCCTATTAACTCCACGTTTCAGGAAGCAACGTATTATCATCCCGCGTATCGGGATGATAATACATGCACCTTGAAGTATGACGCGTATAAACTGAATAAATATAAAATTAAAATAATTATCATTTAATAATGTAATGGCTTCTTATTTTCTTGGCACACATTTATTAGTAAAAATGCAGAGACAACGATTTATTTTTCTTACTCCTACTTTTCAGGGAAGAGAAATAAATGAAAACTCGAATGAATTCATCAGAGATGGCTTCCCAAAAGACACCGATTCTAATAAGGTATCAGAGCTGGAGGTTAATCTTATCGACTGGTTAAATACCCAATTTCGTAAAACACAGGGTTACAATATAGGGTTGAAAAGCACCGAATCAATTAGTTAAAGGGAAGCCAAAAATCGAATAGTTATAATGCTTCGTTATTTATTAATAAGTAATCACTCTTTTTAAAAAAAGAAATTTTAGTAACACAATAATTAAATTAATATAGTACAAACACATTAATATGATAAAAAAATTTAATATTGCTTACAGCAATGATACTGCTCATTTTTTTAATAGCGAAAGAACAAGCACCCACATTAAAGAAACGAATTTTACCGATGTTTCAGCTATCGTTATTTCATTGGAGGATGCATTAAATGGTGAATTAGAACGTATTGAAGAAACACAGTATCCGCTTCCCATTTATCTTATTCTGCCTAAAAATAAACCATTACCCGGGCACCTTCTGCCACGAATCACTGGGGTATTCCAATCCGAAAAAGGCCATGAAGATCTCTATGGGCAACAATTGGATACGGCGGCAGAAAAATATGAAAAGAGTCTGCTCCCGCCATTTTTTGGTGCAATGACCCAATATCTCACACAAGCGAATAATGCTTTTGATTGCCCGGGGCATCAAGGGGGACGATTTTTTCAACGCCACCCTGCCGGAATGCAATTTTTCAATCATTTTGGTGAAACCTTGTTTCGCTCTGATCTCTGTAACGCTGATGCTTTCATGGGGGATTTGCTCATTCATGAAGGCGTTCCCTGCGATGCCCAGAAAAATGCCGCCAAAGTCTTTAATGCCGACAAAACCTATTTTGTTCTCAACGGGACGTCTTCTTCCAACAGAGTTGTCCTGAATGCACTGCTCACTCCCGGAGATTTGGTTCTTTTTGACCGAAATAATCATAAATCTAACCATGTCGGCGCGCTTATTCAGTCAGAGGCAACACCAATTTATTTGGAAACGGCTCGCAATCCCTTTGGGCTGATGGGTGGAATTGACGCCCATTGCTTTGAAGAAAATTATTTACGCCATCTCATACAGGAGGTCGCCCCAGAACGCAGCACTGCAAAACGCCCTTTCCGCCTGGCCGTCATCCAATTAGTCACTTATGACGGTGTTGTTTATAACGCCAGACAAATCGTGGAGAAAATCGGGCACTTATGTGATTACATTTTGTTTGATTCCGCATGGTTGGGCTATGAGCAATTCATTCCCATGATGGCCGATTGTTCACCCCTTATGCTGGATCTCAATGAAAACGACCCGGGGATCATGGTTACCCAATCTGTTCATAAGCAACAGGCAGGTTTATCCCAGGCCTCTCAAATTCACAAAAAAGATAGGCATATAAAGGGGCAATCTCGTTACGTCAATCATAAACGTTTCAATCATTCTTTTACGTCCCATGCTTCCACCAGCCCATTTTATCCCCTCTTTGCCTCTCTTGATGTCAATGCCAAAATGCTCGAAGGAAAAAATGGCGTAAAAATGTGGATGGAGTGTGTGAAGGTCGCCATTGAAGCCAGAAAATTAATTGCCCAACAGTGCGAATATATTAAGCCGTTTATGCCTGATTTGATTGAGGGGCGTCCGTGGACTGACTACGATACCGATGAAATCGCCAATGATCTGCGCTTTTTTAATTTTGTACCAAATGAACAGTGGCACGCATTTGACGGTTATACCAACCAGCAATATTTTTTGGATCCTTGCAAACTCTTGCTCGTCACTCCGGGCATTAATATCAGCACCGGAGAATATGACGAGTTTGGGGTTCCTGCCACCGTGCTGGCCTATTTTTTGCGTGAAAATGGCATCATTCCGGAAAAAGATGATCTGAACTCCATTTTATTTCTCCTGACCCCGGCGGCTGACAACGCTAAAATTGGGCACCTTATCTCTCTGCTCATTCAGTTTGAACAACATCTGAAACAAGATTCCGCCTTGGAAACGGTTTTCCCCTCACTTTGTCATTCTTATCCAACGCGTTATCAGGGCCAGACTATCCGACAGTTATGCCAACAAATGCATGATCTTGCCATTCAGTACGATGTTAAACAGCTACAAAAAGAAATGTTCCGCAAAGCGCATTTTCCTAAAGTTGCCATGAGCCCCTATCAAGCCAATCTTGAATTAGTCCGTGGCAACGTTGAATTGGTCGCACTGCGAGACAGTGAAGGTTTGATCGCGGCAGATGGTGCAGTCCCTTATCCTCCGGGTGTTTGTTGTATTGTTCCCGGTGAAATTTGGGGAGATGCCGTATTGCGCTATTTTCTTATGCAGGAAGAACGCATCAATCAATTTCCGGGCTTCAAACAAGAATTACAGGGTGTTTATCCTCAGAAAGATCAAGATGGGCGTACTCGGATTTATGGCTATATGGTTAAATCATGAAGTGCAGGCCAGAGTAATATTTCTCCGGATTTCAAGATTCAGCCAACAAAGCTGCATCTTGAAAAACGACAGATATAACCAGAATAATGATGAAGGAACATACGATGAGCATTGAGACTACAGAGACCACATACTGGAATCGCATGGTGCCTGAGCTGACAGTGACTGACTTCGCGGCTTCACTCGATTTTTATCAGCGAATATTAGGGTTCGAAATTTCAATTCGACGCGAAGATCCGGATTTTGTCTATTTAAGTTTAGGTGAAGCACAATTGATGCTGGAAGCATTTCAACCCGACGGCTGGAATACAGGGGAACTTACCCACCCTTTCGGCCGCGGCATTAATTTACAAATTGAAGTCGATGATGTCGCACCCATTCTGGAAAATTTGCGGGCTAACAAAATTGAGCTTTATCGTTCATTGCAGGACAATTATTACGATATAGGTGATAACAAGATCTGCCAAAGAGAGTTCCTTGTTCAAGATCCGGATGGTTATTTGCTTCGGTTCAGCCAATATATCGAAAACAAAACAGATTAACGTCCATAACAGATCATGTTTACTGTTTCGTCATTTTTGATGGAACAGTAACCACTCATAAATAATATTTTATCAATTCACCGTCTTATTTGCGTTAATGCAAAAAAACACAGCTAAAAATCCTTTCCAAAATCCATTCTATTTTCTGTGCCGAAAGCGTATCAAATCAAAAAGTAATCACCAAATTAAATGATAAGCGTTACTAACTGATTATCAAGCAGAAATCCATCTATTTTGACGAAAAAACGAACGAAAATTCCAAATAATGCAATAACTCGGTGCCAAGCATAATTCGTTAATGCTTGTCTAAAATACCTATGCTAATCTACGCCGCTTTTCATCCCCTCACTGTTGATTTGATAGGCAATTTATCTGTCAGAAATAGGATGTGTAACCAATTATGAATTTAACTAACACCAGCAAATTATTAGCTGCCACTCTTTGTTTTGCGGCTTCGTACAGCTATGCGGATAGTGATCGTCCACTTTTTTCATTAACCGTCGCAGAATCTGGAGCTCCGCAAACAAATAGTGACGGAAGCTTATCCCAGTCTTCTCAGTCTAAATCCCGTATTTTGCCAATTTGGGGTGATGCGGCACGAGCGAAGGGCTACGATCTGCCTGAGCCGTTTGGTGCTAGTTATAGTTATATGAATATGCGACAGAATATTGTCATTGATAGCATCAAATTCGAATACACTAACCCTTTTATCAATGAGCGCTTCGGAAACATGATAACCGTAAACGCAGGTGATACTCGCCAAAAAAGTGAAACTCACCTGCTTAAGCTCGATTCTTGGGTATTTCCCTTCCTAAACATCTATGGCCTTTATGGAAAAACAAAAGGTAAATCAAATACAAATTTAAATAATATAGTCGTTGAGGACGATGCTGATACTCTTCGAAATATTCCTTTCGAGCTGAATTTCAAAGGAAAAACTTTTGGTGGTGGAGCAACTTTTGCGGGTGGATATAATCAATTTTTTGCCACATTAGATGCTAACTATACCCGCACCAATCTGGATATTTTAGATGGTGATATTAGTGCTTTTGTTCTGACACCTCGTATTGGTTATGAATTTGTATTTAACCCATTAATTGCTGGTCAGGGTAATAGTAAGGTTCAAGTCTGGGTTGGCGCTATGTACCAAGATATCACTCAACAGTTTAAAGGTGATGTTGCCGGTCTTAATTTACCACCTAACTTAGAATTTTTATTTGGTATGTTAAAAGATCAAACAGACATAAAATTCGACGTTAAACAACACCTTGCCCATAAATGGAGCAATACTGTTGGTGCTCGTTTCGAAGTGACCCGCAATTTCAATGTTATCTCTGAAGTCGGTTTCGGCAATCGGAACACCTTCTTTGTTTCCGGTGAGTTCCGTTTTTAATGTTGGGTCTCGCTATATTCAAAAGGCTGGTCATCTCCAGCCTGCTTATTGTCACCGCCTCATCCGCTTATGCTGATATCTTGCCCGACCGACAAAAAATTGATGGTTGGTTAAATGAATTGGGCGGAAACAACTCTTTTGATGCCCACAAAAAAATTGACTGGGGAGTTTTGCCCGGCCCTTTCTATACCCCTGAAATGGGAATAGGGGTGGGTGTCGCCGTGGTGGGTTTATATCGCCCGGACAGTTCAGACCATACCAGTCAAACCTCGTCATTGGGACTGAGCGGTTTTAGTTCATCGACCGGCGCATTTGGCCTGAACTTTACCAATTACAATTTTCTTGCCAATGACCAATGGCGGTTATTTGTTTCTGGAACGCTGAATAACACCCCGACTTACTATTGGGGCACCGGCTATCACGCCGGCAAGGATAACGGCAATAAAGAAAAATACCGCTCTCAGGAATTTGATATCCGTCCCCGTTTCCTCTATCGCGTGGCGGATGCCACCTATATCGGGCTAGGCTGGCATTTCTCCTCCGTCAATGCCAGTGATCCGGATATCGGTGCAAAGCGGTATTTCGCCCGGTCAGTCGGCGGCCGTTCCGTTATCAGTTCTGGCGTCAGTACCTACTTCAGTTATGATACGCGGGACTTTCTGCCCAATGCCCGGCACGGGCAAACATTTGAGATCGTTTATACCTATTTTTCCCCTGAATTGGGGGCGGATCATCGCTTTCAAACCACGCAACTCCAGTTTTCAGCCTATCACCAGTTATCCGAGAAGACCGTGCTGGCGTTTGATAACTATGCCCGTTTCAGCTCAGGTGATGTGCCGTGGAACCAGCTCTCATTGCTCGGCAATGGCCAGCGGATGCGCGGCTATTATGAAGGCCGCTATCGTGACAACAATATTTTCACGACCCAATTGGAGCTAAGACATAAACTTGACTGGCGCCACGGAGTAGTGGGGTGGATAGGAACCGGAACGTTAGCAGATTCGCCTTCGGAATTGGGCACAAAACACTGGCTTCCTTCGGTCGGTGTTGGCTACCGTTTCGAGTTTAAGCCACGCATGAATGTCAGATTAGATTTTGGTGTCGGTAAAGGCAGTACAGGATTTTATTTTCAGGTAGGGGAAGCGTTTTGAGATTATTAGTAACACTGTGTTCCTGTCTTTTGCTAGTAGCATGCCAAGGTAATCCGCAACCTACCGAATCAGTAAAGCCTGTTCTTACCAGTGATACCCGCGAGCAGTCGCCAAAAGATTGGCCCGTACTGCCGCCAATGGCGCCACCAGAGGGCTTAAGAGCCTGCTGTGTTTTCGGCTATGACCTTAAAACCCAGCTCTGGAGCATCCCGGTTCCTTTCTTCAACATTGACAATATTGTTGAAGCCGAGAAATTGGGGGAACATCACTACAATGACAGTGTGTTAGGCGCCAGCGCGGCCTTGATGGGAATAAGCAATGAAAAAATCGGCTTGCTCTATACGCACAATGGCGGGTTTATTGATATCGCCCATGTGAGGGATACCGCAGATTATTCCCTCTATTTATTCAGCCAAATCCATGCCCGTCTTGGTCAGGAATGGGAGTTGTCCCTGAGCAATGAACTGGCTGCCCGCAAGATCCATTTCTCCGCATTTACGCCGCCAGAAGATCCGGCTGAACGTTATACTCTGAGCGCTTATTTAGCCACTAAACTGGCCTTTCAGCTTGCGGTATGGCATGAAATTGCGCAATGGTATGGCTATCAATCAATTCCGGGTTTCCCGGAAAGCATCTCTGCATTTTCACCGGAAGATCTCTACTCGAATTTGCTGGGGGCACGACTGGCATTAACGCTGATCCTACATGGAGATGCGTCTTCGTTAGCCCAGTTTTCGACGTCCATGGTTACTATTTTGCCCACCGCCTTGAATGAATTGGGCGCTTACGACAAGGCCGGCACCAAGGCGATGTTTGATAGCCTCGATGGGCTTTGGTGGAATAGCTACCAACGCATTCCGCAAAAGTTTCTCGTATTGCACCGCAACTATGATATTCAGGACGACCGTTATCCCTTAATGCCTTCGGGTAAGGAAGATTTTGCCTTGCGTCTGGCCTTGCCTGAGCATTACCTGCATTTCTCCTTGGGTAAGCTGGCCGAATTCCAGTTGTGGCCAACCAATGAGATGGTGAACTTACCGGCTCCCAAGCAATATTGGACAGTCAAAGACTTTAAGAAGCTGGTAGAGAATGCCCAACGCGAAGATGTACAGCAGCAATTTTTGATTAAATAATTTTTGATTAAGTAATATTGGCTGTATTCACGCTTACCCCGGCCACATTGTTGTTTCTGTGGCTGGGGTATCATATAAGGCCATCACAGCGCATTTCTGATATGTGCCTTTAATTCAATGGCCAATTGCCATAGATAACATAAAGTTTCTTGAGCAGAAATTATTTTTGGATTAGACAAAAACGATAGGGAAATTGAATGTGGATTAAGTCATTGTTCAATATACTGATAATAATAATTTTATTTATTATCAGTAACGTGGGATTCATTTCTCTTGATTTGACTATCAAAGAAATCATGACGCTATATTCAAACGAGGAATATCCCGCTACTGAACTCTCTTTTCTGGTTAACATCACTGATTATGTGATGCTGACTAATAACTTACTCTTTATTTTTTGCACCGTTATATTCTTATTTCGCAGCCAATTAAGGCACGGTTCACATTTGCTTTTTTTGGGGGTTTTAATCAATCTATTTAATAATACCATCACATTTATTTATATCCTGACTTCCTCAACGCTTTTTCAATTCGTCAAAAGTCATGATCTCATTTGGATATTGGCTTTGTTTCCTGTCTCAATAATTATTATTTATCGTCTTGCAAAAAATAGCACAAGCAAATAAACAACAGAGATATTATTGCGTGCGCTTGAAACAAGCGATAAGCAATTCAGAGCAATCGTATCTAAATTTGTTGTCCTTTAACTTAAATCAGTTTCAATGAATTTTCGATGCGGTTGCCCTGTGATTTCATATGCGTACCGTTACGAAGCGCCCATTTCGCTGTAATGGCACTGTACTGCTTGGGATTTGTGGGGTATTTTTTTTCCAGCCATCGCTGTTATTTTTCCAATCCCCCCAATATCTTATAGACCGGCGTATGCCGTTTAATGAGTTCTTGCAGAACCTCTTTCAACAATTCGCTTTTCCCACTGCCCAAGGGTTCCAGTACACTTTTCTCATGGGATTCCGCTTTAGACAACAATCCCGTTACTGTTTGCAGCCCCACTTCTGTCAGGCGTACCAAGGTGACACGACGATCACCGCCGCCATTGGAAAAACGCTCCACATAGCCTTGTGACTCCAGGCGCTGCAAAACACGGGTAATCGTTGGTTGTTTACTGACTGTTTTTTGCGCCAACAGGCTAATGTTGATCGCCCCACTTCCCGCCAGCGTTGATAACACCCGCCACTCCAACACTGACAGCCCTTGCGCTTCAACAATGTCATGGAACTCAGAAGAAACCAACATCCATGCCTGCCCCAGTAAGGCAGGCAAGTAATTGTCAACAAACACTTTTGAATCTGGCATAAGTTGAACAACCCTTTTATCTCAGGAAGTTTTTCGTTTTCCGATTTTAAAAGGTTCAACCGTGAAAAACACGTCCCTGATCATAATCTTCTCAATATTTTCCTGATAACAGTGAGCCAAATCTCGGAACATATGTATTCAAGCCAAGCTGTTTCAATATCCTGTAGGTTGTTGCCACAGATGAGGAAATAACAGGCAACCCAACCCTCTCTTCTATCAGTGGCACTGACGCCAGTGACGGCATTTGTACACAAGCGGAAGCAACCATAACATCGACATTGCTGTTCAAGCGCTTGGTTATCTCCAGTGGCGCGAGGGGATCTTGCCGCCCGACATCAAGGTTATCGGGGATTTCCAACGAAATGCTATCAACAACTTCAATGCCTTCGTTTTCAATGTAATCAATCACCAATTGCGTCAATGGCTTCATATAAGGGGTCAGTATGGAGATCCGTTTTGCCCCCAATGTGTGGAGGGAATCCACCAATGCTCCCGCACTGCTGACGACTGGAGCTGGATGCCCGTTTTCCTGTGTCCGCAGATGCAGACGTTTTTCAGATATCCGGTGATACCCTTTTCCCATGCTCATGATGGCAACCAAACAGGCATATCCCAGCACATCCACGGCGGCATCCGATAATTCAAGCGCACAGCGATCACTGTCGGCGTCCATTGCCGCCAGTTCATCCTTGGTGACGGTTTTCATTCTCATCCGGCTGGCATGAAAGGTAAAACGTTCCGGGCCAATCGCTTCACGGGCACGTAAAATGGCGGGGATCTCCGTTTCCATCGTCGTGTTGGAGGAAGGGACAATCTGGCCGATTCTGAAATTACGTTTCTCGCTCATGGCTGGTTTATCGCTCATGGCTGCTTCCCCTGCACAGGCTCCATCCCTATATTGAGATCATCTTGTTCCTGTGGAGTATCCGTAAACCGGATCGCATTGCCGGGCCGACGGTTGACTTGCAAGTCAAAAATATCAAAGCGATTGTAATGCCCTGTTATATCGTGCATCTGGCGAGGCTGGATACAGCGGTTCAAATCGATGTCGGCATACACTATCCCTTCATCATCAATCAAGGGATTGCCTATCACGCGGCCATCCGGCCCAATCACGCCCGTAAATGCGCTTTTGCGGCGGGACAACAACTCTTCCGCTTCGGGGTGGCTTTCCGCCATCGCCTTGATTATTCCCGCTGAGATGGTGGAACAGGAAACAATGGTAAACACCTTACCTTCGAAAGAGTGGGCCGCCGCCCGCAAACGAATGGCCTCAGCCATATCATAATCCGGCGGTGCGACCGGCAAAGAAATGTAGCTGGCGACATGTACCAGCTCCCCCTGAGACAACAAAGAAAAGCGCGCCAGCGTATTGGTATTTTCGCCGCAAGCCAGCACTCCCAATGGGCCAATGCTGGTGTCATGCACTTTCAGCGAAGAAGCATCACCATACGCCCACGTCAGTTTTTCTGCCCACGTTGGAACCAATTTACGATGGCGTCCAAGGATGATCCCTTCATCAGAAATGGTCACCAACGTGTTATACAGTGTCGCGACGCCCTTGGGATTGCGTTCGTTCACACCAATCACGACATTAATGCGATGGCGAGCCGCGGCCTGCGCGATTTTTTGGATTTCCGGCCCCGGTATTTCGATGGCTGATTTGCACAGCTTTTCAAACCATGCGCTTCCCTGCACTGGGTTCATGATCCAATTCCAATAAGGATAGCCGGCAACAAAGACCTCAGGAAAAGCGATCAGACTCGCACCTTTGTTTGCTGCTTCATGAATTATCTGGCAAACAAAGTTAACTGTGGCCTCCGTATCCAGAAAAATTGGGGCTGCCTGTACTGCGGCTGCTTTGAACTTAGGAAGATTCAGCATATCAGGCTCCTGTTTTTACGTTTTCAATGGCGCTACACAGCGATGACGGAATGTCGCAAATCACCTATTTTTTCAAGGTGCGCTTCGATAATATCCCCCGGCCAGACCCATTCTTGTGGCGAACGCCCCGCTCCCACACCTTCAGGCGTTCCCGTCGCGATGATATCGCCCGGTTCCAGCGTGATTCCTTTGCTGATATCTGCAATCAGGGTGTTGACCTTAAACAACATATGACGAGTATTGGACGCCTGTTTGGTGACTCCGTTGACTTTCAGGCTCAGGGCAAGATCTTGGGGATCAGGAATTTCATCAGCCGTGACAATGCAAGGGCCGAAAGGCGCATAAGTGTCTTGTCCCTTGGAATAAATCCACTGCCCGGCACGGCGGCAATCACGGGCACTCATATCAATAATCAGGCTATAGCCAAAAACATATTTCAACGCATCTTCTTCCGATACCCCTTTGGCCCGTGTTCCCATAATCACTGCCAGCTCAACTTCCCAATCCAGTTGTTGAGTGATTTCACTGTTATGTTCAATGGCATCACCGGGGCCAATTACTGTCGTCGGCGGCTTGGAAAAAATAACCGGTTCTTTTGGCAGATCTTTCGCCGTATCTAGAGCCAGGCTGGATTCCGCCACATGTTCAACATAGTTCAGGCCAATGCCAAAAATGTTTTTCCGTGGCCGGGGAATGGGAGCCAGAATTTTCACATTCTGCACGGACAATGCCACGCCCAACGGCCATTGTTCATTGAAAGAATCCAGCAGGTCACTTGTGTGGCTCACTGCCAGTGGCCCCAAATCGATAAAATCCAGCATATTGTCCGGTAACACTTCCCCGATATGGGCCGCCAACTTTGCCAGATCCACCACATGATGATTTACAATCGCCCCCAACCGTGCTGCGGCGGTTATTTCTGTACGGTAAGTCACTAGACGCATCTTTATCCCCCCACTTGTTGATGCCCGCCGTTATCGTGCAAGGCTTCTTCGTAATACAACTGCAATGCCTGAATAACCGGCAAATCATTGAAGCAGAACAGGCAGGCATCCTCGGTTTGTGAAGTATTCACATGTTCATGGAATGCCCATGAGGGAACGCAGAAAATATCACGCTTCTGCCAGTCAAACCGTTGCCCATTGATGATTGAGTATCCCTGCCCTTTGGCTACCTGATAAATGAAGCTGCCGGTATGGCGATGTGCCTTGCCGACAAAGCCGGGACGCAATAACTGCATGCTGGCACCAAGGGTTGGCATGACATGCCCACCGGTCAGCGGATTGGTGTAATGCATCAGAATATCGTCAAAAGGAGATCCTTCCGCAATGCTGGCATAACGCTGCAAGGCTTCATAAGTTGGCCCCCATTGATATCTGAACAGCGGTGAATAGGGTTTGTCCCAACCGACATTTTGCGGGCGCAAAGCCGGAGCCCCCCATAAGGCAATGCTGGAATTTACTGGCTCAGTGACAGCCTGGCGCAACTCGGGATGCACTTTATAAAAACTGGCTTCCAAGGTATTGACCAGCGGGATATCCAGCCCATCCTGCCAGATGCACTGCGAGCCATCAGGTTCAACGCCGTGTTCATGCCATGTTCCATTCGGCGTCAAGACGAAATCATTCTCTTCCAGTAACATTTTTTGCCCATCGACGATGGTGTAGGCTCCACGCCCTTCCATGATAAAGCGCAGGGCGGAAGAAGAGTGGGCATGGGCTGATGCCGATTCACCGGGTTGCATGGTCTGGAGGCCGGAATAGAGCAATCCCACGGCGGTGGACATTCCCTTTCCCCCTGAGTTGTTCAGATAAACTACTCGACGCCCTGCCTGCTCCGGTGTCACCAAGTCGGCAGATTTAATAACGTGCTCCCGTAGATCGCTATAGCGCCAAAGTACGGGAACTGAGGCGGATTGCGGCTGCCAAGGCTCAATCTTATTGGCGATGGTCCAAAGTGCCCCTGTTTTGTATTTTTCCAATTCCTGATAATAGGCCAGTAATTCAGGGGAATCGGATACATTGGCTCGACCGAGAATATCTTCCTTGTATAAGTCATGAGCCAGATATTTTTCTTCTTGAGACATAAATATCTCCTGCGCTTTCATGTTGGAATGTCTGTCTGCCGTCTCTCAAATTGCCGCTTTGCTGGCGGCAACTTGAAATCCATCGGGGACAGAATTGGCTATAAATCTGAGTATAAAGTTGGGTATTAAAGATAATGCCGACATGCACGGATAACGTTGAAACCGTCGCTGCCTGAAAATCTATTGGGCATGTTTCTGTGCAAGTTGGCGTTCCAGTTGCTCTTTGCCGTAGAGATAAGGTTCAGGCCACTGAATATGTGTCCAACCGTATCTGGCGCACTCACGCAATAACCAAGCCGCATCAGATAAAAATGGGCGTGACAAGGCACAGAGATCGGCACGGCCAGAAGCAATGATGCTGTTGATTTGGTCAGCATCTGTAATGGCACCGACGGCAATAACAGGGACTCTGCCTTCATTGCGAATGCGATCCGCCATTGGGGTTTGGTACATGCGTCCGTAAATGGGTTGCTGTTTTGTGGAAACTTCACCTGTAGAGCAATCGATGATATCCACCCCTGCCTCATGGAAATAGCGGCTGATAGCCACTGCTTCATCAACTGTGGTTCCCCCGTCAAGCCAGTCCGTGGCAGAGATCCGCACAGATATCGGCAAATCAGCGGGCCACACTTCACGTACCGCGTTAAAGACCGCCAGCGGAAAGCGCAGGCGATTTTCCAGTGAACCGCCATATTCATCAGTACGCTGATTAGTCAGCGGCGAAATAAAGCTGGAGAGTAAGTAGCCGTGGGCAGCTTGAATTTCCAGCCAGTCAAAATCCGCCTCTATGGCACGCCGTGTTGCAGACACAAACTGATCAATAATTTCACCCATCTGTGCCTCGGTCATTGCCTCCGGCACTTGTGAAATTCCCGGGAGATAAGGCACTTCTGACGCGGAAATCAAAGGCCAGTTGCCTTCGGCCAGCGGATGATCCGACTGCTCCCATCCCCGCTGGGTTGATCCCCGGCTTCCTGCGTGCCCCAGTTGAATGCCTATCCGGGCATGAGTGTGCTGATGGACAAAATCAGTAATTGCCTTCCACGCCTGCACTTGTTTGTCATTCCACAAACCCGTGCAAGCTGGCGTAACACGCGCCTGTGGTGAAATTGCCGTCATTTCGGCAATGACCAACCCCGCTCCGCCCTGTGCCCTGCTGCCCAGATAAACTTGATGGAACAGCCCGGGAACGCCATCTTCTGCGCTATACAGAAGTGTCGGAGACACAACGACGCGATTTTTTAAAACAACGTTCCGTACCTTATAAGGTGTCAGCAAAGGCGGAACGAATTCAGAAGAATCACCGGCCTGTTGAGTAAACCAATCCTCATAATTTTTCAGCCATGTTTTATCCCTCAGCCGCAGGTTTTCATGCGAGATGCGCTGCGAGCGCGTCAGCAGCGAATAGGCAAATTGCTCCGGTGAAAAGTTTTCATAGCGCATCACGTTTTCAAACCATTCCGTTGAATTACGCGCGGCATTCTGGATTTTCAGCACTTCAATGCTGCGCACGGCTTGATAGTGGGTTAAACCCGCCTGTAGATCCCCTTGATGAACCTTCAGGCTGTTGGCGAGTTCAATGGCATCTTCCAATGCCAGTTTTGTGCCGGAGCCAATGGAAAAATGGGCGGTATGGGCGGCATCTCCCATTAACACAATAGGAAGCGGCTTGCTGTTTTCTGTCTCTGGCTTGAGCCAATGCACCCAATTAGCGCAGATTACCCGGGGAAAACGGATCCAGATTGCAGCACCGCGCAGATGGGTAGCATTAGAGATAAGGGGGTGCCCATCCAGCCATGACGCAAACAGCTTTTCACAGTAAGCAATTCCCTCTTCCTGTGACATGTTGTCGATCCCCGCCGCCAGCCAGGTTTCTTCTGTGGTTTCGACAATAAACGTCGATAGCCCTTCCTGAAATTGGTAGGCATGAACCTGAAACCAGCCATGTTCGGTTTCTACAAACAGAAAGGTAAAAGCATCGAATACCTTGCGGGTGCCCAACCAGACAAAACGGCAATGGCGTTGGTCGATATCAGGCTTAAATGCGTCGGCATGGCGGGTACGGATCTGGCTGTTGATCCCGTCGGAAGCAATCAGTAAATCTGCATGATATTGGCGGGCAATTTCTTTCTCGTCATCAACTTGGGTTTCGAATACCAACTCCACCCCAACCTCCTGACAGCGATCTTGCAGAATATTCAGTAATTTTTTGCGGCCAATTCCGATAAATCCGTGACCGCCACTGCGATTGACCGTGCCCCTGAAATGGATGTCGATATCATCCCAATGACTGAATTCCTCTCCAATTGTTCGGGCCGATACGGGATCTGCCGCGTTCAGGTTTTCCAGCGTAGCATCCGAAAACACCACGCCCCAACCAAATGTGTCATACGGACGATTTCGCTCAATCACGACAACGCGGTTGTCAGGATTTTGCAATTTCATCAACAGGCCGAAATACAAACCAGCCGGCCCGCCGCCAACACACACTATATTCATACTTTTTGGGTTCATACTTCCTCTCCTGTCACACCGAGTCTGGCACCTGATAGTGCGATTGGAATTTAAATCAATGAAGATGCGGATTGCCCAAGTGCCATCGCGAAGGCATCTGTTTTGTCAGGGCATTTGTCTTGTTAACGCATAATAAAGCTCGTCAGGAATAGGTATTGCCCGATGGGTATCCAATGAAGTGGTCACATAAGTCTGCATTACCCTCATCCTTAACTCCCCGTTCTTGCTGATGCAGCGCTGGAGTAATTTCAAAGATTTCCTGCCAACCTGTTCAACCGCCAATTCAAGATTGACTTCATCCCCCATCCTGCTGATGGCTTTAAACTCAGCCTCCAGATGCACTGTCGGCAACCCGAAACGGTGTTTGGAGATGTAATTGGCATATCCCATTGAGGTCAATTCATCGAACCACGTTTCCAACAGGTTGTTGAACATCACGAAATATTGTGGGTAGAAAACAATCCCCGCGGGATCACATTCAGAAAATCGAATCTTATGAGGTAAGGCAAATTTAAGCAGGTTCACCACAAACGCTCCCTAATTCAGCTTCATTGATATACCGCCCCTGTCACGAGTCAGTTAGTCAATATGTTGTTTGTTTAGCATGTTGTTTATTCAATACGTTTGTTGCTCAAAGCACGGGCTATTCAATCTGGCCGGCCCGTCAATACAATGAGAGATGCCGCTGGCATGCGCGCAGTTGATCACCATGTTCATCAGCCAAAGCCGCTTCCCTGAGCAATCGCAAACTGGTTGGGGACAGGTGAGGCAAATGGCGATCAATAATTTGCATCAAGGTTTGGAAGTTATTCATCCCACGGGTATAGGTATCCCCATATCCCTTGATCAAACGCTGGCAGTGAACAATTTCCAGCGCCAACGCCGGCTCATGTGCTGCTGTCGTTCCAATTCGCTGCAACCACTTTTCAATTCGCTCCGTTTCCTGCTGAAAGCGTAAAGTATGCCGGCGCATCCGACGCCAGCTCGCCAACGTATACAGCAGCAGATAACCGCCAATCGAACTTGTGGTGATCACGTGCCCACGACTTAGCCATTTTTCCAATATTCGCTTAACGAAATGAGAATCAGACAACCAGCGGGCAACACTGACTGGCAAGGTGTCACAGATTTCCTCGATTCTGGGATGCAGGAATTCCTTGATCTCAATAAGTTGATCACTTCCGGCCGCCACATCTCTGCTTATCCGCTCAAATCGGCTGGCGCGGATTTTCAGATCTGCCACTCGGATGGTGTCTTCATATGCCATCCACAGCGCCAAGTGGCGGGCAGTTTCACAGAGTAATTTTTTACTGCGACTGTGGTTATGATCCGGCTTTCCAGCCCTGCCTATCAGCGCTTGCAATCGCTCAAGGTACAATCGGGCATACGCCGGATCTTGGTAATCAATTAAACGTCTGATCCCTTTTTGAGCAATATCGTGAAGGTAAGGTGGCATCTGCTGCTGGATATGCTGCAATAGGCTTTTTACCTCGTGCTGATCCGTCGGGCCATCATGGGACAGGCCACGATCACTGTGCCCATGATGAGGATCCGGTGTATTTTCCTGAATATCGCCATCAGTATTGGGGGTGTGAAATGCAGAAGTTGAAGCCGCAATACCATCTTCTGACTGCACTCGCCCCAGCCCCAAACCAAAAGCAGTCAAACTGGGTTTTATCCCTACACCACCTTTGATAATAGTTTCTTCAAACTGGGTACGATTGAATGGCAGGATGCCGATACCACAAAGCGCCCCGAACAGCACGGCACTGATCACACTGCCACTTTTTTCCGCCACTGACGCCATATCAAAATGGACAAAGTGTCGGGCAGCCTGACGGCACTGCTGGATCAACACATTGCTATCCACGCGCCCGTCTCCCATCGCCGATTTTTCTTTCATGGAGAATACGCGATGAGTTGAAGTGATCAGCGTGGTGCGATCGGGTGTAACAAGGCCACGCTGAACCGCACGACCGGCTTCCATCAATTCAGAAGCCAGCACAATATCCACGTCACCGGCAGTCGGCATCAAAGCCAGTACAGGCACAGCTGTCTCCGGATTATCTGCACCGGGAAATAATTCAACGTAATAAACGGTTGCCCCCGTTCTTTGCGCAACACCGGGCACAGAGGTCGTTTGGGCAAAATAGCCATGCGCTTCAGCTAAATTGACAATCCAGTCAGCCAGCACGCCGCCGCCTTCTCCCCCCATCGCCAAAATAGCAATTTTGATCAGCTGCATTTGCGATTGCATGAGCGTCTGTTTCGTCGGTTGAACGCCCTGTATTTCATTGGGTGATTTCATTAAGAGCAACTCCCTTAAAAATCATACCGTGCGCGGCGTTTAGCATCATGGCGCTGCAAATAACCGATCACTTTTTTGCGTACACGATGCATGATCCGCTCCCAGCGAGTCGGATTGGCAATAATTCTCGTCTTGAAAAAAGAGGGGCACAGCACTGCGGCATGGGAAACTTCTCCGCATAACCCACAGCCCACACAGCTATTCAATACGGTGGCAATCGGATCTGTACGCAACGGATCCGGATTGGGCTTGATTGACAACGAAGGGCAGCCGGATAAACGAATACAAGAGTGATCTCCCGTACACGTATCAGGATCAATGCCAAAACGCTCACGGACGATCCTTTTCCCCGCTGCAATCGCTTTATGGTTCTGCCTCTTTTCACGACGTTGCTTGTTCAACATGCACTCGCTCTGGGCGATCACGATTTTTGGTCCTTTTTCGCGGCTCGTCAGAGCTTCTCGCAAGGTCTGGATCATCGTTTTCAGATCATAGGTACGCCTGACTGTCCGCACCCATTTCACGCCAACGCCTTTTACCGCTTTCTCGATGGCATGACCTGTGCTGCGGCTCCGGTTCAGAGCGCTGGAGGATGGGATATCCTGCCCTCCTGTCGCTGAGGTGTAGCTGTTGTCGACGATAATCGTCAGATTATCGCTGCGATTAAAAACGCTATTGGCAACGCCGCTTGTCAGCCCGTTGTGCCAAAATCCACCGTCTCCCATGACGGAAACCGCCCGCTTGTTCGAGTTTGGCGTATTCAGCGCCGCCGAGCCGGCAGCCCCCAGCCCATATCCCATCGTGGTATTGCCAAAATTGAATGGCGGCAGAATGGCAAACAGGTGGCAGCCAATGTCAGCACTGACATGGTGCGGCCCCAATTCCCGCTCAATCAATTTCATGGCCGTAAAGATCGGCCGTTCCGGACATCCCGTACAAAACCCGGGGGGGCGGGTATGAACCGCGTTCAACAGAGAATCTTCCGGTACAGCATTGGCGCGCAGCTCCCCGACAGGCAAGGTGACCGCGGGAATGCGTACCTGACAAGCGGCTGCCGTGACCTCAGCTTTAATCTTGTCGTAACGTTCAAGGAACGCCCGCAGCCCCGCCAGCACTGTGGCCGTGTTGTATTCGCCCGCCATTGGCAGCAGATCTTTGCCGTGTAAACGGGTAGTAATGCCACGTTGGTGCAGGATATTGGCAACATTCTGCTCGACAAAATTAGGCTGGCCTTCTTCCAATACTAAAATGGCCTGCTTGCCATGACAGAAGCATTCAAACTCTTCGTCGATCAGCGGATAAGCCACATTCATCACATACAGTGGGATCTGGCTATTGCCGAAAACATCGGCCAACCCAAGCAAATTCAAGGCCCGGATGACGGTGTTGTAGCATCCGCCTTGCAGCGCAAGACCGACATCATCCGCCCGTTCAGAAAAAAATTCATTCAAACTATGCTGCCGGATAAAGTGCACAGCAGCAGGCCAGCGTTGCTCAATTTTCTCTTTCTCATGCAGAAAGCTGGCGGGAGGCAGAACAATCCGGTTCAGATCGCGCACCGGATGTTCCAGCGCATCTTTGATAAAAAACGACGGGGCGCGGTTCTGCGCACAGACAAATCGGCCATGTACATGGCAGGCACGAATGCGCATCTGCAACATAACCGGCGTATGGCTGGCTTCCGACAGCTCAAATCCCATTTTCACTGCCTGAACAATTGAAGGTAAATTGGGACGCGGATCGAGCAGCCAAATCTGGGATTTCATCGCAAAAGCATGGCTGCGTTCCTGCAT
Organism: Xenorhabdus mauleonii; assembly: GCF_900113945.1. GTDB lineage: Bacteria > Pseudomonadota > Gammaproteobacteria > Enterobacterales > Enterobacteriaceae > Xenorhabdus > Xenorhabdus mauleonii. The sequence continues at coordinate 69,126 of NZ_FORG01000003.1, forward strand.
GATAGAAGAACCTTCGCCATAATCTTCTCCGACGATAATCAACGCGCCGCCAAGCACGCCCCCCGAAGCGAGGTTTGCCAGCGCATCTGAGGCAACGTTGGTGCCAACCGTGGCCTTGAAGGTGACGGCACCACGCAAGGGATAATTCACGGATGCGGCGAGTGTTGCAGCAGCAGTCGCTTCACTGGCACTGTTTTCAAAACGGACACCATATTCGGACAGGATATCTTGCGCATCAGCCAGTACATCTATCAAATGTGAAATCGGGGCGCCCTGATAACCGGCCACATACGCAACCCCTGACTCCAGCAGTGCTTTTGTCACGGCAAGTATGCCTTCACCACTGAAAACATCGCCCTGACCCAGACGCAATTTTTTGACTTCTTCTACAAATGATCGCTCTGCCATGCTCACCTCGTGGTATCCGTTAATCATATTCACCTGTATTCGCTTCAGGCTTTTTAATTATTTTTTGCCTGCCAGTAATTCACCTTTAATTAGGTTTTTATATCATTCAGCGTTTATGTAATTCAGATAAGGATTAACGGTCAATGCATGATTTGTCATGCAGTTGTTATTTATGCAGTGTTTGGATAAAGCATGCAGCAAGCGGATAAATAATGAGGAAAAACAGAGGGAGATAGGATTATTCGGAATAGATATCGATTCTTAAGCCATGGCTCTCCAATTTAAACACAAAAACATTTCATTAACATCGACGCAATTACCTCACTGTTCAAAATACAGGCTCAATATCACACTTTTTTCATTAAATTCAATTCGAAATGGAAGAACCACAATAAGCAACCATACTTACATGAAGCCATTTTGTTACCAAATGGTTAATTAAAAATATCCGTTAATTAAATGCATCAGCAAATCCATTGAGAGGCATCATCTATATTTTTCCCTTAATAAGCGATGTGCTGATAATTAAAAAAAGATCCTTAAGGAGAATGCTAAATGAAAAAGGCATTTTTATTTACACCTGTGCTGCTGGCTATTTCAATCAGTTCCTTTTCCCATGCTTTTACCAATATAAATCCATGTATCATTGGGGATAGCTTAAGTGATACAGGAAATGTCAAAAACTTAAAGGGAGGTACACTCCAGGCGCGTTACACCACGGATGGGGACACATCAAGGCTTTGGCATGAATCAGATAACGGCCACAGGTCAACACCCTCCAAATTAGGTGGCACCAACTATGCCGTAGGCGGCGCAACCGCAATCGGAAAATTTAACCTCACCAACCCCAACAACACGACAGCAAATCAACTGATAAATTGTCTGAAAAATAGAACCAACCCAAACGGAATTTATGCTCATTACGTAGGCGGAAATGATATCAAAGCCGCATTGGTGATGAATCAGGAAAAACTGTTTAACCTCAAAAACCCCTCCGACTTTAATCCCGATGCGCTGATAAAAGAAAGTGCGGACGCTGCCGCAGCACAAATCAACACATTGGTGAAAAACGGCGCATCGTTAGTTATTGCCCCTAACATTCCTAATGTGGGTGCAACGCCAATATTGTTGGATATGGTATTGGCAGAAGGCATAAAAATGAAAGTCAAAAAAATAGTCGATACTGAACTAGATAAAATGAACGGGTTTATACGCGGGTTTGCCGAAGGCAAAATCAACAAAGCTATCCAAAATGAAATGCCAAAACAAATAGAAAATATTTTGGGCGAAATACATTTAAAAATTAATGAAAATCCCGACCTGGTTAATGAATATGCCCGTCAAGTAGCACTCCAAAAGTTATTTGAGAGACTCGGTCAACAGGCTGAAGAAAAAGTTAAAGACATGGCGAGACAATACGAAACAGATCTTTCGATGGCTGGAATAGATCTGAAAGATATAAAACTAGACCCCAAACAAATTGAAAATGAGCTTAGCCAAGGCTATGCCAAATTCGCTGCTGCGGCGACAGCCTTGACTGAAGCTTATAACAAACGAGTGGATGACAATATCAACGGGAATATCTTACGTGTTGATTTTGATGGCCTGCTGCGTGAGGCTATGGCTAACCCATTGATTTATGGCTTCGGCAATAACCTCGGTTATGCTTGTGGCGCGGGGGTTGCTGCCAATCAATGTTCTTCCAAATCGAACGGCACTGGAAAGCTCGGCCCTAAAGATTTTGATGGCAGCAAAGAATTTATTTTCTCTGATGGTTTCCATCCATCGCCGTTGGCACACAAGATCATGGGCCAATCTCTTAAATCCACCTACATCGCGCCAACACAGGTCATGACCTTGAATCAGGTCAATCGCTTGGCCGTCAATAACACCCGTCATTCCCTTGATGCTCATTTACAACAACTGCGCAAAGGCGGTAATGAACAAGGGAAAATTGGCGTCTTCGGTGCCTATACCGGCAACCGTCATAACTCCTTTACGCTGGGTGGCGATTATCAATTGGCCGAAAACTTTTTGTTGGGCGCGTTGTACTCCAATGACGAATTCGATCGCTCGCCTACTTCCGATTTCAACTATGATGGAATGGCTCATGTGGTAACAGGTTATGCTTTATGGAATGTCTTTGACAATGCATGGTTGAACGCCGATCTCCATTACGCACGTATGAAATATGATGATCTGACCCGCAGCATCCAGCTGGGTATGGCGACCCGCAGAGAAACAGGCGCAACCAACGGTAACCAGTGGGGCGGCCGTCTTTCCGCCGGTTGGGATATTCCTGTGACCAATGCCATCAGCACCAGCCCAATTTTCCAGTTCGCTTGGGATAAAGGGGATATAGATGGCTACCGGGAATCCACCCAAAACAGTACTTCCATGCGCTTCGGTGACCAGAATTACACGTCTAAAGTCGCTACATTAGGCTTGCGTGTCGATACTCAATTAGGCCGTTTCAATCCTTATGCCTCTATCACGTTTAATCACCAATTCGGGGATAACCGCTACTCGCTGCGCAGTGCCATTAAATCCACCAGAACGTCCTTTGTGACGGAGAGTGACCAACAGAAAAGAAACTGGCGCGAATATACAATAGGCGCAAACGCTAATCTGGTCGGTAATGTGCGTGGTTTTGCTTCCGCCACCCGTAATGAAGGCCGTTCGCAAGACCCTAAATATCATTTCACTCTGGGTATCAATGCCAGTTTCTAAATATGTAACGGTTAGTACGAAAAAATACAGTTTACTACTAAACCAATACCCCCAGCTCTCTGGCTGGGGTATTGGTGTATATTGAATCCAGTAACGTGATATCGGTGCTCACAAATTTATAAATCACCCAATTTATAAGCCGCCATATTCTCTCTCATATAAATCAGCAATATCGTCTTGCTCATGAGCAAGCAGCTCATAAAAAAGAGGAATAAAGCGAATAAAAATAGAAATAACGATAATTACTGACGCTGAAACTATCAATGCTGATACATAGCCATAATTTGCGATCATAAAAGGCGTCAACAATAGGCCGAGCGGGTTACCAATCCCAATAAAAGCATTATGGATAGTTTGTACTTTCACTCGATTTCTTTCAGGAATTGCGATGGAGCGACTTGATTCGATACTGACATTATTCATCACTATGGCTATACCGATAATAAATGCCAGAATACTCCAAATACCAATATGATTGGTGAAAGAAAATAATAAGAAACAAATCCCTATAGCAAAAAAGGAAAGAATGACACTGCGAGACTTCCCTATAATCGGTTCGATTTTCTTTTGTAAATAACATGATGAGAAAATAGCGCCGCCCGCTGCACACCCTTCAATTAATCCAATAGTGACAGGCTCCCCTCCAACGACTTTTATTATAAAGTAAGGAATGATAAATGATGAGAATGAAACAAGGAACATATTGACTACCATTGAGGAAAAAGCCCACCAAGGCTCAAAGCGGTAGCCCATGAATATCGCTATTGAATTTTTCATGTTATTACTGGAAGGCGGTGGACTTGAAGAAACGGGTATGCCTTTACAGCTTATGGAATGAAGAATAACGAGAGAGGCTAATGATAAAAGAATAATAGCCCATATCATATTTTCAAACCCAACCCATTGGTATGCCCCCATTCCAATTGCAATCCCGAATAAATTATTTGAAGCTTGAATCAAGAAAGTTTTTCTGAATGCTTCAGTAATAAAGTTTTTATCCACTATCGTCGGGATAAAAGCATTAACAACAGGTGAAAAAAATGCCTCAACAAACCCTACGCCAATAGCAATCGGTATCAATGCCAACAAGCTCACCGACAGGGATTTGAGGAGCATAGTTGTCAGTAACATACAGATAAATAAGAATATTAATTGAGTCAGCAGCCGTTTTTTGCCTAATTGTTCAAATTTATGTGCAAGAAAAAATCCGAATACACTTTTAGACAAGAAATAGATGGCAAGAAAGCAAGATGATAACCAGACATTGTCGTCATGTAGAAGGTAAAGTGTCATGACAGAAATAAAGATACGTGACGATAGTATATATATCGATTCACCATAACGTATTTTCCAAAAATCACTCGTCATTATGTTCTATAACTCCTGACTTAGCCTTGTCTCTATTAAATGAGTCAACAGATTCTTTCCGGCTGGTGTAAGTTTAGAATGGTTTTTAACGGCTATTAATTTTTTACTTCGTAATTTATCATGGCATTAATTAATGTATTTATTAATTAATCACCTTTTTTACATGAATAAATGGTTGATAGCTGACATATTTTTGACTAAGTTCAACATATGCTAACAACAAGAAGTTTATGTGTTTTTTTATCTATTGTCTATTGTTTGTTTAAAAAACAAACGTAGGGTATTTATAGTTAATTATTCTAATAATAAATATATTGAATATCATGTAAGAAAATAACTTTTCATAAAAATGCCATACTTCGTAAGGCATGTAACCTCAATGTATCCGCCATTCATTGTGCCCGCCATTTATAGTAAATATATGCTTATAATAATTGTGAAAAACTATTTATATTCCATTTAAATAAAATATGGATACTGTCAGTAGACAAAGAGATAACGTTAACAGCACGTTATTGTTTATTCATATTTATTGATGGAGGCATCTGACATGGTGAACAGCACTTGGCCTCTCTATTCAGACCCCAGATCTTCTGATTCAAAATGTGCGGACCCCAAATACGCCGTGCCAAAAATTGAGGCTCATCTCAGTTCACCAGAACATTTACTTTTTGCATCCAATGATCTTGATGAAATAAAGTCGATGGTTGGGCGGGTGATGCAACCTCATCAACTCAATATATTGGGCAGCAATCAAAAGCTGGATGCCCGGATGCATTATATTCCGCTTGGGGATTTTTCCATGAGCCGCTTGCGTTACGGCGCCAATGTGAATATCGATCCGGGTGAATTAGGTGACTTTTTTCTCGTCCAGATGCCATTGGTAGGCCGCGCTTGCATTGAAAGCGGTAACCGGCAACTTGATTCGACTCCTGATATGGCGTCTGTACTTAGCCCCAATCAACAGACTTCCATGCACTGGCATGCGGATAATGATCAGTTCATGGTCAGAATTTCCCGCTCTTTGCTGGAAAGAACGTTAATCGGGCAGATCGGACATCCGCTGGATCATCCCTTGGTATTTGAATTGGGATTTGCGTGGCGGAATTGTCAGGCATGGCGCTGTTTGATGCTTTATCTGCTGGAGTGCGCAACTCAGGTGCCTGATATTCTACAATACCGGATGATCACCAACCAGATGGAACAATTGCTTTCTGTTACTCTGCTGTCCACACATCAGCACAATTACATTGAATCGGCTAACCACCGTTGCGCTATTCGCCCGCGGCATGTGCGGCGAGTACAGGAATATTTGCAGGCACATGCCCACGAACCCATTACGGTCGAACAGCTCGCCCAAGTCGCGGGAGTCAGCCTGCGCAGCCTTTATTCAGGTTTCAAAGAATTTCTGAATATCAGCCCCATGCAATATTTACGCGATCTGCGCATGGCACATGTCCGCACAGAACTGCTGGCAGGAGAAGCCTCCAGCGTCACTGGTGTCGCCCTGCGTTGGGGGTTCGCCCATATGGGGCGATTCAGCGCAGAATATAAAGCCCGCTATGGTGAAACACCGAGTGAAAGTTTAAAACGCGGTTAATTTGTTATCACATTCAGAGCGGGTTGCAGCCCGCTGTTTATATCCAGAAAGGATCTGCATCTTCAGGCGGTTCTGCTCCACGGGGATAGAATTTTTCCAGTTGATTTTGTTGATAGTCCCTTACACAAAAGCAACTAGTCCCTCTAGAAGTTGAATGGAACCGATTACGAATTTCACCTCGAGGGGCATAGACAGGCAAAGTTAATCTATCGGCCAGATATTGTAGATACTGGTGCAGATAGTCATGTATGAAGCTAGTCGTAGAAGTGCCAGCGAGGGCTATGAAGGCATTAGTGGTTGTGGCAGCGATATTTGGTACGGCCACAAAAACAGCATCGAGCTTATTTCTTATGTCCATCCTGTTCGGCTCTGGAACTGATTTATATGTAATCCAAAAACCTTCCTGCAATATTATTTCTCTGACACTTGAGTAAAGCATCCAGGGAGTTATATGTGGATTCAGTAAGTCGTGACTCTCTTCTGAAGAGATGAGAACAAGCACATTTGCCTTGCCATCCGAATGATCGATGAAATAACCAAGACTAAATGGATTTGGAGCGTTTGCTACAAACGTAGTGCGAGAGCGCAGGGGAGCATAATTGCTATGATTTACCAAATCAGGGCGATCACCATAATGACTCATTTGTTGATAAAATTCACGAAAGGGCTTTCCCATCATTTCCCTCCTTGACTTACAAATTAAAGCTGTATTCACCATAAGGTAAAAACAATTTAATTTATAATAGTGATAATTTATTTGATAATAATCACATATATCAAATAAACCACTTGTCATTTAACTTACCTCCTGCAACCTGATTGAAGCGTATTTTCCAAATGTTTTTGGTTCCAATTTTTGCAAAATTTCTTTCTTTAGCTGTTTCTTTTTTCTGACATCGACCTGTCCACACCGGAATTTATAGGAGTAGGTGATGAAAATAAGCACAATAGCAGTGGCCATAATTGGTTTCACTCTGACCCCATCAGTACTGGCTGCAGATAACATTCATCCAAAAACGGGAGACGTTAAAATAAGTACCACACTGGGCTGGTTGGGTGGAGAGTCTAAAGAGTATACATACGCCGTAAGTTATTCTGGCAAAAAAATGGCTTATCAGTATCCAGACGATATACGACGTTGAGGGATCGATTCATTCCTCAACGTCGATAAAAGCAGAAGTCTAAACACCGTAAGGTTCCTCTCCCCTTAGAACGAGGAGTATGTCGACTATGCAGCGATTATTATTTGAATCCCCAACGTAATATTAGAATGGCACCACCGCTTTCAAGAAAATTTGCGATCCCGCCGGACGGTTACTGACTGCAATATCTTTTTGCCATTTCAGTGCCAGCAACCAGCCTTTATTATTGGCATAACGCACAGAAGGGCCAAAACCAAATCCGCTCTCTTTGCCTTGTGCTGAATTTGGCCCGTGGTCATTGGTAATTTGCTGGAAAACATAGCCCCCACCCCCCAAGACCAGCCCGTTGCCAACGCCCCACCCCAATGCGTAATCGGCATGAATGGCCTGACCAGAAGTCGTGTTGGTCGCTCTGTTCCTAAAGTTGATGTCATACATCACCTTAAGATCGGCATTAATGCCATAGGCAGGGGAGTAACTCAGCGCCAGAGCCGGTTGCAGTCCCCAATGGTTTTTTCCTACGCTGGCAGGGTCTTGACGATCATAGCGGCCTGTTGGTGCGTAGGTATCTAAACCAATCACATAGTCTAAATTAGGCGTCGGGTGATAACCCAAGACAGAGCCAACTGTGATATCCCCTATCCCCTTGCTGCGGCTGGATTGGCCTTTTCCCTTTAGGGTTACATCCAATATGGGGGCAACCATATGGAAAGCCAGTTGACCGCCAAAAATCTGTTTTTCAGTCACCCAAAGCGCCCTTGGGGCAAAGAAATTAACGTTAGCCTTAAAGCCGGGAATCGGTAGCAGCGCGCCATGATTTCCCCGCAATTCCGTATAATGAACATGACCCGCATAAAATGCGGTATGGAATCCCGGGGGTGGCAGTGCACCTGACAAGTAGCTATCCAAGCCATCGGGATACAAGCCAACACCACCATTTTCTGTCGCCATTGCAGAGGTGCCCAGCAGGGATAACGTGATTGCATAAATAAGCTGTCTGAATTTTGTTGCCATACGCTTTTCCTCTCAGTTAGAGATAAGTTATGAATAAACAAGCTGTGAAATGTCTGGCTAATGTCGATTAGCGCCGCGCAAGTTGACGGGCGACAAGGTAGCCGGAAGTTCCGCCTAATCCGGGGCCGGGATGCGTTGAGGCCCCAATGTGAAATACATTGCTGACAGAGGTTTGATGCGCTTTTGCGCCTTTCGAGGAAGCGAAGGGACGCAACCAGAAAAATTGGTCAGGCGAGCAAATACCTGAGTAGGGATCCCCTCCGACCAAGTTACAATTCAATGCCTGCAAATCCGCCGGGGAATAAGATTTACGCCCGACAATTGAAGATGAAAAACCGGGGATCACTGTTTCAAGACGCTCCTGCACACGATCGGCAACGGCCTCGCGGAGAGCCGCATTCCATTTCCCGTCTGAAGGTATCGAAAGTTCTCCCAGAGCATCCCCTTTCACATGAGTGGGCAACTCCTGCATCTGGATCCACAAGATCCAGCCCCCGTTCGGCGCCCGTGAGGGATCAACCGCCGTGGGTTGCCCGATGGCCAATGTCGGGTGGCTCGGCAGATAGCCGTTGTTGGCCTGCGTTACCGATAAGCACACTTGTTCCATGCTTTCGGTTAAATGGATGAGTGGTACATAGCGCAATTCCGGCTCACGCCATGCAGGTGGCGCGCTTAAAGCAAAGTGGATTTGCATGCCGCCACGTCCATAGCGATAGCTCTGTGCGCGTTGCAGGACAGCATCGGGCTGGTCATCCAGCAACTGCCCATACAATTGCTGGGGGGTCACATTGCAAACCACCGCCTCACTTGCGTGATAAACCTTCCCTGCCACTAACACACCAGAAGCACGGCGTTTTTTTCCTTTCCCTTGTGTGATGATCCGATCAACCTTGGCATTGGTGATAAGTTGGCCGCCATGTTGCTCTATAATGGTGCTGAGTGCTTCTACCATCCGGAAGCTGCCGCCTTTCACTACCGGCATTCCCCCAGCGACCACTGCGGCGAAGGTCAGCTTGCCTATCAGGGCGGAGCTGGCATCATCAGGCCCCAATCCTGTATGCAGCACCCACGGTGCTATCAAAGCGCGGTTGAAATCAGACTGTAATTCACGTTCAGCCCAGCGTCGGAAAGTTTCCAGTGAATGACCGGTAAATTCAGCCAATCCATCAATGCCCCGCTTCCGCCATTCAGAAAAGAGCAATTTGAGCATTCCCAGTCCATATGGATTTTGTCCCAACAAACCAAAAATCAATCCAGCATCATCATGGAAAACGTGTTGCACCATGCGCTGCAATACAGCGCCATCCCCCAGGGCGATGCTATCCAACCACAAGCTAGAACTGACAATATCCCGCGTTAAAGCAATGCTCTTGCCATTCGGCTGTATCAGCCCAGTTGAATAATCACTTTGCGCGAACGCCAAACCCGCTTTTTCCAGGGCCGGTTTCAGTATCTGGTAGGCTGGACTGCTCAAAAACAGCGGATACCAACAGGAAAGCACATCATGGGTATAACCGGGGAAAAGTTCTTCTGTGCGGATACAACCCCCCAATACTGCATTCCGCTCAAGCACCAGCACAGACTTTCCCCATATTGCCAACAGTGCGGCGCATACCAACGAGTTGATCCCGCTGCCAACGATGATGATGTGTGGTTTCGATCCTGTCATGAGGCAGCGGCTCCTGAAAGTGGATCGACCAAAGCCAGCACACGCAGGGGGCTGCCTGAACCACCGCCAATTTTCAGGGGAGCCGCAATCAGTACCGTTCCGGTTGGCGGTAATTGATCGAGGTTTTTCAGGCATTGCAAGCCGTATTTATTTTCTCCGTGCATTAAGGTATGGCAAGGGTAAGCCAATGGCCATGCATAGGATTGGCCCGCATCAGTATTGATGGTTTCGACCCCGAATCCCCGGATGTCGCGCTCGTGGATAAGCCACTCTACGGCTTCCTGCGTTGGGCCGGGGGTATGCGCACTGCCACCTTGCATATTGAGGAAGCGAGCCGGATCTTCTGCCCATTTCGACCAATCGGTTCTGAACAGCACCCATGCGCCTGCGGGAATGCGCCCGTACTGCTCTTCCCACGCCAGTAAAAACGCCACGGTCAGGAGCCAATCCGGATCCTGTGCCACCTGCTGGCTGGCATCCACCACCACCGCAGGAGCCACAAAGTTATGCAAGGGGATGGTATCGACACTGTTATCCGGGTGATCTTTGCCGCTTATCCAGTGAACCGGTGCATCAAAATGCGTTCCCGTATGTTCACCGCAACTAAAATTATTCCAGTACCAGCCCGGGCCATTCTCGTCATAATGGGAAATGCGCTCCATCTTGAATGCCCAGACTTGCCCAAATTGCTCAGGCAATTGCAGGGCAGGAAAATCCGACGTTAATGTCTGAGTCAGATCGACAATCTTCACATTTCCCTGATCCAGCGCGCAAATCAGCGCATTTAATGGGTTTTTCATGAGTGTTCTCCTGAGTTTTTCAATTCGATGGATATGCAGACAAAAAAAAAAGCAGAATGGCTTTATATTTCGCGCATATCATGCAGTGCAGTGAACATACCGCCATGAAAAACCAGTGGCCTGCCTTCAATGCTGGCAACCCGCCTCACTTGCCCAATCATCAGTAAGTGATCACCCAAATGCGTTTGCTGGTGGTTAGTGCAAACCAGCGTTGCTATTGCACCGCCGATTGAGGGGATCCCTTCCGGCGTCTCCTGTACCTCAATATCCTGAAATTTGTTTTCTACTCTTGGATTCGCAAAGCGCAGTGCCAGATCCTGATGTTCACACCCCAAAATGCTGACCGTGAAATATTCACAATCACGGAATACTCTCAGGTTTGGAGAGTGGTTGACCAAACTCCAGAGGATCAACGGGGGTTCCAGAGAAAGCGAGGCAAATGAGTTGATTGTCAGCCCTACATTGCGTCCATCGCTAGTGCGTGTGGCAACCACGGCCACACCGGTCGGGTAATTTCCCAAGATTGCGCGCAGCGTCCTCGACTCAAATTCAGTGATCCCCCATTCGCAATCAAGCCCCGGTATCTGGCTGTTCAATATATTGATACTCATGGCAATCCCCCCTCTACGCCCTGACTTTTTCAATTGGCTGTGAATGTGTCAGTGAGCGTGCCTGTAAATGAATGAACTCCTCACAGGCATGACTCTCTTTCCACCATGGAAACAAGACAGGGGGATGGTTGAAGGCATTGGCGATAGTGCTTGCAAGTGCCGGTAATTGTTGGGCGGCTCCCAATAAATGGAGGATGTGGGGTTCCGGCGGGGCAAGCAGGCTGTTTGTCCATTCCACGACATGATGGCCATATTGCCAAAATTGCTCGAAGGTATCGTTCATCCATTCAGCCGTAAAAGGTCTGTCGCCGCGGGCAATGATCGCTTCATAGTATACTTTGCAGGCTTTGGTGGCGTTGTTGGAACCTTGTCCGGTCAGAGGATCATTGGTCACCACCGCATCGCCCAAACCGAAAACCTGCCGACCCGACGGCAACGTCAGCACGGGCTTACGTACCACCGGTGCAAAACATCCGGCCAGAATGCCATTTGCATCCGTCAACTCCACGTTCTCGCAACGTTCAGCTTCCCACGGCAGGAAAGTCTTGAGGATATGCTTGCTATAGGCCAGATGTTCCTGCGGTGTTCTGACCTCTCGCCAGCCATCCATTGCTCCCCCCGGAATGCCTTCAAATACCATGATATCGCAGGGGCCATTGAGGGTCAGAGCCGGAAAAACGAAATATTCCCCCACGCCGGGGATCAGGTTAAAAGACACGCGCGAATAATTGGGTGTTGGCAGCATGCCGTTCACATAAGTCAGTGCCAACGCACGCTGAGGCTTATCATAGGGAGAACGGGCAGCGTCACGTTCCAGCAGTTTCACGATTTCGCCTTTTCCTCCCGCCAGAATAACCAGCTCATGGTTAGCGGCCAGCTCTTCCAGCTCCGTGACTCCGACATCGCGGATTTCCAGATTGCCGCCACGGGCAGCGAATTGTTCCATCCAGATTGGCATTTTGATTCGTTGATCGACGGCTTGCGCATACTTATCAAGTCTGGCGCTCCATTCAATCAGCTTATCACCGGGAATTTCAGGATGAGGAACCGTGAAACCAATGCCTTCAACGGGCGGACATTCTTCCTCCCACTGGTTCAATCCTAAATCACGTTCGAATTGCAAAGAGGTATCGAACATACACTGACTCGACATCACCCGGCCATTGCGAACATCATCAGGAGTGCGATTGGTAACAACTGTCACCTGATAGCCCTTGTCCAACAGCCCAAGGGCCAGAGGCAGTCCGGCTTGACCACCTCCCACGATAGCTATACGACGCATAATATTTTCCTCTTTCATTTTATTCTGGGCTGTGGAATCGAAACGCTTTCGTTATCCCCTTTTCGGGCATATCTACTGTTGTTGCACAGGTTCTGGTGGAGCGGTTGTTGGTGGAGTCGTTTTTGGTGGAACAGAAGATTCCGTCAAACGTGGAATTGCAGGCTTGGCCTGCTCTGGCCCCATCGCTGAATAGCCACCATCAACGGCATAATCAGCACCGGTCACAAAACTCGCCAAATCTGACAGCAGGAAAGCAACCACTTGGGCAATTTCCTCTGGATCACCCACGCGGCCAAGCAAGTGGTAATCGGCGGCGACTTCATCGGTTTTTTGGCGATTTCCCTGAGTCAACTCATCCATGATTCGTGACCAAGTCCAGCCAGGTGAAACGGAATTAACGCGAATGCGATCAGGGGCATAATCCATTGCCATACTGCGGGTGACCTGCAATAAAGCGGCTTTTGACGCGGGATATAACCAACGCCCTGTCTGGGCTACTGAAGATGAAATGCTGCTGAAGTTAACGATGGCCCCGCCACCGGCGGCCACCAAATAAGGACGCACAAATTGGGCAGCCCTGATAGCGCTGACCACATTGATATTCAAAGCGGTCAACCAATCTTCTCGATTGGCATCAGCACCATCATCCAGATAGGTTGCGGCGAGATTAACGAGGAAATCCAGACTTTCATAATATGCAACAACTTCGTGTATCCCCTCAGAAAGTTGTTTGTCGTCTGCAATATCAATATGCCAAAAACGGATGGATTCCGGTTGCTGGCTGGCGGCTTTGCGCCCTCCTTCTTGATCAATATCGAAAATCGCAACCTTGATACCATATTCACTCAATACTTTGGCAACTGCGGCCCCAATTTTGGTAGCACCACCAGTGATAATGGCGACTTTATTATTTAAGCCTTTCATGAGTGATCACCTTTAGTTATTTAATCAATGGTTTTTAGGGGATCATCATTACGTAAAATAAATAAATTCAATTAGCCGCTATATGCAGAAAAGATCCATTAAATGCAGATATGTCAGGAATATTTGGGAGGAAATGGGAAATTATCCGAATTGTGAATTGGTTATCCAATAAATGACTCAGCACACTGAATAATCCGGTAAATAATAATGAAAAGGTAGGTGATACCCTACTTATTTTGGCAGAAAGAATGCTGACATGAAAAGAAAAAATAAGGTGTTCCAAAATGGGGAACACCTTTTTTATATTAAGGTAATGTTTCCAGAAGAATAGCAAACTACTTCATCAAGATAGAACTCAATACATCAATGCCATTTTTAAAACACGACTATTTAAAAAGCTATGACTTTAAAAATAGTTACTTGAAAAACCATTGCTTATAAAAGCATTAGTTAAAAACGATAGCCTATCCCGATATTGAACCCATTAATGCCATGGTTTTTATTGCCAACGACTTTTGCTGATGAACCTTCATAACCAGCATATACGCTGAAGTTCGGCATTGGATTCACTTCTACGCCAGCACCGTACGCAAAATCGGTAGATTTTTTATCTAAACTCGTTCTGCGAGAGCTTATTGGGCCGTGTTCTCCTTCAAGCAATTCCTTAATATCTGCATCTATTTTTGTATGGGCAAACCCCAATAACCCATATATGCTGACATAATCATTAATGCGGTAAGCAGGGCCAGCCATCAATGAATAGTATTTCCCATCCAAATGGCCTCTGGCAGAATAATATTTTGCATCCATCGCCCCTCTGCCAGAGTCAAATTCTCTCCTGCCACTGTGGTTCTCACTGCCTTTCATATACGTAAATGAACCGATGATGCTGACAGGCGAATCCCACTCATAACGATAATGAAGATTCACACCACGAATATTTTTAAAGTCTTGCACTTTACTTTGAGCATACCCAATGGCAACAGTATGCGAATCTGCATAAGCGAGAGAGCCATACATAAAACCGGATACAACCAACGTTGCCAGAAGCGCTTTTTTCATCACCATCAGAAGTTACCTTTTGAGTTTATTAACCATTTTAAATAGATAAAACTTAGGCACGGAACCCGGATAAAACAAAACAGCTTTGATTAATATTAGTTTATTTATTCAATTACCAATCATTACTTATAGATATATTTCATTTAAAAAACCAAATAAAGGCTGTTTAAATCAGGTATCAAATTGATATCTATTAATATTTATTTTTGATATTGCCCTAACACATTGCCATTTTGTAAATTAGCCAATAATCCACCTTGTTTAACAAGCTGATAGCAAAGCAAAGTAAGATACCTTCTACTTATGCTGCTTTAAGAATGCGCTTCCAGAATGTGCTTTCCGGATGAAATAGCTTTACTGAGACTCACCATACCAAAATAGTTTCATGCGCCGACAAGCAATAAAAGAACCACCATATCAATAGAATCAAACACATCGCGATATTTTGACTGTCATTATTTTCACAGCCCGTATTTTGAGTTTCAGTCTCGAATGTAAGTATCTCGTCACTAAACTAATAGGAAATGACAATGAAATTAGAAACTTTGTCCATCCATGCTGGTTATTCACCTGATCCGACAACGAAATCAGTTGCTGTTCCGATTTACCAGACCACATCTTACGCTTTTGATGATACCCAACATGGTGCTGATCTATTTGATTTAAAAGTTGCAGGCAACATTTACACCCGCATCATGAACCCGACAAACGATGTATTGGAAAAACGCGTAGCCGCTCTGGAAGGGGGAATTGGTGCGCTGGCCGTTGCATCTGGCATGGCAGCAATCACCTATGCCATTCAGACCATCGCAACCGTGGGGGATAACATTGTCGCAGTCGCAAAACTGTATGGCGGGACTTATAACCTGATGGCGCATACTTTCCCCAATATGGGGATAGAAACCCGTTTCGTTGATCATAATGATATGGCGGCCATGGAAGCGTTGATTGATGGGAAAACCAAGGCGCTGTTTTGTGAATCCATCACAAACCCTGCCGGGCATATTATCGATATTCAAGCAATGGCCGATGTTGCCCATCGTCACGGTATTCCCCTTATTGTCGATAATACTGTCGCCACTCCTTACCTATGCCGCCCGTTTGAACATGGCGCCGATATTATTATTCATTCCCTGACCAAATATATTGGTGGGCACGGCACGTCTATCGGTGGGATGGTTGTTGATTCCGGCAAATTCCCTTGGAAGGAACATCAAGATCGCTTTGCTATTTTGAGCACCCCGGATGCGTCGTATCATGGAATAACCTATACCGAACATTTTGGTGACGCCGCCTTTATTGCCCGCTGCCGTGTCGGGCCACTGCGCAGCATGGGTGCAGCCCTGTCTCCATTCAATGCCTTCCTGATTTTGCAGGGGCTTGAGACATTGGCTCTTCGCATGGAACGCCATACGGAAAATGCCCTGAAAATTGCACAATATCTGGAACAACATCCGCAGGTATCCTGGGTTAAATATGCCGGATTGCCCACCCATCCAGAATATGATTTAGCGGTCCGTTATATGGGCGGGAAACCCGCTTCCATCCTCTCATTTGGCATCAAGGGGGGTGAAGAGGCTGCTACCCGTTTTATTGATTCCCTGCAATTGATTGTGCGTCTGGTGAATATTGGCGATGCCAAATCACTGGCTTGCCATCCGGCATCCACCACGCATCGGCAATTAAATGAAGCAGAAATGGTCAAAGCAGGTATAACTCGGGATCTTATCCGCCTATCCATCGGGATTGAACACAGTGATGACATTATTGCCGATCTCGCTCAGGCATTAGACGCTGCGAAATAATACAAAGAAAGAAATAAAAAGAAATAAATAGCGTGAAATAGGGCGCAGAGAGAAATAATACGGGGTAGAAGAATAACGCGGGATAGATTGTTCCTGCCCGCTACCCCGTAAAGTATAAGGGCTGATTAAAAACCAGCCCCCAATATCAGGCTTTAAACGTGATCCACGGCCTGACTCTCGCGACAGGTTGAATTAACCCCGCCTGTTCTTGTATCTCAATCACCGGCGTAATGGGTTTGTAGGCTGCCGGAGCCTCTTCACGCAAGCGGTCACTTTTCAACGTAATACACTGCCAAGGCAAATGACCATTTTTGTGGATGTCCGGTAATTTACCGCGCATTTCCTGACGTCGGACTGAACGCCCGGCGCCGTGAGAACATGACCACAACCAATCGGGATGGCCTTTTCCCAGCACCAAATAGGAATAATCCCCCATTGAGCCGGGAATTAATGCCAATTCCCCAGCCCGTGCGGGTGTGGCACCTTTGCGGTGAAGGTTCATTCCCTGCTCAGGAAAAATAATATTGTGCGAAAGATCCACAATCAGTTGGCTTTTATCCTGCGCAAATACCTGCTGCCACGCTGAGCGAACCAATTCAGTCAATACAATGCGATTCGCCCACGCATAACGTGCCGCCACCCCCATCGCCAGAAAATATTCATGAGCATGCTCTGCGGTCAAACCAAACAGCCCCGAGGCCGGATATTTTTCCGTAGCGGGCCATAGCATCTTTGCTTTATCTGCCCAACGCTTGCCGATGTAAAACCCCACATCGCGTGAACCAGTGTGGATCATCATTAATACTTCACCTTCACGTAAACCTGCGGCATAAGCGGCATGTCTGTCCAGAATGGTGTCGACGATTTGCAGTTCCACAAAGTGATTGCCTGAGCCAACAGTACCCAAGCTGGCCGGGCGAATAATTTCCCGCTTTTCAAAAAAGGCGTCAGGAGCATATCGGCTATGGGCCTTGACTGCCTGCGTGCTCAAAATCGCACTTAATTCGCCAGACATCCGCTTGAAATCGGCCTGTTGCCAAATTCCCTGACACGGCAATTCCTGTAACCAAGCATCCAGGCCGTCATCAAACAAGGCATTGAATGACGCTGGCGTCACCGGCACATCACGCTGATCCAGCAACAATTTATTTTTCAGTTGCTGGATCAGTTCGGCTTTCTCTGTGCTTGCCTCTTCATAACTCAGCCCCGTTCTGAGTAAACGCATTCCACAATTGATATCTGTACCAATTGCAGCGGGGATTACTAAATCCTCGGTAGTTGCCACAATACTGCCAACCGGGGCGGTTGATCCGGGATGAAAATCCGGCGTTGCCCGAGTTTTACAGACCTTGGCTGCACTGCCCGGCACATGCACTGATGCCAGATCGAGTAATTGCTGTACCGCTTTTTCTTCCAATGGCAATGATTCGGGCAGCAATACTTCTGCTTCAATTTGATTTCTGTTGAAACGATAAACGTTATTTTCGTAATGCGTTTCGATTCCCTGACGGGATAGACGTTTTTGTAACCGCTTAAATGTAGACATGTTCGCTACCTAGAAAAACAAAAAATCGCTTCTTCCGGTTTGATGGGTAAGAAGTGTTGTTTTTCCTGCAGCAGCACAAATTCAGGAAGGTTTAGGGGCGGCATTTTAGCCACAATATCAGGCATTGTAAATGGTTAATTAATCTACTCAGTTATCTTGATGTTGCTATTTCCTTTTCAGACTGTCTGCCCCCCCCCATCCATTTGCCAACTGACTTGTACGTCAATTTATTTACCAACTTACACTCACCAATTCATCCCGATAAATCTTATTCCTATAAACCTCGCCCCTATAAAAAACAAACGGTGCAAGCACACCAACAATGGCCACCTGCACCGTTTTAAACGCCCTATTTTCCGGCTATCCCTTCTTTCTGATAATCCGGCGGCGCTTATTAAACAAATCCGGCAATATCTCCTGCGCGATACAGTCCCATTCAATTTTATCAGTATCTACCCCCTGTTTAGCGAAATAGTCTGACAGCGCCAACTGGCATTTTTGGAGGATTTCGATGGGGCAATTTCCTTCTAACTTTATCGACAGGCCGGTCTGCGTAAGACGATAATCACTCGTCAGCGGCAACGTATTGGCAATAATCCGTGAACAAGGGTCGGCGAAAATACTGACGTTTTCCCCATTATGGGCAGGCAAAATCAATTGATCATCATTGCGCCCTTCAATCCGCTCTATCGCCAGTGCAGGATTACCGCAGCCACAAGGAGTTTTCTTCACAATTAAAATATCATCAAGCTGATAGCGTACGATTGGCTGGGTTTCCCGTGTAAAGTCGGTAATGATCGGGTTAAAGCGCAATTCATCAATCCATTTCGGCTCAATATGCAGGGACTCTTCATTAAGATGTAATGTGCCATGAGAGCAACTGCATCCTAAAAAGCCTTCGGTTGCCTGATAGATTTCCCCCACCTCCTTGAATACCATCTCCAGCAATTGGCGATCTTGCGGCTCCAGCACCTCTGCCACTGAAATCACTTTCGTCGGTGACAATGACACTTCACCTCGCTGGATCTTCAAGGCCAGCGCCCGCAAGACCTGGGCCGGAGCCACGATGATTGTGGCATCGTATTCAGCCAATGCCTGGGCCTGTTGATTAAAATCAGCGAACAAATCAAAAAACCGGAAAGAGATCCAACGGTTCTGAATGCTGTCGTAAAGATTATTGCCCGCCCGCAAAAACAGCGCGACTCGCTCACCGTGGAACAGGCCGTTTGGCAGCACCTTGGCCAGCATGGTGCCTGCCCAAATGCTCCGCTCTTTAGGACTGGCAACAAAAATACCGCGCTGCCCTGATGTCCCCGATGACATACCAACACTGTATTGCCCCACCTTGGGTTTGAAATCACGCGATTGTTCACTCAACCGAGCGCATTCAAGCAGCTCCTCACGTTTAAGCCCCGCGGTATTCATCTGGTCGAAATTTTCCATCATGATGGCTTTGTTCATGAGGGGATATTCCGCCAGCGGTAAATCACCATAGGCAGAAAAATATGGGCTTTTCGTCAAAATTTTCTGCCTGAATTTCCCCAGCCTTCTCGTTTGATGCTGTTCAAGCTGCTGGCGGTCATAAAATTTCCACTGTCTTTTGGCTCGCCAATAGTACCAAAGTGTTTTCAGTATCATTCCAAATCTCCCTCATGACATAGCTGGATAGGAACCTGCTTTTGGTCAATTTGGTGCAGCTTGTTCAATGTTTCGTAATAGGCACGGCTGTCATCCATAATGATATTCGCCAATTTGGCCGGCCCGCGCAGTTCACGGTAATTAGTGGGGGACCAAGCCGCATCTCCCGCCAATAATATCCAACCCTGTTCAGTCAATACGCAAAGGCCAAGATGCCCCGCAGCATGACCGGGCAATGGGACAATAATCATCTGTCCCTGACTTTCAGGAACTGCATAACCTTCCCCCAATACCGCTAATTCTTCTGGCAAGGAAGTGGTCTCAAAGCCTTCATAAAAACAAGCTCTGGATTCGAAATCTTCCGGAATTAGCCCCCGTACAAATGCATTTTTTAGGGCGGCAAAACCACGCAAGTTGCGGGTTTTCTGCCAGCCATCCCCCGAACAGATAAATTTGCTCTGCGGAAAATCACGCAATCCCGCAATATGATCACCGTGGAAATGAGAAATGATAATGCCATCAATATCACGCGCTTGAATGCCTTCCTCTTTCAGTTGCATCACCAGTGAATCTTTGGTTTCAAAGTAGACAGGCGTCACGGTGCGATACAACTGAATAATCCCACTGCGGGTATGATCGTAAAAATGGCTGGCATATCCGGTATCAAGCAGCCATCGCCTGTCATTGCACTCCAGCAACCAGGCGCGGGCTGGAAATTTACATACGCGAAAACTGGCCCCCGTCAGTGCCATGCAGCCAGGATGGGTACAATATCCCACTTCAAACACACGCATCTTAACCATGTCAATTCGCCTGTTTATCTACCTGTTTTAACCAGTTGGCTGTCAGATGAATGCCTTCCTCAATGGTATAAATCGGTGAGTAACCCAGCTCTTCCTTCGCCTTTGAGTTATCCAGAGTCATGGAATAATAGGCCGCCCCGATACCATAGCGTGTCAGCAATGGCTCTTTTTTAGTTATCACGGAGATACCTTCCAATACGGCGGCAATGCCATACAGCAATGGGTAAGGCAATGATTTTATGCGATAACCAAAATTCATCTCGTCAAATAACAGCCCCAATGTCTTCGCCAATGGCTGCGGTTGCTGGTTAGTAATGTTGTATATCTCCCCACTTTTCAGCCCCTCACGATGGGTTGCCAATGACATGGCATGAACGACATTCATGACATAGGTGATATCCAAGACATTCTTTCCCCCCGCAGGTAAGGCCATGACGCCGTTGCTGGCCTTAACCTGTGCCAACAAACGCGGCAACAATACGCGATCATGCGGGCCGAACAGCCCGCGGGGACGCAAGATAATATAAGTAGTCTCAGGGTAACGCTGCACCGTCTGGCGGACACATTCCTCTGCCAGAAATTTCGTTCGGGCATAATCATTGGCAAAATTCTGGCTGCGCTGATTTTCGGTAATCTGCTGTTGGTGCGAAAAATTAAAATACACGGCGGGTGTAGATATATGCACAAACCGTTTGATACCACATATTCCCGCCGCCTGCGCCAACATGTACGTCGCAGTCAAATTGATGCTTTCAAATTCATCAGGATCTCCCCACGGCGATGATTTAGCCGCACAATGCCAGACTGCATCGCAATCTGACATCAGTTCAACCGCATCATCTACCGTCAGCGTTGCCAATTCAGCACAGCGAAATTCTGCGCCCAATTGAATCAAGGCTTCTCCCGCTCGCTTATCACGCCCTGTTGCCACAACCGTTTCCCCGTTCGATAACAGGTAATCCACGGCATTGCGCCCTAACCCGCTTGTTGCTCCGGTAACAAGAATTTTCATGGTTTCAGAATCATCTCACTCAATGAAAGCCCGGCAGCAGTACCAAGTAACATCACATAATCACGGCCATAATAGCGATCAGTCATAATCGCTTCGTGCAATGCGCTTGGAATTGAAGCTGCAACCTGATTACCGCGGTGACGGTAAATATTCATAAATTGCTCATCGCTGATATTCAGCCGCTTGCGGATATGTTCCAACCCTAAATGGCTGGCTTGATGGGGTATGACTGTGTCTATCTCAGGCATGGTCAGATTGGCGCTGGAAAGTACACGATCCGTAAAATCTTCAATGAGTGAAGCGGTCAGTTTAAATAAGGGTTTGCCCTGCATCTGGAAAAGAAAATCGCTATCGTCCATTCCCGTGCGGAGATTTTTGCGGGTTCCTCCGCAACGGACTTCACACAGTTCAAGACCTTCCGGATACGTTTCATGTTTGTAAGTCACGATCCCGCTCTGACCATCCCCCCTTTCAACAATCATGCAGGCCGCACCATCACCAAAAATCAATGCAGATTCTGGCTGCTCCCAATCCAGGCCGCGGGAAGGCATTTCCGCAGTCACAATGGCAATACGCTTATATTGCTTGGTCGCCAACAATCCACTGGCGACATTCAAGGCGGAAACAAAACTGACGCAACTTGAATTAATATCAAAACAAGCCGTTCCCGCCTTTAATTGACTCTCTTTTAAAACATGGGCAGCAGAATAAGGTAAAGTCTGAATTGGTATTGCCGAAGCAAAAATGAGAAGATCAATAGAGCCAGGAGAAATTTGATGATTTTGTAAAGCCGCATGCAATGCATCTGCTGCTAATTTAGCCTGAGACATTTCATAATCAGAATGGTAACGATATTCAATTCCAGAACGTTTTTGGACAAAGCCATTTGGTTTATTTAACTTAATATCTAAATCGGATGAATATACTCTATTTTCTGGCAAAGCAGTGCCAGAAGCAATGATCTTTAATGGGATCAATTCGTTTGAATTTTTCATTGTTTTATCACTTCCGAATGTTAATTTTATGTTTGAATTTATTTTCAGAATATAAGGTGAGTTCTGAATATAGGATCAAGAGTAAATTAGTATTTATCAGATAGTCGATTAAACCGGAAGTTTATATTTATGATACATCGCATTAGAAAAATGAAACACCTTACACAGCCATATGAAAAACTTACATTTTTATTTTCACACGCTCTCTGTGTCATAAAATTTTTTTAATAAAATAAAAGTATCATGAGATTTAATTATGGCGTTTGTTGAATTTATGTGAAATAAAAATTAACATTTATTAACCAGTGAATAAGTATTACTTATTCACTTGAAATAGTTTTCACTGGTTTTATTTCTGCGATAAATCAATTGGATATCATTGTTAAACAAAACATTATTTAATCATTAATCCAATATTTTGAGACGATAATTTTATTAAATAACATAAAATCATCGCTCATTAAAAAATATCTTTCACAAATAAAGTCGCTAAAACTATCTCTTTAAATAAAATGATGACATCCAAAATAATAAATAAAAAGATTTTTCAACTGCAATAAGCGCGAGTAGCGACAATTCGTAAAATTATTAGGTATAAAATACTGATAGCAATTGCGGTTAATATTCCAGCAACGATGTCTATCAATAAATGTCGTCGCAATTGAATAATCGAAAACCCGATCAAGATGCCCCACGTTACCCACAATAACCGCCAAAACTTTTGTTTTCCTTGCCACATTGCATACACAGATAACACCGTCAGTGACGCATGCAGTGAAGGCAAACAGTTTTGTGATGAATCGATTTCAATCAGATACCTGAGCACATGATCAGATATCTTATCGCCTGTGACGGGCGGATAATCCAGCGTAGTGGGATATAACAAATAAACCACCCCGGAAAACAGCGCACACCCCTGCATCACAAACATCAGCCAACGGACTCGAAATAAAGGACAAAACAGGTAAGACAACGGTATCAATAAAAAGAAAGAGAGATAGAGCCAAACACCACCGGAAGAAAATACAATCCACTCATCAATGAAAGAAGGTGGCAATATCTTCGCCTGACTATAACCATTCTTCTGGTAATTTGCGGTAAGTTTATAAATTATCCCAACCGTTCCCCATCCAAATACACAGCACAATAGACGATATCCCAATCGTTCAATATGCCAGTTCATTCTGACCTCCTATTCTGAACAAGTAGCAACGCGTATAGGCAATCATTCCCTTATCGGGAATTAGAGTAGGCTATTCTTTATCAGATAATCGGGAGAACAGAAAGAGAATATTTTTTAACCACAACTAACTAAATTTGATAATCCAACTCATTCAATAAAAACCGCTCCTGTGGAAATGGGTCGTTGGTAAATAGGTTGCTGAAAAAGTTTTAATTTTTAAAAGTCAGCCTATGGCTTTGACTAAAGTCATAAACAACAATTTTGTACAATATTTATCATTGATACGGGGATATCGTTGTTCAAAATTTAAGACACGGAACGATGGAATGATACCTCACAATAATGGGATGATTCTCAACAACGATAACGCTTGGATGAGATTTTCATCAGAAATTGTTTCAATCGTTACTCTTAGTTCTGAAAGAACAGGGCTTCAATCTACTAAGAAATATTTGCCCAACTTACCAGGGAAACTCTTATCTATACACTATGGATTTCAAGATGCGTCGAGGCGGCAAGGGAATGACAAATTCGTCGGGAACGAATTTGCACAGCCAAAGGCTGACCTTCGGTGAAAGGAAGGAGCCTTTCATTCATCCCCGGAAGCATAGATAACTATGTGACCGGGGTGAATGAACGCAGCCAACAAAGAGGCAACTTGAAAGACGACGAGTATATATTTTTTGAATTTACATTTGAGTATGGTGCATTTTTGTATGCACCTCCTGCTTATTATCATGGTAGAAGTTTATGACGCAATTATTTGCAATGGCAGTTTTTGCTCTGATAACGTCAATCTCTCCAGGGCCTGTAAACATAATAGCAACCGTTACCGGAGCCAATTGCGGATATATTCGAACGCTCCCTCATATAACCGGCGCAACAATGGGCTTTGTATCAATTCTATTTTTGCTGGGTTTCGGATTGGCTCAAATTATCAACGGAGTGCCATATCTAACCGAAGTACTTACTTATATAGGAGGTGGTTTCTTGTTATATTTGGCATACAAAGTTGCCATACAAACCCCAATATCAGGTGATGATAGCGAGCTAAAAACAAGTGCTCCATCGCTTGTACAAGGAATGATGTGCCAGTGGCTCAATCCAAAAGCATGGGTTGTGTCTTTAGCAGGTATATCCGTATTCTTTAGTCACCGCGATGCAGAAATTACAGCGCTGCTGCTTTTTTGTGGGATCTTTTTTATTGTCTGTTATGTATCAATTTCCGTGTGGGCTATTTTGGGAATAACGATTAGAACAGTCTTAGATACACCTAAACATTACAAGCTCTTCAATCTCACTATGGGATTACTGTTAGCCATTACAGTCATATATACTTTTTTTATGTCTAGTTAACATGGTACGTACACAGATGAGTAAACCACAATTCTATCGTTCAAGCGCAGTTCCAATTGAATTGCGCTCTTCTGAATCTTCGAAAGCCTGTTACGGAAAACACACTCATGAAGAGTTTTCTATCGGCTCTGTAGAGAGTGGTTATAGTGATTATTTCAATGGCAACATTGAGCGCAGAATACAAAAAGGTTCTCTTGTCCTGATTAACCCTCTGGAAGTCCATTCATGTAACCCAGCACCAGACACAAACTGGAGCTACAAAATGCTATATGTGTGCCCTAAATGGCTAGGTTATGTGCAATCTATGGTTACCGGCAGAAGAATAACAAATTTTATTCCATTCTCAATGAATCATACCGATGTGCCGGAACTGTATGATCAGTTTCAAGCATTAGCCAATACCATCATCCTTGATAAGGATAAAATGAAAACGGAAGAAGTGAGTATTTCTTTTTTTTCCAATCTCTTTTCGCTGTCCAACGCTATACCTTTGGAGAAAACGATACCAAAGAATAATGTCGCCAAGGCGTATGAATACATTTGTGACAACTTTAGAAATAATATATCGATAAAGGATATCGCCGTTCAGGCGGAATTAAGTGAATACCACATTATTCATACATTCCGAAAAACCTATGGTATTACCCCACATGCCATGCAAATGGCCATGCGCATTAATGAAGCAAAAGTGCTGTTGAAGCAAGGAATGAAGATTGCTTCTGTTGCGGCTGAATTGGGTTTTCATGACCAGAGTCACTTTCATCGAAACTTCAAAAAATTGGTCGCAGCAACGCCTGCTGAATATAAAAAATAAATGTCATTTATGATGCCACTCTATAAACGCAGATAAATTCACATTATAAATTCAGCACTATCAAGATTTAATTAATACATGTATATTTTTAAAATATGAAATAACAATCATAAAACCTCCTTATAACCATTGTATAGTTAAGAACAAATAATTAGTAAATTTATAATGGCTGAATATATTATATCATCTCTAATGAGCCCATATTTTACTGCTCATGATTAACCAATCAGGAAAAATAAAATGCCATTTTTTAATTTTTTTAATCGCACTTATACTATTTCTACTACATCGACTACACCTATGACTCCTGCAACGCCCACCACTCTTACAGTAGGCGTTTCTCAGGGGGATATAGTTTGTGGGTTGAACGAGGAAAGGAAAAGATACGTTAGAGATTATGCGCCATTTAGACTTGCTAATATTGACAATAATTTGCCTATAATAAATGTTATTCCCTCAATTATAGATCTTTATACATTTCCGCTGGAAATAGAACGCTCAGCACAAAAAAAGAATGTGGAAAGACGCGCTTTCAACATGGAATTGCCGAAACAACTCCCCTTTAAAAATAGTCTCAATACATATTTGAAACATTCTAAATATCAGTCAGTGTTATCAAGCGAGTATTCTGATAAATACTATAGGAGAAAATGCAAAGGCGGGTTATCTTGGGTACTCATGGGCCAAGATCCTATAGCTCAAAAAATAAAAATACATTTTATTCTTGATGGCATAGATTTTAAATCTGTCACAAGAAAAAACAGAAAAATTGAATGGGGCTATCATGTCACTGGAAGTGAATTAAGATGGCTTTATAGAAACAGAAACCATCCTAACTTAAAACGAAAAGTACAATTTTGGTTTCAAGGAGAACCCTCTGTCCCGCCCTGGGAAAGAGAGGAATCGAAGGAAGTATGGCAAAACTACTTTCCCTGTTCAGAGGATATACATTTTTAATATGATTATCGTGAGAGCTTCTTTTTGAAATTTAATAATGTATACCCAATGGATCTCAAGATACCGCATAGCAACAAAAAGGGGGAGCCAATGCTCCCCCAATAATTCAGCTGAAGTTGAGGTCACTGACCTGCTTTCAGTTTCTGGAAATACTCTTCATACAGAATATTGGCATTACCCACATCATTCTGCCACTCTCCTTTCTCGATAATCGAATTATCGGGATACAGAGACTTATCTTCCGTCATTGTCTTAGGCAGCAATTTCTGCGCGGCCAGATTCGGCGTCGGATAACCGACCTTCTCAGATACCTGTGCCGCAATCTCCGGACGCAACAGGAAGTTAATTAACTTCATCGCACCCTCGACATTTTTAGCATTGGCAGGGATAGCCAGACTGTCCATCCAGAAAATACCGCCCTCTTTCGGCCAGATAATCTCAACCGGCGTGCCTGATTGGCGAGCAACATAAGCAGAACCCGGCCACATCATGCCCACATCCACTTCGCCTTCCATAAAGGGATTTGCTGGGTTATCAGAGTTAAATGCCAGTATATTTGGCATCAACTTTTGTAATTCTTTATAGGCTGCCTCAATTTCTTTCGGATCGGTGGTATTGCCGGAATATCCCAATTTCAGCAACGCCATTTGGAAGACTTCACGCGCATCGTCCGTCAGAACTAAACTATTTTTATACTCAGGCTTCCAAAAATCAGCCCAAGAAGTAATGGATTTCGGATCAACATTATCGCTGTTAACCCCAATTGTCGTCGCACCCCAAATATAAGGAATGGAGTAATCGTTATTCGGGTCAAAAGATTTGTGCAGCAATTTAGGATCAAGATTATGGAAATTGCTCAGTTTGCTCTTGTCGATTTTTTGCAACATCCCTTCTTTACTCATTTTTGAGATAAAGTAAGTGGATGGAACCACTAAATCATAAGCACCGTCTTTATAAGTTTTCAGCTTGGTGTACATGCTCTCATTGGATTCATAGGTGGAATAAATCACCTTAATCCCAGTTTCTTTAGTGAACTGGTTGAGCAAACCAGGCGGAACATATTCAGTCCAGTTGTAAAAATACAGCGTCTTGCCGTCATTTGCGGCAGCGGCATTCACCGAACCAATGCTTAATGCCATCATCCCAGCGGCCAGCAGACAGAACCACTTTTTCATGCAGTGTTTCCCCTCGCAGTTGGTGCGTAAGTATCATATAGGTTCAATGAACCTATCCCCGAAAAAGCGGCTATTATAAGAGCGCTATTTAATGGGGTAAAGCCACTTGTTATGAAGCAGGCTGATGAATTGTATAACTAGTTAGCTTAAATTGTACAACACGATGAAGTGTACATAATAAGTACAAAGTAAGAGGATAAATAATGAATACATTCACTATTTCACATGCTCGTGGAAACTTAGATAGTTAAGAAAAGCGTAGCCAACCCATGACTACGCTTAAACTGGCATCAAGACTTACCCGTGCGATCCCGCATCACAAATTGGCTAATCAAGACTAAAACCAATGACATAAGCAGCAAAATCGCAGCCAATGCGTTCACTTCCGGCGAAACCCCGACTTTTACCATTGAATAGATTTTCAGTGGCAGGATTTCATAGCTCGGCCCTGTTACAAACGAGGAGACAACCACGTCGTCCATCGACAAGGTAAAGCTCAATAACCAACCCGCCATAACGGCTGGCATCGCCAGAGGTAGGATGATTTTACGCAGGATAGTTAACTCACTGGCACCCAAATCGCGTGCTGCTTCCAGCATTTTGACGTCAAAATCTTTCAGACGGGAGTAAACCGTCACGACCACAAACGGCAGGCAAAACGTGATGTGTGAGAACAATAATGACCAGAATCCGAGCGAAACACCGAGCAGCATAAACAGTACCAGCAATGAAATCGCCATCACGATATCCGGTGACATCATGACCACAAACAACATGCCGCCAACGAATTTCTTGCCACGGAACGAATAACGGTACAGGGCAACAGCGGTCAAGGAACCAATCAGTGTCGCAAACGTAGCGGAAGTTACTGCCATCGTCAGAGAATGACCCGCCGCTTGCAGCAAGCTGTCATTGGAGAACAGCAAGCTGTACCATTCAGTGGTAAAACCCTGCCAGCTAATGCCAAAGCGCGACTGGTTAAACGAACTTACCAGCAGGATAATAATCGGGATATACAGGTAAGCATAAACGATGGTCATAAAGCCACCGCGCAACAGGCGTCCGATCATTCCAGTTCCACCTTCTTGTTCAGCAACTTAGCCGCACGATAATAGACGAACAGCATCAATCCCATCACCAGCGTCAGACAAATGCTGGTTGCCGCCCCAAACGGCCAGTCACGGATATTGAGGAACTGGCTCTTGATCACGTTTCCGATCAACAAGTTTTTCGCCCCGCCCATCAAATCTGCCACATAGAACAGCCCCATTGCTGGTAGCAAGACCAACAGACAACCGGCAATAATGCCCGGCATCGTCAATGGAATGATAATGCGGATGAACGTCTGCAACTTGCCCGCGCCTAAATCCCGTGCCGCTTCCAGACAAGGCTTATCCAGTTTTTCGATACTGGAATAGAGCGGCATCACCATAAAGGGCAACAGGATATACACTAGCCCCAGAACAACAGCCTCGGAGGTATACATAATGCGCAGGGGTTTATCGATAATCCCTATCCACAGCAGAAAATCATTCAGGTAGCCGCGGGTACTGAGGAACATTTTTAAACCGTAAATACGGATTAATGAGTTTGTCCAGAACGGAACGATCAGCAGGAACAGCATGAGCGGACGCAATTTTTTCGGCATGCGCGCCAGAAAGAAAGCGAACGGATAGCCAATCGCCAGACAGCACAGCGTCGCTACAATCGCCATATTCAGCGAATGCAACAACACTTCAGCATACAGCGGATCAAACAATCGGGTGTAGTTATCCAGCGAAAAGACCATCTGTACCAGATTGGCATCATCACGGGTCAGAAAGCTGGTTCCAATAATCATCAAGTTCGGCAGAAAAACGAACAGCATCAACCACGATACCATGCCCGTAATGACGATATTCTGGAATAGTTTACGCGTCTTCTTCATCGACCAGCACAACCTCCCAGCTTTCTACCCAAGTGACGGCGATCTTCTGGTTCAGGGAATGGTCAACATCAGGATCATCTTCATTGAAGAATTCACTGACCATCACCATTTTGCCATTTTCCATTTCGACCACAGAATCCAGTGTCATGCCTTTATAGTTACGTTCACGAACATAACCAATCAAACCGGATAACTGTTCACCATTGTTGATTTCTTCAACGCGCAGGTCTTCCGGACGCAGCAACACTTTCAATGTCTGTCCGGCAGTCACCGGCAGTGCAGTGAAAATATCGCATTCATGGCCTTCGACATTGGCGCGTATCCGCTGCTCATCAATGCGATGCAATACATTGGCATCAAAAATATTGATTTCGCCGATAAAGCGGGCAACGAACAGGTTTTTCGGCTCTTCGTAAATCTCACGCGGAGAGCCATCCTGCTCAATACGACCGTCACGCATCACCACGATCCGGTCTGACATGACCAGCGCTTCTTCCTGATCATGAGTCACGAAGATAAAAGTAATGCCGAGCTTGCGCTGAAGCGCCTTCAGCTCATTTTGCATCTGTTTGCGTAATTTGTAATCGAGCGCAGACAGCGATTCGTCCAGCAACAAAACTTTCGGCTTATTCACAACCGCGCGGGCAATCGCCACACGTTGCTGCTGGCCACCAGAAAGCTGTGCGGGTTTACGCTGGGCAAATTCTTCAAGTTGCACCATGCGCAATGCTTCCTCAACACGCGGAGCAATCTCTTTTTCCGGTGTTTTCTGCATGCGAAGCCCGAAAGCGACGTTTTCAAATACGGTCATATGGGGGAACAGCGCATAACTCTGGAAGACCGTATTTACATGACGGTGTTCAGCAGGAATATCAGTAATATCCTGCCCTTCCAGTAAAATTTGGCCGCTGTCCGCATCTTCCAGCCCAGCAATCAGACGGAGTACTGTGGTTTTGCCACAACCGGATGGCCCAAGAATGGTCAGGAACTCGCCATCATTGATTGTCAAATCGAGCTGTGAAATAACTTGTTTGCCGTCGAAGCCTTTGCTCAAGGCTTTCAATTCCACAAGTGGAGTCAGAGAGGTATTCTCAGTCATTTATGCTATCATCTATCCCTTGGAATAATGCAGATAGAACCGCCACGGGAAAAGACTGTGTCAGCTAGCAGGAGGCATCATATCTCCGCTGAAGCTCAAAGCCAGTGGCGCCGGTTGAAATTACGAAGCGCGCATAATAAACGCAGTAAGCCCAAATTGAAAGCTGAAACACTGACAATATGTCATTTTTTATTATCATTCCATGAATGATAACATTAAGACACCATTTTTCAGCCAGTTCTCCCTGTTGAACATCATTTCTTGATGATTATTTTTCACTCAAACCCAACACATTGTTTTTCAATATAATTTAAAAAACAAAAAACAGCCCATCGCTATTCATGCTTTACGACCCCATCTCGCCATTAATACCGATATTTTGGCCTGTTGTTATAGATATTGTTATAGATATCGTTATGCTGTTCTGACTCCCTTCGTTGCTCTTTTTATTCTAAAGGCAAATGGTTTTTTTCGTATTCAATCCTATTATTTAATTTGTATTATTTTTTATTGTTTTAATAACTAAATTTATTAATTCTTACATCAAAATAAATAACATTCACATGTTACCTTGATAAATAATAACAAAAAAAATAAAAAATAACGCCAATATGTTACTACTGGCGTTTTAATATGAATATTGAAATAAATTTAGAATAATAATCAAAATATTATTCTTTTAATAATCTCTTATTCTATCTTATTTGAATTATTAGAAGTCTGTCTGGACATTAATGATGTGATAAGTGATCTTACCAAATCTTTAGGCGAGTATTACCATTTCAGAGAAACAGATGCTTCTCCATCAATAACAGGTTGTCGATATTGCCCGTTTATTGGCGATCGACAACAGCATTCCGGCAAAATAAGTTTGCCAATAAAAAACCAAAAATTGGGAAATAATCCCGTGGGAAAGATGTCAACATCCGGCAAGAGCAGGGTATATTCTTACCCTAACCTCTTGCGGCAACATTTTGATAAAATTATCAATGTGGTATCAAAGAGGGATGAGGTGAGTATACGAATTTCTGATTTAAACCTTCCCATGTGCAACTCACCAAATTCCCATATCTATTTCAATACATTTAATTCACGGGGAAATTAATAACAACAGCGCTTAAAATCCCTAAAATGATCAATGTAAAATGGGCAATCATTAAATCACTTTGCTTAATGTAGTAAGCAAACCACAGCCCAGTAAGGCTTAAGGAAAAACTCATGCCAATAAACATGGCAATGCCATAGTTTGCCCACAGTAAAAACTTATCTTGAGGGCCGTTTTCCATCATACTTGCCTCGAAAAAATAATAGACGGCAATAAAGAGTAATAATGATGAAATAGCATTAAATGCAATCAATACGGCAGTCCCAAGCCAATGGAACCATTCATTGGAAACCCGTCGGCTTAATAGTTTTGTTGGAACAATCGGTTTTTCTTCAAGCAGAACCATGTTCATGGTGCGCCCAACGGTTCTTTTCGCGCCGACAAAATCTCTTAGTAACCCCCACGATTCGAGAAAACTCCAAATAGCCAGTCCTAACACCACAACTAATTTAATCAAGTTAATACCACTTAGAGTTATCATATTGCCTTCCCTTCTTTGTCATTTATTGCCTTAACAAATAGCCTTTAATTTTTTATTAGATTAGGCATATTATGCGATACGCAAAAATACGGCGAATACATGATAGCAATCATAAATAAAGTTGGATTAACTGTTAATAAAGGGATTTTTAAGATATCTCTCCGCTATGAAGATGAAATTATTCCATATCATTTTAATCACCAAGTTTATAATGAATGAAGATCACAAAATGAGAAATAATTAAGATCACTATCACCCTTTAAGAAAATAATTCAAAACCTGACTTTACACACTATCACTTTGGCGATATTTTCTCAAAAAAACAGGATATAGAATCACTCACTTATATCTTTAAAAATCAATAAGTAATTAGTAACAACAAGAAATTATTGCTGGCAGGAATTTTATTATTTCCTTATCAGTTTATATCAGTAATTTTTGGTATTAATACAATTTAAACCTGAAAAATAAAACCATTTGGCGTATCCGATAATGAAAATAATGTTAATTCATTCGGTTTCATTTTTACTCAAAAAGCTGAATCGTTTCAATAAAATTAATCGAATCGAACTCAAGTTGCAGCAATACCCAAAAAGCAGCAGCTTAAAAATGAAGTGAATAATGAGGTAAAACGAGATGTTTAATTTATCATTCCAAGATATTCATCTGGCAGCACAGGCCGATAATAAAGAAAATGCCATTCACCAAGTCGCCAATGCCCTGAACGCTGCGGGATATACCCAAAAAGGCTATGTAAAAGGAATGCTGGAACGGGAGACCCAGTCTTCAACTTATCTGGGCAATGGCATTGCCATTCCGCATGGAACTCACGCAACGCGCGATGACGTGATAAACACTGGCGTACAGGTGATGCAATTTCCGCATGGCATTCCGTGGGATGATAATCAAACCGTCTATATCGTTATCGGCATCGCCGCAAAATCTGACGAACATCTCAACATTCTGCACCAACTGATCCCCATCATCAGCGACGAACAACGCGCCGGTCAGATGGCAAAAGCGACCTCGGCGGATGAACTATACCGTTTATTGATGCACTCACAACCGCCCTGCCCGCTGGATAAAACCACCATCACACTGAATGTTGATACCCATGACCTGACAACCTTGCAGGCGGTCAATATCGCTCATTTGCAAAAAAACAGCGCCGTAAATGCAGAATTTATTGCAGATGTTCTCGCCAGACCACCGATACACCTCGGGCAAGGGATCTGGTTAAGTGACAGTTCACAAGGAAACTTGCGCAATGTAGTCGCCATTGCCAGACCCAAAATCGCCTTTTCTTGTGATCAACAGCCAGTAGGCCTGCTTCTGACCATCGCCTGCATAGATGATCAATTGGATAATCTGCTCAATCATCTCAGTACGCTGCTACAACACAGCAAGGGAGAACGATTGTTACGCGCCCCGGATAGCAGCACAATCATTGCGTTACTGACAACGGGCATCCCACAAGAGCAACAAGAAACAGGCGCGCTGACCGCCGATTTCGTCCTGCCTAATGAACATGGATTGCATACCCGACCCAGTGCGCTGTTGGTCAACATCATTAAGCAGTTCAGCAGCCATGTCACCATCACCCCGCTTGATGGCAACGGCGTTCCCATTGATGGCCGCAAACTGATGCAAGTGGCGGGATTGGGCATAAAACAGGGCGAACGCATTCGCTTTACCGCCACCGGCTCCGATGCCAAAGACGTTCTCATTGCGATTGAATCCTTGTTCAACAACAACTTGGGTGAGGAAATAGCATGAGCAAAAAAGTGGCAACCATCACCTTTAACCCCGCTTATGACTTGGTCGGATTAACCGGAGATATCAAAACCGGTGAAGTCAATCGCATTCAAACCGCTGGATTATATCCAGCCGGCAAAGGTATCAACGTTGGCAAGATCCTCAGGGCGCTCGATATTGATGTGACCGTGGGCGGCTTTCTGGGCAAAGATAATCAAACCAGCTTCCAAAAAGTATTCACGGAGCTGGGGATCACCAACCGATTCCAGGTAGTTGAGGGACGAACCCGCATCAACGTCAAACTCACGGAACAGAATGGGCTTGTTACCGACTTCAACTTCTCCGGATTCAGTGTCAGCAAAGAAGAGTGGCAGCACTTCGCCGAAACTTCCCTCAAGTGGCTCAGTGATTTCAACATGGTGTGCGTGAGCGGCAGCTTGCCAGCCGGTGTCGAAATGGATGATTTCATCAATTGGATGCAACGATTGCGTGAAATCTGCCTGTGTGTCGTATTTGACAGCAGCCGGGAAGCTTTAGCGGCCGGACTCAAAGCCCGCCCCTGGATGGTCAAACCGAATCGCCAAGAACTGGAAATCTGGGCTGGCAGGCCGTTACCGACCCAGAAAGATATCATCACCGCCGCCCATGAACTACGTGCTGCCGGGATTTCACATGTCGTCGTCTCACTGGGAGAAGAAGGCGCAATACTGGTCAATTCAGCGGGAGCTTGGCTCGCCAAGCCACCGCATTGCGAAATCGTCAGCACCGTCGGCGCAGGAGATGCGATGGTCGGTGGTCTGATTTATGGCCTGATGATGGGGCAACCCATCGAGCACACTCTGCGCCTCGCTACGGCGATATCTGCCATGACTGTCAGCCAAAGCGATGTCGGTAACATCAACCGCCAAGAACTTGCCCAACTGATGGCAAAAGTAGAGCTAACTTCATTAAAAAAACCGTCGATCCAAAAACCGATTGCGAAAAACAACAAGAAGGACATTGCATGAAAACGCTCATTATCAATAACGATAAACAGGGACAGGCACGTGCTTACCTCGCCAAACACACATTGGAGAATGCAGCCACCAAACAGGGAATGACCTTTACCACAGATCTGAACGATGCTGAATTAGTGATTATCATCGGTGAAACTGTGCCAACCTCCCCCAACCTATACGGCAAAAAAATCTTTATCGGTCGGGCGGAACTAGCGATCCGCGAACCTGAAACATTTATTCACCAAGCCAAAACTGAATCCACTGTTTATCAACAGCAAAACACCACCGACGCCACTGAGCGAAAACCCATCAATGTTGTTGCTATCACGGCCTGCCCGACAGGAGTTGCGCACACGTTTATGGCAGCGAAGGCGCTCGAGACAGAAGCACAAAAACGCGGCTGGCAAATCAAAGTAGAAACCCGAGGCTCAGTGGGAACAGGCAACACCATCACCGATACCGAAATCTCAGACGCAGATTTAGTGATTGTGGCTGCGGATATCGACGTCGATCTGACCCAGTTCTCCGGCAAACGCCTCTACCGCACTTCCACAGGTGCAGCCTTGAAAAAAACCGCCCAAGAGCTGGATAACGCACTAATCGAAGCCGAAATCTATACCGCCAAAGGCAACACTTCCGTCTCCGGTAATTCCAATAAAGCCAATAACAAAAAACAGGAAAGACTTGGCGCCTATCAACACCTGATGACCGGTGTTTCCTACATGTTGCCAATGGTCGTCGCAGGCGGCTTGTGCATTGCATTATCATTTGTATTCGGTATCGAAGCCTTTAAAGAACCCGGTACGCTGGCAGCAGCACTGATGCAAATCGGCGGAGGCTCCGCACTGGCCTTGATGGTGCCGGTACTCGCGGGTTACATCGCCTACTCTATCGCAGGACGCACCGGACTGGCGCCCGGCCTCGTCGGCGGCATGCTTGCCGTCAGCACAGGAGCCGGATTCCTCGGTGGAATTATCGCCGGCTTCCTCGCAGGATACATTGCCAAATTCCTGACAACCAAACTGCACATGCCACAAAGCATGGAAGCATTGAAACCCATTTTAATCATCCCTCTGGTGGCAACATTGGCAACCGGCCTGATCATGATTTACGTTGTGGGTAAACCCGTTGCCTCGATTATGGAGTGGCTGACTCACTGGCTGAAATCAATGGGAACCACCAACGCAGTCATCCTCGGCGCAATTCTTGGCGGCATGATGTGTACCGATATGGGCGGCCCGGTCAACAAAGCCGCTTATGCATTTGGCGTCGGCTTACTGAGTGCCCAGACTTATGGCCCGATGGCGGCAATTATGGCAGCAGGAATGGTTCCGCCGCTGGCAATGTGGCTGGCAACCGTAATTATGCGGAGCAAGTTTGATCAAAGCGAGCGCGAAGGCGGCAAGGCAGCGTTGGTATTAGGGCTGTGCTTTATCTCCGAAGGCGCAATTCCATTTGCGGCGAAAGATCCAGTCAGAGTACTGCCGAGTTGTATTCTGGGCGGTGCCGTAACAGGGGCACTTTCAATGTACTTTGGCATACAATTGATGGCTCCGCATGGCGGGCTGTTTGTATTGCTGATACCGGGAGCAATTACACCGGTGCTGACTTACTTGGGGGCTATTTTGGTCGGCACCGTGTTGACGGCGGTGATTTATGGGCTGGTGAAAAGAAAAAGCCTTGAGGTTATTGGTTGACGTTTATTGTGTTGGAGGGGTTGTAATATATGCAATTTCTCTAACATCAATGATGATGTATAGTAATTATTTCAAATCACTATCATCTCACCCAAATAACAACAAAAAATATTAGCCATTTATTCGGTCAATTTATTAAAGTTAAACTATAAAAATAACGCCAGCATGTTATTACTGGCGTTTATTATAATATAAATATGGATATAAACTTTGAACACGAAATACAATGCTTCTGGTTAATTATTTTTGGATAGACAGTTTTCCTTGCAGTTCATTATCACCCACTAAAATACCGCCAGCAAACAGCAGAGCATCATTTGTTGCTAATTCATCTTTAGAGTCTGTATTTTCTAACACAACATTATAAACATTTTTCGATTCACCACTGTTTTTGTTAACCGCTTCCAGTGTGACTTCACCATTGCGGGTATAAACGGTATCACCTGCTTTTACCTCATCCGCACGGAGAATTCCACGTGCTGTAAGTACCGGGTGTGTTGGTGTCATCGTGACCACTTGTTCATTTAAGTCTTGCTTATAATGTAAATCGACAAAGTCAGTATCAACACCGGTAGTACGGCTCTTTATCTTTAATACTTTACCATTTCTACTGATGACAACATCACCATTGCGGATATCTTCAACTTTGCGCTTGGTGCCGTCAGCCATATCAACTAACGTACCTTCAAGCAGGCAGCCATATTGAACAACGATAGGTGGATATGCATGTTTTATTCCTTGAAGGGCTACCTCATTACGCGCCGTATAGTGGAAAACAACCAAATCCATATCTTCATCATCCTCTGAACCATTCTCGCTGGTATTTATCCATGCCTGAAGCTCCAAAAGGAATTCTGAATTACTCTTCCAGCAGACCTTACCAAAGTCTGCATACCCTGTTTTATCACCTTTCTTATCAGAGAAATCCCATGTTAATTTTTTACCTGATTTATCGATAGAAGTACGTTTCCAAAATTCCTCTGGTTCAATGTCAGATCTCTTCCAACATGCTCCCCCGGTCTTTGGAGCAAACAATACAAGTGACATTTCATTAGGAGAATCTAAATCTTTTGAGAATGTAGGTTTCCCATTCTTTGCGACAACCATATCCTGAAATGTTGCTGAACCAGTAATAGTTAGCAAAATATGCGCATCGGAAGCTTGATATAACTGACCTCCGGCATACATCGGCCCATAATCGCATGGATCTGGGTGCTCGGCATCAGGGCCTGCTCGATTTAAGCAAACTGTAACAAATCTATTTTTATTTCCGTCTCTTCTGGCTGGAGCGATGCTTTCCAGTGTTACCGGAAATTCTTTGTCATTTGCCGTGTCTATAACGCCAGTATCATTCGTGTTAATCAATACCAGATACCTTTTTCCTAACGATGTCTTAGTCAGGCCTCCTAACACTGAATATATTTTATATTTCGGTATATTATTCTCTACGTCGGGCCCTTTCTTTCCATTAGGCCCAGCCAATCGATTTGTATATACTTCAAAGTACCTTACTTCTTTACCCTTAGCTTTTTTGTTACCTGTTCCAATTTTTTTATCTTTACCGTTATCAAGTTTAGCAAAAGTAGTCAGGTTTACATAAGATGTTGGAGCGTATTCATTATCCACAAGTTCAGGATAATATTGGGTCACAGCTACACTTGTCATGACTTTTTTTCTATCATTGTCAAAATGAAATGCTGGCCAACTGTGATAATTTGCTGGAGTAGCTTCCATTATGGGTAGTTCTATGCTAATTCCATTTTTGTGAGCTTCTTCTTGTTCCTTCTTTAAAAGCTCGATTTCCTTGAACCATTCAGGGTCACTTTCTCTGGTAATACCTTGTAAACGCAATAAAGCAATATAACCTTGCTCATTTTCAGGAATAGTCAAGTCAACAGCGCGAGGCTTTTTATTCCCTTTCTTCACAACTAAAAATTTTTCTAACGCTTGCTGCTCTTGTACAGATAAATCTTCAACCTCAATATCCGCATAGCAAGACGATGCCATGGCGAGTAATAGGAAGGAAGATGTCAGAAAACGTTTAATCATAGACATATATTCTCCTTATATAATCAATAAATAGAATTACCAGTATCAAACACCTATTTAAATTCCAACCGAATTAATAACAGAATATAATGATATCTCTACTCGATAACTATTGAGCAATGTTTATTATTCACTATTAAAATATAAACCTATCAGAGATAAAACTGACTTAAAATAACCTTGAGTGACATTTGAAATAAAATAAAATAAATCATATTAATTGCATACGTAAATGCAAAAAATAAATAATAAATATATTTACGTGAAGTCTGATTAAAACAAAATTAAAGCCACGTGTACAGCATTTACTCATTATTTTTAAACTGCCCCGAATGGGGCAGTTTTCCAGTTAAAGAAAATATCATTAATGATTCGATCATTATTTTACACAACTAATAACGTAACTCCCACCACCTACATCATCAATGTTATTGCCAATAACCTTATTATCATTAAGGCTGAGAATTGCTCTCACATTTTCATTGCCATCAGATTCTGATGTCCAAATATTACCACTAACCTTTTTACCATTAACCGGCCAACCATAAGCAGCATATAGCGAATACTCGCCAGATGCAGTTTTTTTATTCAAAGCTGCCAAACTTTTTGCTTCTTCAATTGTTGGCAAGCGCGCCTGCATATTCTCTTTGCAATAACTCTCAGCTCTATTCCATTTTAATTGTGCCCAGCTTTCTTTGTTCCTTTTGGCAGGGTTTATATCCTCATAGCTAATCTCCTTCACTAGCTTTAGCCTATGGAAATTCAAGCCGTTGCCATTTGGTACACTTTCAGGCATATGCCCGTAATACTGAGCATCTTTTACATTTGGGCTGGTAATCACACTAAAGATCACATCCCTAGTCTTCTCAGTAAGATCTCCTTTACTGCCTTCTGCGGTTATTTTTAAGGTCGTCTTCACACCTAAACCCTCTGGGTCAGTGAGTTTGATAACAAGATTGCCCTCTCCATCTGTCTGACCAGAAACGGTATCACCTTGTTTCTTTCCTAAAATTCCTTTCTTTTGTGCTTCTAGATTTATGGTGATCTCATTTGTCTTGATTGCGGTTTTAGCTTGGTTCATTGCAGATAGATTAATGGTGACAGGCACGCCACCTACCGGAGTTCCGTCCTTACTGGTTTTGATCGTTAACTCAATATGTTCTGCTTCATTATTAAGCAAATCGATTTTAGCTCTCTTTCTCACTTCACGTTGAGATTCACTTCCGTCCAGCGCGACGCTAAAACTATCCGCGATCCCTTTAACCGAACCATCTGGATTACCCTTCAAATCAGGAAACTCTGTCGTGGTTTTGGTTATCGGTACACCATCAAGGGCTTTATGCTCTACCTCATTATTATCTGTCCAGTCCACATTAATTCTCGGCTGAACGGTAAGTTCCAGAACTTTCCCTCCATCATGTATCGAAACTTCATGTGGTGGTATCTCTCCATGAGTAAGAATTTTCTGGTCTTTGGTAGCAACATCTTGAGCCGTCTTCCCGATTTCCCCCCAGTTATAGCGGGAACTGTCGTTCCCATCATAGAGCAAAGCATCGCCCTGGTAGGTGGCTTTCAATATCGCCCCTATCGTCAGTTCCTTACTGCTTTCATCCAGCATAATTGTCAGATCTTTAATCGTCGGGGCGTTGTCCGGATCTAATAAACCGCGAGACCTAGTACCAGCGGTGGTTTTGTCTCTTGGATCAATAACCTTTCTTTTCTCATCGACCTTTCCAGTGTAGATCTCTTGCTTTTCACTGCTTCCCCCTTTGCCATTGGTGGGGGTAATCGTGAATCTTACAGTTCTACCTGAATACTCTTTACCGAAAGCAGGAGAAACAATTTTACCGCTATTGCCATCAGATATTGCGCCATGATCAACCTCTACCTCTTCATTGTTTTTCTCAGTGTTAACAACAATCCATTGGTAGGTTGACTGATCCGTTGGTTCTCCCTGATTGGGATTAAATATGTAGGTTGCGGTCAATTGTTGATGAATTATCAGTTTTCCGCTCAAGATCAAATCATCAACGGTAGGTTTGGCATCCGGATTATAGAGATCAATCTCGGTCACTTTTTCCAAATCCGTCCCTTCAACCTTGGTCGTGATTTTCCACTTACCGGTTTTTCCTCCCACATCGGCAAGCACTTCATAGATGCCGGAACCCTCTGGATTTTCTTTCACTTCTTTGATGGCCGGTGCATTACCCTCCCCCACCAACTCAGCAGCATTGTCACTGTATTTGATACTGTTTTTGATACCCGAAAGCGGATCTCCTTTATGATCTTTCAAAACAATTTTGATGATCGTTTGTTGTGTACCATTGGCCGCCACAATCCCATTCTTGTCCGATGGCTCGATGCTTGATTTGGTATCATCAACTTTACTGCCTAACGATTCGCCAAAAGTAATGGTCGTCGGTTTCAGCTCCTGACCATCCACCGTTGGGGTGACTTTCAGAACACCTTTTTTCTCCCCTGCGGTGATCTTAGCTTTGTAAATCCCGCTACCGGCCGGATCTTCTCTCACGCCTTCCAGTTTTGGCTCAGATCCTTCGCCATACAATCCACTTTTATCTTCCGTCAGATTGATTTTGTCCACGGCACCTGTAATGGGGTTACCGTCCTTGTCGGTCAGTTCAAGAACGATGTCTGTACTCTCACCTTTCTTACTGAGCGTACCCTCTTTGGGCTTGAACGTCGTTTTGCCCGGATCTACCATATTTTTCACTGACTCACCAAAATCAATCACGGTGGAATTCAGTGCATGACCATCAACTGTCGGCGTGATTTTCCATTTACCTTGTTTGGTTCCGGCAGTGGTCACAACTTCATAAATCCCGCTGCCTTCCGGAACTTCTTTAATCGTCGTGCCCAGTACCGGATCTTTGCCGTCGCCGGTGAGTTCACTTTTATCCTCAGTCAGTTTGATCTTGTCAGCGATACCGTTCACAGGCTTGCCATCTTTGTTGCCCAGTTTCAGGCGAACAACCGTCTGGGTTTTACCATCAGCAACCATTGATTTATTGGCAGGCTCGAAGTGGGTGTTATCCTTATTCACATCCTTGCTCTGAGAGTCACCAAAAGTAATGGTTGTCGGTTGCAGTTCCTTGCCATCCACCGTTGGGGTGACTTTCAAGGTACCTGTTTTCCCACCAGCAATAACCTTCGCTTTGTAAATCCCGCTACCCGCCGGATCTTCTCTCACCGCTTCCACTTTTGGCTCAGATCCGTTACCGTACAGCCCACTTTTATCTTCAGTCAGCTTGATTTTGTCCACGGCGCCAGCAATGGGGTTACCGTTCTTATCGGTCAGTTCAAGAACGATGTCTGTACTCTCACCTTCCTTGCTGAGCGTGCCATTTTTGGGCTTGAACGTCGTTTTGCCCGGATCGACCATATTTTTCACTGACTCACCAAAATCAATCACGGTGGAATTCAGTGCATGGCCATCCACCATTGGCGTGATTTTCCATTTACCCTGTTTGGTTCCGGCAGTGGTCACAACTTCATAAATTCCGCTGCCCGCCGGCACTTCCTTAACATCCGTCCCCAGCACCGGATCTTTGCCGTCACCGGTAAGTTCACTTTTATCCTCAGTCAATTTTATCTTATCGGCGATACCTGTTACGGGTTTACCATCTTTATTGCCCAGTTTCAGGCGAACAACCGTCTGGGTTTTACCATCAGCAACCATTGATTTATTGGCAGGCTCAAAGTGGGTGTTATCCTTATTCACATCCTTGCTCTGAGAGTCACCAAAAGTAATGGTTGTCGGTTTCAGTTCCTTGCCATCCACCGTTGGGGTGACTTTCAAGGTACCTGTTTTCCCACCAGCAATAACCTTCGCTTTGTAAATCCCGCTACCGGCCGGGTCTTCTCTCACCGCTTCCACTTTTGGCTCAGAACCCTCACCGTACAGCCCACTTTTATCTTCAGTCAGTTTGATCTTGTCCACAGCGCCAGCAATGGGGTTACCGTCCTTGTCGGTCAGTTTAAGAACGATGTCTGTACTTTCACCTTCTTTGCTGAGCGTGCCATTTTTGGGTTCAAAGGTTGTTTTTCCCGTATCAACCATATCAATCAGTGATTCGCCAAAATCAATCACCGTCTGCGGCAATTCATGTCCGTCAACTTTAGGAATAATGGCCCATTTGCCGTGCTTAGTACCGGCAATGGCGGGGATCTCATAAATACCGCTGCCTTCCGGAACTTCTTTAATTGTCGTGCCCAATACCGGATCTTTGCCATCACCGGTGAGCTGGCTCTTATCGTCGGTCAAGGTGATACTGCCCGCGGCGTCGGTGATAGGCTTGCCATCTTTGTCCGTCAGTTTCAAGCGAATAACAGTTTGAGTTTTGCCATCGGCCACCATGGATTTATTGGCCGGCTCAAAACCGGAATCTGTTGGATTGACAGCAGAAGCGATAACCTGTATCTGAGCTTCCATCCGCTCTGAGGCATTGCCCTGTTTGTCATAGGCCACACCGGACAGGCTGTAGGTGTTGTTGCCTTTCTCATTATATGATGGCAAGGTCAGCAGGTAATGGGTTCCGCCGCGAACGGATGAAGCAGTGGCATTCTTAAACAATTCACCACCTTCACCGCGGGCATTTTCACTGCGGACAAGCTGCCCATTCATGCTTTCCAGCTTACCGCCTCCGGCCACCAGGCTGGCAGTGTCCCAGATAATTTCTTTCAGCCCATGTTTAGCGCTGACATTCACATTCAACGGAATAACAGCCCCCCCACGCCCGCTAATTCGTGTTTCCATCATCAGGCGTATCAGGTTTTTCTTGCGGTATTCCAGCACGATTTGGTTATTGCGCTCGACCAAGTCATAGCGACCGCCTTGCAGAGTACGCTTAAAGGCCACTGCATTGGGGTTAACTTGTTTTGACCATGGTGTGCCAATCTCATAATTGAGACCGAAATTAAACAAGGTTTCCCCGCCCCCTGCAGCACTTTGGCGGCGATCAAGCCCTAAGGTTACCAATGGAATAGGCGTGTAGTTCACACCAAGGGTAAAGGCTGCCGGATTTTTCTGACGCTCCGTTTCACTGAGTAACCCCACTTCATTGCCAAAATATTGCTCATAGATAAACTTCCCCCCCAGTTGTGGATAGGTTGGTACATACCCCTCTGCCCGCAGGTCAAAGCCATTGGCCGGACGCTCCTCATAATCAGTCAGTTTTTGACCTTCTTTCCAGCCACTAGCGCGGAAGTAACCGTTAATCCCAAATTTCATAAAGTCACGGGCATACTCCGCCCCTATGCCGAAACGGGTATGCTCGCGGGTAATATCATGGTCAAGAAAGGCGTTATAGCCAAACATGCCATCTTCCAGAAAATGACGCTGTCCCA
This sequence comes from Xenorhabdus mauleonii, assembly GCF_900113945.1. Lineage (GTDB taxonomy): Bacteria > Pseudomonadota > Gammaproteobacteria > Enterobacterales > Enterobacteriaceae > Xenorhabdus > Xenorhabdus mauleonii. Next base: position 113,495 of record NZ_FORG01000003.1, read on the forward strand.
GCCCGAAATTCGCCGTGGTACGGCTGTCGATGTGGCGCAGACCAAACTGAGTGAACGTCAGGTGTTTCGCGGTATCGTACAATGGCAACAGCATATCAAACTGACTGCCGTCCAACCGCCCGCGGTCATCGACATTGGCCTGCACTTTGACATTACCGTAACGTTGCAGCCAATTTCGTACCGCCTGATTAGCTTCACTCACAGCCATTCCTTGCAGTTGACGCTTGGCATTGTCCACAATGTTGCCGCTGTTTATCATGCCCGCAGCGTGGGATGCGGTGCTCGCCAACCAGCGCTCAGTGCTGTTTTCTGTGATGGGAGGTTCTGTAGCGCGAATGCCAGTTGCAGCTTTTAGGCTGTCGCCCAGCAGTTGGTCAGATGTGGAATGCGGTACGTCAATCTCATCTCCGGCACCCAATTTCGCAAACGGTTTATGGAATACCCGTTGTTGGTTGAGCCTTTTGAGCTCCGTAACGGTCAGGCCATGACGTTTCGCCACACTTTTGATACTTTCACCGACACTCAATCGGTAAGGCCGGGTTTGTTCAATTTGTCGATGGTCTTCCCGCACTTGGTTCTCACTTTTGGCGGTTACCACGGCGGGGGTCAATGTAGCCGCAACGGGAAAAGCCACTAGGGCAAAGATATTCACCCACGCCACCCATTTGAGGTGGTGGCGCTGCTTTTCTGTCCATTGCCTATCTTGTTTCTTTAGCATATTTATCAACCTTTAGAATCAACATTATTTTCACCAGATATAGATAAATTCTGGTGTCATTGACTCATCCCAGAGCGATATTGCTATTCCTGTGATGGCTTTACCTTTTCATAGAAAATAAATAAGTGTATTTATTCCGGTATGGTCAGAATTAGTTAACTTTAAAACTGAATAAAAAATCGAAAAAATAATTCGATGATTAATCAAAAGTGAAATTAGACCATCCTTTAGTTTTTATCATTATTTCCACCAATTTATTAATCAACCCCAGATTATTAACAAACTTGACATTTAATTAAATATTAAATAATTAAATAAGTTACCTTTTCAAAATTGGTTATTTTGTTCATTTTTATAATTTAACAAAAAATGCCATTTTGTTAATTTTATGAACACATATTTGATGAATATAATTAATACTCTTGATTCAAACATTAAGTGCAACACCGTAAATTCAAACCAAATTTAACCAAAAATAACATAGATTAAAAATACGGAATTTTTAAATTTTCCTTCAGATAAATTCCATTATGTCTACGAATAAAAAACTTGAACCATGACTTATAATTCAAAAGGTATTAGATGAATTTGAGAAAGTATTTAATATGATTCTGGAGTAATATAGTCACCTAATGTGGCAGATAATGCCGCCCAAACACCAAGAAAAAAGTGATGCAATATCAAATGGAGATCGATTATGAAAAATTCAACAACACCCACACTGGAAGGCTATACCATCACCGATTATCTGGGTGTCGTCACAGGGGAAACGATTCTTGGGGTCAATATTGTGAAGGACTTTTTTGCCGGGATCAGAGATATCATCGGTGGACGTGCAGGCTCTTATGAAAAAGAATTGAAAAATGCACGAGAAATCGCCTTTGCAGAAATGAATGCTCAAGCTCAAGCCTTAGGTGCCAATGCGGTTGTCGGCATTGATATTGACTATGAAACCGTCGGGAAAAATGGCGGTATGTTGATGGTTACCGTATCGGGAACAGCAGTTAAGATTGTTTAAAGAAAAAAATCGTATTGAGTTCGTGAATTAAGCCATCGGTTGGGTGGCTTAATTTGTAAGATCTGCCTTGTATTGTCCCCGAATACCAATGATAACATCATGAATTGGCGAAAAATAAATCTAACTTTAAGGAGCCTTCTTTTATATTTCACTATGCTATGGTTTGCACCATACAGCTGTAGGCCAATTAAGTAATGAATAAAATCGTCATTGCTGATGGGAGACATATTTATGTTATTCAGATCAAAATCTTTCAATATTAATCGTTCGGATAATTCCAATTCGTTGAACCGTTCTCAATCCAGCCCTAATTTATCTTCCCTTTCTTTTGACGCTAAAGCATCATTAGTTTCTGAAAAAATTTCTTTATCAAAAGCATATGAAATATCAAGACTAATAAAATTAAGAATAGAAAACAGCAAATGGAAACTAAAATTAGACAAAAAAGAAAGAAGAGATACAGAATTAAGAAATTGGAATGACAGGTGCATATACTCTTGTGGCGTTCTTCAATCGATACAAGAAAGAGTAGGTAGAACATTACGTGAAGACATTCACGAACAAGAAAAATATCATTGTTTCGTAGCCAATTTTAGAGGCACCCCTGTCGGAGTACTAATACTGACTATTACAGAAAAGAAATTACTCAATGCCCCAAAATTCCTGCCTGATATTCCCCTGATCTTAGATATTTCTACACATCCTGGTATTAGAGGAGGAGGTATTTCACTTATCGAATGTGCAGTCAATGTTTCTTATCAATTAGGAAAAAATGGCGTAGTTCAACTGACCCCAATTGATGAAAGCGAAGGTTCTTATAAATATATGGGATTTAATAAAATACAAAGTAATAGGCTCGTTTTTATGGTGCTAAGACCTGCCGAAAGCCCTAAATGGCAACTAATAGAAGGACGTTATCGTTTTTTGTGGAATGTATAGTTAAATTGGATAAATTTCACAGTCATAAACAGGGTGAGTTCTTATTTCTTATGGGATTTTTGAACATTAAAACACCCTGTAATCTGCCATGTCGCTATGTTAGAAACAATCGCCCCTTTATGCTGAATCACAACCCCTGCCAATTCATGCCCCAGTAGCGCGGAGTCATGAATAGATTGCCCATTCAGCAGCCCGGAAATAAAACCAGCATTAAAGGCGTCCCCCGCCGCAGTCGTATCAACCACTGTCGCAACCGGCTCTGCCGCAATATGCTGCATTTCAGCCTGCTCACGTAAATCTCGATAAAAACAGCCCTTCGCCCCTGCTTTGATAATGGCTTGTTTGACGCCCATCTTTTGCAGGCGATTAAAACTTTCACTCATCAAATTCACGCCAGTCGAAGCCTCTCCCCAGAGCTGCAATTCATCATCGTCAGTCACCAAAGCAATATCGGTGATGGCATACATTTTCTGATAACACTCGCGAGCTTGGGCTACGCTTTCCCATAACGCCGGACGATAATTGCTGTCGAAGAAAATGGTTTTGCCTTGAGAAGACAATTTTTTCAGGTCATTAAGCAGCAATTGGCGATCTTCTTCGGGTAAAATCGCCAAAGTAATTCCGCTGAGATAAAGCGCGTCCATGCCCTCCAATTGCTGGCAAATTTTAGGGTAATCCGCATGTCGCAACAGATAGCGAGCCGCGGAGTTATTGCGCCAATAAAGAAATGTTCGTTCACCCTGTTCATCGAGCTGTATCAGGTATAAACCCGGTTGATGGGCGCTATCGATTAATACCAAAGACGTGTTAATACCCTCTTGCTGCCAGCGAGTGATCATTCCGCAACTCAAGGGATCTACGCCCATTGCTGTGACGAAATAGACATCCAGCGAACCTTTCCCCGCTCTGGCAAGGTATACCGCACTGTTCAGTACATCGCCACCGTAACTCTGTGTCATTGAACCAAATGGCTCACCGTTCAGTTCGATCATACATTCACCGATCAAAGCAATTTTTGCGGCTCGCATCTTTTAATCCTTACCTGACTTATTTATTCAACGGTTTTCATCTTGGGATGAAAGGATTTCAACAGCCCGACGCGCACCGATATCCAGTATTTGTTGATACGCATTGATAATATTCTCGACAAACTCACGGTTTTTAATCAACTTATTACCGAAGATCGCTTCAATCGCCAATAACTCTTCAACTAATGCCTTAACTGATTCCTTAACGACAACCACAGAAAGCCCATGTTTGACATAAATGGCCGCAAAGAGCGATTTTAATGGATCGCGCACATCAATCGGTTGGCCTTGTTCATCCACTCCACCGACATAACGCATCCATGCTGCAATGCCTAATGCCAAGTGGCGGTAATCGCTGCCTTGTTCAATGTGCCACTGAACCGAATCGAACCAACGTTGTGGCAATTTCTGACTGCCATCCATCGCAATTTGCCATGTTTGATGTTTTAAAGAGGGATTGCTAAACCGCTCAATCAATTTCTCTATATAACTGGCTAAATCTGTATTTTCCGGCATCGACAATGTGGGTGCTTGTTCATTCAGCATCAAAGCATGCACGGCTCGGCGATAATCCGCGTTTGTCATAGCATCGGAAATATGTGCATAGCCCCCCAAATACCCCAAATAGGCAAGGAATGAATGAGCGCCATTTAATATGCGCAGTTTCATCGTCTCAAAAGGGGTAACATCTTCGACAAATTGCGCACCAACCTGATCCCAATCCGGACGCCCATGTGCAAAGTTATCTTCAATAACCCACTGATGGAAAGGTTCACAGGCAACGGCACAAGCGTCCTTCCACCCCAGCAATTGGGCGATTTCAGTTAACGTTTCCTCTGTCACTGCCGGCACAATGCGATCAACCATCGTACAAGGAAATGTCACTCGCTGTTCAATCCACTGTGCCAACTTTTCATCCTGCAAACGCGCTAATTCCAGCACAGCTTGACGAGCAACATGACCATTTTCCCGAACATTGTCGCACGACAAAATAGTGACTGGCGGCAACTGGCGTTCAAAACGCAGCTTTAATGCCGCCGTCATATACCCAATGGCAGAGCGTGGAGAAGATGGACACGCCAGGTCTGCAATAATCAATGGGTTATTCCGATCTAAATGCCCGGTCGCTGCATCAATGCAATAACCTTTTTCCGTCACAGTCAAAGAGAAAATAGCCACATCCGGGCTGGCCATTTTTTCAATGATGGCCTGAGCACCATCAATTAATGGATGCATCGCCTCTTTTATTGAGCCGATGATTTTTAATGTCGTCACATCCTGACTTTTCTCTGCCACGGTATAGCGCATTGACTGTTTTTTTAGATTTTCAACCAACAAAGCGCCCTGCTGTGACATCAAGTTAACTTCACAGTATCCCCAATCGCTGTCGGTTTGCTGCAATAGATGGTGTGTATACAGAGCCTGATGCGCACGGTGGAATGCGCCACAACCCAGATGCACAATACGCGTGGTCAGCCGTTCTGTTGTCCAGTTAGGAAACAGAGCGGGCTTCATGGTGTTGATAAGATTTTTTTCCATCATGCGCCGCCTTATGCTTTATAAAAGGCACGGTGAATACCCAGTTCAAGACCGCGCAACTCAGCCAATGCTTTAAGGCGGCCAATCGCCGAATAACCGGGATTAACTTTCTTTTTCAAATCATCCAGCATTTGGTGCCCATGATCGGGGCGCATCGGGATAAGGTGAGTTTCACCTGCGTGCAACCGACGATGCTCTTCTTCTGCTATTGCTTTGATCACGGCATACATATCCACATCGCCGGCAAGATGGGTAGATTCATGGAATGTTCGTGGATTTTCTTCACGCAAGATTGAACGCAAATGCAGAAAATGGATCCGAGAACCAAACAATTTGATCATTTTCACCAAATCATTATCTGCACGTACCCCGTAAGTTCCGGTACACATCGTGTAGCCATTGGCATGACTGTCTACGGTCTCAGCCATCCAGCGCATATCATCCAATGTAGAAACAATGCGTGGCAGGCCTAATATCTCGCGGGGTGGATCATCAGGATGAACCGCCATTTTGATCCCGATCTCTTCTGCAACCGGTATGATTTTTCTCAGAAAATAGGCAGAGTGCTCACGCAATTTAGCCTTATCAATGCCTGAATAACGTCTCAGATGCTGGCGAAATTCATCTAAGGTATAACCTTCTTCCGCACCGGGAAGACCTGCAATGATCGTATTTATCAGCTTTTGTTTTTCTGCTTCAGTCATTGCGGCAAAGCGCTTCTTCGCCTGCGCAATTTCTTTATCGTTATAATCTTTTTCCGCACTTTCACGTTGCAGAATATAAATGTCGAAAACAGCAAATTCTATTTGATCAAAACGCAGCGCCTTGGAGCCATCAGGCAATTGATATTCCAGATCCGTGCGAGTCCAATCCAGAACCGGCATAAAGTTATAGCACACCGTTTGAATCCCGCAGGCAGCGAGGTTACGCAACGTCTGCTGATAATTGGCAATCCATTTATCATATTCCCCCGTATGCGTTTTAATATCTTCATGAATGGGCACGCTTTCCACCACCGACCACTCAAGCTGATGGGATTCAATCAGCGCCTTACGCTCTTTTATCTCCTCAATAGACCAGATTTCACCGTTGGGGATATGGTGCAACGCCGTCACTATCCCCGAGACTCCCGTTTGACGGATATCAACCAATGAAATGGGATCTGTCGGGCCATACCAACGCCAAGTTTGTTTCATGATGTCCTTTCTCCTATTTCATAAGCCATTTAGCCTCCCATAATTTTCCCTTTTCATCTGGTGAACCAATAACAAGGAGAAATACAGGCTCAGCAATTACTGTGGAGTAATATTACGGAATTTGTAGCAACTCAGGTTACGCCAGTTGATATTGCCAATATGCGACAGGTATTAGAAAAATAAAAAGTGAGTGAGAATCCGTGAAGACGAGCCCAGCGATAAAAAATCTCACTTAGCTATCGCAAAAACAACGCGTAACAGCATGCAGGTTAAACAGCTAAAACAGTCTCGGACATGGTGTGAAAATAACCTTCTGTGGATGAAATTACACCGCAGGATTGAAAATACCTATGATGCTCAAATATGGAATCTATAATAATTATAAGGTTTACCAAGTGAAAAATTATTGGGAAAAGCCATTAGTGAATTTAAAAAGGTCAACCAACTACAGGGAGTCAACTTTTCCCGCCGTTTTCAAGCAATCCTCGATAGTTATAACGAACGCAGAGCAGATGACATCTTAAGTGGCGAAGAATTTGAAACGTTTAGCCAAGAGACGGCAGATATTATCTACGATATTAAAACTGAAATGGGCACTTACGCCGAAATGGGAGTTGATATTGAAGAAAAAGCTTTTTATGACATTTTGAACCATATGCGTGAAAAATATCAATTCACCTATGACGATGAAAAAATGCTCATTTTGGCCAAAGAAATGAAGCTAGTTGTTGATAATTCGGCCCAATACCCAGATTGGAGTAAGCGAGACGACATTAAAGCCAAACTCAAAGTGGATTTAATTCTTCTACTACACAAACATAATTTCCCTCCAATAGCGAATGACGAAGTCTATTACGGCGTGCTGGCACAAGCAGAAAATTTTAAAATGAACCGAATGAACCAGACTGCCTAAAACTAGTCAGTATTCAGAAGAATAAAATGCTACATGCTATGCTGTAAGGGAGGCTAAAAAAACTCACTTACACATGGCATATCCTTTGTTATGCCATAGATTAAAATACAACCGAGTCTCACATGGATGTTTCATCAGTACTATGTCAGAATGCTAGGCAGTTTTTGTAGTTATCCTATGTCTTACATAATACGAGAAAAAGGTCATGGCAAGTTCGGAGCAGGTTAAAGCACTATTGCAATCTCATCTGGAAAAAGATGATGACAGATTTATGTCTGTTGCATTGCAAGTTGCTGCTTATGAGGCTCGCCGTGGGCATGGCAAGCTCGCCCAAGAGTTAAGAGATATTGTTGAAGTTGCCAAAAAAAAATCTAACCTCAATAAAAATGCACCAATATCAATAGCGAAAGGGATACAAGACACGAGCGGTCTACTCTCTACCTCCTATCCTAAAAATAAACTTGTCGATCTTATTGCCAAAGATGAACTAAAAAACAAACTTGAACGTGTGATTCGTGAACAAAAATTTATGACAAAGCTGAAAAGTCATGGGTTGTCTCCACGAAGAAAAGTGCTTTTGGTTGGCCCACCGGGAACAGGAAAAACATTTACAGCCTCAATTCTAGCCGGAGAACTTGATTATCCTTTATTCCAAGTCAGGTTAGATGCTCTTATTACAAAATTTATGGGCGAGTCATCTGCAAAGTTAAGGCAGGTCTTTGATGCGATCGATAATGTCCGTGGTGTTTACTTTTTTGATGAATTTGACGCGCTTGGTTCACAAAGAAACGCTGGAAATGATGTTGGTGAAGCGAGAAGGATCCTTAATAGTTTTCTTCAAATGATTGAGCAAGATGAATCAAATAGTCTAATAATTTGTGCTACTAACCACATTGAAATACTTGATCACGCTCTTTTTAGGCGATTTGATGATGTCATTCGATATGAGCTTCCTGAAGATGACGAGGTAATTATTTTATTTAAAAATAGATTATTGCCATTCGTCGCAAAGAATTTTTCTTGGAAAAAATTACCAGAAAAAGCCAAAGGGTTGAGTAGCGCAGAAATTACAAGAGCTGCTGAAGAAGCAATAAAAGACATGCTTATTCATGGTCATAACAAAATTAGTATGTCTTTACTAGACTCAGCAATCACTGATAGAAAGAATATGCGTAATGAATTATTTTAATAGGAAAGGGATAACATGCCTCCTGTAATAAAAGAAAAAAAGCATATATTTATTGGAAAAAATGGCAAAGTAAAAAAATATTCAGCTTATCCGACTCCTAGACCGCCGCCTGATATACCAATACGTGATAGGAATATACATGGGCATCAATTACTTCATCGACTTACTCAAATAAAATCAAAAGAAAGATTACTACTCAATGAAGCAGAGAAATATGAACTCGATTCTGTTCTAGGAATACAAATTACTTTCGAGAGTTACCCTGAAATAGAGTTTGATTTTGAGAAACTTGCAGACGTTAGAAGTGGCATTGAGATTCTTAATGTAATCTCTGTTGATAATAAATACATAGCAACAATATTAGTTCCTATTGGAAAATTTTCTGTTCTAGAAAAGAAAATAGAACAATACCTCGACCCTAAAAAAGACAAGAATAAAAACCCTAAAAATAGCAAACTAATAAATGCAATAAAAACTATACGACAAGCAGTTATTGAATATTTATGGAGTGATAACCCAGAGTTATATCCTGAATCTCCAGATGAAATACAATGGCTTGAAATTTGGTTACCTGTTGGTGCTGATAGGCAAGCAATCATTAGTGATTTTAAAAAATTATGCTCAATTCTAAATATTAAAATATCTCAAAGCACATTAGAATTTCCTGAAAGAACGGTTCTCCTCGTAGAAACGTCACTAAACCAATTAACACAGTCTGCTTTGTTATTAAGTAAGATAGCTGAAATAAAAAAAGCAAAAACCACTGCTGATTTTTTTGAACAGCTTCCCATATCAGATCAGCTTGAATGGTGTAATGATTTATTAAGCAGAGCATCATTTAAGCTCAATGATGATTGCCCATATATATCTATTATGGATACAGGTATAAATTTCGGTCATCCATTACTCCAACACGTATGTAACGAAAATGACTTATTTGTTATTGAGCCGAACTGGGATCCTGCTGATAGTGATGGGCATGGAACTGCAATGGCCGGTATCGCTACATTTGGTGATCTATCTTTAATATTAGATTCGCAAAATTCTGTACAAACCAAACACAGAATCGAGTCAATAAAACTCTTAAGATACTCGGGAGATAATGAAGGGAAACACCTGGGGCAAATTACTGCTGACGGCATATCCCTTTCTGAAATCACCAATTTTGATAGAAAAAGAATTTATACGCTTGCTCTATCTGCAAAAGACGCTATGGATAGAGGAAAGCCTTCAGCATGGTCTTCTGAGCTAGATGCTTTATCAGTGGATTATCTTGGTGATAATTTATATCGCAGACTTTTTATTGTATGCGCTGGCAATACCGGAAGTGATTTGACCGCTTTAAAAGAATATCCCCAATATAATGAATTACAAGATATTCATGATCCCGGCCAAGCCTGGAACGTACTAACCGTTGGAGCATATACAAATAAAATTGATATACAAGATGAAGGGGCAGAATCATATGTTCCATTAGCACCGAATGGCGGATTAAGCCCTTATAGTACAACGTCTGTCAATTGGGTATCTTCCATGCCAATAAAACCTGAAGTTGTATTTGAAGGTGGAAATATGGGGGTTGATTCATTTTCAGCCAGTTCAATGACTAGCCTACAGCTATTAACAACGCATCACGATATTCCAACGCGGTTGTTTTCGACATTTAATGCTACCAGTGCAGCAACAGCATTAGCCGCAAAGTTTGCTGCTGAAATTTATTCTGAATATCCTAATCTTTGGCCTGAAACAGTGCGTGCCTTAATTGTGCATTCCGCTCAGTGGACTGATTCAATGAAAAAACAGTTCAATTATCCCAATAAAACAGAACGCAAGAAAGCACAGCATTTAGCTCGAGTTGCGGGATATGGTGTGCCTGATCTAAAAAAAGCACTATGGAGCATGAATAATTCACTGGCAATGATTATCGAAGATGAACTACAACCATTTCAACTAATTAAAGGCGGGGAACCTACCACCAAAGAGATGCACGTTCATGAATTACCATGGCCAAAAGAAATTCTCCTTACATTAGGTGATGCACAGGTAAAAATGACTGTTACACTTTCTTATTTTATTGAGCCTAATCCCTCAAGCCGGAACATTTCAAATAAGTACCGTTATCCAAGCCATCAACTCAAATTTGATGTAAAACGACCCACTGAATCAACACCACATTTTTTGCAACGCCTCAGCCGAGATGCAATCAATGAAGCAAAAAATATATCTAAGCCTCCCTTGGACTCAAATTGGCTATTAGGGGATTTTCGTCACAAGGGGTCAATTCATAAAGATGTATGGATGGGCAGCGCAGCCGACTTAGCTGAACGCGGTATGGTAGCTGTCTATCCCATGACAGGATGGTGGAGGACACGAAAAAAATTAGAAAGATATAATAAAATGGCTCGCTATGCCTTGATCATTTCAATTGAAACTAACTCCACAGATATTGATTTATACACACCAATACAAAATCAAGTAAACAATAGGAGTTTTATAAAAACTGAAGTAACAATCAAAAATGAATAATAAGCATAGCATAATTAGGTGGTTATATATTCTGGCAACCACCTATTTTAAATAATTACAAATAATAATCATATTAATTTCATAATCTGGAAGAATTACTTTAAAACATCTAATCAGAGTAACTCCACCTCACCGCCTTTTTAACCAACTCCTCCGTAGCATCAATATACCTGCTTTGATCTTTATCCCGACTAAGAATAAGCGGTATTTCAGTACACCCCATAATAAATTTTTCAACCCCAATATTTTCAAGTTGATTTATAACCGTTGCCATTAACCGATAAGCCCGTTCCTCATCGCCGCCCTTATAAGAAAAAATACTTTCCATAACAATCTCCTGCTGTATTTCATCAGGAATAACAAGATTGATATTTTCTCTTTCCAATCTCTCTTGATAAAGCCCCGCTTTTATTGTTCCGCTGGTAGCAAGGATAGCGACGTTATTTATTCCTTCATTTACAATTTTATTGCAAGTGATATCAATTATGCTCAGGAACGGAACCTGGGTTGATTCATTTAATTCTTTATACCAATAATGAGCAGTATTACATGGCATAATAATACATTCCGCGCCTACCGATTCTAATATCTTTAATGCAACTAACATTTTATTTAATGGTGATTCGCCACCAGAAAGTATGCTCGCCGTTCTATCAGGAATGTCAGGAAATGAAACAGCGATAACAGGAATATGCTCTTGATCACAAGTTGCCGGTGTGTTTTTAATTATTTTATCCATGACATCGACTGTTGCGGCCGGCCCCATACCACCAAGAATGCCAATTATTTTTTTCATATGCCACCTCATAAAATAATCGTTATGATGGCATAGTGATGACAATTGGCAATTGCAATATTTCCATGTGCTATGCTTTATTTGCATGCATTATTTTTATGCCTATGAGTAAATAATTGGATTTTATTTATGCTTAATAATATTGAGTTGAAATGGTTATATGATGTTGTCATGTTAGAAGAGTTGCGCAGTTTTACGCTTGCCGCAGAGCGGAGAAATATTTCGCAGTCTTCTTTTAGCCGAAGGATTAAAGCGCTTGAAAATGCGGTCGGGTTTGAAATTTTCAACCGTAATTCGAATCCTTTACAGCTTTCTTTACAAGGAAGAGGTTTTATTGTTTATGCGAGAAATCTACTTAGCGATATAGAGCATCAAATTGGTAAAATAAAAGGCGGGGAAATACCTAAATATAGAATTAATATCGCAGCAGCTCATTCTATTTCTATCTCCCTTTTGCCTGAATTGATTTCGGGTTTTTCCGAAAAACCCGATAAAGTATTTAATATTGAGTCTATTGATGTTGATGAAGCCGTTAATAATATAAAAAATGGTAAGAGTGACTTTATTCTCTCTTTCTTTAATGACGAGCTAATGACTTCCCCGTTTCTTTATCATAAGGTGCTGGATGCTCGGTTATACCTTGTTTCAGGTTGTGATCCCGGAGGGAAGCCATTGTATCGACTGGGAGATGCACCGTTGCCACTGATGAAATATGCCGACGAGAGTTATATGGGCCGTCAGGTAAATCAATTATTGGAAAAAAACTTCAAAGATCAGTTTACTTATTTTTGTATTTCTTCCATGAGTGAACTGCTCAAGCGCATGATTTTGGATGGTCACGGAGTTGGCTGGCTGCCTGATTATTCAATCCGTGACGAATTGAGAAAACAGAAATTGTGCCTGCTGGAACCAAAACAGGCTTCAATAAAAACGGGCGTTTTTATTTATCGGACTCACTCTCGCCTTAATCCGTCCTCAGAACGGTTTTGGCAATATATGAAAAAAAGGTGGGCAGCGTAACCTGACCACCAGCCTGTCACCAAGTTAACTTGCTGTACTCAGTCCATGATTACAGCAAGTATCTTCAAACTTCTTGGCGGGAAATTTCACCTTGCGGTATTTCCTGTTCGTCACTACCATGCTGTGCTTCCAATTTGGCAATGACGGCAGTGGAAATGCTGTTACCCACAACGTTAGTTGCGGTGCGCCCCATATCAAGGAATTGGTCAATGGCGAGGATAAGCAAAATGCCAGCTTCGGGTAAACTGAACATAGGCAGTGTCGCCGCAACAACCACGACCGAAGCACGCGCAACACCAGCCATACCTTTACTTGTGATCATTAGCGTCAGCATAATCATGACTTGTTCTGCAATACTCAAATCGATGTTATAAGCCTGAGCGATAAAGAGCACAGCAAAGGATTGGTACATCATCGAACCATCAAGGTTGAAAGAGTAACCCAACGGTAATACGAAACTGGAGATCTTTTTCGGTACGCCAAATTGATCCAGTGCATTCATGGTCTTGGGATAAGCTGATTCACTGCTTGCCGTCGCAAAGGCCAATGCCACCGGCTCCCGAATCAATTTCATCAGCGAAAACATTCCATTGCCAAGGAAGAAGAAACCCACCGCAGACAAAATGGCCCAAAGTAACAGTAAGCCAAGGTAAAAAAGCCCAATGAGCTTGCCGTAATCATAAAGCAGACCCAGCCCCTGTACAGTCACCGCTGACGCAATGGCGGCAAACACGGCTATTGGTGCGAATGACATCACATAGTCTGTGATACGAAACATAATGCGCGCCAAATCTTCAATCAAGTTCGCGATGGGACTTGTTTTCTGGCTTTTCTGGTTGATATATGAAAGTGCTGCACCAAAAAATATTGAGAAAACCAAAATCTGCAATATTTCATTATTCGCCATTGCAGATGCAAAGCTACTTGGGAATATGTGGCTGATAAAGTTTTTCAGCGAAAATCCGCTGGTATTGAGGCCGGTATTTACTTCTTCCTGTGGTGCAACCGCCACATTAATGCCAACGCCGGGCTGGAACAGGTTCGCCATCAACATGCCAATACCGAGCGAAACTAATCCTGCGATAATAAACCATATCATCGCCTTCATCGTGATCCGCCCTACAGAGGTTGAACCGCCTATTGATAATAAACCTGTCACTATTGTCGCAAATACAAGTGGTGCGATGATCATTTTAATCAGGCGCAGAAAAATATCGGTGATGATATTGATATAGGACGCAACTTCTTTGGTTTGGTTAGCATCAAGGTAATAATGAAAAACCCAACCGGTAATAATGCCAAGCAGAATGGCGACAATAATTTGCCGCATGAGCCTTTGTTTGTTCATTATAAATAACCTCTTATTTTTTGTAGATTTTAAAGGCCAGCCTGTATAAATATTTACATTTTTTTAACCTTCTATGAAATGCAAATAAGAAATGCAGCATGCATAAAATGCATCATTCAATTTAAATGTAAACTAAATATTACCTAATTGAAGTTGAACCTCATGACTTAACAATGAGTCACAATAGATAATATCTTAAAAAATTAGGGGGAATTATGGGAAAATATCAGAAAACTTGGACAGAAATGAATAATATGTCTCAGGAGCAGCAACTTCAGCATACAACCCCATTGCAGGTATGTGATGAGGGTAAGTTCCGTTATTTTTTTGACACGTCAAATAGTAAATCCGGACTCAGGCTCAATATTGAGGGGCATTCGGCTCCTGATGGCCCGGTTTTTAAGGGAAGGATGCCGCTTTCTTATTGTATGAATGTAGATCAGTTTTCTCGCTTCGTAGAAGGTTTATTGAAAAAATATCAGGAAGTTAAATGCATCCGATTAATTGCATGCCATGCAGGAAAAAACCAGCTTGCTCAGACATTGGCTAATAAGCTCCGTATGCCAGTAAAAGCATCATTGGGAACAGTCAGTTTCCCCGAATTGCCCAATACTGGCCGTCATTGGATTGATTACCCTGACCTTAATATAGAAAATACAACGCAAAAATACCAAGAACATCTAAAAAATGATCTTGGTTATGGTAAATTCATATGGTTTAATCCGAATGAAACCACATCATATTTGAATGATTTAATAGGAATTGAGTTTCCTGCTATTCAACCTGACAAAAGCCCTCTAGAGCTTGAATGGGATACATTTGCCAATAGCCTGACACCCAATTCAGCTAATTCAGCTAATTCAGCTAATTCAGCCAAAACTACCAAAACGCCAGAATGGATTAAATTCGACGAAGATTGATCTAAAAGGCAATGCCAAATATCTTAACCAAATTATCTGTCGATAATAATTAGCCTATTGATGAAACAAAGAGTGTTTTTATCCAATTAAATACAATTCATTGGGTTTCATTGAGTAAATAACAGCAAAAGACAAATTTAGAAACATACTGATTTAATTAAAACTGCCGAAAAAAGGTATTTTCTGTAAACAGTCTTCAGGGACTATGGCGCTATTGGCAACCACTAAAGTTATATTTGGGTAACAGTTTTGGGGGTAGCGATCCTTCGCTTTTCTTCTCTCCAATTTTTACTATACCCAATGGATTTCAAGTTGCATCACGCGGCAAAGGAATAACAAATAATCGTCAATGTAACAGTGGATACATTCCCGGCCCAATCGGTAATCCGGCAAAATACCACCCTATCAGCAGCAGTATCCAGACAGCATAAAATACCAATGGATAAGGCAGTATTAAGGTGTAGTAAGTACCGAGTTGAGCTTTTTTATAGTAACGCTGGAGAAACCCTAAAAAGAGGGGCAAAAACGGTGACAAAGGTGCCAAAGGAAATACGGCGGAATCAGAGATCCGGAAAATGATTTGTGCAAAAGCAGGATGAAAACCCAACAAAACAAACATCGGTACGAAAATTGGGGCCAGTATCGACCAAATGGCAGAGCCACTCGCGATGAACATGCATAATAAGGAAGATAAAAACATCAGCCCGATAAAAGCAGGCACGCCTGTCATGCCTAACGTTTCCAGCACATCGGTTAGCCCTATCGCAATAAATTTGCCCATATTGCTCCAGTTAAAGAAAGCAACAAATTGTGACAGGGGGAAAACCATGATGATGAATCCGGCCATATTTTTCATCGGATCAACAAGCAACTCAGGAATATCGTTGGCCTTTTTTATCTGTTTTGTGGATATGCCATAAGTAATCGAAACCACAAAGAAAAACAGAATGATAACCGGCACAATCCCTCTTATAAATGGCGATGGAATGACTGAACCCGTTTGCGGATCACGCAGCAATGCCCCTTCAGGAACAACCAGTAATGCCATAATTCCAATGAAAACCAAGGCAGACAGGCCGGTCATCAACAGCCCACGATTTTGTTGCGGGGTCAGTTTCTCCAATTTTTCATCGTTTTTGCCTTCCCATGCCGGCAAACGCGGTTCAACGAATTTATCCGTTAAGATAGCCCCGGCAACCGTCAGCACAATCACGGATGTCGCCATGAAGTACCAGTTATCAATAACACTGACCTGCAAATTGGGATCAAGTATTTTTGCCGCTTCTGTACTGATCCCGGATAGCAGAACATCAGTGGTGACGATCAACAGGTTCGCAGTGAATCCTGAAGCCACGCCTGCAATCGCAGCCAATAACCCCGCTACAGGATGGCGCCCTACCGCAATGAAAATCAATGCGCCCAACGGTGGCATGATAACAAGCGCGGCATCCGAAGAAATATGGCTGAAAAAGGCGATAAACAGCACCATGTAACTGGCATAGCGTTTATGAATTCCAGCCGCCATTTTATACATGAGGGCTTGTAACAGGCCGACTTTTTCTGCAAGTCCGGCTCCAATCACTAATGCCAGAATGGCTCCGAGTGGTGTAAAGCTACTGAAATTTTTAACGATGTTGGGCAATATCCACTGTATTCCTTCCGCACCAAGCAGATTTTTCACTTTCACCAGTTCGCCATTGGTGGGGTTGCTCACGGTCAAATCAAACCAAGAAAAAACAGCCGTCGCGACCATTAAAATGAAGGTTAAATAAACGAATAAAACAAAAGGATTTGGGATTTTATTGCCGACTCTTTCTATCCACCCAAGAATACCTTCCGGGCCTTTATTGGCAGGAATAATTGTATCACTCATGATTTTCAACCCTCAAAATCAGATAGGTGAAAGGCGATGGTTGCTAAGGTTTTCACTGCTGTTGTCATCACGTTTTCATCAAAATCAAACCGTTCATTGTGATGACCTGCGCTCAGTTCCGAACCGAAAATAAGGTAGGTGGCTTGCCCGCCATTTTCTTTTACCCGCTCCATAAAATAGGTGGCGTCCTCCGAGCCCGCGGGCTGCTTGCGGCTTCTGACAACAGATGAAAGCTCGGGGACATATTGTCGCGCCTGCTGATAAATGAAATCGACCCAACGAGGGCTAGGTTGGCTACTTTGAGCGGCTCCCATCAATTCCAGTTTATATTCAACCCCCTGCATTTTTGCCGCCCCAGCAATAATATTGAGAGCCTGATTGTAGACGAATTCATTGATTTCATTGGTTTCGCCCCGCGTTTCTACTTTCATTAACGCGTGGTCAGGGATCACGTTGCGCCCTATTCCTGCCTGCAATACACCTACGTTAATGCGGGAACTGCCTTTGCTGTGATGTGGTATTGCATATAGCCCCAAAGCGGCTTGGGCGGCAGCCAGTAGCGCATTTTTCCCCTCTTCCGGCTTTCCGCCGGCATGGGAGGCAACACCGCAATAGGTCACATCTATCTTGGAGGTTGCAAGAAAATTATCGCTGCCACAGGCCAACTCCCCCTGCGGTACACCAAGGCCGATATGGATAGCGATAAAACAATCAACATCATCAACTACACCCGCTTCCACCATTGATTTCGCGCCACGGGTTCCTTCCTCCGCGGGCTGAAAAATCAATTTAATTTTCCCAATCAACTGGCTTTCGTGTTTTTTCAAAACATTGGCGAGCCCCAAACCGATTGCAGTATGACCATCATGACCACAGGCATGCATCATATGGGCATTGCAGGAGGAAAAACCGTCAGCATAAGGGCGGTGTGCGGGGGTTTGTTCCTCATTCTGGTCGAGCGCATCCATATCAACCCGAAAAGCCAGCGTCGGCCCGGGTTTTCCGGTATCAAGTGTCGCTACAATACCGGTAAATCCGCCTGAAAAATGTGGCAACCATGCAGTCAATGCCCCTTGCTTAATCGCCCGCTGTTCTTGATCCTGCAATGCCTGTGCTGAAGGCAGTCCCATTCGTGCATCCGCTTTAATAACCTCCTGCCCCATTTTCAGGCTGTAACCCAAACGATGTAATTCCTCTGCAACAATCGTCGCAGTCCTGAATTCGAACCAGCCAGATTCGGCAAAATGATGGAAATCGCGACGCCAGTTTTTTAATTGTCCAGTAATTTGCTGAATAGATTCACTTAATAAATTATTCATAATAATATCTCTTTTATATCGTTTAACTTTTAATTTCCGGTTTCATTGTCTACGCTGTAATTTAAAGCCAATGGATAATAAAGTTAATTAAACACCTTAATTAAAAGTTGGTTTCTCAATTTATTATTTAGTTAATCTTAACTTTATTTTTTTACTGTTTAATTCTGCACAATTTTTATTTCCAACTTTCAATTTAGTCAATAAAACCCATTTAAATAAGATGCAATTAACTTTGCCTATATAATTAAAAGTTATCGTAAGGGATAAATATGGCTACTCCAATAAAACTCAATCAGCTGCGCACTTTTGTGGAAATTAACCGTCATGGCAGTATCAGGGCTGCAAGCCGATCTCTTTCACTCTCGCAACCGGCTTTAACTAAATCAATGCGGGAACTGGAGGACGCCTTGGGAGCAACCTTATTCATACGCAGCAATCAAGGGGTCTATTTAACTGAATGTGGAACAAGTTTTTTGCAACGCGCCAATTTGATCCTTGAGGAACTTCGAAGCGCACAGGAAGATATTCAGCAGAGAGTTGGAGTGCTTGACGGTGTTGTCAATGTTGGCATTGCGGGAAGTCTTACACGCACCATTATGCCCAAAGTGATTACACAATTTCATCGTGATTATCCCAACGTCAAATTGAGAATTGTTGAAGGGCAATTACTAACGATGCTGCCTCTACTCAGGCAAGGTGAATTGAACTTTACGGTAAATACCTATTATCCCGGTAGTTTGGATGCCGAATTAAATTTCGAAAAACTGATGGAAAAAGAGTACAAAGTGATTGTACGAAAAGGCCACCCCAAAGCGAATGCCACTTCTTTGGAAGAATTAGTAAACTGCAATTGGACAATGCCAACACCAAAAGGCACTTATTATTGCCGGTTATTTGAAAGCTTTTCATCACTGGAAACGCCTCCCGTCTTTCGTGTTACCTGTGAAACGTTGATGGCTTGTATGAGCTTGGTCGCCGCCAGTGATTTTGTGACGATTGTGGCGGTGGATGTGGTTGCTGAGGCGCAGTTTGATCAGCAATTTGTGGCTTTGGATCTTGAAGAACAACTCCCGTTTGCCATTTTTGGCCTGATTCAACGAAAGGATGCAAAACTCACTCCCGCAGGAGAACATTTGGCGAGGCTTTTCCGGATGTATTGTCGTACTTGAATTTGGTGCTAAAAATATTGAAAGCTAAAATTAATGGGAGCTAATTAATTTTAGCTAAACAAAAAACGAGTTACGACATCTGATTCTCAGATGGAGCATTATCATGGTCATAGGGATTGGTATTAATATCAGCATTGATATCAGAGTTTATATTTGTGTTATCACAACCCACCAGAATAAGGCAAAGCAATGTAGTCAAGCTGAATAAGTTAACAATTCTCATACTTATTACTCCCTTAAAATAATTTAAATTTAGGATAAAAAACCGCTCTAATTAAAATTAATATTCCCACTAAAAAACAGGTATAGATAAGTACCTTGATCTCTTTTGCAAGATCGACAATTGTAATCGGTTATGTCTTCCTGAGTCGGAAAAATAATTGTCATTCCGCATGTGCTGTACATTTTTGGATCATGATCACAGAAATTGATAAAACAATTACCACATATACCCTATTAACTCCAAGTTTCAGGAAGCAACGTATCATCATCCCGCGTCGCGGGATGATGATACATGCACCTTGAAGTACGACGCGTATATATCGATTATGCCGCCTTGTTTTCAAAATAAATCAATTTTCTAATTTAACCTGAAAACTGATTTTTAGTTACAAGGCATTCTGATATCAATGAAAAGTATTCTTGCATTATGAATTTCATAAAAAAGATAATTTCCAGGAGAGAAAAAAACATGCATAAAACAGCTGATATCTTAGAAAGTAAAAGCTATGTTGAATCCATAACAAGCATAAAACCGACGGTAGGGATTATATTAGGTTCAGGATTAGGCCCGTTCGCAGATACACTTGAAGATGCAGTCCATATCCCTTATAGCCATATTCCCCACTTTGCCAAATCAGAAGCGGTTGGACATTCCAATGAATTGGTTATCGGGTCTATTGGTGGAAAAAATGTTGTCGCCATGAAAGGCCGTTTTCATTATTACGAAGGGTTTACGCTCGATCAAGTGACCTTTCCCGTCCGTTTAATGAAAGCATTGGGCGTTGAAAAACTGATTATCACAAATGCCTGTGGTGCGGTGAATATGGATTTTAATCCCGGTGATTTAATGCTGATTACCGATCACATTAACTTAATTGCAAATAACCCATTGATTGGGCCAAATAATCCCGATCTCGGTGTGCGCTTTCTTGATGTCAGTGAGGTGTATAACAAGGCATTGAGGAATGTGGTTATTGATGTGGCGAAGGAATTGGATATTTCATTGCGTCAGGGTGTTTATGCTTGGTGGACCGGGCCAACATATGAAACCCCTGCTGAAATCCGCATGATCAGGATACTTGGCGCTGATGCGGTAGGCATGTCAACGGTGCCAGAAGCAATTATTGCAAGGCATGCAGGGATTGAAATTGTGGGCATCTCCTGCTTAACCAATATGGCATGTGGCATTTTGGATTTGCCACTCAGCCATGAAGAGGTTATTGAGACAGCAGAAAAAGTGAAAGGGCAATTTCTTAAATTGGTCACAGAGGTTATTCTTCGTTTTTAGTTTTTATTAACGTATGTACCAATCGGTGAATATTCGTTATTGATATTCGATAAAATTCAATGGGGCATAGCTTACTAAAATAGCTACCGAGTAAGCTCCCATTTATCAAATTGCCTTTTAATCTCCTTGATGGAAGAGAGTTTAATTTTGGGAATCTCCAGTTGTTCAAAAAGAGCCTCTCGGCATTTTTTCTCCCTTGGTGTAACGATAGCAATATGATGGATCATATCCCATTTAATACTGTCTTTTCCGCCTTCCAGTCCGCCATAGCGTTGGCGTTGGAATAGTGTTCTATATGTATAGCGAAACAGACTTGCTGGCGTTGAAATATCTAAGAAAATGACCCCAGTTGCTCTGGCTAAACGTTGCGGCAAAAGTTTGCTATAGTTCCCATCAATAACCCAACTCTCCTCCTTTATTGCCATATCATGCAATGAAATAAATTCATCACGTGAACGTGCTTGCCAATCGGTATTGGGTAAATGAAAAAGTTGATCCAAATGAACCGCTTTTAAACCGCATTTCCTTGAGATTGCATTCGCAAGAGTAGATTTGCCGCTATTCGAAGGCCCTATAATGCAAATTCTATTTCCTAAATCCGAAAGCTGCATGACTTCCTCCAATAGTTATAGTTTGGATTACTGTTACCCGAATGGGGCGGAAATATTGATTATATTTAGGCGATAAGTCAAGCGATTGGTAAGTATAGATAATAATTGTGTTGACAGTTTGAAGTGTCCCTGCCCACTCCCCATTAATTAATATTAATTCAGAGCCGCCAGCTTTAAGATATTCACAATCTGAATTTCCGTAAATCGCGCTTTGTTCCCTTTTACCTCTGCAAGTTTTAAGGCAGCAAATCTAATGGGTTCCTTTGGGTTGCTAATAACGTCTACCCCTGAGTTATATTTGATTTTTTTACATAAAACGTAATAAGAATCCCAAGTAAAGCGATGCCTGAAATATAAATGAAGGACAAGTTTCCTTGATGAAATTTATGATGGAATAGCACGGTAGTAGCGCCAATAAATCCCCCAATGCCTTCACCAATCCCGACCGCAATTGAATTCAGTCCAATGGTGTTGGTACGCATTTCTGGTGGTGATACTTCAGCCAGAAATGTCGATAAGGCCGGTATCATCAGCATTTCGCCCAGAGTCCAGAAAATCACCGCTCCGGTAACATAGATAATGCCGCTGCCGATAATTATCATACTAAAGCCGAAGAGATAGAGAAAAAATCCCCAGAGCAATAAGGTATTTGAACTCACGCTATAACGGGAGAAGAACATTGCTATCGGATAAGACAAAACGATCACAATGATCGCATTCATGAAAAGCAAAGGGCCGAGCAGCTCCAATTGGTTTAGAACGACGGTGACATAAAGGGGAAGTGCCGAATTTAGCTGGGCGTAGACCATCCAGGTAAGGATGGTTAACAAAAATAATGAGTTAAGCTGTTTATTGACAAGGTGTTTCTTAAATGAATACCACAACCCCACCTGTGGTGTAAGCACGGTATTTGATGAATGAAAGAAGTATGCCAATGGCGTAGCGCCGAACAGGATGAGGCTTGAAATAAAGAATGGGGACTGCGGGCCTATATGAGTGAAAACATAAGTGCTGAACAAAGGAGCCAGTGCAGCAGCAATGTTAAAGCAAACATTCAGCCCAGCGTAACGCAATAGCAGACTATTTTTTGAAGATTGATACTCAGCGACCAGCGCTTTGACATACATACTATTACTGGCGTAACCGAATCCAATCAAGAATAAGCTGAAACCGATAAGCCAAATGTTGCTGGTGCTGGACAGGAAAAAATAGCCGAGAGCAGTCACAAAACACATGATCGGCATGACTTGGCGTGAAGGTATTGCGTTGATGATAGGGGCTGCCAATATTCTGGATGATCGAGATGTAATGGCCGCCACCATGAGGATGGCACCTATAACTCCCGCGTTCAAATGCAAAAACTCAGCTAAATAGACGGAGATAAT
Organism: Xenorhabdus mauleonii; assembly: GCF_900113945.1. Taxonomy (GTDB): domain Bacteria; phylum Pseudomonadota; class Gammaproteobacteria; order Enterobacterales; family Enterobacteriaceae; genus Xenorhabdus; species Xenorhabdus mauleonii. Next base: position 136,512 of record NZ_FORG01000003.1, read on the forward strand.
AGCTGTGGCGGACAGATAACTGAATGAAAATATTGTGTATTCACAAATTATAAATATCATTTTAAATTATCAAATTGTCTAGTGATGATAAGGGAAGTTATCGTTTTATCATGATTTCATTTGGGTGTTTGGTCTTGTAATAATCGCGGCCTCTTGTTGAAAATGGCGCAGATATTGTTCAACTTGTTCGGAGGTTTCACCTGAAACTATCAAGTAACCAATAGATTCCAAATCTTTCCACGAGGTAACTTCCGGCACGGTATCTCCTGTGCGGAGCGTACAATGTAAACGGACACAATTCGGATGCTGACGAATGCTTTCCAGATCACCCATTTGTTCAATGATGCCAGGCGCTGGCTGAAGGTAATTTATTCCGGCTGATTTTGAAAATACATAGTCATTGCTTGGCCACGCAACAGGAGGCGGAACTACCCGGCCTAGGAGATCGTCCAGTGCAATACCATAAGTTTCTATGTCGGTGGCAAGTTCGGTCAGCCAGTTTATAAATTCGCCACCCGGGCGGGCATGAATTTCTCCCAAGGTGATTACATCTTCATTTACCCAAAATTCGACGTGGAATAATCCATAGCGTAATTCTACGGCATCAATGGCGTTACGGACTTCAGCGTAAATTTTTTGTGCTAAGTTTTTAGATATCGGCGCTGGAATGATGTGGCCGCACTCGATAAAGGTATCGTTATCGATAAGTAATTTCTTTGTAATGCCGAAGAATTGGGCCTCACCGGAGATTAATACGCCCTCAACGCTATATTCTTGGCCAAATACATATTCCTCAATGAGGAATGCCTGCCTGTCTTCTTGGCTTAGATTGTCAAACGCAGCCTGTAAATCGCTTTTCTGACGCACTATAGATACGCCTTCACTCCCTAAACCGATGCGAGGTTTTACTATCCACGGCCCCCGACGACCAGATTGTTCGAGGAAGCGTATCGCCTCTTGGATTGTTGAACAAGCTGCTATATCAGGCTGGTTAAATCCCTTTTCTTTCAGCCTATTACGGAGTAAAAATTTATCTTTAATGACGCGTATGCTGTCTGGTGTATTCCAGGGAAGATTAAGATATTGGGCGATAAGCGCGGTGGCTTCTACGGCATACTCGGAGAAAGTGAGAATATGATCAATTTTAGGGAATTCAGGCTGTCCCTCCAGCCATTTTTTGACGTGAAAAACAGCTTTACTGGGCATCGTTACGATCTGATCCGCTGCCGATAGCACAGCCTGCCCCTTCTCGATTAATTCTGCTGTTTCTAATACCACGACTTGCAGGCCCCGGGCTTTTGCCTGAGAAATACAGCGTGATGCCTGATTGATCGGGCAACCTACCAGTAGAACCGTCCCACTATTCATAAGTCACGTTCTCCGAGATAGAAAAGCAGCGAATTAAATTAATCACGATAAGAGATCACACTTCAAAGGCACTGAAATCACTGAATCATATGTTCACAAGGAGTCACAATGTTAATTTATTGTAAATAAAACTCTGGAAATTGACGTAACCAATCGATTAACACAAGCAACCAGACGAGACTTTTATCTTTGTCAGACGTGCATGTGAGTGTTGAAATGGATCATTTACCATTGCATGTTTTTTTATTTTTTTAATAAAAAACAAAACCATAATATTTTTACTTCAAGATTTATCCGGACACTGCCTAGGTCTTTCAAAGAAACTTTGTTCCAACCACATCCCTATACTTGACAATGTAATGAAGCCGCCCACCGTTGTTAACATTATTTTTTCTTTGTTGAAAACAAAAAATAACATTTTATTTTTTCATTAGTTAGTTAACTATCGATTTTTCGGTTCTTGATGAAGTTCTCATCGTTAAAATTGTATGGGGTTTAGGGGCTAGAGAGTAACACGAGACAACATAGGGGGACGCTTCATGACCATGTCAGGTCTGCATATCGTAGTGATTGGCGGTGGCAATATTGGCCAAGCGGTTGCTTGGCAATCGATTGAAAAAGGCGCAAAGGTGACTCTGTTCGATCGCGATCAAGATCGGCGTGAACTGATTAGAAAAGAGGGGCACTCCTTTATTCAAAATGGAACGCTGACGGTGCCGGACAGTGAATCTATTTTTGCAGAGTTGAATCGGCTGGCCGCTTTTCATTGTGTGATTCTGGCAACGTCATGGCAGGATGGTCGTCACCTGCTTAAGCAATTGGCAGAACAGTATAATGTGCCGATCCTCATGCTGGGGCGGCCTGATATTAATGATCCCCTTATCACCGAAATCGAACTGCAATCTACAAATAGTCCTATCTTGATGGGAACCGGGCTTGAGCCGGGTTTAATTGAGGGATTTGCAGCCAGTATGGTGTCGCAAGTGCCGAAAATTAACAGCTTAATCACCTACTGTGGAGGACTTCCGCAGCACCCCTCCGGAATTTTCGGCTATAAGCAGGTATTCGGGCGGCGCTTGCCTATCGATCCGCGAATATCGTTGTCGATTCGCGATGGCGCAGTGCTAAGTACGCCACGTTTCTCGCAGGTAGAACACGTATACTTCGAGCATATTGGCCTTCTGGAAGCTTTTGATGACGCGATGATGGCGACCACCGCTTCTATATTTTCACAACAGGTGGATCACTTTTCTCAGCGCACACTGCGCTGGCCGGGATTTGCGCGAGCGGCACAGGCTTGCACGCAACTTGGTTTGTTATCCGATGATTGCGTCACTATTAGCGAGGAAAAGCTGCCTATACGTGATATCGCAGAGAAGCTGTTGACGCGTACCGATACAAAGACCACGGTTGAAACGAAACTCGACAATGATTTTGTTCTTTGTCGCTGGGTAGTCGAAGATTCTGACGGGCAACATGGCAGCCTAACGTTGCACATCGCAGCGCCGGCAACTTCAACAGCAATGGCTTATACCACGGCAGCATTTGCAATTGCAGCGGCTGTAACCGTATTGTCCGAGCCACAGTCTGGACTCATTTACCCCCATCATCCAGTGATGCAAACCTGCGCATTAAATTTTTTACGCGGCCTGCGACATGGCAGTAACGCCATTATCGTTACGACTGGAATACTTGAAGAAATGCTGAAAGGGGAACTTGATGACAAGGGCTATTGATGTTTTATTTGTTGGCGCTGGCCCGGCTAATTTGTCTACGTTGAGCTATCTTGACGATATAGGAATTCTGTCAGGTAGCCACAAAATTATATTAGTTGAGCGAAGATCAAATAATGTCTGGCATCCGGGGCTTGCATTGCCAACCTCAACGTTACAAGTGTCTTTGCTAAAAGACTTAGCGTTCCTACGAGACCCGTCCAGCAAATATACCTTTTTCAATTACCTTAATGAAATCGGCGCATTGCATCAGTTTGTACATCTAAATACCTATTACCCATCACGAAATCTATTTTCAGATTACCTTGTTTGGGTTGGCGAGAAGCTAAAAGATTACATACTGTTTAATCATGAAGTACGCAGTGTAAGTAAAGTAACTGACGCTGCCAGCGGTAAAGTGCTGCTGGAAGTGGAGCTCTCTAATGGAAAGGGAGAGATCGAGAAAATCCTCACCAATCAATTAATCCTGTCACAAGGGCACGAGCCTTTTATTCCGCCAGAGCTAAGAATTGATAACGCTCCAATATGTCATTCGAATCATCTATTGCAATGTATTGATTTAAAAAATCTGAATTCAGAAAGCCACATTGGGGTTATTGGCCGCGGGCAAAGTGCGGGGGAAATAGTGCGCTTCCTGCTGGAAGAAACCGGGGCTGGCAAGGTTAGTGTTATTTCGCGCAACTTCACGTTTAAAGGAACAGACACTAATCCATTTGTGAATGATATATATACATTCCCACAGGCGAAGAATTTCTACCAGCTCAGTGATAATGCCCGTTTGGATGCATTGCAGGCGCTCAGGAATACTAATTTTTCTACAGTAACAGAAGATGTCTTATCTGCAATTTACAGACAAACGTTCAATGATCGCATCGCTAAAAAGCAACGATTATCTTTACTCCCCTATAAAGAAATAAGGCAAGCTGAGGTTGGTGATAAAGGCATAACCGTTGTGCTGAAAGATGTTTATAGGCACATGCCAGATCAAAGTGTTTCCCTCGATTATCTGATTTGCGCCACAGGTTTTGAAAACATCCGCCATACTGCTTTGCTTGCGCCGCTTGACCCTGTCGTTCAGGAGAATGAAGTTGTCGTCAATGAAGATTTCATGGTGAAACTAAAAGATAAAATAGATGCTTCAATTTTTGTCATGAATCATGCAATGGGGCAACACGGCCCTACCGAACATACGCTTGCTGGAATATCCGAACGCGGAAAGGTTGTTGGTGATGCCATCATAAAAAACATGTCGAATTTTTCAATGTGAAGCCGATAGCCAGAAAAAGCAGTTTCATAGCGTAACCGCTGATTACCGTGATTTAAGTCATTTGCTTGAGGTGAATTAATGAAACGTTCTGAAGTTTTTAATGTGATGAGCTCTCAAAACATGTCGGATGAAAAATGGGATGGCGATATATTTCGTATTAATCCCATACCGGAAGATTCAGCGGTTTCCATTCGGCTCATGAATATGAAGCCCGGTAGCAGTACCGAAAGGCATAATCATACTGAAGTTGAATTTTGGACGATAATCAGTGGCTCGGTACGGATTCATATGGATGGTTCGAGTTTTATATTGCAACGGGGCGACAGTATACGTGTGGAACCCTTGCAGCGTCATCGAATTGAAGCCTTAGAGCAAGGGGCTGTGATGCAAACGGTCTGGTGGCATAACCAAGAAATTTTTGACAATAATCTGATTGAGCGAAATCAAATTGATAAAGATCCACAAAAGCCGTTGCTGATTGTGCCTGCTATGTTGACACCCAATGGCGGTATGCATGTGGGGCATGCCGGTGGGCCGTTTATGTTTGCTGATGTTTTAGCCAGAATATCGAGAATGAATGGCAGGGAAACTTATTTGGTTCAGGGGACCCACGGCCACTTGGAGCACATACAGATTGCAGCGAATGCAGCCGGGGTTGACTATTATAGTCTGGCAGAAAAAAACACGGAGCGTCTAAAAAAATCGCTTAGATTACTGGGCGTTAATGAAGATATATTTCTGGAAACTCGCCCCTGTAAACGTGGTACGGAAATAGTGCATGAAGTGTTGTTTCGCCTAATGGATCAGGGGTTGATCGTCGAGCGGGTGCATAATGTCCCCTTTGATGTACGGACAGGGCAGTTTTGCGTTGATGCTTTTGTACATGGCGATTGCCCACACTGTGGTGGGGAATCATCAGGGACAGAATGTGAAGGATGCGGGGCATTAGTTCTGGATGCGGACTTAAAGAATCCGGTTAATCTGGCAGGCGAGCCCCTAACGCATAAGCCCCTGAAGCGATTATTCCTTCGTCTGGAGGGCATGAGGAAAGAAATCGAAGCTTTTATCTCCAATGAGTTGATGCCGACACAAGCGAAGCTTTATGTGGAGAGCTGGCTTTCTCAGGAATTGCCAGAGGTATGTCTGACTAATCCAAATTCGGCGGGGATCCCAGTCAATATTGCCGGGTTTGAGCACCTAAAATTTACTGTACCTATGGAGTATGTGCCCCGTCATCTGTTGGCAGTCGAGAAAATCGGTGAACTCAAGGGAATGCAGCTCCGCTGGAATGAAATCGCCAAGGAGGATTTTCCTGAGCTGGCTATTTTATTCGGTGTGGATAATTCATTTGGACGATTGTTGGTTATCCCTGCTGTATTGGCGGCCATTGGCCTACCGGGATTCGTCCCTCGTCATGTGCTGCCAAACCAGATGATGACCTTGAATGGCGAAAAATTCTCTACGTCACGCAATCATGCCATTTGGGTTGATCAATATGTTACGGCAGAAAATGCCGAGCCTTTGCGGTTCTACTTGTGTAAATTCAGGGCGAACAGAATAACCGTCGATTTCCGTGTAGAGGAATTTGAAGCTTTTAACGTCGAATTTTGGCATGGTCAACTGAAAGCTTGTGTGGCAATCGCGCAGGCGCTAATCGCCAAAGTGACCCAAAATGGCGAACTGCCGGGCCCCGGTCAATGGTCAGCCGATTGCGTTTCGTTTTTTAGCCACTGTACCTGGTTTGACGAGCAAATCCGCCAGTGTTATTCCCCAGTGATGCCAAATGTACGGTTGCTGATGCGAGGCATTATCTCTTTTATTGATGAGATGCAAACATTTATAGAAGATGCCAGCTTGATGCAGAAGCCACTCTTTGTGAATTCAGCGCTTAACAGAACGCGGGCAAGGTTGGTAGCAAAAGCGCTGATCAGCCTTTCTGTGGCACTTTATCCCATTACGCCAAACTTCTCCCGCAATCTTATTGCGCCGTTGGGGCTGGGTTATCCTGACTTTACTTTATTGGATGTTGACTGGATGAATCACGAGCTAAAAAATGTGCAGCATTAATTATATAAATACCATTGGATAATATTTTTATAAGTTATTTTTTCTGTGACTAACACAGCTGTGTTTGCGCACGTTTTTAACGGGTGACTGCAATTAGAGGTGTTAAGATGCTTAGCGAGATAAAATCATTTTCTCCTATGACAGCGAATAAATTTCGTGATACCAAATATTGGGCAAAGCTGCCGGAATCATATCGTAATACCTTCGATGTCACTTCGCTGGTATTACCTTTTCGCGTAAATGAATTTGTTCTTGATAATCTTATTGATTGGGATGCTGGCGTAAGTGACCCTTTATTTCAGTTGGTATTCCCCCAGCATGGGATGCTAACGGAATCACAATTCAAGCGTATCGATCAGGCGCGTAGTCGCGAGCGTACTGATTTAGTCTCGGAGATAAGACAGGTCCGCAATGAATTAAATCCCCATCCTTCTGGTCAAGCGTTAAATATTCCCGTTTTAGACGACATTAAATTAGGTGGAATACAGCATAAATACCGTGAGACAGTGCTGTTTTTCCCCAGTGCAGGGCAGTCCTGTCATGCATATTGCAGCTTTTGTTTTCGTTGGGCGCAATTTGTTGGCGAAAGCGAGGATCGCTTCCAATCACGCGATGTTGACCAGTTGGTGCAATATCTTCAGCACCACCCTGAAGTAACGGACGTATTGATTACGGGAGGCGATCCCATGATCATGCGTACTAAAGTGTTGGAACGTTATATTTTGCCGCTGTTGGAGAAAACAGGGATCAGCACGATTCGATTTGGCTCCAAGGCCTTGACCTATTGGCCTTATCGCTTCACCACTGATAATGATGCAGATGAGCTGCTGCTGCTCTTTGAAAAGATCGTGAAAAGCGGGCGGCACGTGGCTTTTATGGCGCATTTTAATCATCCGCGCGAACTTGAGCCAAAGGAAACCCAAAAGGCGATTGGCAGAATATTGGCAACCGGCGCAATTATCCGAACGCAAGCGCCTTTGCTGCGGCATATTAATGATAATGTTCAGAATTGGGTTGACCTATGGACCCGGCAGGTTCGATTGGGGTGTATTCCCTATTATATGTTTGTTGAAAGGGATACTGGGCCTAAACAGTATTTTGAAGTTCCCTTATCGAAGGGGTATGAGATATTCCAGGCCGCTTATTCCCAGATTTCAGGTTTAGCGCGTTCAGTGCGAGGGCCGATCATGTCAGCAACGAGCGGTAAAGTTATGGTTGATGGGATCCTTGAATTTGATGGGAAAAAATACTTTTCTCTACAGTATTTGCAAGCACGAGAGCCTCATTTATGTCGCCGCCCTTTCTTGGCGGCGTACGACAGCAACGCAGTATGGTTCGATCAACTCAAGCCAGTGACATTTCCTAATCCAGACCGGTTGCCGGTTTTTGATCAAGCTGTACGGAGCGCCGGAGTGTAAGTAGGTTTTCACTATACCTAGTGGGAAAGCATGTTGAGATATCCTACAAATGCAAGGAGTTAAAATGAGTAACCCAGTAATTATTTATGCCGGATTAAGACGTACTAACGGGGAACGTTTTGAAGTTCTGGCCGCAGCAAAGCGGCTAGGATTATCTGTTGTATTGATTGCCCGTGCGGTTCCTGAGATGGCCAAGCAACATGTAGCGGAATGGCACGTTTGTGATACTTCAAATTATGCAGAAGCATTGAAAGTTGTCGAGGATGTGGCATCCCGGCACAAGATAGTGGGAGCCGTCAGTTGGACGGATCTTGATCTGGGTTTTGTCGCCCGTATCAATGAAACCCTTAATCTTCCTGGCATGTCATCAGAAACAGTACAGACAGTCAGGAACAAATACCGTGCACGCCAAGCCGTTTCCTCTATCGCCGGCTTGTGTCCAAAATTCTGCCAAGTTTCTACATTGGATGAATTGAAGCTCGCGATGGAAACGGTGGGTTATCCGGCTGTGATTAAACCTACCGGCGGTAATGGATCTAAAGGGATATTTATCCTTCAGGATCATCGCGATCTCGATAACGTTATTGATAAATTGACCACATTGATTGCAACTAGCAAAGATCCTATTTTTGACGGCCATAAAAATGAATTTATCGTTGAACAGTTCATTGATGGTAATGAAGTTAGCGTAGAAGTGCTGGTTTATCAGAACAAGGTCGAAGTGGTTGGCATCACCGACAAACAGACCACAGAACCTTTCCATTTTGAGTTACAACATATTTTCCCGGCAACAGTCAGCCAAAGCGCAACGTTGGACGTACAAAGCAAAGTCGTTCAGATGGTGAAACTATTAGGATGTAACAACTGCACATTGCATATTGAAGGGAAAATAAAAGACGATAAATTCAGCCTTATTGAAATCAATGGGCGTCCTGGCGGCGATTATATTACCACTCACTTAATTCCGCGTAGCACGGGTATTGATCATGTCGCTAATATCCTCAAGGTAGCGACGGGGCAACAACCAGATTTAAGTTCCCCGAAGAGCATGTCGTATGCTGGGATTCGGTTTTTATTCACCGACCGGAAAGGTCAATATCAGGGTTTGGAAGGATATGATGATGTCGTCCTCGAAACCCCAGGATTAGACCATGTACTCACGGAGCTTCCTCTTGGCAGTCAGGTCGCATTACCGCCAGAAAGCTTTACCACTCAGCGTGTGGCTTCAGTGATGGCGCATGGCCCAAGCAGTGAGTATGTTGCTGAAACGCTCTTAACCGCAACGCAATCCTTGAAAATTCGGATTGAATAGCAAGACTTGATTTTATTCGCGCAGCCCAATGAGTTGTTGCTGCGTGAATAGTTTTTTTGACCTTGATATGACTTCCCTATGTTGCCTTAATAAAAATAGACGCCTTGAATAAGCAAAAACGCCTATTAAACCAAATCAATTAAATTGAATGCGCCTTATTTCCACTCGGCATTTCATGACTAGGATTAGTTTCAACATATTTAGCAAAAGCCAAATACTCTAAATTAGCGACGAATCCTTTCTTCTTTAATCTTTCTGGTAAGCTATCCATAGGATTTAAAGTAATGGCCTGAATACAGACAAATAGTTTTTTACCATCGCTCCATTGATGATTTGCCGTATCATACAAACCATAGCCTTCAGATATAAATTTTTCCCTAATTCTGTTGCCACCGCTATGCCCAGATTTACCGACCAAAGAGTTTTCTAATTGTTGCAGCCTTCCTTTTAACCCACTTTTAGCAACGGTCATGCCAATATAAGTAATGTCATCTTGCCAATTAAAATTCCGGCCTGAGTAATCATCATGAGTGATCATGATTGCATAAATACCCGGCATGCTGATATTTTCCTGAGCGTGACGATTTTCCCAGCTGTACCATTTACCATAACAAAGTGCGGCATAATCACTATGCATTGTATTTCCTTATTGTTCGTTCAAAAAACGCATCATTATTAAAAAATCATAAATTAGATTAACAATGTAATATTCTGATTAATACATTCAAAACATCATGCACTTAAGAAAACACAATATAAAAAGAAAAAATCAGCTTGTTATCATTGTCTTCAAATGCTGCCACTCTTTTTTAAAATACTTACGTAAAAAGCATCGTCTGATGTTTTCTTTTATCTTTCCTATCGTACTCACTGTTGTTTGTTTTCTTCTAACAGTTTGAATATCTGCCCAAAGCTGCTCACGATCGAAAAAAGTCCATACAGGAGGAATAGGAGTCAATCCGTTGAAATAACACACAGGCGCAACCCACTCGAAGAAGACCATTTCTACATGTTCAAGCGGGAAATTTTTTGCTACAGAAGCGATATAGTTATAGTCGATTTCATTATCAACAAAGACATAAGATAACGCCTCACACAAATCTATATCAGTTAGTGTATTGCTCAATGGGTAACGTCCTCTAGGTTCTTTGTCTGAGGGAGCTGCAATCTGAGACCAACAGTCGTGTCATTACAGGGATTAAACGATAGAATTTCCACATCATCAATTAACATATCGCTTACTTCTTTATGAACGGCAAGCCAATTAGGTATATTTATTGATTTATCAGATGGTTGAAGGTTATTGAGAGGAATTTCAGACATAAAAAAAGACGCTTCATTTTGCGTCTTGTTTTATGGGAAGGCCGGACTCGTACATATCACTCAACCTATTAATTCAAAACAATTAACAATAAACGTAATGATGTTATACCAACACATAATTTCATTGATTTTCGGCATCGAACCCGGACGAGCATGACTTGGCTAAGATGCCGAATCCTATTACGCATCATCTTCCTCGACAGACTCTAAAGCATCAAGCGCTATTCGGACCATCGCAATAGAACCAATACGGATGAAAGCATCCTCTCCATCTATGTCGGTTAACTGATATCGCTCTGTTGATTCCGGCTCTGATTCAAGAATGTCAAAAAATGCATTCAATTGACCAATATCATCAATTCCGTCGTCCTCAGAGTTCTCAGGCTCACAACACAGCTCAATAACAGGGCTACCATTCACCATAGTGATATGGACATCCCCATAGCTTTCCTCATGTGCATCGCTATCCTCCTCATCTGGAATAGGTGAAAAAGCATCGAACAGGAATTGGTGGAAAATTACTTCTCGGGCATTTAAGGCATAACGATGCTGCTCAGAATCGAAAACAAAAAAATGCTCATAACCTGGCGCTGGGTTTTCTTGAAAGTATGAGTAAAAACGACGCTTATCAGCCGGAGAAATAGGTAATAGTAAATAATCTTGCTGCCCTCGTAACCAGAGTTTCACCGTCCAAATACAACCATCCATTTCAATACCATTAGCAGCGATTTTTTCCAGTTCATCGTCACTACGGCTGCTCTGATTGCGCATTTTCTTCAGCAAGTTATCGCTATCCGGAAAAACAGCCGTCAATGGTTTCTTTAGAACACTGCTAATCGCTTGTGCCAACCCTAACTTAGCCGCAACTTTCCCTGTTTCGATGCGCTGGATCTGCTGTTGACTGGTACCCACCATACCTGCCAACTCACGCTGAGTGATTGACAGTTGGGTACGAAGTTCTTTGATTTTGTTTTGCAAGATGACATCCCTCCGACTTAGAAGTAATGGATGCCATTAAAACACATTAATGTGTAAAAAACACAAAAAAGAGTTAATAATCGGAAAGCAATACTCGTTAACGTAAAAAGCACTTCCTCATCGTTCTTATTTTGTATGCCAGAGATCTACGATGTAGATGGCAGTGCTGCGGAGTTCGTAATCTTTGAATAACACTTTTCGAATTCCCCCTCTGCTTATAAAAACATCACATCTCATTTTACTGGCAACTCCCCCGGAATTACTGGTAATCAGTCCATCAATCTGCGGTTTTGAGCCGGAATAATCCCCGACATCCCGGAATTACAGATAAACGCAAAGGTATTGAGTAAGTGCTCCCAGCCCGTTCGCCGGGTAAGTCGATAGCTGCCGCTGAAATGTTCAAGATCCAGGTGAATCAAGTGATTCTGAAAATCCCGCTGTAGCGTGCGTTCTGAAACGCCAAACTCATCAGCCAACGTTTTTAGCGCAAGGTATTCACCAGCCAGCAACCTGCTGATAATGAACGATAACCTGACAGACAGGTAGTTATAATGATCATGCTGTGTTTTCATGGTGAGAACAGTCCTATACTCCCAAAGTAACCTGATATTGATATGGGAGATTATGCAGTACTGGTACGACACGTTATGTCGTACCAATATGCAGTACTGGTACGACACGTTATGTCGTACCAAAAGGGAGGTGAGAAGAAAAAATGGTGAAGGATATTGATAATAATTAACAAATTGAAAAATAATTAATTCTTATCTAAACAAAAACTTCACCAAGAAAATAATTTAGTTCTGAAAACAGCTATACACCAATAAATACCAATGCCTTGGTTACATTTCTGCATAACCTGAAGCTAATCAGCCATGATGAGACTTGCTTGTTCTAGGCTATAAGCATTACCAACTCAGGCTTGAAAGCATTCCCTCTAGCAAGAAGCTCTTATCAAACGTACAATCAAAACCTAAAATAGCCTTTTTCAAGAAAGAATTGCCTAAATAGGATTTATAGTGAATAAACAGCAGCTTGCGGCGAAAATCTGGGAATCCGCTAACCAGATGCGTTCTAAAATTGAAGCCAACGAATACAAAGATTACATACTCGGCTTTATCTTCTACAAGTACCTAAGCGACCAGCTAGTGCTGTTTGTCACCAAACAAGGTATGACGCCCGAAGACATCAAAACCCTCAATGAAGAAGACGCTGACATCGTTGAATACGTGCAAAGCAACTTGGGTTACTTTATTGCCTACGATAATCTGTTTTCTACATGGGTTGATCCAACATCCGAATTTGATGAATCCAACGTGCGCGATGCACTCTCGGCCTTTAGCCGCTTGATTTCGCCCACTTACAAAAAACTGTTTGAAGGCATTTTTACTACTCTGGAAACAGGTTTAAGCAAACTGGGTGAAAGTGCAGGCAAACGCACCAAAGCCATCAGCGACTTACTACACCTGATCAAAAGCATCCCGATGAATGGCAATCAAGGGTATGACGTACTGGGCTACATTTACGAATACCTGATTGAAAAATTTGCCGCCAATGCGGGTAAAAAAGCCGGTGAATTTTACACGCCTCATGAAGTTTCGGTACTCATGTCGAACATCATCGCCCACGAGTTAAAACACAAAGATACCATCAAAATTTACGACCCCACTTCCGGCTCTGGTTCGTTGCTGATCAATATCGGTGAAGCGGTCGAGAAATACGCTAAAAACAGAGACAGCATCACCTATTACGCCCAAGAGTTAAAAGCCAATACCTACAACCTAACCCGTATGAACCTCATCATGCGCGGTATTAAAGCCAGCAACATTAAAACCCGTAATGGCGACACCCTGGAAGAGGATTGGCCGTATTTTGATGACAGCGATCCTCAAGGCTCATACTACGCCTTACATGTCGATGCCGTGGTGTCCAACCCGCCTTACTCACAAAACTGGGACCCCAGCTTTAAAGATAGCGATCCACGCTATTCACGGTTTGGCCTGGCACCTAAAACCAAAGCGGATTTTGCTTTTTTACTGCACGACCTCTATCACCTAAAGCCCGATGGCATTATGGCTATCGTGCTACCTCATGGTGTCTTGTTCCGTGGTGGTGAAGAAGGTGAAATTCGCAAGCAACTGATTGAACAGAATCATATTGATGCCATTATTGGTTTACCGGCCAATATCTTTTTTGGCACCGGCATTCCTACGGTGATTTTGATACTCAAGCAAAAACGCCAAAACACCGATGTATTGGTGGTCGATGCCTCCAAACACTTTATGAAAGAAGGCAAAAACAACAAACTGCAAGCCAGTGATATCAAGCGCATTACTGATGCGGTGATTAACCGAGAGAGTATCGACAAGTTCTCGCAACTGGTGAGCAAAGAAACCCTGCGCGACAATGGTTACAATCTCAACATACCACGCTATGTGGATTCTTCAGCAGCGGCAGAAAGCTGGGATTTACACGCCACCATGCTCGGCGGTATTCCCAATAGCGAAATTGCCCTGTTAGACAACTTTTGGCAAGCCTTCCCGCAATTGCGCAGTGCTTTGTTTACCCCAAAATCAGCCGCTTACAGTGAGCTGGCTATTAATAAACAAGACGTCAATGCCAACATTAGCGGACATCCGCAAGTGTTAGAATTTATAAGCACCTATAAGCAAGCCTTTAATGGTTTTGATGACCACCTAAATGCCCAGTTAATACAAAACTGGGAAAGTGTAAAACGTAACCAACAAGAATCGGTATTAAGTGCCGAGCTATTTTCTCGCTTAGCCCCCATTGCCTTAATCGACAAATACCAGGCTTATCAATATCTAAACAGCCAATGGCAACTCATCAGCACCGATTTAGAAATGATGCAAACCGAAGGCTTTGCCGCCACCAAACAAGTTGACCCCAATATTGTTATAAAGAAAAAAAACGGCCAGGACACCGAAGTACAAGAAGGTTGGAAAGGCCACATACTGCCCTTTGATTTAGTGCAGAAAACTTACTTAAGTGATGACTTAAAAGCCCTGGCAGATAAAGAAACCCACCTGACGGAAATCGCCAGCACGCTGGAAGAAATTTTAGAATCTCTGACCGAAGAAGAAAAAGAACAAGATACGGTCAAAGAAAACAAAGACGGCTTTGCCAATGCCGAATTAAGCAAGGCCGCCAAAGCCTTCTTGAAAGAACAAAAAGACAGCAACGTTAAATTCGCAGAAGAAAGCTATGAAGCCAAAATCATTCGCGCAAGCAAATTAATTGATGAAGAAAAAAACCTGAAAAAAATGGTCAAAGATGCGGCCGCTGCCCTGCACTCAGAAACCAAAAAAACCATCGAAGCATTAACCGATGAACAAGTGAACAACCTGCTGCACCTTAAATGGATTGCACCATTAAGCACCGAACTCGTAGCTATGCCAAACGCAGTGATTAGCCAGCTAACCCGCCAAGTGCAAGCCCTTGCTGATAAATATGCCGTCACCTATTCGCAAGTCTCCCATGCGATAAAAACCACCAAGCAAGAACTGGCGGAAATGATGGGTGAGCTCACTGGCAATGAGTTTGATATGCAGGGCTTAGCTGAGCTTACCAGCTTATTGAAGGGGGAATAAGATGAGTATGGATAAAAAGGTGCCTGAGATTCGGTATAAGGGATTTAATGATCAGTGGCAAGAGAGAGAATTTTCACACTTCGCTACAAGAGTATCAACACATCATCAAAGTACATGTCTAGCTTGTGTTGAATACGAAGATATAGTCGCAGGGAAAGGCATATTCAATAAGGACATCCAGCAGAAAAAAAACTTTAAAACTGGCTTAAAATTTGAAGCTGGAGATGTTGTATTTGGAAAATTGCGACCCTATCTGAAAAACTGGTTTCTAGCTGACTTTGAAGGACTCGCAGTTGGAGATTTTTGGGTGTTACGTGCCAACAATGTTGCAAGTACGTTTTTGTTTTCTTTAATTCAAACCAATAGATTTGAATTTATTTCAAACCTTTCAGCGGGCTCTAAAATGCCTCGTTCTGATTGGGGACTTGTATCCACCTCTTGTTTTTTTGTTCCTAAGAATATTTCTGAAAGCAATGAAATAGGCAACTACTTTCAAAAACTTGACGCGCTTATCAACCAACATCAACAAAAGCATGACAAACTCTGCAAGTTTAAAAAATCCATGCTGGAAAAAATGTTCCCTAAACAAGGCAAAACCATGCCAGAAATTCGTTTTAAAGGGTTCAGTGGGGAATGGGAGGAGAAGGAATTAGGTGAATTAGCTGAAATTGTTCGTGGTGCAAGCCCTCGCCCGATAGAAGATCCTAAATGGTTCGACAATCAATCAAGTGTTGGTTGGTTACGCATTAGAGATGTGACCGAGCAAGATGGCAGGATCCACTATTTGGAACAAAGAATTTCAAAACTTGGCCAAGAAAAGACTCGTGTATTGCATGAGAAACACCTGCTGTTAAGCATAGCAGCTAGTGTTGGTAAACCTGTAGTTAACTATGTTCAAACTGGGGTTCACGATGGTTTCTTAATATTCAAAAAACCGCTTTTTGAACTTGAGTTTATGTATCAATGGTTAAAATCCTTTGAAGCAAAGTGGCAACAATTTGGCCAACCAGGAAGCCAGATTAACCTAAACTCCGATATTGTAAAAAGCCAGACTGTAACTATTCCTACAAAAGAAGAACAAATCGCTATCGGCAACTACTTTAAAAAGCTTGATGACCTAATCAACCGACACCAACAACAAATAACCAAGCTCAATAACATCAAGCAAGCCTGCTTGAGCAAAATGTTTGTATAGGGAGTGCACATGATCACCTTCAAAAACGAAGCGCAATTTGAGCAGGCCTTTATTGAGGTACTCACCAACAAAGGTTGGGAGCCGGAAATACTCAAAAACAAAACTGAAGCGGATTTGCTACAAAATTGGGCATCCATTTTGTTTGAAAATAATCGCCAGCGGGATCGCTTAAACGATGTCCCGCTTACCGCGACTGAAATGCAGCAAATTATTGAGCAAATCAAAGAACTTAAAACACCGCTCAAGCTCAACGGCTTAATTAATGGCAAAACTGTGGCCATTAAGCGCGATAACCCAGCCGATACTTTGCATATGGGCAAAGAAGTCAGCTTAAAAATATACGATCGTCAGGAAATTGCTGCAGGTCAAAGCCGTTACCAAATTGTACAGCAGCCTAAATTTGAACGCGGAAGCCCTTTGCGTAACGACAGACGAGGTGATGTGTTGTTACTGATTAACGGTATGCCGGTGATCCATGTAGAGTTAAAGCGCAGTGGCATTCCAGTTAGCCAAGCGGTGAACCAAATTGAAAAATACAGTAAAGAGAGCGTATTTAGCGGCCTATTTTCGCTTATCCAGGTATTTGTGGCCATGGAACCAAACGAGGCTAAATACTTTGCCAATCCTGGGCTAGATGGCAAATTTAACCCAGACTATCAATTTAACTGGGCCGATTTTAATAACGAACCCATGAACCATTGGAAAGACATCGCCTCTACCTTACTTTCTATCCCCATGGCGCACCAGTTGATTGGCTTTTATACCGTTGCCGACGATACAGACGGCGTGCTTAAAGTGATGCGCAGTTATCAGTATTACGCCGCTAATGCGATATCTGACAAAGTGGCCAAAACCAACTGGCAGCAATTGGGCAGCGCCGCCAATAACCCCGATCGCCTTGGTGGTTATGTGTGGCATACCACGGGTTCGGGTAAAACCATGACCAGTTTTAAATCGGCACAGTTGATTGCACAATCGAAAGATGCCGATAAAGTGATTTTTTTAATGGACAGGATTGAGCTGGGTACTCAGTCGCTCGCGGAATATCGCAATTTTGCTGGTGATGGCGAAGACGTACAAGCCACCGAAAATACTCATGTACTCATTACCAAATTAAAAAGCAGTACACCTGCCGATACGTTAATTGTTAGCTCCATTCAAAAAATGAGTAATATTTTTGAAGAAGCTGATGATGAGGGAACAGCAACAAATTCAGCTGACATAGAAAAAATCCGAGCTAAGCGCCTGGTATTTATTATTGATGAAGCACATCGCTCGACGATGAGTGGAGGCAAAGAAAATAAGCTAGGCATGTTGGTAAGCATTAAAAAAACATTCCCTAAGGCACTCTTTTTTGGCTTTACCGGTACACCAATTCATGATGAAAATAAAATCAATCGCAATACTACCGCTGATGTTTTTGGTAACGAGTTGCATCGCTATAGCATAGCAGATGGTATACGTGATGGTAACGTTTTGGGTTTTGATCCTTACAAAGTGCCTACTTTTAGAGATAGTGACTTAAGAAAAGAAGTTGCATTAGAACAAGCCAAGGCTGATTCGGTTGCTGATGCGATGGCGGATCCAGCCAAAAAGAAAAAGTTTAATCACTTTATAAAAGATGTACCTATGGCAGGCTACAAAGATGCCACGGGTAAATATCACAAAGGAATTGAAGACTATGTACCTAAAAGCCAATATTTAACGGCTACCCACCAGGAAAAAGTCGTCAGTGACATCTTAGATAAATGGGATGTACTCAGCCAAGACAATAAATTCCACGCCATTTTGGCCACTGACAGCATTGCCGAAGCCATTGACTATTACCGCCGTTTAAAAGCCGCCAAACCTGAACTGAAAGTATCGGCTCTATTTGACTCGAATATTGATAACGACGGTAGTGGTGACCGAGGCCCCACCTTTAAAGGCGATGGCCTAAATGAAATTATGGCCGACTATAATACGCGTTACGGCCAAGATTTTGATTTTGCCCGCCATGCGGCCTTTAAAAAAGATTTAGCGGCACGACTTGCCCATAAAAAGCCCTACGAACGCATTCATACCGAGCCTTCAAAGCAATTAGATTTACTGATTGTGGTGGCTCAAATGCTCACTGGCTTTGACTCTAAATGGCTTAATACCTTGTATTTAGATAAGGTGATTAAATATCAAAATATTATTCAAGCGTTCTCACGCACCAATCGCTTGTTTGGCCCCGACAAACCCCACGGCATCATCCGTTATTACCGCTATCCACACACCATGGAGCAGCACATTAACGATGCGGTAAAACTCTATTCCGGCGACAGACCTATCGGCTTATTTGTTGATAGGTTGGAAAGCAATCTTGAAGCCATGAATGAATTAGTGGCAGATATTACCGAGCTGTTTGTCAGCGCCGGTGTCGAGAATTTTGAAAAACTGCCAGACGATATAGAAGTCTGTGCCCAATTTGCCAAATTATTTAACACCTTTAGCCAGCACCTAGAAGCAGCTAAAGTACAAGGTTTGCATTGGGAACAGTCGGTCTATTCATTTACTGAAAATGATGATGGACATAAGGTAACGCTGGCTATAGACGAACAAACCTACTTGAGCCTAGTCCTGCGTTACAAAGAGTTAGTAGCCAAAGGTGATGGCGATAGCGCAGGTGGCGGCGATGTGCCGTTTGATATCAGTGGTTATTTAACTGAAATAGATACCGGCAAAATCGATGCCGACTACATGAACAGCCGCTTTGATAAATATTTAAAAGAGCTGAACAAACACCAAGACTTTACGAGCATTGAAACTACATTAAATGAGTTGCACAAGTCATTTGCCTCGCTCACCCAAAGCGAGCAAAAGTACGCCAAGCTCTTCTTACACGACTTGCAGCGCGGCGATGCACAGTTAATTGAAGGCTATACTTTCAGAGACTACATCAACACCTACAAAGATAATGCAGAAAACGTGCAATTAAACGCCGTTGTTAATGCTCTTGGTTTAGATAAAGAACGGCTCAAAGCATTAATGGCTGATAGTGTTAATGAGAAAAACCTCAACGATTTTGGTCGCTTCGATGCACTAAAAGAAACAGTAGATAAAGCAAAAGCCAAGGTCTATTTTGAAAAACAAGACGGCGTAACTATACCTCCATTTAAGCTCAATATTCGCATTGATCAGTTTTTAAAGCAGTTTATTTTTACACAACCGGATGAACTCTTAAGTGATGTTGTTAACATACCAGATGGAACATTGGAATAATCATGAACAAGAACTCAAATTCATGTTGGTTTGTCCGTTCATTCTATGGCAATTCCACTTTATCCCTCATTTTTCAAAAGGTTCTTAATGTATTACCAAAAAATTTGTAATTCACCCAAGGCAAGTTAATCGTAGGAGCATAAGTCCATTCGCTTTCGCTATCTCAATGATACTGTACAGCAAGATACTGGCTGACATCAGTACTGTTTAGATTATTGGGTCAGTAAGATAAAACGATATCCTAAACGGGTACTCAGAGGTACCCGTTTAAAAGATTAATCAAGTGTATGTTCACAATTAACACGTTAATAACGATCAAATGCCACACACTCCTTTCCCTCATAAAAATTGAATTTCCCAATAACGCCACTACAGTATGTCAATTAGTTACCCCAAACATTAACTGTTTTTGCATCGAAAATCTTAACTTTTGCGTGAAATTTTGATTGTATTGAATGTATATGTTCCGCATCCTTATCAGAATAAACTCCAATATAAACACTCCATAATTTTGGCGGAGTTTTATTTTGAGCATGGGTAGCTTTATTGATTGCTTCAATGATATGCTCATCATACTCACCAAAGTTAAAACCGAAAGTAATCAAAGAACCATCTAATGATGATAATTTATCAAAACAATAAGACAGATATCTATTGTGCCTAATATGGCTAAGTTTCTCATCGCCATTACCGGCCGTTACAAATATTGGATAACTCCCTCTGTCGAGTCTTTTTTTAATTTTCTCTATTAGAAAATTACTCTGATCATATTGTTCTTTTTCAATATCAACCCCAGAGTCAAAAATATGTAAAGCACCATGTAAATAATGAATGTTCTGGTTATCTATATTGGGTCCCCAAACAAGATCAGAATATTCAGGTGTTTTACCACGAAGAACTTCATCAAGATTTTCTATCTCTCGGCCAAATCCATCAATAGCATTTTCAACATGCTGTCGCATAAGGGTCCAGTACAACAACATGTCATAGTTAGTAGAGAATATATGCCCACCGCTTTTAATAAATAAATTCAAAAATTCAGCGCAAGCAATTATCTTTTTTTCTGGTATCTTATATACATGTTCTGGGTGAAGTTGATGTATTGAGCTTAGCAATCCCTCTTTCAATTTTTTACTTGCTAAGATAATTTTTTCCTGTAATTTATTATCCGAACCAAAAGCCTCTAACAAGGCTAATGTTGTATCTAATTGCTGCATTACCAGTTCAAAATTTTTTGTTTTTATGACATCAAACAGTTTGTTTATTAATGAATCATCTCTTGATGTCAAAAAATTATAGAGCGCATTATATGAAAATATCTTATTATCATAAGCCATACTAAAACCATTTCCCATAAGTAGAGAATATGGCCTAGAATTTTTATGTAGATGAGTAATTACTTCATCAAAATTCATCATTTCCATTTAACTCTTCATTCTTGAAAAATATCCATATCTGGATGTTTTCGTTATGGTTCATAACGCAAGACTAAAGAAGTAGTTAGAGAATAGCTGTAAACTGCATCACAATTATAGAGGTAATGACACTTTCAAATATTGATATAAGTCTGATAACACTAAATAATCAAATATTCACAAATGCGCAATTAAAATACCGAGATAGATCATCAAAACTATTTCAACATTTTTAAACTATTTTTAGCAAAATCACACGGACTCGCTACCTTTTCCCGATTCGCATCTAGATAATCCTCCCACCACGACAGCATATTCTCTTTACCGCCAGAGTGATAACATAGCATCAATATTTCGAGCCGTTAGGGGTGAACCAGCAACACCATGCCTTCACCATCAGTAAGCTTATAATTTTTTGCTTCAGGCTTAACTGTACGAACTTTTACATCACTCAAAACCATGATGCATTCCCTTTCAAGGGTTCTGTATGACACAAACATTATCAAATCAGAATATACCGGCACTTGTGCCCACATTAGAAAATTGATGTAGATAGAATCAAATTGGCTTAAATTGAATAAAAAAGTGAGGAAAAAACTTGCAGGTACTGAATTTCAGACATAAAAAAAGACGCTTCATTTTGCGTCTTGTTTTATGGTGCGAAGGCCGGACTCGCAAACTACAATAACAATATGAATTTAAACAATTTTAAAATCGTTAAATCCTTTAATGCCCCTTTTAATGCCCCCAGATAACTTTATCCCTCTAACTTGTTCATCTATTTGATATGGAAGAATTTTATACATTATTTTATAAATTACCGCGTCGTGAAATAAAAAAGCCATAAGACTCCAATATGGTTAAATTACAAACACCATTTCAGTCACAGGCTTTATATAAAAATTTATTCTTTTCACGAAGTAGATCACAAATTGGGGAGAAGGTTATTTCTGTGGTTTATCGCGAACCTTACGTTCAATTAGTTGGCCATTAATATCAAAATAACGGCTAGGCCAGATTTCTGAAGGATGAATGCCTAGAAAATTCGCGATTATCCATTCGCCTTTCGGCCACGGACGGCTGAATGCATTTGCCAGTGTAGAAGAACTCAGTCCCGCTTCACGAGAGACTGCCGCTAAGGTAGTACCACGTTTACGTAATGCGGCGATAATGTCGGCCTGATGCCAGTCTTTTTTAATTTCAATCATTCCTGCTACCCCTTTCCATTAATGAATATTGATGGTGGCGATTCAAGCAGGGTTAGCAGACTGGCACTCATACCAGCGAGACTTACGTCTCCCCTGCCTGAACCGCCATTGAAAGGGCGATAACAGGCACACTGGCAAAATTTCTGCCAGTGTCTATGAGTGACAAGGCTGCTAAACCTTGACCATTAGATTTTGCTAATGGCGGGAATACTTTAACGGATTGTTTTATCTAACTCAATAACCGAAAGGCTAAGTTGAACGGCTATAAACTCGCTTAGCACACTATTTGTGTACTTTAAATTCAGTTGATTCCAGCCCGACCAAACTGAGAGTTAAACTCTTTTGTCGGTCAAGGCACAGCGAATCCTGTCCTCTGTTATCACACAAACTCAGAGGAGAATACGGACGCCTATCAATCTTTGTTGTTTATTCTCGTTCGTGATCGCTTTGCTATCCGTATTTCCCCTGTGTTTTCAGACTCATTTTACTTATTTCGAAACATTCCCTGCGTGTCGGTAAGGTTCACCATTCCGTGGTGCGTCAGATAATGTGTAGCAAGGCGAGGGTTGTGTTGAGTTTTTGCAGGAGTTCGCTACGTGCTCAGCACGGCGATGAAATACTCCCCGTTCAGTGCCTGATTAGTTCAGGATGAACGCCTCATTAATCGTGACGTGGTGTGATTTCTCCTTTTTTTACTGCATCGGCCTGTTGCAAGGCAGTGAGTGAAAAATAAACGGAATAGGTCGATGGAGGTGAAAAAGTGCTCATAGAAGCGCTGTCATCTAGTAATACAAGATTCAAATGAGTCGTAAAGGCAGGCCAGACGTGCTTTGGACGTTGGCCGCTTAGCGGCGTCACTTGGTAATCGCGCAGCTCATACGCAAGTGACGCCGCACAGTGTTCGGGACGTTATCGTGAGTTAATCAAAGTGTGGATTAAGATCGTGCAGGGGTAAATTGTGATGGTAAACGTGGCAGGGGACTGCTCTGCGTGAATGATAAGCCGGTGAATCCAGAAACCGGATAACTTTCATCGCCAGACGATGGGTTATTGTCCAACGATATCTGCTTCCAAAAGTGCGCAGATGTACCGCAATACTTGCTCTCCCTTTCAGGCTACGGGAGATTTATTTCGCCACCCGAAGGCGATCCTGACAGGCGATGGATCGTTATTGTCAGCAAAGATGTTATCGGTTGAAGTGAAAGGGGTCAAATGATTACTGCGATTGTTTTTTAAGATTTTTCTTGAATCGTAAAAACATTGAAATCCATCAATTAAATTAACGGATAATTGCGTATCATAGCCAAATTTAGTCCAATTGTTTTTTATTCATAAATATTTCAAATGAAATGCCGATAGATTATTCACTTGGACATCTGCGCAAAAAAGGAGAGACATGAAAAACCATAAAGAATCTCTATACCTGCAAGAGCTGGCTTGGTTGCGCGAAAAAATGAAGTTGACCGCAGTGGAAAGCCCCCATCTGGCCGAATTTCTGGAGCATCCCAATGATCCGGATATCATGCGGATTATGGAGGGTTTTGCCCTGCTGTCTTCCGGTGTGCGCAGTAAAATTGATGATACCTGCCCCGAAGTGTCCCATGAAACACTCGCCCGTATCTGGCCGCATACCCTGCGTCCCGTGCCTCCAACCACGATTATGCAGTTCACGCCCCATCAGGGCGTGCATCAGGGGGCAGCCCATATTCCCGAAAATACGCCTATAACGGCCGCTGAGGGAGAACAGAATCTACAGTTTCATACCTGCTATGATTTGCCTATCGAGCCATTTGTGGTGTTGGATAAACAGATCCAAAAAACCCGCGAATACAGCGATATTGTGTTGACGCTACAGCAAACGGGAAATGCCCAGCCAGTCTGGTCTGGCGGGAAACTGCATTTCTTTTTGGGTTCCGACCCAAACCGCGCCGCCCAGTTAAGTTTATGGCTGGATATGCAGATTGAGGAGGTCTATCTGCAGACAACGGAAAGCGAAATCAGGCTCAGAAGCAGTGATTTTCTGGGCTGGAGTGAAAACTTCCGACACACCTTGTTGCCCACCGAAGACCTGCCTTTTGCCCGTCTGCAACAAATGACAGAATATTACTGTCTGCCTCATGTGTTCAGTTTCATGACGCTGGATATCAGGGAACCCCGCGAGTTGCAGTTAAATCCGAATAATACTTGTGAGCTGATTATCCGCCTGAACGGGGAATTGCCGCTGGATTCGCTGGGGGATGCATTTCAACTTGGTTGTGTGCCGGCGGTTCATCTGGAGCCGATGGTCAGCCAACCTATTTCACTGGTGTCGGATCAGGCTCACTATCCGCTGGCGCTGGTAGACACCATCCGGCTTTTCCGTGCAGAAAGTATTCAGGCAGCAAAGCAACCCGGTGAAAAAGCCGCACAGGGCAGCGCACCGCGTGGCAAACCCTGCTGTTTCCTGCCGATTGACCAATTTCAATCCAAAAGTGACTGGCTGCTGAATGAAGGGGAACCTGATAACGTCTACTTTCAGTCATGGGTCACAGACGATTTATTGGGACGTCTGCATAACCAGATCCGCTTTATTGGTATGGATGGCGCGGCGGCGAACAATTTGTCACCCCAGACGGTGTGCGCCCATGTTTCTGGCTACCATATTCAGGCCATGCAATTGGGTGTCGGTGAAATTACGCACACACAGGCATCAGTGCCAGCGTATTTACATGCCCGTAATATCACGGCGGTATCGCCTGATTTTCCTCCCATGGTGATGGGCAAATCAGACTGGCCATTGATCGATTTTTTAAACTGTCCACCTTTTTTGCTGTTCAATACTGAGTCGCTGAAAGGATTTTTGCGTCTGTATGATTGTTATGCGGATCATGATCGCATGCTGAGCCGCCGGATGCAGCAGCATATTAACGGCATTGTGCGAATTGACGCCCGGTCAGATGCACGTATTGACAACACGAAAGAGGGGCAGGGGCGTTCCATTAATGGCCACTATCTGCATATCACCCTTGATCCAGACTGTTATGACAATGACGGCATTATGTACCAGTTCTGCCGGGTGATCGACGAACTGCTGACGTGTTTCATTGTGCAGAATAATTTCATCCTGCTCACCATTTACCGACAGGGTGAACAACAGGCGTTATGGACATTCCGACAGCGTACCGGGCGGCGCAGTGAAATGTAATACGTTGATATGTTGATAAAAACAAGGAGATGACATGCAAAAAAGTGGATTACGTTTTCTTTGCCGGATAGGCGATTTCCCCGAAGGAACGTTTGCCGTGGCAGACTTTACTCTGCGGGAAGGGCTGTCTGACCTCTTCACCCTGAATCTGACACTGGTTCAATCTTTGCCTGCCAACCCGTTTAAACCCAAGCCGGAAATCGATTTAACCGCGCTGTTGATGCAGGAAGCCGTGTTGCAAATTTTCTACGGAGAGGCAGAACAACGGAAAATTACCGGGATTATTTCCCATGCTGATTGGTGCGGCACGGATGGCAACAAAACGCTGTATACTTTCACTGTGCGCCCTTTCCTCTGGCGGCTGACGCTCAATCAGGACAGCCATATTTACCACCGTCAGAATGTGCCGGATATCCTAAACCTGTTACTGAAAAAACACTATGTTCGCGCCGATTCGCAACTCGAAGATCCCCATCACAGCCGGGAATACACCACCCAGAAACGGGAGTCGGACTATGCTTTCTTCTGCCGACTGGCGGCCGAAGAAGGGATCAGTTTTTGGTTTGAAGATGAAACGCTGTTTTTCAGTGACAGCCATCTGGGGATGACGGCCAATCTACCGCTGCAATACCAGCCTCAGCCTGACACCGCCCACGGGCAGGATGTGATTTATCAGGTACGTCTTGGGGTCGGCATGGCACCTAAGCGCAGTATTCACCGAGATTACAACCCGGACAGGCCACTTTCTCCGGTGTACCAATTGAAGAGTAGCCCGGAATATCAGGCATTAGGCTCACTCACCCCCTACACCATTTACGAGAGCTACGGACGTTTCCAGCAGGAAGCTGAAGGCAAACCGTTCGTGAAATACCGCCACGAAGCGCTGAAAAACCAGACGCAACGGGGTAATGGGCAGAGCAATTGCATCAAACTGCGGCCGGGCAAAATCTTCGAAATCGAAAATCACCCCCATACCCCGCTCAATACCCGTTGGCAGGTTATTGAAATCAGCCATCATGGGCGTTGCCCACAGGCATTGGGAGATAATAGCGGCGAAGGCACCACGCTCAGCAACGATTTCAGCTTTATCGACGGTTTTGCCGACTGGCGACCGCCGTTTCATTACAAGCCACTGGCAGACGGTGATGAAAGCGCCACCGTTGTTGGGCCGGAAGGTGAAGAAATCTTCGTCAACAAAGATGGGGCGATTAAAGTGCATTTTCACTGGAACCGTTACGATAAAGCCGATGACAGTGCTTCCTGTTGGGTGCGTGTCGCACAGGGCTGGAACGGTAACGGTTTCGGTTTTATGGCAATCCCACGTATCGGGCAGGAAGTGATTGTTTCCTACCTCAATGGCGATATTGATCGTCCAATCGTCACTGGTTGTGTCTACAATGGCCTGAACCGCCCGCCTCTGGATTTACCCTCCGCCAAAACCCGTACTACCTTTAAAACCAAAACCCATAAGGGCGAAGGCTTCAATGAGCTGCGCTTTGATGATGCCAAAGGCAGTGAAGAAGTGTTTATTCATGCGCAGAAAGACATCAAAGCGCAGGTACTCAATGATGAAACTCACAATGTGGGTCATAACCGGACACACCATATTAAAAATGACGCCCATTTACGTATCGATAATGAGTATCGCGTACAGGCAGGCAATGATATTTCGCTGTCAACCGGGCAAAAGCTCCATATCAAAGCCGACGATGCGCTGTTAACCCAAAGTGGCAATGAAATTCATTTGAGTTCTGGAACTAAAGTGGTGATTGATGCCGGTTCTGAATTGACCATTCAAGCCGCTGGCCATTTTCTAAAAATTGACGCAGGCGGGATTACTAGCAGCGCTGCCGTTAATATGGGGAGTGGTTCACCGGGCAATGGTTCAGGTTGGGGCGGAAAATTACCGGATATGTTAGATAAACTGTCATCCATTAATGTGGTCCAAGCGGAAAAAGTGTTAGTTACCCCGCCAGAGAAAATTTGTATTAGTTGCTTGATGAAAGCTGCATTAGGCGGTTCTGCCATGGTTATCAGGGGGCAATCATGATTTCAGTGTCACAGGAAAAATGGCAGGAATATCAAAAAAATCATCCTGATATAAAAAGGTATGCGTTGGTTGATGGCTTACAGTATGAACGCCTCTTTGATGAAGAATTAACTTATCTTGCAGGGTTGAATAATCCGCTGTTTCGTCAATTTCCGGATTCGGAGATCGCCTTTGCCGGGCCGTGGCTGTTTGACATCACACACGGTACGGTCTTAATGGAAAAATTTTTAACATTGGAAAAAACTTTTCCTGCGGTTTCATGGGTGTATACGCCACAGTCGTTGGATGCACTGACCCGTCATTTCGAACCCTACTTGAACGTTCAATTGGAAAGCGGCGAAACAGCCCTATTACGTTTTTACGATCCGCGCATTCTGCATCAAATTCCAGATATTTTTAACCAGGAACAGCTAACCGCATTCACACAATCGATTGATGAATGGGAATATTGGCTAAATGGTCAGTTTTATTCTGTGAAAGGAGCACAACGATGATAAAACTCAGTCAGGAACAGGTCGGCAAATTTATTGATGCAGAAGACGAAGCTTATATCACTGACGTCCGAAAACAAATTCAGTCAGAACATGCTGAATTATTAGTCAGAGATGAAAGCGAACAAAGCCTGCATAAACGACTAAAAGACGCGTATCTGGATTTGATTGATATGGGGTTTAAAGACGAGAAATTGATACGCTCTTACCTCTATTTTGTGGCGTTTAATCGCAATTATCATGCATCCCCTGAAATTAAAAATATGTTGAAAGCCGGTGCTAATCCAGAACAGCAATACCGTGATTATCTGTTAATACTAGATAATTTAATGAAAAGGAAACATTAAGATGCCAGTACCTTTAGTTCTTGCTGGCCCTGCGATTTTGGCAGCGGCTGAATATACTTTAACAGCCCTTGCTGGAATAGCCATTGGCACCGGCGTGGCTGTAGGAATCAATGAAGCAACAAAAGACAAATCCGACGAACAAGACAAAGCAAAAGCCGAAACGGAAGCAATCACATCATCTCGTACTAAATGTAAGGAATGTCCCGCTATTGGGAAAGTTATGATGGTTTGGGAAAGCACTAATGGCCGATCAGCTTTAGCTATTTCTTATCAAGCACTAATAAGTAAAACAATTTACGATGCAAATTTATCTAGGATTGAATCATGGAATTGTTTAAGTGTAAGCTTTGATGGTTGGCAACCCTCTAATTGTTTATTTCTCGAAGCTAAAGCTAAATATGATAATTTCTTTAAAAACGGTATACCTATGGGATGGTGGGAGGGGCAGTTCTCTATGATGTCTCAAGCAGAAAAACAACAAATGGTATGTTCTTCATTAAACGCTATTCCAACATCTCATTGGCATTTTTTACAACCAATAAGTTTTGCTTATTACGCAAGAGCATTTTCTAAATTTCCAAACATTAAAGTGTTTCATACCCCCTTAACAATAGATTAATAGGACAATATATGATTATTGTATCATTAGAAATAAGATTATATTTTGATTGGAAAGAACCATTAACTCCAAAAATAGCTCTTGCAGATTTACATAACATTACTCAACAATTAAATACATTTTTCAATCGGCATAAAACGTGGTATTTACCCGGAAATAGCCGCAAAGAGGCTTTACTTCATACTGTTTTTAATGACCAAGGAATAACGGAAGAAGCGATACAAGCATTTGAAAAAGGTTATACAGAAAAGAATCCCATACTTATAAAAGGAATTTGGGATGGAGAAAATGATGAAAGCTCAATTCAATATCAGAACTATCGTCGTGATCGGTTAGGGCAAACAGAAATAACGCTTAATATAAATATTGATAAAAAAGATTTTAAATTATCAAGTTTAATAGAATTTATTAAAAACTTGGTTTTAAATCGATCGCTACCTTATGTTCTGATTGAAATTAATGGATATTCATTATATGGAAAACAAGTATTTCCCGATCGTTTAAGCGCAGGTTGGATGCTATATTTACCTACAGAAATTGATCCAGCTTTAGTGTCAATGGCAGAAGAAATTTTATCTATCTCTGATAAGGAAGACCAAATTGGTACATTAATTATCACCACAAAAGAAATCTTTGATATAGAAAATAAAGAGCATATCAATAAAGCCAATGATATCGAAATTTGCTTACGGGATTTGCAGTTACTACCGTTGCTGAGTGAGGTATAAACTATGTCAGGCAAAGCGGTTATTCGATTAAACGACATAACAGATCATGGTGGTCAGGTTATTAGTGCTATCGATGGTTATGTTTATCAAGGTGTACCTATTGCCGCTAAAGGTGATTTAGTCGCCTGCCCAAAATGCAAAGGAACCTTTCCGATTGTAGAAGGAAGTAGTAATTTAAAATATCAAGGAAAAAATATTGCATTGGAAGGTATGCAAACCGCCTGTGGTGCAAAATTGATCGCCAGCCAGAACGGATTTTGCGCTTGATATCGTGTTGTAGTCATCAGCTATGAGTTTATCAGCTCATAGTTGATGTTGAATTTATACAATAAATGCCGAAGAGAAATAATATGAGTGACTCCTATTTAATGTTCGTACCTAAAGACCCTTCCTATATTCCAGAATCGTCAGCAATGGATGCTACAACTGAATATATTAATACACTGAGAAGAAAGCCGGCGAGGCATTTTGCAGGGATACCTTATATTGAGCATTATGTTGGTGAAGATATAGAACTGTTTCATGGTATGGAACTTTTTAGAATACCTTCATGCCGATGCTGTAAAAGTAATATTACAGAATGGTGGAATGAAAAAATGGATTATATTTGGCATCAAGAATCAAGGCTGGGAAAAATCCATACAAAATGGCCTGTTCCTTGTTGTGGACAAACACTATCGCTTCCTGAGTTAGATTACCAGAACTGTGGCGCGTTCGGTTGCTATGCCTTGATATGCAATGACAGAGAAATGGAGCTTGTCCACACGGAAGAAGGGTTGCAGTCAGTTATCAATACAGTTGAGAAATTATTGAAAACTCCCGTCAATATCGTTTGGCGATATATATAATGATGCCATTATCGAAGATTTTACGCTGGATTAGCAGAATCTAGAGCAGCTTAGGTTTAAAACCTCAAATTAATTGCCAGTTAGGAAGATCTTCTTACTTCACCGAACATAAATATCTTGGCTTGTTTAACACGACACTGACGCGCTACGCTTGTCTTCTCTGATTTATCTGGCTAATACATTAACCAGATAAATCAGAGATCTTGAAAAATACTATACCCGCCAGAAAAATCATTTTTATTTAACCCCCTCCCTATTAAAGAATTAGGAATAAAACTGTTCACCCTGTTCACCTCTAAATTTTTTCAATTAAATTCATATCGTTAGAGGGTGATGACTTGAAAGCAAACTCATCACCACTCTTCACTCAACCCTTCACCCTTAAATCTGAAAAAGGTGAACAGGGGTGAAGACTTGTGAACAGTTTAAAAATAACTGTTCACCCTTCAATATATTGATATATATGATTTAAATTACAGAGTGAACAGTAGTGAACACTTTTTTATATTTTCCCAAAAAACTAATTAAAGTGAAAAAAATTATTCTTCTGGCAGGCTATCCCTTGCCAATTGGGGCATCCATTCGATAGCCGTGTCGATATTCAGGTTCAGATTGCTGCGAATGCCTTGTTTACTTTTCTTGCGCAGGTAATGCTGACTGTATTCGGCCAATGCACCGGGCATATCCATACCGAATCGGGTCACAGAAACCGGCTTGTTTAGGTTGTTGCCTTTCATATAGGCAAGGTAGGCGTGATAGAGGTATTTACGGGGATTGAACGGCACGATTTCCGCATTGCCGATTAGCAGGCCATCAGCTTCATGAGAAGCCACCAGATAACCGCAAAAATCGACCAGTGGATCTGTACCCCGTTTTATATCTAGCGCCTCGCCAGATTTTTGTTGCGCTGCCAATAGACATCTAGCAGTGTGTGGATCTGCAAACCGATGAAGCAGTTGCCGGATAATGACCGGCAGTTCTGCCGCAATTTTGTCCCGGAGAAGCGGATCACGTTCATTTTCCGGCACCACTTCGGAAAAATTGAAAATCACCCGACGCCGCGACACTCCGCCACTGCGATCACTGAAACTCATGGCGTTATTGTTCACCGCCAGCACCACAGCCGGAATGCGGGTTGAATAGGGCTGTTTGTGCTTCGGGTCAATGGCGACTTCATCCCCGCCTGTAATGGCTTTGATACCGGAGCCATCGCCCACATAGCGGGTCTGGTCGGGCAGAATAATTAACGAATACCCGACAATCAGCGCACGATCCCGTGGGTTTTCCAGTGCGGCCATACTAGCGGAAACGGTATTGCCTTTGCCTGCCAGCATTGAACAAATTTCAGCAAAGATACTTTTGCCGCTGCCCCCAGCTCCGGTGACTTCCAGAAACAACTGCCAGTCGTAACGGTTTGCCAGTACCATAAACAGCGCAGCCAGTACTCTTTCGGCTTTGCTTTCACAATTAGCAGTTGCTCGATTGAGCCAGCGCCAGAACTGAGGTGCATGGCTTTGCAGGGTTTCCCCCGAAACGGGGGAATTGAATTCAACGTCGTTAGCAAGCAGCAGCCAGTCATGTTTGTGATGCGGCCGGAACTGGCCGATGTTCAGGTCAAACACGCCATTACGGAACCCGATTAAATGGCGCTCTGGTGCGTCCATCATGGGAAGCTGTAATTTCAGGGCATCCACGGCAGCACTAATACCATGCGGTGAGTACGGCATTTTTTCTTCCATAAAAGCCGCCACCATTTCTCGCTGTAAATCGCGGTTACTGACCGGACACCAGACAATACCATCATAGTGATGAACGGTTTCCGAAGCGCCATCCAGAGCCAAATCGCCGTCATAGCGTGCCAGTAACACTTCTCCGCGCTGGCTGGCTCCCATCTGACATAAGGTCAGTTTTGACGATTCGGCATCATTGGGCTGAATGACTGCTTTTTTTGTCGCTGATACCGGTTGATAAAGCCCCTGAGCAAACGCCAGCTTTGCCGTTTCTACACCGTGTTGTTGGCGGTAGTCGTCCCAATCGGCTTTATATTCTGTCGGTGGCAATGTGATCCAGCCATTCACCGCAATAGCCGCTTTTTCTGCCGAGATTTTGCCGGTATTCACTTTCGGTTTACCGTTTTTATCCAGTTCGCCGGGGTGATGCCAGTCGTTATCGGCGGCAAGAATGATTTTCGTGTCCGGCCAGCGTTCTCTGACTGATTGAGCAACGAAGAACAGATTGCCTGCGTCCAGTGCTGCTAGAACAGCGCCGTTACAGAGTTGGTTAACCGTGAGTGCTGTGGCGTAACCTTCGGTAATGATGGCCGTATCGGGACGTTCTTCCAGCGCTGACAGAGCAATAAACGCGCCTTTCTTCTGGCTACCAGTAAGTAATTTTTTCTCGCCATTCGATTTGATGATCTGCGCCCCTGTGACTTTTCCGTCCAGTGTTGTGAGTCGCAACACCGCTGAATTATCGGGCAATAATCCCTGATTAGGGCAATGCAGTCCCTTTGCGGCCAGATAGGGCGATTGTCCGACAACAGTTTGCGCCATCAGTGCTGCCACTCTTTCAGCAATTGGTTGAGTTGTTTGAATGGTTTTTCTGGCTGGTTTGGGTTCGGGCAAAGGTAATGCCAGTACATCCGCAACGATTTTCGCTGCCTCAATGATCGAAATTCCTTTGGTTTTTGCCACCAAATCCAGCCCATCGCCATAATTTGGGGTGTCACACTGGCGACAATGCCAGTTGCCATGATGATGATCGTCAATAAAGTGAAAACGGTCAGTACCGCCGCAGATCGGGCAGGCACCATGTTTGTCTTTTGCCGGAATATCAATACCACAGGCAGGCAGCAGATTTTCCCAATGATACATGGCGGATTTTTTCACGGTTTGGATCAGGTCGAGTGTTTTTTGACGCGCTGTCTTATCTGAAGATGTAAATTTAGGGTGAGTTTGGGTATGCTGTATATCAGCCATCATCGTTACCTCGTATAACGGTTGTTGGTCAGACGCTCCGGTTGTGTTCGCGCACTCTGGGGCGTTGTTTTTTATATTACGTGTTTTATGTCATGTTCTTTTAGGTGTTATGCTGCCCGTGATCCTGCAATACGTTGTGCAATCCAATTATCAATTTCTGATTCAATAAACGCGACTGAACGAGAACCGAGTTTGACTTGTTTCGGAAACTCTCCATTGCTAATCAATTTGTAAATCCACGCCTTGCTATAACCCGTTCTACGTTGAACTTCCGGCAAACGAATAAGATTTTCTTTCGGTGCTGTCATTGTCATATTTTTTCTCCTGTTACCGAGTCCTTGAGCGCTCATCGTGGACGTTGTTTGATGACAGGAGGATTATTTAAGAACTTTTATTAAATTAATAGGGTTAATTCTTTTTCCAAAAAATATAATTGATTGCTGATTTTGCCATCCATTTTTTGCTATTCTAAACGGTTTTTGCAAAATCATATGGTGTTATATGTTTTTCCCTATTTGCATCCAAGTAATCAGCCCACCACTGCACCATTAGCCGCCGTTCATCCAAATGTTTAGACGTGTGAATATATGCCGCCCTGACGTTATTTCTTTCGATGTGGCTTAACTGGCGCTCGATTGCATCATCACTCCATAGACCAGATTCTCCCATAGCACCACGTGCCATTGTGCGGAATCCGTGACCACAAACTTCTGTTTTAGTGTCATAGCCCATAGTACGCAAAGCATTATTTACGGTATTTTCACTCATGACTTTCTTTGGATCGTGATCGCCGGGGAACATCACTTCACTATCCCCACTCAAACCATGTAATTTTTCAATCAGAGATACAGCCTGGCGGCTCAGCGGCACAATATGTTCTGTTTTCATTTTCATACCGCGCTGGGAATGCTTAACCCCTTCAATGGGTTTTCGTGTCGCCGGTATATGCCAAACACCCCTTTCAAGATCGATTTCTTCCCAACGGGCAAATCTCATTTCACTGGAACGAACAAACGTTAATAAAGTTAGTTCTACCGCGATCTTAGTAAGTAAGCGCCCACGGTAACAAGAAAGACGAGTCAAAAACTCAGGTAGACACTCATTAGGTAGGGCAGGATGATGCTTAGATTTTACTGTGATGAGAGCGCCAGCCATATCATTGGCAGGGCTATATTCAAGAATGTCATTTTGGACTGCGTAACGCATAATGGCAGTTACACGCTGTTGTAAACGCTGAGCTATATCATGTTTGCCATCAGTATCAACGGCTTTGATAGGAGTTAACAGTTGGCTGGTTCGCAAAGTACGTACATCAAGAGCGCCAATATGGGGGAATATGTACTGTTCAAGGCTTCGCATAATCCGACCACTGTGATCTTCACTCCACCGTTTATTACTCGCGTGCCATTCGCGAGCAATATGCTCGAATGTAAATATTCCCTCCGATTCGGATTGTGCCTCTTTTTGTTCGGCTTTGGGATTAATCCCTTGAGCAAGTAATTTCTTAGCTTCGTCTCGTTTGGCTCGGGCATCAGCTAAGGACACCGTCGGGTACACACCAAAAGCCAATCGATCTTCTTTTTTATCTGTTGGACGGCGATATTTCATTCGCCAATATTTAGAACCGCGTGGAGTAACTTCCAGATACAAACCACCACCATCGGCAAGTTTATAGTTTTTTTCTTTGGGCTTAGCAGTCTCGATTTGTCGGGCGTTTAGTTTCATTTTAGGGGCACATTTAAAATCGAAGTATAGGTGCCCCTAATTATGCCCCTTGCTGCATGTTGATTGCAACGGACTACAATAGACGTCAGGATAACGAAATATCTTGATTTGGTAGGGTTTTCAGGGAATTTGTAGACTTGGGTAGACGTTAGTAAACTAACGAATGGTGCCGAAGGCCGGACTCGAACCGGCACACCCGAAGGCGGTTGATTTTGAATCAACTGCGTCTACCGATTTCGCCACTTCGGCACTGAAGGGTTCGGAGAACGGAAGTGATTATACCTGTCAGAAGAGCATTCGCAACACTTATCCTTTCAATTTTGTTCAAGCGTTGAAAAAAGAATCAGTTGCACCACTTTTTCATCATCTATGCTTAAAACTCACCCAACTTTTCACCTCAACGGCGCACGTTTCGCTTTTACTATTCTGTTCTGCCAATAGACAACCTACAAACTCCTTATATAATTCCAAACAATACACTGCAATGAGGGAAATTATCATGACAATCATCAGTTGGATTTTTACAGGCATCCTGTTGGGCCTGGTTATCGGTGCCATTTTGGCGATTTTTAAGAAAAACAAATAACGGCTTTTTCTCCCAATTAAACGCTACCTGATTGGTTAACTCAAAAATGAAAAAATGGCTATATAAACTGTGTGCGGTTTCCACCCTGACGTGGGCGCTTTCAGCTTGTGCGGATTCTGGCAATGCATACCAGAGCAGAACTCAGCAATTCAGCGCACATCCTGAAAAGTGGGAAGTTTTTGAGGGTAATGACGCTATCAAAAGAATGGCTCTTGCGTTGGTCGATCAATATTCACAATCCATCTTTGATGAAGGTAGTCCTTTAGGGATGGCAATGGTGGTGATCGATAATAATCAGGTAGTGCATCGCAGTTTTGGGGAGACTTATCCAGGAAGCGGGGTTAAACCCCGGCAAGATTCGTTGATTCGTATTGCTTCTATTACCAAGTTAATGACCAGCGAAGTTATGATTAAGCTGGCTCAACAGGAACGCATCAAGATTACCGATCCGTTGCAGAAGTATACGTATCACGGCATTAATGTGCCAAATTATGGCTCTGGTCAGCCAATCCGGCTGTATCACCTTGCAAGCCATACCAGCGGGCTGCCACGGGAACAACCGGGGGGAAAATGGGGGCGCCCCGTGTTTATTTGGCCGACTCAATCCAACCGCTGGTCTTGGCTGAAAACCGCAACACTGGATGCTATCCCCGGAACGACCGCGTCATATTCTAATCTGGCTTACGATTTATTGGCTGATGCGCTTTCCAAAGCCACCGGTGAGTCTTATTCCCGTCTTTTGAGAGAGGAAATTACTCGCCCCTATCACATGAAAGATACCACGCTGACGCCTACGCAATCCCAGTGCTCCCGTTTGATGGAGGGAATTAAGCCCAGCCCTTGCGTGAATACTCTTGCCGCCGCAGGCAGTGGCGGAATTTATTCTACCCCCGCAGATATGCAACGCTGGATGCAGCAGTTTTTATCTTCCCAGAATCAGTTGAGGAAACAGACCGCCAGCCGTGAACAGGGCATTTATTTTAAACGTGCGGATCTAACTTCAATCAGAGGAATGGATGTGGCCGGTAAAGCAGATGGCATCGGGCTTGGTTGGGTGTATATGGGTGCCAAAGACAATATCCCCGGTATTTATCAAAAAACCGGTGGCGGAGGTGGGTTCAATACTTATATGGCGATGATCCCTGAACAAAATATCGGGGTGTTTGTGGTGATGACCCGCAAGGAACAAAGTAAGTTTAGCCGTGTGACAAACGGAGTAAATGAATTAGTGGCTGCATTGGCGCGCAATCATAATCAGGTTTAGCGTAATTGACGCGATAGTAAAATAACAGACTGGGTTTCGTGTAATAGGAAACTCAGCCTGATTACCATTATTTTGTTGAAAACTGGCCTTGTGCTCAATACGAAGTAGTTTCTGCAATTATACGCGTCGTACTTCAAGGTGCATGTATTATCATCCCGCGACGCAGGATGATAATACGTTGTTTCCTGAAACTTGGAGTTAATAGAGTATATTTCAATTAATGGAATAGCACTGAATGTTCAGGATAAGAAGATCCATAAATGAAATTACCGTCTAATAATATAAAGGAGGTATTTCTAAAAAGTTGGCCGGAGTTTATTGGTTCTAGCCAATTCCCCATTTCATACATAGTTTCGTTTCATGTATGGTTTGAATAATACCGAAATTATCATTTTCAGCTTACTTCCAAAAATATGTGCCCCTATACGCCGAGTAACAAATACATCAGTATGAAATCTATAATTCATGAAAAATCATATGATATTTATCACTTACTTATTATGTAATAAATTTTATTCATTGAGTTACACTTTATATTAGATTCATTTTATTTCATTGAGAAATTAATAGAAAAATAATGCACGCTCTAGTTAATTACAGGTTTAAGATAATAATAAATCAGTGATTGATAGGCCGTTTGTCGCATAAAAAACCAAAAATAAATAATAAATAAGGCTAAAATATGGTTATAAATTATATTACTATAGTATTTGTATTGCGTTTGCTTTT
Organism: Xenorhabdus mauleonii; assembly: GCF_900113945.1. Lineage (GTDB taxonomy): Bacteria > Pseudomonadota > Gammaproteobacteria > Enterobacterales > Enterobacteriaceae > Xenorhabdus > Xenorhabdus mauleonii. The sequence goes on from NZ_FORG01000003.1 coordinate 174,202, forward strand.
ATATCAAAGTGCTTGCTAATTTCTCTGGCGGTGCCCGAGATGAACATTTTTACCAAAATGTGGCAGAAATATAGCTATTACAAAACGGTGGATTTCATATTATCCCATCCATTTAATTAAATGCATTATTTTTCATCAAGTTAAAATAAATAACTCGCTTAAAAAGCGAATTAAAAAATGACAGTGAATATATTACAGGCTTTTAATTTCAGCTTTATATAACTTTATTTTTAACGGCTTTAATTAACAGGAATCTAAAAAATGAAAATGCACATTAGCAATACTCACAATGCACAAATGGAAGAATATATAATTAAAAAACTCTGGGAATATAATCATAAGCATGGCAATGTAGACCTCAATCCTCTATTTATCTCTTTCACTGATGAATACGGTCGAATAATTGCTGGGCTTGTATCCAGAACCTTCTGGGAAAGTCTTGAAATTCAATATTTATGGGTAAGTGAGGAATACCGTAAAAAAGGCCTGGGAAAACAGCTTATATTACAGGCTGAAAAAGAAGCCTTAAATCGATCTTGTCATATGGCTTATGTGGATACTTATGGTTTTCAAGCGAAAGGTTTTTATGAGAAGTTAGGTTACAAGGTCTACGGTGTGCTTGAAGGATACGCACATCATCACACTCGTTTCTACCTTACCAAGCAATTTAGCAAACCTGATTCTGGCCTTGTGATACAAGATGAAGTCACTTTACAACCACAATAATGTCTGTGTGATTATTTTCCACCGTAAACAGCACAGGTATCTACACATTTTCAAATTGGCTTATACCCTATTAACTCCAAGTTTCAGGAAGCAACGTATTATCATCCCGCGTCGCGGGATGATAATACATGCACCTTGAAGTACGACACGTATATAAGGATTATTTTCTATCATGGCTATTTATCTAGAAAGTCATTGATGTTTCGACTGGATTGCCCATTACAAAAGAATAATCGGCTACTTAACATATCTTTTATAGAGACCGGATCACAGGTCTCAAATTGTGCTTCCAAACGTTGAATACCAGTCACAAAACGTGTTCTTTCATCTACGTCAATGGAGTTAGTAGGGTACATTATTTTTGCTGTATATGATGGTTCAAAATCAGCCACCAAAGTTTGCTTTATTCCCTTACCAATATATTTACCTTGATAATCTTTTTGATAGTCAATGTGATAGTTCGCATTTGGTTGTGAATGTTTAGTACTGCTAGCGTATACATTCCTAATGATCTCGGAAGTCTCTACTTCCCCTAAATACGCTTCAATTATTACTTCAGGTAGTAATCTGGAAAATCTTTCTGCAAAAGAACCTGCGAACCATCCTTCCTTATCTGCTGAATGGCAAAATAACAAACGCATATGACGATATTTAAATATATCAGCATAATCGCATAAAATAGATTTCAAGCAGTCTGGTGATATGTTACCGATCGAAGTTGCCATATAACCAGGCAAGCCATGAGCGGATATCGTCAATCGTAGGTCATGAGGTGGCTCAGCACGCTTATCTTCAAAAATGTGAAATTCATTCGGAAAAAATTCAATCTATTTCATATGAATACCTCACAAAAACTGATAAGTGGTCTACAACTTAAATTCTTATCACTATAGTCTGAATAAGATCAAATAGTAATTTAATCTATTCATAATGATATAGAATTGGTATTTATTAAATAACATTAATATTCAATGAGTTAAATACATCAACATTATTTAGTTCAATATGATGCACTGATTTTATTGCATAAAATAAAAAATCGCCCTCACGTTTAAACGCAAGAGCGATAAGAAATATTAATGATAATTCGATTGATGACTGCTATTTTCTCTTCAAAAGCAAGTAAACACTTATCCCAAAGAATAACAGACTTGGCAAAAGCGCTCCCAGTATTGGAGGCATGCTATAAACCAGGCTGAGCGGGCCAAATATCTCATTCAGTACGTAGAAAACGAAACCCATACTGATGCCCACAACAACCCGGAATCCCATCGGCACACTGCGCAATGGCCCGAAGATAAAGGACAGCGCCATCAGCATCATCACCGCTACCGATAAAGGTGCGAAGATTTTTTTCCACATATTGAGTTGATAACGCCCGGCATCCTGCTGGCTTTGTTCCAGATAGGTGATGTATTGATGTAAACCACGGATGGAGAGTGCATCGGGATCAAGGGAAACCACACCCAGTTTTTCAGGGGTTAATTTGCTGTCCCAATCTGCGGAAATACGCTGTGAACCAGTGATTCGCCCGCCTTGATTCAAATCAGACTCTTCAACTTGAGATAATTTCCATCGATGGTTGTCTTTGTCATACACTGCCGAATCTGCATATCTTATTGATAATAATTTATTTTCATCGTTAAAGTGGTAGATTCTGACACCATTTAAGGCATTGTCTTTATTCACACTCGTAATATAAATAAAGTCATTACCATCTTTTGCCCACAAGCCTTTGGTAGTGGACATCAGCGAACCGCCATACATTTTTTGGGAACGGTAATTACGGGCAAGCTGCTCTCCCTGTGGAGCCACCCACTCGCCGATCACCATCGTCAGCAAAACCAGTGGAATTGCGGTTTTCATGACAGAACCCGCCACTTGCAAGCGGGTAAAGCCAGCAGCCTGCATCACCACCAGTTCACTTCGTGTTGCCAGCGCGCCCAAGCCCAATAACGCACCAAGCAAGGCAGCCATCGGGAAGAAGATTTGGATATCTTTAGGGACACTCAGCAAGGTATAAATACCGGCAGACAGTGCGGTGTACTCCCCCTGCCCGACTTTGCGCAGCTGATCGACAAACTTGATGATGCCGGAAAGCGATACCAACATAAACAAAGTCATCAGGATGGTATGCAGAATTGTCTTGCCGATATATCTATCCAATACCCCAAACATCATGACGCTCCTTGATTCTTAAAGCGTGAACGCAATTTGCGCATGGGTACGGTATCCCACAGGTTGAGTGCCAGGGCCAAGGCAAAATAGGCCCCGTTAACCAGCCACATCCAGAACACAGGATCGAGTTTTCCTTTGCTGCCATTGGAGCGCAGGGAGCTTTGCAGCAGGAAGAAAATCAGGTAGAGCAGCATTGCCGGCAGCATGCTGAGTATGCGTCCCTGACGTGGATTCACGACACTCAACGGCACTACCATCAACGCCATCGTCAGCACAGAGACAATTAACGTCAGGCGCCAGTGGAATTCGGCACGGGAATCATTGTCTGTGTCATGCCAGAGCTGCCCAATCGATTTTTGCTCGACTTTACTGTTATCGATGTCTGCTTTCTGGTGCCCGATAACGGCCTGATAGTTGGTGAATTCGGTAATGCGGAAGTCACGCAACATCGCGGTACCTTCATAACGCGTTCCCTGATGAAGTACCGCTATCTGATTCCCACTCGGGCTTTCTTCCATATGTCCGCCATCCGCAATTACAACGGACGGACGCTGCTCATCCGACGGATGAAGCTGGGCAAGGAATACATTCTCGAAACGATTGCCCTTCACGTTGCCGATATAAAGCACCATATTGCCGTCACGGGAAGGCTTGAACTGCCCCTCCATAATCGCCGCAAGGCTTGGATTGGCTTTTGCGTCAGCCAATACTTGTGACTGATATTTAGATGACCACGGAGTGAACCAGATAACGTTGGCAGCCGCCAGCGCGGATGTGATTAAAGCCAGAATAAGGGCTGATTTCACCAAGACACTTTTGCCCAATCCACAGGCATGCATGACGGTGATTTCGCTTTCGGTGTAAAGTTTACTGAACGTCATTAACACCCCAAGAAATAAACTCAGGGGTAAAATAAGCTGCGCCATCTCCGGCACGCCTAAACCTAACAACGATAGAACCAAATTTGCGGGAATATTTCCTTCTACTGCCGCCCCCAATACTTCAACTAATTTCTGACTGAAAAAGATCAGCAACAAGATGAAAAGTATTGCGATTTGGCTTTTTAGGGTTTCCCGTACTAGATATCTAATGATGATCACGCTTATTACGCCTGTGAAAACTTGTCTTTTTGCAGGAAAGTCGCTAACTTCGTCGTATATCTACCATTTATATGCATAAGTTTGGCTTCCTCATTGCTAAAATGATACCAAAGCATCCCATATATTGGTTCCCAATTAGAACATACTTATCGTTAGCCAAGTACCAAAAAATAATGTGTTTAGCTTAACATAACAGTTACTTTTCTTTGGGATGAATTAATGCGGAACGTGATATTTTAGCGATTGTATCCCTCTTTGTCTTTAAGATTCAGGAGAACGCATGGAGTTTAGTGTAAAAAGCGGTAGTCCGGAGAAACAGCGCAGTGCCTGTATTATTGTCGGCGTATTTGAACCACGCCGCCTTTCCCCTATCGCAGAACAGCTTGACAAAATAAGTAACGGCTATATCAGTGCCTTATTACGCCGCGGGGAACTTGAAGGCAAGGTGGGTCAAACCTTGTTGCTGCATCATGTTCCTAATGTGCTGTCTGAGCGTATTTTACTGGTTGGTTGTGGAAAAGAGCGTGAACTGGATGAGCGTCAATATAAGCAAATCATTCAGAAGACGATCAGCACCCTCAACGAAACCGGTTCAATGGAAGCTGTTTGCTTCTTGACTGAACTGCACGTGAAAGGGCGCAACAACTACTGGAAAGTACGTCAGGCGGTCGAAACAGCCAAAGAATCACTGTATGTCTTTGATCAGCTCAAGAGCAGTAAAAATGAGCTGCGTCGCCCTTTGCGCAAGATGGTGTTCAATGTACCGACCCGCCGCGAATTAACCAGCGGTGAGCGCGCCATTCAGCACGGCCTTGCCATTGCATCCGGTATCAAGGCGACAAAAGATCTGGCCAACATGCCACCCAATATCTGTAATGCTGCCTATCTGGCTTCACAGGCACGCCAGCTTGCTGACAATGCCGACAATCTGGCCACCAAGGTCATTGGCGAAGAGCAGATGAAAGAACTTGGCATGAATTCCTATCTGGCAGTGGGCCAGGGTTCACAAAATGAATCCCTGATGTCAGTCATGGAATATAAAGGCAGCAAAGATCCTAATGCGAAACCCATCGTGTTGGTAGGCAAGGGGCTGACTTTCGACTCCGGCGGTATTTCCATCAAGCCAGCAGAAGGCATGGAGGAAATGAAATATGACATGTGCGGCGCCGCTTCAGTTTATGGCGTCATGCGTGTTGTTGCCGAGCTGAAACTGCCAATCAATGTCATCGGTGTGCTGGCTGGCTGTGAAAACATGCCTGGCGGGCGTGCATATCGTCCGGGAGACATTTTGACCACCATGTCCGGTCAAACTGTCGAAGTCACCAATACCGATGCAGAAGGCCGTCTGGTGCTGTGTGATGCGCTGACTTATGTTGAGCGTTTTGACCCTGAGCTGGTCATTGATGTCGCCACATTGACCGGTGCTTGTGTTGTTGCACTGGGCAGTCACTATACCGGTTTGATGTCCAACCACAATCCACTGGCACATGAACTGATGAACGCTTCAGAACAAGCGGGAGATCGTGCATGGCGTCTGCCGTTGGGTGATGAATACACCGAGCAGTTGGAATCCAATTTTGCGGATATGGTGAATTCATGTGGGCGTTCGGGTGGTGCAATTACCGCTGGTGCGTTTTTGGCTCGCTTTACTAGCAAATACAATTGGGCACATCTGGATATTGCTGGTACAGCATGGCGTTCAGGCAAGGCAAAAGGAGCTACCGGTCGTCCGGTTGCGCTCTTGTCACAATTCCTGTTAAATCGTTCAGGTTTGAATTCTGATGATTAATGCCGCCGTTGCACATTTTGCTTCATAAAAATGTGCACAACCGCATTGAAGGAATGAGTGAAATTAAGGGTATTGCAGATGCAATACCCTTTTCCGTCACTGTTTCCCGCAATCTTGTAACCAAGAAAATATGAAAAACGCCACCTTTTATTTGCTGGAAAAACTTGAGTCAAAAAAACTTGAGTCGGAAAAGCCGTTATCGGAACAATCATCATTTTCTGATGACTTGCAGCCACATGAATGGCTGGCATGTCAGCTTGCTGCTGACCAATGGCGGGCAGGGAAGCGGGTTCTGATTGCTTGTGAAAACCAGCAACAGGCCGAAAAACTGGACGAAGCATTATGGCAACGGGAACCAAGCCAATTTGTACCGCACAACCTTGCCGGAGAAGGCCCGCGTTATGGCGCGCCGGTAGAATTGTGCTGGCCGCAAAAAAGGAGCAATGCCCCTCGCGATGTCTTGGTGACACTGCTTCCTCATTTTGCAGACTTTGCCACAGCTTTCCATGAAGTGATAGACTTCGTTCCTATTGATGAAAATCTAAAACAGTTAGCTCGCGAACGATATAAATGCTATCGTAGCGTTGGCTTTAATTTGACCATGGCAACCCCGCCAACCTATTGAATATCAAGATACAATGGAAAAGACACCCGCTAATCAAACGCAATCTGAGCCATCTCTCGATAAAACGTACAACCCGACAGAGATAGAGCAACCTCTTTATAAGCACTGGGAACAGAGCGGTTATTTCAAACCAAATGGCGATACCAACCGCGAAAGTTTCTGCATCGTCATTCCGCCGCCAAACGTCACCGGCAGCCTGCACATGGGTCACGCATTCCAGCAGACTATTATGGATACGATGGTGCGTTACCAGCGCATGCAGGGTAAAAATACACTGTGGCAATCAGGTACTGACCACGCAGGTATTGCGACACAAATGGTTGTTGAGCGTAAAATCGCGGCAGAAGAAGGTAAAACCCGCCACGATTATGGCCGCGACGCTTTTATCGACAAAATTTGGCAATGGAAAGCGGAATCGGGTGGCACTATCACCAATCAAATGCGTCGCTTGGGTAACTCCGTAGATTGGGAGCGTGAACGCTTCACTATGGATGAAGGGCTGTCTAAAGCCGTTAAAGAAGCCTTCGTTCGCCTCTATCAAGATGATCTGATTTACCGTGGCAAACGCCTTGTCAACTGGGATCCGAAGCTGCGCACTGCAATTTCCGATCTGGAAGTTGAAAACCGTGAAGTCAAAGGCTCTATGTGGCATCTGCGCTATCCGCTGGCTGACGGCGCGAAAACCACTGAAGGCAAGGATTACCTGATTGTCGCCACCACGCGTCCGGAAACCATGCTGGGCGATACCGGCGTTGCCGTTAACCCAGAAGATCCGCGTTACAAGGATTTGATTGGCAAAGAAATCCTGCTGCCACTGGTTAACCGTCGCATTCCTATCGTTGGCGATGAACATGCGGACATGGAAAAAGGCACTGGCTGCGTAAAAATCACGCCAGCCCACGATTTCAATGACTATGAAGTCGGTAAGCGCCACAACCTGCCAATGATCAACATTCTGACTTTCGATGGCGACATCCGCGAAGCCGCAGAAGTGTTCGATACCAACGGCGAAGTTTCTGAAATCTACTCAAGCGACATTCCTGCCGAATACCGTGGCATGGAACGCTTCGCTGCCCGTAAAGCGATCGTGGCTGAGTTCGAAAAACAAGGTTTGCTGGTTGAGATCAAACCCCATGACTTGACGGTTCCTTACGGCGACCGTGGCGGCGTGGTTATCGAGCCAATGCTGACTGACCAATGGTACGTTCGCACTGCACCGCTGGCTAAAGCAGCCATTGAAGCCGTTGAAAACGGTGACATTCAGTTCGTGCCGAAACAGTACGAAAACATGTACTACTCTTGGATGCGTGATATTCAGGATTGGTGTATCTCCCGTCAATTATGGTGGGGTCACCGTATTCCGGCATGGTATGACGCACAAGGCAACGTCTATGTTGGTCGCGATGAAGAAGAAGTCCGCCGCGAAAACAATCTGGGCGCAGACATTGTTCTGAACCAAGACGAAGACGTTCTGGATACATGGTTTTCCTCTGGCCTGTGGACATTCTCCACCCTCGGCTGGCCTGAGCAGACCGAAGCCCTGAAAACATTCCACCCAACCAATGTGCTGGTTAGTGGCTTCGACATCATCTTCTTCTGGATTGCCCGCATGATCATGATGACCATGCACTTCATCAAAGATGAAAACGGCAAGCCACAAGTTCCTTTCAAAACGGTCTACATGACGGGTCTTATCCGTGATGATGAAGGCCAGAAAATGTCAAAATCCAAAGGCAACGTTATCGATCCGCTGGATATGATTGACGGCATTTCTCTGGAAGACCTGCTGGAAAAACGTACCGGCAACATGATGCAGCCTCAGTTGGCTGAGAAAATCAGTAAACGCACTGAAAAACAGTTCCCGGAAGGCATTGAAGCCCACGGTACTGACGCCCTGCGTTTTACACTGGCTGCACTGGCTTCAACAGGCCGTGACATCAACTGGGACATGAAACGCCTGCAAGGTTATCGCAACTTCTGTAACAAGCTGTGGAATGCCAGCCGTTTTGTGCTGATGAACACCGAAGGGCAGGATTGTGGTCAGAACGGCGGTGAAATGTCGCTTTCTCTGGCAGATCGCTGGATCCTGGCAGAATTCAACCAGACCGTGAAAGCCTACCGTGAAGCGCTGGATACTTACCGTTTCGATATTGCTGCGAACATTCTCTACGAATTTACGTGGAACCAATTCTGTGACTGGTATCTGGAACTGTCCAAGCCTGCAATCAACAAAGGCTCAGAGGCAGAAGTCCGCGCGGCTCGCCATACCCTGATTGAAGTATTGGAAGGTTTGCTGCGTCTGGCACACCCAATTATTCCATTCATTACCGAAACCATCTGGCAGCGTGTAAAAGTGGTTAAAGGCATTGATGCCGATACCATCATGCTGCAATCGTTCCCTGAATTCTCTCAGGAGAAAGTGGATGAGCTGGCGTTGAACGATTTGGAATGGATCAAGGAAGCCATCATTGCAGTACGTAACATTCGTGCAGAAATGAATATCGCGCCAAGCAAGCCACTGGAAGTTCTGCTGCGTGATACAAACGAAGATGCACAACGCCGTGTGGCTGAAAACCTCAACTTCATTCAGGCGATGGGCCGTCTTTCTACTGTTACCGTTTTGGCGGCGGGTGAAGAAGCGCCGGTTTCTGTTACCAAGCTGATCAACGGGGCAGAAATCCTGATCCCAATGGCCGGTCTGGTCGATAAAGAAGCAGAGCTGGCACGTTTGGATAAAGAAATCGAGAAGCTGGATAAAGAAATTGGCGGCATTGAAGGCAAACTGGCTAACGAAGGCTTTGTCAGCCGTGCGCCGGAAGCGGTTGTAGCCAAAGAGCGCGAACGTCTGGCAACCAACAACGCGGCAAAAGAGAAATTACTGGCACAGAAAGAGACTATCGCTGCGCTGTAATTTAGCTTAATTGACGTTTATGCCTATAAACCACTGCAATTTTATTTGCAGTGGTTTTTTTTCATCTCATATCGCTTTTAGTTTAATAACCACTGCACCACCATAAAAAAGACCAATGAAAATCCCAGACTCTTTAAAATTGAATGCGTATATTTGCTGATAAAATAGGCCAGAACTACCGTTATCAACGCAACCACATATTTAATATCAAATTGATCAATTAATTCACTCAGGGATAAATTATTCAGGGAAATATTGACAATAATGGTTCCCAAAATAAAACAGATGGCATAATCCAATGCAGTAATCAGCACACTCTTCCCTTTAAACAAACGGTGATGATTAACCAGAAAAGGAGCCGCCCTTAACACAAAACTCACTAAGCCCATGACCACAATCAACAACATCATGATGCTTTATCCTTGCTCAGGTTCCGTTCAATCAACGCGATCACAACCCCGCACAAAATTGGCATCGCCAGATCCATTAACTTCATATCCATTTCATTCAATAACGGGGCACATACTCCTCCCATTACCGTTGCCAGCACCGACATATCCTTGCCTGAACGTTTGGCCGCCAAAGAGGCGAAATGAATGGGCACCAACATCACCAAAAACAGAGAAAGGGACTCATAATTCAGATGTTCTGCTGAGATATATCCCAGCAAAGTGGCACAAAAAGTAATCACAAAACAAGGAATGGCAACCCCCAGATAAAAATGAAACTGAGATTTCCCATCCGCCATATTTCCCGCAGACGCAGAGATATATGAATGTGTCACCGCATACGTGCTGGCGCTAAATCCCAACATCGACAGTAAAATATTCCGTTTGGGCACACCTTGAAAATATTGCGTCATCACCATTGCCATCAGGAAAAAACGAAAATTGACCAGCAAAGCCAGAATGATCACGGAAAACAAAGTGCCATCAGCCAAATAGCCAACCGCAGCCACCTGCAACGGGGCGGCATAGATTACTAATGATCCAGCTAACGTTTCCAATAATGGAACGCCATGACTTTGATAAAGCGCGCCAATCGACACAAAAATAAGAAAGAAAGAGATACAGACAGGCAGAGAGTGAACCATACCCTTTCGGAATAATGGGTTTAACACTTGGCACCTATATTTACAATTGGGTTTAGTGGTGTGGAGTAATCAATACATACCCAATGGGTTTTCTGTAAAAGAACAGCCATTTCATTGCCATGCATTATGAACAGAGAGACCCAAATATATCAGGCCATTATGTCATGACAATTTTTTCAGAAATATTTGTGACATACTTCCATTTAATTAAAATAAACCATCTGATAATAACCACTGCTTACGGTGCAAATTAACCAGAAATCATATGTCACTAACCCTCTATGATATAACATTATTTTATATATAAAGGATTTTATATTCCCGTTATAGTGAAAACTGTTATTGCAAAAATAGCCAAAAATAACTGTTTCCTTTCGGAGAGATAAAATGAAATTCGTATTCAATATATTATTGGCGGGTATCGTCCAAATTGGCTTCAGCCATATCGCTTATGCTCAATCGACCTCCAAGCAAGCTACTTCCACTCAGACCTCTCCTGAATCCACTCTTGATAATATTTATTCCACAGGAATATTCAGAATTGGGACAGAAGGTGCTTATGCTCCATTCAGCTACCATGATGCCTCTGGAAAACTGACTGGATTTGATGTGGAAATCGGCCGGGAAATCGCACAGCGCATGAACGTCACGCCTGAATTTATCGAAGGAAAATGGGATGGACTGATTGGTGGCCTTGATGCCGGACGTTCCGATGCGGTGATGAACCAAATTGCCATTACACCAGAGCGTGAGAAAAAATACAGTTTCTCTCAGCCCTATGTCATTTCAGAAGCGGTATTGATCACCCGAACGAACAATAACGATATTAAGACATTTAGCGATCTAAAAGGAAAACGATCATCCCATACCCTGACCAATAACTTTGCCCAGACAGCCAGACATTATGGTGCCGACATCATCAGTGCCAACGGTTTTAGTCAGGAAGTTGAACTGGTAAGCACAGGCCGCGCTGATGCCACAATTAACGATAAGCTCTCTTATCTCGATTATAAAAAACATCGTCCGGATGCGCCGGTAAAAATTGTTGCCGCAGATACTCAAGCAGCAAAAACGGCCGTACTGCTTCGTCAAAACGATACTGAATTAAAAACCGCCGTCGATAAAGCCATTATGGAAATAAAAGCAGATGGGACTTATCAGAAGATTTGGGATAAATATTTTTCTGAGTAACAGACTAACTAATTTGAATAAGAGCCTAATAGAGTAGGCTCTTAAATTACGTGATAACAAAATATCGCTCATATAGCGCATCTAAAAAACCCCAATATATCTACTTCAACTTACTTTAGAATAAACATCAATTATACAAATAATAAATTAAAATTTAATCAGAAAAACAAATGATTTAACTATACTCCAGTTGTCATTTTATTAATCAGTATGGTAAACACCCATAAACTATGTTAATAAGATGGCCTTCCGAGTAAACCGCAGCTACCAAATATAATCATAATGACATGAAATCATTGAGGTTATTTTTATTCTAGCGATATTAAAACGAATAAAAAAGCATATTTAGTAGACAAAAAAACACTCAGAGAAAAATTTTAAAAACTCACAATCTCAACATATTGAGATAACCAAATATTGAAATTATGAATAATTGGTATATTTATAAACTAGGAACCTTCATCAATGAAATTTAATTTAGTTACTTTAGGTATTATTGGTCTGGCTGCGGCGCAAGTCGCACAAGCAGCGGAAACAACACAAGCTGAAAATACCAGTACGGCTAGTTTCAATTCAAGCAGTGTATCAGCCAGTGCTTCATTAGGCATACTTTCAGCTAAGTCAAATGAATATGTATATAGCCCAAACTCAGGGCGTAAGCTCAGTGAATTGAATTGGAGAATTAAGAATACTGCGGTTATTAAAGGTGATCTGGCCTGGGATGCCCTGCCGTATTTAACCCTGAACGCTCGTGGCTGGTATGCATCATCATCCAAAAGTGGAAAAATGGACGATTATGATTGGGAGAACGGCAATCAATCTAAATGGACTCACTGGTCTCACCACGAAAATACTAAACTGAATAGTGCCAGCGAATTTGATATCAATGTAAAAGGCTGGATACTGAAACAACCAGAATACAAGCTCGGTGGGGTTCTTGGTTATCAGCAAACTGATTTCAGTTGGGAGGCAAGTGGAGGGCATGGAACTTATGACAATACTCCAATTGCATTCGAGAACAAAACCTTAATTACTTACAAACAAAAATTCAACACTCCTTATCTGGGGCTGGCCGGACAATATCGTTATCAGGATTTTGAGTTTAATACATTGCTGAAATTCAGCCCGTGGGTTAAAGCAAAAGACACTGATGAACATATTCTGGGCAATAAAACTTTCAAAACAAAAATCAATAACTCACGCTATTACTCAATTGCCGTTGATGCAGGATATTACATTACTCCAAATGTAAAAGTATTCAGTGAACTGAGCTGGAGTAAATTTGCCAATAATAAAAAAGGAACGTTGGATTATACTGATCATGGTAAATCTAATTCTTTCAGCGTTAATAATGCCGCTGGTATGAGTAATACCAACTACACTATTTCCGCAGGTGTTCAATATCGCTTTTAATCAATCGAGTCGGTGGCGGGATTATTTCCGCCGTCCTCTCACAACACCGTCCTATGCGGGTTGCTATATACCCTGTTTCCCTGAAACAGACGCGCCTAAACCCGCACAATTGCACTTTCCCTCTTATTCATCGCCAGTTTTAAATTTCCTTAAAAACTTACTGATGTCTCTGAGAAGATATTCCCTCGGCTTATAACCGCTTATGCCTTTTTTATTTCAAGTTGCCTCTTCGCTAGTAGCGCTACTTTATTCTTTTCTTTGCCAGTACGCTCACATTCTTTGCAAGCTCATCCCTGTTGCTATTTTTATATACATACGGTTAGCTGTGCTCTTGGTTTTTCGGCTTTTTATCCAACTCACCCAACAATATATTCGGCAATAACGGCAGAGAGTAGGCCATTTTATGGCATTCTCCGACACCATTTCTCTGCTCATTACGGTTATTCATCATCGCGCCAGTCAAGGTATCAGCATGTCAGCGTAAGCGTTAGGGGATAACTACCATTGCTGACAGAAAACACAGTTTTAGATGCTATGCGCCATGCTTAGTGCAAACAAAAAAATCAGGCGCCGATCGACGCCTGATAAATGGTTATTTTATGCATATATTACCAACCAACTGCAATCCCTGCTCCCATGACTGCACCTTCGTCATTATTCCAGCTGGTAGATGCCCTGAAATTCACATTTTCAGTCAGTTTAGCCTGTGCACCAACCGCAACCGCACTGCCATCATGATATTTACCCAATCCCACACCCACACTAAAACGATCAGAATTACTGTATGGAATATTGGTCATTGCCGCAACACCCGCAATACCGGCATTAGCACGCTTTCCTACCCGATTGATTTTGTTATCTAACTTGTTAAAGCCTTGGCGCATTTCAGTTTCTAATTCAGAGAAGCGCTTATTCGAGCTAGTATGAAACTCTCTAGCATTTGCTTCTAATTCCTTGGCGTATTTATATAATTCCTCGGATTTATCCTCGATTTTCTTTTCTATCTGCACTGTCTTTTCTTCGACTTTTTGGTCCAGCTGTTCCGTTTTTTCTTCCACCTCTTTAACTTTTTCTTTGCTGGCTTGCTCGGCCGCTGCCTTGATTTTGTTATCTATTTCTGTTGCGGTTTTTTCAGCCCGGCCTGCTGCTTTTTCCGCTGTGTTTGTATAATTTTTTGCTTCTTCGACTAAATTTGAAGCTGTCGTTGCTGACTCACTCGCAGCTGTCTCTGACGCTTTCGCGGCTGTTTCCGACGCTTTCGCTTCTGTCTCTGACATTTTCGCGGCTGTCTCCGATGCTTTCGCGGCTGTCTCTGACGTTTTTGCGGCGGTCTCTGATGCTTTCGCGGCTGTCTCTGACGTTTTTGCGGCGGTCTCTGATGCTTTCGCAGCTGTCTCTGACGTTTTTGCGGCGGTCTCTGATGCTTTCGCAGCTGTCTCTGATGCTTTCGCAGCTGTCTCTGACGCTTTCGCTTCTGTCTCTGAGTTTTTCGCCGAAGCGGCTGACGCTTTCGCCGCATCTTCTGACGCTTTCGCCTCTATTGCCGCTGTTTTCGCCCCTGCTGCCGATGTATTCGCCTCCGCTGCCGATGCTTTCGCCTCTATCGCTGACGTTTTCGCCTCTGTTGCCGATGCTTTCGCCTCTGTCGCCGATGTTTTCGCCTCTGTTGCCGACGTTTTCGCCTCTGTCGCCGAAGTTGCCGCTGCTGTCGCAGAATCCGCCGCATTTTTCTCAGCTTTTTTCACTTCATCCTTTAGCCCCGTCATAGAGCCATTCAATTTTGCTTCTACCTTCGTTAACTGCCCAACAGTCGCTGCATCTTGATCATTTTTACCCTCAGCAACATTGATTAACCGCAATTGCGTCTTGCCATCACCAAGTTTTCCATCCTCAAGTATCTCATCACCAAATGACACAACATTGCTCTCATTTGATTTAAAAGAAGGGCTTCCCACATAATATGACGATGTCAACGCTGGAGTTTCTGAATCAGTATGCGAAAAAAAGAATATGTTATTTTTCAACTGCCCATAAGTCGCCGCATCATTCATCTTTTCACCATCAGCAATATTCGTCAGATACTTATTGTTTGTTTCATCTTCACTATTCCCGAATGAAACGGAGTTCTCTCTATCCGTTTTAGAGCCTTTACCGATAGCAACTGAATTAGCATAATCAACAGCCGCCCCTTCCCCCAAAGCAATGCCATTTTCTTTAAGCGAAGACGCATTTTGTCCTATTACAATGCTATTTTTTGCAGGGGTATATTCCCTCTTTTTGTCATCGACATCGTCTTTCAAAACACCCACTTTCGCCCCAGCACCAATAGCCAAAGAATATGGACTATCCCGTCCAACAATCCCGTTGTTAGCGGCGAAAGAGTGGATACTATATTTATCAACTCTTGAGTTATTCAAAGCGGTAGAGTAGTCAGACTCCTGACCAATAGTCGACTTCCCCATCGCAATACTGTGTGTAGAATAATACTGAATGGTTGAATTCCCCGATGCAAAAGAGAATTGAGAACCACTCCAAATTGACGATTGGTTCAACGCAGTTGCATAGGGACTGTATAGATGAATGTGCGAATTGAGCAACGCCAATGCGCTGTGAGTAGTCTCGGTTACCCTCTCCTTTTCCGGGTAGGGAACCAGATATCCCGACCATGGGTCAACAATCGTTGATTTGTTATCTCTTATATTCTCCCTCGTTATCTCCTTCCCATCCTTATCAAGCTGCTTCACATTCCCTTTCCACACAGGAGTAACAATGTCTATAACAATGTTTGTTTTCTCTTCCTCTTCCGCAAAAGAATATGGCATTAAAACCGCATTAATTAAAAGTACCAGGCTCGTTTTTTTAAATAAAAACTTTCGCATTATTTCACCATAATATAAATACAGATAAATTCATTAATAAAACCGGAAATACACCGCACAGGTATTCATGAGAATGATTAAACCTGCTCAACCGGCCTATCTCTTTGTCATGTCAAATTAACATTCTTCAGGTCATATTCATGACGACCCACAATGAAGGGTTACCGCATTTATTTATGCAAACTGTAATATGGAAAAATTAACCAGTTAAATGCCTTGTTAAGATTAATAAAACAGTTATTATTCCTCACATCAATAATGCAACAACAATAAATAAATATGTTTTATATAGAGAAAAGTTCAAGCAACCACTTCATGAATTCATTAAAACAGGGGCGAATTAAACACCACAGATATATATAAATCAAGTTTTGCATTCATATGATTCATATAACATAACACATTATCAGGCGGTTACCTGATTATAATATTGGTAAAATCACAGTTAATTCAACCAATTAATTAATTGATAGCAATAAGCATCCAATAATAAAAAAAGCAAATCCAAAGTTAACAATTAGACAAATGAATTATCATTGATAAAACACAATTGTTTTATCTGGAGGAGGATATAAAAAGAAAAAAGCAGGCACAATAGCGCCTACTGAATATCCCCAAAATATTATATTACCAATCAATCGCAACACTCGCTCCCAATGCCACATTTTCGGCATTGTTCCAGCCTGTAGATGCCCTGATATTTATGTTCTCGGTCACTTTGGCCTGAGCACCTATCGCAATAGCACTACCATTATTATATTGTCCCAACCCAACTCCAAGACTAAAGCGGCCAGTATTACCGTATGGAATATTGCTCATTGCCAGAACACTGGCAATACCGGCATTAGCACGTTTCTCTACCCGCTTGATTTTGTCATCTAACTTACCAAAATTTTGGCGCATTTCGGTTTCCAGGTTATTGAACCTCTTTTCAGTATGAATGTGATATTCACTCATTTTGGTATTCAGATCCTGCGCATAGGTATAGATATCACCAGCTTTCGCATCCAGCTTATTCATTCTTTCGTCAGAATCCTTTCTGGCCGCCGTGATTTTTTCATCTAACTCTTTTTTCATTGCAATTGTAACATTTGCCGTCTTTGAATCATTGACTACCTCCACATTCTGCTCGTCTGTAGCAATTTTCCCTGAATTGGCGAGTGTCTGTTGGTCATTCACCTTCTCGGCATCCGTGGCTACCTGTTTGATTGTGTCTGTCTTGTTGGCCGCTTCACTGATTTTCCCGGCATTGGTCAGTGTCTGTTGGTCATTCACCTTTTCGGCATCCGTGGCTACCTGTTTGATTGTGTCTGTCTTGTTGGCCGCTTCACTGATTTTCCCGGCGTTGGTCAGTGTCTGTTGGTCATTCACCTTCTCGGCATCAGTGGCTGCCTGCTTGAGTTTAGGAGTATTGTCAACCGCATTATTGATTTCTTTGGTTATATCCCCTGCGTCCTTGAGCGCTCCCATATCCTTTTTCAGTTCATTGAGAATAGTATTTTTGACATTATCAAGTTGCCTTTTATTAACTGCATCGTGATCCTTTTCACCATCTGCAATATTCGTCAGAAGTTTATTTTTTGCTATATCTTCACTATTCCCGAATGAAACGGAGTTCTCTCTATCCGTTTTAGCGCCTTGACCTATAGCAACTGAATTAGCATAATCAACAATCGCCCCTTCCCCCAAAGCAATGCCATTTTCTTTAAGCGAAGACGCTTGTTGTCCTATTACAATACTATTTTTTGCAGGGAAACGTTCCTTCACCTTGCCTTTCTTATCCAGAATAGCACCAACTGTTGCCCTCCAACCAATAGCTAAAGAATATGGATTATCATTTGCAATAACCGAACCGTTAATAGCCAAAGAATATGGGCTTTTATTTTCAATAATCGAACCGTTAGCAGAAAAAGATTTTTCATTATCATTATGAATATCCCCATAGCCTAAAGAGACAGACATGCTAGATTTCATACCAATAGCCGAATTAGATAAGGCGACAGAGTCAAAAGAACTATCACCAATTTTACCGGCTACAATTGCTACAGAATGATATGAATTTTTTCCTATGGAACTTTCCAATAATGCTATGGTATTAAACGAAACTAGTTCTTCATCGGTTGTTGGTTCTGTCATATCTATCTTACTATCACTTGATTTAATAATATTAAACTTTGTTTCGTCTTTATTCTTGTTTATATAGAGACTAGTACGATAAGATTTTAAATAGTCTGTTAAAGTTATCAAATCCTTTTCATTGGACTGTTCCTTCAGTGATTCATTTGGGGATTTATTCGGGGATTCACTCGGTGTTTCACTAGGGGATTTATTCGGTGATTCATTCAGTGTTTCACTAGGGGATTTATTCGGTGATTCATTCAGTGTTTCACTCGGTGATTCACTGAGTGAATCATTATTTAGTTCGCTCGCTCGTCACTTCCGCATAAGCATACGACATGAAAACAGCCTTGATTAAAAACGCCAAGCATGTTTTTTTAAGAAAATTCCTTCGCATTATTTCACCATAATATAAAAAAGACAAACTCATTCACATGAGAAATGAAATATAAAGAACACTCTCACAATGGTGTTCAATTCTATTTCGTTTATTTACATTTTATCTATTGAAACTAATGCTTCCTGGCCATAACCATTATGACTCTACGATAAAAGGCTATTACATTTACTATGAAAGTAAAAGATACGGAAGCGTTAGCCATTGCAATTCTTATGAAGAGTAATCATTATTATTCATAAGAGTAATTCCTTACACTAAGCTAATTAGTTCCATAAAAATATAAATTCATATAACCACTTCATGCTTCATTTAAATAAGGAGGGGATTAAATGCTATAGAAATATAAAAATCAAGTTTTTACTCAAAAAATAATATCCAAGCGTTCAACGTCAAGTTAATAACCCACTTATCAAACTAAAAAACAAGCCATAAATTCACACAGAAAATAGTTTAATTTTAACTAATATTTATTAATGATGATTTAGACATCTAAAAAATCACTTAATACGCTATCTTCACTGCACATTAAAATAATAACATTATTATTTATAACTTATCCTGAAATTTACCATGGTTATCAATATATGCCTGTTACATTTCAAGTTGCTTCTTTGCTGGCCGTGCTTATCTCAAAGTTCTAAGCTATAACTTTATTGTATATAGCGTTACCCTTTTCTTGCCATATCATCATTAAAACAACTCTATAAAAAATAAACATATATTTGATATCAATCGATTAGGAAGGTTCTATGACCCCATCATGGCTCAGTTTAGCGCTGGATTCCCTATGGCCGATGCTTTACGCCGGCCTGACATTTACTATTCCCCTCACGCTGATTACATTCGCACTTGGGATATCGTTAGGGTTTATCGTTGCATTGATCAGGCTGTACGGGCCTAAACCGCTGGTTGCTGTCGTTCGGTTTTATGTCTGGCTGATCCGCGGTACGCCGCTGCTGGTACAGCTATTTTTGATTTTTTACGCCCTGCCCAGCGTGGGCATTACATTGGAAGCATTCACCTCCGCCGTTATCGGCTTTACACTGAATGTGGGCGCCTATACCTCAGAAGTGATCCGTGCCGCCTTGATTTCAGTCCCCAAAGGGCAATGGGAAGCCTCTCACTCCATCGGCATGAGCTGGTGGCAATCACTGCGCCGGATAGTACTACCACAAGCGGCGCGGGTTTCGATTCCGCCTTTGTCCAATACGTTTATTTCGTTGGTAAAAGACACGTCACTGGCTTCCGTCATTACTGTGCCAGAAATGTTTCTGGCGGCGCAGCGCATTGCAGCAGTCACTTATCAGCCGCTAATTCTGTATACCGAAGCCGCTATTCTCTATCTCCTCTTGAGTTCAGTATTGTCAGCCCTGCAAGTCCGGTTGGAGAAGAAATTCGCCCAACAAAGCAGTCATCAACAAAATAGCAATAAGGAAGCCAAAGATGATTCAGCTCACCAACATTGAAAAAAGTTTCGACGGGCAGAAGGTGCTGAAAAATATTAGCCTGACAATTAAGGAAGGCAGCCTGACGGCACTTATTGGCCCCTCCGGTAGCGGGAAAAGTACCTTGCTGCGTTGCATTAATCTGTTGGAAATTCCACAGGCCGGCAAGCTGGAGATAAGCAAAGAACAAATTACCTTTAATGGTAAGGAGCGGCTGCCACATCGGGAAATTCAGCGTTTCAGCCTGCAAACGGGCATGGTATTCCAGAACTTCCAGCTTTTCCCGCATCTGACAGTGATTGAAAACATTATGGAAGGGCTGATTTGGGTACAGAAGTGGTCACGCGAACGGGCCAGAAAACGTGCGCTTGAGCTGCTGGAAAAAGTCGGCATGTCCCATAAGGCCGATGCTTGGCCAGCCACGCTGTCCGGCGGGCAGCAGCAACGTGTCGCCATCGCCAGAGCAATGGCGCCGTCTCCCAAGGTATTGTTGTGCGATGAACCAACTTCAGCGCTCGATCCCGAATTATCCAAAGAAGTCGTTTCAGTTTTGAAACACTTGGCAGGAGAAGGCACCACCATGTTAATGGCGACACACGATTTACGATTGGCCGCCAATCTTGCCCATGATGTCGTTTTTTTGGAGTCTGGTGAAATTGTCGAGTCAGGCCCGGCAAAGACCCTTTTTACCCGCCCCGATAAAGAACGTACCGTTAAATTTATTTCAACCCTGACAGAAACTCTGCCGGATTGGGAGATATAGCAAGCAGTCACATTTATACCCCTATTGATGTCAGCAACTTTATTTATCTGGAGAAAAGCAATGAAAAAATTTTTGAGTCTGTTACTGGCGGGTGCGACTGCCCTTGCTATTTCTGCCCCAAGTTATGCGGGCAAAGATTTGGATGCCATCAAAGCCTCCGGTGTCTTTAAGGTTGGCACAGAAGGCACATATCCTCCTTTTACTTATCATGATACCAACAACAAACTGACGGGCTTTGATGTGGATATCGCACGGGAAATCGCACGCCGTTTGAACGTTAAGCCTGAATTTATGGAAGTAAAATGGGATGGCTTAATTGCCGGATTGGACGCAAAACGTTTTGATGCGGTTATCAACCAAGTGGGCGTGACCCCTGAGCGGGCAGCAAAATTCAGTTTTTCCATTCCTTACACAACATCTCAGGTGGTGTTGATCACCCGCGACAATAACAACACGATAAAAACGTTCGCGGATATGAAAGGAAAACGGGCAGCCCAATCTCTGACCAGCAATTACGGGCAATTGGCAACCTCTTACGGTGCGAACTTAGTCAGCACCGACGGATTTAACCAAGCCATTGATTTGGTCGCTACAGGGCGCGCAGATGCAACGTTGAATGATCGCCTGTCTTTCCTTGATTTCAAAAAACAACGCCCTAATGCACCGGTGAAAATTGTTGCCCAACAAGCAGATGCCAGTAAATCAGCCGTATTACTGCGTAAAGGCGATCCGGAATTGGCAGGCGCAATTAATAAGGCGCTGCAAGAAATAAAAGATGACGGTACTTATGCCCGCATTTCAGAGAAATATTTTGGCGTGGATATTTCTAAGTAAAGGCTCTTTACTATCGTCTATAGACAGTAGCATATGATCCTAAAATGAATCTTTGATTTAAATAATATGGGGGCTACGGCCCCATTATTATTTAAATCCATGTTCCTTCATACCATTAATTAATTCATCACTCGGGTTATAAATAAAAAATTCACCTTTCATCAGAATTTGCGCAGTTCGTTGAACACTTGCATATGCGATATGTTCTCCATTATGTGTAACGCTAAATTCAGATATTCCGGATAAATGTTCGATACGCACAACTGAGTTACCATTAACGGCACTGGCATAATATAAATGGCTGGCAACTGTGCCCATAAAGCAACAAGCAGCCGCTAAGCAACAACCTCCTGATACCGCGATAGAAGCGTGAATCGTTTTTGGGGTGAAGTACCTGACATTAATATTACCTCCCTGTCGAGGTGGAGCAATAATAGCAATTTTGGGCTGTGTGATAGACTCCCTTAGCTCCCTCTTATTCATAACCCCGCCACTTTTCTTACCAATTCCCATTGCAATCCCCATGCGCACCCTGATTTCCATCATTTTTTCTTGTAGTGCTTTATTATCTTTAATTTGATCAGCGCTTTCATAACCTGACAAACCTAGATCAACGGCATTGATAATAATCATTGGTACAGCAACATCGATGCAAGTCACCTGAATTCCATTAACCTTATCCACTAAATTACCGGTAGGAAAAAGAGCGCTCGTTTTTGAGCAAGCAGGCTCTTCGAGTGAAATTTGAACTTCCGGAAACACCCCCATGACACCGGGAATATGCACCAGTTGATATTCAGGGTATATATCAGACATAGTACACAAGATATTTTTCTTGGTATTAATATTATAAATCTTCAATTTTCCATCAGGCATAAGTAATTTTCTCTCTGGAAAATCACTTACCACCAAAGGTATTGATGATGTCATATTTCCGCAGTTAATATCCCATGATATTTTATTACTTTCATTTTCAAGCTGGGCAAAATGGCTGATGATTCTTTTAGCTTCATAATCCACATCAATGATAAGTACCTTATTGCTCGTTGTCGATTCCCTCCCCAATCCATGAGTTTGTTTATTATTCCCATTCCTCCCCTCTAAAGGAACCCCCATAATATGCCGAAGAATCTCCTCCTTTAGACTTTGTTTTTCTGGCAGATGTTTTTTTAATAAAACAATACCTGTTGAAGTGCCACCTCGAACATAATACAGAGGTATAGTAAAGGATAAACGTTTCATATCGTTGTTCTCATTAAGTCATTTCTTTTTTAATGATTCTGCTGTTTTTAATGGCACTAGTATGGATGTAAATATATTTACATTCCGGTGCTACCCTAAACAGGGACGATTCAGGAATAATTAATATTATTTATCATGATGTGGTTCATGAAATTTTGGCGTGGTTATAAAATCAAATGTTATTTGAAATAATTTATCGAACTGGCAATCAATGAAGTGTAAACAGGAATTAAATATCCCATCCAAGTGGAATATTTAACACAACTGCTCCAATCTGATGGCTTGCGATAGAAGCGGCAAGCCATCAGATTCAGGATAAAACTGTACTGCTTTCTGCAAACTTATACTGGCTTATCAAGCCCACCAGCTACCGCGTTTCTTTCGTCACAAATCCAGCACCAATCGGTTCCCTTTAGCCCGAGAACAACAAATCAGCATGGATGCCTGACCCTGCTTTTCTTCATCACTAAGATATTGATCACGGTGATCCGCTTCTCCTTCCAAGATAGTGGTTTCACAAGTCCCGCATACACCTTCACGACACAAACTTTCTACACAAGCGGCGTTATTTCTTTCGATAACTTGAAGAATTGTCGATTCACTGTCAACGTCCAGTTCAACGCCGGATTTCGCCAAAACAACCGTAAACGCATCACCAGTTTTATCTTCAACAGCAAATTGTTCGAAATGCAACTGATGAGCAGGAAATCCGGCATTTTGTGCCGCTTGTTTTACGCCATTATTCAATGAGCTTGAACCGCAGGTGTAAACGTGGCTTCCTTCCTGCAATCGGGAAATCAGCGTATCAAGTTCAAGGCGCGTCCCTTCAGATGAAATATAACAATAGATTTTACCCTTAAGCTCCGCAGCCATTAATTCATGCACAAATGCATTTTCATCGGAATAACGGTAGCAATAATGCAATTCATATTCACAATTTTGCTGTTCCAATTCATGCAAATGGGACATAAAAGGAGTTATTCCTATTCCACCCGCGATTAAGATATGTTTTTTAGCTTCAGGCACTAATGCAAATAAGTTATTTGGCTCAGAAATAATGAGATTGCTGCCAATAACCACTTTATCGTGCATAAATGCAGAACCACCACGGGAATTTTCTTCCCGCTTGACTGCTATTTGGTAGCTGTTTTTATCAAATGGCGAATTTAATAAAGAATACGCATTACTATAACGCTTATCTCCATCCTGCATTTGTACAAAAATATGGCTTCCACCGGTAAACACGGGCAATTGCGTATTTTCAGCCGGTATTAATGTAAATCGTTTAATCTTCGGTGTAATTGACTCAATATTACTGACAATCACATCCATTTTTTGATAATTAGACATACGCCATTCCTGATGATTATATTTTCATCTTTCAATTTGCTCTTTGTTGGCTGTATCTTGAAATCCATTGGATATATAACTAAATCCCCTGACAGAGATATTTAAGTTCTAAATAATCCTCAATACCGTGGGTAGAGCCTTCACGCCCCAGCCCCGACTGTTTTATTCCGCCAAACGGGGCGACTTCATTAGAAATGAGTCCCGTATTAATGCCCACCATGCCATAGTCTAATTTTTCTGAAACACGCCAAATACGTTGTGGATTTTCCGTGTAAAAATAAGCCGCAAGCCCATAAATGGTATTGTTGGCAGATTCAATGACGCTCTCTTCATCATCAAAAATAACTAGCGGAGCCACTGGCCCGAATATCTCTTCCTCTAATATCAGGCTATTTTTCGCGACATTACCGAGTACCGTAGGCATGAAGAAATTATCACCCAAAACATGACGCTTACCACCATGTAACAAGTCAGCGCCTTTATTGAGTGCATCATCTAAAAGGAGCTGAACTTTATCTGCGGATTTAATATTAATCAGCGGGCCTATTTGTACGCCTTGTTCAAAACCGTTACCAACTTGCAGTTTTTGAACTTCTTCAACCAAACGTTGGCTGAATGCCTGATAAATGTCTCTGTGGATATACAAACGATTTGCGCAAACGCAAGTCTGCCCAGCATTACGGAATTTCGCGGCAATCGCCCCTTCCACCGCTTTTTCAATGTCCGCATCTGCAAAAACAATAAAAGGCGCATTTCCTCCTAATTCTAAAGAGACTTTTTTTATGTTGTCCGAACATTGCCGCATTAATAAACGCCCAACCTCAGTGGAACCCGTAAAACTCAGTTTGCGTACACGTTCATCGCTCGTCAGTATTTCACCAATAATACGGGAATGGCCTGTAATGATATTGATCACCCCCACAGGGATCCCTGCCTGAATGGCTAATTCCACCAGTGCCAAGGCCGTAAAGGGTGTTTCATTCGCGGGTTTTATTATCATGGTACAGCCTGCCGCAAGTGCCGGTGCGGCTTTGCGGGTAATCATCGCCGCCGGAAAATTCCAGGGCGTAATGGCCGCACAAACTCCGACGCCCTGTTTAATCACCATCAACCGTTTATCTGCCGCTGGAGACGGGATAATTTCTCCGTTTGTCCGCTTTCCTTGCTCTGCAAACCACTCAACAAAAGAAGCGGCATAGGTGATTTCACCCTCTGCTTCCCTGAGCGGTTTACCCTGCTCCAGCGTCATGATTTCTGCCAGTCGCCCTTTATTTTCACTGATGAGGCGAAACCAGTTTTGTAATAGCTGGGCACGTTGATGGCCTGTCAGCGCTTGCCATTCCGGCAATGCATCGTGTGCGGCTTGAATGGCTTTTTTCGCTTCGGTGGCTGCCATATTGGGTACCTGCCCGATGGCTTTGCCGGTTGCCGGATCAGAGACGATTAATGTCTCTTTACTATCTGCATCACACCACTGGCCATTGATGTAAGCCTGCTGGCGAAAGAAAGGGTTTCCTGAAATATTCACCTGATAACCTCTTTGGCTAAACCTGTAATGTCGTTTTCTTACCCGATTCCGTCTTATTCTTCGTGGTACGTCTGGGCAATGATATTGTGAAAATGCGCAATGCCGTGTTCGCTAATGCCGCTGCCTGTGCTATCCGCCATGATGCGCCCCTGCCCACGATAACCACGCGATTTCAGCCCCTTCTGAACACTTTCAACCAAGCGCAGATCTTCCGGACGAAAAACGTCACGATACCATTCGATCAACTCTTTCTGCTCTTCTGTAATATCTTCATTCGTAAAGTAAATGTCATAGTTTTGCAGTGTTGTTTCTGCATCGACGGGGAATTCATAGATAACCGTCATCATGCCTTTGATCGGCGTTACGTTATACATAGTGCAAGGCCATAACCAAAAACCATGAAATGATGATTCTCCTTCAAATTTGAAAGATTGATCAGAGGGAATGGCATAGCCAAATTGCAACGACCATTTCTCATGCATGGTATGCCAATAGCGATCAACCTGAACGGATGTTGAGAAACCCGGGTGCGCAGGGCCGCAGTGGTAGCACTCCAGATAGTTATCAACGATGCTTTTCCAGTTGGCAGGAGTGGCTGTCGTGAAACGCGCCGCCAGTTTTAAGTCATAAACGTCCGGACAGGCTTCCAATACCTTGGCACCTAGCCCCGGTAATTGCTCTTCAACCGTTCCGGCATTCATGTCCATGTTGATAAAGATAAAACCCGCATATTCTTCTACTTTTACGGGCGTTAATTGTGCCAATCCTTTGTCGAAATTAGTGACATTCTCGCAGTTACGGGCATGTGCCAAAGAACCATCCAGCTTGAATGTCCACGCATGGTAAGGGCAAGTGATGACGTTTTTCGCTTTTCCTTCTCCCGCTAATAATTGGTGGCCGCGATGAGGGCAAACGTTAAAGAATGCACGCAGTACTTTGTCGCGCCCACGAACAATGACGATACTCTCACCAATAATTTCACGCGTGACATAATCATTGGGGCTGGCAAGCTCACTGCTGTGTGCAGCACAGATCCAGCTTTTGGCAAAAACCGCCTCCTTTTCATAATTAAAGACGTCCTGAGAAGTATAGAAACGTGCAGGCATGGTGTACGCTTCTGCCGGGTTTGCACAAAAATTTTGGGGAAGTGTGAAGTAAGGGTCTTGGATGCTCATATCAATTCCTTAATCGTTTAACGAAATGGGTGCCACTGATGAAGCCACGGAAGTTTTTTTCTCTGCCATTGCCTGCGCAGTGATGTGCTCTTGTTGATTTAAACCCTCAATCAGATGCGCAGGAATTGGTGCATAGTCTTGTTTTATCCAACGGATAAAGCCGTATGTTTTAATCAATAAGATCACTAGAAAGGGCAAGGCAGTCAGTACTACTGTCGTTTTCATCGTTTCTAGCGATGCTTGCGTAAAGAGAATGGAAAGTGGGATCAGCGTAATCACGACACACCAGAAAAGACGTAATTTCCGGCATGGGTCTTGGCCTTCCCGCAGGTTATGCGTGCTGGTTGCCGCCATGGTATAAGCCACCGCATCCATATGCGAAGCCAGGAAAATAACCATGATGAAGAGATAAGCAGCAAGGAATAATTGGCCTAATGGCAATGCACTCAATAATTGATGAACGGCGGTTTCTCCACCCAATGTGTTCAATATTTCAGGCACATTGAGGGCGCCGGTAATGAATTGGTGCATGGCGTAGCTCTCCAATACACCAAAGAAGAACCAGCAACCAAACGTACTCCCGAGTAACAATGCCCAAATCACTTCCTTAATTTTACGCCCGTGGGAAACCCGAGTGACGAACATGGCGACACCGGGTGTATAGGAAACCCACCATAACCAGTAGAATACCGTCCAGCTACGTGTGAATTGGCCGTCTCCCATCGGATCGGTAAATAAGCTCATTTGCAGGAAATTCTGTGTCGTCAGGCCAACCGCATTAATCATATTGTTAATGGTAAATTCCGTCGGCCCGACTATCAGTACCAGCAATGCAAACCCCAAGGCGCCCCATCCCACCATTTGGCTCAGGCGCTGCATTCCTTTATCTATGCCGATATAAGAACTCAGGGAAAAGATCAGGGCAGCCAACAAGATAATTCCCGCCTGAATGGCAAAATTATTGGGAGTGCCGATAAGTGAAGAAAGACCGCCGCTTAATGTGGCCGCAGTCACCACCAAAGAGATGGTTAATGCGCCCACCGTTGCGATTAAATATGTCATATCAATCAAACGCCCCCAAAAACCGTGAGGGTTGATTTTGATAATGGCGGAAATAATGCCTGATAAGCTCAGTCCTTTATTCTTCCTGACATGGAAATGGTAAGCCATGATCAATGAAGCGAGCGCATAAGTAGCCCAAGCACTCAAGCCCCAATGAAAGAAAGAGTAACTGATACTGTATTCCAATGCCTTGGGCGTGTGAGGAGAAATATTCAGCCCCGGCGTTTGGTAATAATATGCCCACTCCATGACACCCCAATATAAAGTTGAGGAGCCTAATCCTGCACAAATAAACATAAACAGCCAAGGAATTGTGGCATATTGGGGTTTTCCTTCACCCAACCGAATATTGCCATATTTGCTTATTGCCAAATAAATGACAAACATCAAAGCGACCAGAATCAATATTTGAATTGTCGATCCCAGTAAGCGTGTCAGCCCATTAAAAATTGAATTAGCAATAATGCTTGTTTCTTTAGGAAATAAACTAAGTGTTATTGCTATTACAACGATACACACCAGACTTATTGTAATTAAAGGAACATCTTTCTTTGTGCTGCTCAACATGAACCCTCCGTTTTATCACTTTGCCTATACGCGTCGTACTTCAAGGTGCATGTATTATCATCCCGCGACGCGGGATGATAATACGTTGCTTCCTGAAACTTGGAGTTAATAGGGTATATACCCGTTTTGTGTTTAGTCGATAAAAACAAAGTGCTTGTTATTTTTGTTATAGATACGGCCAAAGGAAAAAATCAATAAGTAGAAACGGTACTTGTCGCGTTTTTTATTAACCATTAAAATATAATGTTGATACATAATTTAAACAATTGGCCGAATGATAAATAGATAAAACACATATCGTAATGAATGTTTTGTGATGTGGATTGTAATTAGGCCGGTGTAAATTAAGGGGGATATTAAATAGTCCCATTAATTCATTCAGACTTTATTAATTGAAATCACAATAAAAATAAGAATAAAAACAAAAAGGGCATAATTCTATTAATTACGCCCTTTATTTGAATCATTAATTTCTGATAAATAGGGAATCAGCCGTTAATCTGGCATTTTGCATCCAGTGACTCATAAATGACGAATAATGGCATCCCCGACCTGCTGTGTTGATGCTTCGCCTTTCATATCAGGCGTCACTGTGCCTTCAGCTATCACCGCTTCAATGGCAGATAAAATATCATCATGGGCATGTTGGTAACGTTCATCATTTTCACCCAAGAACTGGAGCATCATGGCACCAGACCAAATCATCGCAATTGGGTTGGCGATATTTCTGCCATAAATATCGGGCGCTGACCCATGAACAGGTTCAAATAAGGAAGGAAAATCTCTTTCCGGATTCAGATTGGCAGAAGGCGAAAGCCCGATGGTGCCTGTACATGCCGGGCCAAGATCAGAAAGGATATCGCCGAATAAGTTAGAAGCGACAACAACATCAAACCGTTCCGGATTCAACACAAACCGCGCACAAAGAATATCAATATGCTGCTTGTCCCATTTGATTGCCGGATACTGTTTTGCCATCTCCTCAACCCGCTCATCCCAGTAAGGCATACTGATCGCAATACCGTTTGATTTAGTGGCAGATGTCAGCAGCTTGCGGGGACGGCTTTGTGCTAATTCAAACGCATATTTCAGTATGCGATCAACACCACGGCGGGTAAAAACCGACTCTTGGATCACCACTTCATGTTCCGTACCTTCGTGCAAACGCCCACCAATCGCTGAATATTCCCCCTCGGTGTTCTCCCTGACAACATAAAAATCGATATCTTCCGGTTTTTTATTGGCCAATGGGCACGGTACGCCCGGCAAGAGACGGACAGGACGTAAATTGACATATTGCTGGAATTCACGGCGGAATTTCAGTAATGATCCCCAAAGAGAAATATGGTCAGGCACTTTGTCAGGCCAACCCACCGCACCAAAATAGATCGCATCAAATGCCGTTAGCTGTTGAAACCAATCCTCTGGCATCATTGTGCCGTGCTTAAGATAATAATCGCAGCTGGCCCATTCAAAATATTCAAACGATAAATGGAGATCCCATTTTTCAGCTACCGCCTGTAATACCCGGATTCCTTCCGGCAAAACTTCATGACCAATCCCATCTCCCGGAATTGCAGCAATCTTGAACAGTTTTTTCATCAGACATCTCTCAATTATCAGAATGCAAAATTGACTTTTGAACTATCTTATAATTGACTGATTTGTATTCAATCCAAAAAATGTAGAAACATAATTTACGATATATGAATAATTTGCCTATTTTGCAGGATCTGCGTGTTTTCCTTTTAGTTGCCAAGCGGGCAAGTTTTGCCGCAGCGGCGGAAGAAATGGGCGCATCTCCGGCTTTTATCAGTAAACGCATTGCAATATTGGAAAACGTATTGAATGTCACCCTGTTGCACCGAACGACGCGCAGGGTTTCAATTACTGAAGATGGAGAGCGAATATACGAATGGGCGCACCGTATTCTCAATGACGTGAACCAGATGCTTGATGAACTTTCTGAACTTCGGCAAGAGCCGCAAGGAACAATCCGGATTGTCAGTAGCTTTGGTTTTGGGCGGCAGTTCGTGGCTCCCGCCCTATCAGCCCTTATCCAGGCTTATCCGCAATTGGAGATCCGGTTTGATGTGGAAGATCGCCTGGTTGATTTAGTCACGGAAGGCATTGATTTGGACATTCGTGTTGGTGATGATATCGATAATAATCTTATTGCACGCAAGCTCGCATCCAACCGCCGAATTCTCTGTGCCGCGCCCTCTTATCTCGCCCGCCATCCGATGCCAAAATCACTTAATGATCTCCCTTCCCACTCCTGTCTGGTCATCAAAGAGCGGGATCATCCTTTCGGCATTTGGCAATTACAAAGCAATGCAGGCGCCCAGTCAGTGAAAATCACCGGGCCGTTGTCCTCCAATCACGGTGAGATTATTCACCAATGGTGTCTGGATGGGCATGGCATTACGCTTCGCTCTTATTGGGATGTCAGGGAAAATATCAAGTCAGGGGCATTAGTCCATATTTTGCCGGAATATTATCAACCGGCGAATATCTGGGCGGTATATGTTACCCGTTTGGCAATGTCTGCTCGCATCCGGGTTACCGTTGAGTTTTTGGAACGCTATTTTCAACTCCATTATTCAGATCAAATTGAAATGAAATCCGTTTAATTTCAACATAATTTTATCTGAACACCGTTTCACCTCAGCACCATTTCACCCTAATAGAATATGATATATCCTGCTTTGTATTATTACGTCCCTATCAATCAACAAAAACGATAAAGAGAAAATAATGACAACTCAAACAACACACAATTACCTTATTCGCCCCATTACCCAGCAAGACAATACAGGCATTGCCGCTGTTATCCGTGAAGTTTCCGCCGAGCACGGTTTAACCGCTGATAAGGGCTTTGCGGTTGCTGATCCGATTTTGGACACCCTGTATGAAGTTTACAGCCAGCCACGCAGCGCTTATTGGGTCGTCGAAATGGATGGCGAAATTGTTGGTGGTGGCGGTGTTGCTCCGCTGGCAGGTGGCGATGATGATACCTGTGAATTGCAAAAAATGTATCTTTCTTCGGTATTGCGGGGAAAAGGAGTTGCCAAGCAAATTGTGAAGCAATCTATCGAATTTGGCACAGAGCAAGGCTTTAAACGCTGCTATCTGGAAACGACGGAAAACTTGAAAGCGGCCATTGCCCTGTATGAAAAATTGGGCTTCGGCTACCTTGATGAACCACTCGGCAATACAGGCCACAGTGATTGTGAAGTCAGGATGGTAAAAGCACTATAACGTTGTCAGGCAAAATCAGCCCCACAGTCACAGTGGGGCAGTTTCTTTTGTCAAAAGAGTTAATGAAGTCGTGGTTCATCTTCTTCTGGCGGGAAAAGATCACCGTCATCATCTTCATCTTCTGATGCGTTAGGATCTTCAAAGTACGTTCCCCAACCGTCGTAATTCACTCCGATCTTTTCAGCCAAATCCATTAGCTGCACAACTTGGGCGTTGATCAAGTCAGCCTCTAAACGGCTTTCACTAATCACATCACAGCACATTAAAACGACACGATCTTCCGTTTCCAGCTCTTCCGCATCCGTGATTTCATAGCCTAGCTTAAATGCTTCAACGGCTGCTTTTTCCAGTTGATCAAAGTCTTCCGCCGAAAAGTGATGTTCAATGATATATGTTGCATCAGGATCGCTGCCATCTTCTAATAACTCTTCGATGATCAAGCGAGTTTCTTCATACTGTTCTTCTAAAGCATGTGGGTCTGCCATGCCAATCCCCTCCGTCAGTTGGCTGTCCTGCTTTGCATTCTCCCATCTTTTCCAAACAAAGGATATATCTATCCCATTTTGCCCAGAGAGAAATACAAACCATAATCGACTGATTCATCAACATTCATATATTTCGCCTCTCACCGGAGGCCAGCCTTTGGCTGTTCAAATTCGTTCCTGACGAATTTGTCATTCCCTTGCAAACACCGAACCAGCGCTTGCAATTGAATTTTTAATCGATATATAGTGAATATAAATTCAATTTAACATTCATGGAGCCATGAAAAATGAACCCATTTTTTCAACGTTCACTCCTCAGACTGCTTGATATTACGCCAATGGAGCTTAATTCTCTATTAACACTTTCCCATAAATTAAAAACGAATAAAAAATCAGGTAATGAGTCGCCCTTGCTCAAAGGAAGAAATATCGCGCTGATTTTTGAAAAAGACTCAACCCGCACACGCTGTGCATTTGAAGTTGCCGCTCACGATCAAGGCGCGAATGTCACTTACTTAGGCCCAAGTGGCAGCCAGATTGGGCACAAGGAATCCATCAAAGATACAGCGCGGGTTCTTGGCCGCTTCTATGATGGCATCCAATACCGTGGCTATGGTCAGCACGTCGTTGAAACATTGGCGCAATATTCAGGGGTTCCGGTGTGGAATGGTTTGACTGACGCATTCCATCCAACCCAATTACTGGCGGATTTAATGACAATACAAGAACACAGCCAAAAACCGCTGTCTGAAATCAAATTCGCCTATCTGGGGGATGCCCGCAACAATATGGGCAATACCATGTTGGAAGCTGCCGCATTAACAGGCATGGAACTGCGTTTAGTTGCGCCAAAAGCCTGTTGGCCAGATGCCATTTTGGTTGCAGAATGCCAAAAACTGGCAGAGAAAACTGGCGGCCAGATCACTCTGACGGAAGATATTGCGCAAGGTGTGAAGGACGCTGATTTTCTGTATACCGATGTTTGGGTTTCTATGGGTGAACCCAAGTCAGTTTGGCAAGAGCGTATTTCCTTGCTGAAACCCTATCAGGTGAATATGGATGTGATAAAACTGACGGGTAATTCAGACGTCAAATTCCTGCATTGCCTGCCCGCCTTTCACAATGAGGAAACAATTCTCGGCAAGCAACTTGCAGAGGAGTTCAATTTATATGGCGGATTAGAAGTGACCAATGACGTGTTTGAATCAAAACACAGTATTGTGTTTGATCAGGCCGAAAACCGCATGCACACCATCAAGGCTGTGATGGTCGCGACGATGGTGGAAAAGTTGGATGAATGCTGAATAACTGTGGCTGATTTTTCTATTGGCCTATGGAACCGTTGGAGTACAGCACTTTTGGTTAACCAGTTGAATACGCTGATTCAGCGTTCCATCTCGTCTTTCACCGTATTAAAGCACAACGAACACTGTCAGATTGAAATCAGGCTCTGACAGTGTCAGTAAGAAGTCTATTTGGCGGGAGAGTTTCATCAAACTAATAAGAATCAGGTTGAGATAACGCGAAAATAATCAAAACGACATAAAGCACCAACATGAAAGCAGTCACTATCCAATTAGCAATTGCATAATTTTTTTTATTTAAATTGGTGCTTTTTGAAAAACTCCAATAGACTAAAAACACCAAATTAACAACCGGGATCATGACGAGAATTATTGTCCAAACCCATTCTCTTGTAGAAATAACCTGTGTTCTATCATTCGGTTCCATAAATCATCCTGAAAAAATAAATTGATATTCACCCCCATTGAAGTACATAAATATTATTTATGCAACTCCATTGGAGAAGTCCTTATTTTCCCCGCTGAAAGATTCTTTTGTCTTCGACCCTCTGATTTTTGTGTCACAGGCTGTTTCATTAAAAACAGGCTTGGCAGGAAGCGGCATCGCGTTCCTTAATTGAATTGCCACCGGTTACAAAAGAACAGCACGAAACTCTTTATCCCTGATGAAATTAGGCCGTATTCGTCTTTGTAACAGGCGATTAAAATAATGAAGGAATACAGCCTAGGTAATCGGCAAGATACCTGAACATACACATTATGTTCAGGTTCTATTTACCAAACTAATTACCGGTTACTGACCGCCAACTTGAACGCAAAAAGCAGGAACACCCCGCCGGTCACGCGATTCATCCACTTAATGACATTCTCACGACGTAAAATATGGGAGATAGGCCGTGTGGCAGAAATCAATGACAATGACCATAATGTGCCCAGCAATACATGGATAGACACTAAACCAAATGTCCACAAAATGGGGGAATGCCCAAGAGGTATAAACTGCGGCAGGAATGAGACATAGAACACTCCGACTTTCGGATTAAGCACATTACCCAGCATGCCTCTGACAAACCAATTCTGGCTTTTCGTCGAGGAAGATGTTTCATCTCTTTCCAGATTACTTTGGGGATGCCAAATCATTTGAATGCCCAACCAGCATAAATACAAAGCACCACACCATTTCAGTATGTTGAATGCCAGTTCTGATACCGCAATCAATGTACCAAGCCCAAATGCGACCATTGCTCCCCAAATAAAACAGCCGGCATTAATGCCGAGGGCAGCTTGAAACGCTTTTTTACCCCCTTCCGCTGCGGCTGTTCTTAACACTAATGCGGTATCTAAACCGGGCGTTAATGTGAGCAATGTAGCTGCCGCAGTAAATGCAAGCAGGGAATCCGTTACTGTCATATTTTTCTCTCTGAAGCTAACCGTAAGATAATAAATGGATTATCGATAATCCTAACTGACACTCATATATTCAACAGGTATGCTTTTCGTCAGCCAGACTCCGTTATCTGCCTGATGGAATTTGAAGCCCAGTTCATGCATCCGCTGGGCTGCTATTTTTAGGATAATCACTTTTCCATGACGCTGCCCTACTTTTATGGCTGTTGGTATATCTGCCGATAAGTGCACGTAATGCCGTGTTCCTGCCACAATTCCTTGTTTAAAAATAGAGTCTAAAAAGCGGGTCGCTGTGCCGTGGTATAAAATGGCTGGAGGGATTTTCTCTTGGTAACGAATATCTACTTTCTGGGTTGAATGCCCCTGCACTGCCCTGATACGTTTCTGATCCGCAGAAATAGCAAATCGCTTTTTATCATTGGTATCGACAATTTCTTCAATGAGCGCGTAGTTCAACTTCTTACCGTGTTTAGCGGCGCATTTGATTAATGCGCCAATATCTGCCCATCCTTCATTATCTAAAACCAAGCCAATAGACTCTGGTTGATGACGCAATATGTAACTTAAGAACTTACTGGTTTTAGTATCAGCTTGAGCACTGTTTTTATCCATTAATTTTCCTTCTTTCTATTTGATTCAACGTGTTATTCAATCCTTATTTTATAAAAGCAATAACATTTTTTATGCTCAATATATTCTGCCTTATTAATTGTTCGTTTAATATACATAGTTCATAAGCCAATATTTTTAATTAAATATCCTCTATGTTTTGACATACTCCAATCAGTTTAATTTATAAGTTAATAAAGGAAAGAATCAATACCCATGATTCAAGGCATCTGGAGTGTTGAGCAGGTCTGGATTATCGGGTAATTTTTTCTTAAACAGCGTCATTAATGAATTGCATTTATTGGTTTTTTATAGCGATAATTGTCGTTGGTTTCATACATTGATTTCGTTATTCGTTTCGCGATAAATATCAAATCACAAATGGAGCTTTTTTTCTCTCTGAATTAACGAGTTACCGCTTAAGATCCTGTATATGATAGTGGAATAATAATCTTGACCACTTCACGAGATATTGGACATGCCTTTTAGCTCTTAGACGTTTAACTTGGTGCTGCTGCCGGCAATTCTGGCTGTAATTATCATTATCATTCAGAGAATTCAATTACTTGTGATAGTAACTATTATAAGTTAAATTATTTTACAACAATAAGTTAACAATCATTATGATATACCGTTTACCATCTAAATATATTTGGGCATTGGTTTTTATTACCTTTGCCCTCTTCGCTGGGGTAGGAAATATCATTACCCCGTCTATGGTTAGCCTGCTGGTGGCCGGACATGTTTGGAGTGCCGCTGCTGTTTGCCTGCTTATGGCTGTTTTTTTGCTAAGGGCTGTCTCTCTGCCAAGAGCAATTAAACGGATTACACATGCTAACAATGCATCGATTCGGGGGTTAGCATGAGTCAACAATGGACGTCCCGTCTGGGGCATGTATTGGCAGCAACCGGCTCTGCCGTTGGCATTGGCGCCATCTGGAAATTCTCGTATGTTTCGGCAACAAATGGTGGCGGTGCATTTCTAATTGTATTTTTATTGTTTAGCTTTGTGATTGGTTTGGCAATCCTGCTGGCTGAAAACATCCTGGGAAGCAGTACGAGTGAAGTAGCCGTTAACGCATTCAAAAAATTACTCGGTAAGCACTGGGGATGGGTTGGCTTTATAGGCATATTCAGCTCATGGTGTATCTATAGCTTCTACAGTGTGGTCGGAGGCTGGACTATCGGTTACACGGTGATGGCGGGTACAGGGCAACTGAATATTACAGACAACTCTCAACTGACCTCTATTTTCACCAATTTCATCAGCAATCCATTCTGGCCGATAATCGCCCATCTGGCATTTTCAGGATTAACCTGTTTCGTGGTGTTGTCTGGCGTGCAAAAAGGATTGGAAAAATCAGTTAAGATCATGATGCCAATGTTATTTTTCATCATGATAATGCTGATTATTGTCGGCATCCGTTTACCCGGTTCATCAGAAGGTCTGAAATTATTCTTATATCCAGATTTCAATAGCTTAACCGGAAAAGGGGTTTTAGATGCTCTGGGATTGGCATTTTTCTCACTGTCCATCGGCTTAGGGATCCACATTACATACAGCTCCTATTTGCCGGACAACCGAGGTATTGGTAAATCGAGTGTCTGGGTTGTTATCCTCTCCTGTTTGGTTTGTGTATTGGCTGGCTTGATGATTTTCCCGGCTTTGGCAGCGGCTGGCTTACAGCCCAATGCAGGCCCCGGATTAACATTTATGACAATGCCTATTTATTTCGCCAGCATTCCAGGCGGATCAATATTAGCGGTCACATTTTTTTTATTGCTGCTCATGGCGGCACTGACTTCCGCGATTTCATTGCTTGAGCACATTGTTGCTTATGTTCAGACTCGCTTTAAGTGGCAGCGCCGTAAAGCCAGCTTACTTGTCACCGCCTCTATTATGCTAATGGGAATCCCTGTTTCCTTGTCTTTTGGCCCTCTCAGCCACATTACTTTGGCAGGTAAGACCATCTTTGATCTGCTGGACTTCATTACTTCCAATGTCCTGATGCCATTATTCGGGATTATTATCTGCCTCGTCTTTGGCTGGTCACGTAAAGTCAATGAACTCATGCCAGATAATATGCCGTCATGGAGCCGCCATTGCTTGCGGTTTGTGTGGAGATATGTCGGGCCTTTGTGTATCGGTGTGATTCTGGTACACGGACTTATTTGATTGTTCAAATAGGTAAAAACGCCTAAGCAGGCGTTCCAACAGATTGAGAAAGCAAATTGATAAAGTGCTGGTTCATATCCAGCACTTTTTTTAATCCAGTTACGTTTATCAAACGGTACATTTTGGCCGTCATTAGCCGTTCATGACCCACCGCTTTAAATAACTGTCCAATAGCTCAGAACTGCGTTCACGCTGATCGTGCAGTTCACAACGCGCCAGTGTTTCATCCAATTCCGATTCAATAAAAGCATGAACCTTCAATTTACGCGAACCATATTCTGACTCATTCGCCGCCCGCTTAACCCGCAGCAGCTCCTCAATCTCCATTTTTAGTTGCGGATCATCCACGGTTCCGGCGACCAACGTTTCAAAATCTATCGGTGGTGCCCCCTTGCCCATTTCAATCCAGCGAACAGCAAGCAAGGGGCGCAACACGTAAAAATATTTTTTTAACCGGATGTCATCACCTTGCAAGTAGCCCTGAAAGTTCTTTTTCGCCATTGAAAGATAGTGATAGCGTGCTTTTATATCCGAAAAGAAGTGCGGCACCATCGTTTTCAGCCCGTTGGTTGCAGCCGGATCAGCATGATAAATGATGGGGGAATCCAGCCATTCCATTAAGGTCGGGTTTGCCTGCTTCATCAGTTTTAACGCCTTGCGCAGTTCCCAGCCACTGATATCCAATTCATCGCTGATCGGCAGTTCGATGACATCCCGTCCCTCTTCTACCTGCAAATACCAATCCACGGGGTGAACGTAAATAAACCGGACATCATAGTCACTGTCCGGTGAGGCAAAGCCCCACCCACGGCTGCCGGATTCACAGGCATACAGTATCCGCACGCCATACTTTTTTTCTATATCAATCAATTCTTGGCTGATGCGAGCCCGCATGGCCGAGCTGACAGCACCGTCTTCTGGATCCAATTCCATTTCTGCGTCTAATTTCATTTTCTTCCATCCATTTCTAATTTTTTGGAAAAACTAACCTTTTACACACACCACTTGACGCAAGGTATGCACGATTTCCACCAGCGAAGACTGCGCTTGCATCACAGCGTCGATATCTTTATAAGCCATCGGGATTTCATCGATGACATCACTGTCTTTACGACATTCCACATGCGCCGTCGCACGTTTTTGGTCACTGATTGTGAAACGTTTTTTCGCTTCAGTACGGCTCATCACACGGCCTGCGCCATGACTGCACGAACAGAAACTTTCTTCGTTACCCAGCCCACGGACGATATAACTTTTCGCCCCCATTGACCCCGGGATAATTCCCATTTGGCCTTTGCGGGCCGATACCGCGCCTTTGCGTGTTACCAAAACGTCTTCACCATAATGCTGTTCACGCTGCACATAGTTATGATGACAATTCACGGCTTCCTGCTGTGTTGTGAAAGGTTTTGGGATCTCGCGTGACAACGCTTCAAGCACGCGATGCATCATCACCTCTCGGTTCTGGCGAGCATAATCCTGTGCCCAGCCGACCGCTTCCATATAATCATCAAAATAACGGCTTCCTTCCTCGAAATACGCCAAATCGCGATCAGGCAAGTTAGCCATATGCTGCTGCATATCTTTCTGTGCCAATGTGATAAACAAATTACCAATCGCATTCCCCACTCCACGGGAACCGCTATGCAACATCACCCAGACGCGATCGGCCTCATCAAGACATAACTCGATAAAATGGTTTCCCGTTCCCAGCGTCCCCAGATGATTATGGTTATTGGTATTTAACAGCTTAGGATATTTATCGCTTATACGTTTAAAACCATCTGCCAATGTTCCCCAGTGTTGATCCACAATCTCCGGCGCTTTATTCCAAGAACCTTTATCACGGCCGCCACGATTTACGGTACGCCCGTGCGGTACTGCGGCTTCAATGGCATGGCGAATATTCAGCAGGCTATCCGGTAAATCAGATGCCACCAGCGAAGTACGCACGGCAATCATTCCGCAACCAATATCGACGCCAACTGCCGCCGGAATAATGGCGCCGCGTGTTGGGATCACACTCCCGATGGTAGAACCTTTACCGACATGGACATCCGGCATGACGGCAAGATGCTTAAAAACAAACGGCATTTTGGCCGTATTCTGCAATTGAATAATCGCTTTGGGATCAACGGGAACGCCGTTTGTCCACATTTTTACCGGCGTACCATTCTCTTGCTGCAATAAGTGATAAGCGTTGGTTTTCATCTCTGTCGTTGTCATTTTTGTTCTCCTTTAATGTGTACCAATCCGTTTAGAACCTGATCTAAACCGCCATATACCGAAATTTGATTAATACGCTCCGCAATACTTTCCAATGTTTCCAATTCCTTTAACCGTAAGGCGATGGGATTGTTTTCCATCACTTTCGCGGTATTCAGCAGAGAGCGTGTCGCCGCTGTTTCTTCCCGACGCCGGATCACATTCGCCTGCGCGGATTTTTCCGCTTCAACAACCTGCGATAAAATGGCTTTCATATCGCCGGGCAAAATAATGTCTTTTATCCCCAGAGAGGCCACTTCCAGCCCAAAATTTTGGGTGACTGCCTGGATTTGCTGGCTGACCAATTCATCAATGACTTGTTTGTTTTCCAACAACTCATCCAACGAACGGGTTCCGACCACTTCACGCAACACGAATTGCAGCTCCCGATACAGATAAGCCACAGGCTCACTCAGTTGCCCGTAAGCCATCAAGACGTCGTGATAACGCCAGTTAGCAGATAAATTGATCCGCAGGTTAACTTTGTCACGGGTCAGAATTTCTTGCCCGCTCACTTCCAGTGACTGTAAACGGGTATCGATAATTTCAACCGCAACGTCATATCCAACCCGCCAATAACCTTTTATCCCAGGTTGCAATAATTCCTGCACCCTGCCATCCACTTTTAAAATACCAACATGCCAAGCAGGGATTTGGGCGATCAAAACACTGTCCCACCCTTTCACGCTGTGTTTGCGTGACATGGAAGCCGTCAATAAGGAGACCAGCTCGGGTGATACTTCCAGCTCTGACGTTTTAAACTTCGCAATACGGCGCGGGTTACCATTTTTCCAATATAAGCAACGCGTCGCAGGGGATAAAATTTCCATCAGAACATCATGTTCATACAACAATCCCATCTCGTTATCGGCAATCTGGATAACGTCACAATACTGCTCTACCCAATCACGGTGGTGCTCGCGCAAGTATTCTGCCAAATCTTCTTCCAATTGCTCATGCTCGCGGGTATCAATCACTTTAATCTCAACATCATGCCCAAACCGCCAATAACCTTGCAGGCCCGGTTGCAATAACTGCTTTACGACACCGTTGATCAACAAAACACCGATATGCCATGCCGGAATTTGAACGAACAGTACGTTTTCCTGCCCTTTCACATTGCGTTGATCCCGGGCTTTGGAAGGTTGAAATAAAGCCAGCAATTCAGGGGATACTGCCTGCTCTGCTGTATTGAGTACTTCAATCCGGCGCTGCCCACCATTTTTCCAATACAAACGGCGTGTTGCAGGTGGCAGGATCTCCACCAGTAAATCGTGTTCATACAGCAATCCCATCTCATCTTCGGCAAGCTGTATATCTTCGCAATACCGTTCCACCCAAGAGGAATAGTACTGACGCAAGTGTTCTGCCAGTTTTGTTTCAATTTCATATCCATCCAGATAAAACACCGCCACTTCCAGTTTGTTAAACCAATCATAGAAACGGTATTCACCGGCCACCAAAACCTTTTGAAATTCAGACTCTTTTGCCAATAAGCCAATTTGCCCCTGCAATATTTTTATTTTTTTTATCATTATTATTTTCCTTCTTATCCACTTTATCTTCCTTTGCATCCTGAAAACTGGGCATCAGGGCGAGGCCAAGGGGGGAATGCACAGGTACCCAACTGCGGTAGCTCAATCTTCTGCCCTTGACTCAGCAACATCTGCCGAGCTTTCAAGATGGTGGTTCTCAACAGGCAACCACAGGATTGTATTTCTTTGTTTTACAGCGTTTTTTACCGGGAATGTAAAAGACATTTCATGTTTCGAACTTGGGATTCGAACCCAACTCGACCATTGTGTTTACACTGACGGAATACATGCGGCGTAATGGCTCATGCCATCACCCATGCACCGGCTGGATTTTGAATCCATGCTATTTCAGCGTCTTACTCCCTTGTTATTGCCAATTACGTGCCAACTTTGGAAAAAAACAGGAATATTTTTTATCGCATTGAAATATAACAATTTTTACTTAAAGATATTTTTAGTGATTGTTTTTACAGCGCAATTTTTTTATCTTCCTATATCATTGTTTATAAATTTAGATAAACGAAACACAAGAAAGACAATGAAACGCAGAGTTGCTATTGGAATTTTAGGCACCAAATTAGACAGGCGTGGCAAGAAAGCCAATCGATGGACAAAATGGCGGCCAACCGTCGGAATGTGCCAACAGCCCGAATTGCCGATTGATAGGCTGGAATTGCTTTACCAATCCAATGATTCTGTTCTTGCCGGGAGGGTTAAAGAGGATATAGAACAGGTTTCACCGCAGACAAAAGTGGTGCTGAATGAAATCCAACTCGAAGATCCGTGGGATTTTGAAGAGGTTTATACGGCATTGCTGGATTTTGCCGTTCGCTATCCTTTCGATATTGAAAACGAAGAATATCTGGTGCATATCACAACCGGTACCCATGTCGCGCAAATTTGCTGGTTTTTGCTGACCGAAGCCCGTTACCTGCCCGCCCAGTTGCTCCAAACTTCTCCCAACAATGAAGGTGAAGAAAGCCATCCTGAAGGCGTTTGCACCATTATTGATTTAGATCTCAGCCGCTACACAACCCTGACCAGCCGCTTTTTGCATGAGCAGCAGGAACAAGTGGCATTTTTGAAATCAGGTATCGCTACCCGCAACGCCAACTTTAACCGCCTGATAGATCAAGTTGAACGTGTCGCCTTGCGCTCCTCTGCCCCTATGTTGCTGACTGGGCCAACTGGCGCGGGGAAATCCTTTCTTGCCCGCCGAATCTATCAGCTACGGCAATCACGCCATTTAATCAAAGGGCGATTTGTTGAAGTCAACTGCGCAACGCTGCGTGGTGACAATGCAATGTCTACGCTGTTTGGTCACATTAAGGGCGCATTTACAGGAGCGATCCAGCCACGCAATGGTTTGTTGCGTGAAGCCAATGGCGGCATTTTATTTCTCGACGAAGTGGCAGAGCTGGGATTGGATGAACAAGCCATGCTGCTGAAAGCCATCGAGGAAAAAAGCTTTCTGCCTTATGGTTCAGATAAAGAAGTCCACAGTGATTTCCAATTGATTGCCGGCACACACCGTGACCTGAACGACTGGGTGGCTCAGGGAAAATTCCGCGAAGACTTATACGCACGCATCAATATGTGGACATATCAATTGCCCGGCCTGGCACAACGCCGTGAAGATATTGAGCCAAACATTGATTATGAACTCGCCCGCTATGCCCAAGTGCAACAAACACAAGTTCGCTTTGATAAAGAAGCACGGCAACTTTATCTGCATTTTGCCTGTTCAGAGCAAGCCCAATGGCGGGGAAATTTTCGTGAACTCAGTGCATCCGTGACTCGGATGGCGACGTTTGCCGAAAATGGACGTATCAACCAGCAAGTAGTCACAGAAGAGATCACACGGCTCAAGCAAAATTGGGGCAAAGAAGAGCCTTTCTCTCTCTTGTCAAACTCCCTCTTGCCAAACCATTTGCCGGAAATCGATCTGTTTGACCGCCAGCAATTAGAAACTGTGATTAAAGTTTGCCGTAGCGCC
The DNA here is from genome assembly GCF_900113945.1 of Xenorhabdus mauleonii. Taxonomy (GTDB): domain Bacteria; phylum Pseudomonadota; class Gammaproteobacteria; order Enterobacterales; family Enterobacteriaceae; genus Xenorhabdus; species Xenorhabdus mauleonii. Next base: position 217,629 of record NZ_FORG01000003.1, read on the forward strand.
AACAGCTTATCAGAGGCGGGCCGCAAACTATTTTCCGTTTCTCGCCAACATAAAAAACAGCCCAATGATGCCGATAGATTACGCAAGTATCTGGCCCGATTCGGCCTGGATTGGGAAAGCATCCAATGTCATTAGGAGAGCAATAGCATGGAACTGAAATTTTTGGGCACCAGCGCGGGGATTCCCACCAAAGAGCGCAATGTCACCAGCCTGATCCTCGATTTACAAGGTGTCCGCAATGCACTGTGGATGTTTGATTGCGGTGAGGGGACGCAGCATCAGATCCTCCATTCCCCTGTCAAGATATCCAAACTGGAGAAGATTTTTATCACTCACCTGCATGGGGATCATATCTTTGGTTTACCCGGCTTATTGTGCAGCCGCTCGATGGGGGGTTCGACCGATCCGCTCACATTGTATGGCCCAACCGGCATACGCCAATTTGTAGAAACTTCGCTGCAATTGAGCAGCTCTTTTCTGACCTATCCGCTGGACATTATCGAAGTTCAGCCAGGGCAGTTATTTGATGATGGTGAGTTGAAAATCACGGCCTACGCTTTAAACCATCGCGTGGAATGTTATGGCTACCGCATTGAAGAGCACGATAAACCCGGTGCGCTGGATGCCCAAAAACTGAACCAGGATGCGATCCCCCGTGGCCCGTGGATGCAGGCATTAAAACAAGGCGATACCGTCACCTTGGAAGATGGCCGCACCATTTGTGGTAAAGATTATTTAGGAACGCCGATCCGCGGCAAGTCACTGGCTATTTTCGGAGATACTGAACCGACACCGGAAGCCCTGAAAATGGCCGCCGGAGTTGATGTCATGGTGCACGAAATTACGCTGGAAGATGCGTTTGCGGCGAAAGCCAATGAACGCGGGCACTCCACCACAAAGCAAGCCGCGACACTCGCGCGTGATGCCAAGGTAAAACATTTTATCGCTACCCATATCAGCGGGCGCTACGGCGTTGAAGATTGCCCGCGATTATTGGCTGAATGTCGGGAAATCTTCCCCAATACCGATCTGGCCGCAGATTTTGCCGTGTTTGCAGTGAAATAATTATTGCTCGGAAAATGCATGTTTTCTTATCAATGACGGGCTAATCTTGTTTCACCTTATTTGGATTTTGGCTTGATTATTTTTTGAAAAATAGGGGATGACTGAATGAAAACAGGTTTTACTATTTATTCGGCTTGTTAAGTATGACGATGCATTAAAACAAAAATTTCTTCCGGCAAACCTTGCGGTGAATGCTATCGTGAGTATAATGCGCGACGATTTGCTGGGAGAAAACATGAAAAATTGCGCGGTCAAAGCCGTTAAAAAACATCAAGCTAACGAAAAACTGTCTGCTGGCAGCGTGGGCGTATTGTTTTTCCCATTGCATAACCAAACATTTAAAAAGCCCCTCAATTGAGGGGCTTTTTTTTGTCTGCCCAGCCCAAGGCTAGCGTCATAAAGTCATAAAAGAGGAACGTACACATGGCTAATCCGTTATATCGCAAACATATCATTTCAATTAATGATCTGGATCGTGCAGATCTCGAATTGGTATTGCAGACGGCAGCTGCATTGAAAGCCAATCCACAGACTGAATTACTGAAACACAAGGTGATCGCAAGCTGCTTCTTTGAAGCCTCAACGCGTACCCGTCTCTCTTTTGAAACTGCCATTCAACGGCTCGGCGCTTCTGTGGTGGGTTTTGCTGACAGCAGCAATACCTCATTGGGCAAAAAAGGAGAAACGCTGGCAGATACTATTTCTATCATCAGCCAATATGCCGATGCGATAGTCATGCGCCATCCACAAGAAGGAGCCGCTCGTCTGGCATCTGAATTTTCCGGCCATATTCCCATCATTAATGCCGGCGATGGTGCAAACCAGCATCCAACCCAGACTCTGCTCGATCTTTTCACCATTCAGGAAACTCAGGGTAAACTGGAAAACCTGAAAATTGCTATGGTCGGTGATTTGAAATATGGCCGTACCGTTCACTCATTGACTCAGGCTCTGGCTAAATTCAACGGCAACCATTTCTGCTTTATCGCGCCGGATGCGCTGGCAATGCCCAGTTATATCCTGCATATGCTGGAAGAAAAACAGGTCAGCTATAGCTTGCACAACAATTTTGAAGACGTCCTGCCAGAGCTGGATATTCTGTACATGACCCGCGTACAGAAAGAGCGCCTTGACCCATCAGAATATGCCAACATTAAGGCACAATTCGTCCTGCGCGCAGCAGATCTGGTGAATGTGAAAGAAAACCTGAAAGTTCTGCATCCCCTGCCACGTATTGACGAAATCACAGTTGATGTTGATAAAACGCCATATGCTTACTATTTCCAACAGGCAGGAAATGGCATTTTTGCCCGTCAGGCATTGCTGTCTCTGGTTTTAAATGAAGAAGTTGTTATCAATCGTTAAGAAAAACAGACAGTGGTTAATATTATGATTGAGGAAATTTCCTTGATCATAATATTGTTTCTTCAGCCAGTGTTTTTATTTTTTCTCTTCGCCTGAAAAGGGGTTATGGCGGAATTTTCCATAAAATCTACCATAGCAAGTCGTCACGGGTTGCCAATTGCCGTCCAGCGTTTTCAAAAGTTTCTTTAACTTCTTGAAATGCTGCCCGTGTATCTTCATGATCATAATAATAGGTCACTTTAAAACCATATATAACTCCATCCAATTTAACATCGTTGACCAATTGCTTAATCAAATCCAATCTTCCATGCGCATATGTCCATGAGAATATTTTGTAAAATTTATTTGATTCGACACCTTTCTGTAATTCTTTTGTAGTTATAGAGAATCCACATCTTAAGCAAAAATAGCCATAATTCATCACCCTCTTTTCTCTCGGGATTTTATTTTCACTTTTCGAAAATACAGATAAAACTTTTTCATATCTCCCCCGAACAGACATAGCCTCTTTATCATTCAAATCCTTAGTAAGGACATTCCAAGCCCGTTTATATTGATTTAATTCAAAAAGAACTCTAATCCCATTAACTTCAAGAATATTGCGAGCTAAACTCCTTAATTTTTCTATCGCTGCGATATTATTTGGATCAGAGGAATAATCAGAATTTTTTACATCTAACCAGATAAAACAAATTTGCTTAATTGTATCATGCTTAATAATAGACTTAAATATATCTTCTGCTGTATCACCGTATGACGTTAATAAGCCATCATGATCTGCCCACCACCCTTGTTTCCACGCCGTACAGTCTATCTCAAGTGCATTTGCACCATGGGTTATAGCCGCAATTACACTTTTCTCTGTTAAAACGCGATGGGCAATTGCATAGAATGGTTTGTTAATTTCCATAACCGCCCCTTTTATTATTGGCCATTTTTAATTATTATTTCTTTGAATAATTCAACACTATCTATATTATAAAACCCATTCCAATTCCAACCACTTTATTTTAATTTTGTTGATGTTTAATTTAATCAAATATAGGAATCACATGAACATTAATATATTTAATATTCTTCATTGTCATTTTATAAAAATAGAATTAGGCGCTTATTATCAATAGGAAAAAAGATAATAATCAAGAATAATATAATATTAATTAGGGTGGTGTATTGACCAGCCCGGTTTTTAATGAAGAACATATTTCATCTTCAAAAACCGAGCCAGAGACGACGTGTTTATAACTAACGAAGTTTAGTCACAGAGATCTTATATCAGCCGCTGAAGTCCAGATTTAGGCTGTTCAGTGAGAGATAATCTGACCGGTACTGATTTTGAGGTAGGTGTGCCCGTCCCACTCCCAATACTTTCCATAGGAACCAGCGGGTTGGTTTCAGGATAGTAAGCAGCAAGGTTTCCACGTGGAATGTTGTAAGGAACCAACTTGAAACCAGAAATTTTACGCGTAATGCCATCATTCCATACGGTTTCTATATCAACCAAATCACCGGCCTGATAGCCCGATTGCGCTATGTCTTCCTGGTTCATGAACAAAATTTCCCGCTGACCATAAACCCCACGGTAACGATCATCCAACCCATATATTGTCGTGTTGTATTGGTCATGGGAGCGCAGCGTCTGCAATGTGAAAGGAACTTCAGCACCTTCAATTTGCGGGAACAGGGTTTTTGGCAATGGGGCATGACTGAATTCGGCCTTTTTGCTCGGTGTCGCAAAACGCAATTCAGCCGCGGCATTGCCCAAATAGAAGCCACCCGGGTTTTCGCATTTTTTATTAAAATCATTAAAGCCCGGAATGGTCGCCGCAATGTGGTCGCGGATTTTATTGTAGTCTCCCGCCAATTCCAGCCAATTGATGGTCTCAGTGTTGCCCACTGCCGCATTGGCGATACCCGCAACAATCGCAGTTTCGGAACGTTGAGTATCAAATAATGGTTTATTCACCCCTTCTGAGGCATGAACCATGCTGAAAGAGTCTTCCACTGTCACGAATTGTGAACCCGTTAGCTGAATATCACGCTCAGTACGCCCCAGAGTCGGCAAAATAAGGGCCTCTTTTTTACCGGTAACAAGATGGCTCCGATTTAATTTTGTACTGATGTGTACAGTCAAATCACAATGCTGTAAGGCTTCTTCTGTGCGCGGACTATCCGGCGCTGCTGCCGCAAGGTTTCCCCCTAATGTGATCAAGACCCTGACTTCATCACGTAGCATCGCTTTCAGTGCTTCCACAACATTATGCCCGTGGGCACGAGGGGGTTCGAATCCAAAATGCGCTGCCATGCTATCCAAAAAGGGTTTGCTCGGCTGCTCATTAATGCCCATCGTCCGATTGCCCTGCACATTACTGTGACCACGCACCGGGCAAAGGCCTGCGCCGGGTTTTCCTAATTGCCCGAACAGCAATTGAAGGTTTGCGATTTCACGTACAGTCACTAAAGAGTGTTTATGCTGGGTTATTCCCATTGCCCAAGTACAAATGACACGTTCCGCGTTCTGATAAATCTCCGCAGCTTCGCGCAGTTGTGCTTCGGTCAATCCTGATTGTTCTTCAATAAATGACCATGTGGTTACCGCAACTTCTTGCAAATAGGCATCCATACCCTCTGTGTGGCCGGCAATAAATTCCAGATCAAAAAGACCTGGCTTGCCTTCAGCCAACAGTGAGTTATGAGTCTCCAAAAGTGCCTTGACCATACCACGCACGGCCGCCATATCGCCGCCCAGTTTTGGCTGATAGTAGCGATGGCTGATTTCCCCGGCCATGGGCGTGATCACTTCGAGTGGTTTTTGTGGATCAGCGAAACGTTCCAACCCACGCTCACGCAATGTATTAAAAGTGACAATGCGGGCGCCATGTTCAGCCGCATGCCGTAAACTATGCAGCATTCTCGGATGGTTTGTACCGGGATTTTGGCCGAAGACAAAAATGGCATCCGCGTGATCAAAATCTTGCAGCCGAATGGTGCCTTTCCCGACTCCAAGGCTTTCCAGCAAGCCGTAGCCGCTCGCTTCATGGCACATATTGGAGCAATCCGGGAAGTTGTTTGTACCCAATACACGGCCAAACAGTTGGTAGAGCCACGACGCTTCATTGCTGGCCCGACCGGATGTATACAGCTCAAGCTGGTTTGGGTTATCCATCGCCTTGATGTGGCTGGCGATAAGGGCAAAAGCATTATCCCAGCTAATCGGTTCATAATGATCGGTCTGCGGGTTATAGCGCATTGGCTCAACAACCCGACCTTGGTATTCAAGGAAATAATCACTTTGCTGATAGAGGTTACTCACACTGTGAGTCGCGAAAAATTTTCGGTCAACATATCGACGGGTCGCTTCCCAAGTAACTGCCTTGGCTCCATTTTCACAGAAACTAAACAAGCTCTTATTGTCATCTCCCCATGCACATCCCGGACAATCAAACCCTTTGGGCTTGTTCATGCGCATCAGATTAACCATGTTTTTCAATGCTTGTTTGCTGTCAAAGACAAAGCGGGTAGTTGCCTCCAATGATCCCCAACCACCAGCAGCCGAGTGATAAGGTTTTATTTTTGATTTGAATTTCATGAAAATCTCTATTCTTTATGTCGTTATGCTGTGGCCAACACAAATGGCCACAAAATATACAGGTGAACCAATAACGCCGATCTCATTCATTCGCGGATGACCACCAATGAATCACAGGGGCGGACCGGGTAGCCTTCTTTCGTGATATAACCAAAACCGGAGCAACGGCTACCTGTTTATAATCATACTCCTATCCGCCCATAGTTGTAGTTATTCCGTGGATACACCATGAAAAAACCGACCCATTAGCGCCTGTATACCCAAATATTGCTGCTGAATTAATTCAAAAAAGCCTCTTTTGTTCATCCGATTTTTGGGATTACTTTATGATATTCTTTAAATTTTATGAAATATAAGCTAGTGATAAAAAAAGATGTAATAACAGAGGTAATAAAAAATGAAAGTTATTCACTTAACAGACATACATTTGACCCGAACAAAAGATCAAAAAATGTTTAATGTGAATCCTTATGATAATTTTGATTTTGTCTGCCAAGAAATATCCAGAATAAAAGAAATTTCTGAAATAGAGTTAATTATCGTTTCCGGTGATATTACACATGATGGTGATATCGAGGCTTATCGATATTTTTTAGATAAAATGGAGTCACTGAAAAAACCTTATTTTGCCATACTCGGCAATCATGATCTCAAAGAGAATTTTGATATCGTGCTGGCAGAGGAAAAAAGAGAATATATTGTCAATTCGAAAGAATATAACCATAGCAACTGGCATCTTATGTCTGTTGATACTGTTGTTGCGGGAGAAGATTATGGGGCGATATCTAAAAATAATCTGGCCGAGTTAGAAAGAAAACTCATTGAAAAAAGCCATCTTGATCTCGCTATATTCATGCACCACCATGCAATGCCGGTCGGCACGCCGCTGGTGGATAGCAGCAAATTAAATAACGGCGAAGCGCTGCTGGCCCTTTGTGAAAAATACAAGGTTAAATTTATCGGCAGCGGACACGCACACAATGCCCGCATTTGGCATCACAATAATATGACAGTCAGTGTTGCCCCTGCTGTGGTATTCCAATGGTTGCCGGGTATCGAGACGGTCGAGATATCACAAGGTTTCGGTTTCAATATTATTGATTTTTCATCCGATGTATCCATAACATCCTGCATTTATTAATGCCAGTTTCCTTTGTCCATCAAGTTGCAGCGTTATTGGCTGCACTTGTTTCTCTCACGGAAGTTTATCCCACGACAAAATAAACAAACGTCCCGACGTAATTTCCAATCACGTAACCAACGGTTCCGATGACCATAATCGGCCCAACCAGATCAACCCATCCCCGGCTGATTGCCATTGCGGCTGCGGTAGTTGGGCCGCCAATATTGGCATTGCAGGCAAGTATGTTTTCTTCAAGACTGAATTTAAATACTTTGCCTGCGGCAAAAGTCAGTATCAGGTTGATCATCGCAATGACAAAGACGAAAGCAAATAACAATGGCGCTTGGCTGATGATGACGCGTATGGATGTCGGAATGCCTATCACAACAAAGAACATGTAAATGGCATAAGTGCCCAGTTCTTGAGTGCCGTTCAGTTTGCTGAAGGTCTCTTTAGAAATTGAAACAATAATAAAAGTGATGGAGGTCAGGAGCAGGTATTTATCCGTGATCAGGCTGAAAAGCAGTTCCTGATAAATATTATTTGGTTGTCCAAGCAGCGCTTTTAACCCGGCGGCAAGATGAAATGACAAAGTGACAATGAAAATAGACCATGCCAATGATAAGGCTATATCTTTCAGGGCAATGTTTTTCGGCTGCCAATAAGCCTCTGCCAGAGTGTGGAACTTGTCCAGGTTGGGATTTTTTTCTACTTTATCCGCATATGGACTCCCCCAGAATTTCCTCGCTGCGGCCCAGCCGGATAAAGTGATCAGAATGATAAAGTAACCCGCCATCATGAAATTATCGGCGATAATGGCAGAAGCAACCATATCCTGAGAAGTCCCCAGTTTGGCTGACATTGCGACAAAGTTAACGCCGCCTCCTGTATAAGAGGCCGCCATCATGCCACTGATTTTATCCAGCTCTGGAATGTATGATTTAAAGAGATGGAAAGAAACTATCGCCCCGATCATCGTTGCCATAGAAGAAATCAGAAACAGTATCAGTAATCTTCCACTTTCCCTTATGATGCGTTGGAAATTAGTTTTGAATAACAGCAAGGGAATCGATAAGGGCAGGACATAACCCCAAACAGCGTCATAAACAGGCGCTTCCGTGGGAATAATATGCAGATTGGACGCAGAAACCGCAATGAGCAATGCGAGCACCGATCCCGGTATTTTCGAAGCCCATTTGAAACGCTGTTCTGCCATTATGGCAACAGCCACGGCAATCATAATAAAAGCCCAGAGAGTTAATGAATTATCAGCAGCAATCAGTGTATTTTCCATTAGTTCTCCCGGCATTTTGATATTCACAAAGCGGGTATCAACCCGCTTGATCATGGGTAAAATAACTTATTCTTGATTGGTTATTCCATCTATCGCGCCATAAATAGCTGTTTCATTTTTATAGAATGCCCACAGGGAATTACCATAATCATAGTGCCACCATTCAGTGGGTAAACTACTAAATCCAACCTGTGTCATAACACTATATAACAATCGACGATATTGCGTAGCCGGCATATACCTTTCAGGATCGGCTTCTAATGCCGCAGTATAAGAAAGCTCGCTCACTTCATCGAATTCAGTTCCCAAAAACAGAGCTTGCCCAGATTCCATATCAAAAAGGGTCACATCCACAGCGCCCCCCGTTAGATGAGGGCTGACTTGAACAACATCCGCTGAAGCCGGAGCCACGAATTTCTGCAACATTCGCTGCTGCTCTTCGGGAGGCAGGTGAGCATATTCAAGTGCAATCTCGGCCTGCATTTGATCTTGCAATGCTTGCTGGGCTTCCCGTGAACGCCAGCCATCCAATACCAAAATCCCTAGATGTGCGGGTAATAGCTGTGATGCCATGATGAGTTTTTCTGCCACACTCTTTCTCACCTTACAAGACTCAACAGCCCCTTTGACTCCCGACTGAAAATAAGCCGCTTTCTGTTTTAGTTTATCTTTATCAATAATTGTTTCTAAAGGTTCATGGCATTCTTCAATGGGAATTTTGTTAATGGTTGGCCAATCGACACCTTTTACTGCCCCTGTCATGATTTTTTCCACAGAATCTTCCTTTACAGCGATATTTTCAAAAATAAGCGGCAATAGATTTAACCTTACGCAGAATCTTAAATTACATTTTAAGCTGTATCTTAAACCGCATATTGTTATTAACTATTAAATAGACACCCTTCATCTTTTAAGTTGCAGCGTTATTGCCACATTGTTAGGCCTAACTATTTAAACCTAGCATTTAGATTTATTGGATATAAGCCACTCAAACAACAACACCATTACATATTGACAACACTGGTGTAAAACAACGGATTTTACGCATGTTTTTTCAATAAGTTAAATCATCTTTTGAGTTAAAGAGTTAATCAGATGAAATGCCAAATAGTCTGTGACAAAATAAGTCAGATTTTCTGATCCCCTAATATTTGGAGGAGGAATACCGAGAAGGTATTCGTAACACAACATGACCCAAGACCATCAATTACAAGTAGAAGCCATTAAATGTGGCACCGTTATCGATCATATTCCTGCACATGTCGGCTTTAAATTATTATCTTTATTCAAACTCACAGAAACAGATCAACGTATTACCATCGGTTTGAATTTGCCTTCCAACCATTTGGGCAGAAAGGATCTCATCAAGATTGAAAACACTTTCCTGACCGAGCAGCAAGCAAATCAACTCGCGATGTACGCTCCGCATGCCACTATTAATAACATTGAAAATTATGTGGTCGTTAAAAAAATGCCCATCAACCTGCCAGAGCAAATCGACAGTATTCTTGTCTGCCCGAACAGCAATTGCATCAGTCACAATGAGCCGGTCGAAAGCAGTTTTCATGTCGTATCTGCCAAAGATGATGTGGTGCTACGCTGTAAATATTGCGAAAAAGAGTTCGACCGTCAGGCTGTCATTAAAAACGATTAAAAAAACGTTTCAAGCCATTTAATGCATGTCCAGTATCATTTGATGCAAAACTTGGGATCACTATAATAACTGGCTATCTCACAAGATTTTCAATCCAGACGTTAAACAGGAGTTTCTAATGTCACGTTCTATTCATACCGAAAATGCACCAGCAGCAATCGGCCCTTATGTTCAGGGTGTTGATCTGGGCAGTATGGTTATCACTTCCGGCCAGATCCCTGTTGATCCAAAAACCGGGGCGATCCCAGAAGAAGTTACGGCTCAGGCGCGTCAATCTTTGGAAAATGTTAAAGCTATCATCGAGCAATCTGGCCTGAAAGTGGCTGATATCGTCAAAACGACAGTATTTGTCAAAGATTTAAATGACTTTACGGCCGTGAATGGTGTTTATGAAGCCTTCTTCAATGAACATAATGCGCCATTCCCTGCCCGCTCTTGTGTTGAAGTGGCCCGTCTGCCAAAAGATGTGAAAATCGAGATCGAAGCTATCGCCGTCCGCAGCTAGTTTGCAACAAGGCTTTTAATTACGGTTAAGATTAGTCTTGATAATTTTTTATCATGATAATGCCCAGCCCTGATAGTTTCTCTGTCAGGGTTATTATTTCCAGCCTGCCTTTACCTCCCTGTCAGACAACCATCATTTTCTTTGTCTTAGATCAACTTTGTCATTTGTATATTCGCTCAAATAATCTATATATTGTGTTTAAATACACAAAACACACCATATATGGTATTTATACACAAGATTATCCACACCCCACAAAAAGCGATCACTCATGTCATTTGCGCCTGTGGATATCATATTGAGGAGCCTATTGTGAATTCCGATAAATGGCATGATCGGTTAGATCAGGAAATTCGTGGTTTGATCGAGCAAAATAATGTCTCCCTGCTCAATGAAAATGCGAATAAAGACAGCAAAGTGATCCCAACACAACGCGATTTATTGGCGGGGATCGTCGCCAGGCAGTATGCCAAGCAACACATGCTGCCACACGATGTGGTTCTGGCGCATGAAAAAGGCGAAATTCACTATCATGATCTGGATTACGCCCCTTTTTTCCCCATGTTCAATTGCATGTTGATCGATTTGCAAGGCATGCTGACCAACGGCTTTAAAATGGGCAATGCAGAGATTGAACCACCTAAATCCATTTCTACAGCAACCGCAGTGACCGCCCAGATTATCGCGCAAGTTGCCAGCCATATTTATGGTGGTACAACGATTAACCGCATTGATGAAGTTCTCGCGCCCTTTGTCAAAGCCAGTTATGACAAGCATCTCGCCATTGCCGAAGAATGGAAAATTGCAGATCCGGCTGCCTATGCAGATGCCCGCACCGAAAAAGAGTGTTATGACGCGTTTCAATCTCTGGAGTATGAGGTGAATACACTCCATACCGCCAATGGGCAAACCCCATTTGTTACTTTTGGGCTTGGGTTGGGGACGTCAAAAGAATCCCGCCTGATTCAAGTTTCTATCCTGCGCAACCGGATTGCCGGATTGGGGAAAAACCGCAAGACGGCCGTTTTTCCTAAACTGGTTTTTGCCATTCGGGATGGGTTGAATCATCGATTTGGCGATCCTCACTATGACATTAAATTATTGGCATTGGAGTGTGCCAGTAAACGCATGTATCCCGATATTCTTAATTATGATCAAGTCGTCCAAGTCACAGGTTCGTTTAAAACCCCGATGGGATGTCGCAGTTTTCTCAGCGCTTATGAAGAAAATGGTCAGCAAATTCACGAAGGTCGCAATAATTTAGGCGTTATCAGCCTGAATTTGCCCCGCATTGCACTCGAAGCCAAAGGCCAGGAAGCGGAATTTTGGTCAATTTTGGATCAACGGCTGTCTATCGCCAAAAAAGCGCTGATGACCCGCATTGATCGCCTCGAAAATACAAAAGCCCGTGTTGCTCCGATCCTTTATATGGAAGGTGCCTGCGGTGTACGCCTGAAGGCCGATGACAATATTGCCGGGATTTTCAAACATGGCCGGGCTTCTATTTCGTTAGGTTATATCGGCCTGCACGAAACGATAAACGCGTTATATGGTAATCATATCCATCTTTTTGATGATGAACGCCGTCAGCAGAAAGCTATCGCTATCATTAAATATTTGCGTAAGGCCGTTGAGCAATGGAAACAGGAAACCGGTTATGGATTCAGTCTGTACAGCACGCCAAGCGAGAATTTATGCGACCGTTTCTGCCGTCTGGACATGGCTGAATTTGGGGTGATTCAGGGCGTTACCGATAAAGGCTACTACACCAACAGCTTCCATCTGGATGTAGAAAAGCGGGTCAATCCTTACGATAAACTGGATTTTGAAGCGCCTTACCCTCCATTGGCAAACGGGGGCTTTATTTGCTACGGCGAGTATCCCAACCTGCAACATAACCTGAAAGCATTGGAAGATGTCTGGGACTACAGCTATTCGCGCGTGCCTTACTATGGTACTAACACGCCAATTGATGAGTGTTATCTGTGCGGATTTACCGGAGAATTTGCCTGTACCAGCAAAGGATTCACCTGTCCCCAATGCGGTAATCATGACTCAGCCCAGGTTTCAGTGATTCGCCGGGTTTGCGGCTATCTCGGCAGCCCCGATGCCCGCCCATTCAACGCCGGCAAGCAAGAAGAAGTGAAACGCCGCGTGAAGCATCTCGGCAATGGGGAAATAGGATGATGCCATGAATTATCACCAATATTATCCGGTTGATGTCGTCAATGGCCCCGGAACCCGTTGCACGCTGTTTGTATCAGGTTGTGAGCATCAATGCCGTGGCTGTTACAACCAAAGCACGTGGCGGCTTGATTCAGGCCAGCCTTTCACCCAGACAATGGAAGATCAGATAATCACTGACTTGCAAGACAGCCGCATTAAGCGGCAAGGTTTATCATTATCTGGCGGAGATCCCCTGCACCCTCGCAATGTGCCTTGCATACTGAAATTGGTTAAACGTGTTCAGGAAGAGTGCCCAGATAAGGATATCTGGCTATGGACAGGCTATGTTCTCAGTGAATTAAGTGCAGCTCAACAAGAGGTCATCAATTATCTTCATGTTGTGGTCGATGGGAAATTCGAGCAAAAACTGTATGATCCCTCGTTAATCTGGCGGGGTAGCCATAATCAGGTTATTCACTATTTAAAATAACCCATTACGTTCACTGGGCGGGCAGAGCCATCAACGCTGCCAATGCAATTTTTTGCCAAAACCCAGCGTGTTATTCACCATTTTGATTTCATTGATATTGAGCTGCCAGATTGGAGATTTGGCCTTGAGTGCGATCGGAAACCGGCGGCAATAGCGCTTTCGGGCAGTCGCTTCAGCTTCACCTGTCAACGCAATGACTTCGCCCCGGAATTGAATGCCTTTGATTTGTGCAATGTTGCGTGTTTGCCCTGCAACAGTACCCGCAACAATGGGATTGTTTTGCATCATCTGACCGTGCCGGGTTTCCGATTCAGTCATAAACCAGAATGCCATCCCATCAGCATCAAAGACATAAAAACAACTGGCACACCATAAATCTTGTGTTGAAGAAGTGCAAAGCGTGAAGACATGCTGTTTAGCAAGATACTGGCGGATAGTTAAAATTTCTTTACTTAAATCCATGTATTTCCGTACCGTTATTTTATTTACCTGCTATAGAACACGAATGGATATTATCCGGCTTCGTGTTCTAAATTTAGCAAGATACACCAAGAGGGTTGTACGGAAATACTATAAATTATTTATAGATTTCAGCAACACCATTGAGGTTATTTTGCCCATGAGCAGCAACGATGCGGAAGTATTTCGCCCCAGCTTCATCAGCTTTTTTGGACAACTTTTGCGTCAGAGTATCAAGTGTTTCTGCGCCAGTAACTGAGACAACACCAATTTTGTCGCCTTTAGCATCTTTAACTTCTGTAGCAGCCAATGAGCCAAATGAAACAGCACTTAACGCTAAAACAGCTACGATACTTTTTACAACTTTCATCTTTCGATCCTCTGTTCATACTTGAAATAGAGCTTATCAACTCGTGATGTTGTACATGTTATACGCCTGTTTCCAAAATGATAATTAGCAATTATTGCTATATTATTTCAGTAATTTTGAACAAATAAATTATCGTCGTTCGTTTGATGATATATATTTTTAGATAATTCATCTGGTTACATGATAAGATATCGATAATTCAATCTTAAGCAGAATAATCGATAATCCTTATCCACAATAAAATCGTGATAAATTATTAAAAATAAATAATGAATAAAGACTCCCATTGGTATATTTACCTAATCAGGACACAAAGCGGTTCCGTTTATACCGGGATCACTACCGATATCTCTCGTCGGTTTATGCAACATGAATCAGGGAAAGGCGCAAAAGCCCTCAGGGGTAAGGGACCATTGACATTGGTCTATCAATGTTTGGTTAAGGATCGGGGGCTGGCATCGAAAGCCGAGTACCGTGTGAAGCAGCTCAATAAGCAGCAAAAAGAGAGACTGATCATGAACCAGCCTCCCTGTATAGTGACTTACTTGATGGCAATTGGCTTATCTGAGAAGTTTTTCACTCACTCAGTGAGTTCTCAAGCAATCATCACTCAGACGGCTACCAGAGAGCCTCAAATTGAGTTGGATACGTAACCAGACCTTGATATTCCTTCAGCGAGAAATCAGCCAAAGGATAAATCAGGAAATATTCCTCACAATCAGGCCACGGGCAATGTAACTGATATTCACTGGCGGGCTTGAAGCCAAAACGAAGGTAATATTCCGGCTCTCCCAGTACAACAACTGCGCTATATCCAAACTCATTCAGGCTATCTAAGCCTTCATAAACCAATTTTTCACCAAGCCCACGATGACGGTATTGTTCTGCCACCGCCAATGGCGCGAGACCAACCCATTGACGATCTTCGCCATTGATGTCGACTGGCGTAAAGCCGGCATAACCAATCACTTGACCTTCATCGTCAGTCGCAACAATACCCAGTGTCAACAAGCCATCTTCTCTTAATTGTTGAACTAACTCAGCTTCTGCCGATGTCTCAAAAGATTGACGCAATAAACTGTCAATCCCCATTGCATCGACTGGAATTTCGACCCTGATTAACATGACGATAATGCGCGATCTTGCTGATCAACGCCCTCTTTCTGTCCCGCTTTGATCAATTCAGCCAGACGTAAAAAACCAAAGCGAAGAATGGATGGCCTAAATCTCATATCAATGAGATCCGTCAGATTTTTCACATGCAGTCCCAATTCTGTATTTCCTTCAATCCGTAAGTGACGCTGAAAAAACAGTGTATCAGGATCTTTTCTGCGGATAGCAATCAGGATGAAATCATTTGCATCACCACTGAAACTGATTTTTTCATTGGCATTCTGCCGAACTATCAAACGATTACTCAACACTGCGGCCTCCTTTTCGTGTAAAGCGATCCGCTATTCCGCCAAAACCCTGCTACATTTCCCGATCCTACATCAAGAGTCGATAATAAATCTCTCATAACAAAACGTCTACAGATTGACATACCCCTCGCTCTAAAGGACGAAGATCCCTGCCACGCCCAAATCGATGTCTGAATCATTTCGGCAAGCGCCAAAACAAAGTTAAAACAATTTTTGAGCATGGGCACAGGAAGTTTGTTCTTGGCGTTGACACATACAGTGAAGGACTGCGGGGTACAGGAAATGCGGGAGTATAGGAAATAGCCGCATGGCTGACCGGATAGCACACACTATTTCCACTGTTAACGATTCCTCTGTTAACGACTCCCCTGATAACCACTTTGATATTCGCTATTTTTCTACTAACGGAGAAAAAGCTCCACCAGCGGGAAAAATACTACTCCGTATGCGTTTTCTGTTTATTGTTATTGGCAAAAAAGCGTTTGATGCTCTGGGTAACTTCCCTCATTTCCCCGTTACGCAACGTTCCCATCAAAATGCCGAGGAACATATATATCACGCCAAGCAGCAGCATCATGCCAATATCCTGCAATACACTGTATATCGGCATCCCCATCTGATTGACTCCCGCGATCGCTTTTGTCGCCCAAGTGGATGGCAAAGAAGATGAAATCACTTTTACCCAACCAGGCATCGATTGAATCGGCCAGATGGTGCCTGAAATGTAAAAAATGGGGGTCGTAATAAAAGCCAATGTCAGGTAAATCATTTCCACACTGCGCAAGCACTCGGTGACCAATTTCCCCAATCCCAACACAGCCAGCAGGAATGGAAATGTCAGCAGCAGCACAATATGAATCGACGCATCCTGCCGGTATCCCAATACCCACGGCCACAGGACAAAGAAAATCACGGATAAGAACAGCCAGATGGGAACCAAAGCAGACAACGCCCCCAAATAAACAGGAAGGGGGGGCTTGCCCTTGGGAGCGCCTCGTACGGCAATGCTGACGCGAACACAGGCAATCAATAAGGAATGCTGCAACAACATGACCAGCAAACCGGGAAAGACTATCGCCGCATAACTCACTCCCGGATTAAATAACCCAATGGTTTCGCCCTTAATCGGTTGCAGCAATATTTTTACCTGTTCCACGCTAAAGCCTGCTTTCAAAAGCAATACCCCGTTGTATTCAGATAAAAGCTCTTGATAAGCCAGCGCCAAATCCTGTTGGATCTGCCCATTGGCAAGCCGGTTCGTGGCATCCCCGTACACCGGCACTGTCAAATTTTGCCCATTAATCAGACGCTTTTCAAAATTGACGGGGATGATAATGATGGCGAAAATTTTTCGCTGCAACATGTCACTACGCGCGTTATTTAGATTGCTATAGCTTCGGGTTTCAACTTTTGCCGTCGAATCAATGTGGCGAATCAGCGCCCGGCTCGCATGGCTATTGTCCTGGTCGATCACCGCAACCGGCAAATCCCATAGGGAAGGACGAACATAAACCAAACTCATTATGCCCAATGAAACTATGAGCAATAGCCACATGGGTTTTTCCAGCATGCTCAACAATACATTGCGAAATGTTTGCCAGTACAGCTTCCAATTGACTTGTTCATTACCCGGCATCATGCAACTCCTTCTGGTTGGTTTAATCGTACCCATAAACGGTTGCGGATTAAAAACCCACAGACTGCCGGGTAGATAGACAATATCAGGCAAACATGCAGGATAACGCCCAGTGAAACTTCCCGCAGGAAGATGTCGAACATGGCATTCAAGGCGTGCGTCAATGGCTCAAGGTTAGAAATGATCCTTGCCGGTAATACCATCGATAATTCAGGTACAACCATGCCGGAAAAGGCCATTGCAATACTGACCAACATCCCGATTAAGGTGTAAGCCGTGATTGCACTGCTGGTAAAAGTAAACAGCAACAAGCCGATGCTTTGTGCCGCGATAACATAGAAGAACCCAACAATCGGCATATACAGTGGGTTGCCTGTCACTTTTGCATCAGAAAAAGCAACCATTGCCGTGATTTCGACTATCAATAACAACGTGTAAATCAGGGTATAAGGAACCAGTTTTCCCAATAATGCCCCTACGAACGATTTCGTTTTCAGAAGCTGCTTGTCTTTGGACATCGTATAAATGGTCGATGTCACGACAAAAAGCTGCAATAGGTGGATGATCGCGGCAAATTGTTGGTAGTAAATATAGCTGCCACTGGCATTGAACAAGCTGTCATAAGACATTGTGGCTTTCGCCAGCGGAGGAAGTTTCTGACCGATTTCTGACGCAATGATTGCACGGTATTTCGCATTTGCTTCCGCCATCAACCCGCTGAAATCTTGGGTGGAATAACGGCCGGCCCCATAAAATAACGCATTGTAATACATTCTCACTGTTGGCTGTTTGCCGCTCAATGCGTCTTTTTCAAAGTTTTCAGGAAAATACAGCAGTGCATAATCCTGCGCACTGCCCAGCCGCTCCAAAGATTTTGACAAGCTATTATCATAATATTTGATATCCGCATGAGGTGCGGCATTCAAATTACGGCTCAACGTACGTGATAGCGTACTTTGATCATTATCCACCACTGAAACGGGCAGGTTTAACAATGTTCCTTCTGAAAAGTTTGCATTGATGAGGATAAACAGCAACAAAGGAAACAGCCAACCCAGCCAGTGAAAAATCGGGCTGCGAAGCGCAGCCCTGACTTCTCGTGTAAATGCCTGTTCGAAACTGATCCATGCAGCTTTTTTGTTCATCAGACCGCCACCTTACTTATCCCAGACCCACAAGGCACTCATGCCGGGACGTAATCCATCAATGGGTTGCAATGGGTATAACCTGATCTCAAACGTTCTCAGGTCAAAATCCCCCGTCGCGCGGGTTGCGCGTTTGGTCGCATAATCCCCCATTGGCGCGATATAACGGATTTCCGCTTCAATTTTTTTATTGCCCAATGCTGGTACACTCAGTTCAATTTTGTCGCCCTTGCGCACTTTTGCCAGAATATCTTCGCGCAAGTTATAGACAAAATAAGCCTGCGGAATGCGAACCAGTGTCGCCAGAGGGCTATTGGCATTAAAGAGCTGGCCAACCTCTGCGGGCAACGGCCCGACTTCTCCATCAACAGGCGCCTTGACTTGTAAATCATCGTGCTGGATTTTCAATTCTTGCAGCTTTTCGCTCGCTTCATTCAAAGCAGCCCGATACTGTTGCCGCAACTCAATGCGATCGCCATTTTTTCCGGCATCCAGCTCTGCTTTCGCCCCTTGCATTTTCTGATAGGCAATATCCCGCGCATTGCGCGCATTGTCCAACTGACTGGCGGAGACATAACCTTTAGACGAGACATTACTGAGGCGCTCATATTCACGTTGTGCGTTTTTATATTCCGATTGAGCTTGTGCAAGAATGGATTCCAGATTGCGGAGACTTTCTTCACGTGTTCCATGCAAAGACAACTCGAGTTTTGCCTTTACCTGATCACGGGCCGCCTGCGCGGCGGCAACTTTGGCTGCCAGTTCAGGGCTGTCAAGACTCACCATCAGTTGCCCGGCTTTAATATCATCACCCCGATTAACATGGAGCTGGGTAACCCGACCAGAGGCTTTTGAAGCAACGATGACTTCTGGCGCATCAACTTCTCCCTGCAATAACAACTCTTGATTTTTAGAGTGAAAAAGCACCGCCATCGCGATCAGGAAGATGATTAGCAATATTGTGAAAAGTGTTCTTTTCTTCATTATGTTCTGTAAGCCCCAAGAATACTGTCAGGTCAAGGTTCTCTATAAAATTGACGGGTTGTAAAAAATAACGGCGTAGTGTGACACTACTAAGCAAGATTCTTTTTAGAAATCCGTGCGCCTGATCACTGAAAAAATAAAGTTTCCCATTGAAGTACACGAACACAACACTAAAGCGTGTAAACCTTAACCGCACCTCAATTTTAGCAGCCATCCGGCAAATCGCCCGAATGTTAGCTATAAATATCACCTTAAATAATATATAAGATAATTAATCTTAAATGGAGCACTGGTAAATGCAAATTACAGAATTATATTTCGTAAAACCACAATGATTAATATATCATCACGTCAATTTGAAATAGTAAACAACAAAAAATCAGTTAAGTAATTTTGATATTCTTCTGATATTGAGAAGTGAAATAGGCAGAAAATCGAATTAATTGCTGAATTAAAACATCTGGTTATCATGATAATCAACTAGAATTATTGGTTATCTAATTATTACCAATTAATACATATTAACGCTAATGTCATTCTTTTCAAGAAATAGATTTGCGCAAGATATGGAATGGCAGCTTCAAGGCGAGATCAACAAACGATTATGAAGAAAAATTTCACATTAAAATTTCACAACAATTAACGATGATATTTTATATATTAATTTTTTTAAGATATTTGAGTGTGACATTCCTTTATTACCCATTCTAACCAGCATTTTTGTTATTAAGGTTTCATTGTATTTTCATTAGGGAATATAGGGGCATTTATACCTTATTTGACTTCATTTTATTTCGCGTTTGAGTTCAATTTAAATAACATACTATAATAATAACAAACCAATAATTGCATATAGAAATAAAAACTCTCGGTATAAAAATCATCTTATTCAGTTTTATAATATTCCGATACCTTGATGGAATAAATAAAAAAACCGGATAGATACAGTGATCTCTCCGGTTTAATTTTGATTAATTGACCGAATATTTATTCTATCCAAACATGGTGTTATTCAAAAATAGCGTTATTCAAAAACCGTATTATTCATAAACCATGTTATCCAAAAGCTATGTTGCCCAAAAGCTAGGTGTAATTTACCAACAGCATTTGGCATCATTGTAAAGAAAAGCGTATACCCTATGGTTTCGAATGGCGTCGAGGCTGCAATAGCCATCTTTCATATAAGCCAGCCATTAAGAGATAAAGTATGCATTACCTTCTATTTTCAGCTTCTGCTTACGCTGCCAGGCCTTCTGGAAGCGTTCTGGATTACTCGCAGTATAATGCATGGTATGACGTATATTTCGGTGCCCCAGATAATCCTGAATAAGGCGTGTATCCAGCCCTTGGTTAGCCAATTCGAACCCGCAGGAATGCCGCAATTTATGTGGGTGCAACTTGATGGATAACCCCGCCTTTTCGCCATACCGCCCCATTAATACATGTACCCACTGACGGGATAATCTTCCTCCTTTGCGCGAAGGAAATAGCCACGGAGAAGACAGGTATACTGAGTTGCAATTTCTGACTTGCAACCATTTTAAAATAAGGCTTCTTTCCGTTGTTGAGATGGGATGTGTCGTCGAAAAACCGTTTTTTAATCGCTTTATATAAATGCTTCTTCCTGTGATATCGATATCGGAGACTTTTAATGCAGTCAACTCACTCACACGCAGGCCATGAATATAGGTTAAGTATAACAAACACTGATCGCGTTCTTTATTTACAGAATTATTTAATGTTAATACAGCAAAAACACGCGTCCATTCGTCTTGTGTGATGTATTTTCTCATGACAATCTCCAATAAAACGAACCCAGCACTACTCCAATTTCATACTTTATGTTTGAACAAAATACTAACTTGATAAGAATATCGATGTGTCTATTACTCTTGCAGCAATAAGATTTCCCCTGACAGAAAAATATCTGTTAATAATGTTGTTGCGATCATTTTTTGGCCTATGACATAAAATATTTATGCCTTATTAATTATATGACCTATATGCAAATTTGCAGGATATAAACAACATCTAAATCACAAAAAACATATTAACTGGTTGTAAAGCATGATGAACAGTAGTGCCAACCTTACATAATAAATTCTTAACGCCATTAATAGATCACTTTTTGATCTGTGAAAAATAATTCATCAATTACAAATAGCCATTTATGATAAAAATTAGTATTGCAATAGTGTTATGTGATTAATGACTGTACATTATTGCATCAATGATGACAGGAATAAGAAAAGGGAAACACAAACAAAAGAGAGAAATAATAGGACTCGACAAAATGCGTAAATACATCATATTTTTTTATATTTTATACAAATCTTATTCCGGTTGGTTTGACGATATATAGATAATATAAAAGAAAATGATAACTATTTGTTTTTACTTAACTAATGAAATAAAACATATTTTAATTTCTTATATAATATCTTATTCCACCAAGCCTATTTTTTCCTCCACTCTTTTATTTGTTCAAAATGATTTATAACAAAAGTTATATTGATCGTTAAATGATTTTATGCTGGAATAAAAAACCTCTCAAAGAACAAAATTCAGATCAATAGTCTGGACATTACCATACTACAAAATTTTTTAACTGCTTTGAGATATCTCTGATCGGGCAATGACGTGTTGTCATTTTTAATTCCGTCATTACCTGATGTCGTTCCTCCTGATTACATGACTCATGACCAGCTATAAACAACAGGTAATATCCTGAAATGGATAGGTTTGATGCTGGTTATCGCTTGATGTTTTTTGATTGTTACAGGTTTACAATTATGAACAAAAAATTCGATAAGCAGTGGTTGCAAAACCAGCAAATCCTGCTGAAACGTGTAGCTTGGGTAAACATTTTCACCCAGCTTGCGTTTCCAGTTGCTAGTGCACTCACTCCCTCTATCGCCGCGGCTAAAACACACACAATTTTTCAAAATAAAAATGGAGAGTGGGCAATACCAACAGAGCCTTATCTTCTGAAATCCGGGGAAACGGTTGGTAGCGTCGCGGCACGTTACGGGCTGACAGTGAATGATCTGAGAAAAATTAATCAACAACGTGTCTTTGATAAACCTTTTATAAAACTTGGGGCTGGCAGTGAAATTGATGTGCCACAACCTCGAAAGAATAAATTCCTGCCTTTCAACTATTCCTCATCAGAACAAGCAGCCGCAACGGATGAAAACCCCCGCCGTTTGGCCGAAGTCGTTTCTCGTGTTGGCAGCTTGTTAGCCAATGAAAATACGGAGAAAAATGCTGCCGGGGAGTTAAGCAATCTAGCTATCGGCGAAGCAAACCAGCAAATTCAAGATTGGTTGGGGCGCTATGGTACAGCACGTATACAGGCCAATATCGATAACCACGGCCGCCTGAATGGCAGCCAATTTGATATGTTGCTGCCCCTGTATGACACTCCCGGCCAAATCACTTTTACCCAATTCGGATTACGCCGTATCGATAAGCGCAATACCGTCAATATTGGCTTCGGGAAACGCCATTTATTCCACGATTGGATGTTGGGATATAACGTTTTTATCGATCATGATATCACCGGTGATAACTCGCGCTTTGGTCTCGGTGCAGAATATGCCCGCAATTATCTGAAGCTGAGTGCAAACGGCTATTTTCGCCTGAGTAATTGGAAAGAATCCCACCTGCTGACTGATTATGATGAGCGTCCGGCCAACGGATTCGATCTGAGAGCGCAAGGTTACTTACCCGCATATCCACAACTCGGTGGAAAGCTGGTGTATGAGCAATACTTTGGTGATGAGGTTGGGTTAATCAATAAAGATCACCGCAGTAAAAACGCAGCTGCATTTACCGCCGGAATCAAGTATACCCCTATTCCATTACTGACTTTCGGCGTTGACCGCAGGCAAGATATGTCCGGTAGCGGAGAAACCCGGTTCAATATGGAATTGAATTATGAAATCAGTACACCGTGGTCAAAACAGATTGATCCGCAGGCCGTGACGTTTAAACGCACGCTGCAAGGTAGTCGCTATGATCTGGTTGATCGCAATAATCAGATTGTGCTGGAGTACCGCAAGCGTGAAGTGATCTCTTTAGCCATGGACAATCTGGTTATTGGCCATGACGGTGAGACTAAGCCTCTGAATGTTACAGTAAACAGCAAGTATGGATTTAAAAATATCCAATGGAACAAAGCCAGTCTGGTTGCCAACGGCGGTGAAATCGTTCATCAGGGCGGTACACACTATCTGCTGACTCTGCCGAGATACCAATATCACGGCAATAACAGTTATACCGTCGGTGCCATTGCTTATGATGAACGCGGTAATGCTTCCAAACAAATGGAAATGCAAGTTCAGGTGCTTCCCGCAGAAATCAGTGTCAATCAATCGACTTTCATCGCGAAAGATCCGGAGATGGCCGCGGATGGTCATTCCACCACCCGTTTGATCCTGACGTTGAAAAATAAGGATAACAAACCAATCAGCGGTATTGCCTCGAATATCAAATTGCTCACTAATGAATTAAGCGGGGAAGGCAACGCGCCCAAGATTGAAAGCATGAAAGAAACCCAGCCGGGTATCTATGAATCCCAATTAGTCGCGGGTAAAAAAGTCGGGGTACTGAAAATTACGCCACAAGTCGATGGCATTACCATCAAACCCGTTGAAATTTTGTTCGTGCATCCTGATGCCCCCCTTGTCAAAAATCTGACCCTCGTTGGTAAGTTAGAAATGGGGCAGAAATTGAGTGCCACTTATACCTTTAACGCCAATCATGGCGATACAACAGATAAATCCCGCTATATATGGGGCAATAAAGGGCATACTGACATCACCAAAGGCCATACGATCACTGAATCGGGTAAACTTCCTGACTATACCCTGACTCTGGAAGACGCAGGAACGGTGAAAGAGATTGCGGTACAGGCCCAGAATGCACTTGGGATCATCGGAAATACGAAGGTTGTTGATACCGGAATGAGCGCCGAACAAGGCAATTACACCCATGATGGCGGAAAAAACGGCACTGTCAGAGGGCTTGCCGATAAAATGACGATCACGATGAGCGCCGACAAGGCCAAAAGGGACGACCCAATTACCCTGAAAATACAGACATTCAATCACGGGCAGCCAGTCAAAAATGTAGCAACCAGAATCAAGGCCATCAAAGCATTGAACCGCCAAGAGCACAGTGAAAAAATAACTCTATTGCTCAATGATGATCTTGGAGAAACCCAAGATTATACGGGTGATCAAGGTGTACTTTCTGTCCGCGTAGCCGATCCGTTTGGACTTGGGGTAAAAACGACGATGTCTATCTCGGCTGATGGCACTGTCTCATCCGAATCAAGAGATGCGACTTTTACGGTTGCAACCAGCCCCGACGTATCAGTCGCAAACTTTTGGGGACATATGGCGGACACCATCACCGTTAATGGCATCACTTTGAGACGTCCAGTACTGGAAGCCGAGCTGATAAAGAATCAGGAACACAGGCATGAAACCATTTTTACTGAGTACGGTGAAATATGGCCACGCCGCATGAATACAGGTGCCAAGTGGTTCTGCGGGCTGACAAACACCACTGTCCCGACAAAAGACGATTTTCATAATCTGTACCAAGCCTATTCTGAAAACAGAATTCATGAGCAATTCGGCTGGCCACAAGGCCGCTCTTATCGTACTTCAACACCGGGAATTAACGATAAAGGAAAAAATGCCCATTATTCAGTGAACATCAGCGACGGATACGCGCATATCATTGACGAAGATGTCACCGATTATGTTGCCTGTAAGCAATAATCTGTTTATTGGCGGTTAGCGAAAATAACTGACGAAATTATCCGCCTCCATCCGGGCGGGTAATTTCTCTCCACTCAATCTTGTTCAATTCATTGCCAATCATTTACCCCCCGGCCATTTGCTACTAACGGCTTGCTCGCCCTGTGAGGCAATGCCCTATTGACGAGGCTAAATTCCACCTTTGATAATGGCTGAATCAATATATTAATCACTCAATAAAAATATGTACGAATTTAACCTCGTGTTGTTATTGCTGCAGCAGATGTGTGTCTATCTGGTGATCGCCTGGCTGCTGAGTAAAACACCACTATTCATCCCCTTGCTGCAAGTGACCGGTCGCTTGCCTCACAAGTTGATGTGTTACGTTATTTTTTCCATTTTTTGCATTATGGGCACCTATTTCGGGCTGAATGTTAATGATTCAATCGCAAATACCCGTGCTATCGGTGCAGTACTGGGTGGCTTTCTCGGCGGGCCGACGGTAGGCGCAATGGTAGGATTTACCGGAGGGTTACACCGTTATTCCCTCGGAGGAATGACAGCGTTCAGTTGTATGGTATCCACTATTGTCGAGGGCGTATTGGGCGGTCTGGTACATAATTACCTGATGAAACGCGGGAGAATTAATAATTTATTGAATCCGTGGACAGCCGCCATTGTTACTTTCTTCGCTGAATGTGCCCAAATGGGCATTATTTTGCTACTGGCAACGCCTTTCGATGAAGCGCTGAGTTTGGTGAAAAATATCGCCGCCCCCATGATTATCGCCAATAGTATTGGCTCGGCTATGTTTATTCGCATTCTGTTGGATAGACGGGCTATTTTCGAAAAATATACCAGCGCTTTTTCTGCCCAAGCGCTGAAAATCGCGGTCTGCACGGAGGGGATACTGCGTAAGGGATTCAATGAAGATAACAGTATGCGTGTAGCAAAAGTCATTTATCAGGAATTGGAAATCGGTGCCGTTGCTATCACGGACAGAGAAAAATTACTGGCGTTTATCGGTATTGGCTCCGACCATCATTTGCCCGGCACGCCCATTGCTTCGGAGCAATCCCGCCGAGCCATTGAAAACAATGAAGTCGTGTATGCTGATGGTAATGAGACGCCTTACTGCTGCTCTCTTGACCCAACGTGTAAACTTGGCTCCGCGCTAGTGATCCCTTTACGGGGAGAAAATCAGCAGGTGATCGGCAGCATCAAACTTTACGAGGCTAAAAATCGTTTATTCAGCTCAATCAACCGCACACTGGGTGAAGGAATTGCCAGTTTGCTCTCTGCCCAAATTCTTGCCGGGCAGTATGAACGTAATAAACAGTCTTTGCTGCAATCAGAGGTGAAGCTGCTTCACGCGCAAGTGAATCCTCACTTTTTATTTAATGCCCTAAACACATTACAGGCAGTGATCCGGCGGGATAAACAGCAGGCAGGCCAACTGGTGCAGTATATTTCAACATTCTTCCGTAAGAATTTGAAGCGACCGGAAGAAATTGCCACGCTGGAAAATGAAATAGAGCATGTAAATGCTTACTTACAAATTGAGAAAGCCCGTTTTCGTGAGCATCTTCAAATCACCATAGAGATACCCGAATCCCTGCGCTCGGCAAAATTGCCAGCATTTTCCCTGCAACCCATGGTAGAGAATGCCATTAAACACGGTACTTCACAGTTGCTCGATACAGGAAGAATTACCATCAGAGCCTATCAGGAAGACAGTTTGCTCATAGTGGAAATAGAAGACAATGCGGGACTTTATTGCCCCAAACAAGCAGGAGATGGACTTGGGATGAGTCTGGTAGATAAACGTTTACAGCTTCGTTATGGTAAGCAGTATGGCATCAGTGTTAATTGCCAATCAGAAGAATTTACCCGTGTCATTTTACGTTTACCATTAGAAAAAGAGGCTGAAAAGGCGGCGTAAATATGAATGTATTGATTGTTGATGATGAGCCGCTGGCTCGCGAGAATCTACATTGCCTACTGGAAGAAGAAACGGATATTCAAATCATTGGTGAATGTGCCAACGCCGTAGAAGCGATTGGCGCCATCCATCGACTGAAACCGGATGTCGTTTTCCTCGATATTCAAATGCCCCGCATTACCGGGCTGGAAATGGTCGGTATGCTCGATCCTGAGCATCGTCCTCATATTGTTTTTCTGACAGCATTCGATGAATATGCGATACAGGCCTTTGAAGAGCACGCATTTGATTATTTATTGAAGCCGCTGGAAAAAGAACGTTTGGACAAAACATTGCAGCGGCTGCGCTCTGGTTATCAAAAGCAAAATCTGGCGGAATTACAGCGCGAAGATGAGCACCTGAAATATATTCCTTGTACAGGGCACAGCCGAATATGGTTGGTGCCGTTGGATGATGTCCTGTATGTCACTTCTCGCTTGAGTGGTGTGTATGCAATGAGCACCAGCGGGCAGGAAGGTTTTACTGAGTTAACGCTGAGAACGCTGGAGAACAGAACGCCATTAACCCGCAGTCACCGTCAATATCTGGTCAATATGACCCATTTGCGGGAAATTGTTTTCGGAGAAAGTGGTCAGGCTGAGTTGGTTCTAAGTAATGATGAGCGTATTCCGGTCAGTCGCCGCTATTTACGGCCACTGAAAGAAGAATTGGGGCTAAATTAAACAAAGGAGATATTCTTGGCAGATTTTTATTTCAAAATAAAAACAAACCACATGATTCTGAAAGACCTTAAGACACAAAAAGAGCTAGAGATTAAAGGCAATTTCAGTACCTCACGTTTGCTGGTTGGTGACTTTTATAACGCAACATCTCAGTTGGCTACATTAGTTAATCAACATGGTTTCCGTAAAGGGCTAAGAAGGCTTTTAGACAGGAGCCATCGAGTTGTTATTCATCCTTTGGATCAAAGTGAAGGAGGCCTGTGTTCTGTAGAAGAGCGTGTTTTACTGGAAGTTACTCATGGTGGTTTCAGATGTATTCTAAAGAAAATGGTGATTCATCAAGGTGAGCGCTTACTTTCAGATATCGAAATCAAAGAAAAATTGCAATCCAGCCCCAAAAGACCTAAAGGCCACTAATAACTACAAACTGGCGCATACTGACGCCAGTTTGCGCATATTGGCGACCATTTAATGATATTGCTTCTTATCATCCCGTGAGTGCCTCTATCTACGGGCTCCATAATGAAATCTAAAATACTGCCCAAATACCACCCCCACCATATTCGGTACTTTAATTTCGACTCTAAACAGTCCGCGAAGAATGTCGTTAAATTCGTCATCTGAACTGGCACTTAGAATAACCTTTTGATCTTCCGCGTTTAATTCTCTGGCTACCTCTATAATTGATAAAGCCAGTCCGTTTAGAATATCTTTTCGGCTATAAAAGCAGAGTGAATGGCGTTTGTATAAATAGAAACGCATGCTTAGAGTTCGCAGCCCCTCGCGACTTAATCCGCCTATTTGACAGGATGGGGTCTCCAATGTGAGTAGATCCAAAAGAGCCATGGATGAAAAATCAAAAATAGAATTGGTGAAAGGAATTTTATATAACGTATTTCCGAATCGGCTGCCTTTGCCATCTATCGGATTTTTGCTGGGTTTAAGACCAATTTCCAATGAGAAAAATACATTATCGTCACTTGCAATCATGTCTATATCATGGCGGTTTGTGTTTTCTTCCGGAAATGGAATATTTTTTGCGATCAATTTTTTCCTGGAAAATAAAACCAAATCTGCTTGGCGGTTCATAACATCTTGGCTATTTGTCGCGTGAACAGCGTAAAAATCAGCACCTAACAACCGCCGGTAGAAATCTCTCTCCTCTATCGTTAACGGATTTAATCTTGCCTTTAGTTCATCAAGGTTTGTTTTTGATAATGTTGGCAGGGAAAGGTTCCGTTTCCGCCTCCAAAACTTCCCCGTGTTTATCATTTTATCATTGGTTTTTGTTGCCACTAAATGGCGGTAACGATCTCTGAACGTCGTACCTGCAATGTCATTTTTCTCTTGATCTGTCAAAATGTTATTTAACAATGACTGGGGCTGGCGATATTTCTTAAACATGGGAACACCTCGAGTGAATGCAAATTTCACGTCACAGCTTGAGGTTCTGATTTTCCTTCAAGATCAATTGAGTTAAATCCAATCAATGGGGTTCGAGTTGCAGTACGACGGCAAAGGGAAGCTCCATCAACAGCATAGATACCGATAGCGATAAATTTATAAAAACAGTATCTGGAGCGCAGTTATAAGAAATTGCAGTTTTAGAAAATAGTGTTTGAAAATAACCGGTTCGAAAATAACCGTTTCAAACATAACATAGTGATGAAGCCAACAAGGCTACAACTTGAACGATGCCGGATAAAAAATATCCCTGCATGGAAACCTTACTATTCCATCCAAGAAAATGAAAGCCCTTTCTCCTGTTCAGAGAAAGGGCTTATTTCAATTTAATCTTTCAACATATTATGTGTTGTTGACGCACGTATGATGCCTCAGCCAACAATAAACGATGGATTAAACGTTACCATTGCCTTGTGGCTGTTGCTGACGGCGACGTGTTGCTCCGCCATTGGAATCATCGTTGTTGCGACCACGGAAAGAACCACGCTCACCGCCACCACGACGTTCGTTGTTAAAACGACGACCGCCATTGCCAGCATTATCGCGGTCACGGCGATGACCATTGCCACCGTTGCCGTTTCCATTGCGGCCACCACCACCACGACGCTCACGGCGTTCGAATGGTTGTGCATCGCCCATCAACTGCATGTTCAGAGGCTTGTTCAGGATGCGAGTACGGGTAAAGTGAGACAGTAATTCGCCTGGCATTCCTTTTGGCAGTTCAATCGTAGAGTGAGTTGCAAACAGTTTGATATTGCCGATATAACGGCTGCTGATATCGCCTTCATTCGCAATGGCACCCACGATGTGACGCACTTCAACACCATCATCACGGCCCACTTCAATGCGGTACAGTTCCATATCACCCACGTCACGACGTTCACGGCGTGGACGATCACCTCTGTCACTGCGATCACCGCGGTCACCGCGATCACGCTCACCGAAACCATTGCTGTTACGGCGACGGTCGTCACGGTCGTTGAATTCACGGCGAGGACGACGGACTGGATCTGGTGGCAGGATCAATGGACGCTCACCTTGTGCCATTTTCAGCAGGGCTGCGGCCAGTGTTTCCATGTCCAGCTCTTCATGCGTACCCAATTTAGACAACAGGGCACGGTATTGATCCAAGTCGCTGCTTTCCAGTTGTTGCTGGACATTGGTAGCAAATTTTTCCAGACGACGCTGGCCCAGCAGTTCCGCATTCGGCAGTTCAACTTCTGGAATGGTCAGTTTCATCGTGCGTTCGATGTTACGCAGCAAACGGCGTTCACGGTTTTCAACGAACAACAGAGCACGACCCGCGCGACCTGCACGGCCTGTACGACCAATACGGTGTACATAAGATTCTGCATCCATTGGGATGTCATAGTTGACAACCAGGCTAATGCGCTCAACATCCAGACCACGCGCAGCAACGTCTGTCGCGATCAGAATATCCAAACGGCCGTCTTTCAAACGCTCAAGTGTCTGCTCACGCAAAGCCTGGTTCATATCACCATTCAGCGCCGCAGAGTTATAGCCGTTACGCTCCAGCGTTTCTGCCACTTCCAGCGTTGCATTTTTGGTACGTACGAAAATGATAGCAGCATCAAAATCTTCTGCTTCAAGGAAACGTACCAGCGCTTCGTTTTTGCGCATACCGTAAACAGACCAGTAGCTCTGGCTAATGTCAGGACGGTTTGTAACGCTGCTCTGAATGCGAACTTCTTGTGGATCATTCATGAAACGACGCGTAATACGGCGAATCGCTTCTGGCATAGTTGCCGAGAACAGCGCAGTCTGGTGTTCAGCAGGGATTTGGCTCATGATGTTTTCAACATCTTCGATAAAGCCCATACGCAACATTTCGTCGGCTTCATCCAATACCAAACCTTTCAGGTTGGACAGATCCAAAGTTCCGCGTTTCAGATGGTCAAGCAAACGGCCTGGTGTTCCTACCACAACTTGTGGCCCCTGGCGCAGGGCACGCAATTGAACGTCGTAACGCTGTCCACCATAAAGAGCGACAACATTCACATTACGCATGTGTTTGGAAAAATCTGAACATGCTTCAGCAACCTGTACCGCCAGTTCACGGGTTGGTGCCAACACAAGGATCTGTGGAGCTTTAAGTTCAGCATCAATGTTATGCAGCAAAGGCAAACTGAATGCCGCAGTTTTACCACTACCAGTCTGTGCCATGCCCAATACGTCACGGCCATTCAGCAGGTGAGGAATACACTGTTGTTGAATAGGAGAAGGCTTTTCGTAGCCCATGTCTCCCAGTGCAGAAAGAATAGGTGCCGATAATCCTAAATCAGCAAAAGAGATTTCAGTCTCAGTGGTCATGTAATGGTGCCTCATTAATCGTGGCGGCCAGTCTACATAACACAGTGAAAAGAATTTCTGTCATTTTCATTTAAAATGTGAACTGGCTCAAATTATGTTATTAAACGAACAAACAAGCCCTCACCCTTGAAGGTGTGGACTTTAAAATCTGTCGTGAAAATGTTCGTCAGCTATTGTTGGTTCGATTCCGATAAGTCATCTTGTCTTTGGCCCAATAATGCCAATTCCAACAATGCATAGCGGTGCTCAACAAAGTTATGAACGTTGTTAGCTACCGTCAGCTTGAATAACGCAGATGCGCTATCCTCATCCCCCAGACTTAGGTAATGCTTACCTAAATAGAAGTCAGTTTCACTGAGATGCTCAGCGAGCGAAGTGTTATCTGTTGAACTCTGTTTCAAACGCTCCATCAATGTTTTCTCACTGATTTTGCCCAAATAGAATTCAACGATATTCCAGCCCCATAGCCCCCGGTTCGCTTTGTCAATACGATGTGACAAGTTAGTCATTGCAACCTTAGGATCAATTTTTTCTTCCACAAGGTACAACCACAACGAACGGAAGGGATCATTTGGATCGTCTTGATAAAACGCCTGCAGATCATCCTGCGCCAATCGATAGCGGCCGCCGTAATACAGAGCAATGCCGCGATTCATTCGCGCGTAGTTGTAAGTTGGATCAAGCTCTAAAACAGAATCAAACGCTTCATAGGCAGAATCAAAATTGCCTGCCTGCGTAAAATAAATTCCCAGATAATTAAAAATCTCAGGAATATCAGGGCGAATAGACAAAGCCACCGAAAAATCATTCTGTGCCAGTGCCCTCAGCCCGAGACTATCATACAGCACACCTCGCTCATATAAAAGCTGTGCGTACTCATCTTCCGTAAGTGAGCGACTCGCAAGTATTTGCTCCATACGAGCCAAGATAACCTCTTGTTGCAATGTTGGCTGTAACGGAATAGCAATAACTTCATTTTTACGCCACCCAGTGCTGCCACATCCCACAAGGAGAAAAATAGCCGCAACATAACACCAGCGCAGAAAAGAATTCATTTCCCACTCCCGAAGTCAGACATTAATCAGAATGCCCTGTTACTCCACCCACATTGTAAATTTCAGGCATCCTGCCCAAAATTGACTTTCCCTTTGTTTTCCGCCAGTAATCATTTCATGGGTTACAATTCGGAAAATATTTTGGGAACAAACGGCGCCCTTTTTACAGGACGCCGCTCTTTACGTCAAATTTATTCTACTGATGATTCTGGTGCTTTTGGCTCTTCATCGGTAGTAGATACTGCTTCTTTCATGCTCAGGCGGATACGACCCTGACGATCGATTTCCAATACCTTAACAGGTACTTCCTGGCCCAGTTGCAGGTAGTCAGTCACTTTTT
The DNA here is from genome assembly GCF_900113945.1 of Xenorhabdus mauleonii. GTDB lineage: Bacteria > Pseudomonadota > Gammaproteobacteria > Enterobacterales > Enterobacteriaceae > Xenorhabdus > Xenorhabdus mauleonii. The sequence continues at coordinate 250,520 of NZ_FORG01000003.1, forward strand.
CTACACGCTTGTCTGCGATCTGAGAAATGTGTACCAGACCTTCTTTTCCACCGCCAATGGCAACAAATGCACCAAAGTCAACAATACGGGTTACTTTACCGGAATAGATGCGGCCAACTTCAACTTCAGCCGTAATTTCTTCAATGCGGCTGATAGCATGACGTGCTTTGTCGCCATCAGTTGCGGCAATCTTCACCGTACCATCATCTTCAATTTCAATGGTAGTGCCGGTTTCTTCGGTCAGTGCACGGATCACTGAACCACCTTTACCGATCACATCTTTGATCTTGTCTGGATTGATCTTGATGGTGTGAATGCGTGGAGCAAATTCAGAGATGTCATTACGTGGGCTTTCGATAGCTTGTTCCATCACGCTCAGGATGTGCAAACGAGCACCTTTAGCCTGATTCAGAGCAACCTGCATGATTTCACGGGTAATGCCTTCAATTTTGATGTCCATCTGCAATGCGCTGATACCATCACGGCTACCTGCAACTTTAAAGTCCATGTCGCCCAGATGATCTTCATCACCCAGAATATCAGACAGAACAACAAAGTTATCGCCTTCTTTAACCAGACCCATAGCGATACCCGCTACAGCGGCTTTAATTGGTACGCCAGCATCCATCAGTGCCAATGACGCGCCACAAACGGAAGCCATGGAAGAAGAACCGTTGGATTCAGTGATTTCAGATACGACACGCACGGTGTATGGGAATTCGTTAGCGTTTGGCATCACTGCCAGTACACCACGTTTCGCCAGACGGCCGTGACCAATTTCACGACGTTTTGGTGAACCAACCATGCCTGTTTCACCAACAGAATATGGAGGGAAGTTATAGTGGAACAAGAAGCGATCTGTACGCTCGCCCATCAGTTCATCGATAACTTGAGCGTCACGCTCTGTACCCAGCGTTGCAGCAACCAATGCCTGTGTTTCACCACGGGTGAACAAGGATGAACCGTGAGTACGTGGCAATACGCCAGTACGGACATCCAGAGCACGTACCATGTCTTTTTCGCGACCGTCAATACGTGGCTCACCACGCAGAACACGACCACGAACAACATTTTTTTCCAGCGCAGACAGAACATCAAGAACTTCTGATTCTTCTAACTCAACGCCTTTTTCCGCCGATTCTGCCACGATAATTGCAGAAACTTCTTCTTTGATGATATCAACTTGAGCATAGCGCTCTTGTTTTTCAGTAATGCGGTAAGCATCGCCCAGACGGCTTTCAGCCAATTCTGCAACACGATCATGCAGTGATTGGTTAACAGGCTCTGGAGACCAATCCCATTTATCTTTCCCTGCTTCAGCAGCCAAAGAATTAATGTTATTAATCACAATCTGCTGTTGCTCATGACCAAATACAACCGCACCCAGCATTTGCTCTTCAGTCAACAGTTCTGCTTCGGATTCAACCATCAGAACTGCACCTTCAGTACCTGCAACCACCAAGTCCAAACGGCTGTGCTTAAGCTCATCACTTGTTGGGTTCAGCACATACTGGTCGTTGATATAACCAACGCGGGCAGCACCGATTGGGCCATTGAATGGAATGCCAGACAATGCCAGTGCAGCAGATGCACCAATCATAGCAACGATATCAGGGTTAACCTGTGGGTTAACAGAAACCACGGTCGCGATGATCTGAACTTCGTTCAGGAAACCTTCTGGGAACAGGGGACGCAGAGGACGGTCAATCAGACGGGCAACTAATGTTTCGCCTTCACCAGGGCGGCCTTCACGACGGAAGAAGCTTCCAGGGATACGACCCGCAGCGTAAGTACGCTCTTGATAATTTACGGTCAGTGGAAAGAAATCCTGACCTGGTTTCATTTTTTTCTGGCCGACAACGGTAACAAATACCGCCGTGTCATCCATATTTACCATAACGGCTGCTGTCGCTTGACGAGCCATCATGCCGGTTTCGATGGTCACAGTGTGTTGACCATACTGGAATTTACGAACAATCGGATTCAGCAAAATTATTTACCTTTGTTAGTGTTGCCGATTCTCAATCTCAGCAACAATGGATTATATCTTCTTGCTACACCCTCACGACTAATGACAGTGCTCAAGCCATTAAGGACTCTCATTAGCCGCGCGAGTCACTGTAGCGGAAGAGGTTCAATTTTCTAGAAGAAAAGGGGCCCAATTTGGCCCCTTTCCTCTGAAACTTGTCGATTAGCGACGCAGACCCAGACGCTCAATCAGCGCAGTGTAGCGAGCCAAATCTTTGCGCTTCAGGTAGTTCAGCAGCTTACGGCGGCGTGCAACTTTTTTCAGCAGACCACGACGGCTGTGATGATCTTTTTTGTGCTCAGAAAAGTGACCTTGCAATTTGTTGATGTCAGCGGTCAGAAGGGCAACCTGAACTTCGCTGGAACCACTGTCGTTCGCGCAACGGCCGAAATCAACAACAATCTGCGCTTTTGCAGTAGTACTTAGAGACATAGTATAACTCCAAATATGTAGTTTTTTAAAATGACGAGCGCCGATCTCTAATTCAGCTACTCAGTAGACAGACGCGGTATTCTACGCTGCAAATAGATGAAGCGCAAGACAGCACAATCGCCGCCATTCCCGACTTCGATACAATTTACCTGCTTAAAATTTCTCATCTGCTATATCATTAATTAATATCAAATTAATTAATGAACATTACTCAATTTCAGCTTCAACAACCAAACGGCGTGGCGCAATCATCCCATCTTGGTCAATGACAGCGATACCGATGAATTTATTTTCATCCCCTTCGGCAACGCGTACCCATTCACCTGTAGGCAAATCATGCCCGCTTCTGACTGGTTGTCCCTGCTTAAAATATGATGCAACTATGGATGGCAGATGGATCAGCGGAAAATGTGCAACGGCAGTATCCATTGGCAGCAGCAATGGATCAAGCAATTCCCCTGCTTCAATTTCTTGATCTTCAGCCTGTTGTTTTAGCTCAAGCAACTGCTCCAGTGTCACCATCCGCTGGTTGGGATAGTTAGCCACTTGCAGGCGGCGCAGATAAATAACATGAGCACCACAGCCCAAAAGTTCACCCAAGTCATCAATGATGGTACGGATGTATGTTCCCTTTGAGCAGTGAATTTCCAATTCCAGCTCATTCCCTTCCCAGCGAATGAACTGCAATTCATAAACAGTAATTGGGCGAGCTTCCCGCTCAATTTCAATGCCTTGGCGGGCATATTCATACAGCGGCTTCCCTTGATGTTTCAGAGCTGAATACATTGAAGGAACCTGCATGGTATCACCACGGAATGTATCCAGAGCGGCATCAAGCTGCGCTTGGGTAATTTGTACTTCACGTTCACTAATGACAGAGCCATGTGAATCCGAAGTATCTGTACGCTGCCCCAAGCGTGCAATCACCCGGTAGCGTTTGTCAGAATCCAGCAAAAATTGGGAAAATTTGGTTGCTTCACCAAGGCAAATCGGGAGCATGCCTGTCGCCAGTGGATCTAGCGCGCCTGTATGACCTGCCTTGCTGGCATTAAAAATCCGCCTGACTTTCTGTAACGCATCATTGGAGGAAATTTCCTGTGGCTTATCCAGCAACAGTACACCGTTTATTGCACGGCCTCTACGACGGCGTCCCATCACTTTTCCTCATTGCGATCCGTAGAAACCCGACGTTGTTCATCATTTTTTACAACGTTGCTAACTAGGTTCGACATGCGCATCCCTTCCACCAGGGAACTGTCATAAGAAAACGTCAGCTCAGGAACAATTCGCAGGCGCATCGCTTTCCCCAACAGGGAACGAATGAAACCTGATGCTTCGTTCAATGCCTTGATGCCTTCGTTAACCTGAGATGCATCGTGACCGTCTACCAGTACATTCAAAAAGGTTACGAATACCTTAGCGTAGGCCAGGTCACGGGAAACCTCAACACCAGAGACAGTCGCCATACCGATACGCGGATCTTTGACTTCACGCTGTAAGATGATGGCAATCTCTTTTTGCATTTCCTGTGCAACGCGCTGAGTACGACTATATTCTCTTGCCATTGTTGTATCTCCTGACATTTTGGGGGGCATTAAGCCCCCCAAGAATGGAATAAATCTATTGGATAGATGGTGGTATTAATCGATGGAGCGTTTAACTTCAATCACTTCAAAGACTTCAATCATGTCGCCAACGCGAACATCATTGTAGTTCTTCACACCGATACCACATTCCATACCATTGCGGACTTCGTTAACGTCATCCTTAAAGCGGCGCAGGGATTCCAGTTCACCTTCGTAAATCACCACGTTATCACGCAATACACGGATAGGGTTATTACGTTTGATGTTACCTTCAGTCACCATACAACCTGCGATTGCACCAAATTTCGGTGACTTAAATACGTCACGTACTTCAGCAAGTCCCATGATCTGCTGTTTGAATTCTGGTGCCAGCATACCGCTCATCGCCTGTTTGATTTCGTCAATCAAGCTATAGATAACGGAGTAGTAACGCAGATCCAGACTTTCGTTCTCGATGACACGGCGTGCAGAAGCGTCAGCACGAACGTTGAAGCCCAGAATGATTGCATTGGATGCTGCAGCCAGAGTTGCATCAGTTTCAGTGATACCACCCACGCCAGAACCGATAATTTTAACTTTCACTTCATCGGTAGACAGTTTCATCAGTGAATCAGAAATTGCTTCACATGTACCCTGAACGTCAGTTTTCAGGACGATGTTCAGTTCAGATGCTTTACCTTCTTCCATGTTAGCAAACATGTTTTCCAGTTTAGATTTCTGCTGGCGAGCCAGTTTCACTTCACGGAATTTACCTTGACGGTACAGGGCCACTTCACGCGCTTTTTTCTCGTCACGAACAACAGTCGCTTCATCACCTGCAGACGGAACATTGGACAGACCCAAAATTTCCACTGGGATAGATGGGCCAGCCGAAGTCACTTCGCGGCCAAGTTCATTACGCATCGCGCGGATACGGCCATATTCGAAGCCACACAGAACGATGTCGCCTTTGTTCAGAGTACCTGACTGAACCAGAATGGTTGCAACTGGGCCACGGCCTTTATCCAAGAAGGATTCGATAACCACACCGTTCGCCATGCCGGTACGCACTGCTTGCAGCTCAAGAACTTCAGCCTGAAGCAGAATCGCTTCCAGCAGTTCATCAATACCGATACCTGCTTTAGCAGAAACGTTGATGAACTGAGTCTCGCCGCCCCATTCTTCAGAAATGACGCCGTACTGAGACAGTTCGTTCTTAACGCGATCAGGATCAGCTTCTGGCTTATCAATTTTGTTCACTGCAACAACAACAGGAACATTTGCAGCCTTCGCATGCTGGATAGCTTCTATCGTCTGAGGCATGACGCCGTCATCCGCAGCGACAACCAGAACCACGATATCCGTTGCCTGTGCACCACGAGCACGCATTGAAGTAAACGCAGCATGGCCCGGAGTATCCAGGAAGGTGATCATGCCTTTTTCAGTTTTCACATGATATGCACCAATGTGCTGGGTAATCCCGCCAGCTTCTCCAGAAGCCACTTTGGTGGAACGGATGTAGTCCAGCAGAGAGGTTTTACCGTGGTCAACGTGACCCATGATGGTCACTACCGGTGCACGGGATTCTGCTTGAGTTTCACCTGTATCACGATCGCTCATCAGCGCTTCTTCCAGCTCGTTTTCACGACGCAGGATAACTTTGTGCCCCATTTCTTCGGCAACAACTTGCGCAGTTTCTTGATCGATAACTTGGTTGATCGTTACCATTGCGCCCATTTTCATCATGGTCTTGATGACTTGGGAGCCTTTAACAGCCATTTTGTTAGCCAGTTCTGCAACTGTAATTGTTTCACCAATCACAACATCACGGTTAACCGCCACGACAGGTTTGGTAAAGCTTTGCTGCAATGTGCTGGTTTTACGCTGCTTACCTTTAGTACGGCCTACAGCGCGTGCTTCTTCGCGGTCAGCTTTAGATTCAGAATGTTTGTTATTCTTCTTCTGGCGGGTAGCTTTGCCTCCGCGGGAGCGGGAACGGCGATCGCCTTCAACCTTGGCGTCATTTTCGTCTTCCGCATCACGAGCGTAACGGGAAGTAGTTACATGGTAATCACTGTTGTCACTAGAATCAGAATCATTAGACCATTTTTCTTGGTTCTCTTCTGCCATCCGGCGAGCCTCTTCTGCAACACGTTTCGCTTCAGCTTCAACCTTACGGCGCATTTCTTCTTCAGCTTTGCGTTTTAAATCTGCTGCTTCAGCTTCACGGCGCGCTTTTTCATTTAGCGCGGCAGAATCATTCTGAACTGGTTTTGATTTGTTTTCGGTATGTTGCTTAGTCACTTTTTCTTTTTCCGCCGCCTTACGGTGAGACAATTCAGCCTCTACGCGCTTGGCTTTTTCTTCTGCTTCACGTTGAGCGCTCACTTCAGCTTCACGCTTCGCTTTTTCTTCAGCTTCGCGTTTAGCTTGCTCTTCCGCGAGTTTTTTCGCTTCAGCTTCAAGCCGCGCCTTCTCTTCTGCCTCGCGCCGAGCTTGCTCTTCCGCTTCACGCTTCGCCTGTTCTTCCGCTTTAGATTCTTCAATCACATCGCGGTTTACATATGTGCGCTTTTTGCGGACTTCAATCGCTACCGATTTACTTTTGCCACCGGTGCCAGGGACGTTCAATGTACTACGCGTTTTACGCTGTAGTGTTAATTTACCTGGCTGGCCGCCAGAACCACCTTGTTCGCGGTTCAAGTGAGCCAGCAAAGATTCTTTTTCTTTCTGGGAAACAGAGTCAGTTGCGGTTTTCTGAATGCCAGCATCAGAAAATTGCTGGATTAGACGCTCTACCGATGTCTGGATCTCTTCTGCCAGTAATTTTACGGTTACCTCTGTCATTCTGTTCCTTCCTGCTACAGTTTATTTATGCATCATCGCCAAACCAACAGATATTACGGGCCGCCATAATGAGTTCTCCTGCTTTCTCATCATTCAGTCCTTCGATGTCAGATAAGTCGTCGATACCCTGCTCGGCAAGATCTTCCAGAGTGCAGATGCCACGGGCAGCCAGGTTAAACGCCAAAGTACGTTCCATGCCAGGCAGATTCAATAAATCTTCGGCAGGTTGCTGATCACCAAGACTCTCTTTTTGAGCCAGTTCCAGCGTAGTCAAGGCCGCTTTTGCACGTTCACGAAGAACTTCAACGGTTTCCTCATCAAGACCTTCTACCGCCAGAAGTTCATTGATTGGCACATAAGCCAATTCTTCCAGAGTAGAGAAACCTTCCTCGACCAATACGGTGGCGAAATCTTCATCAATGTCGAGATGCTTAGTAAAGGTATCAATAGAAGCATGAGCTTCTGCTTGATGTTTCGCTTGCAGCTCTTCCGCAGTCATGACATTCAGTTCCCATGAATCATCACCACGATGCTTTTTCAATAGTTGTGCCGCCAGACGAACGTTTTGACCATTACGGCCAATCGCCTGAGCAAGATTGCTGTTTTCAACAGCAACATCCATTGTGCAGTTGTCTTCATCTACTACGATAGATGCGACATCCGCCGGAGCCATTGCATTAATGACAAACTGCGCAGGGTTATCATCCCACAGCACAATGTCAATTCTCTCACCGCCCAGTTCGCTGGAAACAGCCTGTACCCTTGCACCACGCATACCAACACACGCACCAACTGGATCAATACGCTTGTCATTGGTTTTTACAGCGATCTTAGCACGGGAACCTGGATCACGGGCGGCCGCTTTGATCTCAATAATCTCTTCGCCGATTTCAGGTACTTCGATACGGAACAGCTCGACCAGCATCTCAGGACGAGAGCGAGTGATGAAAAGCTGTGCACCACGTGCTTCAGGGCGAACATCATACAGTACACCACGCACACGGTCACCCGGGCGGAAGTTTTCCCGTGGCAACATATCTTCACGTAAAATAACCGCTTCTGCGTTATTACCCAAGTCCAGTGTAATATTTTCACGGTTCACTTTTTTGACCTGAGCAGTCACAATTTCACCTTGCTGCTCACGGAATTGCTCAACGACCATCGCTCGTTCAGCTTCACGTACTTTCTGTACGATTACCTGTTTCGCTGTCTGGGTTGTAATGCGGTCAAAAGTTACTGATTCAATTTGGTCTTCAATATAACCACCCAGATCAATTTCTGGGTCTTCATATTTTGCTGCATCCAGCGTGATTTCACGAGTTGGCAGGGTGACTTCTTCAACCACTAACCAACGGCGGAATGTGTCGAAATCACCAGATTTACGATCAATACAAACGCGGACATCGATTTCCTGTTCATATTTTTTCTTGGTGGCTGTCGCCAGTGCAATCTCTAATGCTTCGAAGATTTTTTCGCGAGGGAGAGATTTTTCATTAGAAACCGCTTCCACAACAGCCAGAATTTCTTTATTCATCCTAGTTGCCTCATCCGAACTTTAAAAGTGGGGTACCAGGTTCGCTTTCTGGATGTTGCTCAGTGCGAACACTTCGTCTTTTCCATCCACCGTAACCGTAATCATTTCACCATCAACAGCCTTGATGATACCTTGCCATTTGCGGCGGTTCTGCATTGCCATGCGTAAAACCAAACTGACTTCTTCCCCTACGAAACGCTGATAATGTTCAGCCTTAAATAGTGGACGCTCAAGCCCCGGCGAAGATATTTCCAGGTTATAAAGCACCGAAATCGGATCTTCAACATCAAGCACTGCACTGACCTGGTGGCTAACATCAGCACAATTATCAACAGTGATACCTTCTTCACTATCGATATAGACCCGCAAAGTTGATACTCGTGCGCGAATAAACTCCAGGCCCACTAATTCAAAGCCCAAAGCTTCAACTGGTGCTGAAATCATCTCTGTTAATTTTTGCTCTAATGTGGACAAGCCCACCCCCAAGACATAAAAAAAGGGCTATATTAGCCCAGTAGTTCTGCTGTCAAATAACAAAAAACCCCGACACTCGGGGCTTTATGCAACTGGACCCTATTTACTGCCAGTGGTCTCAACCAGCTTCTTTCTATACCTTTCAAAGCAACTTTGCAAATTAGGATCGATGTCTTAAGGTTGCTGAATGACTACTCTGGAAAAGGTACTTGTTGTTAAGAAGTGGTTGCGGGAGCCGGATTTGAACCGACGACCTTCGGGTTATGAGCCCGACGAGCTACCATGCTGCTCCATCCCGCGTTCGAAAACGTGGCAAATCTTACGCTGATAATACTAAAAACGCAAGTTTCTAGATTTATGGTGCCGAGGACGGGACTTGAACCCGTACGCCCGTTGTTTAGGCACTACCACCTCAAGGTAGCGTGTATACCAATTTCACCACCTCGGCACTGATTTTACAGGACTGTTACTTTAAGGGTTAACTACAACTAAAATGCTTAATCATAACTAACTATCTAAACCAACAACCCTATTTAAATTTTTTACTGAATATTACTGTGGGATATCACTATTTGGCTTTTCATGCGCTGTCGGAACTTCTGATTGTGTTTCAACTTTCGCTGGTTCAGACAGATTATCCCATTTACTGCTCGTTCCCGTCTTATTGCTGGTCATGTTACCAAGAATCAAACTGATAACGATGAATAGCGTTGCGAGAATGGCTGTCATACGGGTCATAAAGTTACCAGAGCCCGATGAACCAAACAGTGTGTTAGATCCACCCGCACCGAAAGAAGCACCCATATCAGCACCTTTACCCTGCTGTAGCAGAACCAGAGCAATTAGCCCGATACCAACTAGCAAGAATATACCTAAAAGAGCTTCATACATATGTTGTACCCATTTCCTCGTGGGGATTTCCACAAATTCGTAGCGACGTTAACTTGCATCACCCGCCCAAAATTAGAAAAATTAACTGATTGAGCGGGTGTGAATACTAACCAAAGCATTTCAGACAAGCAAGGTTAATTTTAAATACTGCTGCTGATCGCGGAAAAAATCAACAAATTAACCTATTTTTTTCACGGCATCAGCAATGCGGTGTGCCAGTGCAGTGACCAATTCTTCGTCTTCGCCTTCAACCATGACACGAATCAATGGCTCTGTACCCGATTTACGCAATAAAACACGACCGCGCCCATCCAATTCAGTCTCAACAGATTTAACGGCTTCAAGTACTGATTCAGATTGCAAAGGATCTGTCTTGCCCGCAAAGCGAACATTAACCAAGATCTGCGGCAACAATTTCATTCCGCTGCACAGGTCATGCAAGCTCATATTATTGCGTACCATTGCACTCAGCACTTGCAATCCGGCAACAATGCCGTCACCCGTTGTCGTTTTATCCAGTAAAATTACGTGGCCTGAGTTTTCAGCGCCCAAACGCCAGCCTTTTTCCTGCAATTTTTCCAGCACATAGCGATCACCCACTTTCGCTCGCTCAAATGGAATACCGAGCTGTTTCAACGCTAATTCCAGCCCCATATTACTCATCAATGTGCCGACAGCACCGCCGCGCAATTGCCCTTGTCTCAATGCTTCACGCGCAATGATGTAGAGGATTTGGTCACCATCGACCTTGTGGCCCAGATGGTCAACCATAATGATGCGATCACCATCGCCATCAAATGCCAGGCCTACGTCCGCCTGCTCTTCCAGTACGCGCTCTTGCAATAGACGGACATCTGTTGCGCCGCACTCTTCATTGATGTTAATGCCATTTGGTTCACAACCGATGGTAATAACATTTGCGCCCAACTCTCTGAGAACATTTGGCGCAATGTGGTAAGTCGCCCCATTGGCGCAATCCAGTACAATTTTCAGCCCATTGAGGTTCTGCTCGCTGGGGAAAGTACCTTTACAAAATTCAATGTAGCGGCCTGCTGCATCGACGATACGATTGGCACGGCCCAATTCAGCCGATTCGACGCAGGTCAATGGTTTTTCCATTTCGGCTTCAATTGCTTCTTCAACATCATCAGGCAGCTTTGTCCCATCAATGGAGAAAAATTTAATGCCGTTGTCATAGTAAGGATTATGGGATGCGGAGATAACAATTCCGGCTTCTGCGCGGAAAGTACGTGTCAGATATGCCACAGCAGGTGTCGGCATTGGCCCCGTGAAAGAGGCAGATAAACCCGCCGCCGCCAGCCCAGCTTCCAATGCAGATTCCAGCATATAACCTGAAATTCGAGTATCTTTACCAATGATAATTTTGCGAGAACCATGGCGCGCCAGTACTTTTCCCGCAGCCCAACCCAGTTTCAATACGAAGTCTGGGGTAATTGGGGTATTACCTACCTTGCCACGTATACCATCAGTACCAAAATATTTACGGTTACTCATAAATTTCTTTTTCCTTTGCTGAACTTATTCTTTGCTTACGGCATGCTTTTTCTGGCATCGTATTTTAGGCGGACAATGTTTTTTTAGAGAACAATGTTTTTTTGAGAAGACAAAGTTGCCTGTACAATTTTCATTGCCTGAACGGTTTCTTTTACATCATGCACGCGGATAATCTGAGCTCCTTGCATGGCTGCAATCACAGCACAAGCAACGCTTCCGGCTACTCGCTCTTTCGGTGGAACGTTAATCAATTGACCGATCATAGATTTACGTGACATTCCCGCCAAAATAGGCAATCCCAAGTCATGGAATTCTTGCAGATGAGCCAATAGCTGGTAATTATGCGATAAGTTCTTACCAAAACCGAATCCAGGATCAAGGATCAGGTTATTTTTTGTGATACCCGCGGCAACGCAAAGCTCTATTTGCTGTATCAGGAATGCCTTAACTTCAGTCAAAACATCATCATAGTCAGGCTCGGCCTGCATTGTACGAGGTTGTCCCTGCATATGCATCAAACAAATTGGCAATCCAGTCTGTGCCGCAGCAGTGAGAGCCCCCGGTTCCTGTAATGCACGGATGTCGTTAATAATATGCGCTCCGGCATTGGCGGATTCACGAATCACAGCAGCCTTGGATGTATCCACAGAAACCCAGGCATCAAAACGCTGTGTCAGTGCCTCAATCACGGGAACAACGCGATCCAGCTCTTCCTGATCACTCACATCATCTGCACCTGGACGTGTTGATTCGCCCCCCACATCAATAATCGTTGCCCCTTCCTCGATCATTTTAGCTGCGTGCCTTAACGCTGTATCAAAGGTGTTATAGGTTCCACCATCAGAGAAAGAATCGGGGGTAACGTTCAAAATTCCCATCACTTGTGGGAAGGAAAGGTCGAGGACACTGCCTCTGACTGTCAGTTTCATCGTTTAGGGTGCCTTAATGTCAAAACCCCAGGCGAACCTGGGGTTTTAGAGTACAGTCTTTCAAGAGACTCAGAACCGCCATTAATAACGGTTCTGTATTTGAATAGCCTGATTAACTACATTATGCAGTTGGATTATCATCCGCAGGTTTCACAGTCTGTTTCGGTGATGATGGAGTTTGACGGTTATTGCTATTGCCACCGTTACTATCGCCTTCCCAACCTGCTGGTGGACGCACAGTTACGCGGTTCATCAGGTCATCAATTTGTGGGGCATCAATAGTTTCATACTTCATCAACGCGTCTTTCATTGCGTGAAGAATATCCATGTTATCCGTCAGGATCTGGCGAGCACGGATATAGTTGCGATCAATGAGAGCTTTCACTTCCTGATCAATTAAGCGAGCTGTATCTTCAGACATATGCTTCGCTTTAGCCACTGAACGACCGAGGAAAACTTCACCCTCTTCTTCTGCGTACAGCAATGGCCCCAGTTTTTCTGAGAAGCCCCACTGCGTTACCATGTTACGTGCAATGGATGTTGCCACTTTAATGTCGTTAGACGCGCCTGTAGAAACATTATCTACACCATAGATAATTTCTTCCGCCAAACGCCCGCCGTATAAAGTTGAAATCTGGCTTTCCAGTTTCTGGCGGCTTGCGCTGATTTGATCGCCTTCCGGCAAGAAGAAAGTTACACCCAATGCGCGGCCACGAGGAATAATAGTGACCTTGTGAACCGGGTCGTGTTCTGGAACCAAACGACCGATGATCGCGTGCCCAGCTTCATGATATGCGGTGGATTCTTTCTGTTCCTCCGTCATTACCATTGAGCGGCGTTCCGCACCCATCATGATCTTATCTTTGGCTTTTTCGAACTCAACCATAGAAACAACGCGCTTGTTGCCACGTGCAGCAAACAGAGCCGCTTCATTCACCAAGTTAGCTAAATCCGCGCCGGAGAAGCCAGGTGTACCACGGGCAATGATAGATGCATCGATATCAGTATCCAGAGGGATACGGCGCATGTGGACTTTCAGGATCTGTTCGCGGCCACGAACATCAGGCAGACCAACAACAACTTGACGGTCAAAACGGCCTGGACGCAGTAATGCAGGATCCAGAACATCAGGGCGGTTGGTTGCTGCAATAACGATGATACCTTCGTTACCTTCGAAACCATCCATCTCAACCAGCATCTGGTTCAGGGTTTGTTCACGTTCATCATGACCACCACCGAGACCAGCGCCACGCTGACGGCCTACCGCATCGATTTCGTCAATAAAGATAATGCAAGGTGCTGCTTTCTTAGCCTGTTCGAACATATCACGAACGCGGGAAGCACCCACACCAACAAACATTTCAACGAAGTCAGAACCGGATATGGTGAAGAACGGGACTTTCGCTTCACCTGCAATAGCTTTCGCCAGCAACGTTTTACCGGTACCTGGAGGACCAACCATTAAGATACCTTTCGGGATCTTGCCGCCCAATTTTTGGAAACGGCCTGGCTCGCGCAGATATTCAACCAATTCACCGACTTCTTCTTTTGCTTCGTCACAGCCAGCAACATCGGCAAACGTGGTTTTGATCTGATCTTCGGTTAACATTCGGGCTTTGCTTTTGCCGAAAGACATCGCCCCTTTACCGCCACCACCTTGCATTTGGCGCATAAAGAAGATCCAGACGCCGATCAGCAGTAGCATTGGGAACCATGAAATAAAGAGGGTCGCCAACAGGCCTTGTTGCTCTGGTGGTTCACCAACAACTTTTACCTGTTTATTGAGCAGGGTATCCAGCAGCTTTTCATCCTGAATCGGCATATAAGTGCTGTATTTTCCACCGTTGTCTTTCTTAGTGAAATCAATGTCACGACCCGAAATACGTACTTCGCTTACTTGATTCTGCGATATCTCATTGATGAAATTAGAGTAATCCACCCTACGACCGCTAGAATCGCTGGGACCGAAGCTCTGGAACAATAACATCAAGACAACTGCGATGACTAACCAGAGAATCAGGTTTTTCGCCATGTCACTCAAGGGATTAACCTCATATTACAACTGTGTTAACAAATAGTAGTCAGGGTACTATACTTTCAGCCCTGTCGCTACAATGTATACTTCACGTGATCGTGCCCGCGAAGCTTCTGGTTTACGAACTTTTATCTTCGTAAAAAGGGAGCGAATTTCCCTCAGGTACTCATCAAAGCCCTCTCCCTGAAACACTTTGACGATAAAACTACCCCCAGGGGCCAGCACATCACGACACATATCCAACGCTAACTCAACCAGATACATGGATCGGGGAATATCGACCGCGGGGGTCCCACTCATATTGGGAGCCATATCCGACATGACGACCTGGACTTTATTATCACCAACTCTTTCAAGCAATGTTTTCAATACAAGCTCATCACGAAAATCCCCTTGAAGGAAATCGACCCCAACTATCGGATCCATTGGTAAAAGATCACAAGCAATAATTCGCCCGTTATTACCAATCTGACTGACTACGTATTGAGACCACCCACCCGGGGCAGCGCCTAAATCAACAACGGTCATGCCCGGTTTAAAGATTTTGTCGCTTTGCTGTATCTCATCAAGTTTAAACCAAGCGCGAGAGCGAAGCCCTTTTTTCTGCGCCTGAAGAACATATTTATCACTAAAATGTTCTTGTAACCAGCGACTTGAGCTTGCTGAGCGTTTTTTATTGGCCATTGTTCTTTCCAATTATACTAATTCGAGAACCTTATTTTTGCGTTCTCTCATCAAACCACACCACACTTTTATGGTGATAGATATGAGATGGCGGTAGAATACGTCGTTTTCAATCCCAATTAAGCAAAAAAACGATGACTCTTAACAAGAAACAAGTCCAATATCTGAAAAGCCTTGCTCATTCACTAAAGCCTGTCGTTATGATAGGCAACAACGGTCTGACCGAAGGTGTATTGGCTGAAATCGAACAAACTCTTTCACATCACGAGCTTATCAAAGTCAAAGTTGCAGGCGAAGACCGTGAAATCAAAACTTTGATCGCGGAAGCGATTGTTCGTGAAACTGGTGCACATAATGTGCAAATCATTGGAAAAATGCTCGTTCTCTACCGTCCATCACAAGAGCGCAAAATTAGTCTACCTAAATAACCTCGGCATACTTATACAAAAATGCCATATCTATTTTACCTTGATAAAAAAGGCCAAATTTGGCCTTTTTTCATATCAACCAATGAGTGGAATGGCTGATGACCATGGTATTTGTTAAATATAATCCACGCTCAATACTTCGTATTCCACTTGGCCGCCAGGCGTGGCAATCACGACAACATCATCCACTTCTTTACCAATCAATCCACGAGCAATCGGTGAGTTAACAGAAAGAAGGTTTTCTTTGATGTTCGCTTCGTCGTCACCCACGATACGGTAAGTTTGCTCTTCATCTGAGTCAACATTCATTACCTTTACCGTTGCCCCGAAAATAACCCGACCATTATTGGTCATTTTCGTCACATCAATCACCTGTGCATTAGAAAGTTTAGCCTCAATTTCCTGAATGCGGCCTTCACAGAAACCCTGTTGCTCACGAGCGGCATGATATTCTGCGTTCTCTTTCAAATCACCATGCTCACGCGCATCAGCGATTGCAGTAATAATCTGAGGGCGACGTACATTTTTCAAATATTCTAATTCTTCGCGCAATTTATCCGCGCCACGTACCGTCATCGGAATTTGTTTCATTTATCAAACCTCTAAATCAATCCTAAGCCCAAAACCACATCTTCCTGATTTTTTTGCAATAACAGCACAATGAGCACACCTTATCAGGCGGGCTTCCAGACAATAAAAGGAGTGTAAACTCAGCATTACCTGAAGTTCACGTACATATTTCACCTGCTAATCTATCATTCTAACGTAGAGTTGATGATGGATCATCGTTTACTTTTCCCTGAATTGCACCTTAGTATTATTAATACAAATATTCTTGAAATCCATCCACCTTCATACGCGAGAACTATGGCTCTTTTAAAAATTACCAGCAGAATAGCTTGTATGCTCAGTTTGAGCCTGAGCATTTCCAGTGTAAATGCCTCTTCAATTGAAGAAATTGGCCAACATTTACCTACGGGAACGAGTTTTTCATTTATTGCCCAAAAAGTTGGCTCAAACAGCCCTATTCTTGATTATCAAGGACATAAACTGGCGCTACCGGCCAGCACGCAAAAAGTTGTGACCGCCTTGGCAGCTTTGCTTCAGCTTGGTAAGGACTACCATTTTGTAACAACACTGGAAAGTGACGCGAATGTCTTAGATGGCACATTAGAAGGTAATTTAACCGCACGTTTTGTCGGCGACCCTATGCTGACACGTACCCAGTTGCGCAGTATGGTTGAAAAATTGAAGCAATCTGGCATAGAGCAGATTGATGGCGATCTCATCATTGATACTTCTATCTTCGCCAGCCATGATAAAGCACCGGGATGGGTATGGAATGACATGACCCAGTGTTTTAGTTCCCCACCTACTGCTGCCATTGTTGATAAAAACTGTTTTTCAGTTTCACTGCATAGCGCAGAACAACCCAACGAAATGGCATTTGTTCGAGTGCCCTCTTTTTACCCTGTCAGTGTATTCAGTGAAGTAAAGACATTGGCCAAAGGCTCTGCGGAAGCAAAATACTGTGAGCTTGATGTTACGGTTGGTGATTTAAATCGATATACCCTTACCGGCTGCATGGTACAGCGCGATGATTCATTCCCATTAGCTTTCGCCATTCAGAATGGTGCCAGTTATGCGGGCAATATTCTGAAAAATGAACTGCGTATTGCAGGCATTGAATTAAAAGGCCATATAAGACGCCAAGCTACCCCCCAGCATCCGCAAAAAATCCTCGCATTGAACCAATCAGTGCCACTGGATAATATGCTGAAAATCATGCTGAAAAAGTCAGATAATATGATTGCCGATACGATTTTCCGTACCCTCGGCCATCGCTATTATAACGTTCCGGGTACATGGCGTACTGGCTCTGATGCGGTTCGTCAGATTTTGAGGCAGAAAGCCGGCATTAATTTAGGTAACACGGTGATGGTGGATGGCTCCGGCCTTTCACGCCACAATCTCATTTCACCCACAACCATGATGGAAATATTACAATTTATTGCCCAGCATGATAATGAATTGGATTTTATTTCAATGCTGCCCCAATCAGGACATGACGGCACCTTAACTTACCGCCCAGGTCTGCATGAAGCCGGCCTTGATGGCAAAGTATTTGCCAAAACAGGCTCGTTGCAGGGCGTTTATAATCTTGCAGGGTTTATGACTGCAGCCAGCGGGCAGAAAATTGCTTTCGTCCAATTTGTTTCCGCTTATTCTATCGTTCCTGAAGATTTCCGAACCCGTCGTGTTCCTCTGACCCGCTTCGAAAATAATTTATATAAATCATTATATAAAAATAATTAATCAGAAATGATTAGATAACAAAAGGGCGCTATCTTGAGCGCCCTTTTATCATATTCGATGTTTTTACAGGTTAACGTTTATAAATAAACTCAACGCCTTCATCATCGCCTTCGTCCCAGTCGTCGTCCCAATCATCATCTTCATCCTCAGATGACTGCTCCAACTGTTCCTTATGGTAATCATCCCACATGAACTCAACTTTCTCAGGTTGAGCTTCTTCCGAGGTTTCCTGGCTACGAGGCTGCGCCTTCATGAATTCCATGATATCCCAGCAAAGCTCTTTTACGCCCTGACGGTTCACCGCAGAAATCATATAATAATCGCCTTCCCAACCCAGCTCATCAGCAATGGCCTTGGCCCGTTGTTTGGCTTCTTCTGGATCAGTGAGATCAACTTTGTTGAACACCAGCCAACGCGGTTTCTCTGCCAGTTTTTCACTGTACTTGTGCAGCTCTTTGATGATGATACGAGCATTCTCAACCGGATCAGATTCATCGATCGGGCACAAGTCAATTAAGTGCAACAATACGCGGCAGCGCTCCAAATGTTTCAGGAAGCGAATACCCAAACCAGCGCCTTCTGCTGCCCCTTCAATCAAACCAGGAATATCAGCGACCACAAAGCTCTGTTCATTATCCATGCGCACAACACCAAGGCTTGGTACCAGTGTTGTAAATGGATAATCGGCGACTTTCGGTTTTGCTGCCGAAACAGCGCGGATAAAGGTAGATTTGCCGGCATTTGGCATGCCCAACATGCCCACATCAGCAAGAAGCATCAACTCCAGCATCAGTTCGCGGCTTTCACCTGGCGTACCCATCGTTCTTTGGCGAGGAGCACGGTTCACAGAGGATTTGAAGCGGGTATTGCCAAGGCCGTGGAAGCCCCCTTTTGCCACCATAAAACGCTGTTCATGGCGCAACATGTCACCCAATATCTCCCCTGTGGCAACATCACGCACACGAGTTCCGACCGGAACCTTGATGGTGATGTCCTGACCACGTTTGCCGGTACAATCGCGGCTTTGTCCATTTTGACCACGTTCTGCACGGAAGGACTTTTCAAAACGGTAGTCAATCAATGTATTTAGGTTTTCATCAGCCAACAGATAGACGTCACCACCATCTCCGCCATCACCGCCGTCTGGCCCACCTTTTGGAATATATTTCTCACGACGGAAGCTGACGCAACCATTGCCACCATCTCCCGCTACAACCAGTATTCTGGCTTCATCTACAAATTTCATCTTATTTCTCCGTAGGATAGCCACTGTAAAGCTGGATGGCAGTACCCAGAGATGGCGTAATCCAGAATATAAAAAGCCCCGCAACACACATTGCAGGGCTTCCGATTCGATTAAGATTCAAAAAACTTATTCAGCTTCGATGCTGATGAACTTACGGTTTTTTGGACCTTTAACTTCGAATTTAACTTTCCCGTCAGCTAATGCGAACAGGGTGTGGTCACGGCCACAGCCTACGTTGTTGCCAGCGTGGAATTTAGTACCACGTTGACGAACGATGATGCTACCAGCCAGGATAGACTCACCGCCAAAACGTTTTACACCCAGACGTTTGCTTTCAGAATCGCGACCGTTACGAGTCGAGCCGCCAGCCTTTTTGTGTGCCATTTATCTGCTCTCCTAAGATCTTAAGCGATGCCAGTGATTTTAACATCAGTGAACCACTGACGGTGGCCCTGCTGCTTACGGCTGTGTTTACGACGACGAAACTTAACAATTTTAATTTTCTCGCCACGACCGTGAGCAACAACTTCAGCTTTAACTTTAACGCCTTCAACTACTGGAGCGCCGATTTTGATGTCTTCGCCATTAGCGACCATCAGTACCTGGTCAAACTCAACAGTTTCACCTGTTGCGATGTCCAGTTTTTCCAAGCGAATAGTTTGACCTTCGCTTACTCGGTGTTGTTTACCACCACTTTGGAAAACCGCGTACATATAAACTCCGCTTTCCGCGCACCCCCTAAAATTCATCCAGAGTGCGCTATAAAATATTCACAATAGGGCGCGAATTCTACGCAAAAACCACTTGGAAGACAAGTGCAGAATTAGAACAGATGAGAAAAAAACGGAGTTTTTCGATTGTCATTTATTTAAGCTGTTTTTCAAGTACAATCGATACATCGTAATATCTGTTGATATGCTAATTTAATGAGCACTGCTCTGAATCAGAGTTAAAAG
Source organism: Xenorhabdus mauleonii (assembly GCF_900113945.1). Lineage (GTDB taxonomy): Bacteria > Pseudomonadota > Gammaproteobacteria > Enterobacterales > Enterobacteriaceae > Xenorhabdus > Xenorhabdus mauleonii. The sequence goes on from NZ_FORG01000003.1 coordinate 270,401, forward strand.
CCAAAACATGAATTTAGAATCGATAATAAAACTTACCGCTGACGATATGGCCGCGGTTAATGAAACCATTCTTAACCAATTAAATTCGGATGTTGCGCTAATCAATCAACTCGGCTACTACATTATTAGTGGCGGTGGTAAACGTATTCGCCCGATGATTGCGGTACTGGCGGGTAAAGCGCTTCATTGTGACAGTGAAAAACACGTCAAAGTTGCGGCATTGATTGAGTTTATCCACACCGCAACATTACTGCATGACGATGTCGTTGATGAATCTGACATGCGTCGCGGCAAGGAAACAGCCAACGCTATTTATGGTAATGCTGCCAGCGTTCTCGTTGGTGATTTTATCTATACGCGCTCATTTCAAATGATGACAGATCTTGATTCCATGCGCGTATTGAAACTGATGTCTGACGCAACAAATGTCATTGCTGAAGGTGAAGTGATGCAGTTGATGAACTGTAATGATCCTGACATTTCAGAAGACGATTATATGCGGGTCATTTACAGTAAGACAGCTCGCCTGTTTGAAGTTGCCGCCCATTCAGCAGCCATTCTGGCCAGTGCCTCTACCGAGCAAGAAATCGCCCTGCGCGACTACGGCCGCTACCTTGGCACTGCATTCCAATTAATCGATGATCTGCTGGATTATGATTCTGATAACAACACGCTCGGCAAGAACACAGGGGATGACCTGAACGAAGGCAAGCCAACGCTGCCGCTCCTGCATGCCATGAACCACGGTACCCCCGAGCAATCTGCATTAATACGCAATGCCATTGAGAAAGGAAACGGCCGCCATTTACTGGATACCGTACTGGCAACAATGAAACAGTGTGGTTCGCTTGAATACACCCGCCAACGGGCGGAGGAAGAAGCCGATAAAGCTATTTCAGCGTTGCAAGTGTTGGATGATTCTCCATATAAGGCGGCCTTGGTTGGTTTGGCCCATGTCGCGGTACAACGACTTTCTTGAGCGACGCCAATCGGTATCCCAGATAATTCAATCTGGGATACCGTTTTTATTTTCAATATCTTTAATTTCAATATCTTGAATTCCGACGTATTGAACAAGACTGGACAGCCCTTTTCTCAAGATAAATTTTACCATTCGTTCCCTCTCAGATTTGGTTAGCTGATAATAAGCCTCCACCCAAATCATAAATGGGTCCTGTCGTTTATTCCGGTAGTATTCAACTGAGCTTTCGCTGACTGTCAGGACATTCAAAACTTCTTCAGGCAAACTGCTGACATTATATTCGAGTGCTTTCCCTTGTACCCCACGCTTACGGCGTTGTTCCCAACCTTCGCGTCTTGCCATCAGGTTCACTCCTTGGGGAGATGATGGCAGCCCTGCGAGGCCGATGAGTTCCTTTGCAGAATACCATTCTTTTTTCATCTCTTGCTCCTCGCTTTGTATCAGGACAGTGAAGAGAAAGCCAAATATTGGACATTTGGCTTTTCAAAAGCTGCCTTAGGTTGCTGTGATTTTTTCCAAAAAACTTCTTATTCCATCACGCAATATCACTTCGGTAATTACCTCCTTTTCTTCCTCTGTCAGTAAATTAAATGCACTCACCCAAATAGAGAGAGGATCTTGTTTCTGAACCTGATATTCTGGTGACATTTCATGAAGTTCTAAAGCCGCCAAAGTTGATTCTGGAAAACAAGAATAATGGTATTCAATTGCCCTGCCTTGAACACCCGTTCGTTTTTGCCTCAACCATTCTTCACGTTTTGCCCTGGCATTAACTCCTTGTGGTGATCTAGGTAACTCGCCTACACCGGTCAACTCCATTGCCGTATACCACTCTTTTTTCATAATGTTTCTCTATTTTTGTAACCAAGTTCAAAAAAGAAGTTATTAAGAAAAAATTAGAAATATTTTTAGAAAAAATAATGTTATTTTATTTTCTTAATAACAGATCCGTGTTCGTTATTAATTTCACACTAACACTTTAGTTATACCACTAATGTGGCTTCAAATTTAATAGGAAAGGATTAAAAAAATGATTTCTATGAAATCGGATTGGCATCCTGCTGATATTATTGCCGCTTTACGTAAACGTGGGACTACACTGGCAGCAGTGTCTCGTGAGGCTGGGTTAAGTTCATCAACTTTGGCGAATACTCTTTCTCGCCCGTGGCCCAAGGGAGAATGGATAATAGCGAATTATTTAGAATTACATCCATCTGAAATATGGCCAAGCCGTTATTTCAATCCTCATACTGGAGAATTATTAGAAAGAAAGATTCGAAATAAAAAAAATAATTAGCTATCGATTTAATTATTAAAAAAACCGCTAGTTAAAAAATAACTAGCGGTTTAAGTTATCTAATATATTTAGCTTAATTCGTATATTAATAAATTACGAATTAAATAAATTAACCATTAATGAATTTTTCGCCTAATGCAATATCTGCCTTCAGAACATCAAGCATGTCATTTAATGCATTCTCTTCAAAAGCACTTAACTGACCAATATCTAAACGTTCTTCAATACCATTTTTACCTAGACGAATAGGCTGAGCGAAGAAACGGGCATATTTTCCGTCACCTTCCACGTAGCTGAATTCGATAACATTGCTTTCGCCTTGCAGGCCACGAACCAGAGACAGGCCAAAACGTGCTGCGGCTTGCCCCATAGACAGAGTTGCAGATCCGCCACCGGCTTTTGCTTCAACCACTTCAGTACCCGCGTTTTGAATACGTTTGGTCAATGCTGCAACTTCTTCATCAGAGAAGCTGACACCCGGAACTTGAGACAGCAGTGGCAGAATAGTCACGCCAGAATGCCCGCCGATAACAGTCACTTCCATTTCTTGTGGGTTTTTGCCTTTCAGCTCAGCCACGAAAGTATTAGAGCGGATAACATCCAGAGTCGTCACGCCAAACAGACGGTTTTTATCGTAAACACCTTCTTTTTTCAGAACTTCAGCCGCGATTGCCACGGTGGTATTCACTGGGTTTGTGATAATGCCGATTAATGCTTTAGGACATGTTTTCGCAACTTGCTGAACCAGATTACGAATGATCCCTGCATTGATGTTGAACAGATCAGAACGATCCATGCCAGGTTTACGCGCTACGCCCGCAGAAATCAACACAACATCAGCGCCTACCAGTGCAGGGGTTGCATCTTCACCTGCAAAACCAGCAATTTTGACATCCGTTGGGATATGGCTCAAATCGGCGGCTACGCCTGGAGTTACCGGAGCAATGTCATACAAGGAAAGCTCTGAACCTGAAGGAAGCTGGGTTTTAAGTAGAAGGGCGAGGGCTTGACCAATACCACCGGCTGCACCGAGAACTGCAACTTTCATCCTGATACTCCTTAAAATAAGTGCTGTAAAAAACTTAAATTTGTCTGGTTAAGAGAGTTATTTCACTCTTTCCATCAAAACCACAATGATAAAGAGGACTCTCATCTCGTTCATCACTACGTATTAAAAACAATCTGTTAACAGCTAGATTATCCACCTAATGGCTTGATGATGGAACACCAAAGTTGTTTTATTCTAGACAAAAGGCTTATCTGTTAATGAGATAACGGACACTTTTTTGATAATTATTCCCGTTATATCATTAATTAATTAGCCAACTACCTTACTCTTCCCTTCAATTTCAAACAACACCATTTAATTAACAATACATTTACCATATCGACTTTATGTGCAGGCTTTATAAACAAAGAGAGCCAATAAAAATAAATACGTCTATATTCGGACATTAATTAAACAACGTTAATGAAACAATATGTCCAACATCAGCAATTATGTTCTATCCATCCCCTTTAAACGGCCAAATGGGTGCCGGCGCATTTGCCACGCCCTTTCCGCTGCAATGAAACTTAGAATTCATTGGGTTATATTCCAGTTTTGTCCGCTCTTTCTTGAATAAAAATTCACTGTTTTGCATAATATCCGTCTCATAACGGATCTAACGATGGTGAAATATGCGTGTTCCTTCGAAACAGGAAGATTTGGTAAAAGCTTTCAAGGCATTATTGAAAGAAGAAAAATTCAGCTCCCAAGGTGAAATTGTTTCAGCGCTTCAGGATGAAGGGTTTGAAAATATCAACCAATCTAAAGTTTCCAGAATGCTGACAAAATTTGGTGCTGTCCGAACCCGTAATGCCAAAATGGAAATGGTTTACTGCCTGCCGGCAGAATTGGGTGTCCCCACGGCAACCAGCCCACTAAAAAATCTGGTATTAGATGTCGATTATAACCACAGCATTGTAGTGATACGCACCAGTCCGGGTGCGGCACAGTTAATTGCTCGTCTTTTAGATTCATTGGGGAAAGCGGAAGGGATCTTGGGCAGTATTGCGGGCGATGACACTATTTTTACTACGCCAGCGCAAAACCTGACGACAAAACAGCTCTATGAAGCAATCCTGAATTTATTTGAGCAAGAACTTTAACCCTTTTCTGTCATCTGTCTCCTATGGATTTTGAGTCGCATCAACGTGACAAGGAACTGACGGCAGATAAACATGGAGGATCGCCCAATCGGAGCGAGCCTCCATGTCTATATAATAAAGCTAATGAAAGCCGCACGAATTATCCAATCAAACAGTCACTGCTTTCTTGGCCAGCTCTGTTAATAATTTTTCATGGATACCGTCAAAACCGCCATTGCTCATAATCAAGATATGATCACCCGGCTGTGCTGTTTCAACAATCATCCGTACCAACACATCTATATCAGCACTCCAGCGAGCTGGTTGAACACACTGCTCGGCAATTTCAACAACCTGCCACGGCATATTGGTCGGCTGATAGAGAAAAACTTCATCTGCACGCCCCATAGAAGGTGCAATATCATTTTTGCTCATGCCCATTTTCATCGTATTCGAACGTGGTTCCAATACAGCAAGAATGCGGGTTACACCGCCGACTTTACTTCTCAGTGCTTCCAATGTCGCCAAAATGGCCGTTGGGTGATGAGCAAAATCATCATAAACTGAGATGCCATTCACTTCTCCACGCAACTCAAGGCGGCGGCGGGCATTAATGAATTTTCCCAGTGCCAGGCAAGCATCCGCAGGCAATATGCCAACATGATGGGCTGCGGCAATTGCAATCAGACCATTATGCATATTGTGCTCGCCGACTAATGACCAGCTCACTTCACCCACCAATTCCCCACGGTGGAATACTTGGTAATGGCTACTATCCTGACTGATTTTTTTCGCCTGCCAGTCTCCGGTTTCACCAAGCTGTTCCAGCTCGCTCCAGCATCCCATGGAAAGTACGTGTTTCAGGTTGATATCATTATCAGGAACGAGAATTTTGCCCGTACCAGGCACAACTCTGACAAGATGATGGAATTGTTTTTGAATGGCAGCCAGATCCTCGAAAATATCAGCATGATCAAATTCAAGATTGTTCATGATCAGCGTGCGAGGGCTGTAATGTACAAATTTAGAACGTTTGTCAAAAAAAGCACTGTCATATTCATCCGCTTCAATCACAAAAAACGGGCTTTCGCCAAGTTGTGCTGAAACTTCAAAATTGCCCGGAACCCCACCAATGAGGAACCCCGGTTCATAACCACAAGCTTCCAGAATCCATGCCAGCATACCCGCGGTTGTTGTTTTGCCGTGAGTTCCCGCAACTGCCAATACCCAACGCTCCGGCAGCACGTTGTCATGCAGCCATTGTGGGCCGGAAGTATAAGGTATGCCACGATCCAATACCGCTTCCACACAAGGATTGCCGCGTACCATAGCATTACCGATGATCACTATATCCGGTGCAGGATCAAGCTGTGCGGGATCATAACCGTGAATCAATTCGATCCCCTGTTTTTCCAGCAAGGTGCTCATTGGCGGATACACATTGGCATCAGAGCCAGTGACCTCATGACCCAGTGAACGAGCGAGGATTGCGAGTCCTCCCATGAAAGTACCACAGACGCCAAGAATATGAATGCGCATTTGTTTCTATCCGATATCATGAACTGTATCACTATTCTAACCATCAATTCGAATATAAGAAATGCAATGGCCTATCAATGATTCCATTCTTTAGCTAAACTGCCCGCGCATAAGTGCAACACAAAAGTGAAGCACGCTTCCTAAAACCATAATCAAATTCAAGGCCTTTGTCATGAAAACATTAGGCGAATTCATCGTCGAAAAACAGCAAGACTTTCCTCATGCTACAGGTGAACTGACTGCACTTCTGTCTGCCATCAAATTGGGTGCCAAAATCATTCATAGGGATATCAACAAAGCGGGTTTAGTCGATATCTTAGGGACTAGCGGCGTATCCAATGTTCAAGGTGAAGTTCAGATGAAACTGGACTTATATGCCAATGAAAAACTCAAAGCGGCATTGAAAGCACGTGGTGAAGTTGCCGGTATCGCTTCTGAAGAAGAAGATGAGATCGTTATTTTTGACGGCGACCGTGCAGAAAATGCCAAATATGTTGTTTTGATGGATCCTCTGGATGGTTCTTCGAATATTGATGTAAACGTTTCCGTAGGGACAATTTTCTCCATTTACCACCGCATTACTCCAATCGGGCAGCCTGTGACTGAAGAAGATTTCCTGCAACCAGGGAATCGGCAGGTAGCTGCGGGGTATGTGGTTTATGGTTCATCCACGATGCTGGTATATACCACAGGTTGTGGCGTCCATACTTTTACTTATGATCCTTCCCTTGGTGTTTTCTGTCTGAGCCATGAGAAGGTTCAGTTCCCAGAAAAAGGCAACATATACTCGATCAATGAAGGGAACTACATTAAATTCCCGATGGGCGTAAAAAAATACATCAAATATTGCCAAGAGCAGGACGAAGCAACTCAACGCCCTTACACCACTCGCTACGTCGGCTCCTTAGTTGCTGATTTCCACCGTAATCTGCTGAAAGGCGGGATCTATATTTATCCAAGTACAGCAAGCCACCCAACAGGAAAACTGCGTCTGCTATATGAATGCAACCCAATTGCATTGTTGGCGGAACAAGCAGGTGGAAAAGCCAGTGATGGAGCAAACCGCATTCTGGATATCAAGCCTAATAAATTGCACCAACGTGTACCTTTCTTTGTCGGAACAAAGTCAATGGTAGAAAAAGCAGAAAGTTTTATGGCTGAATTTCCGGGCGAATAATCCAGTGGATTATTAACAGCAATTAAAAGAGGTGATTTTTGCCTCTTTTAATGAAAACACCCATCAACATTTCGACTTACCATAATCTTTATATCATTACTGCATTATGCATTTTAAATGTATCTATTTTAGAACTCTCTATTTTTAAGCTCTCTATTTTAAAACCCTCGATCCAGACAATGTGATAAATCCCTTTATAAAATATCCAAATTTCCATTAGAGTCATCATATTACAAGCTCGGTACGGTTTAACATTCATGGTTTTTATATTGGTAAATTCAATGAATACCTATACGGAAGAACACCGTTTTCCCCAAAAAATAAAAAAATCTCAACAGAGATAACGCCATTACCTTTTTTTATCACCCGATAATAATTATTCATTACGCAGATCAATAAAAAAACTCCTAATGTATGTTAGGCATGGGAAATATTATCTTTTTATATTCATTGGATAGTTTTACCCAATAGGATTTAGGTTGCTGATTGATAAAAAGGAAATCATCTCTATTAGATAAATCACATCACAATCAAGATGATTAAGGAAATATCACCAACACACCAGCGCCTTAAAGATAATTTACCATAAATCTGTCAGTTGGATTGTTAACACTATTTTTTAAAAAAATGTTTTTAACACAACATGTTTAACACAATAAAGATCAAGCGCTGGCAACAGCCCATATTTCGTGAGGAATTCAGATATGGACTCGTATATTAACCATAAATCGATCCGATTTTCCGTTCTTTTATATTCGCTTTTGCTGCCCATGACGCCCATGAATGCCTTTTCGGCAGGGGAAAAATCGCTTGAGGACAAGGCCGCAAAAGGAACCTGGCTGAATCCAGCCACTGCCAATCCAGAAGAAAATGATAAAGCCGGGGTGGTTACCCAAAATATCCAGCAGGTGAGCAATGTGCTGTCCTCATCCCCCGCTCAATTGGCAGAACAAGCCAAGTCTTACGCATTAGGTAAAATAAATAACACCATTGCGACAGAAACCCAACAATGGCTGTCCCGTTATGGCACCGCCAGAATTAATTTTTCCCTTGATAGAAAGGGGAAATTGGATAACAGCGCGGTCGACCTGTTGCTGCCGCTGTATGACAACAAAACCGACTGGCTGTTATTTACCCAACTGGGGTATCGGCACAAGGATAGCCGCCACACCCTCAACCTCGGGCTAGGCGGACGCTATTTTACGCCCGGTTGGATGTACGGGATCAATACCTTCTTTGACAATGACGTGACGGGAAAAAATAAACGATTGGGCGTAGGGGGAGAAGCCTGGACGGATTATGTCAAGCTCTCGGCCAATACCTATTGGCGGGTCACTAAATGGCATCAATCCCTCAAAGGCAAAGAGTACGAAGAGCGACCCGCCAACGGGTTTGACCTCAGTGGCGAATTTTACTTACCCGCCTATCCCAACCTTGGCGGGAAGCTGGCCTATGAACAATACTACGGCGATAACGTTGCCCTGTTTAACCGTGATACCCAGCAGAAAAACCCCAGTTTGGCCAGGATCGGCCTGAATTATACCCCGATCCCGCTGGTGACCATGGGGGTGGATTACAAATACGGCAGTGGCGGAAAAAGTGAAACCCTGTTTCAGGCCAACCTGAATTACCGTTTTGGCACCCCTTTTGATGTCCAGATCTCCCCCAGCAGTGTAGCGTCCCTGCGGACATTGGCGGGAAGCCGCTATGATCTGGTGGAAAGAAACAACAATATCGTGCTGGAATACAGGAAAAAACCGGAATTCAATATCACCCTACCCAATTTCGTGAGCGGATACAGTGCCCAGCAACTAAACACTGTGGCGAAAATCATTGCCGCAAAACCAGTGAAACAAATTGACTGGCAGGCTGACCCTCAGTTTATTCAAAATGGCGGAGTAATCATCCCTCGGGAAAACCAGATTGATCTGGTGCTGCCAACGTATACGCCAAATGGAGTCAACGACTATACCTTAATGGCCCGCGCCGACAGTCATGATGGCAGACAACGGGCAGCTCAAATGAAGATTATTGTTGAGCCTTTTATCGTTAAAGAGAAAAGCATTGAGAAAACGGCAGAAGGCCCCTTGGTGACCAATGGCCAGTCAGCTTATGATCTCGCCGCTACCATCACCTATGGCCTGAACAAAAACAACAAATCGCTTGCGAATCACTCGTTCTCAAACGTGGAATGGTACCTCAAACCAGAGAATAAAGAGGCCATACTGACGTGGGATAAATCAGGGAAAAGTGGCACTAAAGGACAATTGACCGCCACCCTCGCGAGTAAGACCCCCTTGGATAAAAATACCAAGATTTATCTGAAGATGGATGGCATGGAAGAGACCCTTATCGGAGGCGGGGGCGGCACAATCAATTTCGACAATGTCAAATTTGACAAGAAAATGCACCAACAGGCCTCTGGCTCTCTCCCTCTGAAAGGCAACGGCCAAGACACATATACCTTTAAAGTCAAGGTGCTCAATGCCCAGAATGAACCGATCAAAACACAGTTCATTCCCGGTGTGACCTGGAAAATCAAAGACAACAAGGACGCCAAAGAGCAGATGAAGTTGGTGACGCCGGAGAATTCCATGACCGATGGAGAGGGGTATTTAGTCGCCAAGTTAACGAGCCAGTATGGGTTTGATGACATCATTGTGGAAGCCACTCTGAATTCCTCAACTGATGGCGTTCAAACCTTGTCATCAGAGCCGGTGAAATTTGAGGTTATTCCACAATTCGCCGGTATTTTGTTGAAGTCAGCCACTGTCCCAGACTTTAGCAAAGAGTTCTCTGCCCAAGAACAAGAAAGGCCTCGCAACGTGCATGATAAACTGGAAGTATACCTGACCCGGAAACAACCAAACCAAGCCACTACATCGCCGATAACGCCAGATACCGGGGGATCATCAGAACATATTCATTTCAGCATTGGCAAAGAAAATGCTGCAAATGCAACGGTAGACCAGAAGACGGGTAAGATCACATTCCCTCCAAGCCCCGACGTCAACGCCCCAGATAATATTTATAATTATCAATCAGGCAAGGCCAATGTTACTGCGCATATTACGGATAGAACTACAGGAGCCAAAGCAACTTATACCTATAATTTCAATATAAAACAGACCTTCCATTATTTCCCTAAACCAAGTAAAGTGCCTTTCCAGAAGATGGGTGATCCTTCGACAAGCCCAACAGCATGTCATGGGCAATCAGGCACTTGGGCCTCGACCCCGGTTTCTAGTGCTCTAAGAGATTTAGTCGATGAGTATGGTTCCACAGATCCAAAAAATTCAAATCTTGGCATTTTTCATAATCCGTCTGGTTCAAGCGAATATATATTAATGTTTGCGTCACTAGACCAAAACCCTAACTCACCTATGGCCATGTTCCTGCTGTACAATTACAAAACTAATTCAGTGAAACCGCGAGATCCATCCGATAAAATACCAGGGCATAACCCCAACGACAGTGAACGTGAGAACGATTTAAATACCCCTCCTTACATAGATACAAATCTAATAGGAAATGTGCTGTGTATCCCCTCCAGATAAGTGATTGCAAATATGGCGCGTTAAGTGCAAGCAGTCACAAAAACAGGCCCAATTATATTTGGGCCTGTTTTTTTATCCTATATGCCGTAAACCTCTCGTGTTCACAACGTATCAGACGATAACGTTAAAACCAAAATCAGATTGCCAGAGCAGCACAGCATTGCTGCCATGCCCTACCTTGCGGTAATAAAATGCAACCGAAAAATCTGAAGATTTTAAACCTCTTTTAGCTATAATACCCCGCACTCCATTTTGGTTTGAAATTGAAGGAAACCTTTTATGAGCCTGAACAACGTCCCAGCGGGCAAAGAGCTGCCTGAAGATATCTATGTCATCATTGAGATCCCTGCAAATGCAGATCCTATCAAATACGAAGTAGACAAAGAGTCTGGTGCCCTGTTTGTAGACCGTTTCATGTCAACGGCTATGTTCTATCCATGCAACTACGGCTATATCAATAACACACTGTCCCTTGATGGTGACCCTGTGGATGTGCTGGTTCCAACGCCATACCCGTTACAGCCAGGCTCCGTGATTCGCTGCCGTCCTGTCGGTGTTTTGAAAATGACCGATGAATCCGGTGAAGATGCGAAATTAGTTGCGGTTCCTCACACCAAGTTAAGCAAAGAATATGATCACATTAAAGATGTGAACGATCTGCCAGAGTTACTGCGTGCGCAAATCACCCACTTCTTTGAGCACTACAAAGATCTGGAAGCAGGCAAATGGGTTAAAGTAGACGGCTGGGATAACGCAGAAGCCGCTAAAGCTGAGATTGTCTCTTCTTTTGAGCGTGCTGCAAAAAAATAATCCGTATGGATAACAACGGGTTTTGATTTCAAAAAAACCTCTGTTTTTTACAAATACAGAGGTTTTTTTAGTTTGATTCTCGATTGTATGAAAATAAATTACAGCGATTCAATGAGCAGTCAGAACAGTCACTGACCCCTACCCTTCTTCATGGCGTTTCAACCAATCACCACTTGCTATCCGACACAACCCTTCAACAGGCAATTTATAAAGATAGATCCATGCCTTGCCGTAAGGTGTTTCAATGAGTTCCCTTAGATATTCCTGAGAGTTCTTTTTCAATTCATCCAACTCTGTCAGGATAGATGGCGTTATGCGATATACTTCGCACTCAATTGCCCCTTCTCCACGAATAACCGCCGGATAATGCCCCAGATCATAAATTTCATAACCTTCTAATCTGTGTTCTCCCAACAATTGGGCATCCGTCATCCAGTGATGATTACCTTGCTTGTGCCTCAGGCTACCATAAACAATAACTCGCATTTTAAAACTCAAACTCATAGAGCAGATCTAAAGTTTTATCAATACCAGATACTGCTTCCAGATACAATCTTGGCATAACACGATAGCGCAATGTCAATGTCGCCAAGGAGTCGAAAATACCAACACCATACTTCACTTGTAAGTCCTGGTTAATCCTCCCACTTACAACGACCTGAGATTTGTCGCCAACGCCTTGTGTATCCAGAGCCAGATCTGAAACACCAAAGGTCTTTCCAATCTTACCCACTAATTGACCACTCTGGGCAACCCCCAAACCAATCAACATGGCCGTCATCTGAGAGTTATCCGACCCTCCTTTTTCCAAACCTTCACCACGTAAAAGATAGGAAAGCGCTTCCTGTTGTGATTTTGCAGGATCAGAGAAAATCTCCACTTTGGGTTTATCTGCAAGCCCCGTCACTCTTACACCTGCAATAACATTATTTGCCGTCGATTCAGGGTTGCGGATAGCTTCAATATTTAGCAAAGGCTGATCCGGCGGGCCAGAAAACATAATCGTTCCCTTACGTACCTGTAGATCTTGCCCGTAAGCATGGAAACGGCCTTCAGGAATATCTATCTGACCGTTCAGCCCCAGCCCCTGCCGATCCTGAAGAACGCTTAAAGCTCCGGTAAGCCGTGCTTGCAGACCAAATGCATTCAAGCGTACATCATCACCAACCCGAATATTTAAGTTGCTTTGGATCAAGATGGGAGACTTTTTCTTCTCTATCGGATGGAGATTTTTATCCAACATTACCTCATCAGAAGAGATCCCAACCGCTGATTCTGGTAATTCCTGAACCGTAATCCGTGCCCACGGAATATCTACCTTCCCATTTATTTTCAGTAAATTAGGACTGGCTTCCAGTACAATATCTGGGCTAACGTCCACCTTCACCATCGGTGGAACAGTGACACGCAATTTGTCGCCATTGGCAGCAATCTTGGCATACCATGCATCCAGGCGACGCCAGTCAGCATTGCCACGTAGATTTAATTGCCCCTTCGGAGTCTTAATCATCCCGCTCAAATCAGAACGTGTACCATCAAAATGGACTGCCAACTGCCCCTGAGAGATATCAAATGGCAGCCAATGGCTGATCATTTGTAGGTTATCAGCCTTAAGTAAACCGAACAGAAGTGGGTTTTTGGCATTTCCCCCAAGGCGCAAATTCGCATTTATCCCCCCTTCAGCTTTTTCACCTTTACCCAAAATAGGATTAATCAAATTCAAGGAGAAATCTTGCATATCGACATTGCCGGATAACTTACGGCTATTTTCTAAATCAGCGATCTGCACATTCCCCTTCAATTGACCATTTCCAGACAATTTGAAGAGCCATGCTAATTTTGCGTTACCATTTTCCAGCCCCACATTCAATGTGAGTGATTCAAAATCAACCGGCAACGTAGCACCTTCCACAACTTGCCTGACTTGAACACCGCTCCCTTGCAAGGCCACTTTTGCTTGCGGCAAGCCTTTATTTTCTGCCCACCTGATATCAGCATTACCGCTGAATATGCCTTTAAGCTGGGTATTTTTATCAAGAAATGACTGAATCATCGCCAAGTCAAAACGCTCAAGCGCAATTTGGGCATGACCGTTACTTCCTGCTTCAATGGGTTTTGAAATACAGATATGTGCGTTAGGATTGAGCCAACAGTGGGCACCAATCGTGACTTTTTGCGATAATTTCAGATAATCAATGGAGATTGCTTTACTTAAACGCCATTCACCGACTGGCGTATCAAAGTAAGTATTGTTGATATTGCCTTTCCAGCGTTCCTGCTGGCGATCAAAACTACCATTGAGCGCCAATTGGCCTGAAATGGGTTCCCCTTCCATTTTCAGTTGTAAATTATGCTGCTTTTCTGTGCCCTTAGCGTTCAGCATCAGATTATTGATAGTCAAATTCGCTTGTTTCAGTTGGTGAACGGCAACTGATAACTGCCCTTGAATTTGCTCTGTCGAACGGATATCTCCCTTAATTGCGGCACTATCCAGCCAGAGATCATTTTGCCACCTGACTCCCCGCGCATTCAGATCCGCCAAGATTTGAGGTGCTTTCAGATTTCCACGCAGTTTGACATTCCCCGTTACCAGACCAGCCAAACCAGGTAATAATCCATTGAGTTGCGGCGCATTAATTTCGCCATCCAATTTCCATGCTTCATCCGTAAGCCGTCCTTGCACATTCAGTGTATTGCGCCCAAAAGCCAGATCAAATTTGGGGATGTCCCACTGTCCGGCGGCATTACCCGATGCCTTGCCATGTACTTTCACCGCATTCTCTTTTACATGGCCATTAAGGGTAATTTCAGGAATTTGGAGCTGCCAACTGCCACCATACAGGCTACCACGCACCGCCATTCTTCCCTCAATCTTGGCAGGCCATTCTGGCCACTGTTTAGCAGTATTTATCCCCTCCAAAAGCAGTTTGGCATTCCAACTAATCGCCTTGCCCCAGCCAACAACACCAGTCACATCCGCTTTCCCCTGTAGGGCAGCCAAACGCAGGCGGGTTAATCGCAATAGTTCCTCATTTCCTTTCGCATCCAGCATCAGTGATGCAGGAGGAATATCGTTGCCCTTGATATCAGAGCGCAGAGAAAGGGCGTAATTGTTGGCTTCACCATTCAAGCGCAGTTTGACACCATCAAGTTGGTAATCAGGCTTGCCCTTCAATGGCCATTGCAATTTTTGGCTCTGCAACGTCAGGCGCAGTGGTAAACCTGCTTTTGCCAGTTCGGTTTGAGCATCTAAATGGGCGGTTATCGCGCCAGAAAGATGCAATGCAAGATCAAGCTGCTGCAACAAAGCGCCATTCAGCGTTAAATCTATCTTTTGCCCTTTTAGCTCATCCAAATGCACATCAGTTAAATTATCGATATTCCCTTTGATCACCAGCTTGACCGGCCACTGCTGCGCAAGTTCTGCCGTTCCTTGTATCGCAAGTGAGCCTTCTGGAGCCTGCACATTCAGCGTTTTTACATCAATTTGCTGCCCTTGGTTTTGGGCTTGTAGTAGCAAATCATTTACCGTGAGATCTGTATCTCCGGTCAGGCGAAGATTACGCCCGTGGATACCTTCTACCGTTATATCAAGGGGAATAGGAACATTCGGCAGTTCAGACAACAGAGGCTTCGCAAACAACGCTTTTAAGCTATCGCCTAATGACTGCTCACCTAATGATTGCTCAGGTACGATTGGCTGCCCGGTTTTTGATTTAGTTTTTAGTTTAGTTTTCGGTGTAGTTTTCGGTTGCTGATTAATGTGTGCCGGTGATGTCTTTGGCAGTTCCACCAGCAATGTGTTGATTTCCGTCGGCTTTAATATCAGCTTTTTTTCCCGCCATTGTGCAGCCGTTTTAAATTCATTCAAATCAATGGCAATATCATCCACTTTGACATGGATATTTTTTAAAGAGAGTAAATCCAGCGAGATAGGATAAGGTGTTTGTAATTCAGTCAGGGGTTCAGATTCAGGGGTAGGTTCCGAAGGCGGAAGTTCAGCCGTATTGACCGAAACATTAACACCTTCCGTCGTCAGGGCATTGATGCACACATGACTGTGCCGGAAACAAGAAAGTTGTAACGAGAGATGTAGATTGTCGGCACTGACATCCACACCCGGCATCTGATATTTTACGCCTTTTAGCGTTAGATCGCGCCAGCCTCCGCTGACACTGGCGATATCCAGCCCCGGAACCCAACGGGCCGCGCTGTTAATCATAAAATGCAGGCCAGACTGGGTTCCGACCAATCCCACAATCGTCATCAATAACAGGCCAACAAACAACAAGAAAACAATGCTGACCTTTTTTACCCAACTCATAGCTCAGCCCCTAATCCAATATAAAACAGAGTCTTATTTCTGTTTGGATCACCAATTGGCCTTGCTAGATCAAATTTTATCGGCCCGACGGGAGAAGCCCAACGGACACCCATTCCGACACCGGTTTTAAAATTACTCTTTTTAATATCATCCACGGCTTCACCTGAATCTACAAACAACGCCCCCCACCAATTCCCATAAACGTTATATTGGTATTCCAATGAACCCACTACCAGTTTGGACGCCCCGACTAGTTTGCCTTTATTGTTTTTGGGTGAAATTTGCTGGTACTGATAACCGCGGACACTGCGATCACCACCAGCAAAGAAGCGAAGATCCGGTGGGACTTTGTCGAACTCATTGGTTTCTATCCAACCAAAATCTGCCCTCATCACAAAACGGTGATCCTCGTTATATGTTCTGACCCAGACGTGGTTTGCCTGAAACACGATAAAATCCACATCGGATTGCCATGTTTTATTGGAGATATCAAACGAATAACGTTGACTGTCTCCCCAATAAGGCATCGTGCCGCCCCGTTGGCGAATACGGCTGACGTTCACTCCCGGATAAAGCAACATGGTGGTATTGGTTACATTCGCCTGAGTAAAGTGGCTGAGGCTCCAGCGAAGATTGATGCCATATTGCCAGCCGGTAGAACGATCCCAATTGCGGGCAAGATTCAGCGTTGCTGTGTCTGAAATCGTATCGTTGAGATCTTTACGTTTATAGCCGGTTTGCAGCTCGAAATATTCTTCAAGTGGATTGGTTTTAAGCGGCATTTTATAGGATGCATCAATGATTTGCTCCCGCGCTGACACATTCAGGCTGGTACTCAGGCTGTGACCACGGGAATTGAGCCACGGTTTTTTCCATTTCGCCTGAGCGCGGGGGCCGACATCCGTTGCATACCCTCCCCCCAATTCAACATAGTTGGCAGAGCGGGGGACTAAAGATGCATCCAATGGCAATAACTTATCTTTACTCTCGCGCCCTATTTTGAAATCTGGCACAACAACGGCGGAATTGAACCACCCGGTATCCACCAAGCGACGGTTGAACTCAGCCAACTGCTCTGAGGTGTAATATTCCCCCTGCTTGAATGGGACAAGGTTATTCAGATAACTGTCACGGATTTGCGAACCGTGGAATGCCACCGGGCCAAAGCGATAGCGTTGTCCGCTATCAAAATCGAAATTCCAAATGGATTCGTGTAATTCTTTTGATACACCGAGTTCGCTTTTCTTCATTACCGCATCAAAATATCCTTTTTTGACAGCCAAATTCGCCAATGAACCCTTAAAATCTTCATATTCACCATGATTAAGAACTTCCCCTTCCTTTGGCATATTTTTTTTAATAAGGGCGGCATAATCTTTATCGGTTTTCGCGCCACCTTCCAGCTCAATGTTTACCTTAGCAACACGCACGGGTTCGCCAAGCGTTACTTTTGCTGTCAAAACAGGACGGGCCGGTGGTGTATTTTCTTGATAGGTAAATTCAACGGTGGGATCATAATATCCCAATGGACGAAGCCCTTGCCGTATTGCTTTTTCTACGCGGGCACGGAAACGTCCATCAGGAGAAACTTCATCAGTGCTGATATTTGAAAGCTGTACTCTGGCATTTTTTTCTAATTGGCCAGAAAGCCCTTCCACTTTCAACCGTAAATTTGCACTATAAGCCGATGGAGTTGCGATAGATACAAAAAGCGCACATATGAGGTGGTATCGTGACACTCGAACTCCTAATATTTATCTATCTGTAAGGTAAAATCCAATAATATAAAAAAGCTGCAATAAATTAATTCTGGTAAAGTTTTAAATATATACAAGCAGCACGCAACTATAAATTTCGTGAATATGAGGAAGAAAATTTTGCCAAATTCAGCCCATGAAAGCCAACACGTTTCCACACAGAATAGCCCATCTGCCGGAAACACGCCCTTAACTGTATCACCCTATCATGTCATCACGCAGCATGCGATAGATAACATTCCTGAAAATATGGAAATTGCTTATGTCGGCATGGGGTGTTTTTGGGGCGTTGAACGCCTTTTCTGGCAACAGGAAGGGATATATACAACCTCTGCGGGTTATAGTGGCGGCACTACGCCAAACCCAACCTATGAAGAAGTTTGCACAGGCCTGACCGGGCATGCTGAAGTGGTCAGGATTGTATTTGATCCAACCAAAATCACTTATGCGCAATTGCTGACACTGTTCTGGGAAAACCATGATCCCGCCCAAGGCATGCGCCAACACGGCGATATCGGTACCCAATACCGTTCTGCTCTTTATACTGTTTCGCCACAACAGCATGAACAGGCACTTGCCAGCCGTGAACAATTTCAGCAAGCCATGATTCAAAATGGTGATCAACGGACGATTACAACAGAAATCCATGAAGCCGGGCCTTTTTATTTTGCGGAAGACTATCACCAGCAATATCTCCATAAGAATCCGGAAGGATATTGTGGATTGGGTGGTACCGGTATTTGCTTCCCTCCCGCGCACAAAAACTAGCCGACTCAATTAGCCCAATGTTATAATAATTGGGCTAAAATTATTTAGTTACCGCATGTTGTGGTGATACTTTTTATTGGTATATTTTTTTTATCTCTCTTCCAGTGTTATTCAAATAAAACCTACCCTATTACTGGAGATGAAACACGGATACTTTATGTTAAACAGTTTATTGATAATAGTTTTGCTTTGTGCGATCAGCGCATTTTTTTCTCTATCAGAAATTTCATTGGCGGCTTCAAGAAGAATTAAACTAAAACTCATGGCCGATGAAGGAAACGTCAACGCCGCCCATGTTCTCAAACTTCAAGAAACTCCCGGTATGTTCTTCACTGTGGTGCAAATTGGTCTGAATGCCGTTGCAATCCTCGCCGGGGTAGTGGGTGAATCCGCATTTTCACCTGCACTGAAAACCCTGTTCATGAAGTTTATGAACCCTGAGTGGGCTGACCAACTCGGTTTCATCTGCTCTTTCACTATCGTTACCAGTATCTTTATCCTGCTTGCTGATTTAACACCTAAACGCATTGGCATGATTAGACCTGAAGCTGTTGCTGTGAAAATTGTCAATCCAATGCGTTTCTGTCTGGCTACCTTCCGCCCTCTGGTTTGGTTATTTAATGGTCTGGCTGATTTTATCTTCAAAATCTTTAAGATCCCGATGGTACGCAACGAAGACATCACACCTGATGATATTTATGCGGTCTTTGAAGCCGGTGCTGTCGCCGGAGTATTGCGCAAGCAGGAACATGAACTCATTGAAAATGTTTTCGAACTGGAGTCCCGCACAGTACCTTCTGCGATGACCTCACGTGAAAGTGTGGTGTATTTTGATAAAAGTGAAGATGAGAACAGTATTAAAGAAAAAATCTCCACTCATCCCCACTCAAAATTCTTGGTTTGTGATGGCGACATTGACCACGTCATCGGATATGTGGACTCAAAAGATCTCCTCAATCGTGTCCTGAGTGGGCAAAGCCTTAGCTTGAAAAATGGCGTCCAGATCCGCAATGCCCTGATGATCCCGGATACCCTGTCGCTTTCCGATACGCTGGAGAGCTTCAAGGCTTCAGGAGAAGATTTTGCCATTATTCTCAATGAATATGCCTTGGTCATGGGGGTTATCACGCTTAACGATGTTATGACGACATTAATGGGTGATTTAATCGGTCAGGGGCAAGAAGAGCAAATCGTTGTTCGTGATGAGAATTCATGGCTGGTAGAAGGCGGTACGCCGATTGAAGATGTCATGCGTGTTTTGGATATCGATGATTTCCCAGACTCCAGCAATTATGAAACCATCGCAGGTTTTATGATGTTCCGCCTGCGAAAAATTCCCAAGCGGACAGACTATGTCAAATTCGGTGGCTATAAATTTGAGGTAGTGGATATTGATAATTATAAAATTGATCAATTGCTGGTAACAAAAATCGCCGCCCCCAATATGCAAGTTCAACCAACCAATACTGAGCAATCTCAGGAAGCTTAAGGCAGAGAAAAGTAACGGTTGGGATCAAAAAACGGCCGAAAGGCCGTTTATTATACTCATGGTGTGCTATCGATAAGGTATGCATCCATCAGTTAGCGAGTAACTGCACGTAGAAGTGAGCAATTGCAGAAAGTTATCCCATCTCGGTCTGTAGGCGCAGCACTTGCTGATTAACTTCACTCATTACATGGAAATGACGTTTATCCTTTATCTTCGGCGGTAAAATTTTCCCATAGTTAAATTCAAAAGCGCCCATATCTTTAATATATAAACGCCCACTAAATAGAGTTTTTACGTAGAGAGCAATTTTCAGTGGGTTATAGTGGTGAAAGATTTTCATCTCTGTTTTTTTCCTCCCATGCTTCTTACCGTACCATTCTTTTACAGCACATAATCAGTGAATCAAACAACGCATCACTGCCATGTACCATCTATAGACTGCCTATATGAAAATTTGTTCCCTTGGCCTTAAGGCTCAATCACTATCTTTACATAACCTTATGAAAGGAATAGAGAATTATAGCCCGACATTTATAAATTTAGCTATATTTTGTGCTGAATGTTATCAAATTGTTTACTTTAATGAGGACAGACCAGTTAACAAGCGCTATGCTGAGTGTGACATTCCCTGATAACATGCCACACCATGCTAAGTAAGGAATAAATATGATAAAAAACATTGTGTTATCTGCAATATTGAGCTTGATGCCAATATTTGCATTCGCCCACAACATCACATTGGGGCAACCAGTCCCTGCGGTCAATGTGACTGATAAAGGTGAGCTGCAACTCAACGATGGCAAGTTCAGCTATAAAAGTTGGAGCAGCGCTGAACTCCCGGGCAAGGTGAGAACAATCCAGCACATTGCCGGCCGCAGTTCCGCAAAAGAGATGAATGATCCGCTGATTCAAGCATTAAAAAATGCCGATTTGCCTAAGGATAAATACCAAACAACCAGTGTTGTGAATACCGACGACGCTATTTTTGGCACCAGCGTTTTTGTTCGCAATAGTCTCGAAGACAGTAAACAACAGTTTCCATGGTCACAATTTATTGTCGACAGCAATGGGCTGGCCAAAAAAGCCTGGGGCCTGGAACCCAACAGTTCAGCAATCATTGTGCTGGATAAGCAAGGTAACGTGAAATTTGTCAAAGATGGCAAATTAAGCAATGAAGAAATTCAGCACGTCATCAGCCTTATCAAAGAAGAGTTGAAGTAATAATCCGCTAAGATCGCTCCGTCAAAATAGTTCCGTGATAATGGTTCCATCGCTGTGAGCCATTATCACCTGAACATTAAAAAATACTGACTCTAAACCCCGGATTCAGAAATGATTCACGTGGAGAGTAATCCAGCGTTTTCCCTTCCCAGTCAGTTACATGTGCGCCCGCTGCAATTGCAACTGCATGACCGGCTCCGGTATCCCAAATATTGGTCGGCCCGAAGCGCGGATACAGTTGAGCCTTCCCTTCCGCAACCATGCAGAATTTAAGTGATGAGCCGACGGCAAGCGTATCGTGTACCCCGAGCTGGGTAAGATAATCATTCAGTTCTTCATCATCGCGATGAGAGCGGCTAACGACTACAACAGGCGGAGTTGCCGGAACCGCTCTAATCGGCAAGGCATGTCCATTGATTTCCTTCCATGCATGGCGATCTTGCCCTGAATACAGAATATCCTGCGCAGGGACGTAAACCACGCCCATCACTGGGATGCCTTCTTCAATCAAGGCGATATTGACAGTGAATTCACCATTCCGGCGAATAAATTCTTTTGTGCCATCCAGTGGATCCACCAGCCAGTAACGCCGCCAGTTTTTCCTCTCTTCCCATGCAGGTGGATCTTCTTCTGACAACAATGGGATATCAGGCGAAATACGCAATAAACCGTCTTTAATGATCTTGTGTGCGGCAATATCCGCGGCAGTAACCGGTGAGTCATCAGTCTTGCGCTCTACTTGCAACGGTTGCTCGGCCTGATAAATCTCCATGATCGCAGCCCCTGCTTCGCGTGCCAATTGGCAGATCTGTTGTAGCATCATACACCTCTACATTCACTGTTCAGCTATTCCCGTCAATAACTCTCGTCAATAACCATTATCTATAATTGCCGCCAATAATTTCAAACCATTGCCTTAATCAGCGCTGCAAGTTGAAAATTATTTTTGGGCACAATATTTGATAGCTACATTTTTAACGCATTTTTTACTG
Source organism: Xenorhabdus mauleonii (assembly GCF_900113945.1). GTDB lineage: Bacteria > Pseudomonadota > Gammaproteobacteria > Enterobacterales > Enterobacteriaceae > Xenorhabdus > Xenorhabdus mauleonii. Next base: position 292,444 of record NZ_FORG01000003.1, read on the forward strand.
CAATAGCGAGTATTTTATTATTTTCGCACACCTATGAGATAATGGTCTTATATGCCCGTGAAATGTCACCCTGCAGCATTTTTAATCCTGAAAAATTCTTTCACCTTGGGGCGCACTGCTAACAACAGTTGCAGCATCAGCCCTTTTCTAGCTGGAGTGCGCATATGCAAAAACTCAAAAAAAATCCCTCGGATAGACCAAGGGATTTATGCAGGAAATACAACGCTAACTGATTATGTTTAATCAATCGTCAGTTACAGGATTTCCAGTAATTCAACTTCAAAAATCAGCGTGCTGTAAGGAGGAATGGAGGCACCCGCGCCACGCTCACCATAAGCCAAATTATGAGGAATATAGAGTTCCCACTTCGAACCAACAGGCATCAGAGTCAGGGCTTCAATCCAACCCGGGATAACACCACTGACCGGGAATTCTGCTGGTGTGCCGCGCTGCACTGAGCTGTCGAATACCGAACCATCAACCAAACGGCCAGTATAATGAACGCGAACACGGTCTGTACGGGCAGGGATTGCACCTTCACCTTGTGTCAGGACAGAAAATTGCAGGCCAGATTCAGTGCTGCTTACGCCTTCACGCTGCGCATTTTCTGTCAGGAATTTTTTGCCTTCTTCAGCCATCGCTTGCTGACGTTCACGACGAACGCCGTCAGCACGTTCATGAATCTCACGCAGCGCACGATGCAATTCTTCAACAGGGATCGCAGGAGCACGACTTTCCAGTGCATCACACAGGCCAGCCAGCAGTGCTTCCGGCTCCAGACCTTGCAGGCCAGATTCCTGTAATTGTTGCCCAACCTGCAAACCAATACCGTAGCTTGCTCGCGCTTCAATAGATTCCAAAGAAGGTTTTGTCATGAAAATACCTGTTATTAAATGAATGAAGGCTCAAGCATAACAGCACTGTCTGGAAGGGTAAACGCGTGAAAGGTTTTAATCTGTTTTCATCTGGTTAAATCAATAAAAAAACGCCGGCAATGCCAGCGTTTTTTTGTCACATGTTCTTTAGCTAATCAGAGATTAAGCTTCTGGAACGATGTTAACGTTCAATTTTGCGAATACATCGCTGTGTACTTGGAAGTCAACTTCGTGCTCACCAACAGTACGCAGAACGCCGTTAGGCAGGCGAACTTCGCTCTTAGATACTGTAACGCCAGCAGCAACAACTGCATCAGCGATGTCACGAGTACCGATAGAACCGAACAGTTTGCCTTCGTCACCCGCTTTAGAAGCGATAGTAACAGAGCCCAGAGCGCTGATTTGCGCTGCACGAGCTTCTGCTGCAGACAGAACGTCAGCCAGTTTAGCTTCCAGCTCAGCACGGCGAGCTTCGAAAAATTCGATGTTTTTCTTAGTTGCAGGAACAGCTTTGCCCTGTGGTACTAAGAAGTTACGGGCATAACCCGCTTTAACGTTAACTTGATCACCCAGGCTACCCAGGTTAGCTACTTTATCAAGCAGAATAATTTGCATTACCTTATCCTCTCAAAGTCGTTAATGGACTGAGCCTATTACTGATGACGATCAGTGTAAGGCAACAGAGACAGGTAGCGTGCACGCTTGATAGCACGAGCGAGCTGACGCTGGTATTTTGCACGGGTGCCAGTGATACGGCTTGGTACAATTTTACCGCTTTCGGTAATGTAGTTTTTCAGCGTAGCGATATCTTTATAATCGATTTCTTGTACGCCTTCCGCTGTGAAGCGGCAGAACTTGCGACGACGGAAATAACGTGCCATTTGGCTAGTCTCCAGAATCTATCAATTCAATCTGCTCGGCATGAAGAACCAGTTTGCTAAGACCATTGCGCCCATAGTGGGTGTTGATGAATCCTGAAACCGTGATTCGACTGCCGACCGTTATACTGTGAGTATGTTCCTGTAACGATTGTCCGCTGGCAATGACGGGTATTCTGCACCATGATTGCCTGCTGAATCCGGCTTCCTGTTGCTGTGAACGATGTTCGATCACGAATTGGCAATGTGGAATGCCGGAAGGACTAACTTTTCGTATCGGTGCCTTGCACACTGTGCCTGAAAGCACCAACCGATTAGTTGTCACAGTAATTACTCTTCAGAATCCCCAGCTTCATCTGCATCATCGATCAGATCTTCTTCAGAGACCAGATCACGGCTGCGGCGTTCGTCTTTAGCCTTAACCATTGGTGATGCTTCAGTTACTGCGTGTTTAACGCGCATAACCATGCTGCGGATAACGGCGTCGTTGAAGCGGAAGTTAGTTTCCAGCTCATCAATCGCTTCTTGTGGCGCTTCAACGTTCAGCAGAACGTAGTGAGCCTTGTGCAGTTTGTTGATTGGGTAAGCCAGTTGACGACGACCCCAGTCTTCCAGACGATGAATCTGACCTTGCGCGTTAGTGATAGTCGCACTGTAACGCTCGATCATGCCCGGAACCTGTTCGCTTTGGTCAGGATGGACCATAAAAACGATTTCGTAATGACGCATTAGCATTGCTCCTTACGGATTATTCAGCCTCCTGTCAGGGTCAGCCGTGGCCCATGGAGGCAAGGAACGTGTTTAGTACGGCTGAAAAATTGACGCGTAACTATACCCACACAATATAAAAAACTCAAGGTATGGGTACATAAAAAACGCGTTTATTATTCTTTCGGTTGTCTTGTAATGACTTTAGAACGCCTTATGATGGCTATACCCGCCGCCTTTCAAGTGGCTTCTGCTTGGCTTTGTTATTGCTTTGGCTACGTCCACGCCCCCAATCGCCATTGTCATAAACATACGGTTATTATGTTTGGGGATGGGTGACAAACCCCCGCTTCTCACCGGAAACCGGTCTTTAGCCGGGCGAATTCGTTCCCGACGAATTCGCCATGTTCTTGCCGCCGCGATACAACGTAAACCCTATTAGGGATTAACATAGGGTATAGCGCATAAGTTTACTGAGCGCTTCTCTGGCGTACGATCTCGAACAGGCATACCCCTGTTGCCACCGATACGTTCAAGGAAGAAACTGATCCCGCCATTGGAATGCTAATCAGTTCATCGCAATGGTCGCGTGTCAGACGGCGCATGCCTTCACCTTCCGCTCCCATGACCAATGCCATCGGGCCGGTCAGTTTGCTTTCATATAACGCATGAGTCGCTTCGCCCGCCGTTCCGACAATCCAAATATTGTGTTCCTGCAGTAAACGCAAGGTACGGGCAAGGTTCGTTACACGAATGAGGGGAACGCTTTCTGCGGCACCACAAGCCACTTTTTTGGCTGTTGCATTCAGTTGTGCCGAGCGATCACGGGGAACGATAACCGCATCAACACCTGCCGCATCCGCAGTACGCAGGCAAGCACCCAAGTTGTGTGGATCTGTGACACCATCCAGCACCAACAAAAACGGGCGTTCCAGTTGGGACAAAAAATCGGGCAGATCATTTTCCTGATACTGGCGCCCCGGTTTGACCCGCGCAATAATGCCTTGGTGGACAGCGCCTTCGGTCTGGGTATCCAACCATTGGCGATTAGCCAGTTGTACCGAGATACCGATATTTTCCAATTCTTGCAGCAACGGGGTCAAACGGCGATCTTCCCGCCCTTTCAATACATAAACTTCCATGAACCGCTGTGGATCACTTTCTAATAAAGCTTTAACGGCATGGATACCGTAGATAATTTCACTCATGACTGGCTGATACCTGATTCACTGATTAACTATTTACTGCATGTTGACTGAATGCGGTTATACCCGCCGTTTTTCAAGTTGCAACCTTGTCGGATGCACCTTGAAATCCGTTAAGTATATGGCTATTTTTCCGTGCTTTTCTTCGCGCGTTTCGCTTTCAGTTTTGCCGTAATTTTTTTGGTTTTGTCTGACTGCTTTTTCTTTTTGCTTGGCTTATTGCCAGACCTTGTATCACTAAGGCTTGGCGCTTCCGCTTTTTTCTTTTTGTTGCGAAAAGCACTGTCTGGCTCAAAATTGGCGGATTTTTTATTATCACGGCCTTTTTTACCATTTTTACGCTCTGGCTTGCCTTTTTTGGCCTTGTCGCGCGCAGTCTTACCTTGATTGCGAGCCTTACGTGTCGTTGAAAGCAGGGTGAAATCAATATTGCGTTCATCCATATGAACGGCTTCCACACGGATCTCAACCTCATCACCGAGGCGATAAGTTTGGCCGGACGATTCACCAATCAGGCGCTGGCCGACATTATCGTACCTGTAATAATCATTATCCAGTGTTGATACATGAACCAAGCCATCAATGAACAGATCATTCAAGCGAACAAAGAAACCGAAACCCGTCACACTGGTAATCAATCCGGTGAAAACATTCCCCACCTGATCTTGCATGAAATCACATTTCAGCCAATCGGCCACATCCCGTGTTGCTTCATCGGCACGACGCTCAGTCATGGAGCAATGATCACCCAATTGCAGCATGTGCTCCATATCATTGTGCCATCCTCCCGTTGGAGTGCCGCGATGTTCAGGGGCACTATTTTCTGGCGCCAATTTTTCACTTGATAGCTTTTCTTTATGCAACAAGTACTTAATGGCCCGGTGCAATGCCAAATCAGGATAGCGGCGGATCGGTGAAGTAAAGTGAGAATAAGCACGCAAAGCCAAGCCAAAATGCCCCCGGTTTTCCGGCTCATAGATTGCCTGTTTCATCGAGCGCAACAACATGGTTTGCAACAACTCATGATCTGGCCGTTCAGCAACGTCTTTCATCAATTGCGCATAATCTTTTGGCTCTGGGTTCAGCCCGCCCAATAAGCTCAATCCCAGTTCATTAAAGACCGTACGCAGGTTCAGGATGCTCTCTTCCCTCGGGCGGTCATGAATGCGGTACAGCGCCGGTTCATGATTTTTTTCAACAAAGCGGGCTGCCGCAATGTTCGCCAGAATCATGCATTCTTCGATAAGTTTATGTGCATCATTGCGTACAACGGGCTCAATGCGCTCAATGCGGCGCTCTGCGTTAAAGATGAACTTGGCTTCTTCAGATTCAAATGAAATCGCACCACGATCTTCACGCGCATGTTCCAATGCCTGATACAGTTCATGCAGATGCTCAATATGTTGCACCAATGGCTTATAGTGCTCGCGCAGCTCCTGATCGCCCTGCAAAATCTTCCAGACTTTCGTATACGTCAGGCGGGCATGTGAATTCATCACCGCTTCGTAAAATTTATAGGAAGACAGTTTGCCTTGCGCTGAAACCGTCATTTCACACACCATGCACAGGCGGTCAACTTCCGGATTGAGAGAACACAGCCCGTTTGACAGTACCTCCGGCAGCATCGGTACAACCTGAGATGGGAAATAAACCGAATTACCACGGCTGCGCGCTTCTGTATCCAACGGTGTTTGCGGGCGAACGTAGTAACTCACATCCGCAATCGCAACCCACAACCGCCAGCCGCCACCGCGTTTTCTTTCACAATATACGGCGTCATCAAAATCGCGGGCATCTTCGCCGTCAATCGTCACCAAAGGCAGTTCACGCAGATCGACACGGCCTTGCTTGGCGGATTCAGGGACATTCTCATCCAGGTCAGCGACCTGTTTTTCCACCATTGGCGGCCAGCTATGGGGAATTTCATGGGTACGCAGGGCGATTTCAACCGCCATATTCGTTCCCATCGTTTCACCCAAAACTTCCACTATTTTACCAATGGCTTTGGTGCGGCGAGTTGGGCGGCTTGTCAGCTCAACCACAACGACATTTCCCATCCTTGCCCCACAAACTTCCTCTTTGGGGATCAAGATATCGAAACTCAGGCGGCTATCATCAGGAACAACAAACCCCATGCCAGCATCCATAAAGTAACGGCCGACAATTTGGCTACTCTTTGGCTCCAGTACCCGCACGACGCGCACTTCAATACGGCCTTTTCTGTCCGGTCGCAAAGGTTGTGCCAAAATAACATCACCATGGATAGCCATTTTCATCTGTTCAGCAGACAGATAAAAATCGTCCTTATGGCCTTCCACACGCAGGAAACCGTAGCCATCACGGTGTCCAATCACCGTGCCTTTCAACAAATCCAGTCTTTCTGGTAATGCATAACATTGGCGGCGGGTAAAAACCAATTGCCCGTCACGCTCCATTGCCCGCAAACGGCGGCGCAATGCTTCCTGTGCCTCTGCACTGATTAACTCAAGTTCTTGTGCTAATTCCTGACGGCTTACCGGAGTGGTGTGTTTAGAAATGATATCCAAGATGTATTCACGGCTTGGGATTGGAGATTCGTATTTTTCAGCCTCTCGTTCCTGAAAAGGATCTTTTGACATCGTCATTCCTCTGTTGTCATCAGCAAGCTGTTTATCCCCTTACTTCATTTAGCCAGAAGCAATTGATAAAGGGGACGATTGTCTTTGACCATATCGGCCAAAGTATGTTTATCCAACTCTTCCAAAAAATTCTCTACCGCTTGATTCAAAACTGATTTTAAGCGACATGCAGGAGTGATTTGGCAGGCACTACAGTTAACCAATGACAGTGGTTCTAATGAACGAACCACATCACCAATTCTGATTTCACTGGCAGGTTTTCCCAGACTAATGCCACCATTTTTTCCCCTGACAGCATTCACCAACCCCAAGTGACTAAGTTGATTGATGATCTTTACCATGTGGTTACGTGAGACACCGTAAATCTCAGTGACTTCGGTAATGCTCGTCATCTGGCCATCCGGTAATGACGCCATGTAAATCAGGGCACGTAATCCATAATCGGTAAAACTGGTTAACTGCACACTCACCTCTGGGAGACTGAATAGAACGGAAATTATTTGGAGTCTATATATTGGTTTTCGTTAGTTGTTCATCATTATGTGGCTATTTTAAAAATTAAGCAAAACGAGTGACCTAAAAACAAAAACCGGGCATTAAGCCCGGTTATGCGTACTAAAAAGACTAAACTGTCAATTAAGCATCAAATGGATCACGCAGAATCATCGTTTCTGCACGATCTGGGCCTGTAGAAATAATATCAACAGGAACGCCAGTCAGCTCTTCTACACGTTTGATGTAGTTTAATGCTGCCTGTGGCAATTGGCTGTGTTCTTTCACGCCAAAAGTGCTTTCATCCCAGCCTGGCAGGGTTTCATAAACTGCTTCCAAACCTTCCCAGTTTTCTGCTGCCAAAGGTGTGGTATCAATAACAGTGCCATCTGCCTGACGGTAGCCAACACAAATTTTCACTTCTTTCAGGCCATCCAGCACGTCCAGTTTGGTCATGCAGAAACCAGACAGGGAGTTAATCTGGATCGCGCGACGGATAGCCACGATATCCAACCAACCTGTACGACGGCTACGGCCTGTTGTCGCACCAAATTCCTGGCCTTTCTGACGCAGGTATTCACCTGTTTCATCAAACAGTTCAGTTGGGAACGGACCTGCACCAACACGGGTAGAGTATGCTTTGACGATACCCAGTACATAGTCAACGTAACGTGGGCCCAGACCGGAACCTGTTGCAACGCCACCAGCTGTGGTGTTGGAAGATGTCACGTAAGGATAGGTACCGTGATCGATATCCAGCAATGTGCCCTGAGCACCTTCAAACATGACCAGCTCACCTTTCTGAGTTGCTTTGTACAGCAGGTCAGAAACGTCAACTACCATGCCAGTCAGGATATCGGCAACAGCCAGAATATCATCCAAGGTTTTTTGGTAATCTACCGCAGGTTCTTTGTAGTAGTTAACCAATTGGAAGTTGTGGTATTCGATGATTTCTTTCAGCTTGGCAGCGAAAGTTTCTTTATCGAACAAATCACCGACACGAAGGCCACGACGTGCAACTTTGTCTTCGTATGCAGGACCGATGCCACGACCAGTTGTACCAATTGCTTTCGCTCCGCGCGCTTTTTCGCGGGCATTGTCCAGTGCAACATGGTAAGGCAGGATTAACGGACAGGCTTCAGAAATCAGCAAGCGTTCACGTACAGGAACCCCACGTGATTCAAGCTCTTTCATCTCTTTCATCAAAGCATCTGGTGCTAAAACGACCCCATTTGCGATAATGCTAATGACATTTTCACGTAAGATCCCAGATGGGATTAAGTGGAGAACGGTTTTTTCACCGTTGATGACTAGTGTATGGCCGGCGTTGTGGCCCCCCTGATAACGAACTACATATTTAGCTCGTTCAGTCAGCAAGTCGACGATTTTACCCTTGCCCTCGTCACCCCATTGGGTGCCCAATACGACAACGTTCTTACCCATTTCAAAAGTTCACTCGGTTGCTTAAAAATGGATTCTACCATCTCATTTAGCACCTTTCAGTATTTTTTGTTACTTCTGTTATTTCGTTTTGTCATATTAATGGGTGACTAAGTAAACATTAGTAATGATAGATGGGTACAAAAAAGCCACTGCAAATTTTTTACAGTGGCTTTGCATAAGGCCGGATTCACCCGCCCCATTTTGTCAACCAAGTGATTTTAAAGGCAGTTTAACTGCCAGAATCACTGAGCTATTTTAGTCATTTGCCTGACGACGTTGCTTAGATGGCGCTTTCATATAACGGAAGAAATCGCTATCCGGGCTGAGTACCATGACGTTGCCGTCATTTTGGAAACTCTTCTCATAGGCACGCAAACTACGGATAAATGCATAGAATTCAGGATCTTTGCTGAATGCATCTGCGAACAGTTTAGTCGCTTCCGCATCGCCTTCACCACGCAGAACCAATGCCTCGCTGTTTGCCTTGGCTTTGATTTCAGTTGCTGTCTTATCAGCAGAAGCACGGATCTTCTCGGCTTCTTCCAGACCTTGAGAACGGTGTCGACGCGCTACAGCTTCACGCTCTGCACGCATACGCTGATAAATTGCACCTGATACTTCATCCGGCAAGTTAATTTGTTTGATACGAACGTCCACAACTTCAATCCCCAGAGCCGCCATACTGTTCGGGTTCAGGATTGCTTGCTTGCCTTTCGTTTCTTTCTCTACACGAGCCGCTGCTGAAGCAATATCACTATCTGCACTTGATTCACCATCACTTGTTCCCTCGTTCAGCGCATTACGCACATCTGTCGTCAAACGACCACGGGAATCAGTCACGATGCCACGTACATCCAAACGACCTATCTCAGAACGCAAGCGGTCACTGAATTTACGTTTCAATAGCAGTTCAGCCTGAGAAATTTCCCCATTACCTGTTGCCAGATAATAGCTGCTGAAATCTTTAATACGCCATTTCAGATAAGAATCAACAATCAGGTCTTTATTTTCACTTGTCAGGAAACGGTCGGCCTTGATATCCATAGTCTGGATACGTGCATCGAGCATTTTAACAGTTTCAATAAATGGAATTTTGAAATGCGGACCAGGCTGATAAACCACAGGTTTATTTTCAGAGTCACGCTCTACTTTACCAAAACGCAGCACGATGCCACGCTGACCTTCATAGACGATAAATACCGACGAATACAACACAACCAATACGGCGACAATAGCAAAGACGAACGACTTACGCATGATTATGGTCTCCCTAGTCTTTGCGTATCATTACGCAGGTTGCCTGAATTTCCATAGCCTGAATTGCCATCGTAACTTGAATGCCCCTGTGTCGAAGTTGCAGGCATTGTAGTGCCCTGTTCTGGCGCTATCTTAGTACCTGAATGAAGTTTTGGTGCTTCAGATTGATTACGCAGAATTTGATCCAATGGCAATACCAGCATGTTATTGGTTTTTTCGTTAGCAATAACTTTACGAGTATGGTTCAGAACACGTTCCATCGTCTCAATGTAAAGACGCTCGCGGGTAATTTCTGGTGCTGCCTTATATTCAGGCAGTATCTTAGCAAAACTTGCCACTTCACCCTGAGCGTTCAAGACGACACTCACCTTATAGGCTTTGGCGTCTTCAATGATGCGTTGAGCGTCACCATTTGCGATCGGCAGAACAGAGTTTTTATAAGCATCTGCTTCACGGATAGTTTTTTGCTCTTCTTCGCGGGCAGCGATAACATCATCGAATGCGGCTTTCACCTCTTCTGGTGGACGCGCAGTCTGGAAGTTAACGTCTAACAGCGTGATCCCCATATGGTATGGACGAATAGTTTCTTCCAATACCTTCTGAGTATCATTACGCACAATCGTACGATCTGCCGTCAGAATTTTTTCCATTGAATATTTGCCAACGACGCCACGCACTGCACTGTCTGTCGCTTGGCGCAGACTGTTGTCAGGATTGGTGACATTGAAAAGGTAGGCAGCCGGATCGGTCACACGATACTGGACGTTCATTTCAGCACGCACAACGTTTTCATCCGATGTCAGCATGATACCGTTAGTCGCCAGTTCGCGAACAGATTCGACGTTAACGGCACGCACTCGGTCGATAAACGTCATTTTCCAGTTCAAGCCGGGCTGAACAACATGGCTGAATTTACCTAAACGGGTAACCACACCACGTTCTGTTTCTTTAATCGTATAGAAACCACTTACAACCCAGACAACAACTGCAGCAGCAACGGCGATACCAATAAGACGTCCGCCAAATTTAGAGTTCTGTTCAGAACCATTTCCACCTTTGTTTCCACCGAGACCACCGAGCTTTTCACTCAGTTTACGGAACAGATCGTCGAGATCAGTCGCCCCACGGTTTCGACCACCTTTATTGTTGTTGCCGCCGGAGTTGCCGCCATTATTATTGCTGCTTCCCCACGGGTCGCGGTCCTGTCCGTTATTACCGGGCTGATTCCACGCCATGTTTTAGCTCCACTTTTTAGTTTTTCACTGGTTTTTCAGAGGTGACTGCTCTCCACCCAGATGGGTGAGGCTTCCCACTTCCCAGGCCGTTGGCTGTCCTTGATAGGTCTGACAGCGGCCTCCATGGGCAGAAACGACAAACTTCATCGTTTTGTAAGCAACCAATATTATCAGGTGATACTTTTGACCGTGCTAATTTAATCACTGCAATGCTGACACAGTTATTTCACCTCGGTCATTTCATCACCACCATTCCATCACCGCTATTCCATAACTATAAGTACCGAAATGGCGGATAAAATAATACCTTGTTTGTTGCCCTGCGCCAATCAATCAGACAACATAGTCAGGTAAATTGGGTTCTTGTTTGCATAAACGTCGCCAATCTACCATAGGCATTCTGACTTCTAGACCAACCTGTCCATCCTCTTCCATCCATTCACGCTCAATGGCCTGAAGCTGGTAAAAACGGCTGCGCAACCGCCCTGCTTCTGGAGGAAGATGTAATTCGTAGTGCGCAATTTCACCAGAAAGGCGTTCAGTCAATGCCTGAAACAGCAATGGGATGCCTTCGCCGGTCTGGGCTGATAACCATATCCTGACTGGGCGATTTTCTTCATCACGATCAATGCGGGGAATAAAATCTTCCAGCATATCGATTTTATTCATCACCAGCAGAGTTGGGATCTCGTGAGACTCAATCTCTTCCAGCACACTGTTAACAGCGATAATGTTTTCATCCAAACGATTATCCGCAGCATCAACAACATGCAGCAATAATCGGGCTTGTCGGGTTTCCTGCAAAGTCGCCTTGAACGCTGCCACCAAATCATGGGGTAAATGACGAATAAAACCGACGGTATCCGCCAAGACAACGGCACCCACATCATTGACATCGATTCGACGCAACGTTGGATCAAGCGTGGCAAAAAGCTGGTCGGCCGCATAAACTTCGGCAGCGGTTATTCTGTTGAATAAACTTGATTTTCCGGCGTTGGTATAACCAACCAGAGAGACGGTAGGTATGTCTGCTTTATTACGTGCCTGACGCCCTTGTTCCCGCTGTTTTTCAACTTTACTCAAACGTCCCAAAATCTGTTTGATTTTGTCACGCAGCATACGGCGGTCACTTTCCAACTGGGTTTCGCCAGGTCCACGCAGACCGATCCCCCCTTTCTGACGTTCAAGGTGGGTCCAGCCCCGCACCAGACGGGTAGACAGGTGACGCAATTGCGCCAGCTCGACTTGCAATTTACCTTCGTGTGTTCTTGCTCGTTGAGCAAAAATATCCAGAATCACACCCGTGCGATCAACAACACGGCATTGACACAAACGTTCAAGATTGCGTTCTTGCGCAGGACTGAGGCCATGGTTGAACAGCACCACATCTGCGCCGCTGTTTTTTACAGCTTCGGCAATCTCCTCTGCCTTGCCCTCTCCGACAAAATATTTCGGATGAGGCGCCTTCCGGCTTCCCGTTACAATCTGCACAGGAGAAACACCTGCGGAAGTCACCAATGATTCGAATTCACTGAGATTTTCCGTATCTTTTTCCTGTGAGAAGAAAACATGCACCAGAACGGCTAATTCTCCGCCTTCATAACGATCAAACAACGGTGCAACCCCTCAGGCTGAGTAAAAAATCCATAGGAAAAACATAGGTAAAGTCTCCCTACCTATGTTTTTATTTACGTCAGGTACGGCAACTGATTTACTCAGCGCCATCACTTTCCTGTTGCGCAGCTGGGCTAGTGCCAGCATGATAATTTCCAACGCCGGTTGTCGCACCTTGGTTGCTACCATGATGAGATACAGGGCGGGAAGGAACAACAGTAGAGATGGCATGTTTATAAACCATCTGGCTGACCGTGTTTTTCAGTAAAATGACAAACTGGTCAAAAGATTCAATCTGACCCTGTAATTTGATGCCGTTAACCAGATAAATAGAAACCGGGACCCTTTCACGCCGTAAAGCATTCAGGAATGGATCTTGCAAAGATTGCCCCTTAGCCATTCTATATTTTCCTTATTTGTTGTTTTAACTAAGAACCTATTGGTTCGAAAAAGTAACTACTCAAAAATGACACTTTGTACTGATAATTGTACACAATCAATGAATTTATGTACTAATAACCTGTATTACTTTATTTAACGCTTGTTTAGGTTGATCACTATTCAACCACGTCACATTGTCCCAGCTCCTGAGCCACGTGATCTGGCGTTTCGCCAATTGGCGGGTCGCACAGATACCACGATAAACCATCTCATCATGAGAAATCTCGCCTGCGAGGTAAGACCACATCTGACGATAACCGACACAACGAATGGAGGGTAAATCTGTATGCAAATCATTACGAGCATAAAGCGCTTTCACTTCATCTTCAAACCCTGATTTGATCATTTGTTCAAAACGGGCGGCGATGCGCTGATGCAAAATTTCTCGGCTTGCAGGAGCAATCGCAAATTGATGAACTTGATAAGGCAATATTTCTCCAGACGTTTCAGTCAATTCTGTTAGAGTTTTACCCGAAATCCGAAAAACTTCCAGTGCGCGAGTAATACGTTGTGGATCATTCGGATGAATCCTTGTTCCGGCAACCGGATCAATTTCCTGTAATTGCCGATGCAATGCTTCCCATCCCAGCTCTTCCGCCTGCTGTTCTATCTGCGCCCTGATTTCAGGATTGGCAGAGGGTAAAGGAGATAATCCTTCTAACAATGCTTTGAAATATAGCATGGTTCCACCAACCAGGAGTGGAATTCTCCCTGCCGCCGTAATATCTGCCATTTCTTTCAGGGCATCACGACGAAAATCCGCGGCGGAGTAAACTTCTGCCGGATCGAGAATGTCAATTAGGCGATGGGGAGCCTGTAATTGCTCTTCTGCGGACGGTTTTGCGGTTCCCACATTCATGCCACGATAAATCAGCGCAGAATCAACGCTGATAAGCTCAACCGGAAGTTGCTGGCGCAAGGCTATCGATAATGCCGTTTTTCCTGAGGCCGTTGGCCCCATCATAAAAATAGCTTTCGGCAGATGCTGAGTTTTTACATCACTCATGATTAAGAAGTGCCACCACTGCTTGTAAGTCAATTAACTGTAATAATCCGTCTGGTGGCGATGCCACCAATTGGGGACAAAGACGCTCTACATCAGCCAAAAGCTGGACAGCTTGGGCGACGTTCCACGTTTCATGCTCGCTACCTATATGGCGGGAAAGCCAAATTGTAATCTGTTCAGCAGAAGCCGCTGACTTTTCCCCAAGATAACCCAACAGTTCCGGCACAAGTTTCGGCAGGTTCTGTTGGCGCAGAGGCAACGATACCGCATGAATGGTTACTTTTCCATGAGCGACTGAGGATTCAATACCAAAAGTCTTCAGTAGCTCACTATTCTGCTTCAAGACGCCCATTTCTGCCTGATTAAGAGCGAGTTTCAATGGGATCAGCAATGGCTGGGGTTTAAGCCCCTGTTCTCCCGGCGTTAACTGTGCCCGCTTCAACCAGCGTTCTGCCACAGGCAAAGAGAGCAACCCGACTCCCGACGGAGATTCAAGCAAAGCATAAGTATCCGCGTAGATACTCAATACCTTGCCGAAACTGTGATTATTACCCAATTTAGGGTTCTTGCTAACATTCTGGCTAGCGCTAAAATTCGGGTTATTGCCGGAGCCAGAACTGCTGTTTTCGTTGTCTGTCGCTGCCTTCCTTTCAGGAAATAAAGGGCGCCTTTCCTGCGACGGTGTAACCTGCATGAATTTCTGGTACAACTCGCCTTGTTTTTTTTGGTAGCTTTCACCGTGATGCGATTGCGACGCCTCATGACCAGAATATGAGCGTTTCTCTCGTTCCTGCCCCTTGTGGCTGCCACTCTCCTCATGATGCCGAGGATGCTGGGAAGGTGTAACACCTGCTTCTGTGTTCTTTCTTAGAAAATGGTTTTCTCCCGCAGAGGGACGATTCTCCGGCACCCAGCTTTCAGTCGGCTCCTGAAGCGCCAACCCCAACTCAGCCCCTGAACCACGTTGCTTCAATACTGCCGCCACGCCTTGGTAAATAAAATCATGCACCAAGCGAGCCTGATGAAAACGCACTTCATGTTTCGCAGGATGCACATTGACATCCACTTGATGCGGATCGATTTCCAGATACAGCACATAGGCAGGCTGCTGCTCACCGTGAATCAGGTCTTGATAGGCTTGGCGAATCGCATGATTAATCAGCCGATCACGCATCATACGCCCGTTCACATAGCAATATTGGATCTCACTCCCGGCCTTGGCACTGCTGGGATCGGCAACCCAGCCCTTAATCGACAGGGAATCATGCTGCCATGACAAGGCAAGGGACTGCTGCACAAAGCCCGCCCCACAAATTGCCGCCAAACGCCGCTCATGTTGAGACTCATCTTTGGCGGGACGATATTGGCGCACCAGTTTCCCGTTGTGATTCAGATTGATTGCCACATCCAGCCGCGCCAACGCAATCCGGCGCACAACCTCATCAATGTGGCCAAACTCGGTCTTTTCCGTTCTCAGAAACTTGCGGCGGGCTGGAGTGTTATAAAACAGATCCAACACTTCAACCGTTGTTCCCACAGGGTGGGCTGCGGGTTTAACCGTAACGTCCATATCACGCCCCTCAGCATAGGATTGCCACGCTTCGGTCTGGCTTTCCGGGCGAGAAGTCAATGTCAACCGCGAAACAGAGCTGATACTCGCCAGCGCTTCGCCACGAAACCCCATACTGACAATCGCTTCCAAATCATCCAAGGAGGCAATTTTGCTGGTGGCGTGGCGGGCAAGCGCCAAAGTAAGATCTTGTTTGCTTATCCCGCACCCGTTATCACGGATCCGAATCAGCTTCGCGCCACCCCGTTCAATATCAATATCAATGCGGCTGGCACCGGCATCAAGGCTATTCTCCACCAGCTCTTTTACTACCGATGCTGGGCGTTCAACGACTTCGCCGGCAGCAATCTGGTTCGCCAATTGTGGGGGGAGTATCTTGATAGCCATATTCGACCTTATTTACTATTCCAATATTGATTATTTCGGTACTTACTGTTTTAGCGATTGCTATTTCAAAACCTAGCCTATTTCCAAGCCTGCTTTTATCGGTAGATACTGATTATTTTGGGGCTTTCTGCAATGGATTGGCCTGAAAATAGTGGCGCAATCCCAAATGAATAGCTTGAGCCAGTTTTTCCTGATATTGGTTGGAACCCAATAATTCTTCTTCAGACAAATTGCTGATAAAGCCCGTTTCCACCAAGATGGATGGAATATCCGGTGAGCGCAAAACACCGAGGCTTGCATGTTCCGGCATTCTCTTGTGCAAAGAACCTATTCTGGTAAGTTGATTCAATACCTGCACAGCAACATCATAGCCAACCCGTTGAGAATGTCCGAATTGTAAATCCAGCACCGCTTGACTCAGAAACGGATCTGAACCATTGGCAAGTGCATCTCCCGCCCCGCCCAATAATTCTGATTGTTTTTCATGTTGCTCCAGCCAACTGCCCAATTCACTGTTTGCACGGCGATTCGAAAGCACCCAGACAGATGCGCCTTTAGCACTGCGATTAGGGGCCGCATCTGCATGGATTGATATCAGCATATTGGCCTTGTGCTTACGGGCAACCTCAGAACGCCCGGCTACCGAGATAAAATAGTCACCATTGCGCGTCAAGACAGGCTTAAACATCGGGTCATCACGCAAAAGCGCTTCCAGTTTACGCGACACATGAATAGTGACCTCTTTTTCCTTTAATCCCTTTTGGCCAATAGCTCCGGGATCTTGCCCTCCATGTCCCGCATCAA
The DNA here is from genome assembly GCF_900113945.1 of Xenorhabdus mauleonii. Lineage (GTDB taxonomy): Bacteria > Pseudomonadota > Gammaproteobacteria > Enterobacterales > Enterobacteriaceae > Xenorhabdus > Xenorhabdus mauleonii. Next base: position 308,977 of record NZ_FORG01000003.1, read on the forward strand.
TCGCAATCACAATCGGGAGTATGCCTTTTCCCTTTGTTGTTTGGACAGCCGAGGCTTTCGCATTTTGCTCATGGTGATTTGATACCGGTTTTTTTGTCTCCGGCGATGTTATCTGGGCTTGATTTGTAAGCGAACGCTCACTTTCATTTTGAGCATTGTTATTCCTGAAAATGGATGGTTTATTCACTGAACCATTGGCTTTCAATGTCAGCACAACCTGAGATTTACCCGCCGAATTTTTCACCACAGAACTTGCTGTAGCTTTATGCTCCAATTCCAGCACAATTCGCTGATGTTGAGCATCTGGTGGCCGGCTGGAGCGAACTTGCTTTACTAAATTCTGCCCTGATAGATGCATCGGCAATCCTGCAATTTTGCCGGATTGGCGAATATCGACCACCAACCGTTCAGGGGAATTCAGGGGGAAAAAACGATAATCAGGATGCCCGCCGGTAAACTCCAACGTGACGGTAGCTTCAGATGGGCTATTGTTTACATGAACATCAGACAAAGTTGCTGCTGAGGCCGTCGTCGCCACCAACTGACTCAACATGACAAACAAAGCACAGGCTATCACCCAATGGGCAAGCCATTTTTTGCGTATGTTCACAAAAAAAGTGTTCACAAAAGAAGTGCTCACAAAAAAGACATTCACGAAAAAGGCATTCAGCATGGTCGGGTATTCCTTCATCAGGACTTCAAATTATCCAACAAACTTTCACCATATTCAGATAACGCGACAAAACGCGCCTGTCGCCCTTCATTGTCATAACTCAAGTACAGCTCAATATCCGCATTCGGTAAAACGCCTTCGCCTTGCTGGGGCCATTCCACTAAGCAAATGGCATCCTGATGGAAATAATCACGGATCCCCATAAACTCCAGCTCTTCAGGATCTGCCAAGCGGTAAAGGTCAAAGTGATAGACAGGGCGTGGCTGTAAAGCATAAGGTTCGACCAGCGTATAAGTCGGGCTTTTTACATGTCCCTGATGACCGAGAGCCTGCAAGAAACCACGGCTAAAAGTGGTTTTCCCGGCACCGAGATCACCATATAAATAAATAACATAGCCGCGATTGCTGATTGCCGCCACTGCATTACCCAATGCAACTGTGGCATTTTCATTTGGAAGTGATAAAACGAGTTCTTTCATCGAAAAATATCTATTTTTATTTATTGAATGATGCCCTGAAAAATGGGCTTATTTATTAAGTAGCTTAACGAATAACCGTGACATAACCCAGACATTATCATTGAATATCGTCATCGTGTTAATGCCGCGACACTGTATTTTTTCTATTCAATCTACAGCATTCACATCACATTATGTTAAGCTACGTTTCCTTTTTTAGCAGTAAACTGATATTCCATGGCAACCCCTCTCGATCTGAACCTTCTGGCTGCAAACATTAAACAATGGGGCATTTCCCTTGGTTTCCAGCAAGTTGGCATCTGTGACACTGATTTATCAACAGAAGAACCCAGGCTACAGCAGTGGCTTGATAAACAATACCACGGCGAAATGGACTGGATGGCACGCCACGGCATGATGCGCGCCCGGCCTCACGAATTACTGCCCGGAACCCTGCGGGTCATCAGCGTACGCATGAATTATTTGCCCGCAAAGGCAGCGTTTGCCAGCACATTGAATAATCCGCAAATGGGATATGTCAGCCGATATTCGCTGGGCAGAGATTACCATAAACTCCTGCGCCAACGTCTCAAAAAACTGGGTGATCAAATACAAAACTATTGCACCTCCCATGACTATCAGGGAACTCTGAATTTTCGTCCTTTTGTCGATTCTGCGCCGATCATGGAGCGTCCGTTGGCAGCAAAAGCCGGACTTGGTTGGGTAGGTAAACACTCACTAATATTGAATCGAGAATCTGGCTCTTGGTTTTTCCTTGGCGAATTGCTGATTGATCTTCCTCTGCCTGTTGACGCTCCCCAAGAAGAGCAATGTGGGCGTTGTGTTGCTTGCATGACCACTTGCCCGACCGGCGCAATTGTTGAGCCATATACGATTGATGCCCGACGCTGTATTTCCTATCTGACGATAGAACTTGAAGGTGTAATACCAGAAGAATTTCGTCCGTTAATGGGTAACCGGATTTATGGTTGTGACGATTGCCAGCTAATTTGCCCTTGGAACCGTTTCTCACAGTTGACTGATGAAACCGATTTTAGCCCCCGTGCTGCGTTGCATACTCCGGAATTATTGGATCTATTTAATTGGAGTGAAGAAAAATTCCTGCGTATTACGGAAGGTTCTGCAATTCGCCGAATTGGTTATTTGCGCTGGCTACGTAATATTTCTGTCGCATTGGGCAACGCCCCTTATCAAGATAATATTGTATTGGCGTTGGAGAAAAGAATCGGCTTAAGTGATGTTTTGGATGAACATATCCACTGGGCTATTGAACAGCAAATAACCCGCCGTAATAGTCAGGCAATTGAAGTTCAAACGTCACAACAAAAACGGTTGATACGTGCAATTACCAAAGGACTCCCAAGAGATGCTTAATAATCAACCACGCCGATTTGTTATTAAAAAGCGCTTCTGTTTCCTTGTGAATAAAATAAAAATGTGTTTCTGATCAAGAAACAAATACAGCATAAATATCAATCAATGAGTTATATAAATAAAGTCAATAAAGTTAATTTATCAATAAGTTAAAAAGAAATTACTTTTTGGAAAAATAAATTAAAAAATTAGAATACAGGAATGGTTCCTGTGGATAACTCTGTGCAACAAGTTGAGCGTTACCAGCTAGCCCAATACAGCAGCAATCTTTAATATTGTGGATAAAAAATAGGAATTGAATTTTAGTAGAAAACGTCAGATATCAGCAGTGACACAAAAAAACATACACCCATTCTGGATGCCGGTGGAGAAATTTTCCCCTGCCACTTCAAAAATGAGGCGGCATTATGGACTTGTTGATGCAGGATAGCAAGCGCTTTATCGACAATTTATTTCGGCTGTTTTTGTTGGAGTATTTAGAATAAGTCAGTGCCAACATCAGCATGCTGGCACTCTTTCCTTCCAAGCGTCATTGCGATGATACGCGTTAAACACCCGCTCAGAGCGTTTTAATTTTTTCAACCAACTCTCGCGAGGCTCCCCAATCATATTGATTATAAAGACGCCCCAGCGTCTGATAAGCGGCACCTGCATAAAACAGCTCATATTGGTGATGCCTTGACGCAAACTCCGATCCAATAACATCCCACACCAATTTCATCATCCTGACTCTTTCGACCGGAGAAACGATAGACGAATATTGAGCCTTTTCAATGATGTTTAAAATTTCTTCATTTTCTAAATCAGCTTCACTTGATGGCAACATTAGAACACCACCACCTGCCAGTTTTCTGATAATTTCCAGTACCTTTGGATATGTTGACTGCGAGATGACACGATACGTATCAAGCTGCGTTTTATCCGGTAAATAAAACCCGTTATGAAATTTTGGGCAATGGAGTGCGCTATTGAACAGAGTCTCAACATGCATTGCATAACAGGCCAACTGGCCGAGAGATTCCTTGACGGCGGGGATTTGGGCAACGCCGTTTACTTCAACCATGGATTGAGCCAGCCCCGCCAGAAAATGTAATTTCACCGCATAACGGGCCAAACTCTGGATATCCATCATCGCTTCTGACACCGTTAACCTTAGCTGATCGACAACCATCTCAATGTCTTCAAGAACAAAGACTCTTTCCCACGGCACCAGCACGTCATCAAAATAGATCATCGAATCAGTTTCATCGAACCGAGACGATATCGGATAATCCTTCGGGTTTACCCCGGATTCGTACGATTTCCTTGAAAGGATTTTGATACCTTTCGTATTGAGCGGCAGGGCAAAAGAGAGCGCATATCGCTCATCAATACCCTGCTTAAGTGGCTTGTGTGAACCAACCAGCACCTCGTCTGCCAGAACCGCCCCCGTTGCCAGCATTTTTGTGCCTCTGACAACAATGCCCTTCGCATTCTTTTCCACGACACCCAGCGTGTGATATAGATTTTTCGTGTGCTCGCCGGGAGTTTTTGAACGATCGCCCTGCGGATTAATCAGCGCATAAGCCAAATAGAGATCATTTTCACTCACATAGGAAAAATAATTTCGCAAAGCATCAGCACGTTCCTGTGAGTAAGACTCAAACAGCTCAATATGCGTCATCATTCCTGTCAGCGCCGATGCAACATAATCGGGGCTTCTTCCCAGCCAGCCCATTGTTTGCTTAGCCCATTCATACGCGGCATGACCACGGGCAATTAATTTTTCCGGTGTGGACGGCAATTGCCAGTACAGGCTCATCTGATCACCGGTTTCCGTCTTAAAAGTCATCGTATCGGCATGGGCAACTTTATAATCATATAAATTTGCAACCGACCTGATCGCATTTTTAAACGCAGGATGATCTACATGATTTGTGATTTTCTCACCATTAATAAAAATGGTTCGCCCATCACGCAGATCATTAAGATACTTTTCTCCGGTTCTTATCATCTCTTCCATACTCCTATCGCCAGCTACGAGTTTTAAAGGTTAAGAAAAGAGATTTTTAATTAGCACCTGTGATTAATAAAACGATAACCGCCCTACCAAGGGAAAATATGACAAAAATACATCAATTGAATATCACAAAAGGAGAGAATCTATTGGTATCACTAATAAACGGGAATACTGCCTTTTTGGTGCTAAAAAAATGACTTTTCAATGCGCTGAAATATATTCCGGTGAATTAATTGAAAAAGCGATATCAAATTCCAATACCATCGTGATCGTGAATAATAGGTGGGTTAATTTAATCAATGGAGGTTATCGTTTTTATGTGCGCTATATTTCAATTTAATTATCTTCTAATTTAAATAGTGCCAATGTTTTTTCACTGGCACTTATTGCTTTTGCTGATTTTTCATTAACGTTCAATTTCCCTGAACCGAGAAGTAAATAGCCTTAATATTTTAGGTTCATACACAAATTCAAGCGGTTTTATCATATTCGCCTTTTTCACCACTTCAATCAGCGAATCCGCGACATAACTCATATGATTATCAGTATACGTTCGGCGTGGGATAGCTAATCTCATGAACTCAAACAAAGACGGCTCCTGTATCCCGGTAATCGGGTTTCTTCCCATGATTAACGAACCTATTTCAATTGATCTAATGCCGCCTTCCAAATACAAGGCATTACACAGCGCCAAGGCGGGGAAATTCTCCGGTTTAATATCAGGCAGTATTTTACGTGCATCAACATATACAGCATGCCCCCCGACAGGAGTTTGGATAGGAATACCTGCCTGTTGTAATTGATTGCCCAGATATTCAACTTGCCCGATTCGGCTCCGCAAATGATCTTCATTCAATGCTTCCTGCAACCCGATAGCCATAGCGGCCATGTCTCGTCCTGCCAGCCCTCCGTATGTCACAAACCCTTCCATGGGCACACATCTAAGCTGAACTTGTTTAAATAGAAAAGCATCATTACGGAAACAACATAAGCCGCCAATATTCACCATGCCATCTTTTTTGGCTGACATCGTAAATATATCTGCTTCACTAAACATTTCTTTAACTATTTGAGATATGCTCTGATTAAAAAACTCACTCTCTCTTTGTTTGATGAAATAAGCATTTTCTGAAAATCGCGCGGCATCAATAATAACAAGAATACCCGCATCGTGGGCCATTTTTGCCGCAGCACGAATATTTTCCATGGAAATCGGTTGTCCACCTACACTATTACAGGTAATTGTTATAATAATGGCGACAATATTCTTCTTATTGTTTTTAATTTCATTGGCTAGTGCATTTAAATCAAAATTACCCTTCCAGTCATCTGCAATTTCTGTCTGTAAAGAAGAAGAGCAAATATAATTTTTAGCCTTGCCTCCTGATAACTCGATATGGGCTTGTGCGGTTTCAAAATGGTGATTGGACAAGAATACTGGCTCAGTAACGCCTTTTTCCTTGGCTAACTCAACAAGGACTGGAAACAGGATTTGTTCTGCTCCCCGCCCCTGATGCACTGGGATAGTATATTGATAATCAAATATCTCTTTAACAACCTGCGATAATTGATAATAACTTTTACTTCCTGCGTAAGATTCATCACCCAAAAATAGGTTGGCCCATTGCCTGTCACTCATGGCGCCAGTACCGCTATCGGTAAGTAAATCTATAAATACATCTTCTGCTTTTAAGAGAAAAGGATTCAATCCCGCTTCTATTAATGCATGTTGACGTTGAGCTTTAGTTGTCACTCTTATTGGTTCAACCATTTTAATACGCCAAGGTTCCGGCAAAGATTTAAACATGACGGTTACCCTCAAATCATAATTATCGATTCAAAATACTATTGGTACATTAGGTACTTTTCCAATACAGTAATTCGCTCATTATCCAACGATGATTTTCTCTCGCTATTTAAGATGTGTTTTATGGAATTCACGCCACGCTCACCATATTTATTAATATATTCTTCGACAAATTCCATTGATTCTGAAAGAAATACGATATCTGCTTCCAATATTTCCCTGATGGCTAATAGTGGTATGGGAGAACGTAAAGGGTAAAAATTAGCATTCCATAATCCTCTTTTTTTACAAGAGCTAAAAAATTCACCAAACATTAACCCCTCATGTAAAAATACTGGTTTCATTTCCTGATGAAAACGAGCCAGCGCCTTTACTGAGATATCACTCCATACGCTCACAATCGTCTTAAATTGGGCGTCTTCACCTTCCTGTGGCTCTTGCTTATGAAATAGATAAGCAAGACTGATAATATCTTGTTTAATATCCTCCTCTTTTCGTCCTTCGGTTTTTATTTCAGTAAGCCAAAATGTTTTCTTTTTAATGGAAATAGGCGTATAGGGGCAAACAACGCCTGCTCTACCTAATTCCGGATGTGGATGACATAAGTAATCAATGCTCCATTGAGCAATCGTCTTTAATGCACTTGAAGTGGTTTCCTCAGACGATAGCACGTCTGATATCGGAATAAGTTTTGGGGCAGAATATGATTGTTCCGCTGATGGAAATAAATTCGTTTTCATAATAACATTCCCAAGCAAAGTTATTATAATAGCTTTATTAATATGTACATTAATTTGAACGTATATCTATACGATCATCTCTCAAAGCCAAAAAACAAATAACGGCAGCCAATAATGTTATTCCCACCAAGGCATAAAGCAGAAGGCTAAACGCATCACTATAAATGGCCATCAAGTCCTGTTCTGATAAATGGGCAAACAGTCCTTTGGCATGCTCAAAATTTCCCGTTGTCAGATTATTTGCTGCTGCCGAAATCACATTATTTGACGGTTGAAGGGAAGCCTGTCGCAAGCCCACGTGCAGAAGGGAATTTAACATTGCCAGTGATCCCGCCACACTTATTGCTTCACCACAAGCTCGCATTGTCGTGAAAATGCCTGTCGCCATCCCCGCCCGTTCAATCGGAACGACCCGGATTGAAAGATCATCCATCAACCCCCAAGGAAAACCCGTGCCAATACCAATCAACAATAGTGGAAATATCCACATGGTGGGTTCGGAGCCAACAGCCATATTCGCTAGCCATGTTAGTCCAATGGTTGCACACAGTAAACCCATGCAAGAGAGTACCGGAGGTGAAATCCAACGGGTCAGCAAGGCCGCCAGGAAAGGCACAAAAAGCATTGGCGCTGACAGTGCAATTATCATCTCTCCTGCCTGAATTGCGTTATAGCCTTCAATGCCAATCAGACGAAGAGGCAACAATATCAGCAAAACAATAAAACAGATGGCCGTTGCCAATGGTAGAAACTGTACTCCCACAAATCTTTTGATCCGAAATAGGGAAATATCCAACATTGGACGTGCATGAGTTAGCTCACAGGCAATGAAAATAGCTAACATTGTTACAGAGGCACTGAGTAGCAAAATAACAGTGAGGCTGCTTATCCCACTTTGCGGAATTTGCATGATGCCGAATGTCAGCAAGACTAAAAATGATGTAAAGCTGACCAACCCCTTGATATCAAGCCTGCCCGCATCGGGATCTCGCGATTCCCGCATGTGGAACCCGCCGATTATCAATGCAATGGCACCGAATACCGCCCCCAGCAGAAAAACCGAGCGCCAGCCAAAAATCTCTATCAAAATGCCTGATATCACCGGCCCGAATGCCAAGCCTGCACCAAAGGCCGTTCCCAGCAATCCAAAAGCCTTGGTTCTTGCACGCCCGTCAAACTCCTGAGCCAAGGATGCATTTCCTCCCGCCATCGTTAAGGCGGCAAAAAAACCTTGGAGACCCCGTACTAAATCTAGAAAAATGACATTGCTGGCAACACTGACAATGATCGAAAAGAGCGTGAAGCCCGTGATGCCTATTACAAACATCTTCTTGCGCCCATATTGATCAGCCAATGCTCCCGCAGCCATGACCGCACTACCAAAACTTAATGCAAATGCATTGATAACCCAAGATAACGCAATTCCGCTGCCGCCCAATTCGTTTTGGATCGCAGGCAAAGCCATTGCCGGGCCTGTATATTCCAAGGGCAGAATAAGCCCGGCCATACAAACAGAAGCTAAAACCCAGTAACGGCTCAATGATTTTTTCTGCACTATTTGCATGTTGCATTCTCCACAATATCTTTCGATAAATGATTTTCAAGGAATGCCTTTCAATACATTCCCTTCGGTCAATAGATTTCAATCAATAGGTTTCAATCAGGAGAAAACTTTCTCGAAAGTTTGATTTTACTTATGTAAAAACAGCAATAATATTGCTATATGCTCAAATATTAATTGCGGAAATAGCATGAATTACGATCTGGCACTCTGGCATCTCTTTTTTCGCATTGTTGAAAGAGGCAGCCTGATAAAAGCAGCAAAAGACTTACACATAGATCCTTCTGTTGCCAGCCGACGGTTGGCAACACTTGAACATCAGCTCAAAGTCCAATTGATCAATCGTTCGACCAGAAAACTTAGTCTGACAGCGGCAGGAGCCGTGGCATATGAACAAATGCGTCCATTGCTGGATGAAATAGAGGGTGTATTGGGTGATATCAGCAATAAATCATTGGCTGGAAAAATCAAAATAACTGCTCCAGTGAATTTCGGGGAACATTATGTCACGCAATGGCTGACGATTTTTCAACTCCGGCACCCCGATATTACTTTCGACTTGGTACTTTCGGATCAGTGTTTGGATCTTCGGCAAGAAGGCATTGACCTTGCCATCCGTATTGGGGAACTGCCGGCTTCGACCTTGATCGCCAAGAAGTTGGGCAATATGTCGAATGTATTGTGCGCCAGTCCTGAATATTTGCTGAAACACGGGACACCAGAACACCCCCAAGACCTGAGTTATCATAAATCGGTGATTTATTCTCTCCATCAGAATACCTCCCCAACCCGCTTGCAGTTTTCTCGTGGGCATGCCGTAGAGCACGTAGATCTATCCGGTAATTTTTATCTGAATAACGTCGGGGCAATTTACCAAGCCGTATGTCATGGCGTCGGAATTCATGCCGGCCCCGCCTGGCTTTTCAATGATGCCATTCTCAATAAAAAATTGGTCAGACTCTTACCTGACTGGCAGCTACCGACGTTGCCGGTTCATCTGCTGAGAATGAAAAGTCACTATGTTCCCAGCCGAATATCAGCATTAATTGATTGGATAACGTTGCGTTGGAAAGATAATGAAGCTGAAATCAAATTATCACAAGATATCAACCAGTGATGGCGGAACCTGACAAATGCCATAGAAACTATCTACCAGCGATTTGGTTTCAATGGAGTTTGGCTACGGTAAAGAATATAAGGAAATACTGTCTGGAATTATGGTGAGGGGATAACTTTCTGTAAGATTTGAATTTTATGATTTGGAGCGGGAAACGAGACTCGAACTCGCGACCCCAACCTTGGCAAGGTTGTGCTCTACCAACTGAGCTATTCCCGCGTCGCTGATGGCTGTGTTAGCCAGAGATGTCTGATTGTTTGTTTCAAAATGGATTTTTTTGAATCTGCATATCAGGAACGGGCGCCATTATGAACGTGTTCCGGTAAGATGGCAAGTCCTTTACATGCATAACCGCGCCAACCGCTCAAAAGATACTCTTTCTCCCTTCAACACAAAAAATACGTACCATAATCTAGACAATTATCTAAAATAAACAGCAACTAACCTGCAACATAAATAACACATTTAAACTACATCTAATAAGATTTATGCTTGTCGTTAGTATATTAGGGAAATAGATTAGCATCTATTTTGGTAGCAACTTAGATGATTATTCTCTCCAGAGAGGGTCAAAGATATGGCTCGACATTATCACTCTAAATTCGTTACAGGCACAGAAGCTCTGGTCGACCTTTTACTTGCTCAGGCTGGAATGGATGAAACCCACAATCTCAGTACAGCAGGGTTTGTTTCAGGCTATCGCGGCTCCCCTTTAGCGCGTTTAGATCAAGTATTATGGCAACACAGCAAAGAACTTATTCAAGCAAATATTCGCTTTCAGCCCGCAATTAATGAAGATCTCGCAGCAAGTGCACTGATAGGCACGCAAAAAGTAGAAACTGATCCTGACAAACAAGTCAGTGGTGTTTTCGGGATGTGGTATGGCAAAGGGCCGGGCGTGGATCGCTCCGGTGATGCACTCAAACATGGCAATGCTTATGGCTCTTCCCCACACGGTGGTGTACTTGTTATCGTCGGGGATGACCACGGTTGTGTCTCCTCTTCGATGTCCCACCAATCCGATCTCAGTCTGATGTCATGGAGTATGCCTATTTTACATCCGGCATCGGTTGCCGATTATATTGATGTCGGCTTATGGGGCTGGGCCGCATCCCGCGTGAGCGGCGCATGGATTGGATTCAAGGCAATCAGTGAGGTCGTGGAAAGTGGCGCAGTCCGGGTAGGTAAGCCATACCCTGAGTATAAAATACCTCAGGTTGATCCCGGGCCTGACGGGCTTCATTGGCGCTGGCCCGATCTCCCCGGCCCACAGATTGAAAAACGCCTAGCCTATAAACTCAAAGCTATTGAAGACTTCGCCAGACTGAATCCCATCGATTTCCTCCTTGCCCCCTGTGAACATCCGAAAGCCTTATTAGTCACGGTTGGCAAAGCTCATCAGGATGTCATGGAGGTTCTGCGCACCGGCGGTATAACGCCAAACGAACTGGCACAGCAAGGAATCGCGGTTCTCCATGTCCGTCTGGTTCATCCCCTGTCACCCCTTCTTGCTGAACTCGCAACACAGGTCACTGATATCTTTGTCATTGAAGAAAAAGCCGCTGTGGTTGAAATATTACTTTCGCATCAGCTGGTTAAGTTGGAGAAAAATGTCAGGTTGATAGGCAAGCACAATCATCTTGGCCAAAAATTATTGCCAGCGGACATTGAATTGCGCCCTTCTCGTGTCGCCGCTCCCCTTGCCGGATGGCTACAGCAATTCAACCTGTTTCTTTCTGTGCCACTAGAATGGTCGGCAGCCACCACTACATACGATAACAGTTTGCCAAAACGTACACCTTATTTCTGCGCAGGCTGTCCTCACAGCACATCAACCCGCTTGCCAGAAGGAAGCCATGCTCAAATTGGTATCGGATGCCATGTCATGGCTGCCTGGATGGATCGCAGCACAGGAAACGGCCTCCTGCCGATGGGAGGGGAAGGCGTCGACTGGATAGGCCATTCTCCATTTATTAACCGCTCCCATGTATTTCAAAATCTGGGGGACGGCACCTATTTTCACTCCGGTCACTTGGCCATTCGGCAATCCGTAGCAGCGGGAAGCCGCATTACCTATAAGCTACTGTTTAATGAAGCGGTAGCCATGACCGGCGGGCAACCAGTGGAAGGCAACATTACTATCCCGCAAATTGCCTCCTCAATGCTCGCGGAAGGCGTATCGGAAGTTGCCGTCGTAACGGAAGATCTCGGTAAATATAAAGACAAAAACATCCTTCCGGCTAAGGTAAAGCTATATGGCCGAGATTATCTTGAAGATGTGCAAAAGCGTTTTCGGGAAATAGTGGGCGTAACAGTGATCATTTATGAGCAGGCCTGTGCGACGGAACTGCGCCGCAAAAGAAAGCGTGGCCTAATTCCAAAAGCGCCGCGCCGTGCCGTTATTAACGAATCGGTCTGTGAAGGATGCGGTGATTGTCAGGTACAATCGAACTGCCTTGCCGTTATTCCTACCAAAACCCCACTGGGGACTAAACGCAAAATAGATCAGCACGTTTGCAACTCTGATTTATCTTGCCTGAAAGGATTTTGCCCCAGCTTTATCACGGTTGAGAATGCTAACCCCCGCCCCGATCTCAGCAGAATCATCTCTTCAGATGATCTGGAAAAAATGATTTCCCAATTGCCGCAGCCAATACTTCCCTCTGTGGATAACCCTTATGAAATCCTATTGGTGGGTATCGGCGGAACAGGTATTGTTACCGCAGGACATTTATTGGCAAATGCAGCTCAGATAGATAATTGCTCGGTTAGCCTACTCAATTTTACTGGTTTTGCCCAAAAGGGAGGTGAAGCCATAACCCATGTTCGGTTAAGCCGCGATAGAAGCAAATTGCATCAAGTCAGAATTGATAAGGGGCAGGCTGATCTGGTTATTGCGGCTGATTTGGTTGCGGCCACTGGGCAAAACTCATTGGAAGTGATGTCACGGGGTTTAACGAAATGCATACTGAATACTCATGAAACCCAAGTCGGCACGATGCTCAGAGATCCCATATTGGATTTAGACCACCCCAAAATGCTTAATACCCTGCATCAGCACATCCAAACACTGCGCTCAATTGATGCAGAGATCATGGCTTCGCATCTGGTGGGGGACAGAGATCAAACAAACATCGTGTTGATCGGTTATGCATGGCAGCAAGGCAAGCTCCCAATCGCGCTATCTTCTATCGACATTGCCATCCAAGAATTGGGGCATGCCGCCGATAAAGCCCGCAGAGCCTTTCACATAGGTCGCATTGCTGCGGAACAGCCGGATATTTTGCAGGAACGTCTGGGTATTCATCCGAAAGAAAGCATAAAAAATTTAGATGATCTGATTATGGAAAGGTATCAATTGTTGGTTGAATATCAAAACGAACAATATGCCATGCGCTATCTCAGCCGTATTGCACAGGTTCAGATCGCTACCCAACAAATTGATGCAGAAAATCTTACCAAATCCATTGCTGAAAATTTATTCAAATTGATGGCGTATAAAGATGAATATGAAGTTGCCCGTCTCTACACTAAAACCGGTTTCTTCGATAATCTTCGCTCACAGTTTGATAATACGGATGACATTCGTTTTCACCTCAGCGTGCCTCTTTTTAATCGTAAAGATCCCCGCACAGGTCAACGGGGGAAAAGCGAATATGGCCCGTGGATTATTCCTGTATTTCGCTTTCTGGCCAGATGTAAATCACTTCGCGGTACAGCTTTCGATGTCTTTGGTTATCAGGAAGAGCGTAAACAAGAAAGAAATTTGCTTCTCGAATATGAGCAACTCATTGATTTTTTGATAGGAAAAATGGACTACAATAATTTGGCTACCTGTCAGAAACTCGCAGAGCTTCCCGATCAAGTACGTGGTTTTGGTCATGTGAAGCAAAAAGCAATAAAAAACATGATGGAACGTAAGGAAATATTGTTGAAAGAGTTGGAAAAGGCGGTGTAATAATGACAGTTAAGCGCTAGTGAAAGTCGGTAGAGAGAATTAAGAAACGAAAAAGCGCCTTTAGGCGCTTTTTCGTATTTACTGCGGAATTGCAGGCTTCTATACAATCTACAATCCTGAATTTGGAGCGGGAAACGAGACTCGAACTCGCGACCCCAACCTTGGCAAGGTTGTGCTCTACCAACTGAGCTATTCCCGCATTTTTGATAATTTCTATCATCTCTTATTAATTCATTGTGTCAGAGTTGGCTAATCACAGCCTATAACACATTGATAAATAAATATTTTCTATTACAAGAATAATAAGAAGGACGCTATTATTACTTTGTTTGGTAGCGATGGCAAGTCTTTTACACACAACTTAATTCCAAATGCTCAAAATACATCCTAAATGGCGTAAAAAAGAAAAATGGAATGCTGTTGATTACGGGGCATTGACGAAATGATAAAGGCATATTGAATTATTATTCAATTATTACATTGAATATTTTAAATTTGTAAGTCATTTTATTTTATACTTCAACTTATCAATCAGGAAACTTTCCTCATTCATTTTGCAGCATTGCTGTCACTACAAACCAAGATATCGTTGTCAATAAATAGGCAAATCTCATCACGAATCGAGTTCAATTGAAGGAAAAAACCTGAAAGCCTCATCAGAAATGAGGTCATCAGTACCGAAACAACAAAGCATACCCATTACCATCTATTTACTTGGGCTGACTATATTCACACTCACAACCTCTGAATTTATGGTTGTAGGTATGATGTCATCGTTGACGGATGTGTTTGGTGCCACTGCTGATATTCGCCCTTTTCCCAGAGAATCACTACATCAGTGTCATTGCTTTTTTAGTTATCGGTCTTGTCGGTGTGCCGATGAGTCCAGCAATGATTACACGAGTGATGCGGGTCTCGAATGCAGGCTCATTAGTCAACAGCGGGCTGGCATTTATTTATTGCGTGGGCTGGCGGGTTAAATATCGGAGCAGGATATGGATTGATTGCACCACTGTGGATTGGGTTAGTTCTGGCTATTTTTGCCTTGCTTTCACTCGTACCTTCCAAAGTCAGGATTGCAATGAAGCCGTCTTGATGACTAAGAGAACTATCTTAGATATTGAAGATTTAACGTATGGAAAAAATTAAGATTTGGAGCGGGAAACGAGACTCGAACTCGCGACCCCAACCTTGGCAAGGTTGTGCTCTACCAACTGAGCTATTCCCGCTTACATTTCGATATGAAATATTTTGGTATGTTGCTTGGTACTTTTGAAATTCTTCTCCGGTACGGGGAGCGAATTATACGGGGAATTATTCTTCTGACAAGCCCTAATACACAAAAAAATCGTTTTTTTCTCTGATTGATGATTAAATCGGCAAATTATCCGCTTAATCATCAACCACAGATTTCGTTATCGACCCAAATACTATGCCAATACACCCGGCACCAAATGCAGTGCTCTGCTTTTGGCCATCTACTTCTGAATAAAATGCTCGCGGTAATACACCAGCTCTGCAATGGATTCCCGGATATCATCCAATGCCTGATGGGTATTTTTCTTGCTGAATCCCGCGAACATTTCAGGTTTCCAACGGCGTCCCAATTCTTTTAATGTACTGACATCCAAATAACGGTAGTGAAAATATTTTTCCAATTCGGGCATATAACGGAACAGAAAACGACGATCTTGCCCGACACTATTGCCACAAATGGGGGATTTCCCTGCCGGAACCCACTGCTCAAGAAAAGCAATGGTCTCTTTTTCAGCCTGGGCATCATCGAACTGGCTTTTTTTCACACGTTCAACCAACCCGCTGGCAGTGTGCGTCCGGACATTCCAGTCATCCATCAATGCCAACTGTTCATCAGGCTGATGAACCGCTATCACAGGCCCTTCCGCAAGGATATTCAACTCCGAATCAGTAACGATGGTCGCAATTTCAATTATGCGATCGCGCTCTGGATCTAACCCAGTCATTTCCAAATCTATCCAGATAAGATTGTTCTCACTTTTTGACATGATATATCCTAGTTTCCTTCAAACAGGTAGTCTGTATCCGTGATGTATCATAACGTTTTTGATCACACACAGCGATAATCAGCAAGATAGATGAAATAAGTGAGGTTCGGTGGCTAAAAGTAAACTCTCCAAAGGGCAGCAACGCCGCGTGCAAGCTAACCATCAGCGTAGGCTGAAAAAGGTTGATACCCATAAACCAGAGATGGATGACAGCCAGTTTGGTGAGCCACAAGAAGGATTGGTGATCAGCCGATTCGGCCAGCATGCCGATATTGAGGCCGCAGATTCTTCTGTACAGCGATGCAACATCAGAAGAACTATTACCTCATTGGTGACCGGCGATCGCGTTGTATGGCGACCCGCTCTGCAACGCCAATCTGACGTCAAAATTAACGGGATTGTCGAAGCGGTGCATGAGCGTACTTCCGTTCTCACTCGCCCTGATTATTACGATGGCATAAAACCCATTGCATCAAATATCAACCAAATCGTGATTGTTTCCGCTATCTTGCCTGAACTCTCACTGAATATTATCGATCGCTATTTAGTCGCATGCGAAACGATTAATATCGAGCCTTTGATCGTACTCAATAAAATCGATCTGCTTGATGCCGAAAGCCGTGAGTGGGTCAACAGTGTGATGGATATTTATCGCGATATCGGCTATCGCGTGCTGGAAGTTTCCAGTTACACCGGTGAAGGGATGCCTGAACTGACGGCAATGCTGGCAGATAAGATCAGTATTTTTGCAGGGCAATCCGGAGTCGGGAAATCTAGCCTGCTCAATGCGCTCCTGCCGGATGATGAAGCTGACATTCTGGTCAATGAAGTCTCTGATAATTCCGGGTTGGGCCAACATACCACCACAACCGCGCGCCTTTATCACTTCCCGCAGGGAGGAGATGTGATTGACTCTCCGGGTGTCCGTGAATTCGGATTATGGCATTTAACGCCAGAGCAAGTGACACAAGGTTTTATTGAGTTCCATAAATACCTAGGCGAGTGCAAGTTCCGCGATTGTAAACATCAAGATGATCCAGGGTGCGCCTTAAGGGAAGCATTGGAACAAGGCACCATCGCAGAAGAACGTTTCGAAAATTACCATCGAATTCTGGAAAGTATGTCACAGGTTAAACCGCGCAGAAATTTCACAGGCGGCGAAAAATAAGACAATAATTAACAAGACCCTGACATTAAAAATAATGGCAGGTACAATAGTAGACTTTTGTCCAATTTGCCAAGAGAAAGTCAAAGAGGTTGACGTGCTGGATAATATTAAAATCAAACTACAATATTTGCTGCCAAAACAATGCATTACAAATTTGGCAGGCTGGTTCGCCAATAAAAAAGCGGGTTGGCTGACACAACTTGCAATCAAGGCTTTTGCTAAAGCCTATAAAGTGGATATGAATGAAGCGAAAAATCCTTCGTTTACCGCTTACTCAACATTCAACGAATTTTTTGTTCGCCCCTTAAAGGACGAGATGCGCCCGATTGTTGATGGAACGCATCAGTTGGCACTGCCGGCAGACGGTGTTGTCAGCCAGCTTGGGGCAATCCGGGAAGATCAAATTATTCAGGCCAAAGGCCATTATTACACCGTAGAAGCTTTGCTGGCCGGGCAACACCAAATGGCCAAGCAATTCAGCAATGGCCAATTTATAACTACCTACCTATCGCCAAAAGATTATCACCGTGTCCATATGCCGTGTGATGGCGTGCTCAAAGAAATGATCTATGTTCCCGGTGACCTGTTTTCAGTCAACCTATTGACCGCCGCGAATGTACCGAATCTGTTTGCACGTAATGAACGCGTTATCTGCTTGTTTGAAACGGCATTCGGCCCAATGGTACAGATTTTGGTTGGCGCAACCATTGTAGGCAGCATTGAAACCGCTTGGAGTGGCTGTGTGACTCCTCCGCGTGAAGGTATCATCAAACGCTGGACTTACCCGTCAGCCGATCAAGAAGGAGCTGTTTCCCTCAAGAAAGGGGAAGAAATGGGTCTGTTCAAACTCGGCTCAACGGTGATTAACCTGTTTGCCTCCAATCAGATTAGTTTTGCCAACAATTTATACAGCGGTTCACAAACCCAAATGGGTGGTTTGATGGCTCAGTCTGTCACCGCCGAAGAAACTGCAATCAGCATTGATGAATCAGTGAATAAAGATATCGTCAGTTAATTTTAGACCCAAGGAGCCCCTTATTGTGCGCCTGTTTATCAGTATTCTCCTCTGCTTGTTAATGACTCATCCGGCTTTTGCTGTTCTTCCGTCGTTGAGTGGGAGTCAGCTAAAGCAAGAATCGAAGCAGGCTGATGATGGTAAGCAGTCACAATATTCTGAAGTCGCGCAACTGCTTCAAGGGGCAGCCAATTTGGCTAACGATGCCAAATTGTCTAATGAGCGCACACAAAAATATCAACAGTCCATTGATGATTTTCCTTCCATCATCAAAGACCTGCGACAAAAAATCATTGCCGAAAGCGAAGCGGTTTCTTCAATTCCAGCCAATCTACCTATCAGTAAGTTAGAACAGCAAATTAAACAAACCAGCAGCGAATTACAGGAAAAAGAACGGCAATTACAGGAAGAGCAGGATCAAATCCGGGAAATCAGTGAATCCATGAATTCACTGCCTCAACAGCAAGTTGAAGCTAAACGCCTGCTGACTGAAGCAACCATCCGCCTGCAAACGTTGGGAGCATCCTCCACCCCGCTGACCGAAGCCCAATTGACCCTCACTCAAGCTGAAATCAGTGCCCGTAAAGCGATGGCCGCCGAATTGGAAATGGCGCAGCTTTCTGCCAGTAATCGGCAGGAAATTGCTCGCATACGCGTTGATTTATTAAAAAAAATCAATCAGCGGCTGGATCAAAAACTTCAACAATTGCGTAAGCAGTTAAATGACCAACGCCAGCAAAAAGCAGAATCCGCACTTGAGCATACTGAAATGCTGGCAGAGCAAAGCGGCGAAAAACTTCCCCCGTTTTTTGAAGCTGAGCTACAGAAAAACCGCCAATTGTCACAAATGCTCAATAAGCAAGCTAAAAACATGGATGCCATTAGCTCGCAACAACGCAAAGCGACCGCCGATAGCCTGCAAATTACCCAGACACTGAATATCATCCGTGAACAGGCTCAATGGTTAAATGATTCCAGCGCTTTTGGCGAAGCCTTAAGAGCGCAAATTCCCCCAATTCCTGATATCCCCAAAACTCGGCAGCTTGATAAAGACATTGCGGAAGTTCAGATTGAAAAACTGCAATATGGGAAGATGCTGGAGAGTGCGCAGCGGGAGATAGAGGAGAATTCACCTGCTTACAGCGCGCTGACACCTGTGCAAAAGCAAATTTATGAGTCCCTTATCCGAACGCGGAAAGAATTGCTGAACTCTCTGCTTTCAGGATATGACAACGAAATACTGGCTCTGACAAAGCTGAAAGTTGCAACCCACCAGTTGAACAACCTACTGACAGAAGTACAGGAAGCGACACATCGTTATCTATTCTGGGTAGCAGATGTGAATACCATTCCGTTGAATTATCCGCTGCTGGTTGTGCAAGATCTGACACGTCTGCTGTCTCTGGATACATTCTCCCAACTGGGAGCCGCGATCCACAGCATGCTGACCACGAAAGATACCTTGCTCTACCTGCTGGGGACTCTGCTGATTGTGATTTTCAGCATTAGCTCACGCCGGCAATACCATGCCTATCTTGAACGCTCCAGCAATCGTATTGGAAAAGTGACCCAAGACCATTTTTCCCTTACCTTGCGTACTGTTTTTTGGTCTATCATTGTCGCCCTGCCTGTCCCCATGCTCTGGTCAGCCATCGGCTATGGGTTGCAAAACGCCTGGCAATATCCCATTGCCAGCGCCATAGGCAACGGAGTACGAGAAACAACGCCGGTTCTATGGGTCTTTATGCTGAGTGCTGCATTTACCCATCCCAACGGTTTATTTATCGCCCACTTCCGTTGGCCAGAAGAGCGTATAAAACGGGCAATGCGTTTTTATCGCCTGTCTATCTTTCTGATAGTGCCACTCATGATGGCCTTGATCGCCTTCAAGCATTACAGCGACCGCGATTTCATGTCCACCCTTGGCAGGCTGTGTTTCGTGATGCTCTGTATTTCCCTGAGTCTAGTCACCAGCAGCTTAAAACGTGCCGGCATTCCGCTTTATATGAACAAACACGGCTCAGGTGACAATATCATCAACTCCGTCTTATGGTGGATACTGCTTTCTGCGCCGATCTTAGCTGCATTTGCTTCGTGCCTCGGTTATCTGCAAACGTCACAGGCCCTGTTGGCGCGTCTGGAAACGTCTGTTGCCATCTGGTTTTTCCTGCTGGTTATTTATCATATTATCCGCCGATGGATGCTGATCCAGCGACGTAAAATCGCCTTTGAGCGAGCCAAGCAACGCCGGGCAGATATATTGGCTCAACGCGCCAAAAATGAAGAAGATACCGCTAATCTCAATAGCAGTGTTGAGGGAGCGATTGAGATTGAAGAACCCGTTATTGATTTGGATGCAATGAGTGCCCAATCGCTAGGATTGGTTCGCTCCATTCTGACAATGATAGCGTTGGTTTCGCTTATCCTGCTGTGGTCTGAATTACATTCCGCCTTCTCGTTCCTGGAGAGTATTTCACTTTGGAACGTCAGCACAACGGTTAACGGCGTCAATACCATTCAACCCATCACGATTGGGTCGGTATTAATCGCTGTCTTAGTCATCATCATTACCACACAACTTGTCCGCAACCTGCCGGCTCTGCTGGAACTTGCTTTACTGCAACATTTGGAACTGGGACCGGGTACGGGTTATGCCATTACGACACTGACTAAATATGGCATCACTCTGGTTGGCGGTCTGGTTGGTTTCTCTCTGATTGGCTTTGAATGGTCGAAACTCCAATGGTTACTTGCTGCAATGGGGGTCGGCCTTGGTTTTGGCTTACAAGAAATCTTCTCCAATATCATATCCGGTTTGATGATCTTGTTTGAAAAGCCAATCCGGATCGGTGATACCGTGACTATCCGTGGCTTAACCGGCAGCATCACGAAAATCAACACACGGGCAACCACGCTGTCTGATTGGGACAAAAAGGAGATCATTGTTCCCAACAAGGCCTTTATTACAGAACAATTCATCAACTGGTCGCTGTCCGATACCATTACCCGTATCGTTTTGACTGTCCCTGTACCAGTAGATACAGAATCAGCACATGCGACGGACATATTAATGTCCGCAGCCAGCAGTTCACCCTTGATACTTGATAATCCGATGCCGGAAGTCTATCTGGTTGATTTACAACAAGGCATCCAAATTTACGAGTTGCGTGCTTATGCCGCCGAAATGGGGCATCGCATGCCTGCACGTCACGAAATTCATCAACACATTTTGCAGGAATTCCGCAAGCATGATATTACCTTGCCATTCCCACCATTTCAGGCACGTGTTGATATTTTCGGTCAGGAGATCCGCAGTGCTACGACTAACTATACGGGCCGCAGCAATCCGCCACGGAAACCAGGAGAACTCTAAAATCCATTCGATATGAACAGGCGCATACCTTTTCAAGTTAGTGGGTTACTGATATTTAATGGCGTTTCTATCTTGGGGAACGCCATTACGGAAATAGCGATTCCGTGGCTAATATTGGAAATATCAGGCAGTCCTCTGCTGGTTGCTACAGTCATGTCGGCAAAAGTACTGCCGCTGATATTTTCCATGTTCTTTAGCGCGCCATTGGTGGATAAATACGGTGCATACCGCATTTCACTGTTGTCTGATTTAGTGAATTTCCTGAGTGTCCTGCTGATCCCTGTGTTTTATACAATGGATATCCTGCACTTTTATCTGCTGGCTGTTCTGCTGATATTCTCCACCATTTTGGATCTCCCCGGGCGTCTGGCAAAAGACGTCATGCTGGCAAAAGAGATAAAACAGAATAAAAGCGAGCATGAATTGATCAACGGGATCAACAGCACGATTGAAAATATTTGTGATCTGATTGGCCCCATGATTGGATCATTGATTATCACCCTGCTCGGTACAATCAACGCCCTGTATTTCGATGCGATAAGTTTTTTGGTCGTTGCGCTGGGTGTAATCATTTTGAAAAAACATTTTGTCGCCGATATTAATGACGTGATTAAAACACCTTTCCGGCCACATCATTATTTCTTTGAAACATTCAGCTACATAAAATCCAAGAAAGAAATTTCTTCAGTGCTGATAATAAGTTCGGTAGTGAATATTGTGATCACACCATTCCTGATTGTTTATTTGCCGTATATCAACAAACAAGCATTTAATTCAGTTTGGAGCCTCGGTGTCTCCATGACCTGTTTTGGTGTAGGAACCACACTTTCTTCATTGCTGTACAGCGCTTACGGGAAATATTTTTCCAGCAACCGCATCATCCTTTTCGGCTACGGGTCACTTGCTCTATTCCTGTTCTCCCTGCACTTGTTTAGTGGACAATATGCTCTATTCACCCAACTTTTTGCCATTGGCATGTGCATTGGCTTTTCAGCTCCCGTAGAAATCACATTGATCCAGCGCCAAGTACCTGAAAATCTGTTTGGCAGAGTGATGACCTTGTTCTCCTCCACACGCACCCTTGCTGTGCCTGTTGGCTATCTCTGTTTTGGCTCCTTGTTGGAATCCGGTTTTGCCGGGCAAACACCCCTGATAATGGCTGTCGTCGTCTTGGCAGGATTAGTGGTTTATCAGAAACTCCGTAAAACCCTATAGTTCAGGGCGAGGGGATAAAGCGGAAATCCCAGAAAGTTTTAACGATCAGTTAGGCGTTTCCAGTTGCGACGTTCTATTGTCAATTTTGAACAGAACCAAATTCAATAAACGAGCTTCATTCAGTATCAGATAATAACTGCCTTTTAACCGCTCATTGGATTGAGCCACAACATACGTCTTTTGTTGCGGGCATACATCCCTTACAGTTGTCTCACGCCATTTCAAAAAAGTTGAATATACCAATATACGCGTAAATGGTGATTTATTTCGGAAATCTCTCTCGACTTAAATTGAATTAAAGGAGAAAAAAACCATATTCAATGCACGTTTTTATTCACAAAAGATAAAACTATCCACCCGCTATTTATTTGCCGTTTTCGCCACTGTCACTATAACCAATTAATGAAATAGGGTTCTCTTCTCAAAAAAGAAAATCTCTGATTATTTATTAGATATCGCTAACTTTTTTGGTACGTCATTGACGTAAGTTTGGAATTTCTGACTATGAAAAGTTGTTTACAAAAAATTAGTTATAAAAAAACACCGCCTAAAATAATAGGCAGTGTTTTTATATTACATAGCAAACTAGGTAGTATGTTTATACTATAAATTACAGTTTTCTTTTTGGATCTGCGCCGTAATCATTATCACCCTGCGTACCTTCCAGCAGAGTAAATACAAATACAGCAAGACCTGCCACTGGAACGAAAACTAATAAAAACCACCAGCCAGAGCGGTTAGTATCATGCAGACGACGTACTGTTACTGCAAGGCTTGGAATCAAAGTAGCAACTGCATAAATAACGTAAAATACTGCACCTAAACTTTCATCGATTATTGAGCCGATTAGAGTAAGAGCGAATATCACGATTATCTGGAACAGATAAAACATCCAATACTCTTGACGACGCGCACGTCCTGAGAACGTAGCGTAGTTTTTTAAAACATTAAGATACCAATTCATAATATCACTTTATTGAAATAAGATTGTAAAAAAGAAAAGCAAGCAAACTACAAAAGGATAATTAATTTTACCCTAATTTACATTTCCAAGTCCACTTTATATTCTTTATGATTCACTCTCATATTATTCACAATATCTTTGAATATTTGATTTAAAAACCTTTCCCAAGGAGAATTTTAAGGAAAATAATATAAATAGCTATTCCCTATATCAAAGCTATGCTTAAATCTATCTGAAAAACAAAGCCCATTAATTCATTATTAATATTGATTAGAATCTAACTATAAGTTCAGTGAAATAGTTTATTTAGTTACTTATTCGAAATAAGTAAAAACTCCATGAAACTTATTGGCATAATTTCAGCAAAGGGGAAAAACTAAAAAATGCTCTATCTATAGGCAATCCATTTACATAAATTTAGCAAGAGCCTATCATCGAAGAAAAAACAACCAACACGTCACTCACTCCTACATTAGAGATGGTATGAAAATTTTATCTGGTCGGCCCTGGCTATTGATAGCATTTTTTTTGATATCTAACTTATTTTCATCGATTGCTGTTTCGATCGGGATGTACCTTATTCCGTGGTATATCAGCAGTAATGCTGCTGATCCTACATTCCTAGCCACAGTTGCCACGTTTTCTGCCATCTTGATCCTTTTTTTAACTCCTTTTATTGGAAGGCTGATTGATTCTTTCAATCGAAAATCGATCCTCATATTTATCACTGTCATCATTCTGGTACTTTTTCTGTTTCTTTCTTTTTCTGACCATCTTGTTTTAAACCGCTTATATGCCCTGATTATCGCCTATTTCTTTATTCAAATTTACTATGCCATTTTCTATACCACCCGACAGGGGTTTATCAAAGATGTCTTTATGGAAAGTCAGTTGTATCGCATCAATGCCATTTTGGAGATTGAATCCCAGTCTTCAGTGCTAATAGCATCTGCGCTGGTTGTTGTCTTTTCTGGTTCATTGAGCAGCACAAGCATTTTTATGCTGCTGGCAGGCATGGCATTTATTTCTATGATAATGTTGGTGGTTATTCCTTATACTTCTAAAATCGCGACCGACAGAAAAAATCGCCGACATCCATTACCGAAGCTGCCACTTTCATTTTTAAAAACAGAACTGTTTTTCTATATGGCATTAGGGGGTATTCCGTTTATCTGCATAATGACAACCACTGCTATTCAAGCCCCCTTTATGAATGATGTGCTCCATAAACCCATAAGTTCTTTTGCTTACTATGGCATCATATATGGCAGTGGTGCCATATTGGTGGGTTTCATCATGGGAAAAATTTCCGGCCGTTATTCCCAGCGCAATCTGGTACTTTTCTTTACCTCTATTTTTGCTGCAACACTTGGTGTTATTGCTCTCAATCCGACATTTGAATTTATTATCATTGGTGGTTTTTTCTTCGGATTTTGTAATTCTGCCGCACGGATTTCGAGTAATAATCTTATTTTGCGTGAAGTCGAGTCAGCATTGATTGGCCGTGCATTTTCTTATGGTCAATTTTTCACCCTGTGCGGGAGGATTATTGCAACGGGGCTGATCCCTCTGATTTTTATCAACGACTATCAGAAAGTCTGGAATTATGTTTTTGCAATCAGCATGATTGCACCAATCGGGTTACTCTTCAGAAGATATTTAGATAGAAATGCCACTGTACCCACTAAAGAATAAAGTGAGTGTGGCAGTGTCATTTTAATGTGATGGGCTATCATATGAATTCACCCGTTTGACAAACCTAATCTATGATCTGGGCTTACAACCACAAGACTCACCAATTTGTAATTCAAATTCGAATTCACGCTCCTGTGCTTTCCCATCCCATGTCCGTAATATTTCGATAGCCATTCGTGCCATTTTGTCGACGGGTTGCCTCACCGCGGTTAAAGAAGGCACATTAAACAGCGACTGCTGAGTCGCATTAAAGCAAACTAAGGCGATATCATCAGGTACGGCTACCCCTTGTTCAGCCAATGCCCGCAGGCACCCAAAAGCCTGTAATTCATTGGTCGCAAATAATGCGCGAGGCCGTTTCCCTTTCAGCATTTGCAAAGTGGCGTCATAACCTCCCTGACGGGTATATTCCGTAGGAAAAACCCATTCATCATGTACCACCAAGTTGGCTTGAGTTAAAGCATCACGCCAGCCAGAAAGCCTGTCCTGTGTATTCAACATATCCAGAGGGCCACAAATAATGGCTATATCGCGATAACCATGCTGTACAAGATGTTGGGTGACTTTGAATGCGGCAATGCGTTCATTGACACGAATGGTACTGACGTTTGAGCCGGCGTTTACCCAGTCCAGCATCACACAAGGTGTTCCACTGGCCTGAATCAGGTCGATATATGGGTGGCGATCAACGCTGGTATACAGTAGCCCATCAATTTGACGGTTAAGTAAATTGTTGAGCAGATCTTTTTCACGCAGAGGATTATCGCCTGAATCCCCAGGCAATAATACCTGACCATGCTTAAAAGCCTCCTGTTGCAAAGCATAAGCAACAGAAGAAAGAAAAGGGTTGCCGATATTAGGCAAGATAAGGCCGTAAGCGTGTGTCGAGCCAGAAACCAGAGCTTTCGCAATGCCATTGGGGCGGTATCCGGTTTTTTGAATCGCGGCCAGCACACGCTGGCGTGTCGCTTCGGCAACAGGCCGCGGACCACCGTTGATAACATAACTGACGACAGCGACCGAGGTTCCGGCTTCTTTCGCAACATCACTACGAGTCACTCTTTTCAGAAGTGCATTCATAATATCTCTGGAGTCCGTAAGTTAAAGCAGAAAATCAAGGTGATAAAAATCAGGATCATCAGGTGGACGCTAAATCGCATCCTCAACTAAGTTGAGATCCCTGCCACGCGTTTCTGGTGCAAAGAAGGTCGTGATAAATCCAATAAGTGCCATCAGTGCAAAATAGCAGGCTATCGGCCACCAATGCCCAGTGAAAGACAAGAGTGCCGAAGATATCAAGGGAGCCGTTCCTCCCGATAATATTGCCCCCAGCTCTTTTGCAAACGCCATTTTTGTATAACGGTTCGCGACCCCGAAAAGTTCTACTCCCCATGCAGCTTGGGCACCAAATATACCCAACGAGGCCAGCCCCATCCCGACAACAATCGCAGGAATAACAATCATGGGTTCACGACTTTCCAGTAAAAGAAAAACAGGAAATGCGTAAAGTATGAGTAACAAGCAAAACCAGCGGTAAGTGATACGACGCCCAAAACGATCGGAAAAATAACCAGATAGCGGAATTATCAAAAATCCCAGAATGGATGCGATGAATACGGCTATTGTTGGTATAAATTTATCCAACATTAGCGCGTTGGCGACATAACCAATAATGAACCCTTGAGCCAGATACGACGGGCCATTCTCGCCAATCCTCAAGCCAACCATTAACCAAAAAGCTTTTGTTCGTAGCCAGAAAGGTTGAGTTTCAACTTCCGTTTGCTGTTTTTCATTTACGGATAATGAATGCAAGCGTTGTTCTGCCAGCATGGCTTTATGGCGTTCAAAAACAGGCGTCTCATTCATGTATCGACGAATATAGAGTGCAGCTATCGCAATCAAGACACTGGTCAAAAAAGGAATGCGCCATCCCCAATCCAGCAAAACCTCTTTATCCATCGTCAACACCAGCAACCAAACCAATGAAGCCAATAATGTCCCACTGTTCGAACCAAGGGCAATGACAGACGAAACTAATCCTCTTTTTGCCGGCGGCGCAAATTCGCCCAATATGACAGTTCCGCCAGATAGCGCTGCACCGGCTCCCAGGCCTTGCATAAATCGCAGGAGCACCAAACAGGTTGGAGCCAAAATGCCAATATGGGCATAACTTGGGATAAGCCCGATAAATGTGGTTGAAACCCCCATCAGGATAACCGTCATCATCATGACGGTTTTGCGGCCTTTCCGATCTCCCAGCCAACCGAACACAAGCGCACCAATGGGTCTGGCGATAAAGCCGACGGAATAAGTGGCAAAACTGGCAAAAAGGGCAGCAGTGGATGATAATTCAGGAAAAAAAACATCGCCAAAAATAATGCCGGCCGCTAAACCGTACAGTGCAAAATCGGCATATTCCATTGTTGTCCCCAGCCAACAGGAAAAAATGGCCCGCCTAAACCCTTCCCGACCTTCTTTGGTTGCTAGGCATGCTTCCGAAGCATGCTGTATTTGAGTGGCAGCCAATGCCGTATTTTCATACGGCATTGCAAGGTATTCCCTGAATGTTGGAACAGCAAAAATTTAATTCCAACGAGGTATATAATAAAATATTATTGTTATTCATGAATCTTCTTTATACATAAATTTATCTACTCGCGTAGATTATTCAAATAGGCACATTGAATAATTTAATCTCAGTCACGAATATCAGTTAAAATTTAATTATTGTAATTAATAAAATTTAATGGACAGTAATAAAAATTATTTCATGCCATAATAAAACCCCTTCTCAATCACTAACAATCAAGATAAATCGTTATTTATTTTAATTTTAAAAAACAAAAATCTTCTTAAGGTAATATTTGAAGATGATAAATCCATAAAAATGAAATGACACTCACTATAAATATGCATGACAATTCATATTTAAAATACTTGATAAGAAAAATCATTGCTTTTAACTTAGTTATTTCTCGGAAAAATAAAATGGAATTACTTCATAGGAATTTAAAACCAACAACATGATTGATTAATGAAAACTTTAATTGTTCGGTGATTATCTAAGCAGTAAAAAAAACAGCATCGGATGGGATGCTGTTTAATGTTATCGATTCAAATTATTAACTTCAAACTTGGTACATTTTCCGCAAATAATGAGATACGGCATCATCAGCATTGGAGCCAATCACTTCCATATCGGGCAACATGTCTTTCAAGCGCTGATGAGCTTCCTGCATAATGCAGCCCTTGCCCGCCATACTCAACATTTCCTGATCGTTCATGCCATCCCCAAACGCAATGCAGTCGCTTAGTTGGTAGCCCATGGATTGGCAAACCTGTTCCAATGCATGACCTTTAGAAACGCCACCCGCCATGACTTCCAGACAATTTCTCAGTGAAAAGCTGACATTCACCTTTTCTCCCCAACGCGCTTTAATTCTTTCTTCCAGATTGACTAAATAATCATGGTCATCACTGGTGTAATAAACCTTGCATACCCCATCCGTCGGAAAATTATCACGCTGGAAAAGCTGATAATGGAAAGTAGATTCCTGGAAAAATTCTTCCTGTTCTGGTGCCTCGCGATTAATTAACCAATCGTCGTTATTGAAGTAGTTAGTCAGGACATCAGGATTATCAAACTCCAGCAGGCATAAATCATGGGCAATTTCAGATGGCAAGTTATGACTGAATACCAATTCGTCCTGGATATTGTGAACTCGGGCACCATTGGAGGTAATCATGTAAGCATCTATGCTCAACCCATCGCGGATTTGCCCTACATCAATGTGATGACGCCCGGTTGCAAAAATAAAGTGGATCCCTTTCTGGGTCAGCAGGTTCAATGTTTCCTTGGTATAGGATGTCAATTTATGGTCGGGAGACAACAACGTTCCATCTAAATCTGAAGCAACAACATGATACATAGTTACAGTTCCTAAACTAAAATCAATTCTGGTCAAAAAAATCACAAATTGCATTGAGAGCCTGTGCCCGCAATACGTCTTTTTCGAACAGGATTTCGTGATGGGCCCCTTGGATGACCAGAGGCTTTTGTTCTTTTTTTCCTGTTCTGGCTTTTTGGTTTGATTTGCAAAAAGCCAGTAGCTCCCGATTACTCACTATTTTATCTTCACTCGCTTGCAACACCATGAGTGGAGTCTGAATCTTATCCGCATTCTCGATCAGCTTATCGCCCATCAGCATGCTTTCACGCATCCAATGGTAAGTCGGCCCGCCAAGGCGTAATTCAGGATAATCAGCATAATAGCGCAAATAACGCTGATAACGAGCATAACTGTGCGTTAACAGATTGATAAGATAAGGCAAGGGTCGCCAACGGCCAGTTGATAATGCGTAAGCGTTGCGTTTTTGAATCTTAGGTTCTGCCTGATTGACCAGAAAGTTTGCCAGCCAGCGGGGCATCGGCAAGTTGATGCCAAACATGGGGGCGCAGAGTGCCGCAGCACAGAAGACCGCTTTTTGATTACGCAATAAATAACGGCTCAGGATAGCGCCTCCCATAGAATGGGCCAGGGCATAGCAACGATGAGACCGGCGTGGTGTCAGTTCCAGCTCGACCAGTTTGGCAAAATCATCCACATAATGGTCAAACAATTCGACATGCCCCTTTTGCCGATCATCCAGCATACGCCCTGAACAGCCTTGCCCACGATGGTCAATGATAAGAATATCGTAGCCCAAATGGTAAAAATCGTAGGCCACTTCAGGGTATTTGACGTAGCTTTCACTGCGGCCGGGTGAAATCACGAGTATTTTATCGTGGTGGGGAGCACAAAAGGAGACATAATGGATCGGCACATCATCCACCCCGATGAATTGCCGTTCTTCTCTCGTTTGCCAAAAATCCAGTAACAATCCATTTGTGAAGGCAGAGAACTGAGGTTCGCGGTTTAACCAGCTTGCTTTCAATATCTCAGGGGGCATTTATCATCCTCTGTTAACAGCCTATTCCTTTAGGCTATGAGTTTCCTTCGACTATTCGAACCCTTCAAAATGCTCGCGAATAAGTGTCATAAAGGCATCACCAAAACGCTCCAGCTTTCGCTGCCCAACGCCATTAATCAGCAAAAGTTCATCCGGCGTTATCGGACATTGTTCTGCCATTTCAATCAATGTAACGTCATTGAAGACAACGAAAGGTGGAATATTATTTTCGTCAGCAATGGACTTGCGTAATTTGCGCAACTTGGCAAATAACTTACGATCATAGTTGCCGCTGTATGATTTGCTTTGCTGATTGCGGCTTTTCAAGGTTTGGATACGTGGAACAGCCAGTTGCAAAGGTACATCGCCCCGCAGTACTGGCCGGGCTGCCTCTGTCAGTTGCAACGCAGAGAAATTGGCAATATTTTGGCTAATCAACCCCAGATGAATAAGCTGGCGCAAGACGCTTACCCAATGTTCCTGCCCCTGCTCTTTACCGATGCCATAAACCGGCAGCTTATCGTGCCCGAAATCCCTGATGCGTTGGTTATTTGCACCGCGCAGGACTTCTACAATATAGCCAATCCCAAAACGCTGCCCGACGCGGTAGATGCAGGACAACGCTTTCTGTGCCTCGACCAGACCATCGTAACTCTTGGGAGGATCAAGGCAGATATCGCAGTTGCCGCAAGCTGTCTGGCGGCTTTCACCAAAATAATTCAGCAAAACCAGACGACGGCAGGTCTGGGCTTCCGCGAATGCGCCCATGGCGTTGAGTTTATGCCGTTCTATATCTTGCTGTTCACCCGCCGGTTTTTCTTCCAAACAACGGCGCAGCCAAGCCATATCAGCAGGATCGTAAAAAAGTACGGCTTCAGCAGGCAACCCATCCCGGCCCGCACGCCCTGTTTCCTGATAATAAGATTCAATATTGCGGGGAATATCAAAGTGCACAACAAAACGTACGTTGGGTTTGTTGATCCCCATGCCGAATGCAACCGTTGCCACCACTATCTGCAAATCGTCCCGCTGGAAAGCATCCTGCACCCACGCCCGCTGGTTATTTTCCAATCCAGCATGATAGGGAGCCACACTCAAGCCCCGTTTTTGCAGGCGCTCCGCGGTTTCTTCCACTTTGGTGCGGCTATTGCAGTAGATGATCCCGCTCTTGCCTTGCTGACCACGGATAAATGACCAGAGCTGATCGAGCGGTTTATATTTTTCTATCAACGTATAACGGATATTGGGGCGATCAAAACTGCTGATGTGGATAATCGGGTCATCCAGTTCCAATAAACGCACGATATCTTGGCGAGTCGTTTTGTCTGCCGTTGCTGTCAACGCAATTACAGGAAGGTGGGGGAAACGACGACGAAGTTGCCCCAATGCCCGATACTCGGGGCGAAAATCATGTCCCCATTGGGAAATACAGTGAGCTTCATCGACCGCCAATAAAGCTGGCTGCCAGCCATCAAGCTGATCAAGAAAGTTATCTGTCACCAAGCGCTCGGGGGCAATATAAAGCAGTTTAATGATCCCCTGACGGCAACGTTGGATAATATCAAACTGCATCTCACGGCTTTGGGTCGAATTCAAGCATTCCGCTTCAACACCATTCGCCTTCAACTGATCGACCTGATCTTTCATCAGTGAAATCAGTGGCGATACCACCAGAGTCAGCCCGTTTTTAACCAAAGCCGGAATTTGGTAACAAAGGGATTTGCCGCCACCCGTTGGCATAACGACTAGACAGTCCCGCCCACCGAGAATGGCGTCGATAACCTGTTGCTGCCCCGGACGGAATTGCTGGTATCCGAATGTTTCTCTTAATGCTTGTTCAGCCAGCGATGCCGTGCTGATGAGTTCTGCGGTAGACACGCCTTTCCTCAATCTTTGAAAACTGTCCCTGAAAAAACCTTAAAAAAGGCTGTAAAAAATACAGCCGCGATCCCAGCGCCTGTATATTGAATATCACTATTTATCCAGCAGATTATTGCTCATCATATCTCTTACTGCCGGAATAATTACAGCATATCATTCAGCATGACACCGATACCAAAACGTGTCTGCTTGAAATTGTAGTCAATCATCGATTCACCATATCCGCAGAAAAGCTGTGTATATAAACGAACGTGTTTCGATACCGGGTAACTCCAACCCAGCTCTCCAGAACCATACCCGCTATTCCAGTTATAACGCCCCTGAGCGGTAAATACACTGTCTCCCCAAGCATAGCCAACTTTCAGGCGATAATGGCCCATGTAACGGCTTATATCTGAATTATCATCTTTACGGGAACTTTCAGGCAGACGATACCACGGTTTAAAATCTATCTGCCAATTGTCTTTCTGCACCATGAAGCGGGCATAGAGCCGATTCCAGCTACGGGAGGTTGATTCCGATCTGCCATTAGATTGATGGTTGAAACCTGTTTCTATTTCCCTCAGGTGCCAGCCTGCAAATTCATAGTCCGTCAGCCATGCCAGAAAGATTTGTGGCTCATAATTGGTTTCACGAAACGGGGATGATTCTGTTTTGTTGCTGAGTTGCCACCATGAGCGTTGTGTATAGGAAGCCCCAAGCAATGAGTTTTCCCCAATAACTCCCCGCCACAATGGAAAACCAAAACTGATTTGAAACGCAGCTTCATCATGGCGAGCGCTATCTGCCCAGTTGTAGCTATGTATTGCCTGTTTATTGGTTCTGTCACTGTAAGTATAAATAATGTAATTCGTATCATACGGATAGAACATAAACGGAAAACTTTGTTCATCCAGCATGGTTGAGATGACACTTCCTCTCACGTCACTGACTTGATTTTCTGTTCCATAAGCCAAGGGCGATAATAAACAAATGGTAACCAGTATTTTCCATAACAAACGCATTACTGATGTTCCTATTATGATAGTTATAAAAAACAGTTTTTAAGAAAATTTTATGATAATAACCCTTAAAGATATTTCTTAAGAGTAACAGCGGTAAAAAGAGCACTAAGTAAAACCACCGCTTATTCTACACGCTGGATGGTTATTTTTTGTAGTTTGTTTTTTCCAATGAATTCTTTTTCGAAGTGCTTCACAGACTGGAAAGGTCGTTAATAAAAGCATAGACTTAACAAGTTATTAACGATAAAGATCCATTAAATGACAGCTGTTTTACATTTTCATTATCAGGAAACTCACAATGGAAACTATGCCGCAAGTGGATAAAATATTAACGCCAGAAGAAGCCCGTAAATTTATTGGTGACGTCTTTGTTTATCAAATGCCATTCAACCGGCTTTTGGGGCTTGAACTACTCCGTCTCGAGCAAGACTACGCAGAACTGCAATTTCGCAATCAAGAAAAACTGGTCGGCAATATCATTCAGAAAATCCTGCATGGCGGGGCGATCGCCAGCATACTGGACGTTGCCGGAGGGCTGGTTTGTGCGGCCAATGCCTTGACTTCATTGGAAACACTGACAATTGCAGAGATGCAAAAGCGTCTGACTACACTCGGTACAATTGATTTACGCGTGGATTACCTGCGTCCCGGACGCGGCGAAATATTCACGGCCAGTTGCAATATTATCCGTAATGGAAATAAAGTTTCTGTTGCCAGAATTGAACTGCATAATGAAAACCAAATGCATATTGCCAGTGCAACAGGAACTTATTTAGTGGGTTAAAAATCTTTGACCTGATACTTTGAAGGTGCTGATGGTGAACGTAAAATTTTCTTTTTCTCCTCCCACACACCTTCTCATTTTTCATAGCCTATCATTTTACGCATACTCAATAGAACCAATAAACTTCAGCTGAAGCTAGATTTTCCCTTAGAAAGAATTAAAATCAAAATAGACTATGCTATTTTTAATAGTTTATTTATGAAACTTCATAGCCAATCTAATGAATAAATGTAGCAATTTATAAACCTATAAACCATGATATAAAAGCATATATATTGATAAAGGGGATTAATCAAATGGCTTTTTTAAAAGAAAAAAGATCAAGAAAACCTTACATAAGTGAGCCTATACACTACAAGCTGAACGAGAAACATTTAACAATAGCATTTCGTTGGGATAGTCGGCCTCCAGAAATAATAAATACAGTTGGATTTCAGGGCTCTAATCAAGTTTATTTTAATAAAATTTTTGGGAAAAGAACCGTTTTTTGCGCAGCAGATGAGCAAGGTGCTGACTATTATTTTCAAGAGTTAGAAAATGGCATGTGGCGATATGGTTCATCCATTACATATTATCTATATAAAATCGACTTATCAGGTATACCAACTGTTCCCATTTATGAAAATAGAAATTTAGGTTTTGCGAAACAATTAGCAACCAGAGATCCTAAAATCGAATCATTTATCGAACCGGCGAATAAAGATTATGCTCTTCCAGCTGGTTATATATTAACTCGAGTAAGTAATTATCTCGAACAAGTTGCTGCTAATAGCCATGAAATTCAAATCCTTGGCCCAATCAAACCAGAAAAAATACGTTTCTGTGAATCAAGAACTCTTCGGAGTATAAGAGCGCGAGAACACTATTTGGGTCAATGATTATTCCTTAAAAATCAACTTTAACTGTGTATATGTTGCATTAAACCTGACCACACAGCAGCCATTTATACTTTAAAAAAAATAAAGGATTAAATAAAACACTGACATTTTTGGTTAAAAAGAAACCAATAATCAATTGCATTATGGTGCGTTACAAAGTAATTGAATGAAAATTTATTAATAGTTAAGAGATATTTTTTATCACGCAGTCTAGGTAGCATTTCCTTAAACACTCATAATAGATACCTCTCTTTAAAATAAAACAAAGCTCGCATTGCCTAAACTCAGATCATTTTTTCTCTTTAAAGAAAAAGTTAAATATAACATTTCATCTAAGTGCTCAATAAATTTTGATTTATTATTCATATCTATTAACACCCCGCCATTCTGAGTATATACTGCCTCCATCCATCACACATCGTGCTGTTACAACCCTTCATTGCATATATTCCGTTACACAATATTTCGTTACACAAAACCCATTGCACAACATCCGCCTTAATAACCCTCAATCAGGTAATAGCAAAAACCACAACAATTTGTCTTGCAATGTCATTGATTGAAACGCCAGTCAATAAGCCAGCCGGGAAAAAAAACCATGAGCCCAGGAACTAAAGCAGAACAAGAAATTATGCGTGGAACCCCCGTTTCCGCCGTTGTCTATATCTGGTATCAATGTTCCAGATATCCGGTAGGGCATACCGCTATTTATATTGATGGAGTCCCTCAATGCCCTTGGCAGATTGGTGTTCCGCAAGACTCAACACAGCCACTTCACGCAGCCCCCAGACTTCAACCGCCAAATGCGCCACTCCCAAGAAGAAAGGCATTCTCTCCTGCGTCTTCAAATCCTGAACAAAACCTTCCAATGAACCCTGCCGTTTCAGGAAATAACAGACCGCCCAGCCCTTATAACGTCAGCCCTTATCACGTTACAGAACAAAACGCCCCGTCAACGTCCTCACAGAATAGGTCTGATTTAGCACGAGGCATACAAAGTAAGAATTATATTAGTTTCTATTCCACCGCCTCCAATGTACTGCAAGGGATCTCATACGCAACAGGTACTCTCGTTGATATTAAAGATGATTTTGAGATTCTTCCTCATTTGGAGTATTACCTCATTGATTTAGATATTGAAAGAATGAAGGCTAAAAGAAATGAAATCTATAATGGGAACACCAGAACTTTACTCACGTATCACAGATACCATTTCATCAATAAAAATTGTGCAACGATGGTTGCGAGAGTATTAAAGGCCGGTGGTGTGGAAAGCTTATTAAATCGTATTCAACGAATCGGTTACGCTAAAAATCTCTATTGGACTCCTCACGATATTGCACAATTATGTGATGAGCTAAGAGCTAATGATAAAGCTGTCAAAATCAGAGGGCTGAATTGCCCAGATAAACTTAAATCACCTTTGAGGGCATTATTCGGTTTCAGGTAGATATAAAACATTAAAAAAATTTAACAGTAATTAAAAGTTAGTATTGTGTATTTTTCCGGTTTCCCCCTTACTCGCCGGTTACTTTTTATACACCTTGAAACACGTAAAAATTGAAATGAAACAGAAATAAGAGGGCATGAAGATAGATAACTACTACATTCAAGCGCGGTAACACAGCAAAAAATGCTGTTTTGGTGATTTTGAAAATTTAATTCTTTACTCTTATCTATTAACTACTTGCAAATAATATAACCCAATGCCACATTGTGTAATGTGCATGGGCCAATACTCCCACATATCTTCTTACTTCTCGAAATACTCAAGGATATTATGAATAACCAAAACACGGCCAAAGGTATACTCTATGCCTTGGGGGCTTACCTTATTTGGGGGCTAGCTCCCATTTATTTCAAACAAATACAATATGTGCCACCCGATGAAATAGTCTCGCACCGGGTTATCTGGTCGGTTTTCTTTATGGTTCTGCTATTGACGGTAACCCGTCACTGGCGCCAAGTTTCGGCTGTCCTTAAAAAACCGAAAACCCTGCTGCTGTTAGGTATCACTGCTTTCATGATTGCCAGTAACTGGCTGACTTATATTTGGGCTGTGAATAACAATCATATGTTGGAAGCAAGCCTAGGCTATTTCATTAACCCATTAGTCAGCGTGCTATTTGCTATGCTGTTTCTCGGTGAAAGATTTCGCCTGATGCAATGGGTTGCTGTCGGATTGGCTGTTACAGGTGTACTTATCCAGTTATGGCAGTTTGGATCTATCCCCGTGATTGGCTTGTACTTGGCAACATCGTTTGCACTTTATGCGTTGATCCGCAAAAAACTGGGCATAGATGCACAAACAGGTATGTTGATTGAAACAATCTGGGTATTCCCGGTTGCACTGGTTTATCTGCTGTTTTTCACCCATACCCCAACCAGCAATATGTTAAATAACACGATATCCCTGAATCTGTTATTGGTTGCGGCAGGTATCATTACGACCGTTCCGTTGCTGCTTTTCACCGCAGCGGCCTCCCATCTGCGTTTATCCACGCTGGGATTTTTCCAGTATATGGCCCCTACGCTGATGTTTTTGCTGGCAACTTTGGTATATGGCGAAAAAATTAGGACAGAGCACTTAATAACGTTTGGCTTTATTTGGGCTGCTTTGATCTTCTTTACACTAGATGCGCTTTATACTCAGCGCCGTTTACGCAAATAACACGATTATCCCTCCGCCCATTCATGGGCGGGGATTTCTCTTTATTGAGAGCCGATAAATTAACTTATTCGAAAATCACTGAAGCCAACCGGTTGATGACTACAACCAATTCTTCCGTTTAAAGTAAAGATAGGGGGCTAACCCTGCCGCAATCATTAAACCAATCGCGCCGGGATAACCAAATGTCCAATGTAACTCCGGCATAAATTCGAAGTTCATTCCATAGCTGGAAGCCACCAGCGTTGGAGGCAGGAAGACCACGGAAACAACGGAGAAAATTTTGATAATGCGGCTCTGTTCGATATTAATAAAGCCCATGGCCGCCTGCATCAGGAAGTTCACTTTCTGGAACAGAGATTCGTTATGCGGCAACAAAGATTCAATATCCCGCAAAATCTCACGTGCCTGTTCTAACTGATTGGCCGGCAATCGGGCACGGCGCACAAGGAAATTCAGCGCCCGTTGGCTATCCATCAAGCACAAACGGACTTTCCAACCGATATCTTCCTGTTCAGCAAGATTGGATAACGCGGTATCGAATTCATCACCCTGCTTGCCTTCCATAATGACCCGGCTCAGGGATTCCAGCACGCTGTAAATATTTTCAATGACGTCAGCCAACTGTTCGATTTTTGTTTCGAACAAGTCCAGTAACAGTTCATACGCATTCCCGTCAACCATAGTCTGGTTACGGGCGCGCATTCGGTACAATCGAAACGCAGGGAGTTCACGCTCTCGCAATGTGTAGAGACGACCGTCACGAATAGTAAATGCCACGGTCGAGTTGCCAGCATGGTCTTCGGCATCTTCAAAATAGAAGAATGAGTGGACGTGCATACCGTCTTCATCTTCAAAAAAACGTGCCGATGCCTCAATGTCATCCAATTCAGTGCGGGTTGCCAGAACTTGCCCAAGCTCATTTTGAACACGGAGGCGATCATTGTCCCCCAGCCCAACTAAATCTACCCACATGGAATCAGATAACTTATCACCTTCTTCAAGTTCAAGACGGAGCAGGCGATTATTCTCTAGTTTAAATACGTTCAGCATGTACCATAAGTCTCCTTATACTCCCTACGATTATCGTAAGGCGCGAATGTTACGCTCACAGGAAAAAGCCTGTCAACATTCGACCGGATTATTGGCCAGTTTCAAGTCTAGCGTAAGCGGCTACCAGCCATTTGATGCCTTCGCCCTGAAACGCTATCTGCAAACGGCAGTGCTCCTGACTGCCCTCTATATTGATAATGGTTCCCTCGCCGAACTTAGGATGGCGGACACGCTGACCAAGTGCATAACCGCTATCGTTGGCGCTAATGGGGGTTCCCAAGCGTTTATGGTTAACCGGACGGGACACTGTCGCCCGCAGGCGAACTTCAGCCACACATTCCGTCGGCAGTTCGCCAATAAAACGAGATGGACGATGATACACTTCCTTGCCATATAAGCGACGACTTTCGGCATAAGTCAGTGTCAATTTTTCCATCGCACGTGTCACACCCACATAGGCCAAGCGACGTTCTTCTTCCAGCCTTCCACCTTCGTCAATGGTTCTCTGGCTCGGGAACATTCCCTCTTCCATGCCCACAATAAAGACTTGCGGGAATTCCAGACCCTTAGCCGAATGCAATGTCATGAGCTGTACTGCATCCTGATAAGCATCTGCCTGCCCTTCTCCTGATTCAAGGGCGGCATGGGAAAGGAAAGCTTGCAGCGGCAGCAAATTTTCGTCTTCATCCTGATAGCTGAATTGACGGGTTGCCGTGACCAATTCTTCAAGGTTTTCTATACGAGCCTGCGCTTTTTCACCTTTTTCCTGCTGGTACATCGCCCATAGGCCGGAATCACGGATAATGCGATCCGTTTGCACATGCATTGGCATATCCTGCGTTTCGGTATCCAGCGCTTCGATCAATTCAATGAAACGCTGCAATGCTGATGCGGCACGCCCTGCCAACACTTTTTCCTGAATCAATAACAGGCTGCTTTCCCATAAGGTTTTTTGCTGATCACGCGCCATTTGACGCACAACATCCAGTGTTCTGTCACCAATGCCACGTGTCGGTGTATTCACAACACGTTCAAAGGCCGTATCATCATTCCGGTTCACCACCAAACGCAGGTAGGATAAAGCATCCTTGATTTCCTGCCGTTCGAAGAAGCGCTGACCACCGTAAATACGGTAAGGAATTGACATCTGCAACAAGGCTTCTTCCAGAACACGGGACTGGGCATTGCTGCGGTACAAGATTGCACACTCTTTCAAAGCGCCGCCATTGTCCAGCCAATGCTTGATCCGGCCTACAACATAACGCGATTCATCCAGTTCATTGAAAGCGCAGTAAAGTGAAATCGGCTCGCCTTCACTTCCTTCTGTCCATAAGTTTTTGCCCAAGCGATCACTGTTGTGAGCGATTAAGGCGTTGGCTGCTTTCAAGATATTGCCCGTGGAGCGATAATTTTGCTCCAGGCGGATTGTCTCGGCGCCAGGAAAGTCCTTGAGGAAGCGCTGGATATTTTCTACCTGCGCACCACGCCAGCCATAAATTGACTGATCGTCATCCCCAACGATCATGACCTTGCCGCTGTCGCCTGCCAACAAGCGGATCCAAGCATATTGGACACTGTTGGTATCCTGGAATTCATCTACCAAAATATTAGTAAAACGTTCGCGATAATGCTGCAAAATCTGCGGCTTGTTCAACCAGAGTTCATGGGCGCGCAACAATAATTCGGCAAAATCCACCAATCCTGCGCGATCACAGGCTTCTTGATAGGCTTGATAGACTTTCAGCCATATTGCTTCCACTGGATTGCCGTAACTTTCAATGTGCTGTGGGCGCAAGCCTTCATCTTTTTTACCGTTGATGTACCACATGCCCTGACGGGCCGGCCACTGTTTGTCATCCAAATTCATGGCCTTGATGATGCGCTTGATGAGGCGATGCTGATCTTCACTGTCAAGGATCTGGAAATCCTGTGGCAGATTGGCATCCAAATGATGTGCGCGCAGCAAGCGGTGAGCAAGGCTATGGAAAGTGCCAATCCACATTCCTCCCTGACTCGTACCAATCAGGCTTTCAATGCGGTGACGCATTTCCGCCGCCGCTTTATTGGTGAAGGTTACGGCCATGATGGAGAAAGGTGATGTATTTTCAACTGACAGTAACCAAGCTATCCGGTGAACCAATACGCGTGTTTTACCGCTGCCAGCTCCGGCCAGCACCAGCATATTAGTACGGGATGCCGCGACGGCTTCTCGTTGTTTATCATTCAGGCTTTCGAGCAGATAAGAGACGTCCATAATTACCATCAGTTGTGTGAGAAACACTGTTTTTTGAACAGTGTTTTTTTATACAGATCGCAATCTGAAATTATATCAGTGCTATCAAAGAAGCCAAATCAGAAATCTCGACATGTGGAACCAAGCGCCCTTCCGGCTCCTGCATCAGTACTTTGTTTTCAAGATTGATCCAACAAGCCTGCATTCCGCTGCAAAGTGCGCCTTCTACGTCCGTTTTCAGGTTATCCCCGATGTGCAGAATTTGATTTATCGGGAGATTCAGCCGTTCTGCCGCCAACCGGTACATATCCGGATAGGGCTTAGAACGCCCATCTACACCCGCTTTCAACACAAATTTGAAATAAGGGGCAAGCCCGCATGCCTCAGGTTCGGCGTTTCCATTGGTAATGGCTACCAACGGGATGTTTTCTGCCAGCACAGACAACGTGCTGTGGGTTGATTCAGGGATCGTAATTTGATTGCGCCAATACATAAAGCAAGACATGATTTCATCCGTGCCTCGCATAGTTTCTTCATTGCTGAAACCATGATGGCTAAACATAAGCTCTGCGGATTGCCTGCGCCATGAGGTAACGTCATGATAGATGTCCGGCTCCCGCTCAAGAATAGCCTGACGGTATAAATGCAGGTCTTCACGTTCAAATTGACTGAATCGGCTATCGTACTGCCTGATAAAACACAACACTTCTTTTTCGGTTTTATCGATCACAGGATGATTGTCGTAAAGCGTATCATCCAGATCGAATGTCATCGCTGCAAACGGCGCGAGAGGCCGATAAAAACGCATTATGATTTCCCTCGTTTGGCTCTGGGGTGGGCCACATCATAAACTTTGGTCAAGTGCTGAAAATCCAAATGCGTATAGATCTGGGTCGTTGACAGGTTTGCATGACCAAGCAGCTCCTGCACAGCACGCAGATCACCACTGGATTCCAGAATATGCGTGGCAAAAGAGTGGCGCAATTTATGGGGATTGATATGGCTGTTCACACCTTGCCGGATCCCCCATTGTTCAAATCGTTTCTGCACGTTGCGGGCAGAAATCCGCTTCCCGCTCTTGGACGAAATGAAAATCGCATCATTTTCCGGCTCAAACAACTCCCGCATTTCCAGCCAACGCTGAAGCCACTCCTGTGCCATGCGGCCAAATGGAACTTTACGCTCTTTGCTGCCCTTGCCGTGAACCCAAACTTCCCCTGCATCCAGATCCAAATGGCGACAATCAAGGCCAACCAGCTCAGACAAGCGTAACCCCGCACCATACATAACTTCCAGCATGGTTCTGTCACGGACTGACAGCGGATCATTCAAATTGATGTTGAGGAGTTGGTTAACTTCATCCACATCTATGTTTTTGGGCAAATGGCGTTTCTTGCGGGGAGCGCTGACCGTTTTCGCGGGATTGGCTTCCAATTTCCCCTGCATGACCATCCAATCAAGGAAGCTGCGCAAAGAAGAAAGGCGCAGGGCAAGGCTGGCAGATCCCAATCCTGCCCGACGGCTACGGGAAGCAAACATTCTTACTTTAGCCGGATCAAGCCCCTGCCATTCACGCACGCCCATCTCCAGTGACATCTGCGCCAAAACAGCCAGATGGTGCCGATAGTTGGTGATAGTGGCGGGACTTAAGCGCCGTTCAACCCGCAAGTAATGCAGAAACGCCTCTACCGGCTCCAGAAGAAGATCGTTCGGCTGAGTCATGCGCGTTCAATCCAACGGGACAATAATCCCGGCAGCAATTTAGCCAGATGATCGAGAAGATCCGTTCCCATGCCATCGTGATAGTGTTTCTTATCATGGCTGTTGAAAATCATCATGCCCAAATCACTCTGTGGCCCTAAAAGGGAAATGGCTACCGAGCCGACATGGCGCGCCTGCGGCATCAGCAATAGAATTTCCGGGCCATGCAATGAACCAAGGTAATGGTTTCTATTGCCAAAAAGCTTAATGCGGACAGGCTCAAAAGTATGGCGGGAAATGGCCAGCTCTGGCGCATTCAAGGGAGCGCCAAGATGCCATTTCTCACTGAATAGCCGGATATAGCAATTGCTTAGCCCAAATGTTTTTGCCCATGAGCTCAAGCGGGAAAGTAAATCTTGTAAACTCTTCGCACTGGAGAGATCGGTGAATAACTGTAACAAGCGGCTAAACAGGACTTCATTTTGTTTGGCCTGCTCCATTAACTGAACCATATCATCTTCCAGATAACGAATGCGTTTCCTTTGGCGGTTCATGTGCCATTCCACCAAGGAAACACTTTCTCTTACCGGATGAGGTATCCGTACCCTCTCGACCATATTGGCATTGCGGATAAAAAAATCTGGATTATTCAATAAATAATCGACTACCGCTTGCTCATCCTGTCTTTTCAGCTCACTTTCGATGTGCAATGGTTCGTCTTTTCCACTCATTTTCCCATGCCCCATATTTCAAGAATGACTCAATGAAAACTGAATCAATCACAAATGAATCGTACCGTCATATACGTGGGTTGCAGGCCCTGTCATAAAGAGTGGCGTTCCCGGCCCGGCCCAGCGAATGAACAAAGAACCGCCCGGTAGATCGACCCTTACCTGACTGTCCAGTAAATTTTGCTGAATACCTACGGCCACTGCCGCACATGCCCCACTGCCGCATGCCCGTGTTTCACCGGCTCCACGCTCAAAAACACGCAGCCGAATATGGCCGCGATTCACAATCTGCATAAAACCGACATTCACTCGTTCAGGAAAACGCTCATGGCTTTCCAGCACAGGCCCCAGCACTTCAACTTCGGCAGTATCCACATCCTCAACCTGTATGACACAATGAGGATTACCCATTCCCACTACGCCACAAAGTACTGTGCGCTCAGCAACCCGGATAATATAAGTTTTCTCGGCCTTATTGGCACGAAAAGGGATATGTTGCGGTTCAAAGTCCGGTTCTCCCATGTTGACACAAACTTGGTTATCATTTGTGACACTCAATACCATACGGCCAGCTTGCGTGCTGACTTTAATATCCCGTTTATTTGTCAGCCCCTTGAGACGGACAAACTGGGCAAAACAACGAGCGCCATTCCCACATTGAGAAACCTCGCTGCCATCAGAATTAAAAATGCGATAGTGGAAGTCTAGGTCAGGATCATAGGGAGCTTCAACAACCAGAAGTTGGTCAAAACCTATCCCAGTATTTCTATCGGCCA
Organism: Xenorhabdus mauleonii; assembly: GCF_900113945.1. Classification (GTDB taxonomy): domain Bacteria; phylum Pseudomonadota; class Gammaproteobacteria; order Enterobacterales; family Enterobacteriaceae; genus Xenorhabdus; species Xenorhabdus mauleonii. Next base: position 352,798 of record NZ_FORG01000003.1, read on the forward strand.
GACGGCAGATTAACTCTGGAGAAAAATAAACATTCTGGGTTACAGCATCAACAACCATGAAGTCATTGCCAAGACCGTGCATTTTGGAGAATTGCATATACACCCCAAGAGAAATCACATTACCGACTCATTATTGTTGAACTTCGACAGACTGCTGGGTATCCGCTGGCAATGCCTTATATGTGTTGTTCATATCTGCCTTGCCCGCTAAAGACTGTGTTGCTGGCGGAAAATATAAAGGCCCTTTCAAGCCACAACCAGCCAAAGAGAGTAATGCTATGATAGTCAATGACCAACGGAGTTGTTTTTTCATCATATTAATGCCTGTGATTCATGCGCCAATACTCTCTATAATCGCAGCTAGGCCCTGAAAAGCAAATAGGAAATAAACATGAACGATAGCGAATTCCATCAATTGGCAGATCAATTGATGCTTCATCTTGAAGAAGAACTAGATAATTATGATGGGGATGCAGATATTGACTGTGAAACAAACGGCGGTGTGATGACGCTCAGTTTTGAAAACGGCAGTAAAATCATTATCAACCGACAAGAACCTTTCCACCAAATCTGGCTTGCAACCAAAAATGGCGGTTACCATTTTGACTATCGCGATAGCCAATGGGTTTGCGACCGCAGCGGAGATGATTTTCTCTCTATACTGGCCCAAGGGATCGCTGAGCAAAGCGGTGAGCCATTCCAGTTTTCATGATGTTCTTTCTGTCCCTCGCCCACACCGGGCGAGGTTTCATGGCTATCCCAGCATCGTTAAAACTGACGCAATTACTGTATCAATTCTTCAGCATCAGTAATGATACAAAGAGCGGTAAGGATCATGCGACTGACACGTTCCCTCAAGGCGTTCCTCAATATCAAGCCTTGCATTGCTCGTTTCCATATCATCCACAGGAAACGAACCATCGACAAAAGGAGCGACATGGGTACGCTCACCTTTCTTAATAATCTGGTAGAACTGAGGCAAGTTGAAATTGATAAAGCTGGAACCATAGGTAAAACGATCATGGGATGAAGAGTAAAAACGGCTGATATCACGCACCAGCTCTTCTCTGCTCCCTTCACAATGCGAATAAATTTCTACCCGATTGGATTCGTCAAGGATATAGATATTAAACCCTTGTTTATTCTCAATGTCTTCGAAAAAAAACTGGATGATCCCTTCACAGGCAAACCCGTCTATCACAGGGGGTAGGAGTTTTTCTTTGTTATCAATCTTAACGGGCAAGCCATGCAGTTTCGTATTGGAGATCGCACCATAAAACTCCACCGCATTTTCCAATTTTTGTACCGAAACGTTTAACCGCTCGAAGAACAATCCCCACGTTTGCCCTGAAATGCGCAATGCTTTAAAGCGGTTGGGATCTTGACGATTACTGGAAAGGCGCAATTCAATACATTCGGAAACCAATTGCTGGATGCGGGTACAGATCAAACCACGCAGATGCTTGCTATAACAAAATACTTCAACGTCCGATGGAGGTGCCGCATCCCGATGCATTTTGCCCAAGATGGTTTTCAAGGCTTCCAATACCGATTGTTCACCGCTGAAATGCAGAGTTCTCACTTCATTCCAAGAGTTGCGGTAAAGCAGATCAATGCTGCCCACCAAACATTTCTGGGACTCGCCAAAGCTGAAGACATTCATTTTTTTGAAGTCAAAATGAACAATTTGATTGGAGAATGCCGTTGTCGGATCTTTTTCCAGATTGACGATTATCGCCAAGTGGCGAATTTCACAAGGGCTATATAACGCTTTGGGTGTGGGTGCCGGTAAACGGATCGGGAAATGCGTGGCAATATCATTCACCAAATCACACAGTTTCTCCCTGTCACACTGGGATTCCCCATAATGCATGTGGATCCGGGTTTCTTTCGTTAATAGCCCGTTGAAATATGTCCAGGAAACTAATTTATTCAAATAACGGTTATATTCCAGCGGTTGATGGCCGATGATCGATTCTATCGTTGGTGCCTGATTATACAGATACCAGCCGCTGCGGTTCACGCGCCCCGGAGGAACGTAAATGAAAGTCAAATCTTGTTCTGACAGATCCGGCGATATCTGAGGATTCACCAATGTCACTTTGCCGGGCAGCGCTTCAAAAGCTGCATACAGTTTACGGGTCAATACGCCAATATCTTGCGGGCTGGCACTGACACTCAAGTTATTGCGGCGGGCAAAGCGGATTAAGTTGCGGTAACTTTGCATCATGGTGTCGAGCAATTCATTATGGGCTTCACGCACCTGCTCAATTTTCCACGAATTGCGGTTATCCAGCATGGCTAATTTGTGCTCGTCCCAGCCCCATTCATGCACCAATTGAGACATCACCTGACGACGCCATCCGGTACAGCCTTTATCACCACGGCTTTCCATCAACTTTTCACACACCTTCAGATAAAAACAGCGGCGCGCCAAATCCAGTCGTGTGTGGTCGTTCGTGGCAGTCAGGTAGCGGGTTACACGCTCCAGCATCATGCTATAGGCATCAAGCCCAAAAGAAACAATCGCACCGTCATGAAAATATTGTTTCATTTCCAGTGCCAAAAGTTTGCCATTGGGGTATTCCCATGAATAGGCTTCCAACAACAAACTTTTCAATACCGCTTTATAAGGGGAGTCCACACTTTTATAAAGCTGCCAAAGGCTCGCGCCAAAATATTCTTCTGCCGACAACTCACCCAATCCCCCAAGATCCAGCCATTCATTGGGCGTCAGAACGCCTTGGGCATAGAGGGAAAGGACATATTCGTCATAATGCGCTTCTTCTTCTACCGGAACCATCGTCCACAACAGACGTTTGCCGGCCATACAGACCGCAGTACGGTAAAATTCATCAAGCAGAAGAATATGCTGGGTAGAACCACAATCTTCACCGTTCAGCCGACCACTGGCGTGGTGCCGAAAACGGTTTTCATCTATCAGAAAAAAAGTGACTTCAATCCCCAGAGACGCTGCCCATTGTTCTATCAGGGAGCATTTCTTTTCCAGTAACGCTTTCTCATCGTTATCTAGCCAGGATTGGTGGCAAACCCAAACATCGACGTCTGAAGAGCAACTCTGCCCTATTGAAGAGGTGCTACCCATTGAATAAATTCCCGTGATCGGCAATTCCCCATTGGGTGCATGTGTCAAAGCACCAGCAAGCTGGCTACCTAAATCATTAATCCAAAACTGTTGCGATTCGTCAGGTGAAAAAAAGCAAACTCCATGAGGAACATCGCTTTTGATATAACCCGGCATCATTGGATGATGATAATGTAATAATACTGGAATTAAATTATAAACTTGCTTAAAAGCGGCACTCATTGAGTTCGTTGCGCGCTCTAATCTGAGTTGATTAATTGCATCCAGTCGCTGCTTCAGCGTTTCAATATAGAGATACAAGAGTTTCGCCTGATATCTGTTCCAGTGCCCACAGTGGTCCCCTGTTTCTGACAATTCATGGCATGGCAATGTTATTTGAAATTATTTTTACAAACTTATTGTCGGAAACGTGATCAATTTAACACCTTGCGATCAAAGCGTAAAGTCCGCAATATCATTTTTTCGCTTCCTATGCAATAGGAAAACTGCAATTAACTCATTGTAAAGTATTAAGTTAATCACGAAATAGAGACAGAAATAAGCCTTGTTAGAATAAGTATTATAGTTGGTTATTTTTTCATACAGTTGATGTAAGGTATTGTAAATCATCAACCTTCTATAACTATTTCATCTAATCGTATTTTTTATTGTTAAATATCTTCTGTCGCTTTTTATCATTAAGTTAAATTAAAAATATCAATTTGCTTTTAAATCAATCTGTTTGTTTATTTTAACTATTTAAATAAAATATAATTTTAATTATTAAAATTATTTTTACCTTATAAGCTGTATATCCATATACTATTTTGTTTTTTCCTCCATTTTCGTAACTGGAAAAAAAATCATTGAAATGTTAAAACTGATTCTATTTTCTCACTAATTAGTGACTAACTGGTGGCTGAAAATCCGCCGTAATCAATATAGTTATCCATGACAATGAAAACCATTCGCATCGCTACCCGCCAAAGTCCACTGGCGATGTGGCAAGCCCAGTATGTTCAAAAGCAACTTGAGCACTTTCACCCAGAACTGCATGTTGAATTAGTTCCAATGGTTACACGTGGCGATGTTATTCTCGACACTCCGTTAGCCAAGGTCGGAGGTAAGGGGCTTTTCGTCAAAGAGCTGGAACTGGCCCTCCTTGAAAAACGGGCAGATATTGCCGTTCACTCCATGAAAGATGTTCCTGTTGAATTTCCCGACGGTTTGGGGTTGGTCACAATCTGTGAACGGGAGGATCCACGGGATGCTTTTGTTTCAGTAGAATACGCCTCTCTTGATGAACTGCCCGCAGGCAGCGTTGTCGGTACATCCAGTTTGCGCCGCCAATGCCAAATCCGTCAGTTGCGCCCTGATTTGGTGATCCGTGATTTGCGCGGCAATGTCGGTACTCGCCTGAACAAACTCGATAACGGCGATTATGATGCCATTATTCTTGCCGCCGCGGGGCTGAAGAGATTGGGGTTGGAAGAGCGTATTCGGATGCCATTGCCGCCAGAATTATTATTGCCGGCAGTCGGCCAAGGTGCTGTCGGGATTGAATGCCGGCTGGATGACAAACAAACCCGTGAGCTTCTGGCACCGCTGAATCACGCCAGAACAGAGACTTGCGTTCTGGCGGAACGCGCCATGAACACGCGTCTTGAAGGCGGTTGCCAAGTGCCAATCGGCAGTTATGCAATCTGGCAAGAAGATAAAATATGGTTACGCGCACTGGTTGGCGCCCCTGATGGCAAAGTCATCGTGCGTGGAGAAAGAGTGGTATCACCAGAAAATGCCCGTCAATCCGGTATCGAATTGGCTGAGGAGTTATTAGAAAAAGGCGCACGCCAGATCTTGGCCTGCGTATATCAGAGGAATCCACCTGAATGAGCATTCTGATCACCCGCCCTGCCCCCGCAGGAGAGGATTTGGTCAAGCGATTGCAGGCGGTGGGAAAAACCGCCTTCAACGCGCCTCTCATCGAAATTCATCCGGGGGCAGACCTGCCATTGTTGTCACAAAAGATGCAATGTCTGTCTGCGGGGGATCTGGTTTTTCTGTTATCGAAAAACGCTGTTCTTTATGCCGATAAACAACTGGTTCAAGAAGGTCAATCGTGGCCTGATGAGCTATCTTATTATGGTATCGGCAAATCAACTTCTCTGCTGTTTCAGCAACAGGCCGGGCTGGAAATTGCCTGGTCTGAGCAAGGCGAAACCAGTGAAGAGTTATTGCAACTTCCCGCTCTACAACAAATGAACAATAAACGGATCTTATTGCTTCGGGGCAATGGTGGCCGTGAAGTTATTGCTTCTACATTAAGAATGCGTGGGGGTGAAGTGGATTACTGTGAATGTTATTCACGACAGCCAGTAAAATATCATGCGGTCGATTTTAGTCGTCACTGGCAACAGCATGGTATTAAAACCATCGTTGTAACGAGTGGCGAAATGCTGCAACTGTTATATAACTTAGTAACTGACAGCGATGGAAAAGCGTGGTTATTGGGTTGCTGCCTGATTGTGGTCAGCGAACGCCTTGCCAATATTGCCCGGACATTGGGCTGGCAAGTGATAAAAGTAGCCAAAAGTGCAGACAATGACGCCTTAATGCAGGCACTGGAATAAACCAATATGGGATGTCCATTATGACGGAACAAAAGCAATCCACCGATGCGGTTGAGATATCACACCCTCAGCAGCCTGAAACAACGCCTTCCCATCAACCTAAACGCTATGGATGGATGGGCAATGTGCTTTCAATCGCCATTTCACTGGCAGTAGGTGCTGGCGGTCTTTATATTTATTATCACAATAAACAGCAGAATACGGCCCTGAATGCTGAGAAAACGACTCTCCAGCAACAAATTGCTTCTCTGACCCAACAACAGTCCGCCGATAAACAGGACTTTGATGAACAGCTCAAAAAGCTACAGGCATCGTTAGAAAAAGCTGAATCACAAAAACAACAGCTGGATGAAAACCTGACTGTGCTGCGGGATCGGGTTGCGGCACTTTCGAGCACAGATATCGAAAATTGGCGTCTGGCACAGGCAAGCTCTTTGGCTACAATGGCAGGCCGTAAAATATGGAGTGATCAAGATATCCCCACGGCAATCGCCTTGCTGAAAGATGCCGACCATAACCTGGCTGAAATGAATGATCCCAGCCTGCTTTACGCCCGCAATGCAATCAATACAGATATTATTGCTCTGACTAAAATCAAGCAGATTGATTTAGATGGCATTATTCTGATGTTGAATAATCTATCCAACCAAGTCGATGACTTGCATTTGGCAGATAAAATGGAAAAAGCGGCGCCAACGGCTGAGAACGAACGTGAAATTACGTCTTCTCTCTCTGACTGGCAAGAAAACCTAAGCAATAGCTGGTCCAGCTTTATGGATAATTTTATTACCATCACGCCCCGGGATAACAGCAAAGAGCCGTTGCTGGCACCTAATCAGAATATCTATTTGCGTGAGAATATCCGCTCCAAACTGCTCATCGCCGCACAGGCTGTTCCGCGTCACCAAACGAAGATTTACAAGGACGCTCTGGAACAGGTCGACAAATGGGTCAATGCCTATTTTGATACCTCAACTCCGGAAGCCGCAGCCTTCTTAGAAAATGTGAATTCACTGGCAAAGCGCCCGCTTTCTATTGATGTTCCGGAACAACTGAGTAGCCAGCCAATACTGGCAGATCTGGTGCGTAAGCGTATCTATAATTTACCGCCGTCCCAAACCGGCGCCCAATCCAAAACGAATCCCAAAGACCAGCCAGAAATACCATCTCAGCCAACCCCCGCATCTGCATCTGATCAAGCAGAAACACTGATTGAGGAGAGCTGAGCATGCTGAAAATTCTATTATTGTTCATTGTCCTTATCGCCGGCATTGTGCTTGGCCCGGTGCTGTCTGGACACCAAGGGTATGTTTTGATCCAGACGGACAGTAAAAATATCACCACAAGCATAACTGGCTTGGTGATTATGTTCCTCCTGTTGCAATTCCTGCTCATTTTTATCGGTTGGTGTTACCGTCGGTTAAAAAGCACCAGCACATCGACTCATAGCTGGCTTTTTGGCGGGTATAAGCGCAACCGTGCACGCTCGCAAACCAAGCAGGCACTGCTGAAACTGGCAGAAGGTGATTTCAAGCAAGTTGAGCGCCTGATAACCCGCAATATTGACCATGCGGAATCCCCTGTCGTCAACTATTTGCTGGCAGCAGAAGCCGCCCAGCAACGTGGTGATTACCGCCGCACTAACCAATACATTGAACATGCCGCTGAAGTTGCCGATAAGGATCAACTGCCAGTGGATATCACCCGTGTACGTCTCCAGTTGGCGCAGGGTGAAATCAATGCCGCACGCGCTGGCGTGGATAATTTGCTGAATAACGCCCCTCGCCATCCAGAAGTCTTGCGGTTGGCTGAACAGGCTTACTCACAATCTGGCGCTTATTCATCCCTGATTGATATCCTGCCGTCAATGATGAAAGCCAAGCTGTACAGCGAGGAAAAAATTCATAAATTGCAGCAACAAGCCTACATCGGGTTAATGAATCAAATCATGGCAGAAAAAGGCTGCGCGGGGCTGAAAACCTGGTGGAAAGATCAAAACCGAAAAATTCGCCATGCTATCGCACTGCAAGTTTCCATGGCCGAGCATTTGATTGAGTGCAACGATCAAGAACCCGCCCAGCAGATCATTCTGGACGGATTAAAACAGCAATATGACGAACGTCTTCTGCTATTAATTCCACGCCTTAAAACAAACAATGCCGACGCTGTGCAAAAAGCGCTGACTCATTTGTTAAATCAACATGGCGCAACACCTTTGCTCAACAGCACAATGGGGCAAGTTGCTTTGCATCGTGGTGAGTGGGCAAATGCAGAAACCGCTTTTAAGGCTGCGCTGGCGCAACGGCCCGATGCCCATGATTATGCATGGCTTGCCGATGCCCTCGATAAATTGCAGAAACGTGACGAAGCATCCCAAACACGCAACACAGGCTTTATGCTGACTTTAAAGCGTGATAGTGACATCAAAGCGTAACTATCTGCCCTGCTGTTGTTTTGGTTGGTGGGATTAAGTGCATATGCCGGATAAATGCCAAATTACTGCACTTATATATCCAGACAATGCATCTCCGGTTACATGGATAGCAGTTTGATCAACAGATTGCCATGTTACCGGGGAATGTCAGGCAACCTGAAATGAGTGGCAGCAGGCAAAAAAAAAAACACCTATCGAAAAAGACAGGTGTATAAATACAATCAGGTTTACAGACGGATAGTGCCTCACTCAACGTTGTGTCCGGTTTGTGATGAAAAACAGTGATGCTTACTCATCTATAACGTGGACCATAGGCACTGACAATCAGCTCTACATCATCCCGAGGTTTATGAAGCCAAATGCTGTCATAAGGAGTGGGATGAGCATCTACAATTCCTATTATGCATTTAGCGTGCCAACTTTTTCCATGTTGAATAAATTCCCTTTATCTCAGAAGTCGCTGACTTTCTATAATCAGCCTTTCAGTTTTCACAAGAAAACATCAAAAACACCGTCTCCCATTTGAGACGCTATTCAAGTTGCTTTAATTTAATCGTTTAAAATCAATTTATTGTGCGTCTCCTATTTGAGACATCAAAGATATGGTTTGTCGTTAAAACGCAACATCTATGAAAAAATAGCTTTTAAAACATTTAGTTAACACTTAAGCAAAAGTCGCGGAGAGAGTTTTTATCTCAAGCCGGTTATAGAGAAATCAAACAGAAATAAAATAGAAAAATGCTTTGCAGAAGGTGGAAAAGAAAGAAAAAAGAAGAAGAAAGAGAGAAACCAGAAAAAAGAAAAAGCGAAAAGAAAAAGCCCCGCGATATGCGGGGCTTTCTCAGAATCTGGTCGGCGAGAGAGGATTCGAACCTCCGACCCACTGGTCCCAAACCAGTTGCGCTACCAAGCTGCGCTACTCGCCGAAATATGACTGTTTAACATCTTTTTTTATGGTGCGAAGGGGGGGACTTGAACCCCCACGTCCGTAAGAACACTAACACCTGAAGCTAGCGCGTCTACCAATTCCGCCACCCTCGCGTTTCATAAAAAAGATGGGGTGGCTAACGAGACTCGAACTCGCGACGACTGGAATCACAATCCAGGGCTCTACCAACTGAGCTATAGCCACCATAACAGCTTTTTACGTACTACTTTTCTTACTGCTTACAATAAGAGTTACAACAACATCCAACCACGATAACCCATTGTCACTGCTCTTGCACGCTTTAAATGGCGCGCCCGACAGGATTCGAACCTGAGACCTCTGCCTCCGGAGGGCAGCGCTCTATCCAGCTGAGCTACGGGCGCTTAACGCCGTTGCGGTGGAGGATAGTACGGATTTAATGTCGTACTGTCCAGTGCTTTTTTAAAGAAATGATTCGTTTGATTACGCTTTGCTCATTTAGTTGATAAAGACAACACATTTCCACCGCAATGCCACCTTAAATAGTTGATGGCTTATTCATTAATCGAAAAACTATTTTTATTTTCTCGGCTTATTAATGGTTTTGCCCAGAAAATAAACGAGTGACACGATCAGCAAAAATATTCCCCCGACTATCAGTGAGAAACGGGTATCCGGGTTAATCGCCATCCCTATCAGCACGCAGCACAGGAAAATCAATGTCAGGTAATTGACATAGGGAAACAGGATTGATTTAAACTTGTGCTGTTTCAACGCTTCGGCATGCTGCTTGCGAAAGCGCAGCTGGCTCACCAGAATCACAAACCACGGCACCATACCGGGCAATACGCTGGCACTATAAACATAAACGAAAACCGATTGTGGATTTGGCAGCAAGTAATTCAGGCTTGAGCCAGCTATCAAACACCCAATAGTGATCGCAATGCATCGCGCAGGAACACCGTTTTTCGTTAACTTCAACAATGAAGCCGGCAATTGACGATTTTGCGCCAAGGCATACAACATCCTGCCGCCGCTATACATTCCGCTGTTACAGCCTGAAAGTGCAGCCGTCAATACAACAAAGTTAATCACCGCAGCCGCTGATGCAATGCCGACTTTGGCGAAAGTCATGACAAACGGGCTGCCATGCGATCCAACTTCGGTCCAGGGAAACAGTGTTACAACAATAAAAATGGCACCCACATAGAAAATCAGAATGCGCCATAGAATATTGTTGATCGCCTTTTTGATGGTCACCTGTGGGTTTTTCGCCTCACCCGCGGTGATACCAACCAGTTCAACCCCCTGATAGGACGCCACAACAATACAAAGGGCGAATAAAAAGCCTTTCCAACCGCCCGAGAAGAAACCACCGTGTGCGGTCAGGTTATCCAACCCAATAGGCTGCCAGCCATTGCCTAATCCGAAGAAAATTAAGCCCACGCCAATCAAGATCATTACGATGATCGTGGTGACTTTGATCATGGCAAACCAGAACTCCAATTCACCATACAATCGAACGGCGGCCATGTTAGCCAAAGCCACCAGCCCAACCGCCACCAGCGCAGAAACCCATTGAGGCAACTCCGGGAACCAGAATTCAGCATATACCCCGATCGCTGTAATTTCCGAAATTCCGACCGAAACCCACATGAACCAGTAGCCCCAAGCCGTCAAGCATCCCCAATACGGACTGAGGTATTTATGCCCAAACGCAGCAAACGAACCTGTCACCGGCTCAAGGAACAGCATTTCTCCCATGGAACGCATGATAAAAAAGACAAAAAGGCCGGCTATGATATAGGCCAGCAGAACAGAAGGACCCGCCCATTTCAAAGTACTGGCTGACCCCATAAACAGCCCTACCCCGATTGTGCCACCCAGCGCAATCAGCTCAATATGGCGAGCCTCAAGCCCTCTTTGCAGGCCCTGTTGTGAATCACTCATAAAACTCCCTATCTACTTGTATAGCCGTTGTCTTTCAAGTTGCCTCTTTGCTGGCTGCGCTCGCTCCCACCAGTTACCGTTTTTATCAACATACGGTTATCCGTGCTCCCGGGGATGGATGAAAAGCTCCTGTCTTTCATCGGAGGCCAGCCTTTGGCCGGGCAAATTCGTTCCCCTGCCGCCTCGACACAACTCGAAATCCATAGGTTATATGATGTCTATATTTGCAATTAGAAAAATACAGGAATTGATAATTAACCGTTGTAAAAAGTTTGGGATCAAAACACGTTTTGCCAATCAGTGAAATAAAAAATTGTAAAATTGCACCAATACTCGTTTTATTGGGCTGTGAAGGCAGGAAAATGAAGGGGTGCCTGCTGCATACGATCGATGCAACAGGCTTAAAACAGAAATAATGCCCGAATTAAAGCTTACCGCCGTAATAATAACTCAGGAATCTCAGCAATTTCAGTTGCCTACGAATGCGGCTTGGTTGAGAGAGCAAACGGTATAGCCATTCCAACCCTAAATTTTGCCAAATTTTCGGTGCGCGTTTGACGTGCCCGGTGAAAACATCATAAGTCCCACCGACACCCATATACAATGCGTCAGGATGAACCTTGCGGCAATCACGCATAAAGATTTCCTGTTTAGGCGATCCCATTGCCACAGTAACGATGGCGGCGCCACAAGCATGTATCCGCTCAAATACAGTCTCTCGCTCTTCAGGCGTAAAATAACCATCCTGACTGCCGACGATGTTAACATTCCACTGCGCCCGCAATTTGCTTTCTGTCTGTGCCAACACTTCCGGCTTTCCGCCAACCAGAAAAACAGGCGTACCTTCACGGCCGGCTTTTTCCATCAAGGCTTCCCATAAGTCTGCTCCCGCAATGCGTGACACGTCTGCCTCTGGGTATTTACGACGAATGGCTCGCACGATACTGATGCCATCTGCGTATAAATATTCAGCCTCATTCAGCAACATATTCAATGCGTTGTCTTGCTCTGCCGTGAGGACTTTTTCCGCATTAATCGCGACCAGCGTACCTGTTTTTACCTGCCCATCTTGAAAAAGATGGGCAAGAAAATGCGACATATCTTTAAAGCCCCAAATACTGAGGCCACGAATGCGATATTTGGCAATGTTATTCAACGCCATTTTTATTCCTTACATCCAACACAGCGGATGTTTTTTGCGAAACGGCCGAATTGCGGGCGCCCAACCTGCGGATCAATCCTGCACTTTCAAACAGCCAATACAGCAGTTTCGCCGCAACCAGGCACAGACCAAAGACAATGCAAAAGAACACAACCCGTGAAACAAAAGAATCCACGCCCTCACGGGCGAGAACGATCATGTTAAAAATTGCACCAAAACAGAAAGCCTGCAAAATAGCAGCCTTATAACGATTTGTTTCCTGCTTTCCGGATTCATAGACCCAATCAAACCATTTGATGATAAGACCAACAACTACCGCCCCCAGAGGAATAAAGAATACGCCTCCCATAACCACGAGCGAACCAATCAATGTTGGTGAAATCGCAAGGCCAGAGTGATTATTCAATACGTCCCAAGTGAAGTAATTAGCGGTATTCAAGACGAGGGCAGGTCTGTCCGGCCATAGCCAACTGGGAATAAAGACATAGAAATCACGGATGATAGGTGCCAGCCCCTGAAAATCTATTTTGCTGTAGTTATTCAATAACAATGCCAAGTTTTCCCACGGAGAGAAAGTATCCCGCGTGAGGTACAGAAAAGTGTAAAATGCTTCCGCTCCGCTGACATCCAAACTATAGCGTTTCAATGCCAGCCAGAACATGCCGACTATTCCCATACCGCCTGCGGCAAACAGCATCCACAGGGTTATCCATCCCCGGACAATGCCAATGAACAGGAACAGGGCAAACGCGATAATGATATTTGCCCGCGTGCCTCCGACTATCACGTAAGTCAGAATGCCAAATCCGACGGTTCCAAGTAAAAAGCACAGCCAGCGAATCTTGGTTGGTTTCAGGAAAAATATCACCAACATGGCTGGAATGAAAAAGTAGAAAAAGCGTTTGAGCGCCACCCCGGAAACCTGACTGGAGAATATCTGGCTGTAAGACTGTAATTTAAACAGCAAGAAACCATTCTGCATAAAGAACAAGCCCACGGTAACGATGGCAATGCTGGCCAGCAGGAACCAAGTCAGATTTGTTTCTACGCGATTCATCGTGAACAACGGCTTGCGTGGTGATGCAACCAATGAGGGCTCAGAATCGTTGTGGCAGGCGGCCGTTTTACTGCTGAGCCGGGTTTTATAAGCTACATAGTAGATAGCGTAAAAACAACTTGATGCCAACATCGCATGCAACAACGCATCGGCTGGCACGACCCGTACATCAAATTGGAACGCCAGTAAGCTCGTCAATGGGAAGCCAAAATAAAATGTCAGCAAATACAGCAAGGAAAAGAAGACATTGAAATTAAAGCGGACGCGCCGGAATTCCTGATATGTCAACGTCAGGATAAAGACCAGTGAGATCATGTAAACAACGAATAGCCCGCCAAATTGCGTCAATGTCAATTGCGTTAAGGTCATTGTTCCTCTCCAGATGCAGTTGACAGGGCAACTTTCCATCCCTCAATAAAATTGGGATCAAAAAAAGCAATGGTCGTTTTATCAAGGGATAGCATCTGGCGCTGTGCTTCCTGCACCCAGTGTTTATTCAAATCATCGCCATCAAACAGCACAGGAACCTGCTGTTCCGTTAAATCATGCCAGAATGGATTTTGCCGGCTGAGAACAAACGGAATGCCAAATTGAATCAATAAACAGAGCGTACCAATGCCCTGTTGACGATTAAAAATGAAATAACCCAAATCACATTGACTCAGCAATGTTAGATATTCGTCAAACGCCATTTTATCTTTCAGAATACGGACGTTTTGCGCCGGAAACAGCGACAATGCGGTTTGCTCCACGCTTTGGATGTAAGTTTGGTTATTGCCGGGATACCCCATTGGCATAATGACCCGTGCTTCATCACCAAACTGGTGGTGGATTTTATGCAATGCTTCAATATGGCGATTAGATTGATCACCTGAATTTCCCAGTAACACCGTGATCCCTGCCGGTGAACATGTTTTTTCCGTTACCGTCAGCGCAGGATCCATTCGGGTTGGGAAATAAAGCAATGACGATGGAATATCAGGGTTAGCTTGAGCAAAGTAACGAAGATCGCCTTGCGTAGCAAAAATATGCCCCACCCGCTTTTGCGCCAAGCGGCGGAACAGGTAGAACAATCGAAATTTCAGTTGGCGGGATTCTTCATACAAATCAGCGCCCCAGACATGCCACCAGAATTGATGTCGCTTAATCTTGCCCAACAATAAGGCTATCCACAACGCTGCGTTAAACTGCCCATGAAACAAGAAACGAGTGCTTCTGTTTTCCTGTGCTTTCGCAATCACCGCCCGTGACAATGCAGATTTGTTGCCATAAACCGCAATCGTTAAGTTGGGATAATTCGATAACCATGCGTGGTCTTTTGACACCACCATAAAACACGGTTTGGCCGGAAAATCGTTCTCCTTCACCAGGACGTCATTAAAGAAACGCAGTAACGTTTGATTGTGATGTGGGATATCCGATCCCAGAACGTGAATTAGGGTTGTCATGCTCGCCTGCGATAAATGATAAATACGCTACAACAAAGAATGAAATAAACAATGTAAGTCGCCATATATGACTGAGCTGCTCCCAATGCGCCATTTTTCGGTATCAACCAATGAGAGAAACCCGTCAGCAGGAGAAATTGACTAATCTCAGCCAAGACATAAAAACGCAGCGCTGCTTTCGCTATCACCAAATAACCAAACACATACGCACCGACTTTCAACACATCTCCCACCAACTGCCATGCAAATAGCCCGCGCATAGTGGCGAATTTATCTGTAAACAGCAACCAAATAACAAAATCCCGCAACAACCAGACTGAAAAACTGGCAGCAGCAACGGCAGGCAAGACGAATTTCAACGCTTTCATCAACTCACCGGTAATTTCCTGCTTACTCTTTAAACGTGAAAGTGTCGGCAACAGATAAACCGTGAAAGACGCGGTGATAAATTGTAAATAGGCATCTGAAATACTGCTCACGCCCTGCCAAATCCCGACTTCTTCCCAGCTATAGCGCTCTGCCAGCAAGTTTCGCATCATGACATACGCAACGGGTAATGTAATGGCAGTCAGCAACGCCATCAGGGTAAATTTGCCCAAATGGCTGGCAATCGCGCGATCCCACATGGGTTTCAAGGCAGTGAGCGGAATGGCCTTGCGTTGCAGGAGAATTCCTCCGGCGGGCAACACCACCAGCGCTGGCACCAAAGCCAAACCTGCCAATGCACCTTCATAGCCTCCCAGCCAATAACAGAGACTGTAAGCAACCACTCCCGTCAAACTTCCGAGGATGATAGCAAGTGCATTGCCCTTGGCATCCCTGAAGCCTTTCAAGATAGCCAGAAAATAATTGGCGTAAGCAATCCCCATTTGGATAAATGCGAGTGCCTGTACAACCTTTGTATAACGGTCATGGCCAAACAGCCCGACAGTGATGGCATCGGTGAACAAGAGAAAAATCACGGCCAACAGCGTCGAGAAACCTAAAATAATTAAGGATGATGTTCCCAATACTACCCTGAGTTTTTCTGGTTGCTGATGATATTCAGCAACATATTTGGTCACACCATTAAAAATCCCCGCACCGGAGAGTACCCCCAGTACGGTAATAAGTTGGCGAAAATTACCTGCCTGTCCGACACCAGTAGGGCCGAAGGACACCGCCAGCAGTTTAATGACCAGCAACCCCACACCAATTTTGATCAGTGTGGAAGCGGCTGTCCAAACAGAAGTTTTGGCAAGTGACATATCAGGAGAAATACGCCTTGATGCGGTTTATCACAACTTGTTGCTCTTCATCGGTAATGTTGTAGAACATCGGCAAACGAACTAAACGCTCACTTTCACTGGTCGTAAAGCGGTCTTCTCCGTGGAAGCGGCCACATTTCTCACCGGCAGGGCTGGAATGCAAGGCAACGTAGTGGAATACACTCAAGATGTCGTGTTCTTTCATATAACGATTAAATTCACTACGCTCTTCTACATCTTTTAATTTGATATAGAACATATGGGCATTGTGTTCCAAACCTTCGGGTACGATCGGTAACGTTAAACGACCCGCTTCCGCTAACGGCTTCAATGCTTGATAGTAGTTATCCCACAATGCCAGGCGGCGTTGATTGATTTCCTCAGCCACTTCCAACTGCCCCCACAAGTAGGCAGCCTGCAGATCAGACAACAGGTAGCTGGAGCCTATATCGTACCAAGTATATTTATCCACTTGCCCACGGAAGAGTTGTGCACGGTTGGTGCCTTTTTCACGAACGATTTCTGCACGATTAATCATGGATTTATCATTGATTAATATCGCACCACCTTCACCACCGGCGGAGTAGTTTTTAGTTTCATGGAAGCTAAAACAACCAATATGCCCAATCGCTCCCAACGCACGGCCTTTATAGGTGGACATAACCCCCTGTGCCGCGTCTTCTACCACATACAGGTTGTATTTTTCCGCCAATGCCATGATGGTATCCATCTCACAAGCCACACCGGCATAGTGTACTGGCACAATGGCACGGGTTTTTTCTGTAATGGCTGCTTCGATTTTGGTTTCATCAATGTTCATCGTATCGGGATGAATATCCACGAACACAATTGTCGCGCCACGCAACACAAAGGCATTGGAAGTCGAAACGAAGGTATAGCTTGGCATAATGATTTCGTCACCCGGCTGGATATCCAGCAAGATGGCCGCCATTTCCAATGATGCTGTACAAGATGGTGTCAGCAATACCTTCGGGCAACCAAAGCGCTCTTCCATCCAGGCTTCACAACGCTTGGTAAAGTTACCATCACCACACAACTTACCACTGCTCATCGCCTGTTGCATGTATTGCAATTCTGTGCCGACTATCGGTGGTTTGTTAAATGGAATCATTTAATCTTCCTCTATATAACCAATATGCGGTGCTTTCTATGATGGCACCACGACGTGTATAAAGACGCAAGGCAGTAATGTTGCTGATTTGTGTTGCCACTCTCAGCCGTTGTATCTGATGGTTCTGGCACCACAGCTGCGCCGCCGACATTAATTTTGTTCCAATTCCTTGATGGTGATTGCCCGGTACCGCAGCCAATAAGCCAATACGTGCCTCATTGCCACCAAGCTCTCTTAACGTGACAAATCCTTTCATTTGGCCGTATTCATCATTGATAAGCAGGCATTCGTGATCAAACGTCCCCAATACTGCCTTTTCAACCCAAGCGGCATAGAACCGGCCGCTGTCTCCCGGCTGATACCACGGCTCGCGGAAGCGGCTGGCTTTGAATACTTGCGCCGCTGCCGCCTTCAAGGCAGGTATGTCTTGTGGTATCGCACAAATGAGTTCTGCATCCAAGCCAACTATCTCTTTGGATTCAATCGGTAACAGCAAGTCCGCCTCACCTTCCACCAAAGAAAAACCCAAACCGGACAGCCTATCAATAATGGCTGTCTGCTGTGCAGGAATTTTTGCCTGCACCAATGCATATTCATCCAACTGTTCAGCCGTTATTGCCACAGCGTCCGGCGGCGTTTCCGGCAATAAATGCAACCGCGCCGTGGATAAGCCAAAAAACTGGCTATCCCAAGCCAGCGGCTCAAGGTTAGCGTGAATAGACATCAAGCAAGTCCATGATATATCTGCCGTAACCTGTTTTTGCCAAATCTGCGGCAGCAATTTTGAGCTGTTCAGTACTCAGCCAGCCATTCCGCCATGCGATTTCTTCCAGACAGGCAATTTTAAAGCCCTGCCGCTTTTCAACCGTTTGAACAAATGTACTGGCTTCAATCAAGCTGTCATGGGTGCCGGTATCTAACCAAGCAAAACCGCGCCCCAATAACTCGACGTTCAATTCACCCTGCTCCAGGTACATCTGGTTAATGCTGGTGATTTCCAGTTCGCCACGGGCAGAGGGCTGGACTTGTTTGGCAAAATCCACAACTTTGTTGTCATAGAAATAGAGTCCGGTCACTGCCCAATTGGATTTAGGCTGCACGGGTTTTTCTTCAATGGAAAGTACCCGGTACTGATCATCGAATTCCACAACCCCAAACCGTTCAGGATCCATCACCTGATAACCGAATACGGTTGCACCGCTCTTGCGGCCTACGACACTTTGCAGTTTCGGGCTAAATGCCTGCCCAAAAAAGATATTGTCCCCGAGGACTAAGCAGCAGGCATCATCACCAATGAACTCTTCGCCAATTAGAAATGCCTGCGCCAATCCGTCTGGAGAAGGTTGTTCAGCATAATTCAGATGGATGCCAAACTGTTCGCCATTGCCCAGCAGCCGTTTAAAGGCCGGTAAATCTTCCGGCGTAGAGATAATCAGGATATCGCGTATTCCCGATAGCATTAAAACCGACAGCGGATAGTAGATCATCGGCTTGTCGTAAATAGGCAATAGCTGTTTTGATACGCCACGCGTTATTGGATACAAACGGGTGCCGGAGCCGCCCGCCAGTATAATTCCTTTCATGTGTTCCCCCTGAAAGGCTTATTCATTTCCCAGTCCAAGGCGTTCTCTTGCATAAGAACCATCTTGGACTCTACGCCACCAATTCTCGTTTTCCAGATACCATTGCACAGTCTTGCGGATGCCGGATTCGAATGTTTCCTGCGGTACCCAACCTAATTCACGTTCAATTTTCGCCGCATCAATGGCGTAACGCATGTCGTGTCCCGGGCGATCGGCCACATGGGTAATTAAATCCCGGAAATGTGCAATTCCTGCTGGTTTTCTCAGGCCTTTTCCTTCCGAACTCTCTCCTTCAGAACAAAGCTCTTCCAGCAAGGCACAAATCGTTTCCACGACATCAATATTGCGGCGTTCATTATGTCCGCCGATATTATAGGTTTCACCAGATTTAGCCTGACTGACCACCAAATGCAGTGCCCGTGCATGATCTTCTACATACAGCCAATCTCTGATTTGTTCACCTTTGCCATAGACCGGCAACGGCTTGCCTTCCAGCGCATTGAGGATCACCAACGGGATCAGTTTTTCCGGGAAATGATAAGGCCCATAGTTATTGGAACAATTGGTGATTATCGTTGGTAAACCATAAGTCCTGCGCCATGCCCTGACCAAGTGGTCACTGGAGGCTTTTGACGCAGAGTAAGGGCTGCTCGGTGCATAAGGTGTGGTTTCAGTAAAGAACCCGTCTTCACCATGTAAATCGCCATAAACTTCGTCAGTGGA
This sequence comes from Xenorhabdus mauleonii, assembly GCF_900113945.1. Classification (GTDB taxonomy): domain Bacteria; phylum Pseudomonadota; class Gammaproteobacteria; order Enterobacterales; family Enterobacteriaceae; genus Xenorhabdus; species Xenorhabdus mauleonii. The sequence continues at coordinate 372,156 of NZ_FORG01000003.1, forward strand.
GATGTGGTGAAAACGGAAAGCAGCCTGTTTTTCTTGATCCAGTTGTGACCAAAATGCGCGTGCCGCTTCCAGTAAGACATAAGTCCCAATGATATTGGTTTCAATAAAAGCAGCGGGGCCATCAATGGAACGGTCAACGTGGCTTTCTGCCGCCAGATGCATGACTGCATCTGGTTGGTATTGTTGGAATACACGATCCAAGGCGTCTCGCTGACGGATGTCGACCTGCTCAAATGCATAGCGGGGATGATTGGCGACCGGTGCCAGCGATTCAAGGTTACCGGCATAAGTCAGGCTATCCACGACAACAACGCTGTCTTCCGTCTGGTTGATAATATGACGGACAACCGCAGAGCCGATGAAACCAGCACCGCCGGTGATTAGAATACGTTTCAACGCCAAACTCCTTTTGTATCCACAATCCATTTCTGTTTTATTTCATTGCCACTGATGGCCTTGAACTGACGGTGATCCACCAGCATTAATACCACGTCTGCCTCTGCCAGCGCCTGATCCATATCCATCAACTCGACCACGCCTTTTAATGAATTAGGCAGTTCATGTACATTGGGTTCAACAGCCACGGTTTGCCCTGCATGCCACTGGGCAACCATCTCTGTGATATGAACTGCCGGGCTTTCACGTAAGTCATCAATGTTGGGTTTGAAGGCCAGACCGAAACAGGCAATCTTAATTTCATTCGCACGTTTGCCACTCTCTGCCAAACAATCAGCCACTGCGGCTTTCACTTGGTCAACCACCCAAAGTGGTTTGCCATCATTGACTAAACGCGCAGTATGGATCAAACGGGATTGTTCAGGATTCTGGGAAACGATAAACCACGGATCAACCGCGATACAGTGCCCACCCACGCCCGGGCCGGGCTGCAAAATATTCACGCGTGGATGACGATTTGCCAGACTGATCAATTCCCACACATTGATCCCCTGTTCGGCGCAAATCAGGGAGAGCTCATTGGCAAAGGCGATGTTGACATCACGGAAACTGTTTTCTGTCAGTTTGCACATTTCCGCCGTTTTGGCGTTGGTGATAACGCATTCACCTTCAAGGAAAATTTTGTACAGCTCGCTTGCCCTGCGGGAAGATTTAGCCGTCATGCCGCCGACTACGCGGTCATTTTTGATAAGCTCCACCATCACTTGACCTGGAAGCACACGCTCAGGGCAATAGGCAATATCAATATCAATATCCGAATCTTCACCTGCTTGCTGTGGAAATGAAAGGTCAGGGCGTACTATCGCCAACCATTCCGCCATTTGCTCCGTTGCGCCCACTGGAGAAGTGGATTCCAAAATGATCAAATCGCCTTTTTTCAAAACCGGCGCTATTGATTCAGCCGCAGAACGAACATAAGCCATGTCCGGTTCGTGTTCACCTTTAAACGGAGTCGGCACAGCAATCAAGAAAGCGTCCGCCGCTTGTGGTGCGGTCACGGCTTTTAAGTAACCGCCTTCCACGGCAGCTTTTACCACTTTATCCAAATCTGGTTCAACAATATGAATTTCGCCACGGTTAATCGTTGCTACCGCATGTTGATTGACATCAACGCCAATGACCATTTTTTGGCGGGAGGCAAATGCCGCAGCGGTCGGCAATCCAATATAACCAAGGCCGATAACAGAAATTGTTTCAAAATTCATAATGTCACCTGATTTTTCTTTAATGCTTCAAGAATTCGCTGGCAAGCCTGCCCATCACCATAAGGGTTATGAGCGTGGCTCATTTGTTGGTAGGCGATGTCATCCGTCAACAGACGCGTGACTTCTGCAACGATAGTCTGTGTTTCGGTCCCCACTAATTTTACGGTGCCCGCATCGACGGCTTCAGGCCGCTCTGTAGTATTGCGCATGACCAGAACCGGTTTTCCCAAAGAAGGCGCTTCTTCTTGGATACCACCAGAATCGGTCAGGATCATGTAGGCATGATTCATCAAATAGACGAATGGCAAGTAATCCTGCGGGTTGATAAGAATAACGTTATCAATGCCATGTAGGATACGCTTTACAGGCTCGCTGACATTCGGATTCAAATGGACTGGATAAACGACTTGAACATCAGGATGCGCTCTGGCTATTTGGGCCAATGCTTCGCAAATACACTCAAAGCCCTTGCCAAAGCTCTCACGACGATGGCCTGTCACCAGAATCATTTTTTTATTAGGGTCAATGAACGGATAAAATTCAGCAAGCTGACCGGACATGGTTTCGTCATTCACAATACGATCACGCACCGACAGCAAGGCATCGATCACTGTATTGCCAGTAACGAAAATGCGGTTTTCTGCAATGGATTCTTTCAACAGATTGTTGCGGGAATTTTCTGTCGGTGCAAAGTGGTACATTGCCAAATGCCCGGCGATTTTACGATTAGCCTCTTCCGGCCACGGAGAATACAAGTCCCCCGTTCTCAATCCCGCCTCAATGTGACCTACCGGAATATGTTGGTAAAATGCCGCCAGGCTGGTTGCCATTGTTGTTGTCGTATCGCCGTGCACCAGCACGACATCCGGCTTGAACGCTTCCAATACAGGCTTGATGCCTTGCAAGATACGGCAGGTGATATCGGTCAGATCCTGCCCCTTTTGCATGATATTGAGGTCAAAGTCCGGTGTTATCCCAAACAAATGCAAAACCTGATCCAGCATCTCCCTATGCTGGGCAGTGACACACACTTTTGCGTCAAAGGCAGGATCCCTAGCCAATGCGTGTACCAACGGAGCCATTTTGATGGCTTCAGGCCGGGTACCAAACACAGTCAACACTTTCACAGTGGCTCTCTTATTTTATTAATCATTACAGATAATTCCACGAAAGGGAGTGGTTACTTACGATTCCGTTTTACCAAGGCAACACCAGCCCCAACCAACATACCGATGGCTCCCCACATTACCATCATAAAAACACGGCGGGGGCTATCCCGGTTGACTGGCTCTTCAGGGGTTCTGAGATAACGGTATGTCTGAAAAGTGTTTTGTAAGGTCGGCCCAACATTCAATGTCGCCAGCATTGCTATGTTCTGATCATAATCAATGCTGTAATCAGGCCCGGTGGCCTCCAGAGTTTCAATCTGAGCCTGCAACAGTGGTGTGCCCAACATAAACATCTTGGATTCAGGCACTTCTTCGATAGGTATGCTTGTTTGATTGCGATGAATGCCTTGTTTTTCGGCCACTTTCAGTGACTGTTGCAACACATTCAATTCACGCCCATATACTGCCTTGGCGACTATTTCCTGACGTTTGACCAGCGCTTTCATCGACTGGGTGCGTGTTGCCCATGCACCTTTGATTTCAGTGTTCAGGTGAGTACTCGCCCGCTGATTCGCAAACGCGATATATTGACGCAGGAGCTGATTGGCATCCGCCGCAGTTTCTGCTGTCAATTTGATACTGTCATTCAACGCTTTTTTATCGTCACTCCGCGTGATCTTGATATCATTTATCAAGTTTTCCAGCAGCACAGCGTCCACTTTTTCTTTACCTTCCTTGCGCTGTTTGTAATAAGCAGAATGAAGCCAGAATTCACGGCGTGTGTCATAGGCTGACACCTGAGTCATAAACTCTTTGTATGCCCCATCCGAAATAGTCGGCAATTGAGTCTCTGGCGAAGCATTGATGTGAGTATCCAAATTACGCAAAAACTGTTGTTGCGAATAGTAACTGCCCAAGTTATTGGTCGTCGGTAAATCTGTAATAGCGGTTGCGCTCCACTGTTGTGGCATCAAATAAGATGCCAGCAGAGCGACGGCAGCGAAAATAATTGCCAGTGCGATGATCCATATCTTTCCACGCCACAGAGCATGACACAGTCCACGAATATCCAATTCATACTCTATAGCAGGCTGATCCTGTTTAGATTTCGTTTCTGAGTTTATCACTGCACAAAACCTCTTTGATAAGTCGATGTTTTTAATGATGGCTGGCTGTCCGGCGTATACGTCGCTTAAACCGTTTGATAAAACGGGCGACTCGCCAGGCTCGTTTGATGCAATAGCCATACAACATAAAAGCAAGCAAGAATAATGCCAACATAACCCACTCGGGGACAAAACTTAACCGTTCACCAATAATTCCAATGGCTGCCAATAAAGCTGCTGACAAAGTAATCAAGACGAATGCCTGACGGGAAGTAAATCCAGCGCGCATCACCAAATGGTGAATATGTTGGCGATCCGGAGAAAATGGACTCATCCCCTTACGCAAGCGGCGGTACATAATGGCAACCATATCCATCAGGGGAATCGCAATGAGCCATAATGCTGTGACGGGGTTAATGGAACGATTTTCCCCTTGAGTTGCTTCAGTCAGTAACCAGATAATCGTAAAGCCGATCAAAGTGCTTCCCGCATCCCCCATAAAGACTTTGAAGCGCTTTCCGAGTAGCCCAAGATTGAGAAAAATGTAAGGCAATATCCCGGCAATAAATGCGAAACACCAAAATGCCAATGCCGTATTACCATTTTCGTACAGCAAAATGCCCAATGCGCCGAAAGAGATACAGGATAGTCCCCCCAACAAACCATCAATCCCATCGACCATATTGAAAGCATTGATGGCAGCCCAAACAGCGAACAAGGTCACAACATAGCTGAATGGCCCCAAGACCATTTCCCATGGGCCGAAGGTATTCCCCAGGCTTTCAAGTTTAAGGCCAGCAAAATACATCATGCTGATACCAACCAATGCCTGAATGGTTGCCCTAATCTTCACACTAATATCAAAACGGTCATCCAATGCTCCAATAAAAACCAATATCCCTGCACAGGCAAGGTATAACCATTTATGAGGTATAAACTCTTTCGTAATAACAAATGCGAAACAAACACCAAAAAACACTGAGATTCCACCGACCAGAGGGATCAGTCCATGATGACGCTTACGATAATTCGGCTTATCAACCAGACCGATATTTTTTGCAATTTTGCGCGCTATAAATAGAAAAGCAAATGAGAATATAAATACGCAAAAAATTTCGATACTCATACTGGAAATATTCACAATAACAACTCTCTGTAAAAATAATGATGGGTCATCTATTATTCATTGACTTATGGATACCCAGTGTGACACCGCATCCATAAGTTCCCTGCCACAAAACAAGGTATCTTGGCTTATAAAAAATTATAAGAAGTAACAAAACGGGACATATAAGCTATAAGGCACAATCAATAATTTTTTTGAGTCATCAAAAAACTATTGCTTATAAAACACACTGTTAATCACTGGAAAAACATGCAATATATGTACCAATTTAAGCAAATAAGGTAAGTTACAAATAAAAAAAACGCCACAAAAACGTGGCGCTTTCATGAAATGATTATTTTTTATTGCGTGCGAATTAACTTGCAATGTTATCGCTTCACTCGCGCAACTATGAACGTTTCATAAAGTCGAAGAATTCTTCGTTTGTTTTTGTCATAGCCAGCTTGTTGATAAGGAACTCCATCGCATCAATTTCACCCATCGGATGAATAATCTTACGCAGGATCCACATCTTCTGTAGTTCATCCTGTACAGTAAGCAGCTCTTCTTTACGCGTTCCTGAACGGTTGTAGTCAATGGCAGGGAAAACACGTTTTTCAGCAATTTTGCGAGACAAGTGCAATTCCATGTTACCTGTACCTTTGAACTCTTCGTAGATGACTTCATCCATTTTAGAGCCGGTATCAACCAACGCAGTAGCGATAATGGTCAGGCTACCGCCTTCTTCAACGTTACGGGCAGCACCAAAGAAACGTTTTGGACGATGTAATGCATTCGCGTCCACACCACCAGTCAATACCTTACCGGAAGCAGGTACTACGGTGTTATATGCACGAGCCAGACGGGTAATGGAGTCCAGCAGGATAATAACGTCTTTCTTGTGTTCAACCAGACGCTTCGCTTTTTCGATAACCATTTCTGCCACTTGAACGTGACGGGAAGCGGGTTCATCAAATGTGGAAGCGATCACTTCACCTTTTACCAGACGCTGCATTTCGGTGACTTCTTCTGGACGTTCGTCAATCAGCAGAACCATCAAAACGCAATCAGGGTAATTATGGGCAATATTAGCTGCAATATTTTGCAGCAGCATGGTCTTACCCGCTTTAGGTGGAGCAACAATCAGACCACGCTGGCCGCGGCCAATCGGTGCCGCCAAATCCAGTACACGTGCAGTCAAATCCTCAGTAGAACCATTACCACGCTCCATGCGCAAACGACTGTTGGCATGCAATGGGGTCAAGTTTTCAAACAGGATTTTACTGCGGGCATTTTCAGGCTTGTCAAAGTTAACTTCATTAACTTTCAGCAAGGCAAAATAGCGTTCACCTTCTTTAGGTGGGCGAATTTTTCCTGAAATGGTATCACCGGTACGGAGATTGAAACGGCGGATTTGACTAGGAGAAACGTAGATATCATCGGGGCCGGCAAGGTAGGAGCTGTCTGCTGAGCGGAGGAAACCAAATCCATCCTGTAATATCTCCAGCACACCATCTCCGAAAATATCCTCTCCGCTTTTCGCATGCTGTTTGAGGATAGAGAAAATGATGTCTTGCTTACGCATACGAGCCAGATTTTCCAGCCCCATATTTTCGCCGAGAGTAATCAACTCTGATACCGGCGTATTTTTTAATTCGGTAAGATTCATAATGGTGGGTTCTTTAACTCGGGGTATATCTCGAACTATGAACGTGAATGGTATGGCAGCGTTATCGATGCCTGTTTATTTGTACCAAAAACGAATAAAACCTTCTAACATATTAAATTATATTACAAGGCAGTAACTTGGAGCACTCAGGGAGATAGCAAATTAAGGCTGACAAACAGTCAAATATGACTGAAACAATAACGAAACGTGGTTTATGTCAATATAGGAACTATCTCAGCGCAAGCATTATCTCTGAATGAGTACTGTTTATAACTATTTTTACTATATATCTAAATTATCTATATGTTACGCCCAATCTATAATGCAACCACGATAACGTGAACATTATTCAGTGTCATAACAATGGATACTATTTCAGCGCGAGCAGCTTCGTTACGGAATCAATATCTGATAGTAAGAAGTCCCAACATGAAAATGCCCAGTAAAACATCCTAATTAAAGGTGTTCAGCATCAGAACGCTTCAGCATGCCAATCTATATACTTAATAACTCGTATATAGACTCAGAAAGTTTACTAAATGCGATATGCTATCAGATACTTTAGGTGATCCAGAAATAACAGATTTATCAGATACTACAGATTTTTTAGTACGCAACATGCGTTATGTCAACTCCAGATCCCAACTATTTATACAACTCTTTATACAAATAAGCTGTTATATCGAATAAGGAATTCTCTTACACAATGCTCCATACGAGTACGTGGACGCTAACTTATCATGCTTCGTAGCGGACGTCTAGCGGTCAATAAGATAAATAACTCTATACGCTAAACGCCCGTAATTACTGTGACCTATTTCTAAATTAGAGGTGAGGTTCCAAAAATTCTTTCAATTGAGTTTTTGACAACGCTCCCACTTTTACTGCGACTTTTTCACCATCTTTGAACAGAATCATCGTTGGGATACCACGAATACCGAATTTCGGTGCTGTTTCACTGTGATCATCAATATTCAATTTAGCGACAGTCAGTTCTCCCGCGTAATCGGCAGAAACTTCATCCAGAATAGGAGCAATCATTTTACAAGGGCCGCACCACTCAGCCCAGAATTCGACAAGGACTGTACCTTTCACATTCAGCTTATCTTCGTCAAAATCACTGTCAGCCAGATGAAGGATACCTGCTTTCACAGTCTCATCGTTCATAATCTTTTCGTTCATTTTTTTGCTCCAAAAGTAACATCTTTTACTACGTCAGTGTACATTACCAACACTAGGGTGTCTTTATTTCAGCGGATACACTTTCTTAAAGCAATAGTTAACTGATATTCTACCATACTATGAGCAAAACACATTTGACAGAAAAGAAGTTTTCCGACTTCGCATTGCACCCCAAAGTCCTGGGAGCCCTTGATAAGAAGGGTTTCTCAAACTGCACGCCGATACAGGCGCTAACATTGCCTTTTACTGTCGAAGGCCGAGACGTTGCGGGGCAGGCACAAACCGGAACAGGCAAGACGCTGGCATTTCTGACGTCTACTTTCCACTATTTATTAACTAATCCTGCGGCGAAAGAGCGCAAAATCAATCAGCCAAGGGCATTGATTATGGCTCCTACCCGCGAATTAGCGGTCCAGATTTACTCTGATGCAGAAGAGCTGGCAGAAGTGACTGGGTTGAAAATGGGCCTTGCCTACGGTGGCGATGGCTATGATAAACAACTTAAGGTATTGGAATCAGGTGTCGATATCGTTATCGGGACAACCGGACGCTTGATCGATTACGCAAAACAGGGCCATATCCATCTAGGTGCCATTCAGGTTGTCGTACTTGATGAAGCCGATCGCATGTATGATTTGGGCTTTATCAAAGATATTCGCTGGCTGTTTCGTCGTATTCCGGCGGCAACGGAAAGAATGAATCTGCTATTTTCCGCTACGCTGTCTTATCGGGTGCGTGAACTGGCTTTCGAACAGATGAATAATCCTGAATATGTAGAAGTAGAGCCTTTGCAAAAAACAGGGCATCGCATTAAAGAAGAGCTGTTTTATCCTTCTAATGAAGAAAAAATGCGTCTGTTACAGACCTTGCTGGAAGAAGAGTGGCCGGATCGCTGCATTATTTTTGCCAATACGAAACATCGTTGTGAAGATATTTGGGCCCATTTGGCTGCCGATGGCCACCGTGTCGGTCTCTTGACTGGCGATGTAGCCCAGAAAAAACGCCTGCGTATTCTGGAAGAGTTCAGCCTGGGTAATCTGGATATTCTGGTTGCCACCGATGTTGCAGCCCGTGGCCTGCATATTCCATCTGTGACACATGTATTTAACTATGACCTGCCGGATGATTGCGAAGATTATGTCCACCGGATTGGTCGAACAGGCCGTGCCGGAGAAAGTGGCCATTCTATCAGCCTGGCATGTGAAGAGTATGTGTTGAATTTACCGGCAATAGAAGAATATATTCAGCACCAAATCCCTGTCAGCAAATATAACAGTGATGCGTTATTAAAAGATTTACCTGTTCCTAAGCGCCGTAACCGCGCACGTTCAGGGGGACATCCACGACGGACTAATATGCCGCGTCGAGGTAATCCAACACGCAACCGCAAACGCCCAAGCTGAAATAATGCGGTGCAGGAATAACACGATGCTAAAACAATACATGCCGGAATAATATACTATGCTGAGTTCTTCTTCGCTCTATGCTGCCATCGATTTAGGCTCAAACAGCTTTCATATGCTGGTTGTCCGCGAAGTCTCCGGAAGTATTCAAGTAGTCAGCCGTATCAAGCGCAAAGTGAGGCTGGCTGCTGGATTGGATAAGAATAACCTGCTCTCACAACAATCAATGGAGCGGGGATGGCAATGTTTGCGCCTCTTTTCCGAATACTTGCAGGGTATTCCTGCCGCGCATATTCGTGTTGTTGCGACCGCAACCTTGCGTCTGGCGGTAAATTCGGGCGTTTTTGTCGGGAAGGCCTCAGAAATACTGAGTGTTCCCGTCAACGTCATCAGTGGTGAAGAAGAAGCCCGGCTGATTTATCAAGGTGTTGCCCATACTACAGGCGGATCGGAAAAACGGCTTGTGGTGGATATTGGTGGCGGCAGTACAGAACTGGTAACAGGTACCGGAGCCAACGCCAACCAGCTATTCAGCCTGGAAATGGGCTGTGTGACTTGGTTGGAGCGCTATTTTAATGATCGCAGCCTGACGGAAGAAAACTTTACCAAAGCCGAATCTGCTGCGCATGAAATACTTATCCCAATCACCACAACGTTGCTTCAGCAGGGCTGGCAAATCTGCGTAGGCGCTTCCGGTACAGTGCAAGCCTTACAAGAAATTATGATCGCTCAAGGAATGGACGAGTTGATCACGTTGCCTAAACTCCAGCAACTCAAATATCAAGCGATTGAATGTGGCAAGCTGGAAGAGTTGGAAATTGAAGGGCTGACCCTAGAGCGGGCTTTAGTTTTTCCCAGTGGGTTAGCAATTTTAATCGCCATTTTTCAGGCATTGAACATTGAAAGCATGATTCTGGCCGGCGGTGCCCTGCGCGAAGGCTTGGTATATGGAATGTTGGACTTACCCATTGAACAGGATATTCGTGCAAGAACTATCTTCAATATCCAACAACGTTTTCAGATAGATATTGAACAGGCACAGCGAGTAAAACAACTGACGGAACATTTTTATCGGCAAGTTGCCAAACCATGGGAACTGGATAATCGTTGCCTCGAACTGTTGAGCAGTGCCAGTTTGCTGCATGAGATAGGTTTGTTCGTTGATTTTCGTCAGGCGCCGACTCACTCGGCCTATTTGATTAACCATCTGGCGTTACCTGGTTATACCCCCGCCCAGAAACGGCTGCTGGCCGCTTTATTGGAAAACCAAAATGGGCCAATCGATTTAACTTCCCTCAGTCAACAAAATGCCCTGCCATTGTTGCAGACCCAGAGATTAAGCCGTCTATTAAGGCTGGCGATTATTTTCGCCAGTCGCCGGCGGGATGACAGCTTATCGGTATTACAGGTAAAAGTGGACAATGAAGATCTCATTATCACTTTACCTTACCAATGGCAGGCTCAACATCCACTCAGGGCAGAAACGTTACAGCAAGAAATTAAATGGCAGAGCTACGTTCAATGGTCATTGATTCTGGAGGAGCAGGAATATCTCCACCAGAGCCAAGAGAACGACAAGGACAGAGCAAACAGTTAACGATAGCGTGCAGCCGTATACTAAAGTTAACTATCAATATGCCGGTGACTGACATCAAAATCCCCATCCAAATTTAGACAGGCAACCATTGCAGAGTCATGGGGAGAGTCACTAATGCGATAAGCAGGGAAATGATAATGGAAAGCGAAATGGCTTCCTGTTTAAAACCATACTTGTTGGCAAACACATAAACCCCTGCCCCTATTGGCTGCGCTGCCATAATAATCGCGACAATCATCCAAATATCGGTTTTCTGCATACCAAACAAATAGTACGCGCAGATAAACGTAATCAATGGCTGTATGACAATTTTAAGGCATAACATCGGGATAACTAATTTCAATGTCTGACTATTGATATGCTCTGTGACCTTAAGACGAGATAATCCCAACCCTAAAGCGAATAAAGCCGTTGGGCCAGCGGCATTACCAAGAAGCTGGGCAAATGATTGCAAAAACTGGGGAACGGGAATGCTGAAGCAAACGAAAACCAATCCCGCAATCACAGAGATTGTCAGGGGATTGCTCAATGTTGTTTTCAATGCTCCGGTGAAACTTTGTCTGATCGATATTTTGCTGCCTGATTGACGTGAAGAAAAAACATCATACGTAATGATAACCGCGATGATAGCCGGAATATTATGCAAAATCGTCGCGATAGCAGCCGGAAGCGCAGCAGACTCACCGTAAACAGAAATGAGGATTGGAACGCCCATATAACCGGTTGTGCCGTAACATGCCCCCATACTTAAAATCGACGATTGTGGTAAACCAATCCCCATGATTTTTGCTACCAACATTCCTAAAATATACACTGCACCGATCCCCGCTAAACTGGCTGCGAGAAATCCCCACTGTTGCAGCTCACTAATATCTGCTTGAGCAATAGCAAGGAATAATAAGGCAGGAAGCGCGATATAAAGTACATAGTCATTGATTAATTTATCGGACAATCCGCTATCCGGGCGTAGACGACCAAAAAAATACCCAACCAAAATAATTAGAAATATTGGTGCAACTATCATAAACATTTTAAAGTCAGCCTTATGTAGATGAATTTAAAATAATATAGCTATTCATTTGAAATCAGTGATGATATTACCTTAATCAATTCATTCCCCTTTATGAAAAAAAGAGGGCGATGACCATTTTCACTTTTTCTGTCCTAATCCCAAACGTGATTTAATGTCTGCAAGCCGCGATTGCCCCTGCTTCATTCTTTCTTCTGCGCTCACCACCCGTTTACTCTGTGGCCAGCTTAAATCATCCTGAGGCAACTCCAGCAAAAACCGACTTGGCTCCGGGCGGATGAGTTCACCATACTGGCGGCGTTCTTTGCTCAGAGTAAAGAAAAGCTCTCTCTGTGCGCGTGTGATCCCTACATAAGCCAAACGGCGTTCTTCCTCAATATTGTCTTCATCAATGCTACTTTGGTGTGGCAGCAAGCCTTCTTCCATACCCACCAAGAAGACATAAGGGAATTCCAACCCCTTGGAGGCGTGCAATGTCATCAACTGAACCTGATCCAATTCTTCATTTTCCTCTCCCCTTTCCAACATATCCCGCAGAGTAAAACGCGCCACAACTTGAGAAAGCGTCATTGGCTCATCCAAATCATTTCCCTCAAGCATCTCGCTCATCCAAGTGAAGAGCTGATTGACGTTTTTCATTCTCATCTCTGCCGCTTTTGGGCTCGGTGAGGTTTCGTAGAGCCAGCTTTCATAATCCATGCCCCGCAATAAATCTCTTACTGCCAGTAATGGTTCCCGTTCAACCTGACGGGATATCTCTTCCATCCAGTGAGTAAAACGTTGTAATGCAGCCAAGCCTCGTCCACTCAGATGCTGCTCCAAACCGAGATCAAAGCTGGCCTGATATAAACTTTTGTTACGCTGATTCGCCCATTCGCCCAATTTCTGGATTGTCACTGCCCCGATTTCTCGCCGTGGCGTATTGACGATACGTAAAAATGCGCTGTCATCTTCAGGATTGGTCAAAACACGCAAGTAAGAAAGTAGATCCTTAATCTCCGGTCGTGAAAAGAACGAAGTTCCTCCCGAAATACGGTAAGGGATACGGTTTTGCATCAACATTTTTTCGAAGATACGGGATTGGTGATTGCCACGATAAAGGATCGCGTAATCTTTATATTCCGTTTTGTTAATAAAATGGTGGGCGATCAGTTCACCGACTACACGTTCAGCCTCATGATCTTCGTTATTGGCTTCGATCACTCTGAGCGATTCACCATAGTGCAGCTCTGAAAAGAGTTTTTTCTCAAATACATGGGGATTGTTGGCAATCAAAATATTGGCAGCTTTTAATATCCGTCCTGACGAACGGTAATTTTGCTCCAGTTTGATCACATTCAGCAGAGGGAAATCCTCTTTCAATAAGATCAAGTTTTGCGGGCGGGCGCCACGCCATGAATAGATAGACTGATCATCATCTCCAACTACCGTAAAGCGGGCACGGTTCCCCACCAACAGTTTCACCAATTGATACTGGCTGGTGTTGGTATCCTGATATTCATCCACCAGCAAATAACGGATCCTGTTCTGCCAACGCTCCCTGACTTCCTCATCACGCATTAGCAACAGTGTCGGCTTTGTGATCAGATCGTCAAAATCGAGAACATTACAGCTCGTCAGATGCAAGTCATAACGACGATAACACTCAGCAAACTGGTGATCTTGTGCCGAACGAGCAGCACCAATCACTCGCTCTGGTGACATTAAGTCATTCTTCCAGTTAGAAATACTCGAAATCAGCTTTTGCAATAGATCCTTATCTTCCTCCAACAAATCTGCGGTCAGATCTTTTAATAAGGCCATTTGATCTTGGTCGTCGAACAATGAAAAATTGCTCTTCATACCCAACGCCTTATATTCACGCTTGATTATTTCCAAACCCAAGGTGTGAAAAGTCGAGATCATCAGCCCCTTTGCTTCCTTCCGGCCCAGAGTTTGCGCCACACGTTCTTTCATTTCACGTGCCGCCTTATTTGTGAAGGTGACGGCCGCAATCTGGCGAGGCTGATAACCACAACCGCGGATCAGGTGGGCAATTTTATTGGTGATCACTCGGGTCTTGCCGGAGCCTGCACCCGCCAGAACCAGACAAGGCCCTGTGACAAACTCAACCGCTTGTTGTTGGCTTGGATTTAATCGCATATTTTTTCGAAGGTTATATCAGGATGAAAGATCAAGGAGCTGAATTGTAGCAGAAAGCACGGCTCAGTTATGAACTCATACAATAAATGAAGTCGATGGTTTTTACTGAAAATTGACGTGCCTTAAACTGCATACATAATGAGTCCCAACTAATTTAAATACTTAACATCACTCCGACTTAACTGGTGTTATAACAATTTATTGTTGAGGTGAAATCAATCAAGAAGGAGATGCGATATGCTACGTAAAACTGGCTTTTTCTTTGATGAACTTTGTTTCTGGCATAGCTCTGGATTATCCCATGTTGTCACATTTCCTGTAGGTGGATGGGTTCAGCCTCCCGCAAGTAATGGGCATGCTGAATCCCCCGAAACCAAACGCAGAATGAAAAGTTTAATGGATGTTTCAGGCTTGAGTCGTTCATTGCATTTACGCAGTGCTGAGCCTCTCGATGATGAAGCATTAAAACTTGTCCATACCGAAGAGTATTTACATCGTTTTAAGTCCATGAGCGATAATGGCGGCGGTATATTGGAACCTTCTGCCCCAATGGGACCAGGTACCTATGAGATAGCCAAACTCTCTGCCGGACTGGCTTATGCCGCAGTAAAATCGGTATTGAGAGGTGAGTTGGATAATGCTTACAGCCTTTCCCGCCCTCCCGGACACCATTGCCTGCCTGATAGCGCGATGGGCTTTTGTTTTCTTGCCAATATTGCCCTTGCCATTGAGAACGCAAAAGAAAAACTTGGCGTTGGCCGAGTCGCAGTCGTTGACTGGGATGTTCATCATGGCAATGGAACACAACACATTTTCTGGGAACGTGATGATGTGCTGACGATTTCGCTGCACCAAGATGGAAGTTATCCTGAAGGTTACAGCGGAGAAGAAGATATCGGTGTCGGTAAAGGGGAAGGTTTCAATATCAATATCCCATTGATGGCAGGAGCCGGGCACAACAGCTATATGTATGCTATGGATAGTATTGTGCTGCCGGCACTTAAACGCTACCAGCCTGAATTGATTATTGTTGCCTGCGGCTATGATGCCAATGCGTACGATCCCCTGTCCCGAATGCAGCTGCACAGTAACAGCTACCGTGAAATGACCCGGAAAATACAACAAGTAGCGGATGAGTTATGCCACGGCAAACTGGTCATGGTACATGAAGGGGGATATTCCGAAGCCTATGTGCCGTTCTGTGGCTTGGCTGTTCTGGAGGAATTAAGTGGCGTCCGCACTGAAGTCAACGATCTTTCACTGGAAATGATCCAATTACAGCAGCCCAGAGAGCGATTTGAGGTTTTACAACGCCAACTGATTGATGAAATCAGATTAAGATTTAATCTGTAGTTTGTATTCTGTAATATCTAAAATATTCTGCCCGATATGATTTATCGGGCAGAATAAGGACTGTATTTTTTTATCTGCGTACTGTTTTATTCGGGTACTGCTTTATTGAGGCATTGTTTTATTAAGGTTTTGCTTTATCCGCCAACTGCAATGCGTTTCATATCAGTCATATAACCACGCAAAGTATGGCCGATGATTTCAATTGGATGATTACGGATGGCTTCATTCACATCACGCAATTGAGCATTATCGACGCCCCGATCGGCAACAGGTTTACCTAAATCCCCTGCTTGCAGGGTCGCCATAAATTTTTCTTTCAGCAGCGGAACCGCAACATGAGAGAACAGATAGTTGCCATATTCCGCGGTGTCAGAAATCACCACATTCATCTCATACAAACGCTTACGGGCAATCGTATTCGCTATCAGCGGCAATTCGTGCAATGACTCATAATAAGCAGACTCTTCAATGATGCCGGAATCTATCATCGTTTCAAATGCCAGCTCAACGCCAGCCTTCGCCATGGCTACCATCAGCACGCCGTGATCGAAATATTCCTGCTCACTAATGTGACCATTGTATTCAGGGTAATTTTCGAATGGCGTTTTGCCGGTTTCTTCACGCCAAGTCAGCAAGTTTTTATCATCATTCGCCCAGTCTGCCATCATTGTGGAAGAGAATTCACCGGAAATGATATCGTCCATGTGTTTCTGGAACAGCGGCGCCATAATGGTTTTCAACTGCTCGGAAAGTGCATAGGCACGTAATTTCGCCGAATTGGAGAGACGATCCATCATCAACGTAATTCCGCCCTGCTTCAGAGCTTCAGTCACGGTTTCCCAGCCAAACTGAATTAATTTTCCGGCATAGCCAGGCTCCGCACCATCAGCTATCAATCGGTCATAGCACAGCAAAGAACCAGCTTGCAGCATGCCACACAGAATAGTTTGCTCACCCATCAAATCGGATTTAACTTCTGCAACGAAAGACGATTCCAGAACACCGGCACGATGACCACCTGTCGCAGCGGCCCATGCTTTCGCGATAGCCATTCCTTCGCCTTTGGCATCATTTTCTGGGTGCACAGCAATCAGGGTTGGCACACCAAACCCACGTTTGTATTCTTCGCGAACTTCCGTTCCCGGGCATTTCGGGGCAACCATCACAACGGTGATATCTTTACGTACCTGCTCTCCCACTTCAACGATGTTGAAACCGTGGGAATAGCCCAATGCTGCGCCTTCTTTCATCAGGGGCTGGACGGCCTGAACGACTGATGAATGTTGTTTGTCTGGCGTTAAATTGACAACCAAATCGGCCTGTGGAATTAATTCTTCATAGGTGCCGACCTTGAAACCGTTTTCTGTTGCCTTGCGCCATGAAGCACGTTTTTCTTCAATTGCTTCTTTACGCAACGCATAAGAAATATCTAAGCCAGAATCACGCATGTTCAGGCCTTGGTTTAGCCCTTGAGCACCACAGCCAACGATCACTATCTTCTTGTTTTTTAAATACCCTGCCTCGTCAGCAAATTCTTCCCGCGTCATGAAACGACATTTGCCTAATTGCGCCAATTGCTGGCGTAAATTCAACGTATTAAAATAGTTAGCCATGGTGACTCCGATATAATTATGTGTGATGTCGTGTTTGCATAGAACCAATATATGACATGTACGCCATTGCTTAAATTGATATATTAACAAGACTGTATTGCAGTTTATGAAACAGGCCTTCCCATACAAACAGGTTTCTAAGCAAAAGGTTTACACGCGATGGATCTACGTGATTTAAAACTGTTTTTACACCTTGCGGAAAGTTGTCATTTTGGACGAACAGCCAAGGCCATGCATGTCAGCCCGTCGACGCTTTCACGCCAAATACAACGCCTTGAAGAGCTATTGGGACACCCGCTTTTTCTGCGGGATAATCGGACAGTGAAATTAACCTCCGCGGGTGAGCAACTTAAACAATTTGCTCAACAAACTCTCCTGCAATATACGCAACTAAGGCACTCGCTAAATCACCAAGCCCCTTCATTGACAGGAGAATTGCGCCTGTTTTGTTCGGTCACGGCTGCATATAGCCACCTGCCACAAGTATTGGATAAATTCAGGGCTGAACATCCTTTGGTGGAAATTAAACTGACAACCGGAGATGCCGCTGATGCCGTTGATAGAGTTCAATCCAATGAGGCAGATTTAGGTATCGCAGGCAAGCCAGAAAAACTGCCTGATAATGTCAGTTTCACCAAAATCGGTGAAATTCCGCTGGTACTGATTGCTCCGACTCTGCCCTGTACTGTCAAAACGCTCGCCACACAGGAATCTCCCGACTGGAATAAAATACCGTTTATTCTCCCTGAACACGGCCCTTCTCGTACACGCATTGAACTGTGGTTCCGGCGGAATAAAATCCTGCATCCCATGATTTACGCAACAGTCTCTGGTCATGAGGCGATTGTTTCCATGGTGGCATTAGGTTGTGGAATTGCCCTTATCCCTGCGGTTGTCGTCGAAAATAGCCCTGAGCCTGTACGTAACCGTATCTCTTTGCTGGATATTTCGTTGGTAGAACCGTTTGAATTAGGTGTTTGTGCATTGAATAAACGCTTAAATGAGCCTTTGATTAAAGCGTTTTGGGAACTGTTGTAATCTGCAGCGCCTTGGAGCTATCTGGCTATAAGCCACTGTAGGCGGTATGTGACGAAAAATAGCTCCAGAAAAGAGCTATTTTTCCGCTTGTTATAAGCACCAGTCGTTAAGAACGGATGGTTAAGTCAAAAATAATTTAAACGACGGGTTATCCGTTTCATCATGATAGTCATAACCCAACTCATCCAAATGGCGATCAAAGCGTAATTCAGGCTCTGAAAGTTCAAAAGCCGCCAATACACGACCATAATCCATGCCGTGACTACGATAATGAAATAAAGTGATATTCCAATGTGTGCCCAGTGTCTGTAAAAATTTCAGCAAGGCGCCCGGAGATTCAGGAAAAGCAAAGCTGAACAACCGCTCCTGCAGTGGCTTGGATGGTCTGCCGCCTATCATGTAACGAACATGCAGTTTTGCCATTTCATCATCAGTAAAATCAGCAACCTGATATCCCGATGCTTTCAACTCTTCAATAATTTCACACCGTTCCACATATCCACGGCTTAATCTAATGCCCACAAAAATACAGGCTTTGCTTGGATCAGTAGCATCCGAATAACGATAACTGAATTCAGTTACCACACGGGAACCCAATATCTGGCAAAAATGCAGGAAACTGCCTTTTTGTTCCGGAATGGTAACCGCCAATAACGCCTCTCGCTGCTCACCCAACTCACAACGTTCTGAAACGTAACGCAGACCATGAAAATTCACATTAGCGCCAGAAAGAATGTGCGCCAACCGTTCTCCCTGAATCTGATGTTGCTGGACATATTTCTTCAGCCCCGCCAATGCCAAGGCACCAGAAGGTTCCGCAATCGCCCTGACATCTTCAAAGATATCTTTCATCGCAGCACAAATAGCGTCGCTGTCCACCGTGATGACATCATCAACATACTGCTGGCATAAACGGAACGTTTCATCGCCAATGCGTTTCACCGCCACCCCTTCCGCAAATAAGCCAACTCTGGGCAAATCAACGGGACGCCCTGCTTCCAAAGCCGCTTTCAGACAAGCTGAATCTTCGGCTTCCACGCCAATGACCTTCATCTCAGGAACCAGTTGTTTGATGAGCACGGCAACGCCTGCAATCAATCCTCCCCCACCAACGGGAACAAAGATACGATCAAGGTGAACATCCTGCTGCAATAGCTCCATAGCTAATGTCGCCTGGCCCGCAATCACGGAGGGATGGTCAAAAGGGGGGATAAAGGTGTAACCCTGCTCTTTTGCCATCTCAATCGCTTTTGCTTTGGCTTCATCGAAATTCGCGCCGTGCAACAAAACTCGGCCGCCAAAGCTACGGACCGCATCGACTTTAATATCTGCCGTTGCTATCGGCATTACGACCGTTGCTTTCACGCCAACTTTATTTGCGGACAACGCAACGCCTTGCGCGTGGTTGCCCGCTGAAGCCGTAATCACTCCCCGGCTTTTTTGCTCTTCCGTCAAGGCAGCGATCATCGCGTATGCACCACGCAATTTGAAACTGTGCACTGGCTGACGATCTTCCCGTTTGACTAAAATCGTATTATTTAAACGAGAAGAAATTTTTTGCATTTCCTGTAATGGCGTAACTTGAGCAACGTCATACACGGGCGCACTCAATGCAGCTTTAAGATATTCCGCTCCATTGGGCTCTGTATTAAGAGAATAAACCGCCACAATCAGTACCCCAGCTTGGATTTATCACGCACGGCACCTTTGTCAGCGCTGGTCGCCAACGAAGCATAGGCACGTAATGCAAAAGAAACCTGACGCTGCCGCGAATGAGGTGTCCACGCTTTATCCCCGCGCGCTAATTCAGCCTCTGTACGTTCAGCCAATTCGATTTCGGCAACATCCAACTGAATTTTACGGTTTGGAATATCAATATCGATGATATCGCCATCTTGAATCAATCCAATCAGGCCGCCACTCGCCGCTTCAGGGGAAACGTGCCCGATGGAAAGACCCGATGTGCCACCAGAGAAACGCCCATCGGTGATCAACGCACAACTTTTGCCCAATCCCATTGACTTCAAGTAAGTCGTGGGATAAAGCATCTCTTGCATTCCAGGGCCACCTTTCGGGCCTTCGTAGCGAATGACAACCACATCTCCTGCCACCACTTTTCCACCCAAGATAGCATTAACGGCATCGTCCTGACTTTCATAGACCTTAGCCGGCCCCCGGAAAGTCAAACTGCCTTCATCAACCCCAGCCGTTTTTACAATGCAGCCATCCTCTGCAATGTTGCCAAACAGGACCGCCAAGCCCCCATCCTGACTGTAAGCATGCGCATATTCACGGATGCACCCTTCCTTACGATCATTATCCAACGTTGGCCAACGGCAATCCTGCGAGAAGGCTTGGGTGGTGCGTATACCCGCAGGCCCCGCCGCGTACATGCTCTTCACACTTTCATCTTCTGTTTGCATGATGTCGTACTGCGCCAAGGTTTGTGATAAGTCCAATCCCAACACATTTTTCACATTACGATGCAGAAGCCCTGCCCGCTCCAATTCACCAAGAATGCCAACCACGCCACCAGCACGGTGTACGTCTTCCATATGATATTTTTGAGTGCTCGGAGCAACTTTGCAGAGGTGAGGAACCTGACGGGAAAGGCGGTCAATGTCTGCCATGGTGAAATCAATCTCACCTTCCTGTGCGGCGGCAAGCAAATGCAGAACGGTATTAGTTGATCCACCCATAGCGATATCTAATGTCATGGCATTTTCAAATGCCGCTTTAGTCGCAATGCTGCGAGGTAAGGCGCTGTCATCATTTTTTTCGTAGTAACGTTTAGTTAATTCGACAATACGCTTGCCTGCATTGATGAACAGGTTCTTGCGATCTGCATGTGTCGCAAGCAATGAACCATTGCCCGGTTGCGAAAGCCCAAGCGCTTCAGTCAGGCAATTCATGGAGTTGGCTGTGAACATACCAGAACAGGAGCCGCAAGTCGGGCAAGCGGAACGCTCGATTTGATCACTTTGTTCATCACTGACGTTTGGATTAGCCCCTTGGATCATGGCATCAACTAAATCCAGCTTGATGATTTGATCAGATAAACGCGTTTTACCTGCTTCCATTGGGCCACCGGAAACAAAAATTACCGGAATGTTCAACCGCAGAGAGGCCATTAACATTCCCGGCGTTATTTTGTCGCAGTTGGAAATGCATACCATAGCATCAGCACAGTGGGCATTGACCATGTATTCAACCGAATCCGCAATCAACTCGCGCGAAGGCAGTGAATAAAGCATGCCGCCATGCCCCATCGCGATACCATCATCAACGGCGATGGTATTGAACTCTTTTGCGACTCCCCCTGCTGCCTCAATTTGTTCTGCCACCAATTTGCCAAGGTCACGTAAATGTACATGACCCGGCACAAACTGAGTGAATGAATTAACAACAGCGATAATGGGCTTTCCAAAATCTGCATCGGTCATCCCCGTGGCTCGCCATAAAGCACGGGCACCTGCCATATTACGGCCATGTGTCGTCGTGGCAGAACGGTATTTAGGCATTGCTTTTACTCCCATGTCTGTCTTATCTAATAACTTCACAATCATCAGAACAGGCGGGGAACAACCGCCTGTTGGCTTTTATATTTTTTTATTAAGGATTAACTGGATCCAGCCAGCCCCATTTATCTTCTGTCGTACCATCAAAGAGGCCAAAGAATGCACTTTGGATTTTTTTGGTGATAGGGCCACATTTGCCGATGCCAACTTGAATGCCATCGACACTACGAACCGGTGTGATTTCCGCGGCAGTGCCAGTCATAAAGACTTCATCAGCCAAATAGAGCGATTCGCGAGAAAGTGTTTGC
This sequence comes from Xenorhabdus mauleonii, assembly GCF_900113945.1. GTDB lineage: Bacteria > Pseudomonadota > Gammaproteobacteria > Enterobacterales > Enterobacteriaceae > Xenorhabdus > Xenorhabdus mauleonii. The sequence continues at coordinate 393,990 of NZ_FORG01000003.1, forward strand.
TCACGAACTTCCAGGCCCAGATCCTGAGCCAGTTTAATTATTGCATCACGCGTGATCCCCGGCAGAGCGGATGAAGTAAATGGCGGAGTAAACAAAACCCCATCTTTAACTTCAAATAGATTTTCACCCGCACCTTCTGAAATATGACCATGAATATCCAATGCAATCCCTTCCTGATAACCGTGACGTCGGGCTTCACTCCCCACCAGCAAGGATGAAAGGTAATTTCCTCCTGCTTTTGCGCCCGTCGGGATCGTATTTGCTGCTACACGGTTCCATGAAGAAACCATTGCATCAACTCCCTGCTCCAACGCATCTTCACCAAGATAAGTTCCCCAAGGAAAGGCTGCAATAATAACGTCTGTTTTATAACCCGCAGGAGGATTAACACCCATGCCAACATCACCAATAAATACCAACGGGCGAATGTAAGCACTGGTTAATTTATTTTTACGAAGGGTTTCACGACACGCCTCCATCAGTTCATCGACACTATAAGTCACCGGGAAACGATAAATCTTGGCTGAGTCACGCAAGCGCTGCATATGTTCACGATGGCGAAACACAACTGGCCCTTTGTGAGAGTTATAACAACGAATACCCTCAAATACCGAAGTACCATAATGCAAGGCATGGGACATCACGTGAACTTTTGCTTCTGTCCAAGGCACCATTTCCCCATTGAACCAGATGTAATCGGCTTGCTTTGTCATTCTCAGTTTTCCTTCAATTGCGCATTATGCGCTTATCAATTGTGATTTTTTGTGTTTGATCTCAACGCCTGCGACATCGACTAATTTCATCAGTTGTGAAAAAAGTAAATTAACAGGACGCTGGCTGGATACTGTCAGCTCGATGCTTACATTATCACTATCTTCCGCATGATCCATATTCAATGCACATATTTGAAACCCACGATGGCGGGTAACCCTCAGAATTCTTTCCAAAATTTCAGGACAATATCTTGCCTGAATAGCCAGTTTATGTTGCATCATAATGACTTCTCCAACATAGTCGCGTTGCTTGAACCTGGGGGAACCAACGGCCAAACATTTTCTAATTCATCAATGGATACATGTAACAAATACGCACCCGGACTATTGAACAAAGCATCCAAGGCATCTTCCACCTGCGCTTTATCGGTGATGTGCTGCCCAGGAATATCAAAGGCTTGTGCCAGTGCAATAAAATCAGGGTTATCAGTTAAGATCGTTTCGCTATAACGTTTTTCAAAAAACAGCTCTTGCCACTGGCGGACCATTCCCAAGCGCTGGTTATCCAACAAGATCATTTTGACCGGCAATTGCTTACGCTTGATTGTGCCCAACTCCTGAACATTCATCATGAAAGAGCCGTCACCGGATATGCAGATGACCATATCTTCCGGACGCGCCATTTGTGCGCCAATTGCGGCAGGAATACCAAACCCCATCGTGCCCAATCCACTTGAGGTGATGAAATTTTCCGGCTGACTGAATGTCATGTGTTGAGCTGTCCACATTTGGTGTTGCCCTACATCGGTTGTAATTATGGTATTCGAGGATGAACGGTCAGAAACCTGCTTCAACAGCAACGGCGCATAAATGCTTTCACCTGGGTAGTCATAGCAACATACGTGTTCGTTTTTTAATTGCTTTACTTCTTGCTGCCAGTCTTGAATTGACAAAGTTTGCTGTAAATGAGGCAGTAATTCTTTTAAATCACCCAATAACGAAATATGCGTTTGGCGCAATTTATTAAATTCTGCAGGATCAATGTCCAAATGAATGACTTTGGCATTGGGCGCAAACGTATTCAGCTTCCCTGTCACACGATCATCAAAACGAGCACCAGCAGCAATTAACAAATCACAAGATTGAACAGCAAAATTGGCGGCTTTAGAGCCATGCATTCCCAACATGCCCAAATAGTATTCGTGGTCACAATCCGCAGCTCCCAACCCTTTTAATGTGGAGACAACAGGCATTCCTGTCTCGGCAACAAAACGGCGCAATTCAGGAACGGCTCCGGACATGCCAACACCGCCGCCTACGTACAATACAGGTTTCTGGGATGAGGCCAACAAATCGCGGGCTTGTTCCAATTCTCTCTGTGGAAGAGGTGAATTTTGAGATGTCGGTATCAGGTACGGAGCAAAATCCCCCTGAGCCAATTGAATGTCTTTCGGAAAATCAATCAAAACAGGTCCGGGACGATCACTCATGGCAATGCTAAAAGCATCAGCCATAACTTGGGGTATTTTCTCTACTGAATCGATCAGAAAACTATGTTTCGTACACGAAAGAGACATTCCCAAGATATCAATTTCCTGAAAGGCATCCGTTCCGATAAATTCAGTACCAACCTGACCAGTGATAGCGATAACAGGAACAGAATCCAGCAGAGCATCAGCCAATCCGGTGATTAAATTTGTCGCTCCAGGCCCTGAGGTTGCAATACAAACTCCAGGCTTACCACTTGCTCTTGCATAGCCGATTGCAGCTATGACAGCTCCCTGCTCATGACGGCATAACACGTGTTCAATTCCGCCGTCATACAGAGCATCATAAACGGGCATGATAGCCCCGCCGGGATAACCGAAAACTTTTTCAATCCCCTGCTCTCGTAATGCTGCTATAAGTGATTGTGCGCCGTTCATTGTTCCCCCATTGAATTCAGCCTGTGTTTGCTTGTTGTGACGTATTAGTTATGTTTGTTTTTGTTTACATGCCAGGGCGCCAAAAAAAACCCCCGCGCCTTTCGGTGCGGGGGTTTTTGTGAAATCTGGCTATTTTTCTGTCTGTCTAAGCCTTCCTTCGTCCAAGTGCAGCCCCGCACGGTGGGATAATAATCACCACCACACTCACAATAATTAGGCTAATAGCTAGGACAAAAGCGTTCATAATTTAGTTCGTTCTGCTTCTCATGCTTGACGTATATTTAAGAGTTATCACTTTCTATGAACATTGACAATAATTATTTTTTATTTTTTCATAACAAAATTATTTTATTTATATTTTTCATTCAGATAGATATTAAAGCAGATAAATCTGCTTTAGCCGACTCAGTTTACATGTAGAAAAATAACTATCCATCTGTTTAATAACATTATTAATAAATAAAACCGCAAAAAAACAATTTAATCATCTGTCTGTTAGTGGCGTAACAGAAAACATAATCGAAAATAATAATGTTGGCTAATAGTTATTATTGTTAACAAAATTCATTTATGAAATACATAACCATACCTAATAATTATTAATTGATTACTATCACGATAAGTATCATTCGGAAATTGATATAGGGCGTTATCAGGCTGTGCTTATTTATCTGATTATTCATAAATAATATGGAGTTATTATTTGATCAAAATGAAAACATAAACCTAAAAATAACCGTAAGAATAAATATCTTTACGAATCTCCTCGCAAAATAACCTAAAGAGACTTTTTATTATTTTTTATCGATTCATGATATTTGCTTTCTTGCTAAGGAGAGCATCATGGCACTCGCCGTCATTCATACACGGGCAACAATTGGCATTGATTCCCCTATTGTTACTATAGAAGCCCATATCAGTAATGGATTACCCGGCCTGACCCTTGTTGGTTTACCTGAAACTACCGTCAAGGAAGCTCGAGATCGGGTCAGAAGCGCATTGTTAAACAGCGGGTTTGCTTATCCACCCAAAAGGATCACGGTTAATTTAGCCCCCGCAGATCTCCCAAAAGAAGGTGGAAGATATGATCTACCTATTGCTATCGCGATACTGGCAGCATCGGAACAAATATCAACAGAAAAGCTGCAAAATTACGAATTTTTAGGTGAGTTAGCGCTTTCTGGAGAAATACGGCGCGTGACGGGAGCCATCCCCGCAGCCTTGAGTGCAAAAAGAGCAAGAAGGCAGCTGATCCTCTCTTCAGAGAACAAAACTGAACTGGCAATTTTGTCCCAAGATGAAGTATTGATGGCTGAACATTTGCTGCAGGTTTGTTATTTTCTGCAAGGAAAAGATACCCAATTATCTTCCCCTGAGCCTATTGAGCTACAGACTGAACCATCTATTTTGGATATGCAGGATATCATCGGGCAGGAACAAGCCAAACGGGCATTGGAGATAACGGCTGCCGGAGGGCATAATCTTCTGCTACTCGGCCCTCCCGGAACAGGTAAGACCATGCTGGCCAGCCGATTATGTCACCTATTACCACCATTAACGCATCAGGAAGCTCTGGAAGTCGCCGCAATCAATAGTCTGGTCGGATACTCAATTACCCCTCAAAAATGGCATACACGCCCATTTAGAGCCCCTCATCATAGTTCATCAATGGCAGCTCTCGTTGGAGGAGGTTCAATACCAAAACCAGGTGAAATATCTCTCGCACATAATGGAGTACTGTTTCTGGACGAATTGCCTGAATTCAATCGCAGTGTTCTTGATGCATTGCGTGAGCCTTTAGAGGCTGGCGCAATAGTTATATCCCGTGCAAAGGCAAAAGTCTGCTTTCCGGCTCAGGTTCAGCTTATCGCAGCAATGAACCCTAGCCCAACCGGTTATCATCAAGGTTTACACAACCGAAGCAGCCCACAACAAGTATTACGCTATCTTTCCAAACTTTCCGGGCCATTTTTAGATCGCTTTGATCTCTCAATTGAAGTTCCTCTGCTTCCTCTTGGCACTCTGAGTCAATCATCAATAAAACATGGAGAAAGTAGCCATGAAATCAAAAAACGAGTACAGATCGCCAGAAAAGTGCAAATCGAACGTTGTGGGCATGTTAATGCTTGCCTCAATAGCAAACAAACTGAAAGTATTTGCAAATTAAAGGCGGAAGATGCCGTTTTTCTGGAAAATACCTTATTAAAATTAGGGTTATCAATACGAGCCTGGCACCGGATACTCAAAGTTTCTCGTACTATTGCTGACCTAAAAGGGCAAAAAGGAATAGAAAAACCAGATATTATGGAAGCACTGAGCTATAGAAGTATAGATAGGCTACTTATTCAGCTACAAAAACAAGCCGGATAAATGAAAAAGGGGCTTTCGCCCCTTTGGAGAGATGATTAATATCAAATGATGATATTAATCATCATTATCGGTATAGTCCTCAGAAGAATCTACTTGTGGTTTTCCGCCAGAAAGAGTATGAAAACGTTTTGGACGGCTGATCTTTGCCAAATACTTAGCCCATACTTTTTCCTCCGTTGTCACCGGAGCACGCTCACCGCGGCAGACCGCAACAAACAGTTTTTCTTCTTCTGTTTGAGGTTCACGTTTACCAAGATCCAATTCATTAAACGCATACCCATAGCGTTCTAATAATTGGGCTTCTTTGATGGTGAAATCACCATGACGGGAAAATCCACGTGGATAATGTTTATTATCAAAAAAACGATTAGTCGTGATGAAGCTTTCAGCCATCTGACACACTCCTAACTCTAATGTCATACTAATTATGGCGCGGAGTATTAGGGAGGCTTGACATTCTGTAAAACAAAATATTTAAATCTTAACGACAAAAACTATTGGAGATGCATGTGGACACTGAATTACTGAAAACCTTTTTGGAAGTCAGTAAGACTCGTCACTTTGGTCGGGCAGCTGAATCGCTCTATTTAACACAATCTGCTGTTAGCTTTCGGATCCGCCAACTTGAAAATCAGTTGGGTACCAATTTATTCACACGGCATCGTAATAATATCCGCCTTACTGCGGCCGGAGAACGCCTTGTTCCCTATGCAGAGTCATTAATGAATACTTGGCAATTAGCAAAGAAAGAAATCAATTATGTTGCCCACCATACCGAACTTTCTATCGGCTCTATTGCGTCGCTATGGGAAGGTTATCTGACATCCTGGCTGAATTCGTTTTATAAATTCCATCAAGAAACAAGAATCGAATCAGTGGTATCTACACGTCAATCGTTAGTCAAGCAGTTGCATTCTCGTGAATTAGATCTTTTGATTACCACAGAGCCACCAAAAATGGATGAATTCCAAAGCCAGTTGATCGGTAACATTCAGCTTGTTCTATCGACGACGCAACATAATCTTGAAAAGGGTGTTGAAAATTACATCAAATTAGAGTGGGGCGCTGATTTCCATCAACAAGAACAGCAAATTTTAAAGAATGAACACCCACCTATCATCACAACCACATCGGCACATATCGCCAGAGAATTATTGGATAGTGTCAATGCGACAACATTCCTTCCTGTCCACTGGCAAGAAGAATATCCCAAGCTTGTAGCGTCACCTAATGCCGGGTTGATAGAACGGCCTTTATATGCAGTATGGCTGCAAAATAGTGACCAACAAGCCCTTATCCAACAACTAATAAAAATTCCCGTCGAAAAAGCACCTATTAAGCTTTGAGGATAACGTTTCTGCTAAAAAAGGTTCTACCTGTGCGTATACGTAGAATAGAATGAGTGATGTCTATGGAAATGCAATATCTACAGGAAAGGTAGGACTATATCACCACCAAAAATATAGTAAAAATCAAAAGGTAACGAGGATTATGGGTGAGTGATATACAAAAAACACAAATAAGAAAAAACCCAGCTAATTTTAGCTGGGCTATTAATCTGAAAGCTATATCAATTATTACTTAGTTGTTAACTGGCAGGGGCGGAGAGACTCGAACTCCCAACACCCGGTTTTGGAGACCGGTGCTCTACCAATTGAACTACGCCCCTAAATACGGTGGCGGTGCGGACGGGACTCGAACCCGCGACCCCCGGCGTGACAGGCCGGTATTCTAACCAACTGAACTACCGCACCACCGAATTTCGTTTGCCTTGACTGCCTTTTATGCCGGCAATCGGCTTTTAAATTAATGTCTGGCAGTGTCCTACTCTCACATGGGGAGACCCCACACTACCATCGGCGCTACGGCGTTTCACTGCTGAGTTCGGCATGGGGTCAGGTGG